>JAZKHU010000002.1:0-1541261 GCA_040385225.1 Pseudomonadota bacterium | reverse complement strand
GTCGGCCTGTTCGGCGGCGCCGGCGTCGGCAAGACCGTGAACATGATGGAGCTCATCAACAACATCGCCAAGGCGCACAGCGGTCTGTCCGTGTTCGCCGGCGTCGGTGAGCGTACCCGTGAAGGCAACGATTTCTATCACGAAATGAAGGACTCGGGCGTTCTCGACAAGGTTGCCATGGTTTACGGCCAGATGAACGAGCCGCCCGGCAACCGTCTGCGCGTTGCACTGACCGGCCTGACCATGGCCGAGTACTTCCGTGACGAAAAAGATGAAGCCACCGGCAAGGGCCGTGACGTGTTGCTTTTCGTCGACAACATCTATCGCTACACACTGGCCGGTACCGAAGTCTCGGCACTGCTCGGCCGTATGCCGTCCGCCGTGGGCTACCAGCCGACGCTGGCCGAGGAAATGGGCGTTCTGCAGGAACGTATCACCTCGACCAAGAATGGCTCGATCACCTCGATCCAGGCCGTTTACGTGCCTGCCGATGACTTGACCGACCCGTCGCCGGCGACCACGTTCGCCCACTTGGACGCCACCGTCGTGTTGTCGCGTGACATCGCTTCGCTGGGTATCTACCCGGCCGTTGACCCGCTCGACTCGACCTCGCGTCAGCTCGATCCGCTGGTGGTTGGCGAAGAGCATTACGCCGTGGCCCGTGGCGTGCAGAACGTGTTGCAGCGTTACAAGGAACTGAAGGACATCATCGCGATTCTGGGCATGGACGAGCTGTCGGAAGAAGACAAGCTGGTTGTGTACCGTGCGCGTAAGATCCAGCGCTTCCTGTCGCAGCCGTTCCATGTGGCCGAAGTCTTCACCGGCTCGCCGGGCAAGTATGTCTCGCTCAAGGAAACCATCCGTGGCTTCAAGGGCATTCTGGCCGGCGAATTCGACGCTCTGCCGGAGCAGGCGTTCTACATGGTTGGCGGCATCGACGAAGCCATCGAAAAGGCGAAGAAGCTCTAAGCTTCTTCACTTTCAGGCTCAGGAGTAGAACATGGCGAACACGATTCACTGCGATATTGTCAGTGCCAAAGAATCGATCTACGCCGGCAGCGCCAGGATGGTGGTGGCGCATGGTCAGCTCGGTGACATCGGTGTCACCCCTGGCCATGCTCCGTTGTTGACGCTGCTGTCGCCCGGTCCGGTGCGTGTCTTGCTGGATGATGGCGAAGAGCTGATTTACTACGTCTCCGGTGGTGTGCTGGAAGTGCAGCCGACTATCGTGACCATTCTGGCGGATACCGCCGTGCGTGCGTCGGACGTTGACGAGGCTGCTGCTCTGGAAGCGCGCCGTGCTGCTGCGGATGCACTGACCAACCAGAAGGGCGAGATGGATACTTCGGTAGCCTTGGCGTCCTTGGCAGAGTCCGCAGCTCAGCTGCGTACCTTGCAGGCCATGAAGAATCGCGCCGGTCGCGGCTGAGTCAACCGCTGACTCAATGCGATAAGCCGTTGGTGATAAAAAGGGCAGCTCAGGCTGCCCTTTTGCTTTTTTCATGTTACAAAAAGGCTACCAGCACTCGGGTACCAGGACGCCTCATGAAAACCGTCGCAGAACTTCTTCACAGCAAGGGTAGCTCACACATTTACACCATCGGCCCGGATCAAACCGTGCTGGAAGCAGTGGCGCTGATGGCTGAAAAAGGCATCGGTGCGTTACTGGTCACCGAAGGTATGGATGTGGTGGGCATCATCACCGAGCGTGACTATGCCCGCAAAGTGGTGTTGCTGGAGCGCTCGTCGCAGGCCACGCCCGTGTCCGACATCATGACCTCGGCGGTCATGTTCGTGCACCCCAGCCAA
Organism: Pseudomonadota bacterium; assembly: GCA_040385225.1. Lineage (GTDB taxonomy): Bacteria > Pseudomonadota > Gammaproteobacteria > Pseudomonadales > Moraxellaceae > Perlucidibaca. The sequence goes on along the minus strand of JAZKHU010000002.1, from coordinate 1,539,452 downwards.
ACCAATGCCGACTGCATGACGCTGATGACCGAAAAGCGCATGCGCCATTTGCCCGTGATGGACAACGGCAAGCTGCTCGGCCTCATCTCCATTGGTGACTTAGTGAAAGATGTGATCTCGGAGCAGAAGGTCATCATCAATCAGCTTGAGCAGTACATTCGCGGCGAATAAGCCGGTTCGGACCAATCTGTAATTAATCGCTAGGCGGCGTGTCTAACAAGTAGTCATTGTTAGGAGCACGCTCTCGTGCCGAAATTTGTTCGTGCTTTGCTGCTGACGCTTCTCGTAAGTGCGCCACTTGCCAGTCAATCGGCCGCGTGGGCAGCAGCATCGCTGCCGCAACCGACATGGCAAGATTGGTCGCCGCAGGTTTTTGCTCAGGCCCGTGCGGAAAATAAGCTGGTGTTGCTCGACATGGCGGCGGTCTGGTGCCATTGGTGCCATGTCATGGATGAAAAAACCTACGCGGACCCTGCGGTGCTGGCCGAGCTCAAGCAGCATTATCGCGTGATACGCGTTGATCAGGATGCCCGCCCGGATCTGAGTAATCGCTACAAGGACTATGGCTGGCCGGCCACCATCTTGTTTGACGCGCAGGGTCGGGAGCTGGTCAAGCGTGCCGGCTATATTGAGCGCAGTGAGTTCCTGTCGTTGCTGCAGACCACTTATCGGCGGCCCGAGCCTGAAAGCGAGGCGCAGATTCCCAAGCACCAGATCAGCTCATCCTCGCAATTAGCTCCAGCCTTGCGCAGCACCTTGATGCGAAAGCATCGCGATAGTAACGATCCGGCGCTGGGTGGCTTGCGTATTGCCATGAAGTTTCTTGATCGCGACACTGTCGAGTACAGCCTGGCGCTGGCGGCGGCGGGCGATGCCAATCAGCGTGCAGCCGCCATGCAGACACTCGATGCTGCGCTGAAATTGAAAGACTCTGTGTGGGGCGGGTTCTACCAGTACTCCACGCATGGCGACTGGCAGCATCCTCATTTTGAGAAGCTGCTGGCGGTGCAGGCGGGTTACTTACGGATCTATGCGCAAGCCTATGTTCAGTTAGGAAAACCGCAATATGCCGAGGCGGCGCGCAGCACGCAGCGCTATTTGCGCAACTTTCTGACCAGCCCTGAGGGTGCCATTTACGCCAGCCAAGACGCCGACTTGGTGCCGGGTCAGCACAGCGAGGCCTATTTTGCTGACACCGATGCCGAGCGCCGCCGTCAGGGCATCCCGCGTGTAGACAAGCACTTGTATGCACGGGAGGCTGGGCTAGCGGCCGAAGCATTGGCTATTTGGGCGGGCATTTCGGGTGACGCAGAGGCTGCCGCCATGGCACACAAGGCGGTGAATTGGGCCATGGCGAATCGCCGCATCGGTAACAGCGGCGGTTTTCGGCACGATGCCCGCGATGTGGCCGGGCCGTATCTTGCCGATAATGTGGCGATGGCGCGTGCCCAGCTGGCCTTGTACAAGCTCGAAGGACGCCGCGAGTGGTTGCAGGCGGCTATCGCTACCACTGACTTCATTAATGCGCAGTTCCGGCAGCGTGGCGGCGGCTTTCGCAGTGCCAAAGTGCAGGGCGTGATTGCGCCACCGCTGGCTGTGGTGGAGGAAAATATTACGTTGGTGCGCCATGCCAATCTGCTCTCGCATTACGCCGGTTTGCCACGCTTCCGGGCCATGGCCGAGCATGGCATGCGCTATCTGGCGACACCGAGCGTGAGTGAGGGTGTGATTACCGAGTCCGGCATTCTGCTAGCGGCGGATGAGCTGGCGACAGATCCACTGCACCTGACCATCGTTAGTGCAAAGCGAGATGCGGCTGGCGAAGCATTGTGGCGAACGGCCCTGCGCCAACCCGGCGGTTATCAGCGCGTGGAGTATTGGGACAAGTCGCAGGGGCCTTTGCTGGATGCCAAGGTTAGCTACCCGGCATTAGCGAAGTCGGCGGCCTTTGTGTGCACAGCCAACCGCTGTTCGTTGCCGGCATTCACGCCGCTGCGGTTGCAACAGATGATTCATGAGCTGACGGCCACCGGCTCGCGCTAACGCACCGACAAACTGGGCTTATGGCGCGTGGAGCATGGTGTAAACTGGCGACCAGTTTTCGCAGGAAGCCATCCTTCATGAGTCTTCAGGTCATCATTCTGGCAGCGGGTAAGGGCACGCGCATGCGTTCCGCGCTGCCGAAAGTCATGCAACCCCTAGCCGGTCAGCCGCTGCTTCATCATGTCATTGTTGCTGCGCGTGAACTCGGTGCTGAACGGCCGATCGTGGTCTATGGCCATGGCGGCGATGTGGTGCAACAGGCGTTCGCTGGGCAGGCGCTGGACTGGGTTTTGCAAGCCGAGCAGAAGGGCACCGGCCATGCCGTGCAAGTGGCGTTGCCGGTGCTGGCCGGCGAGGGCCGCACGCTGATTCTTTATGGCGATGTGCCGCTGATTTCCGTGGTCACGCTGCAACGGCTTATCGAAGTGGTGCCCAATGACCAGACGCTGGGTCTGCTCACCGTGCATCTGCCCGACCCGACCGGTTACGGCCGCATTGTGCGCGAGCAGGGTCGCGTGGTGCGCATTGTCGAGCAGAAGGACGCCAGTGCTGATGAAAAGCTCATCACCGAAGCCAACACCGGCATTCTCTGCGTGCCCAATGCGCTGCTGCATGCCTGGCTTCCAGCACTGAAAAACAACAACGCGCAGGGCGAGTACTACCTGACGGATCTCATCGGCATGGCCACGGCGCATGGCGTACCGGTCACGGCGGTGCATCCCGACACCATTTGGGAAGTCGAGGGCGTGAACGACAAGCTGCAACTGGCGGCGCTGGAGCGCGTGTGGCAGCGGCATCAGGCCGAGCAGCTCATGCGTGCCGGCGTGACCGTGCTGGACCCGGCGCGTCTGGATATTCGCGGCCAGATCAGCCACGGCATGGATGTGTCGCTGGATGCCGGCGTGATTATCGAGGGCCGCGTGGTGCTGGGCGATAATGTGCGCGTGGGGGCCGGCTGCATCCTCAAGGATTGCGAAATCGGCGCCGGCACTGAGATCAAGCCGTATTCGCTGATCGACAGCGCTGTGGTCGGGGCCAGGGCCCAGATCGGCCCGTTCGCGCGTCTGCGTCCCGGCTCGACGCTGGCTGACGACGTGCATATCGGCAACTTCGTGGAGACCAAGGCCACGCGCATGGGTATCGGCTCGAAGGCCAACCATCTCGCTTATCTGGGTGATAGCGACATTGGCGCCGGTGTGAATATCGGCGCCGGCACCATCACCTGCAATTACGACGGTGCCAACAAGCACAAGACCACGATTGGCGATGATGCTTTCATTGGCACCAACAACTCGCTGGTAGCGCCGGTGACCATTGGTGCCGGGGCCACGACTGGTGCCGGCTCCACGATCAGCAAGGATGTGCCGGATGGCATGCTGGCCGTGGGCCGCGCCGTGCAGAAAACAATCGATGGTTGGCAGCGTCCGCGCAAAGCGCCCAAGGTTTAAGCCAGCGGTTCAGGATTTACGGAGAAGGTTATGTGCGGAATTGTGGGTGCCATTGGCGAACGAAATATCACGGATGTGCTGATCGAGGGCCTGCGTCGCCTTGAGTATCGTGGCTATGACTCGGCCGGTCTGGCCGTGGTGCATGGCGGGGCCATCGAGCGTGAGCGCCAGCCCGGCAAGGTGCAGGCGCTGGCGGATGCGTCGCATGCCAGCGGCGTCAGCGGCCAGATCGGCATCGCCCACACGCGCTGGGCCACGCACGGTGCGCCCACGCAGGGCAACGCGCATCCGCATCAATCGGGTGATATCGCGGTGGTGCACAACGGCATCATCGAGAATTATGAGTCTTTGCGCGAACAGCTGCAGGCCGAGGGCTTTGTATTTACCTCGCAGACCGACACCGAGGTGGTGCCGCATCTGATCCAGTCCGAGCTGAAAAAAGGCGGCGATTTCATGGCGGCGGTGCGTCGCGCCGTGGCGCAGTTACATGGAGCGTTTGCGCTGGGTATCGTGCGGGCGAGCGAGCCAGAGCGTTTGCTCGCGGTGCGTCAGGGTTCGCCGCTGGTGGTCGGTCTCGGCATCGGCGAGAACTTCATCAGCTCCGACCAGCTCGCGCTGCTGCCGGTGACCAATCGCTTCATCTACCTTGAAGAAGGCGACTTCATTGAGCTCAAGCGCGATCAGGTCACGATCTGGGATGCCAGTGGTGCTGTGATTGCGCGCCCGTCGGTAGAGTTGGATGCCACCGTGCATGCCAGCAGCAAGGGCGCGTACAAGCACTACATGTTGAAGGAAATCTACGAGCAGCCTGCGGCGATTCAGCGCACGCTGGCCGGTCGTGTCAGCAATGGTCAGGTCGCGGTCGATGCCTTCGGCCCGCAGGCTGCCGAATTGCTGGCGAAAGCCAAACATGTACAAATCCTCGCCTGCGGCACCAGCTACCACGCCGGGTTCGTGGCCAAGTACTGGTTCGAGGCCATCGCGGGGGTGTCTTGCCATGTGGAAGTGGCCAGCGAATTCCGCTACCGCACTACCGTGTTGCCGGCGGATACGCTGCTGGTCACCATCTCCCAGTCTGGCGAAACGGCGGATACGCTGGCGGCGTTGCGTGAAGTGAAGTCGCGCGCGCTGGGCTCGCTGTGCATCTGCAATGTGCCGACCTCGACGCTGGTGCGCGAGTGCGACATGGCGTTCATCACGCATGCCGGGCCGGAGATCGGCGTGGCATCGACCAAGGCGTTTACCACGCAGCTGGTGGCGCTGATGCTGCTGGTGCTGGCCACCGGCCGTCGCCAGGGTCGACTCAGTGTCGAGCGCGAGCGTGACATCGTGACGCAGCTGACCGGCCTGCCGGCGCTGTGTGATGAAGTGCTGGCGATGGATCAGGCCATCGAGCGCATTGCCGCCGAATTCGGCGACAAGCATCACACCCTGTTCCTGGGCCGTGGCGCGCAATACCCCGTGGCGATGGAGGGCGCGCTCAAGCTCAAGGAAATCTCCTATATTCACGCCGAGGCCTATCCGGCTGGCGAGCTCAAGCATGGCCCGCTGGCGCTGGTGGATCAGGACATGCCGGTGGTGGCGGTGGCGCCGAAGAACGACCTCATCGACAAGCTCAAGTCGAACCTGCAGGAAGTGCGTGCGCGCGCCGGCGTGCTCTATGTGTTTGCCGATCATGCCGCCGATGTGCGTACCGAGCCGGGCATCAAGGTGTTCGCGATGCCGAGCGTGGCCGACGAAGTTGCGCCGATTCTCTACACCATCCCGCTGCAACTGCTGTCTTACCATGTGGCCGTGATCAAGGGCACGGATGTGGACCAGCCGCGTAACTTGGCGAAATCGGTGACGGTGGAGTAAGGCCATGAAGTCGTTGCGCACGGTGGTTCTGTGGCTGGCCGTGTGCGGCGCAGCAGTGTTTTCGCTGGCCACGCTGGCGCTGCATCGCGGCGAAAGCATCAACGCCGCCTGGATCGTGGTGGCGGCGGTGTCGGTGTATGTCATCGCCTATCGCTTCTATAGTCGTTACCTCGCCACCACCGTGCTCGGGCTGGATGCGCGGCGACTGACCCCGGCGCATCGTCACAACGACGGCCTCGACTACCTGCCCACGCATCGCGTCGTGCTCTTTGGTCACCACTTTGCGGCTATCGCCGGTGCCGGCCCGCTGATCGGCCCGGTGCTGGCGGCGCAGATGGGCTATCTGCCCGGTACGCTGTGGCTGCTGGCGGGCGTGGTGCTGGCCGGTGCCGTGCAAGACATGCTGGTGCTCACCGCGTCCACCCGGCGCGATGGCCGTTCGCTGGGCGACATGATCCGCAGCGAGCTGGGGCCGTTTGCCGGCACCGTGGCCGGGGTCGGCATCCTCGCCATCATGATCATTCTGCTGGCAGTGCTCGGGCTGGTGGTGGTGAAGGCGCTGGCGCATTCGCCCTGGGGCACCTTCACCGTGGTGGCGACGATTCCCATCGCGATACTCATGGGCCTTTATCTGCGCTATCTGCGGCCTGGCCGCATTGGCGAGATGTCATTGATTGGCGTGGTGCTGCTGTTCGCGTCCATTGTGGTGGGTGGCTGGGTCGCGGAAGATGCCCTGTGGGCGGCGCGCTTCACCTTCACCGGCGAGCAGCTCGCGCTGGGCCTGATCGGCTACGGCGCGCTGGCGTCCATCCTGCCGGTGTGGCTGCTGCTGGCCCCGCGTGACTACCTGTCCACTTTCCTCAAGATCGGCACCATTGTGGCCTTGGCGCTGGGCATCCTCATTGTGATGCCTGAACTGAAGATGCCGGCGCTGACGACCTTTATCGATGGCAGCGGCCCGGTCTTCGGCGGCAGCCTGTTTCCGTTCCTGTTCATCACTATCGCCTGCGGTGCCGTGTCCGGCTTCCATGCATTGGTGTCGTCGGGCACCACACCCAAGCTGCTGGATAACGAACTCGATGCCCGGCCCATCGGCTACGGTGCCATGCTCATGGAATCGTTCGTGGCCATCATGGCCATGATCGCGGCCTGCGTGATCGAGCCCGGCGTGTACTTCGCGCTGAACTCGCCGCCCGCGCTCATCGGCAAGACTGTGGAAGAGGCGGCGGCGGTGATCAGCCAGTGGGGCTTCCTGGTCACGCCAGAGCTGCTCGCACAAACCGCCAAAGACATCGGCGAAGACAGCATTCTGTCGCGCGCTGGTGGCGCACCCACGCTGGCCGTGGGCATGGCGCACATCTTGTCGTCCGTCATTGGCGGCAGCGGCATGATGGCGTTCTGGTATCACTTCGCCATCCTCTTCGAAGCGCTGTTCATCCTCACCACCATCGACGCCGGCACACGTGTGGGCCGTTTCATGATTCAAGACCTGTTCGGTGCCGTGTACGCCCCGTTCCGCGACACCGAGCGCTGGTGGCCGAATGTGGTGGCCACGCTGCTCTGTGTGGGCGGCTGGGGCTGGTTCCTGTATCAGGGCGTGATCGACCCGCTCGGCGGCATTAACACGTTGTGGCCGTTGTTCGGCATCGCCAACCAGATGCTGGCCGCGATCGCGCTGCTGCTGGTTGGTACGCTGCTGGTCAAGGCCCAGCGTGCCCGCCACGCCTGGGTCGCGCTGCTGCCGGCGAGCTGGATTTTGGTGGTCACGCTTACCGCCGGCTGGCAGAAGTTGTTCCATGTTGATCCGCGCATTGGCTTTTTGGCGCATGCGGACAAGTTCAGTGCCGCCTTTGCCGAGGGTGAAGTGCTGGCCCCGGCCAAGAGCCTGGCGCAGATGCAGCAGGTGATCTTCAATGACCACATTAACGCGACGCTGTGCGTGTTGTTCATGAGTGTGGTGCTGGTCATGCTGTTTTGCAGCCTGCGCGCGATGCGGGCGGCGCTGCGCAGCGGGCAGATTGAAAGCACCGAAACACCGGTGGTGCTGGTTGGGGAGCGGGCGTGAGCGACGCCGGCTCAGGCGTTGCTGCTGCCACTGTTGCTGGCCGTGGCCGGCTGGCGGCGCTCTGGCAGCAGGGCCGGCATTTCGGCGCGATGCTGGTGGGCGTGCCGGATTACGACGCCTATGTGCGGCATATGACCGAGAAGCACCCGGAGCTGGCGGCAATGACACGGGAGCAGTTTGTGCACTCGCGGATGGAGGCGAGGCTGGGGGCTAAGACGCCGGGGAAGTGCCCTTGCTGAAGGGATGACCCCTTCCCCCTGTTTAGCCAGTATTAAACCCACGGAGCCTCTATGTTCACCACCACGGTCATGCCCCGCTTTTATGAGACGGATGCCTTCGGGCACGTCAACAACACGGTTGTAGGCGGCTGGTTCGAGACCGCGCGCGAGCCGATCTTTCGCATCTTTTCGCCGGGCATGGATATTCGCCAGTTATCGCTGATTCTGGCGCGCACCGAGGTGGATTTCATCGCGCAGATTTATTACGGCAGTGAGGTGACCCTGAACACCCGTATCGAGAAACTGGGCAATTCGTCGTTTGTGGTGCTGCACGAGGCCTGGCAGGGCGGCGTGTGTGTGGCGCGCGGCAAGGCCGTGCAAGTGGCCTTTGATTTCGCTACGCAGAAGTCGCAGCCGCTGACCGAGGCCCAGCGTCAGGCGCTGGCGGCGCATCTGGCCGGTTGAGTTGATTTACCACCCGTGACCGACAACCCCCTCTGGCTCATCCACCGCGATGCTCAGCTGCTGGCGGTGCACAAGCCCGCCGGCCTGCTGGTGCACCGCAGCCCCATCGACCGCCACGAGACTGAGTTCGCGCTGCAATATGCGCGTGAGCTCAATGATGGCGAGCATGTGTTTCCGATCCACCGCCTGGACCGGCCCACCTCCGGCCTGCTGCTCTTCGCTCGTGACGCTGACACTGCCAGCGCGCTGGGCCAGGCGCTTATGGCGGGTGAAATCAACAAGACCTATCTGGCGATGGTGCGTGGCTGGATACCGGAGAGCGGTCTGATCGACGAGCCGCTGCGCGACAAGGCAATCGACCGGCGCGATATCAGCGAACAGGTATTGCGTGAGGCCCGCACACGCTATCGGCGGCTGGCCATCACAGAGATTCCCGTCGCCATCGAAGGCTATGCCAGCAGCCGCTACAGCCTGGTCGAGCTGGAGCCGGAGACGGGCCGTCAGCATCAGCTGCGCCGGCATCTGCAGCACATCAGCCACCCCATTATTGGCGATACCAATTACGGCCGCACTCGACACAATCATTATTTCGCCGAGCGTTTCGGCGGCGCCCGGCTCATGCTGGCCGCCACGGCGCTGCGCTTCCGCCATCCGGCCACGGGTGAGGTCATGACGCTGACGGCAACGCCGGAACAGAGCTTTCTGAATATATTGTCGATTTTCGGAGCGGAGCCGCTCAGCCCGCTGAAATGACGGGCGGCAGCGAGAGGTTGTCCTGATCTGCCTGTTGCAGCAGCAAGGTCTCCATCTGCTCGGCCGGGATCGGTCGGCTGATGTAATAGCCCTGCACATAATCACAACGTTCACGCACCAGGAACTCGAGGTGGCAGGGTGTTTCCACGCCTTCCGCCGTCACAGTCATGCCGAGCTCGTGTGCCATGGTGATAATGGCGCGCACAATGGCACCATCCTCGGCACTCTGGCCGACTTCACGCACAAATGACTGATCGATCTTGAGCGTATTCAGCGGGAATTTGCGCAGCTGGCTGAGCGATGAATAGCCGGTGCCGAAGTCATCCAGCGCAATGCTGATGCCGCGCTTGCGCACATCGCCGAGGATGCGCGCGGCCATGTCGGGATCGTCCATCAGTGAGGTCTCGGTGAGCTCGATCTCCAGCTGGGAGGCCGGCAGGCCGCTTTCGTCCAGGGCGACTTCCAGCGTTTGCAGGAGGTCGCCCTTGTGCAGCTGCTGCGGTGGAATGTTCACCGCCACGGTGAGTTCGCCGAGGCCGGCCCGCGCCCAAGCCTGAACCTGCTGACAGGCCTGCTGCAGCACGCGCTCGGTGATCACCGAGATGAGCCCGGTTTCTTCCGCGAGCGGAATGAATGCGCCCGGATAGAGCAGGCCCAGCGTCGGATGCTGCCAGCGCACCAGCGCCTCCATGCCGACAATGCGCTTGTTCTGCAGTGATACTTTCGGCTGGTAATGCACCAGAAACTCATCGCGGAAGATGGCCTTGCGCAGGCTGTTTTCCAGATTCAGCTGCTCCACCGTGGCACTGCGCAGATCGGGCGAGTAGGTGCGCCACTGATTGCCGCCCAGACGCTTGGCCTGCTGCATGGCGAGATCGGCATGATTAACCAGGATGGCCAGCTCGCGGCCATGCTCGGGGAACAAGCTGATGCCCAGCGATGCCCCCAGCAGCAATTCGTGATCACCGACTCGGAACGGCAGACGAAGCTGGGCAATGATGTCTTCGCACAGTCTTTCGATCTCGTCGTTGTTGCGCAGATCAGTGAAGATCAGCGCAAATTCGTCGCCGCCGAGTCGGGCCAGCGTGTCCAGGCGCGTGCCCATCTCCAGCAGCCGGCGCCCGGTTTCGCGCAGGATGGCATCGCCAACTTCAAAGCCGAGGCTTTCGTTAACCTGCCGGAAGCGATCCAGGTTTAGATAGATCAGGCCCAGGCGCTGATCGCTTTCGCGGGCGCGGGTGATGGCCGCGTGCAGGCGATTGCGAAGCTGGCGGCGATTGGCGAGCTGCGTCAGGCGGTCATGATTGGCGAGGTAATCGAGCTTCTTTTGCGTCTCTTCGGCCTCGCGTTCGCGGGTGATGTCGCGACGGATGCCGAGCATGCGTACCGGTTTGCCCTGCGCATCCCAGAGTACGACACGACCCTTGTCCTCAACCCAGACCCAGTGCCCGCGCTGATGCTTGAGGCGATAGCGCGCCTCATAGCGCGGCGTGCGCCGGCGCAAATGGCGCACGATATTGCGCTTCACTGTGCGCAGATCCTCGGGATGCACGCGCTCCTGAACCTGCGTCAGCAGATCATCGCAGCCGCCATCCGTGCAGCCCAGCAGCGGCTCCAGATTGGTGTGCTTGAGCGTGCCATCGGCAATCGCCCAGTCCCACAGGGCAATGCCCGATGCTTCGATGGCCAGTGTCAGGCCGTCCTGACTTTCTTTCAGTGCCTCGGTGCGCTGCAGCACGCGCGCTTCCAGCTCGTTGTTGAGCTGATGCAACTGGCGTTCGGCGAGCGTGCGTGTCTTCACTTCGATGGCGAGCTGCTGGTTCGAGTTCAGTGTGTCGTACTGAGTATCACGCAAATGCCGGATCAGCTTCTCGTTGTCGATGCGCAGGCGCAGGCTGCCCAGAACCATACGGTTCAGATAGCGCGCGCTGAGAATCAGAAAGCCCCACCAGATCGCACCGATACTGGCCACCGTCAGATTGGTCGAGCTCGGATGCAAAATCAGATGAATCAGCGAGGGGATGAAGGTAATCACGGTGAAGCCGATGAAGGCGCGCAGATAGCCGGCATAGGCGGTCAGCGCGGCAATGCCCTGCGCTGCCAGCAGCGCCGCCAGCAGCACCTGACGATTGGCGACATCCGCCAGATAGTCGCTATTCGGAAAGATGCGCGGATTGAAATCAATGATGGCATAAACCCAGAACGCTGCCGTCATGACGGCGGTAGCGGTGATGATCCTGCCCAGTGTGTTGAGGTTCTGCGCGACGCGGCGGCCGTACCACCAGACCAGCAGGCCGCGCACCATGAGAAAGAGCAGGAACGTGCCGGCCCAGATCAGGATGGTACGATTGCTGGCGTAGGGCCAGTCCCAGAACAGCCAGGCGGCTGCGACCACCGATAGCGCCGAGATGACCAGAAATCGTGGCAGCTGCTGCTGGACCTGACGCAGCTGAATGTATTGCAGCTCGCGCAGCTGCTGGGCCTCGCGGGCGGCGAGACGTGCCCGTTCGCGCTCACTCAGCAGCTCCGGATTGATCGTCGTGGCGTTATCCGGACGATCGTCGCGCGTCTCTGCGGCAGGGGCCGTATCGGTCATGAAGCTATCCCTCAAACAGAGGCCGGTGTACTCCCGGCCGTCCGTGTCATGTTCGCTACCATAACATTTGCCTGCGTCAGCGAAAACGCCATGCGGTCGGTGGTCTACAATAGCCGCCATGAATGACACTGAATTACTGAAAGGGCTTAACGCGGCCCAACACGACGCCGTCACCTGTGACAGCCAACATCTTCTGGTGCTTGCTGGCGCCGGCTCGGGCAAGACGCGAGTGCTGACCTCGCGCATCACGCACTTTTGCCAGAACTTCGGCATCTCGCCGTTTGCCGTGCTGGCGGTGACGTTTACCAACAAGGCGGCGCACGAGATGCGCGCGCGTCTGGAGCAGCAGCTCGGTATCGCCACGCAGCCGTTATGGATCGGCACGTTTCACGGTCTTGCCCATCGCTTCCTGCGCGCTCATTTCAAGGAAGCCGGGCTGCCGCAAACTTTCCAGATTCTCGATGGCGACGATCAGCAGCGTGTCATCAAGCGCGTGCTCAAGGACTTGCAGCTGGATGAAGAAAAGTGGCCGGCGCGACAGGCGGCGAGCTTCATCAACGGCAACAAGGAAGAGGGGCGGCGGCCGCAGCATATCCAGCCGAATGGCGATCTCTATACCGGCACGCAGCTGCGTATCTACAGCGCCTATGAAGAGGTGTGCCAGCGCAGCGGGCTGATCGACTTTGCCGAGATTCTGCTGCGCAGTCATGAGCTGTGGCTGAACCATCCCGACCTGCTCAAACACTACCAGACGCGCTTTCGCATGATTCTGGTCGATGAGTTCCAGGACACCAACAAGATCCAGTACGCCTGGCTGCGCATGCTCGCCGGCGACCACGGCATGCTCACGGCCGTGGGTGACGATGACCAGAGCATTTACGGCTGGCGCGGTGCCTGCATCGAGAACATCCGCACCTTCCAGCGCGACTATGCCGATGCCGAGCTGATTCGCTTGGAGCAGAACTACCGCTCGACCTCGGCCATTCTGCAGGCGGCCAACGCGGTCATCGCCAACAATGGTGACCGCCTCGGCAAGAACTTGTGGACGGAGCGCCCGAATGGCGACCCGATCCGGGTCTATGCCGCCTTCAATGATCTCGACGAGGCGCATTACATCGCACGCACGCTCGATGACCGCTTCCGCGCCGGTACGGCACGGTGCGACATGGCGATTCTGTATCGCTCCAACGCGCAGTCGCGTGTGCTCGAAGAGGCGCTGCTGCGCGCGCAGATTCCGTATCGCATCTATGGCGGTCTGCGCTTCTTCGAGCGCGCCGAAATCAAGAACGCCGTGGGCTATCTGCGCCTGCTGCAACAGCGTGACGACGACACCGCTTTCGAGCGCGTGGTCAACACACCCACACGCGGCATCGGCGACAAGACGCTGGAGCTGCTGCGTCAGGTCACGCGTGAAGAGAAGATCAGCCTCTGGGCCGCCGCCGAGGCCGTGCTCAAGGGCAAGCTGTTGCCGACGCTGGCCAGCGGCAAGCTTGCGGCCTTTCTGCAGCTGATCGAGACGCTGGATGTGAACACGCGCGAGGTTCCGCTCGGCGAGCTGATCGAGGCCGTCATCGAGCAGAGCGGGCTGGTTTTGCATCATCAGAAAGAGAAGGGCGAAAAGGGCCAGGCGCGGGTGGAGAACTTGCGCGAGCTGATCTCGGCCGCCCGCGAGTTCGAGGTCGAGGACGACGAAGCGCCGTCCGCCCTCGCAGCCTTTCTCGATCATGCCGCGCTGGAGGCCGGTGAGCAGCAGGCCGGTGAGTTCGAGGATGCCGTGCAGCTGATGACGCTGCATGCTGCCAAGGGTCTGGAGTTCCCCATCGTGTTTCTGGCTGGCTTCGAGGAAGGTCTGTTTCCGCACGAGATGGCGCTGAAGGACGGCAACATCGAAGAGGAGCGCCGGCTCTGCTATGTCGGCATCACCCGTGCCATGCGTGAGCTCTACATCACCTATGCCGAAGTGCGCCGGCTTTACGGCAGCGAAAATCATCATGTGCCGTCGCGCTTTCTGCGCGAAATGCCGGAAATCTTGCTGGAACCGGTGCGTGTGAAATCGGCACCGACGGCGATGAGCTATCGCGGTGGCAGCAGCGTACCCAACAGCGCCTTGCCGGTGAATCTGAAGCAGTCATCGCTGGGTGGCGATGCTACCGGCGACGGCAGCTGGGGCCTGGGTCAGCGCGTGGCGCATCCGCGCTTTGGCGAGGGTGTGATTCTGGCGTTCGAGGGCAATGGCCCGAATGCCCGCATCCAGGTCAATTTTGCTGATCTCGGCAGCAAATGGCTGGTCGCCCAGTACGCGCGACTGACGCGCGTTTGATGTCCTCATAAAGAGCAGCCTGAAGGCCGCCCTTTATGAGGACATCAGCCCGTGTTATTTGCTGTTGATGTACGCTTCCAGCACATCATTATTGTTGCCACGCAAGGTCATGCCTTCCGGGCCATCACCAATGCGGGATACAAAAATGGCAGGCTCGCCCTGAGCCTTGAATGCCGCCAGTTCTGCCGAATCGGCTTTGAATACCCACAAGCGGCCATCCTGAACATGAGTTTCGAAGCCGGCCTTGTTGAATTTTACGTCTGCCAGAGCAGACAGCGAGATCAGCGCCAGCGAGGTTGCCATCACCAATGTACGCAACATAATGTATCTCCAGTCTTGAAAGGGGGGGGGGTCACCACCAAAACAGACTGGCGCATGTTTATGACGAAATGACGACAAACGGCAGGACAGGGTGCCAACAAATTGTCATGTTATGGTCATAATTGGCCTTCATTATTCGCCACGTAGCAAATCAACCCCCTTTGCGGAGTGTGCAAAATGAAAGTGAAGACCCTGATTGCAGCCTTGGGCCTGGGCCTGACCCTGTCGGCGCAAGCGGCTGTTGATGCCAAGCTGCCAGTGTATGCCAAGGCTTCCGGCGTGTCCGGCAACCTGACCAGTATCGGTTCGGACACTCTGAACAATCTGATGACCCTGTGGGCTGAAGATTTCAAGAAGATGTATCCGAACATCAATATCCAGATTCAAGGTGCGGGCTCTTCGACCGCGCCGCCCGCCATGACGCAGAGCACCGCCAACTTCGGCCCGATGTCGCGCATGATGAAAGGCAACGAAATTCAGGCCTTTGAAGCTGCCAAGGGCTACAAGCCGACGGCCGTTCCGGTCGCCATCGATGCCCTGGCTGTTTATGTGCACAAGGACAACCCCATCAAGTCCATGACCATGCCGCAAGTGGATGCCGTGTTCTCGTCCACACGCAAGTGCGGTCTGAGCAAATCGGTGAACAAATGGGGCGATCTCGGCATGACCGGCGCCTGGGGCGCTCGAGACATGCAGATCTATGGTCGTAACTCGGTGTCTGGCACCTACGGCTACTTCAAGGAAACCGCCCTGTGCAAGGGCGACTTCAAGACCAACGTAAATGAGCAGCCGGGTTCGGCCTCTGTTGTGCAGTCGGTCTCCGGCTCCATCAACGGCGTGGGTTACTCCGGTATCGGCTATAAGACATCGGGTGTGCGTGCCGTGCCGCTGCAGGGCAAGGATGGCGAAATTTACGATGCCAACGAAAAGAACGCACTCAGCGGCAACTATCCGCTGGCTCGCTATCTCTACGTGTATGTGAACAAAGCTCCGAACAAGCCGCTGCCGCCGCTGGAAGCTGAATTCCTCAAGCTGGTGCTGTCCAAGCAGGGTCAGATGGTTGTGGAAAAGGATGGCTACATTCCGCTCCCGGCCAAGCAGGCTGAGAAAGTGCGCAAGCAACTGGGTCTCTGATCCGGATTGCAGGATGAAAAACAAAGGGGGCTAGATGCCCCCTTTGTTGCGCCGTGAAGAAGCCAAAAGTCAGTCGTGAGCGACTGACTTTTGCAGCGTTGAACTCAACATGGTCATTAAGGTTTGTGTGATGGATAAAACACCTGCGGCTTCAGCCACCACTCAGAACAGACTCCTGATGCAGCGCAAGCGCCGCTTCAAGGACAAGCTGGCGAATTTCACGATTGGCATGGGTGGCGTTACTGTAATCCTGTCCATCGTCCTGATTTTCTTTTACCTGCTGTTTGAAGTCTGGCCACTGCTGAAAGGCAGCGAGCTGTCCAAGGGCACGTCGCAGGCAACGACAGTACCGTCGCTGTATCTTGATGCTGACGAGTACAACGAAACCGGCATCCGTATTCAGGCGGATGGCCATTACGATGTCATCGCAGCCAAGACCGGCGCACTGGTTTCACGGCACAGCCTGCCCCTGCCGGCAGGTGTGACGGTGGCTGCCATCCACAAAGGCTCGGTGCTTTCCGGCCTGATCGGCTTCGGCTTGTCGAATGGCCGGTTGCTGGTGGCAAAACCGGATTACCTGTCGCGCTTTGGTGAAAACAACCAGCGCTCGGTGACCGCCAGTCTGGCATTCCCTTATGGTGAAACGGCCGTTCTCATCAATGCCGACGGTCGTCCGCTGACGCAGTTCTATGTACGTGGCGACGACAGCACATTGACCGTGCTTGCCGAAACATCGCAGGGTCTGGAGCGTGTCAGCTTCGACTTCAGTGGCGGCGAGCAGTCGGAAGGCCTGACTCTGGGCGGCGATGATGCCGAGCCGACAGCACCGACACTGACCCAGTCCGAGCGTATCCAGCTGCCCTACAGCGGCGGCGATATTACCGATATCGTGCTCGGCCAGGACGGCGTCTGGGGCTATGTTTTTCATGATCGCAACAAGCTGGCGGTGTACAGCCTACGCGGTGAGCCGACGCTGAATCAGGAGCTGATGGTCACCGAGCCGGGTCTGCAGGTGACCGCTGTCACTGCGCTGCAGGGCAACATCTCGCTGATCATTGGCGACAATCATGGCCAGGTCAGCCAGTGGTTTCAGGTTCGCAAGGAAACGGCTGAAGGCGAGAAGTTCGAGCTGCACAAGATTCGTGGCGTGAAACTGGGTGATGCCGCGATTACGGCCTTGACAGGCGAGCCGGGTCGCAAGGGTTTTGTGGCAGGCGACCAGAATGGCGTGATGTCGTATTACTACACGACCTCCGAGCGCCTGCTCAGCCAGCAGCAGGTGTCGACAACGCCGATTCGCACGGTATCCGTGTCGCCGCGTTCGCACGGCATTCTCGTGCAGTCTGATGATGCCTACAGCTTCTGGAATCTCGCGGCCGAACATCCGGATGTGTCCATGACCTCGCTGTGGCGCAAGGTCTGGTACGAGTCTTATCCGGAGCCGGACTACACCTGGCAGTCATCGTCGGGCAACATCGATTTCGAAGGCAAGCTGTCGCTGATGCCGCTGACCTTCGGCACGCTGAAGGCGGCGTTCTATGCTATGGCGCTGGCCGCCCCGCTGGCCATCTTCGGTGCCATGTACACCTCCATGTTCATGGCGCCGGCATTGCGTCGAAAGGTCAAGCCGACCATCGAGCTGATGGGCGCGCTGCCAACCGTGATTCTCGGCTTTCTCGCCGGCCTCTGGCTGGCACCGACCATCGAGGCTAATCTGCCGGGTATTTTCAGCCTGCTCATCCTCACGCCGATCGGCATCTTGCTGGTTGGCATGCTCTGGTCGCGTCTGCCGCTGGAGAAGCGCTCCGTGGCCGATGGCTGGGCGCCGATTCTGCTGATCGCGCCGATCCTGCTCATTGGCTGGTTCTCCTTTGCCATGTCGCAGCCGATCGAAGTGGCGTTCTTTGGTGGCGATGTGCGGCTCTGGCTGGAGTCGGAAACCGGTCTCAACTTCGATCAGCGCAATGCCCTCATCGTGGGCCTGACCATGGGCTTTGCGGTCATTCCGAGCATCTACTCGATTGCTGAAGATGCTCTGTTCGCCGTGCCCCGCCACCTCACGAACGGTTCTCTGGCGCTCGGTGCCACGCAATGGCAGACGCTGACGCGTGTGGTACTGCCAACGGCATCGCCCGGCATTTTCTCGGCCGTGATGATCGGTCTTGGCCGCGCGATTGGTGAAACCATGATCGTGCTGATGGCGACCGGCAACACGGCCGTGATGGACTGGAACATCTTCGAGGGCATGCGCACGCTGTCGGCGAATGTGGCCGTGGAAATGGGCGAAGCTGAGGTGGCCTCGACGCACTTCCGTGTCTTGTTCCTGTCGGCCTTTGTGCTCTTCGTCATCACCTTTGTGCTGAATACCGCCGCCGAAGTGGTGCGCAATCGTCTGCGCAAGAAATACGGCTCTCTGTAAGGGAAGTGGATTGACTCATGAAAGCACGTGATTACTTCAAGTCCGGCGAAGCCTATGTCTGGCTCAATGCCGGGACGGTCGCCATCAGTTTGATCATGGTATTAGGCGTGCTCGGCTTGATTGCCGTGCGCGGCCTCGGCTTCTTCTGGCCGGCCGATGTGATGCAAGCGCAGTACATCGCGCCGGGCAGCGCTCAGGTCGAGATGGTGCTGGGCGAAATCTATGACAGCAAGACCGATACGGCTAAGCGTCTCGGCGAGTCCGGCATTGAAGTGCCGGCGGGCATCGTGGCCGTGGAGCGCCTGTCGATCAAGCAGGGCAATCGTGATCAGGGCCAGCCGGATTTCCGCTGGGTCTTCGCCGACACCCTGAGCAAGATCGATTATCCGGCCGATATCGTGGCGCTGGAGCGCTTCGAGTGGGGCACTTTTTATGGTCGTCTGAAGTCGGTGAGCGAGAACGGTACGGTGGTTGCCGAAGGCAAGACAGCCTGGGCAGCCTTGCAGGACCGGCTGGATCGCAGCAATGACCTGATCGCCGAGACCACATCCATCGAAAAGGGTGAGATCGGCCAAATCAACTTTGCGCTGGAATCGCTGCGTCTTGAAGAGAAGCGCCTGCAGCTCAAAAACGAATTGACCGATAGCGAGCAGGCACGCATCAATGCTGATCGTGACGCGCTGAACACGCGTTATGCCAAGCTGGCTGAGGGTCTGGATACGCTCAAGGCGCAGGGTGCCCGCGACAGTGCCACGTTTGTTACTGTGCAGGGCAACGAGGTCGTGATTCCGCTCAACAAGATTGTTGCCGCCACCTTGCCCAACGACATGAACGTGATTCAGAAGGTTGGCCACTATGGCAAAAATCTCTGGCACTTCCTGGCCGGCGACCCCCGTGAAGCCAATACCGAGGGCGGCATCTTTCCGGCTATTTTCGGTACGGTTCTGATGGTGTTGCTGATGACCATTCTGGTGACGCCGCTGGGCGTGATCGCGGCCATCTACCTGCGTGAATATGCCAGCCAAGGCGCTGTTACCCAGATCGTGCGTATTTCGGTCAACAACCTCGCCGGCGTGCCATCGATTGTGTATGGCGTGTTTGGTCTGGGCTTCTTTGTCTATTTCCTCGGCGGCAATATTGACCAGCTGTTCTATCCGGAAGCGGCTCCTGCTCCGGTCTTCGGCACGCCGGGCCTGCTCTGGGCCTCCATCACGCTGGCGCTGCTGACATTGCCGGTGGTGATCGTGTCTACCGAAGAAGGCCTGTCGCGTATTCCGCGTGCGCTCAAGGAAGGTTCGCTGGCGCTCGGAGCCACCAAGGCCGAGACGCTCTGGCGCGTGATTCTGCCGATGGCCACGCCGTCGATTCTGACCGGTGTGATTCTGGCCATTGCGCGTGCTGCCGGCGAAGTGGCGCCCTTGATGCTGGTTGGCGTAGTCAAGCTGGCGCCAACGCTGCCGCTGGACATGAATGCCCCGTTCCTGCACCTTGAGCGCAAATTCATGCACTTGGGCTTCCACATTTATGATGTCGGCTTCCAGAGTCCGAATGTTGAAGCGGCGCGTCCGCTGGTCTATGCCACGGCATTCCTGCTGGTCACCGTGGTGGTGGCGCTGAACCTGTCGGCTATCAGCCTGCGCAACCGTTTGCGTGAAAAGTACAAAGCCCTGGAAAACTAATGATGAGTTTTGATATGGACAAGCCAATGAGCAATGACACTCCGGTAACTGCAAGTTCAGGTTACAACATGACCGGCAACGATGAAGGCGCGATGGGCCGCACCAGTCGCAACCTGAATCTGTCGGGTGAAGAGACCTGTGTCGAAACTCGCCACCTGAACCTGTTTTACGGTCAGAAGCAGGCGTTGTTCGACGTCAATCTGCACATTCCCAAGAAGCGCGTTACCGCCTTCATCGGTCCGTCGGGCTGCGGCAAATCAACCTTGCTGCGCACCTTCAACCGCATGAATGATCTGGTTGATGGCTGCCGTATCGAAGGCGAAATTTTGCTCGATCAGCAGAACATCTTTGATCGCTCGGTCGATATCACCGACCTGCGTCGTCGCGTCGGTATGGTTTTCCAGAAGGCCAACCCGTTTCCGAAGACGATCTACGAGAACGTGGCCTACGGTCTGCGCCTGCAAGGCCAGAACAACAAGCGCGTACTCGATGAGGTCGTCGAAGAGTCGCTCAAGGGCGCCGCGCTCTGGGATGAGGTCAAGGATCGTCTGCATGATTCGGCATTGGGGCTTTCTGGTGGTCAGCAGCAGCGTCTGGTGATTGCGCGTGCCATTGCCGTGGAGCCGGAAGTGCTGCTGCTCGACGAGCCCTGCTCGGCGCTCGACCCGATCTCCACGCTGAAAGTGGAAGAGCTGATCAATGATCTGCGCGAGCGCTTCACCATTCTCATCGTGACCCACAACATGCAGCAGGCCGCGCGCGTGTCTGACTACACGGCGTTCATGTACCTCGGCAAGATGGTTGAATACGGTGACACTGACACCTTGTTCACCAACCCGAAAAACAAGCAGACTGAAGACTACATTACTGGCCGATACGGTTAATGAGGCGGAGCTGAACCCATGAAAAGCAAAGATTACGCTCACCACATTTCCGGTCAGTACAACGCTGAGCTGGAAGAAGTCCGTACCCATTTCCTGGCCATGGGTGGCCTGGTTGAAAAGCAGGTGACGGACAGCATCAATGCGTTGCTGGATGCCGATTCGGCGCTGGCGGCCTCGGTGCAGGACAACGACCGTCGCATCAACCAGATGGAGTCGGGCATCGACGAAGAGATTATCCGCATCCTCGCGCGTCGCCAGCCGGCCGCGTCTGACCTGCGCATGATCATCGCCATCGGCAAGTCCATTACCGACCTGGAGCGTATGGGCGATGAAGCCGCCAAGATTGCGCGGGCGGCGCTGTCGCTGTGCGAAGAGGGCGAGTCTCCGCGTGGCTACCTGGAGTGCCGTCACATCGGTAACCAAGTACGTCTGATGATTCATGAAGCGCTCGATGCCTTCGCGCACTTCGATGCCAATCAGGCGTTCAAGGTCATGCAGGCCGATGCCGAAATCGACATGGAGTACAAGACCGCCACGCGTGCGCTGGTCACCTACATGATGGAAGATCCGCGCGCCATTTCACGCGTGCTCAATGTCATGGGCGTGCTGCGCTCGCTGGAGCGTATCGGCGATCACGCACGCAACATTTCCGAGCAGCTGATTTTCCTGGTCAAGGGTGCGGATGTGCGTCACAGCAGTTATGAGCAGGTGCAGAAGAAGCTGGAAGACTGATGCCCCGTCAGTCGTTCCAGCAGTGAAAAAGCCGGCCTTGAGCCGGCTTTTTCATGCCTGCATCACGATGCCACGACGCTGGGCGGGAAGGTGCAGGTAAACCGCGAGCCCTTGCCCAGATCGGAATGGATGTCGAGCTGGGCTTTATGTTGCATGAGTACATGCTTGACGATGGCCAGACCGAGGCCGGTGCCACCAGTGGCAGAGCTGCGCGCGGCGTCGGCGCGATAGAAACGCTCGGTCAGGCGCGGAATATGGATGGGATCGATCCCGATGCCGTTGTCGCTGACACGGAAATAGGCGCCCTGGCTGTCTGACCACCAGCGCACATGAATCAGGCCGTTGTCGGGCGTGTATTTCACGGCATTGGTCATGAGGTTGGAGAATGCCGAGCGCAGATCGGCTTCGTAGCCAAGCAGGTTGAGGCTTTCTTCCACTTCCAGCGTCACACTCTGGCCTTTGGGTCTGGCCATGGCGTCGGCGTCAAGATGGATTTGCCGGAGCAAGCGCGGCACATCGACCACATTTGGTTCACGATCATCCGGCTGGCTTTCCAGGCGCGACAGCATGAGCAGGTCATTGACTAGATTGTTCATGCGCGTGGCCTGCTGCTGCATTTGTGTCAGCGCGCGCGCCCAGCGTGGCGCGAAGTCATCGACCTGTTCGTTCAGCGTTTCCAGATAGCCGCTGAGCACGGTCAGCGGTGTGCGCAGCTCGTGCGAGACATTGGCGACGAAGTCTTTGCGCATCTGTTCGAGGTTATGCAGGCGGGTGATGTCGTAGACGATCATCAGGCGGTCGTTGTCGCCGAAGCGGGTGATCTCGAATTGCAGATGCTGGCCGGGGAAGCGCGGCGAGGGCATTTTCAGACCGTCTTCGTAGGGGCCGTGCTGAAAGTAGCGGTTGAAGCCGGGGGTACGGATCAGGTTGAGAATGGGCTGGCCGAGATCGCGTGGCCGTATGCCGAGCAGCGCCTGAGCGGCCGGATTCCACCACTCCAGATTGCCATCGCTGTCGATCAGCGTGACGGCCTCTTCCAGCGCCGATACCGAGGCGCGGGCACGTTCGATGATATTGAGCAGGCTGTCACGCGAGCGGCGCTCGTCGCGACGCAATTGATAGATGCTCTGGAACACCTCATCCCAGCTGCCGTTGCTGTCCGGCACATCCTGCTCGGTGTTCTTCAGCCAGGCGCGCAGGCGCTCCAGGTCGCGGAGCGAGCGCCAGAGGTGAAAGGTCAATACCGCCGCTACTGTCCAGCCGGCAATGCCCAGAAGCCAGCCGATCAGGCCAGCCACAATCAATGCTAGTGTCAGTTCGCTAAGCTCGCGCTCCGGCAGGCGATGCTTCACGGCGTCTCCGCACGATCCTCGACCTGTGTCGAGAAGCGGTAGCCGGTGCCGCGCACGGTCTGGATGAAGCGGTCGAAGTTGAACGGCTCCAGTGCTTTGCGCAGACGGCGGATGTGCACATCAATCGTGCGATCTTCAACATAAACATTGCCGCCCCAGACCTGATCGAGCATCTGCGTGCGCGTGTAGGCGCGCTCGGGGTGGCTCATGAAGAAGGCGAGCAGGCGATATTCGGTTGGGCCCATTTCCACCGGCTTGTCGTGCGCGGTGATGCGATGGCTGACCGGATCGAGCTTGAGGCCTTCGACCTCGATGGACTTTTCCTGATTGAGCGCGCTGGAGCGGCGCAGGACGGCCTTGATGCGTGAGATCAGCTCGCGTGTCGAGAAGGGCTTGGTGATGTAGTCATCGGCGCCGGCGTCCAGGCCTTGAATCTTGTTATCTTCCTCGCCGCGCGCGGTGAGCATGATGATGGGGATTTCGCTGGTGTTCTCGTCGCGCTTGAGGCGTCGCGCCAGTTCGATGCCGGTCATGCCGGGCAGCATCCAGTCGAGCAGGATCAGCGCTGGGCGCTCATCGACCACGAGATGGTGCGCCTGCAGGGCGTCTTCGGCCTCGATGCAGTCGAAGCCGGCCAGATCCAGCGCGATCGAGATCATCTCGCGGATGGCCGCTTCATCGTCGACGATTAAAATGCGTTCGTTTTTCATGTGCCGGTTTACCGTGAGCGAAGTGACACTCGCATTACACGCAGGTTTCGTGACGGAAATATTACTATTTCATGTCGTCGAGCGAAAAAGCCATCCGCCCAACAGCGCGATAAACACGACCAAACCCACTACATGATTGCTTTTGAAGGCCTCCAGGCAGGCTGCCGGCTCGCGCTGGCGGGTTCGCCATGCCTGTAACGTGAATAAAACGGCAGTGATACCCAGTCCGGCATGCCACGGCCAGCCCAGATCCAGCTGCTCGCCGATGAAGACCAGCCCGAGCAGAAACAGGCCTTGCAGCATCGCCACCATGAACAGATCGAGTTCGCCAAACAGGATGGCGGTGGATTTGATGCCGGCCTTGAGGTCGTCGTCGCGATCGCACATGGCGTACTGCGTGTCGTAGGCCACCGTCCACGCCAGATTGGCGCTGTAGAGCAGCCAGCACAGGGCGTCCGGCGATTTGCCCTGGGCCACGAAAGCCATGGGGATGGCCCAGGAGAAGGCCGCGCCGAGCACGACTTGCGGCAGATAGGTGTAGCGCTTCATGAACGGG
Organism: Pseudomonadota bacterium; assembly: GCA_040385225.1. Classification (GTDB taxonomy): domain Bacteria; phylum Pseudomonadota; class Gammaproteobacteria; order Pseudomonadales; family Moraxellaceae; genus Perlucidibaca. The sequence goes on along the minus strand of JAZKHU010000002.1, from coordinate 1,515,900 downwards.
TAGAGCGTGGCCAGCGCGAGCGCGCCGAATGACCAATAGAAGGTGTCGCGATTGAGCCAGAGCAGCAGCGAGGCGCTGGCGGCGATGAGCAGGGCGAACAGCGCCAGCGCTTCGTTCGCACTGATACGGCCGGTGACCAGCGGTCGCTCGGCGGTGCGCGACACTTCGCCATCCCAGTGCCGGTCGGCATAGTCGTTAATGACGCAGCCGGCCGAGCGCATGAGCACCACGCCCAGCGTGAAAATCAGCACGATCTGCGCGCTCGGATGACCATCGCCGGCGACCCACACGGCCCACCAGGTTGGCCACAGCAAAAGCCAGATGCCGATGGGGCGATCCAGGCGCATGAGGCCGATGAAGTCGGGCAGACGATCTTTCAGCGTGGCCATAGAGAGGCGATCTCGTGACGTTTTAGTTGAGCAGGGCCGGCATGAATGCCTCGGCGACCAGTACGGGGTGGCCATGCAGAGTGAGCCGCGAGCGGCGCGCCCAGCACGGCCCGTTGTCCAACTCTATCCGGGCGCAGGCGATTTCACCACGCACCAGCGCCGGATTGCGAAACAGCACGCTGCCCAGCGACTGATTGCCGAGCCGGGTCAGGCGACGGCCCATGCCGGTCAGGCTGCTGCGCGGCAGAATCGAGCGCGCCTGCACCCAGAGCGTGTCGCGATTGAGCAGCTGCACTTCCCGTATCCAGGCATATTGGCCGGCCTTTAGACCCAGCTGCCGGCGTTCTTCGCGATGCGGCACCGCCCAGCCCTCATGCAGCACGCGCACACGCAGATGCCCCTGTGCTTTGTGCTGGAGCCGAGCGGTCAGCGACCCCGGTTCATGCAGCCAGGTGCGCCAGGATGTAGGCGGAGTCAGTTGCCAATGCCTCGCGGCAGGGTGCCAGCACGCGGGTGGTCGCCAATCGGATAGGTGTTTTTGCATGATGGCGCGAGCATGCCGTCGTGTTGCAGAGTAAGCAAGCTCAGGCTCTCCTTATCAATAGTATTTAACTATAGAGGTATGCAAGACAATCCATTAGAAAGCTTGTGGTCATGCCGCTAGAGTTCACTTGTCCCGAGCAGCAAGTCTGACTCGAACCTTTCAACACTGAGGAGCAACAACGATGAAAATCAATGTCACGGTGACTGGCAAGAACCTCGAAGCCGCCTTTGCTGGCGAGTCCATGGCCTTCATGAAGTACAGCTACTTTGCCAAGGTCGCGCGTGCGATGGGTGATGAAGCCACCGCAGCGGCATTTGAAGAGACCGCCAAGCAGGAAATTCAGCATGCTTTCGGCCACCTGGACATCCTGTACCCGAAGGAAACCCTGACGCCGGCCAACATGCTGGAGACGGCGATTGCCGGCGAGACCTACGAGTACACCGAGATGTACCCGAAGTTCCGCGAAACGGCGGTGGCGGAAAACAATGCCGATGCCATCCAGGAGTTCAGCGAGCAGATCGCCGAATCGCAGGAGCATGCGCAGTGGTTCCAGCAGGCGCTGTTGAAAGCGGAAAAGCGTTTTGCGGCTCTGGCCAAGGTTGAAGAGCGTCACGCCAACCACTACAAGCAGGTGCTGGCAGCGGTCCAAGCCTGACAGTGTTTGATGTAACGGTTTGATGTAAGATGCGCGCCGAATTGCATGTGTCAGTGGGCACGCGTACCTTATGCGTCGATTACAGAATCCGAATCGAATTTGATGAATCAGGGGTAAATCATGAAGAAGTGGCAATGCATCGTATGTGGTTTCATCTATGACGAAGCCGTTGGCATGCCGTGGGACGGCGTTCCTGCCGGCACCTCGTGGAATGACATTCCGGCCGACTGGCTGTGCCCGGATTGCGGCGTCGGCAAAGACGATTTTGAAATGGTGGAGATCTGAGTGATGCGCCCGTTAATCATCCTGGGTACGGGTCTGGCGGGTTATACGCTGGCCCGCGAATACCGCAAGCTCAATGCCGAGCGCGAGCTCGTGCTGATTTCGCAGGATGATGGGCGCAGCTACTCCAAGCCCATGCTGTCGAACGGACTGAGCAAGGGCAAGACCGCCGATGCCATTGCCATGGCCTCGGCCACGGACATGGCGACGCAGCTGAAGGCGACCGTGCATTCGCATGTCGCCGTCACCGCGATTGATCGCTCGGCGCAGACACTGACCGTGCAAGCGGCCGATGGCAGCAGCGAAACGCTGGCTTACGGCGACCTCGTGCTGGCTGTTGGTGCCGATGTGTTCCGTCCGCCACTCGGTGGTAACGGTGGCAATCGTGTTTACACGGTCAATGATCTGGAAGACTACGCCCGTTTCCGCGCCGCCATTGGCGACAGCGGCAAGCGCGTGCTCATCATTGGTGGCGGTCTGATTGGTTGCGAATTTGCCAATGACCTGTCGGCCAGCGGTTTTGATGTGGAATTGGTCGAGCCCATGGGCCGGCCATTGCCAACGCTGTTGCCCGAACGCGCCTCGGCAGCGGTGGCGGATGGCTTGCGTTCGCTGGGCGTGAACTTCCACTTTGCCGGCGTCACGGCCGTCGATCTGGCGGGCGAGGGTGTGCAGGTGTCGTTGTCGGATGGCAAGACCGTGGCGGCCGATATCGTGCTGTCGGCCATCGGCCTGCGTCCGCGTATCGCGCTGGCACAGGCGGCGGGCCTGGAAACGGCGCGTGGCATCGTCACCGATCGCTTGCTGCGTACCAGCGACGAGCACATCTATGCGCTGGGTGATTGTGCGGAAGTCTCCGGCAAGGTGCTGATGTATGTGCTGCCTCTGATGGCTGCTGCACGTGCACTGGCCAAGACGCTGGCCGGCGAAGCCACGCCGGTGAACTATCCGGCCATGCCGGTGCAGATCAAGACACCGATCTGCCCGATCGTGGTGTCGCCGGTGGCGCCGAATACGGAAGGTGCGTGGGAGATCGAGGCCGATGGTGCCAATGTGAAGGCGAGCTTCCGGGCTGCCAATGGCGATCTGCTCGGCTTCGCGCTGACCGGCAGCTATGCCAGTGACATGAAAGTGAAGTCGGAGATGGCGCGGGCTCTGCCGGCCATTCTGGCCTGAGGGCCCTGAGACGAGATGAACGAGAATGCCGGTGACTTCACCGGCATTTTTTTATCTGCCGGTTCAGCGTTGTTCGGCGGCGCCCGACTGCTTGTAGAGCGTGCGTGCGCGATCAACATCCTGTTCCACACCATCCCCGGTCAGATACATGTCACCCAGCCGTGACATGGCTTTCGCGTAGCCCTGGTCGGCGGCCTGCTCGAACCAGCGTGCCGCCTTGCGACGATTCTGCCGTACGCCTTCGCCGGCATAGTACATCTGCGCCAGATTGAACTGGGCTTCGACCACGCCCTGATCGGCCGCTTCCTCATACCAGTCGGCCGCCTTGCCTTTGTCTTGCGGTATGCCAATGCCCTGGTCGTACATCAGGCCGAGATTGTTCTGTGCCAGCGCGGAACCGCGCTTGGCGGCACGGGTCAGTAATTCGGCCGCCTTGCGACGATCTTGCGGCAGGCCTTTGCCTTCATAGTAGGACATACCCAGGGCATAGATCGCGGGTGGGTAGTTCTGTTCAGCCGCCAGACGGAACCAGGTATTGGCGACCTTGTAATCACGCTCGACGCCGAGACCGCTGAAGTACAGTGCGCCGAGGTTGTACTGGGCGCGATCCAGGCCTTGCTTGGCTGACTTGGTGAACCATTCGGCGGCTTTCGTGCGATTACGTATCAAGCCTTCGCCGTTGTAGTAGAGGATGGCAAAGTTGTACTGGGCCTCAGGCGACCCGCGATAGGCTTCCATGCGTGTTTGAGCCAGAGAGACAGACGTGCGCTCGCCTTTTACGCTGGGGGCCGCCTGCGCAATCGACATGCCTGCACAGAGACAGAGCAGAGCGGTGCTACTCCAGCGAATCAGGGACATGGAAGCATCCAATGAACAAAAGTACGATTAGCAATTTACCAATCGTTACGCGGAACGGGAAGTGTCACTGTACCGTATTCTGTAGGTATTCTGTTTACACAGATGCATAGTGATCACGTTGCGCAATCCAGCGTTGTAGCAAGGGGTGATCGTGGCGGGGCTGATCTTTGCTGATGTGCTCGGCCAGCTGTCGCGCAGCGGGCAGCAAATGCTGATCGCGCAGCAGGTCGGCAATCCGGAAGCTGACATCGCCGGTCTGACGGGTGCCCAGTACCTCGCCGGGGCCACGCAAACTCAAATCTTTTTCGGCGATGACAAAGCCATCCTGCGAGTCACGCAGAATTTGCAGACGCTCGCGACCCAGTCCTGACAGCGGCGTCTGATAAAGCAGCACGCAAAAGCTCGCGGTCTGGCCTCGTCCGACACGACCGCGCAGCTGATGCAGCTGCGACAAGCCAAGGCGCTCCGGATTCTCGATGACCATGAGGCTGGCATTGGGCACATCCACGCCGACCTCAATCACGGTGGTCGCCACCAGGACGGCCAGCCGGCCAGCAGCAAATTCGGCCATGATGGCGGCTTTCTCTGCGGGCTTGAGCTGCCCGTGTACCAGGCCTATGGTCAGGTCGGGCAAGGACTCCCGCAGCAGCTCGGTGGCGACTTCGGCGGCTTGTGCCTGAATTTGTTCGCTGTCTTCGATCAGCGTGCAGACCCAGTACACCTGCTGGCCGCTGGCGACATGATGCGCTATACGGGCAATCAGATCATCGCGGCGGCTGGCGGGCAGTACCACGGTCTGGATAGGCTGCCGGCCCGGCGGCAGACCGTGAATGATGGAGGTGTCGAGGTCGCCATAGGCGCTCATGGCCAGCGTGCGCGGAATCGGCGTGGCAGTCATGATCAGCTGATGTGGAGCCATGCCGGTGGCCCGACCTTTGCGGGTCAGTGCCAGCCGTTGCTCGACACCGAAGCGGTGCTGCTCATCGATGATGACGAGGCCGAGGCGGGCGAATTGCACGCTATCCTGAAACAGCGCATGGGTGCCGGTGAGCAGCTGGCATTCGCCGCTGGCGATGCTGTCGAGCTGGCGCTGGCGGGCCTTGCCGGCGAGCTTGCCGGCCAGCCAGCCGACGCGAATGCCGAGCGGCTCGAACCAGCTCTGGAAGCGTTGCCGGTGCTGTTCGGCGAGAATTTCGGTAGGTGCCATGATAGCGACCTGATAGCCCGAGGCCAGCGCCGGGCAGGCTGCCAGAGCCGCCACTACGGTCTTGCCGGAGCCGACATCCCCTTGGACCAGCCGCAGCATGGGCAGAGGGCGCAGCAGATCCTCGTGAATGTCCCGGAGAACCTGAGTTTGGCCCTCGGTGAGCTGAAACGGCAGCTGGGCGAGAAAGGTCGTGCTCAGGCCGGTACTGTCACGGCAGACCGGCGCCGGCAGCTGGCGTTGCAATTGCCGGCGCTGCAAGAGGCTGAGCTGATGCGCGACCAGCTCCTCAAAAGCCAGTCGCTGCTGGGCAGGGTGCTCGCCAGCGATGAGCCGTCGACGGTCGCTATCCAGTGGTGGTGCGTGGACATGGCGCAGGGCATCGGCCAGTGTCCAACCGCCGGTGCTGCGGGCGGGCAGGACATCGATCAGCGCGTCGGGCTGATCCAGCAATGGCAGAGCGCGTGCCATCAGTTCGCGCAGGCGGCGCTGGCTGAGGCCGTCCACCAGCGGATAGATCGGGGTCAGCGTGGCGGTGAGGCCTGTTTCTTCTGCAGTGCTGTCCGTGTTTACCTGCTCGACTTCGGGATGCACCATTTCCGGCCCTAGCGGGCCCATGCGAACCTCACCGAAGACGCGCAGACGCAGGCCGGGCTTGTAACTTTCTTTCTGGCTCTGGCGGAAATGATAAAAGCGCAAGGTCAGGCCGCCGCTGTGATCGCGCAGACGTACCAGCAAGGCGCGGCGGCGTCCGAGTGCGATATCGGCGAGCTTGACCTCGCCCTCGGCGAGCGTGGTCATGCCCGGAATCAGCGCGCCAAAGGGCGTGATCTGACTGCGATCTTCGTACTGGCGCGGCAGCAGAAAGAGCAGGTCTTCGACGCTATGGATGCCGAGTTTGCCGAGCCTCTCTGCGAGAGCCGGCCCCACGCCTTTGAGCTGGCGTATCGGGAAACCGTGCAGGAAGCCGCTGGATGCCGTCATGACAGGCGCACGGCTCCGGGCAGCTGCAGCGTCTGTAATGCCAGCGTCAAGGCATCGAGCGCGCGCCGACGCGGGAAGCGATAGCGGCTGGCGAGCACGATCTGGCGTGTTGGTGCCGGCTTCAGGGGGCGGGCGATCACTTCATCATCGACCAGATAGGGCTCGGCTATGGCCGGAATGAAGGTGCTGCCGAGACCGTTAGCGACCATGTGGCGCAAGGTCATCAGCGAGCTGCCGGCGCGCAGACTGCCGGTTTGGCTGCCGAGCTGGCAGGTTTCCAGCACCTGATCGCGGAAGCAATGGCCTTCGCCGAGCATCAGCAGCGGGCTGCCGATGACATCGGCGCTGGCAATGCTGTGGTGTTTCGCCCAAGGATGTTCAGCACCGATCAGGAGTCGGAAGGGCTCCTCAAAGAGCGGCACCACGCGGGTTTCCGGCGGCTCGAACGGGAAAGCGACGAGAATGGCATCGAGATCACCATTGGCCAGTTGCTCATCGAGCACATGCGTATAGTTTTCTTCCAGATAGAGCTTGAGCGGGCTGGCACCGGCGCGGAGCTGGCGGATCAGCGGCGGGAACAGGTAAGGTCCGAGCGTGAAGATGGCGCCCAGTCGCAGCGGTTCGGCAAACTCGTCGCGGGCCTGGCTGGCGAGATGCGTGAGTGCTTCGGCCTCATTGAGCACGACCTGAGCTTGGGCAATCACCGCTTCGCCGGCTGGCGTGACCAGCACCCCGTGGCGATGGCGTTCGAAAATACTCAGATTCAGCGACTCTTCCAGCTTGCGGATGGCCACAGACAACGTTGGCTGGGCGACATGGCAGCGTTCGGCAGCACGGCCAAAATGGCGCTCCTGAGCCAGCGTGACGAGATAACGCAGTTCAGTCAAAGTCATGATGCATCGCCTTCCGGCGCCTCTTCAGGCAGTCTTTGCATTGCGCACTAACAGTAGCCAGAACCTATGGCTTTGGGAGTTATATGGCAAGAATTTTAATCGTCGGCGCGGGAGATGTCGGCGGCCGTCTGGCCGTTGATCTGGCAGCTCAGGGCCATGAGGTCTGGGCGTTGCGGCGGAGTTTGCCGGATCAGCGTCAGGTGCTGGCGGGCGTGCATGGTCTGGTGGCCGATGTGACTCAGCCGCAGACACTGGCGGCTTTGCCGGCATCGCTGGATATCGTGGTGACGGCGTTGAGTCCTGGCGAATCAGGTGTGGAGGCGTATCGTCGGGTCTATGTCGAAGGTACGCGCAAGCTCATGCAGGCTTTGGCCGGACAGGCACTGACGCATCACTTCTGGGTGTCATCGACCAGTGTTTATGGTCAGTCGCAGGGCGAATGGGTCGATGCCGATATGCCGGCGTTGCCGGCTAGCGCCACTGCGCATGAGTTGCTGGCTGCCGAGTCCGTGGCGCAGAGTGCCGGTTGGCCGTGCAGCATTGTGCGCTTTGGCGGGCTGTACGGGCCTGGCAGGCATTGGTTATTGCGTTGGGCGAGCAGTGGTCGCCCGGTACAGCAGTATCCGCCCAGCTGGAGCAACCGCATTCATGTCGAGGATGCGGCGGGTTTTCTGGCGCACCTAGTGATGCTGGCGCTGGCCAGTCAGCCATTGCGCGCCATTTATATTGGCGTCGATGATCTGCCGACGCCGCAGCATGAAGTTCTGGGTTGGCTGGCGGAGCAGCTTGGCTACCCGCCACTGCCGGTTGAAAACCGGTCGGACGCCAGCCTTGGCAAGCGCCTGAGCAACAGCAGCTTGCGCGCCAGTGGCTATGACCTGCGCTATCCGGACTTCCGGGCGGGTTATTTGCAGGTGTTGGCGGCCAAGCAGGGTTGTTAACATTTCAGAGATGGCTGATTTTTGTTCGCTGCGGTAAGATGCTGGTTACATAAAAACAACATGCCGCATTGCGGTGTAGGCCGATGTCTGGCCTGTGAGGATTTCATGCATTTGCGTTTTCTGCTCTCTTCTCTTTTGGTTGCCATGGCGCTGACAGCTTGCGGCACTGACAATGCCAGCCAGCCAGGGCCACGGCCGGACATCACGGACGAGCCTGAAGATCCGGAAGATCCGGAAGATCCGATTGAGGGCGAGCGCATCCCCAGTTTCAAAGTCGCGGGCAGAACCGTACAGAATGCCGAAAATACCAATGAGGCATCCTGCGCACGCAAGGCCAATCTCAGCGGTGGCCGTCATCATCAGGTCACGCTGACCTCGGCCAGTGGCAAGATCATCAGCTTTGAAGTCATCGAGCCCAAGGTCATCAATTGCACCGTCGGCAATCCGCTGATGCTGCATGGCCACGGTTTTGGCGGCTCGCGCACCATTGATCCGGCCGGCAGCTTCCTGGAGCGCCTGCAGAGCAATGGCTATGCCGTGATCAGCATCGATCAGCGCGGCTTTGGCGAAAGCACCGGTACCGTGCGTGTCATGGACCCGAATTTCGAAGGCCAAGATCTGCTGCAAATCCTCGACTGGGCCGAAAAGCATCTCGACTATCTGGCGCAGGACACGTCTGACAAGGTGGATTACAACCTCGTGGCCGGCTCCACGGGGGGCAGCTATGGCGGCATGTACCAGATGCTGATCCACAACATGGACCCTAAGCATCGTCTCGATGTGCTGACGCCGGACATCACGCCGCATGATCTGCGCTACAGCCTGAATCCGGGCAATGTCGTGAAGTCGGCCTGGGTTGCGCTGTTGTCGGCCGGTGGCGAGGCCGGCGCCAGCGAGAAGCTGATTGGCGGACTCGATCCCGTGATCAAGGAAACGCTGGTGCGTGGCGTGGCCACCAACAGCATTCATGCCGGTGCACTGCCATTCTTCTACTACCACAGCGTGCGTTATTTCACCGATGCCAAGCCGGCGTCAGAACAGACCGCGATGGACTTCCTTGGCGCACCGCTGTCCAGCGGGCTGGGCTATGACGTGCCGGCGACGAAGCCGAAGCTGGTCAGCATCCTGTTCACGCAAGGCATCCGCGATACCCTGTTCAACTTCAACGATGGCTGGGATAACTTCAAGGCTTACCGGGCGCTGGGTGGCGATGTGCGTTTGTTCACGCACGAAACCGGGCATCTGCTGCCGGGTACGCAAACTCTGCTGAGTCAGGCAGGGCCGCTGGGTGAGGGCATCAATCAGATCACGACACAGCTGCAGGCTGCCGGTCTGAGCACGCCTGAACTGCAGATGCCATCGGGTTCGTCGGACTGCGGCACGGCCAATCGTGACGATACCCAGCTGGCGTTCATCAACGAAAAGCTGCGCCCGCCCAATGCCGAGGCAATCAGCGGTGCCGCGCTGACTCGTCTGGCGCTGCTGCAGACCAAGGTTTGCCTGTCATTGGCTGACAAGCAGGCGGCGTGGGTCGATTTTGATCAGATCGACAACAAGAATCTGGTCAAGGCTGTCGCCATTCCGGCTACCACGTTGCCGGTGCCGAACAGCGTGCTCGGCCTGAGCAGCCTGTTGCAGCCAACCTTCATTCCGCTCGCCGGCCTGCCGGCGGCACGCCGTACCGTGGCTGGCATCGGTCAGTTGCAGATCACGCTGGCGCTGCCCATCCCCATGGATGGCTGTGCGCTATCGGCACCGTTGCCTGCCGAGTTCCCGATCAAGGGCTGCGATGCTGCTGTCTTCGTTGGCTGGGGTGCGCGCCAGGGCTCATCGGCTCCGCGCTTGCTGGATGATCAGCTGACGCCGGTGCGTGGCCTGGGTACGCATGACGTGCGCATGACCGGCATTGCCGAAGCGCTGGCGGATGGCGAAGAGCTGGGCCTGCTGGTCTATGGCTACCATCTGCAGTATCTCACCAGCATCTCGCGTGACCTGCTGGTGCCTGCCGTGACCGTCAGCGGCACCGTGGATGTGCCGCTGCTGAATCCCTGATCTTGATGCAGGTGCCGGGCGCTCAGCCCGGCACCACCACGACACCATCCATCTCGACCAAAGCCGCGCGTGGCAGAGCTGCCACGCCGATGGCGGCGCGTGCCGGATAGGGCTGCTGGAAATAGCGCGCCATGATCTCGTTGACCAGGGCAAAGTGGCCCAGATCGGTCAGGAAGATGTTTAGTTTCACGATGTCGTTGAGGCTGGCACCGCTGGCGTCGCAGACGGCCTTGAGATTGTCGAAGACGCGCACGATCTGTGCCTCGATGCCATCCACCATCTGCATGCTGGCCGGGTCCAGACCGATCTGGCCGGACAGGTAAATGGTGTTGCCAATTTTCACGGCTTGCGAATAGGTGCCGATGGCGGCGGGCGCTGCTGCGGTGGAAATGATCGAACGATTCATGAGAACTCCTGTTTGCAGATGGATGAGTGAGCGTCAGGCTTTGACGCGAATGACTTTGTCGACACCGGTCAGGACACGGATGCGCTTGATGATCTGCGCCAGATGGATACGGTCTTTCACCAGCAGACCGAGCTGCATGACGCCGTGGTGCGAGCCTTTTTCTTCGATGCTGATGTGTTCGATGTTGGCATTACTGTCGTTGACCACGCTGGCGATGGTGGCGAGCAGGCCGCGCTGATTGACCAGAGCGATGCGCAGCTCGCTCTGGAACTCACGATCGACTTTCTCCGACCAGCGCAGCGGCAGGCACTTGTCCGGGCTGGCGCGCATCTCGGCATTGATGTTGCGGCATTTCTGGCGATGAATGACGACGCCCCGGCCGGCGCTGAGGTGACCCATGATGTCGTCGCCGGGTAGCGGGCGACAACAGCGCGCGTACGACACCACCAGACCTTCGGTGCCGCGAATGGCGATGCTTTTGCCGGTGCTGTTGAGCTTGTGCAGCAGCTTGTCGATGATGCCTTCTTCTTCCGGCACGAGACGGCGCGCGACAATCTGCGGCACCTGATTGCCGAGGCCGACACTTTCCAGCAGCTCATCGAGTTCCTTCATGCCGAGCTCGCGCAGCACTTTGCGCAAGGCTTTCTCCGGCAGCACGGCAATGCCGCTGCCAATGTTCGACAACGCTTTTTCCAGCAACCGCCGACCCAGATCCTTGGATTCGCTGCCCTGCTGATCTTTCAGGTAATGACGAATCTTGGCGCGGGCGCGGCTGGTGACGACGAAATCCAGCCAGCCCGGATTCGGGCGAGCACCCGGTGCGGTAACGATCTCCACGGTCTGGCCGGTGAGCAGGGGCATGCTCATCGGCGCCAGACGGTTGTCGACGCGGGCGGCCACACAGGTATCGCCCACATCGGAATGCACGGCGTAGGCGAAATCGACCGGTGTGGAGCCGCGCGGCAGGGTCATGATGCGACCCTTAGGCGTGAACAAATAGACCTCGTCCGGGAACAGATCGACCTTCACGCTCTCGATGAACTCCAGCGAATCGCCGGCGTTGCGCTGCAGTTCCAGCAGCGATTTCATCCATTCGCGGGCGCGGGTCTGCGAGGTGTTGGTGAAGCCGTCGGTCTTGTACAGCCAGTGCGCTGCGATACCATTGCTGGCCATCGCGTCCATGGCCTCGGAGCGGATCTGCACCTCGATCGGCACGCCGCGCGGGCCTTTCAGCACGGTATGCAGCGACTGGTAGCCGTTGGTCTTCGGGATCGCGATGTAGTCTTTGAACTTGCCCGGAATCGGCTTGTACAGGTTGTGCACGATGCCCAGCGCGCGATAGCAGGCATCGACATTTTCCACGACCACGCGGAAGCCGTAGACATCCATGATCTCGGCGAAGCTGCGGCGCTTGTCGCGCATTTTCTCGTAGATGCTGTAGAGATGCTTTTCGCGGCCTTCGACACGTGCAGTCAGGCCTTCGCTGCTCAGGCGCTCGCTCAGCGCGGCCTCCAGCGTGAACACCATCTCCTTGCGATTGCCACGTGCGGCCAGCACGGCGCCACGAATGCGTTCGGCGCGCATCGGCCAGATGGCCTGGAAGCCCAGCTCTTCGTATTCGATGCGGATGTCGTTCATGCCCAGGCGCATGGCGATGGGCGCGTAGATCTCCAACGTTTCGCGCGCCACGCGCTTGCGCTTTTCCAGCGTCAGCACATCGAGCGTGCGCATGTTGTGCAGGCGGTCGGCGAGCTTGACCACGATCACGCGCACATCCTGCGTCATCGCCAGAATCATCTTGCGAAAATTCTCGGCCTGGGCTTCGGCTTTGGAAGTGAAGTGCACCTGCGTGAGCTTGGTGACGCCATCGACCAGCATGGCGACATCCGAGCCGAAGTCGGTGCTCAGGGTTTCCTTGGAAACGCCGGTGTCTTCGATGACATCGTGCAGCATCGCGGCCATGAGGCTTTGATGATCCATGTGCATGTCGCAGAGGATGTGCGCGACCGCGAGCGGGTGCGTGACATAGGGATCGCCATTGCGCCGGAACTGGCCGGAATGGGCCTGCTCGGAGAAAACATAGGCACGACGAACATCCGCCACTTGGTCAGGTGTCAGGTAATCGGATAGGCGTTTACAGAGGGTGTCGATGCCGGAGCTCATGGTCTGAGTCTCCGGCTTCGCAGGCCGCGTCGTCAAGGCAGACAAGCGGCTAATTTTGCTCGAAATTGTTTAGCGTTTGCTGACTTAGAGTTCAACAGGCGGCTGGTATTCGAGATCACCGAGGTTGCTGAGGTCAGGCAGGGCTTCTTCTTCCTGAACTTCGGTGAGGATGGCGCGCGTGACATGACCGGCCGCGATTTCGCGCAAGGCCATGACAGTAGGCTTGTCGTTTTCCCAAGGCAGAAAGGCTTCTTTGCCGCCGGTGGCGAGTTGGCGAGCGCGCTTGGAGGCGACCAGCACGAGCTCGAAACGGTTATCCAGGTTGGTCAGGCAGTCTTCGACGGTTACACGGGCCACGATGTCTCTCCGATGGAGCGATCACAAAAGAGGCGGAATATTACGCGACGACCCGCTTCAGCGCAATGACTAACGCTCAGCCGCCCGTGAGCAGGCGTTTGATCAGCTCAGCCTGGCGTGCGGCCTGGGCCCGGTGTGACTGGCGAGCGGCGCGGACAATGGCCTGCAGATCAGTCAGTGCGGTCGCAAAATCATCATTGATGACAAGGTAGTCGAACTCGTTGTAATGCGTGATGTCGGCGATGGCCTCGCTGAGACGATGCGCGATGACCTCGTTGCTGTCGGTGCCGCGTCCGTTCAGGCGCTCGGCCAGAGCCGGCAGCGACGGCGGCAAAATGAAGATCGACAGCGCCTGCGGCATCAGCTCGCGGACGATTTGTGCGCCCTGCCAGTCGATCTCCAGAATGACATCGTGATCGTTGGCGAGCTGCTGCTCGACCCAGGTACGCGAGGTGCCGTAGAGATTGCCAAAGACTTCGGCGTGTTCGAGAAACTGGCCGGCAGCGACTTCGGCGAGGAACTGTTCGCGGCTGGTGAAGTGGTAGTTCACGCCATCGACTTCGCCGGGGCGAGCGCCACGCGTGGTGTGCGACACGGACACGCCGAGGCGATCGGCATCGGCCACCAGTGCTTTCACCAGAGAGGTTTTGCCAGTACCGGAAGCGGCGGCGATGATGAATAGCGTGCCGGACATGGCCGAGCTCCGAAAATCAGAAAGTACGAAGTCTAGCGCATGCAGCAGGCTGCGGTCGTGTGGGTGTTGGTGCGGCCACTGACAGTGACTGCCTGGTCGTGATAAAAAGCCTTGTCACATTAGAGATAGGTCGGATCATGATTGGTATTCCGTTGGGGCTGATGACCGCAAACGCCGTGGAGTGGGTCATGCACAAATATGTGCTGCATGACATGGGCCGTGATCCGAAGAACTTCTGGGCCTTTCATTTTCATGAGCACCACAAGGTCGTGCGCAAAAATGAGTATCACGATCCGAACTACGAGAAATTCCCGCTCGGGCTGCATGCTCAGGGCAAGGAGGCGTGGGGGCTGATTGCCGCCAGTGCGGCGGTAGCGCCGTTGTTCCCGGTGGCCCCGTTCTATGTGGGCACGCTCTGGTACTGCGCCGCCAACTATTACCGCGTGCACAAAAAGTCGCACATGGACCCGGCTTGGGGGCGCGCCAACATCCCCTGGCACTACGACCATCACATGGGCCGCAACCCGAACGCCAACTGGTGCGTGACCAAACCCTGGTTCGACTATGTCATGGGCACGCGCGAGTTCATGCCGGATGCACCGCGTGAGAGCAATGTGCTGGGCCTGCACCAGCTGCCGCAATGGCTGGCGAAGCGCTTGCCGGATCCGCTGCTGCGCGGTCGTGTGGTGGGTGCACCGCTGAAGTCTGTGCCATCCGTGGCGTGATCCGTTTTGTCGTGATGCCGCTCAGAGCGGATCGCTGAGCGAGCTGTCCCAATAGACCGGGCGTGGTGGCGGCGTCGTCACGCCCGGCTTGGCTTGCAGGTACTCGCCGAGCACGCGCGACCAGAGCGCGAGAAAATGTTCCGCGAATGCTTCGTCTTGCATCAGATGCCGCTCCATCGCCATGCCGGTCAGCAACCAGTGCGTGAGCACGAACAGGTGCGTGGCATTGACGCCATCCCGCGCTGGCTCGAAGTAATGCTTTGTGGCCACATCCAGCGTCTTGTAACCCACCGCCCAGAGCTTCTGTATCACGGCCGAGAGCTCGCTGTCGCGACGACTGGCCAGCATCAGCTCCATCAGGGCCAGGCTTTCGGTCTTGTGGAAGAGCTCGTGCCAGCTCGCCAGAATCATGTCGTTGAGGCGATTATCCGAGTGCTCCAGCGCGCGAATGGCATGGCCGAGATAGATGTAGAGCTGGCGGATCAGGTGGTCGGCGGTGGCCTCGATCAGCGATGCCTTGGTCGGAAAGTGGTGCAGCGGAGCCCCGCGCGAGACGCCGGCGGCAGTGATGATCTGACTGACGGTGGTGCCGACATAGCCTTCGGCAGCCAGACATTGCACGGTGGCTTCGATCAGGCGCTGGCGCATCGTTTCGCTGCGTTCGGCCTGCGTGCGGCGCGGGTTGTCACGGCTGGCCGGGGCGGTGTCGTTCATGCAGCAGTTCTCCTGAAAGTTCGGTGTGGCTGCGAAAGTCGCGACATTATCCTGATGACCGATAAGTCACAAACTGCTTGACACGCATTGGGCGTCTGCGTAAAACGCAAAACATGTTGTACGACCGTAATGTAAATGTCTTGAGGTCTGCAACTGGTTTTGTCTTTTCACGGAGTTTTTGTCATGAGTTTGAATGTCCCCAATCCTATGAATCCCATGATGCCGCGCACGCTTTTCAGCGCCGAGCATGAGGATTTTCGTCGTACCGCCCGCCGTTTCTTTGAAGAAGAGATGGCACCCCATCGTGACAAGTGGGAAGAGCAGCAACACATTGATCGCAATCTGTGGAACAAGGCCGGCGAGTTGGGTCTGCTCTGCGCCACCATGCCGGAGGAGTACGGCGGCTCGGGTGTGGATCGTCTCTACAGCGTGATCATGATTGAGGAGCAGGCGCGCGTTGGCGACTCGGCGTCCGGCTTTTCGCTGCATTCCGACATCGTGGCGAACTACATCAACAACTTTGCCAGTCATGAGCTGAAGCAGAAGTGGCTGCCGAAGATGGCCACGGGCGAAGCCGTGGGTGCTATCGCCATGACCGAGCCGGGCACGGGCTCGGATTTGCAGGCGGTGCGGACGACAGCACGCGAAGACGGTGACCATTACATCGTCAACGGCTCGAAGATTTTCATTACCAACGGCTATCTCTGCGATATCGCGGTGGTGGTGGTGAAGACCGGCGACGCCTCCGGGGGTGCCGAGAATGTGTCGCTGCTGCTGATCGAGGCGGATCGCGCCGGTTTCAGCAAGGGCCGTCCGTTGAAGAAAGTGGGCATGAAGGGTCAGGACACCTGCGAGCTGTTTTTCGAGAATGTGCGTGTGCCGAAGAGCAACCTCATCGGCATGGAGGGCATGGGCTTCATCATGCTCATGAAGGAGCTGGCGTGGGAACGCTTGATGATCGGCATCATCTGCGCCGCTGGTTGCGAGCAGGTGCTGGCGCATACGCTGGCCTATGTGCGGGATCGCAAGGTGTTCGGCAAGCCGGTCGCGTCGTATCAGAACACCAAGTTCAAGCTCGCGGAGATGCGATCGGAAACGCAGATTGCCCGCGTTTTCGTGGACAAATGCATCGAAGAGCAGATCAAGGGCACGCTTCAGGTGGACGCTGCTGCGGCCGCCAAATACTGGGTCTCGGACCTCATGTCCAAGGTCGTTGACGAGTGTGTGCAGCTGCATGGCGGCTACGGCTTCATGCTCGAATATCCGGTCGCTCAGGCCTACATCGATACCCGCGCCAACCGTATTTACGGTGGCACCAACGAGATCATGAAAGAACTGATCTCGCGCACGTTCTGACCCCCGAATTTTACGGAGTACACATCATGTCTTTACGATTTGACGGCCGCGTGGCCATCGTGACCGGGGCCGGCAATGGTCTGGGTCGTTCACATGCCCTGATGCTGGGCGCGCTGGGTGCCAAGGTGGTGGTCAATGACCTCGGTGGTGGCGCGCATGGCGACGGCAAGTCCTCTGCAGCGGCCGACAAGGTCGTGGAGGAGATCAAGGCGCTCGGCGGCGAGGCCGTGGCCAACTACGACTCCGTGGAGAACGGCGCGAGCATCGTGCAGACGGCACTGGATGCTTTCGGCACGGTCGATATCGTCATCAACAACGCCGGCATTCTGCGCGATGTCAGTTTCCAGAAAATGACGCAGGGCGATTGGGATTTGATTCTCAAAGTGCATCTGACCGGCTCGATGAGCGTCAGTCATGCCGCCTGGCCGATCATGCGCGAGAAGGGCTACGGCCGCATCATCATGACCACCTCGGCGGCGGGCATCTACGGCAACTTTGGTCAGGCCAATTATTGCGCGGCCAAGCTTGGGTTGGCCGGGCTGGCCAACTGTCTGGCCGAGGAAGGCCGCAGCAAGGGCATTCATGTCAACACCATCGCGCCGATTGCCGCGTCGCGTCTGACCGAGACGGTGATGCCGCCGGAGCTGCTGGCCAACCTCAAGCCGGAGAATGTGAGCCCGCTGGTGGCCTGGCTTTGCCATGAGGATTGCGAAGAGACCAAGGGCCTGTTCGAGGTCGGCGCTGGTTACATCGCCAAGCTGCGCTGGGAGCGCACGCAGGGCCAGTCGTTCCCGCTCGGCAAGGCGTTCAGCGTTGACGATGTGGCGAAGAAGTGGGACACCATCACCGACTTCACCGATGCCGGCCATCCGGCCAGCGTGAACGATTCCTTCGCGCCGATTCTGCACAACATCAACAATCCGCGTCTGGGCGGCAACGAGTTCATCGATCTCGATGAAGCCTCGAAGGCCGAGCTGGTGCTGGAGAATGGCTACGACGAGCGCGACATCGCCCTCTATGCGCTGGGCATCGGTGCCGCGCGCGACCCGATGGATGCCACCGAGCTGGGCTATGTGTACGAGCTGGGTTCGGACTTCCGCGTGCTGCCGACTTATGGCGTGATGCCGCAGTCCAACGCCATGCTGGCCGCGGCCAAGACCGGCGGCCTGAAGCTGCCGGGCATGAACTTCGGTTTCGATCGCTTGCTGCATGGCGAGCAGTACACCGAGATCAAGCGCCCGCTGCCGCCGCACGCCAAGCTCCGGCATGTGTTCAAGTTCAAGGAAGCCTTCGACAAGGCGCCGAATGCCGTGGTGACTTTCGCGGTGCACAGCTACGACGAGACGGGCGAGGAGATCATCTACAACGAGATGACTTCGTTCGTGCGGGGCGCGGGCGGCTGGGGTGGCAGTCGCGGCCCGTCGGCGGATATCAATGTGCCGCCGGCGCGCGAGCCGGACGCCGTCATCGAAGAGAAGACCGACGACAACCAGACGCTGCTGTATCGCCTATCCGGCGATTGGAATCCGCTGCATGCCGACCCGGCGTTCGCGAAGGCGTTTGGTTTTGAGAAGCCGATCCTGCATGGCATGTGTACTTTCGGCTACTGCGGTCGCCATGTGGTGAAGGCGTTCAGCGGCAACGATCCGCGCTACTTCAAGAGCATCAAGGTGCGTTTCGCCAAGAGCGTGTTCCCGGGCGAGACCCTGGTCACCAAGATGTGGAAGGAGTCCGACACGCGCATCATTTTCGAGACGTCGGTGAAGGAGCGCGGTGAGGTGGTGATCAAGAACGCCGCCGTGGAACTCTATGCCGACATTCCGGCGCCCGAGGCCAAGGCGAAAGCTGAGCCAGCCGCTGCGGCCGCCAAGTCAGCCAATGCAGTTGACGAGGGTGTGACGCTGGCGGATGTGTTCGGTGGCATCAAGGCGTTCGTGGCTGCCAAACCGGCGCTGGTGGCGGAAACCAAGACCTCGTTCCAGTTTGTCTTCCATAACCCGGAATCGAGCTGGTTCATTGACCTCAAGAATGGCGCTGGCGGGGTCGGCAGCGGTCAGATCGACAAGCCGGATGTGACCATCGAGCTGGATGCTGAGCACATCGACACCCTTTTCGGCGGCGATCTGGGCGCGGTGCAGAAACTCTACTTCGGCGGGAAGATGAAGGTGCATGGCAATGTCATGGCGTCGAACAAGCTGACCGTGCTGTCGGGCATGGATCCCAAGCTGGTTGAGCAGGCCCGTGCGGCTCGATTGGCGGCCGGTGGTGCCAGTTCCGAGGCAGCGGCGCCGGCAGCGGATGAAGCCGTGACGCTGGCCGATGTGTTCGGCGGCATCAAGGCGTTCGTGGCCACGAAGCCGGAACTGGTCGAGCAGACCAAGACCAGTTTCCAGTTCAACATCCACAATCCTGAATCGAGCTGGTTCATTGACCTGCGTAATGCGCCGGGCTCGGTGGGTGCGGGTGCGGCGGTGAAGCCAGATGTGACCATCGAGCTAGATAGCCAGTATGTGGACACGCTGTTTGGCGGTGATCTGGCGGCGGTGCAGAAGTTGTTCTTCGGCGGCCAGCTCAAGATCAGCGGCAATGTCATGGCGTCGAACAAGCTCACGGTGCTGGCCGGCATGGACAAGGCACTGGTGGAAAAGGCACGACAGGATCGTCTGGCCAGTGGTGCTCCGGCCGAGGCGGCGGTGGCGGCCAAGGCTCCGCGCGAGGTCTTCGCTGATCGCTTGTTCGCGGCGCTCACGGCCAAGCTCGGCAGTGGCGAGCTGAAGACCGGCCTGCAGGCGGTGCTGCAGTTCAACATCAACGACATCGATGCCGTGTGGTCGGTGGACTTTGCCGGCCGCGAGGTGGCGCGCCGTGCAGCGGCATCGCCGGCGGCGGTCTTCGGCCTGAGCGACGACACGCTGAAGACGCTGGCGGACGGTGGCGACTTGGTGGCGCTGTACCAGAAGGGCGAGCTGCGCGTGGATGGCGATGTGCTGCTGGCGCGCGAACTGACTTGCCTGGCTGGACTACTCTGATTAAACGAGCCTGATCTGACTGTTTTTCCGGGCGGCTGCGGTCGCCCGGATCAACCCCGAATTCGATGAGAGAGAACATCATGAAAAATCGTGTAAATGTGATTGGCGTGGGCATGACCAAGTTCGCCAAACCCGGTGCCAGCGACGACTACCATGTCATGGCGGCAGACGCAGGCCGTCTGGCCCTCAATGATGCTGGCATCCGCTATGACCAGGTCGAGCAAGCCTACACCGGCTATGTCTATGGCGACTCCTGCAGTGGCATGCGCGCCGTCTACGAGATCGGCCTCACCGGCATCCCCATTTTCAATGTGAACAGCAACTGCTCCACCGGATCCAGTGCGCTCTACCTGGGCCGCCAGGCGATCGAATCCGGCCTCGCCGAGTGCGTGCTGGTGGTGGGTTTCGAGAAGATGGAGAAGGGCGCGCTCGGTGCCAAGTTCAACGACCGTGAATCGTCGATGTCGCTGCATGCCAATGTGATGCTCGCGGCGCAGGGCTTCACCAGCTCGCCGCCGGCCGCGCAGATGTTCGGCGGTGCTGGCCGCGAATACCGCTGGCAGCATGGCACGAAGAAAGAGACTTTCGGCAAGATCGCTGAGAAGGCGCGTCGTCACGCCAGCAAGAACCCGTATGCGCTGTTCGGCCAGGTGTTATCGCTGGAAGAAATCATGGCGTCGGACGAAGTGTTCGATCCGCTGACCCGCTTCCAGTGCTGCCCGCCGACCTGCGGTGCCGGTGCCGCCGTGCTCTGCTCGGACGCCTTCGCCGCCAAGCATGGCATCAAGGACCCGGTCTACATCGCCGCCCAGGCCATGACCACGGACTTCCCGAGCAGCATCCACGAGAACTCCATGATCAAGATGGTCGGTTACGACATGACCAAAAATGCGGCGCGTCAGGTCTACGAAGCTGCGGGCATCGGCCCGGAAGACGTGGATGTGGTCGAGCTGCACGACTGTTTCACGGCCAACGAACTGCTGACCTACGAGGGGCTGGGGCTGTGCCCGGAAGGCGGCGCCGAGAAGTTCATCTGGGACGAAGACAACACCTATGGCGGCAAGGTGGTGACTAACCCGTCCGGCGGCTTGCTGTCCAAGGGTCACCCCTTGGGCGCGACGGGGCTGGCGCAGTGCACGGAGCTGGTCTGGCAGCTGCGCGGCACGGCCGATCAGCGTCAGGTCGCCGGCGCGCGCGTGGCGCTGCAGCACAATCTCGGCCTCGGCGGGGCTTGCGTGGTCACGATGTATCGTCGTGACTGAGGCGGCGAATACGAGAGCAGGCAGCGTCGGGACGAATCTGCCCTGGTGGCAGACTCTGCCGGCGGACTTCCACCGGCAGCCGCAGGATACGCCCATGCATCGGGCGCATCCGTTCAAGGTGGCTGCCAGTGCTGCCGTGGACTATGCCCTGCGCACGGGTTTGGCTACGGCGGTGGGCGCTGCCATGTTGCCCAATTTCGGGCCGCGTGGTCTGGCCCGCGAAAAAGCGCTGTACCCGTTCTATCAGGGCATGGCGGATCGGCGGCAGCGCGACGAGGTCTTTGTTGCGCCGCCCCGACATATTCCCGTCACGGCCGAGCCGCTGCAGATTCCGGCGCTGGCCGACATCGGCGCGACCGTGCATCAGCTCAGTTTCGACAGCCCCTATGAGGCTTTGCACCCCGAGGTGCGCGCCGATTACGCCAAGCGCCATCGCAACTTCCGCGCGCAGGCGCAGCACTGGACGCATGGTGACCGGCCCCGGCGCACGCTGATCTTCGTCCATGGCTATTCGCTGGACGCCTACTGGATCAATAGCCAGATGTTCTCGCTGCGCTGGTTCTTCTGCCAGGGCTGGGACATCGTGCTGTTCACGCTGCCATTTCATGGCAAGCGTCGCGGCCGCTTCGATCCGTTCAGCGGCTACGGCTATTTCAGCCAGGGCTTTGCCCAGACCAGTGAGGCCATGCTGCAGTCGATTTATGAGCTGCGCATCGTCATGAGTCACTTGGAAGATCAGGGAGTGCCCGGCATGGGCATTTCCGGGCTCAGCCTCGGTGGCTACCTGACCGCGCTACTGGCCTCGGTAGATGAGCGGCTGGCGTTTGCCATTCCCAATGCAGCGGTGGTGTCACCCGTGGACATGATCATGGAGTGGCCGCCGCTGAGCACGGTGCTGGCACCCGTGATGCCGTTGGCCGGCCTGACGATTCATGATTTGCGCCATATTTCGGCGCTGCACAGCCCCTTGACCTGGACGCCGGTGATTGCGCCGGAGCGCCTGCTCATCATCGCCGGCGCCGGCGACCGCTTCACCGCGCCGCGCTATCAGACGCTGCTGCACCGGCATTGGCTCGGCAGCCAGTTGCACTGGTTTCCCGGCAATCATGTGGTGCACCTTCATCAGCGCGAATACCTGCGTCTGATGCGAAACTTCATGGATCGCTGCCTCCCTGATACAGGCTCCGATGTGATTTGAACTTGCACACTCAAAATCGTAAGCTGCCCGCTCATACGACCTGCGGGTCATTTCTTGTTCATGCGACTGTTTTGGGCTGGCTCTGATGGATGCGTTTATTGCCGATTTCCAGGCTAACCTCTGGCTTTACATCTCCATTCCGTTCATCAGCGGCCTGATTGGCTACGTCACGAAAGTGGTGGCGATCAAGATGATGTTCCACCCCATCGAGTTCTGGGGCATCAAACCGTTCTTCGGCTGGCAGGGTATTGTGCCGCGCAAGTCGGTGAAGATGGCCACCATTGCCGTTGACCTGATGACTGAGCGCCTGATCAAGCCGGAAGAGATCTTCGCCCGACTCGATCCCAAGCGCATCGCCCGTGAAATCGAATTGCCCATGATGGAGGCCTCCGAGGATATTGTGCGTGAGGTCATGCATCAGTATCAGCCGGGTCTCTGGGAGGGCATGCCGGAGTTCCTGCGCCAGGCCATCATCAGGCGCGTCAAGGCCGAGGCGCCGAAAATTGTCGCGACGATCATGGGCGAGGTGCAGCACGATGTGGCGCGCTATTTCGACATTCGCCACATGGTTATCAGCAATCTGCAGAAAGACAAAACCCTGCTCAACGAGGTCTTTCAGCGCGTCGGCAAGCAGGAGCTGAAATTCTTCTGCACCGCCGGGTTCTATTTCGGCTTCACCATCGGTCTGGTGCAGATGGTGTGCTGGATCATCTTCAAGCAGCCGTGGATGCTGCCGGCCTTTGGCGGCTTTGTTGGTCTGGTCAGCGACTGGCTGGCGCTGCAGATGCTGTTCCGTCCGCTGAACCCGAAGAAGTTCATGGGCTTCACCATTCATGGCCTGTTCCTGAAGCGTCAGAATGAAGTGGCGTCAGATTACGCGGCGCTTATCTCCAAGCAGATCCTGACACCCGGCATCATGATGGAAGAGCTGTTTACCGGCCCGAAATCGGATCGGGTCATTCAGTTGCTGCAGCGTCATGTGCGCCGCGTGATTGACGAGCAGGCCGGTCTGGCGCGTCCGCTCGTGCTCTATGCCGTGGGCACGGAGCGCTATATCCAGATGAAGGCGACAGTCGCCGAGCGCATTCTGGAGAAGCTGCCAGACACCATGAAATACATGGAAAATTACGCCGAAGATGCCATGGATGTCCGCAATACGCTGATTACCCGCATGAAGCAGCTGACCCCAACCGAGTTCGAGGGCATGTTGCGTCCGGCGTTCAAGGAAGAGGAATGGATCTTGATCACTGTGGGAGCTGTGCTTGGCTTCCTGGTGGGTGAGATGCAGATTACCTTCATGCTCTGAGGCATCAGCCGACCAGCCGCGTTGCGGTGATCGTCCGGCATCGCGTAAGTTTGGTTTTTCGTCGTTATCAACAAGAGGAACGTCATGGGCATCAAGGCAAAGGATCTGGGGCCGGATGTGCCGCGTCGCGGTAATGCCGTGGGTCAGTTTGTCGGTGAGCTGCTACTGAAACTGCTTGGCTGGGAAGTTGCCGGCATCCCGCTGTCGGCACCCAAGGCCATGTTCATTGGCGCACCGCATACCTCCAACCGTGATGGACTCATTGCTGTGGCGGTGATGCTGGCACTGCGCCTGCGCATCAATGTCATGATGAAAGCCGAGCTCTTTGTCGGGCCGTTCGGCAAGCTCTTTCACTGGTTCGGCATGCGTCCGGTGTATCGCAGCAAATCCATGGGTCTGGTCGAGCAGTCGGCACAGCAATATCGCGAGACGGACAAGCTCTATCTCGGCATTGCGCCGGAAGGCACACGCCATGCGTCGAAAGCCTGGAAGCTTGGTTTCTATCATATTGCCGTGTTGGCCGAGGTGCCGATTCAGCCGTTCTCCCTAAACTTTGGCGAGCGCAAGCTGGAGTTTTTCCCGCTGTTTCATCCGACCGGCGATGCCGAGGCGGACCTGAAATACCTCATGGGCTTGTATCGTGGCATCGTGCCGGCAGACCCGAGTCGCTTGTCAATTCCACTGCGCGAGCTGAACGAGAAGAGCGGAAAGGAGTAATGCCATGAATCCGGTTTTTCGCCGTGCGCTCAATGCCGGACTGTCTGCCAATTCACGCGTGGCCTCGGCGGTAGATAACGCCTTTGACTGGTTGTTCCTGCGTGAGACGCTGGTGCAGTCAGGTCTGACCTCGCACGAAGTGATCTTCGAGTCCGATCCGATGGCGCTGCGCTATTACCCGCCACCCGCTGAGCAGTTCATCGAGCTGGCCGACAACGAGCGTGTGCGTGTCGAGCACCAGCGTCATCCGGTGCCGCTGGTACTGGTGCCGCCGCTGGGCGTCACCACCGAATCCTTCGACCTGATGCCGCATCGCAGCTTGGTGCGTTACATGGCCGCGCGCGGCTTCCATGTCTATCTGATTGATTGGGGCAAGCCGCAGCGTCGTCATGCCCAGCTTGGCATGCAGGACTACGCGCAACACCTCATGGGCGATGCCCTGGCAGAAGTGCGCCGTCACTCCGGCAGCGAAGATGTCACGCTCATGGGCTGGTGCATGGGTGGCCTGCTGTCGCTGGTGTACATGGGACTGACGCAGGATCAGCACATCCGCAATCTGATCACCATTGCCAGCCCGATCAATATGCGCGGCGGTGGCATCGTGGCGAAAGCGGCCACGGCGATGAATGCGCCGGCACAGCTGGTGCGCAAGTTCAGCGGCTGGCGTCTGCACAATCTGAACCCGTCACGGCTGCATTCGCCGGGCTGGATGACGACGCTGGGCTTCAAGCTCACCGATCCCATCGGCAGCGTCACCACCTACTGGGACTTGCTGACCAAGCTCTGGGATCGCGACTTTGTGGAAAGCCATTCCACCACCGCCGACTACCTGAACAACATGCTCGATTACCCCGGCGGCGTGATTCAGGACATGATGGTGAAGATGGCCATCGACAATCAGATGGCCACCGGACGCATCGAGATTCGCGATGCTGTTGCCGACCTCACCACCATCACCGCCAACCTGCTGGTGTTTGCCGGCAAGACCGATGTGCTGGTGCCGGAAGGAATTGCCAGTCGCATCATCGAGCTGGTGGCTTCGAAGGACAAGCAGTTCCACGTCGCTCCCGGCGGGCACATGGGCGTGATCCTCGGCAGCAAGGCGGTGAAGTCGGTGTGGGAGCCGACCGTGCAGTGGCTGTCATCGCGCTCGCAGCTGTCGGCGGATGGTCGTCAGCACAGCAGCACCGCCGACATGACGGCACGACAGGCGCGTCAGCGTCGTATTGCCGAAGACCCGACACTCTGACGTTATTACCCGGACTCTGTTGCTAACGATTTTGTTAAAGGAAGGATGCCATGGCTGTTGCCAGCGCTCGTCGCGCCGATAAATACCCCATCCAACGCTTGCTTGAGCATGCCCGCAAAGCGCCGGACAAAGTCTGGCTGGT
Organism: Pseudomonadota bacterium; assembly: GCA_040385225.1. Lineage (GTDB taxonomy): Bacteria > Pseudomonadota > Gammaproteobacteria > Pseudomonadales > Moraxellaceae > Perlucidibaca. Next base: position 1,490,604 of record JAZKHU010000002.1, on the reverse strand, counting down.
GCAGCCGGCTGGCGACAGCGTGCGGCAGTGGACGTGGGCGCAGGCTACGCGCGAAATCGGCCGCATGGCGGCGGCACTAAAGGCGCAGGACTGGCCGGAAGGGTCGGCGATTGCCATCTCCGGACGCAATACCGCGCACTGGTTCATGGCTGACCTGGCGATTCAATGGGCCGGCCACGTCACGGTCGGGCTCTACCCCAAGCAGGCCGCATCGGCTACCACCTACATCCTCGAGCACTGTGAAGCGCGTGCGGTTTTCCTCGGCCCCATGCCTGACGGTGCCGAGTTTCTCGCGGCCATCCCCGAGGCGGTGAAGACCATTCGCTTCCCGTACGTGGAAGCGCCGCATGGTGATATCGACTGGGATGCCATGGCGCAGGCCGAGTCTCCGCTGAGCAGCTACGAGCGCCCCGAACCCGATGCACTCATGACGCTGATCTACACCTCGGGCACCACCGGGCATCCCAAGGGCGTGATGATGACCTACGGTGGCATGGCGTGGACGGCGCAGGCGTTCCTGTCCAAGCTGCCGCCCGCACAGGCGGATGAGAAGCTGTTCTCCTACCTGCCGCTGGCGCATCTGCTCGAGCGCGCTGCGGTGGAGACTGCGAGTCTGCTCTGGCGTGCCGAAGTGCACTTCCTCGAAGCGCTGGACAAGCTTGCACAGCAGCTGCCGCAAGTGGCACCGACGCGCTTCTTTGCCGTGCCGCTGGTCTGGGGTCGCTTCAAGGCCGGCATCCTCGGCAAACTTTCCGAAAGCAAGCTGGACCGGCTGATGTCGATACCGCTGCTGCGCGATGTGGTGCGTTACAAGCTGCTGAAGACGCTGGGTCTGCAGAATGTCCGCATGGCGCTGTCGGGGGCGGCACCGATTCCGGTCAGCACGCTCGACTGGTTCAAGCGCGTGCTCGGTCTGGAGATTCTCGAAGGCTACGGCATGACCGAAAACTCCGCGTATGTGGCTGCCGGCCTGCCCGGTCGTACGCGTGCCGGCTCGGTCGGTAAACCGTTCCCGGACTCGGGCTTCCGTCTGTCCGAGGAGGGTGAGATTCAGGTCAGGCATCCCGGCGTCATGGCGGGCTACCTGAAAGAGCCGGAAAAGACACTGGAAACCTTCACGGCCGATGGCTGGCTGAAAACCGGCGACAAAGGCCGCCTCGATGCCGAGGGCTACCTCTACATCACGGGTCGTGTGAAGGACATCTTCAAGACGGCTAAAGGCAAGTATGTCGCGCCGGCACCGATTGAAGGCGCGATGGCGAAGTCGGCGCTGATCGATCAGCTCTGTCTGGTCGGCATGAACCTGACGCAGCCGGTGATGATCCTGACGCTGACCGCGGATGCGCTGGAGCAGCCGCGTCAGGCAGTGGAGCGTGAGTTGCTGACGACGCTCGATGCCGTCAATGCCGATCTTGAAGACCACGAGAAGATCGCCAAGCTGATCATCACCAGCGATAGCTGGACGATCGACAACGGCTTCCTGACACCGACGCTGAAAGTGAAGCGCAATCTGGTCGAAGCCAATTACGCCGGGCTGGTCGAGCGTGAGGCTGCCAACCGTCGGGCTCTTCTGATCTGGGTCTGAGCTGGTTGTTTTACAGGCCTTGATTCGAGCCGGAAGCTCTGAGGCCTATTCCAGATTCTGAATCTGTTCCCGCATCTGCTCGATTAGCACCTTCAGCTCCACTGAAGAGAGGGTGCTGTCGGCGCTGACCGATTTCGAGCCCAGCGTATTGGCCTCGCGATTGAGCTCCTGCATCAGAAAATCGAGGCGCCGGCCGACAGCCCCGCCACTGGCAAGCACGCGCCGAATTTCGGTGACATGCGCGAGCAGGCGATCGACCTCTTCGGCCACATCCATCTTCTGCGCAAACAGCACCACTTCCTGCTCCAGCCGGTCTGCCGAAAGCTCGGCACGAGCCTCGGCCACCCGCGCCAGCAGCTTGCTGCGGAAGTGTTGCAGGATCTGCGGCAGGCGCTCGCGCACGCCGCTGACCTCTCGCTCGATGCCTTGTAGCCGGGCCTCGACCAGCGCATGCAACGCGGCACCTTCGCGAGCACGCATGGCGATGAAATCCTGCATCGCCTGCTCAAACAGCGCATCGGCGCTGACGAGCAAGGCCGAGGCATCGACTTCCTGCGTGACCAGCACGCCGGGCAGGCGCAGCAGCTCCACGGTATTTAGCGGACCTGTATTCGCCGCGAGCAGATCAATCTCGCGCAAGGCCCCGAGCAGCTGCTGCACGCGCGCCGTGTTGATGGTCACGGCCTCGCTGCTGTCGGCCGGTTCGTAGCGGGCGCTGACCTCGACTTTGCCGCGCGCCAGCTGCTGGCGCAGGCCATCGCGCCAGGCAAATTCGCGTTCGCGCACGGCGTCGGCCAAACGGAAAGACGCCTCCAGATGGCGGCTGTTGACCGAGCGGATCTCGATAGCCAGCAGGCCGAGCGCGCTGCGTTGCTCGGCACGGGCGAAGGCGGTCATGCTGTGGACGGGCTGGCTCATGCGAGGTTCTCAAGCGGAAAAGACTAAGGCGATGATTGTAGCGGCTATACTCCCCGCCATTGCATCTCTCTCATCATTCAGGAATTCCTCATGCGCGCTTCCGGCCGTCTGCACGATCAGCTTCGCTCCGTCACCATCACCCGCGATTTCACCTGCCATGCCGAAGGTTCGGTGCTGGTCGAGTTCGGCAATACCAAGGTGCTGTGCACGGCCAGTGTCGAGGCCGGTGTGCCGCGCTTCATGAAGGGCAAGGGCGAGGGCTGGATCACGGCCGAATACAGCATGCTGCCGCGTGCCACGCACACGCGTAACCAGCGCGAGGCCAGCAAGGGCAAGCAGGGCGGTCGCACGCTGGAGATCCAGCGTCTGATCGGTCGTTCACTGCGCGCCATGGTCGACCTGAAGAAGCTCGGTGAAAACACCATCACCATCGATTGCGATGTGATTCAGGCCGATGGCGGCACGCGCACGGCGGCGATCACCGGCGGTGCTGTCGCGCTGGTCGATGCCCTGACCTGGATGCTGAACCAGAAGATGATCAAGAACGATCCGCTGATCGGCCTGATTGCCGCGATCTCGGTCGGCATCGTCAAGGGTGAGCCGCTGCTGGATCTGGAATACACCGAAGATTCGGCCTGCGATACCGACATGAATGTGGTCATCAACCAGCTTGGCGGCATCATTGAAATTCAGGGCACGGCCGAGGGCGCGGCGTTCTCGCGTCAGGAAGTGGATGCGCTCATGGATCTGGCCGAGAAGGGCGTGAAGGAGCTGGTGCAGGCGCAGCAGAAAGCGTTGAACTGGTAAGCTGACCCCCACAATAATAAGAAGAGGTTTGTCATGCCCGATTTTCAGGTGTTTACGCTGTTTGTGGCATTCAACACGGTGCTGCTGACGCTGCTCGCGCTCAATGTGTCGCGTGTTCGCATTGGTCAGCGCATCCCGAATGGGGACGGCAATAGCGTGCCCTTGAAGAAGGCCATCCGCGCGCATGCCAATGGCGTGGAGCAGGTCATTCTGTTTGCACTGGTGCTGCTGGCGTTGACCTATCAGGCAAAGTCGCCGGAGTTGCTGATGGTGCTGGCGGGCGCGTTCAGTGTGGCTCGTCTGGCGCATGCGCTGGGGATGTTGCAGCCGAACTTCAATGCCCGTCGTCTGGGTGCGGGCTTGAGTTTTGCGCTGCAGATCACGGGTGCGGTGCTGCTGGTCTTGTAAAGACGGCGCTCAGGCCGTCTTCTCCGCCATCGCTACGGTATAGACCTTGCCCTGCTTGAGCTTGTCGTAGTTGCCGAAGACTTCCTTCATCGTGCGGCCCATGAACTCGCGCAGACCGTTGATGGTCACGACATAGAAGCGTCCGCCGGGCTTCAGGCGCGAGAGGCTGTCGAACAGGAACAGATAGTGCTGCTCCTTGCTGGCCTTGGCCGGCAGGTTTGACACGATCAGGTCGAACTTCAGCGTCGGGTCAATGTGCTGCAGTCCGTTGGAGAGCTGGGCCTTCGCATTCGGAATGCGATTCAGCGCGCAATTGCGGTTGGCGTATTCCACGGCCATGAAATCCTTGTCGACCATCAGCGTCTGGCCTTGCGGCGCGAGGCGAGCCATCGCCATGCCGAGCGGGCCGTAGCCGCAGCCGATGTCGAGGCAGTCGGCATCCACCGGAATTTCCAGATATTCGAGCAGCATGTGCGTGCCAGCGTCGATGGCCTCGGGCGAGAAGATGCCCCAGGTCGTGGTGAACTGCAGATTCTGGCCGAGCAGCGTGTCGCTGAAACGGATGTCCTCGCGCCAGCGGGCGAGGGTGGTCTTGTCGGGAGCGGGCATGGCGGGCACACGAAATAGGAGATGCGGCATTCTAGCCGATGCCGGTGCTCATGGTACGGCTGATGGCGCTGTTCATGTTGCCATCCGGCGATCTGCGGTATAACGGAGGCCGAGCGTGATCGGCATAGCGAGGTTGCAGATGAAACGGGTGCAATGGGGTGTGGTAATGGCGGCTGCTTTGCTGCTGACTGCTTGCGGCGGCGGTGGTGGCGAGACTGCGGTCGCGATGGCGCCCAAGCAGACGACAGACACGACGCCGACCAGCACGGCGACCGGCGCATCGCGTGTGGTCGTGGCGGTGATCGACAGTGCCATCAACCCCTACCACGAGGCGCTTTATGCCGGTGGCAGCCTGTATCCGGGCACGTCGCCGCGCGCGGTGACATCGGCCGTGCTGACCGAGTTCGGTATTGATGCCAACCATATTCTCACGTTGACCCGCACGGGCAACTTCGCTGCCGATGTTGCTGCCGATGCTGGCCAGTGGAGCAAGATCAAGCGTGGCGAGCGTTACTGGGTGCGCGGCACCAACCTGATTCTGGTCAGTTTTGATGACTCCGGTCTGCCACTGCTGCAGCCCTCGGCAGACAAGGACCCGCATGGCGTGGGCACCAGTTCGGCCGTGCTGGCCGCGGCCCCGCAGTCGGTGCTGGTCTTTGTTGAAGGCACCACGTCGGATGCCGAGGCGTTTGCCTTCACGCATCCGGCGGTGGATATAGTGTCCACCAGCTATGGCACGCCCGGCAGCATCCCGCTCGCCTCGCAGCCGTTGGCACAGAGCCTGGAGGGCGTGCTCACGCAGGGCAAGCTGCATGTGGGTGCGGCCGACAACTCGCCGGCGCTGGCGACCTTTGACGGCACGGCCGGGCCCTGGTGGTCGGTTGGTATTGCCGGTCTGGATACAGCCAGCCAGGGTCGCGAGCTGGTCTCCGGGACTTTCCCGGACTTTCTGGCGGCATTCACCCAGACCCTGCCGTATTGCACGGATTGTGAAACCGGCCTGGAGACGGTGAGCGGTACTAGCTTTGCGACGCCGCAAGCGGCTGGCGTGGCGGCCAGCATCCTGCTGCAGACCCGCGCCCAGCTCGGGCATGCCGGCGGTATTGTCACCGGCGCTCAAGGCCCGTTGATGGTGCGCAGCGGGGGTCGCGAGATTTCAGTCTGGCAGTTGCGCCGCGCGCTGGAGCAGGCGGCGGCACAGCCGGCGACCACCGATTATCAGCCGGGCAGCCCGACCAGCTTGCCGATTTTGCCGGTGCTGCCGGCCGTGCAGACAGGTTGGGGTGTGCTGGTGCCAGATGCTGCCAGCGGCGTCATCGCCCATGGCGTTGCGGTGCTGACCGGCGCGCAGGTCGCCGACACCACGCCCGCCGGAACCTGCGATGTACAGTCCGGCCTGATGCAGCTGCGCCGCAATTACTGGGACAGATTGAATCCGCTGTCGCCGAGCTTCATGAACAGCCCGGCGAGCTTTCCGGTGATCGCTTGCGGCAGCCCGTTCGAGCAGCTGCCGTAAGCCTCAGGCATCAGAGGGCGTAATCGAGGATGAGCGGTGCATGGTCGGAAAACTTCTCGCCCATGTAGATGTCCGCCGCCGTGATCTTGCCCGCTAGTTCCGGCGATACGATGTGGTAGTCGATGCGCCATCCCACATTGTTGGCGTAAGCCTGGCCGCGATTGCTCCACCAAGTGTAGCGCTCGGCGCGCTGATCGACGATGCGGAAGGCATCGACATAGCCGACCTCGTCGAAGAGCTGGGTCAGCCAGGCGCGCTCACGCGGTAGAAAGCCGGAGTTCTTCTGGTTGCCGCGCCAGTTCTTCAGGTCGATTTCCTTGTGCGCGATGTTCCAGTCGCCGCAGATCACCAGTTTCTCACCCGCCGCCCGACGAGCTTTCAGGATGGGCATGAGCTCGAGCAGGAAGGCATCCTTGCGCGCCTGTGCGGCGTCCGATGCCGAGCCGGAGGGCAGGTAGAGCGAGACCACGGTGACATCGCCGAAGGTGGCTTCGAGCCAGCGACCTTCGCTGTCGCAGAGTTCGAAGCCGAGGCCTTTGCTGACGTTGTCCGGCTGCTGGCGCGAATAGATCGCGGTGCCGGAATAGCCGGGGCGCACGGCATCGAAGAGCTGGCGATGCCAGCCGGACGGGTTGAAGGTGTCGGCATCGAGCTGATGCGTCTGTGCCTTGGTTTCCTGAATGCAGACGATGTCGGTACCCGAGTCCTCCAGCCAGGTGAAGAAGCCCTTGGTCGCGGCGGAGCGGATGCCGTTGAGGTTGGCGGAAACGATGCGCATGAAAGATCCTTGCTGAGCGGCAGAGTGGCTATGCTAGCAAGGACTGACCGACTTTTACCAAGGCGGAAGCGGTGCTTCCAGTCGCTGCCCCGGATAGCCCATCACCTCGCCGAAATACTTCGCGCCGGCGTTCCAGTCCGCGCAGGCCATGCTCAGCTCTTGCTGCGTTCGCGCGACAAAATTCCACCACATCAGCAGTGATTCTTGCAGTGGTTCGCCGCCGATGAGCAGCGCGCGGCAGCCGGCGTCGGCGATCAGGCTCAGCGCGTCGCGGCCGGCATCCAGATACAGCAGCGTGCCCGTCTCCAGCGCCTCGCCATCCACGCGCAGGTGACCGGTCAGTACCTGGATGCCGTACTCGAAATCGGCGCGCAGCGGCAGCGTGGCCTGCGTGGTGGCATCGGCAAAAAGTTCGGCGCCCATGAGCGGGCTGAAGACCTTGCCGGGCGAGGCATGGCCGAGGATATCGCCGAGCAGGACGCTGATGCGCAGGCCATCGTGCATGAAGACCGGCAGCTCGGCGTGATGCGCGAAGGTCGGTTCGCTAAGACGATGCGCATCCGGCAGGGCGATCCACAGTTGCGCGCCGTGAAGGCTGGACGAGTGTTCGGGCGGCGACTCCTCGGAGTGACTGATGCCACAGCCTGAGGTCATCAGGTTGAGCTGGCCGGGGCGGATGACTTGCACGCTGCCGAGGCTGTCGCGGTGCAGGATTTCCCCGTCCAGCAGCCAGGTCACGGTCTGCAGGCCGATGTGCGGATGCGGCCCGACGCGCAGGCCGTCCTGTGCGCTGACATCGACCGGGCCGAAGTGATCGAGGAAGCACCAGGCACCGATGCTGCGCCGGCGGGCGCTGGGCAGTGTACGGACGATGGTCATGCCATCGCCGAGGATGGTGGGCTTGCCGGTGAGGCGCTGCGGCGCGGATGCGGTCATGGCGAGTCTCCTGAGCGTGAGTCGCCGTTCATCATCGCCGCCGAGACCAGCGCGATAAGCGCCAGCCCGAGCAGATAGGCAATGACATAGTGTGGCGAGCCGCCGCCTTCGGCCAGCAGGGCAGTGGCGATCATGGGCGCTAGTCCGCCGCCGAGAACACCGGCAACCTGCACGCCGAGCGAGATGCCGCTGTAGCGCACGGCGGCGGGAAACTGGCGCGCGAAGAGCAATGACTCCGGTGCATACATGAGCGGAAAGACGACGCCGAGGGCCAGCACCAGCGCCAGCCAGACCTGATCGAGGTCACGCGTGCCGAGCAGGGCAAAGAAAGGCCAGACGTAGGCGCAGAGCAGCGTCAGTCCGATCAGGTAGAGCCGCTTCTGGCCGATGCGGTCAGACAGCCAGCCCGCCAGCGGCATGGTGACCAGCGAGAGCGCTGCCCCGGCGGTGATAGCACTGAGTACCTCGGCGCGCGGCAGCGCGAGCTGGCCGGTGGTGTAGGCCAGCGTGAAGGTAGCCGCGAGATAGAACCAGGCATTCTCGGCCATGCGCGCGCCGATGATGGTGAGCACGGCGCGACGGTGCTCGCGCAACACCACGCCCAGCGGTGCTTTCACAGGTTCCGTGGTTTGCTGCAGGCGCGCGAATTCCGGCGACTCTGGCACGCGTGCCCGGATCAGCCAGCCAACGCCCAGCAAGACGATGCTGGCAAGGAAGGGCAGACGCCAGCCCCAGCTCATCAGGTCCTCTTCGGGCAGTTGCGAGACCGCGCCCATCGCCAGCGATGACAGCACCAGCCCGGCACCGACACCGGTTTGCGGCAGGCTGCCGTAGAAACCTTTCTGCCCGGGCGGGGCATGCTCGACAGCCATCAGTACCGCGCCACCCCATTCACCACCCACTGCCACACCCTGAAGGAAGCGCAGCAGCACCAGCAAGCCGGCGGCCCAGTAGCCGATTTGATCATGGGTGGGAATCAGGCCGATGGCGACAGTCGGTATGCCCATCATCAGCAGCGTGAGAATGAGCATGGCCTTGCGCCCGACGCGGTCGCCAAAGTGGCCGAAGACGATGCCGCCTAGCGGGCGTCCGATGAAGCCGACGGCGTAAGTCGCGAAGGCCGCGAAGAGGCCGCTGAGCGGGTCCATCTCGGGGAAGAAGAGCTTGTTGAAGACCAGCGCGGCCGCGGTGCCGTAGAGAAAGAAGTCGTACCACTCGATGGTGGTGCCGGCCAGGCTGGCGAGGCCGGCAATGCGGTGGTGCGACTTGGCCTGTGTTGTCATCATCAGCCGGGCTTGCGGCGGCGGTAGACGATTTCACCATCAGACAAATCTTTCAGCATCATGCTGTCCTGGCTGATGGACAGAATTTCAAAGCGTTTGATGTGTGTCGGCTTGATGAAGTGCGCCGGGTCGGAAACAAAGCTATTCAGCGTGAGCACGCCCTTGTCAATTTTCCACTGAAAGGTCAGGTCGACCTTGGCGTCGCTGGTATAGCCATCGTTGTAGACGTAGGTCGCGGTGGTGTAGCCGGTGGCGCTGCCATTGGCCAGGAAAGTACCTTCGCCGTTGATGGTGGTGGCTGTCGGGCTGTCGACAGCTTGCCAGGTGCCCAGCAAGGCGGCTCGGCGTGATGCGTCATCTGTGGCCACGATCACCGGCGCGGGAATGACTGCTGGTGCGGGCTCTGCTTGGGTGAGCACTGGCGCGACGACACTCACGCTAACCGGGGCAGTGATCTTGGCTTCCCGGCTTTCTATCACGATAGGCGTCAGGGCAGCGGCACAAATGGCTGGCAACAGAATGAGGGCCAAGGCGGAGACTGTTTTTTTAGTCATGATTTCAGGCGCTCTGGGTGTGTTGTTCGGGGGTCAGGCTATCATAGGCGAACTTTCATGACTTTTTCAGGTTCCTGCATGCGCGACTATCAACGCGAATTCATCGAATTTGCTCTGGCTCAGGGCGTGCTGCGCTTTGGCAGCTTCACGCTCAAGTCCGGCCGCCAGTCCCCGTATTTCTTCAACGCCGGCCTGTTCAACACCGGGAAGCGTCTGGCGGCACTGGGCCGCTTCTATGCCGCTGCGATCGTCGATAGTGGCATCGAGGCCGATGTACTGTTCGGCCCGGCCTATAAAGGCATTCCCATCGCCTCAGCAACGGCGGTGCAGCTGGCCGAAGAATTCGATCGCGACATGCCCTGGTGCTTCAATCGCAAGGAAGCCAAGGAGCACGGCGAGGGCGGCCTGATCGTGGGCTCGCCGCTGGCCGGTCGCGTGCTCATCATTGACGACGTGATCACCGCCGGCACCGCCATTCGCGAAGTCATGACGCTGGTGCAGAATGCGCGTGCGGCGGCGGTTGGCGTGGTGGTCGCGGTGGATAGACAGGAGCGCGGCAAGGGCGAGCTCTCGGCCATCCAGGAAGTGGTGCGTGATTTTGGCATTCCGGTGATCGCCATCATCAAGCTCAATCAGATCATTGCCTATCTGGAAGAGACCGGGCTGCACGCCGAGCATCTCGATGCGGTGCGCCGTTACCGCGACGAATTTGGTGTGGATGCCTGATCGCTGATTTGGACCGAGGAGCTGCACATGCGTATTGCCGTGGTTATGGACCCGATTGCATCGGTGAACTACAAGAAAGACTCGACGCTGGCCATGCTCTGGGCGGCAGCGAAGCGCGGCCACGAGCTGTTCTATCTCGAAGCCGGCGACCTGTCGTTGCGCGAGGGCCGGGCATACGGCCGGCTGGCGGCATTGCAGGTGTTCGAAGATCCGGCGAAATGGTTCGCGCTGGGCGAGCCCGAGCTGCGCCCGCTGGCCGAGATGGATGCCATCCTGATGCGCAAGGATCCGCCCTTCGACATGAATTTCATCTACGCCACCTACCTGCTCGAGCGCGCCGAGAGCGAGGGTGTGCTGGTGGTGAACAAGCCGCAATCGCTGCGTGACTGCAACGAGAAGCTGTTTGCCACGGCCTTTGCCGATTGCATGGTGCCAACTATCGTCACCAGCCGCAGCGCTGAGCTGCGCGCGTTCATCGCCGAGCATCACGATGTCATCGTGAAGCCGCTGGACGGCATGGGCGGCACCGGCATCTTCCGGCTCACGGCGGGCGGCCCGAACATCGGTGCTACGCTGGAAGTGCTGACGGACAATGGCGCGCGGCCGATCATGGCGCAGCGCTACATCCCCGAAATCAAGGACGGCGACAAGCGCGTGCTCATGATCGACGGCGAGCCGGTGCCGTTCGTGCTGGCGCGCATCCCGCAGGGTGACGAGATTCGCGGCAATCTCGCCGCCGGCGGTCGCGGCGAAGCGCGGCCGATCAACGACGACGAGCGACGCATCGCGGCACGTGTCGGCCCGGAGCTGAAGAAGCGCGGGCTGCTGTTTGTCGGGCTCGATGTTATCGGCTCGTATCTCACCGAAGTGAATGTGACCAGCCCGACCTGCATCCGCGAGATTGATCGCGAGTACGGCTACGGCATCGCCGACAAGCTCATCGAGGCGGTGGAGAAGCGCCGGCAGCAGCAACTAGCGCTGGCGAAATGCAGTCTCTAGCCCGCGCGCTGGATGCCGACAGCGAGGCCTTGCTGGCGCGTGCGCTGACGGCACGCATCCAGCCGCATCTGTCGGCGGCACGGATTGCGCCGGAGGTGCTGCCCGATTGCGGTGGCTTGCAGCTTTTTCTGCTTAACGACGATTTTCCGCATGACGCGCTGAGTCCGCAGGAGATGGACTGGGCGCTGAACGAGCCCGCCTACTGGATGTTCTGCTGGGCCTCTGGTCTGGCACAGGCGCGGCAGATTCTGAGCAGTCCCGAGCTGGTGCGCGGCAAGTCCGTGCTCGATTTCGGCACCGGCTCCGGCGTGGTCGCGATTGCGGCAGCGATGGCTGGTGCGGCGCGCGTCGTCGCCTGCGACATTGATCCGGCATCGCTCGACGCTACTGCCGCCAACGCTGCGCTCAATGGCGTGCGCCTGGAGCTGGCCGGCGACTTCTTCCAGCTTGCTGAATATTTCGATGTGCTGTTTGCCGCCGACGTGCTCTATGACCGTGCCAATCGCGACTTCCTGCCAGCCTTTCTCGATCGTTCCGACACGGTCTGGCTCGCCGATTCGCGCGTGAAAAACCTGCAGGCCGATAACTACGCCCAGGTCGCCTCGGTGCTGGCTGAAACCCTGCCCGACCTCAATGAATTCGACGAGTTTCGTCGCGTGAATTTCTATCATGGCCAACGTGGCTGAGTTGCGGCTGCCGCCAGTGTCGCCGATTACGCCGGCTGACCGTCTGGCATTCACCCTGGTGATGGCGCTGCTGGTGCATGCGCTGGTGCTCTTCGGCATCCGTTTTGTGGTGCCGAAAACGCAGGCGGCACCGGTCATGGAAGTCACGCTGGTGCCGGCGAAAAGTGCGAAAGCACCGGTGAAAGCTGATTTTCTCGCGCAGGCGCAACAGGAGGGAAGCGGTACGCTGGCGGAAGCGCGCTTGCTGACCACGCGCGAGCGCACGCCGTTGCCGGGACAGGGTCGTGGCGCGCAGCCGGTCACGCCGAAAAGGCCGGAGACCGTCGCGGCGCTGGCCGGGCAGAAGCAGCCGGCACTGGTCAGCACGCGCCAGCTTTCAACGCCGGTTCCTGTCGCGCAAGCACCGGCAACACCAGTAGCACCACCGGTGCCGCCATCGCCCGATCTCGATGCTGACATCGCCGCCCTCGAAGCCCGCCTGTCCGCGAGCAAGCAGGCCTACGCCAAGCGCCCGCGCATCCGCACGCTGGCGGCGGTGAGCACGCGGCAGGATGACTGGGCGGGCTACATCGATCAGTTCCGTCAGCGCGTGGAGGCGGTGGGCAATGCCGGCTTCCCGGCCGAGGCGCGGGCGCAGCATTTGCAGGGGCAGGTCAGGCTGCTGGTGGCGATTTATCCGGATGGCCGCGTGCAGCGCATCCAGATTCTGCAGTCATCCGGCCATGCCATTCTCGATCGCGCCGCCGAGCAGTCGGTGCGTCAGGCCGAGCCGTTCGCGCGCTTCCCGGCCTCGCAGCAGGGCCAGATCGATGTGCTGCAGATCATCCGCACCTGGCGCTTCGCCGACACGTTGGCGACAGGCGTGTAGGACGGCGAATCACTTCGCCATCAGCTTTCCGGTAATCCGCGCCAGCATGGTGCGCGGCATGAGACGGCTCATCATCGGCAGCGGCTTGTTGACCCAGCCGGTGACGATCACACGCTCGCCATTCTGTAGTGCCTTGTAGGCCTGCGCCGCCACCGTCTCCGGGCTGTCCATGAATTTTGCCACCAGCGAGCGGTCGCTGCCGGCCACCGAATGGAAGCCGCTGGCGGTGGAGCCGGGGCAGACCGCGGTGACGGTGATGCCGCTGGTTTCCACCTCGATGGCCAGGGCTTCACTGAACGACATCACATAGGCCTTGCTGGCGCCGTAGGCAGCGAAGTTCGGGCAGGGCTGGAAGGCGGCAATGGAGGCAACATTGAGGATGCGACCGCTGCGGCGTGCGCGCATGGCCGGCAGCACGCCGTGGGTGAGCTCGGTGAGCGCGGTGATGTTGAGCTGCAACATGCCGCTGACGCGCGCCAAGGTCATCTCGTGCAGCGGGCCGTTGAGGCCGAAGCCGGCGTTGTTGATCAGCGTGTCCACGGTGAGGCCGAGCTGGTCGACTTGCGCCAGCAGTTTCGAGGCCGCGCCGGGCACTTCCAGATCGGCTTCGATGACCTGGGTTTCGGTGCCGAAGCGGGTTTTCAGCTCCTCGGCGAGAGCGTGCATGGGCGCGGTACGGCGGGCCACAAGGATCAGGACGCGGCTGGGTTCGCGGGCAAAGCTGGCGGCGAGGGCGGCGCCAATGCCGGACGATGCGCCGGTGACGAGGGTGGCAAGACGGTGTGCCATGCGTGTGCTCCAGAAAATCAGGTGGGTGACCGACGGGTCAAGATACGGAGCCGAGGCATCAGCGTCAACGCTTGTTAACACCTGACCTCTTGTCTCCCGGCGCGGCTGTCCCCATAGTCAGGGCATGAGCCTAGCAGATACTCCCCTGACCCATCAGTTCCTCATCGCCATGCCCGAATTGGCCGATGGCATCTTTCATCGCGCGGTGATTTACCTGTTTCGCAGCGACGAAGACGGCTCCGCCGGCCTCATCATCAATCAGCCCAGCGAGTTGCGCTTCGGTGACTTGCTCACGGACTTGCGCCTGCCGCCGCTGAAGCCGCTGCGGCGGCCGGAGCAGCCGGTGCTGGTCGGTGGCCCGGTGCATCCGGAGCTGGGCTTCGTGCTGCATCGCGGCCACGGCCCGTGGACTTCAACCATGCACAGTGCCGACAACATTGCCGTGACGCATTCGCGCGATGTGCTCGATGCCATCTCGCAAGGTCATGGCCCGGCCGATTATCTGGTGTCGCTGGGTTACGCCGGCTGGGAGCCGGGTCAGCTCGAACAGGAGCTGGCCGACAATCTTTGGCTGACGCTGCCGGCCAACGAATCGGTACTGTTCGACCTGCCCTATGACGAGCGCTGGGAGGCGGCGATCAAGCACATCGGCTTCGACTGGCATCTGCTCTCGCACGAGGTCGGGCATGCCTGAGCTGCCCGAGCGCGTGCTCGCTTTCGATTACGGCACCAAGCGCATGGGCGTGGCCAGCGGTCAGCCCATCACGGCGATGGGTTCGCCGCTGGCGCCGGTCGCCGCGCGCGACGGCATCCCCGAGTGGGAGCAGGTGGATGCGCTGGTGAAGGAGCATCGGCCACAGGTTTTCATCGTGGGCAATCCGCTGAACATGGACGGCTCGGTGTCGGAGCTGAGCCTGCGTTCGCTGAAGTTCGCCCGGCGGCTGGCGGCGCGCTATCCGGCGGTGCCGGTGTATCGCCAGGATGAACGATTGAGCACGCGCGCGGCTCGTGAGACGCTGGCCGAGGTCAGCCAGCAGCGACGCGGCAAATTGCCGTCGCTGGACTCGACGGCGGCCTGTCATATCGTGGCGTCGTGGTTTGCCGAGCCGAACTGGGTGCGGGTGTGACGCTATGAAGGTGAGTCTCGAACACGGCGAGCTGGTGCTGCGACCGGGTGGCCTGCGCGGCATCACGCGGGTGCCGCTGCCTGAACTGACTTCGTGGGATATCCTCTACGAAGTGCTCGGGCGGCGTTACCTGGCCTTTCATCTTGGCGACCGTACCGCCTATGCGCAGCTGCCGCGATTGAGTGTCGCCGAGCGTGATGCGCTGGTCGCGGAATTGACGGCACTGACCGGCCGCACACCGGATGTCTCGCTGCTGGAGGGCGAGCGTGACAACGAGCACTGGCTCAAGGTCTGGGAATACCTCAAGTGGATAGGCAGCTACCTGCGCCTGTTCATCAACCCGATGCGGCCGCCGGGCAAGCGGCCAAAAGGCTGAAGATCGGCGCGACGAGTTCGGCTACAATCTCGGCACGCTGATTCAGGATGCCGCCTCATGCACCAATCTCACGCCCATCAGGCCAGCCGCCTGCAGCTCAATGGCCAAGGCCAGCTCAAGCACTTTCTCAGCACCGAAGGTTTGTCTCGCGAGCTGCTCACCGAAATTCTCGACCGCGCCGAAAGTTTTCTCGATGACCATGGCGGCATCCGCAATGTGCCGCTGCTGGCCGGCCGCACGGTCATGAATCTGTTCTTCGAGCCGTCCACGCGCACGCGCACGACCTTCGAGGTCGCGGCCAAGCGCCTGTCGGCCGATGTGCTCAACATCGACATCTCGAAAAGTTCGACCAGCAAGGGTGAGACTCTGCGCGACATGCTCTGGAACCTGGAGGCGATGACCGCTGATGTGTTCGTGGTGCGCCACGGTTTGTCCGGCGCACCGCATTTCATCGCCAGCCAGGTCACGCCGCAGATCGCGGTGATCAATGCCGGCGATGGTCGTCACGCGCACCCGACGCAGGCCATGCTCGACATGCTGACCATCCGCCGCCATGCCGGTGCCTTTGAAAACCTGACCGTGGCCATCATCGGCGACATCCGCCACTCGCGTGTGGCGCGCTCAGAAATTCATGCCTTGCAGACGCTGGGTGCGAAAGAGATTCGTGTCATCGGCCCGCGCACGCTGCTGCCGAAAGACTTCGAGCTGCTCGGCGTGCAGGTGTTCGAGGACATGACCGCCGGCCTCGCCGGTGTCGATGTGGCGATTGCGCTGCGCATCCAGAACGAGCGCATGGAATCGGCGCTGCTGCCTGGCTCCAGCGAGTTCTACGGCCTCTTCGGGCTGACCCGCGAGCGCCTGAAAGTGGCCAGCCCGAAGGTGCTGGTGATGCATCCGGGGCCGATCAATCGCGGCGTCGAAATCGAGTCGGAAGTGGCGGATGGCCCGCAGTCGCTGATCCTGAAGCAGGTCAATTACGGCATCGCCGTACGCATGGCGGTACTGGTGATGGCGGTGGAAGGGCAGATTCAGGAGAGCGGGCAATGAGTTCGAAAATTCGCTACACCGGTGCCCGCGTGATCGACCCGGCCACCGGCGTCGATGCCGTGCAAAGCGCGGTCGTACAGGATGGCGTGGTGGTGGCGCTGGGCGCGGCGGCTGATGCCATGACCGTGTCTGAAAGCATTGCCGCCGATGGCTGCTGGCTGACGCCGGCCTTTGTCGATCTCTGTGCCCGCTTGCGCGAGCCGGGCCCGAAGCAGCACGGCACCATCGCCAGTGAAACCCGCGCGGCGGCGGCGGCCGGCTTTCGGCATATCGTGCTGCCGCCGGACACACATCCGGTCATCGATCATGGCGCGGTCGCGCTGCAGATCATCGAAAAAGCGGCCGCCGCCGGCCATGCCCATGTCTATCCGATCGGTGCCCTGACCAAAGGTCTGGAAGGCAAATCGCTGGCCAGCATGGGCGGCCTGAAAGCGGCGGGCTGCGTCGGTGTTGGTCAGGCGCGCCAGCCGGTGGCCAGCCTCGACACACTGCTGCGCTGCCTGGAATACGCCAGCTCCATGGGGCTAACCGTGTTCTTCTCACCGGAAGAGCTGGCGCTGGCCAGCGGTTGCGCGCACGACGGCTTCATGGCCGCGCGCCTCGGCCTCACCGGCATCCCCGAAACGGCGGAGACGGTGGCGCTGGCCTCGGCGCTGCTGCTGGTCGAGCAGACCGGCGTGCGCGCCCACTTCGGCCAGCTCTCCTGCGCCGGCTCGGTCACGCTCATGCGTCTGGCCAAAGACAAAGGCTTTCCGGTTACCGCCGATGTCGCCATGCACCAGCTGCATCTCACCGACGCTGCCATCGACGGCTTCAACGCCATGGCCCATGTGCGGCCACCGCTGCGCAGCGAAGCCGACCGCCTGGCGCTGATTGCCGGCGTGCGCGAAGGTGTGATCGATGCCATCTGCTCCGACCATCAGCCGCTCAATGCCTCGGCCAAGCTGGCGCCGTTCGCCGAAGCGCTGCCCGGCATGTCCACGCTGGAAACTGTGCTGCCGCTGGGCCTGAAGCTGGTGGCGGATGGCGAATTATCGGCACGACGGCTGATCGAGGCGCTGACTTCAGCGCCGGCGCGCATCTTGCAAAAGCCGATTGGTGCGCTGGGCGAGGCGGCTTCGGGTGTGCTGCTGATTGATCCGGCTCAGGTCTGGCAGGTCACGGGGGATGACTGGTTGTCGGTGGGCCGTAATACCATGTTTGCCGGCCAGATGATGGTGGGGCGGGTGCGGGCGGGGCATTGAGGGCTGCGTTCGCAATTCGGAGGCTATGCCACCGCCTTGTCGCCAAACTGAAACTTTAGTTGGTTATGGTATGGGCTCGAAATTCTGCACGAGCCATCCTTATGCAACGCCGTCAATTCCTTCAAAACAGCCTGCTTTTGGGCGCGACGCTGCCGAGCCTGGTGGCCTGTCTGGGCTCGGATGACTCATCGGATGCCACGATCCAGCCGTCTCCACCCGGTGGCGGCAGCACGCCATCTGCCCGTGAAGTGGATGCCCTGCTGGCAGCCAATGCCTTCCCCTATGGCGTGGCCAGTGGCGATCCCGATGCTGACAAGATCATCCTGTGGACAGCGCTGAAGCCGGTGAATGCCGATGTGGCATCGATACCCCTGCGCCTGGAATACGTGCTGTCATCGCAGCGCATCAAGAACGAAAGTGACTGGGCGGCCTTGTTCACGCCTGCGGCCGTGCGGCGTCTCGGCACGTTTCTGGCGCTGAAGGCGCGCGATTACACGCTGAAGATCGACCTCGGCAATGTCGCGCTGTATCAAGGCACGCGCTTTGCCGAAGGTGTTATGGCCGCGTTGCCGGCTGGGCAGTTCGTCTATTACCGATTTGTCGCCGGCTCGCAGGTGTCGCGTATCGGCCGCGCCAGAACCCAGCCGGCGGTATCGGCTGCGACCACCGCTAATTTCGCCGTGGCCAGCTGCTCGAACCTGCCGGAAGGCTTTTTCAGCGTCTACGACATGATCAGCCAGGAAGACAATCTCGATTTTGTCGTACACCTCGGCGACTACCTCTACGAGTACGGCGAAGATGAATACGGCGACGGCTCGGCGCTGGTCCGCAATGGCCTGGATCGTGTGCCTGAACCGCCCACGGAGATGATCACGCAGCAGGACTACGTGCTGCGCCATGCCCAGTACAAGCGCGATCCCGAACTGCAGCGCCTGCATGCGCAGTTCCCGATGATCTGCGTCTGGGACGACCACGAGTTTACCAACGACACCTATCGTGACGGTGCCGAAAACCACACGGAGGGCGCCGAGGGTACTTGGGCCGATCGCAGCGGCTTCAGCATCCGCGCCTACTTCAACTGGATGCCCTTGCGCGAGCAGTTCAGCCGCCAGGCCAACACGCTGCGCCCGGATCCGCGTGAAGTGATTTATCGCCGCATTCGCGTCGGCGGCCTGATGGATCTGATCATGCTCGACACCCGCTATGTGGGTCGCGACAAGCAGGCCGCGACACCGGCGGTCGATCCGGATCGCACCAATCCGGCTCGCTCGCTGCTCGGTCAGAGCCAGCGCGAATGGTTGCAGTTGCAACTTTTGCTGGCCAAGAACGAAGGCGCAAAGTGGACCTTCCTCGGTCAGCAGGTCATGTTCGGCCAGCTCAATCTGGTCGAGCTGCCGCAGCTGCAGCTGCTCGGGCAAAAGGTGCTGGGCAATATCGCCGCCGTGAACATGGATCAGTGGGATGGCTATGTCGCCGAACGAGACCGCGTGCGCGATTTCATCAAGGCTATCGGTCTGCAGAATCTGGTGGTGCTGACTGGTGACATCCACACCAGCTGGGCCATCGAGCTTTACGAGAACCCGTTCCTGCTCGCCGGCAATCTGCTGGAGAAGCCCTTTGGTGTCGAGCTGGTCGCGCCCTCGGTGACATCGCCCGGTTTTCCCGATGGTGTCGCGGAAGTGGTATCGGCCGCGATTCCCGTGGCAAATCCGCACATCCGTTACAGCGAGCTGAAGACACATGGCTATGTGCTGGTCAGCCTCAGTGCCGAGCGTATGATTGCGCAGTGGCGCTACGCCGCGAACATTGTCGATCCCGAACAGATCGGCGTGGAGAGTCTGGCCATGCGCAAGACTTTCGCTGTGGCTGCCGGCACCAGCAAGCTCACGGATATTGCTGATCCGTTTGCCTGAGCTGGTTTCAGAGAGGGATGTCTGCCGTGGTCCAGCGCTTGAAATCAACGCCATGGCTGCTGCCCCGCCGGCTACTGAAAGCGACGCTGTTCGCGCTCGTCTCGCAGAGCCAGGGCTGCATTTCCAGGGGAGTTTCGGACCTCAGCCCTTCGGGTTTGAACAAGGCCACATTGATGCCTTTTTGCGGGCAGCGCGCCGATTGAAACTCGAATCCCTCAACGCCCTGTTGCCGAAGCCAGCTGCCTGCCGCTTGCGACACGCTGTAATCCCCGCGCCGCGTCAATGGCTCTTGCCACTGCGACCAAGGCGGCTCTTGAAGCCTTGCGCCCGTTGCGCAGGCGTAGTTCGCACTGAATGAGTCATGTTGCGTGATCAGTATCCCGGAAGGCGGCGGCACACTCATGCCTTGCCAGAATCGCAAGCGATAATAAGCGGTCTCCGCTTGAGCGGTTTGCAAGTCGCAGGAGCCGTAGAAAATGCCAGGCTCCCATTCACGACCGAAGCGTGAGCCCCACGGTAGTGGTGGGTATCGAAACGGCGTGGCCAGCAAATAGTGAAGCCGTTCTGTTCCGCTTGGATAAGGTGGCTTCTGCGCTTCCAGCAGCTGTTCGAGGACAGCACTTTCATCCATCGAATTAACCAGACTGTTGGTCGCCACTTGCTCCTGACTTTCCACAAACCGCCACAGTTTGCCCGTAATGTCCGAAAATGCCTGTTCCCGATTCAGGGCTGCCCAAGGCTCGGCCACCATACTCATGCCTAGACCTTGCCGCGCATCGCATCAAGGTAGGTCATCGTGCGTACCAGTCCTTGGGTCTGCTTGAGCAGGTCTTTGGGCGTGCCACCCAAATGATGGTTGGGTGTGCTGATCCAGTGCTGCATATCGGCATCTTTGCCACCGACCAGCACGAACAGCGCGCGATAACAGCGGATCAGCATCAAGGCTAATTCACCCGGCTTGGAGTCAGGGGCAAGCCCGCTGCGAGATAAGCTTGAGCGTTCGCGACCAATGATTTGGCCGACTTCTTCTTGCGTAAGGCCCATGCCTTTGCCGGCATTGACGACCGCTTTTGCCAGAACCAACGCGGGTTCTGGTTTCTTGCTGGCGAGTGGGCTCATGGCAGATTCCTGAGGAATTTATCTTATTTAATCATTAAATGTTGTTTTTGCAACACTTAATGCGACATTGCATCTGTCGCCATCTCAACTAAATCCCCCTCGCTCCCAAGCCTGCGCTCGCGTTTGCATGCCTAAGCTCCCTCCGGTCTGCATGACGCTATGAATCTGCGCGAGCCGGTGCTCACGAATGAGATGCCGTACCGCCGAGGTGGCGATCAGCACTTCGCGCAGGGCACGTGCCTGGCCATCCTGCCAGATCAGCTCCTGCGCCAGCACGCCGACCAGCGTTTCGGCGAGCAGGGCCTGGGCGAGTATTTGTTCGTCCGGTGAAAACAGGCTGAGCAGGCGGTCGATGGCCCCGACGGCTGATGCCGTGTGCAGCGTGGTCAGAACCAGATGCCCGGTCTCGGCGGCCGACAGCGCCAGTCGGGCCGTGTCGGCATCGCGCAGTTCGCCGATCAGCAGTACATCGGGATCTTGGCGCAGTGCCGCGCGCAGGGCGCTGGCAAAGCTCGGGCTGTCGCGGCCGATCTCGCGCTGGCTGATGCGGCCCTGATCTTGACGAGAGTCATAGCGAAACTCGATGGGATCTTCGAGAGTGATGACATGGCCGCCATGCGCTTGTCGCCGATGTTCGACGAGTGCCGCCAGTGTGCTGGATTTGCCCGAGCCGGTTGCCCCGGTGATCAGCACCAGGCCTTGCGCGGGCAGCAGGCGATGGGCCAGCGCGCTATCGAGCTGGACATCCTGCAGGCTGGGTACCTGCACACGAATCAGACGCATAACTAGCATCAGGCCGTGATCAGTCCGCGCCAGACTCCATCGCGCCCGGCCTAGCGTCGGGTGCTCGAAGGCTCCCTCGGCTTCGCCGGCGGTCTGGCCTTGAAGCAGGCGTTGCGCGGCGGCATCGCTAAAGTAGGCAGCGAGACCCGGCCAAGGCCAGGCCGGGCAGGGCGTGCCAGATGGCAGCGGCACGAGCTGGCCGCGACAGCGCATCAACGGCATCTGACCACTCGCCAGATGCAAGTCGGCAGCCTGAGCTGCCAGTGCCTGTGCCCAGGCTGACAACAGCCAGCGATCATCTTCAGCCATTTCGACCTCCCTGTCGTAAAGTGCGATGTAGCGTCAGCCGCTAGGTTTGTCAGCACAGGTTTGCGACAATCCCGGCTCTAAAGCAAAGACCACGCCGCGAGGTTCCGCTAGTGCATCCGCTGGAAAAAACTGACGCTGAACTGCAGGTACGCTGGTGGGCGGTCAACGCTGGTGTGCGTGCTGCCGAGCAGGCGGCCGGGCGGCCAGCGAACAGCGTGAGTTTGCTGGCAGTGAGCAAGCTGCATTCGGCACAGGCCGTCCGCACGCTGCATGAGGCCGGGCAGACGGCCTTTGGCGAGAATTATGTGCAGGAGGCGCTGGACAAGATGGCCGTGCTGGCGGACTTGCCGCTGCAGTGGCATCTCATCGGCCCGCTGCAAAGCAACAAGACACAGCAGGTGGCGGCGCACTTTGACTGGGTGCACTCGGTGGACAGGCTGAAGATTGCCCAGCGCCTGTCGGCCCAGCGCCCAGCGCATTTACTGCCGCTGCAGATCTGTTTGCAGGTCAACATCGACGCGGAAGACAGCAAGTCCGGCTGTGCCCTGGCCGATCTGCCGGCGCTGGCCGAGGCCGTTCTGGCCTTGCCAAACATCAAGCTGCGCGGGCTCATGGCCATCCCCGCGCCGGGCAATGTCGGCGCTCATGCGCTGCTGGCAAAGACAGCTTCGGATTTACTCGCTAGACTGCCGGCTTTGGCCGCCCAGCCCTTCGACACCTTGTCGATGGGCATGTCCGACGATCTCGCAGAAGCGGTGGCGGCAGGCAGCACGATGGTGCGTATCGGTACTGCCATTTTCGGCGCGCGTCCGGCGCCTCAGAGCGACTAATCGAGTGCAAGCATGAGTAATTCCAGCTACCCGCAACTGGGCTTCATCGGAGCCGGCAACATGGCATCGGCACTGGTCGGCGGCTTGCTCGCGCAGGGCTGGCCAGCGAGCCATCTCTGGTTGTCGGACAGCAACACGACGCAACTGGCGCCGCACGCCGAGCGTGGCTGCAAGACCGTGACCGACAACGCCGTGCTGGCAGCCTCGGTGGACATGCTGGTGCTGTCGGTGAAGCCGCAGGTCATGGCCGATGTGCTGCGTCCGATTGCGGCCGTGGTGCAGCGCCGACAGCCGCTGATCCTGTCGATAGCCGCCGGCATCCCCAGCGACAGTCTGGTGCGCTGGCTCGGCGGTGATCTCGCGGTCGTGCGCGCGATGCCGAACACGCCGGCGCTGGTGCAATCCGGCGCGACCGGCCTGTTTGCCAACACCCGCGTCAGTAACGAGCAGCGCCGCCTCGCCGAGCAGGTGCTGGGCGCAGTCGGCATCACGCTCTGGGTCGAGCAGGAAGATCTGATTGATGCCGTGACGGCTGTCTCCGGCTCCGGCCCGGCCTACTTCTTCTATGTCATGGAAGCCATGATTGCTGCCGGCGTGAAGCTGGGCCTAGACGAGCGCGATGCCCGTGCGCTGACCTTGCAGACGGCGCTGGGTTCCGCGCAAATGGCCATCACCGCCGATGTCGCGCCAGCTGAACTGCGTCGTCGCGTGACCTCGCCAGCCGGTACCACCGAGCAGGCTGTGAAGGTTTTTGATGAGGCCGAACTCAGTGCCATTTTCGCGCGGGCCCTGCGCGCCTGCGCCGACCGTGGCGCGCAAATGGCGCTTGAGCTCGGCGCTGCCGACTAATTTTCAGGAGTGTTTGAGATGGATCCGCTGAGCCAGATTGCCCTGTTGTTGATCAACACAGCCTGTAGCGTGTTTCTGATGCTGGTCTGGCTGCGCTTTCTGCTGCAGGCCTCGGGCGCCGACTTCTATAACCCGATGTCGCAGTTCGTGGTGAAGGCCACCAGTCCGATCCTGCATCCTCTGCGCCGTGTTGTCCCGGCCTTGTTCGGTCTGGATTTCGCCGCGCTGGTGCTGATTTTCGTGGTCAAGCTGGTGCAGCTGGCGGTAACGGCCTATCTCACCGAACAGGCCGCCACACCGGCCTTGCTGGCGGTGACCACACTATTCAGCCTGTTGCTGGCGGCGTCGAGCTTCTTCTTCTGGCTGATCCTGCTCATGGTCATCCTGAGTTGGGTGAGCATGGCCTCGGGCGGCGTTAGCCCGGCGCTGATGCCGGTGTTTCAGCTCTCGGAATTCATCCTGGCACCGTGCCGTCGTCTGTTGCCGAGCATGGGCGGCTTTGACCTGTCGCCGATCATCGCCTTTCTGGCCATCCAGATTTTCGAGATTCTGGTGAAGTCGGCGTACCCCACGGCGCTGGCGTTGGTGGGGGCGGGCTGAGTCGCGCGGCTATCCAGCGTGATGGCGCCGATGTGCTGCTGGCCATCCACGCCCAGCCCGGTGCCAGCCGCAGCGAGTTTGCCGGCCTCCATGGTGATGCCCTGAAGGTCCGCATCCAGGCTCTGGCCGTGGATGGCAAGGCCAACGATGCCATGCAGCGCTTTCTCGCCGAGGCTTTTGGGGTGAGCAAGGCGCAGGTCCTCATGGTCAGCGGCGCCAGCAGTCGCCAGAAGCGCTGGCGTATTGTTGCCCCGTCGCAATTTCCCGAGCCCCTGCGTAAACTGTTGCCACTGACCTGATTGCTACTGGCTGAGACCCCGCCTGATGTCCGACGCCACACCTTTTGTCTATCCCGCCGACAGCGTTGGCCTTGCCACGCCGCAGACGGTTCATTTCGACACGCCACTGACGCTGGCCAGCGGCCGTGTGCTGAAAGCCTACGACATCGTTTACGAGACTTACGGCACGCTCAATGCCGAGCGCAGCAATGCCGTGCTGATCTGCCATGCGCTGTCCGGGCATCACCATGCTGCCGGCTTTCATGCCGGCGAAGATCCCGCGAAGGCAAAGCCGGGCTGGTGGGATGCCGCCATCGGGCCGGGCAAGGTCATCGATACCGATCGCTTCTTTGTCGTGGCCATGAACAACCTCGGCGGCTGCCACGGCTCGACCGGGCCGTCGTCCATCAATCCCGATACAGGCGTGCCGTTCGGCCCGGACTTCCCGCTGGTGGCGGTGCGTGACTGGGTCAAGGTGCAGGCGCAGGTCTCGGATCATCTGGGCATTCAGTGTTGGGCTGCCGTGGTCGGTGGCTCGCTGGGCGGCATGCAGGTGCTGCGCTGGAGCATCGATCAGCCGGGGCGCATCGCCAATGCGGTGATCATCGCCAGCGCGCCGAAGCTGTCGGCGCAGAACATCGCTTTCAACGAGGTGGCGCGTCAGGCCATCCGCCGCGATCCGGACTTTCATGGCGGTCATTACTACGCCAAGGGCGTGGTCCCGGAAGTGGGCCTGTCGCTGGCGCGCATGGTCGGCCACATCACTTATCTGTCTGACGATGCCATGCACCAGAAGTTCGGTCGCGATCTGCGCGCCACGACTTACCAGTATGGTTTCGATGCCGAGTTTCAGGTCGAGTCGTATCTGCGCTATCAGGGCGAGGTGTTCTCCAAGCGCTTCGACGCCAATACCTATTTGCTGATGACGCGCGTGCTCGATTATTTCGACCCGGCGCGCGATTACGACCACGACCTCGCCAAGACCTTTGCCAAGGCACAGTGCCGCTTCCTCGTGCTCTCGTTCAGCACCGACTGGCGCTTTGCCCCCGAGCGCTCGCGTGAAATCGTCGATGCCCTGGTCGAGGCCGGCAAGTGCGTGTCTTATGCCGAGATTGATGCGCCGCAGGGCCATGACTCCTTCCTGCTCGACAACCCGCGCTACCTCGCGATCTTCGGCGCTTACATGCGGCGAATAGCTGAAGAACAGGAGGCCTGCCATGCGTCTTGATCTGGCGTTGGTGAAGCAGTGGGTGCGGCCCGACACGCGCGTGCTTGACCTCGGCTGCGGCGACGGCGAGCTGCTGGCGCATCTGCGCGATACGCTGAATGTGCGCGGTTACGGGCTGGAAATCGACCCGGACAAACTCACCATTGCCATCGAGCGAGGCGTCAATGTCATTGAGCAGGACCTGAACAAGGGCCTGAGCAACTTCAGTGACGACAGTTTCGACACCCTGCTCATGGCGCAGGCGCTGCAAGCCGTGCAACGCCCGGACGAACTGCTCGACGACATGGTGCGGGTGGCGCGCGAAGTCATCGTCACCTTCCCCAATTTCGGCCACTGGAAAACGCGCTGGTACCTGATCCGCAATGGCCGCATGCCAGTGTCGCGAGCGCTGCCCTACGGCTGGTACGACACGCCGAACATTCATCTCTGCACCTTTCGCGACTTCGAGGCGATGTGTCGTGACAAAGGGCTGCAGGTGCTCGATCGCCTCGCCGTGGATCAGGATCAGCAGGGCAGCGTGCTGTCGCGCTGGTTCCCGAACCTGTTCGGCGAGATCGGCATCTTCCGTGTCACACGCGGCGGTGCGGCATGACCCGTTTGGTGTTGGCCACCGGCAATGCCGGCAAGCTGAAAGAGCTGCAGGCGCTGCTCGCCGACAGCGCCGTCGAGGTGGTGTCGCAGAAGCTGTTCGATGTGCCGGATGCCGACGAGACCGGCCTGTCGTTTGTTGAAAATGCCATCCTGAAAGCGCGCCATGCCGCACGGCTGACAGGCTTGCCGGCGCTGGCCGATGACTCCGGTCTGGTTGTCGATGCCTTGCTTGGCGCGCCCGGCATCTATTCCGCCCGTTATGCCGCCGACCCCGTGACCGGCGCCCCGGCGGGCGATGCCGCCAACAATGCCAAGCTGCTCGCCGCGATGGCTGAGTTGTCCGCCGGCACGCCGCGCACGGCGCGATTCGTCTGCGTGCTCGCCTTCGTGCGCCATGCCGATGACCCGCTGCCGGTGATCTGCCAGGCGGTATGGGAGGGCGAAATCGCACAGTCGCTGTCGGGCGCTGGCGGCTTCGGTTACGACCCCCTGTTCGTGGTTCCCGGCGAAGGCATGACCAGCGCCGAGCTGCCGCGAGAGCGCAAGGCGCAGCTCAGTCATCGCGGCCAGGCCTTGCAGCAGCTGAAGGCGCGTTGGGGCGAGACCGGGCTTTGAGCGCGCCGCCGCTCAGCCTCTATGTGCACATGCCCTGGTGCGTGCGCAAATGCCCGTATTGCGATTTCAACTCCCACGCAGCACCGGCCGATGAGCAGGGTGGCGTGCCCGAAGCGGCCTACATCGCCGCCCTGCTGCAAGACCTCGATCAGGATCTCGCCGACTTCCCCGACGCGCAGGCCGGGGAGCGCAAACTGGTCTCGATCTTCATCGGTGGCGGCACGCCCTCGCTGATCTCGCCCACCGGCTATGCCACGCTCTTTAATGGCCTGCGCAAGCGCCTGAGCTTTGCCGATGACATCGAGATCACCCTCGAAGCCAACCCCGGCACGGTCGAGCAGGGTCTGTTCCAGGGCTATCGCGAGGTCGGCATTAATCGCTTGTCCATCGGCGTGCAGACCTTTCAGACCGCACAGCTGAAAGCCCTCGGCCGCATCCACTCGGGCGATGAAGCGCAGCGCGCGGCACAGTCGGCGCGCGAAGCCGGCTTCAGCAATTTCAATCTCGACCTCATGCACGGCCTGCCCGGCCAGTCGCTGGAGCAGGCGCTGGATGACCTGCGTCAGGCCATCGCGCTCGAGCCCACGCACCTGTCCTGGTATCAGCTCACGCTGGAACCGAACACGGTGTTTTTCCGCGAGCAGCCGGTGCTGCCAGATGAAGATGTGCTGGCCGACATTCAGGATGCCGGCCAGGCGCTGCTGGCCGCCGAAGGCTATGTTCAGTACGAGGTGTCGGCCTACGCCCGCCGCGATCAGCGCTGCCGGCACAACCTGAACTACTGGCAGTTCGGCGACTATCTCGGCATCGGTGCCGGCGCGCACGGCAAGCTGACGCAGGCTGCGGCAACGGGCCTGCAGATCATCCGCACCACCAAGACGCGTGTACCGAAAGACTATCTGCGCGCCTCAGCGGCAGACTACCGTGTCGGCACCACGACCATTGCCCAGCGCGAGCTGCCCTTCGAGTTCATGCTTAATACCTTGCGCCTGATCGACGGCGTGCCTGCCGCGTTGTGGCCCGAGCGCACCGGCCTGAGCGCTGAAACTCTGGCTGAAACAGTGGCCGCCTTGCAGGCCAAAGGCTTGCTGCAAACGGAGCCAGGCCAGCTGGCCGCGACGGTGCTCGGGCAGCGCTATCTGAACCGCGTCATCGAGGCATTTTTGCCGGAATGATTTCGGGTCGCGAAATCGTAATTCACGATCTACACTGTTGTTGAAGTCTGGATGCGAGATAGTCATGGGCAAGTCAGCACAATCGCTGTATCAACAAATTGCACTACTGCCGCCGGCTGAACAACTGGTGTTGGCAGAGCACATCTTGTCGGAGCTTGATCCTTCTGCGGCGGAAGTGAACAAGGCTTGGCTGGCAGAAGCGGAAAAGCGACTGGCGGACTGGCGAGCAGGTCAGCAGGAGACTTTTTCACTGCATGATGTCTTGGCGCAGTATGGCAAATGAGGCTTCGTCTTCTGGCGCAGGCACGCGCAGATCTATCCGATGTCATGACATGGTACAAGAGCAAGCCGGGAACTCTGGCACAGGCATTTCTCGGCGATTTTGAGAAAACGGCCAATCTGATTGAAAGTCATCCATTAGCATGGAGTGAGATATCCGAGGGCGTTCGGCGCTGTCGATTTTCTCGCTTTCCGTATGCACTGATTTATGTGCTGGAGCAGGATCAATGCCTCGCTCTGGCCGTTGCACACCTGCATCGCAAGCCGGGCTACTGGCACAACTGAGTTGGAGTTCCCACATGACCATGACACTACACTGGGGCAGCGGCAGCCCCTACGCCTGGACCGTTCTGCTGGCGCTTGAGCTCAAGGGCATGCCCTATGAATCGCGACTGCTCAACCTCATGGCCGGCGAGCACAAGTCGCCCGAATTTCTCGCCATGAATCCGCGCGGCAAAGTGCCCGTACTCATGCACGACGGCCATGCCATCAGCGAATCCCTGGCGATTCTGGCCTACCTCGAGGCCGTGCAGCCGGAGCCGCCCCTGTTTGGGGCCACGCCCATCGAGAAGGCCGACATCATGGCTGCCGTATCAGCGCTGATGGCGTATCTCGAAGCGCCCGGCATCGCCATTCCCTACAGCACGTTCTTCCTGCCCTGGGGCGAGGAAAGCCAGGCTGCCATCGCTGCTGCGGCGCGCAAGGTCTTGCCGGAAATGCAGCGTATCGATGCCTTGCTGACGACGCAGGACTATCTCGCCGGCAACACGCTGACCGTGGCCGATATCCGGCTCTATCCCATGCTGCAGATCATCTGGCGTTCGCAGCGCGTGCAGGACAAGCAGGGTGGCGTGGCCGACATGAAAGCGCTGGAGCGTGGCCATTTCCCGGCCATCGAGCGCTGGTGCCAGCGCATTGAAGCGCTGCCGGTCTATGACAAGACCTATCCGCCGCACTGGCGCAAGGGCTGAGTCATGGCCGCTGCTATCTGGGTCGATGCCGACGCCTGCCCCATCGTGGTCAAGGACATGCTGATTCGTGCCTGCGAGCGTACCGGCATCTTCATCACCTTTGTCGCCAATCAGCCGGTGCGCGTGCCGGCCGGTTTGCCCATGAAAGCGGTGCAGGTGCCAGCCGGTTTTGATGTCGCCGACAACTACATCGTGCAGCATTCCGATGTGCTTGATCTGGTCATTACGCAGGACATCCCACTGGCCGCCGAGCTGGTGAAGAAAGGCGTGGCAGCGGTGACGCCGCGTGGTCAGTTTCATACCAAAGAATCTATCGGCCAGCGTCTCGCCATCCGCGACCTGATGAGCGATCTGCGCGATGCCGGGATGGTGCGGGGCGGCCCGCCGCCGTTCTCGCAAGCGGATCGGCAGAACTTCGCTAATCAGCTCGACAAGTGGCTGGCGCAACGCAAGCGCTGAGCACAGCAACCTGAGCGCTGCGCTCAGCCCCGGCAGGATGTATTGGAGGAGAGTGTCATGACGTCCGCAGACAACAGCACCGCTCTGCAAGCCTTGGCGCGACGCCTGCGCCGGCCGGTGGCCAGTCTGGCGGATTTTGCCGAGCTGTCTCCGGAGCAGTTGCAGCAGTTGAAGGCTTACGTCGAGGCTGCCAGCCGGCGTGAAGCCAGGATGCTGCGGCGTGATCTCCGGCACAGCCTGCTGTCACCGTTGCGCTGGCTCTTGCAGCGCCGGCTGAGGCGTGGCGTATGAGCCGCCTGTCGAGTCGTGCCGAGGTCATCAAGCTCGGGCGCTTGCTGGCAGTTGAGCCTGCGCAGCTGGGTTTCCTGACCGAGTTGCCGTCCGGCGCGTTGCATCATTTTCGCACTGCGATTTCAGATCAGCTCTTCGATGAGCAGCGTGAGCTGATCCATGCTCTGGCCGCCCTGACACGCTGGTTGCCGGCCTGGCTGGCGGCATTGCTGGCGCGCCGCTGGCTGGGTTCGCCGCTAACCGCGCGCCTGGCCAGCGAGTTGCCGGCGTGGCGGGTGGCGGCGATTGCCCGCTATTTGCCCAACGAGTTCATGGCCGATATCGCCGTGCGGCTGGATCCGCGCGGCGCGCGAGAGCTGCTGTATCTATTGCCGGCGTCACAGATTGCCGCGATTACGCAGGTGCTGCTGGCGCGGCGCGATTTCATCACGCTGGGGCGCTTTGTCGCCTTGCTGCCGGATGCGGTGGTGAGCGAAGTCGCCGCCGGCATCCCGGACGAGGGCGATCTGATCGAGATCGTGTTCTATATCGAGGCACGGCATCGCATTGATCATCTGATCCGGGTTCTGCCGCGCGAGCGCGTCGAGCGGGCCATTCTCATCGTTTGCGATAACCAGCGCCGCCAGCTCTGGCCGCAGTTGCTGGCACTGGTGACCAATGCCGGCTACGGCCTCAAGCGCGAACTCGGGGATCTGGTCGCCGCGCAAGGCGAGCGCGTGCTGGATGCTGTCGTGCATGCAGCGCAGGAAGAGGATCTCTGGGAGGATTTGCTGCCGGTGGTGGCCTGCCTGTCGCCGGCTGTGCAGCGTCAGGTTGTCAATCTGGCGTCGTTGCAGGTGCCGGCAGTGTTGCGGCGCATCATCATCGCCACCGATCGCAAGGGCTTGTGGACGGCCATGCTGGCGCTGGCGGAGCACATGAACGAGTCCGGTCGCGCAGCCTTGGCGGCGGTCATGGCGGAGGCCGACGACAGCTTGCTGGAGCATGCGGCCTATGCCGCGCTGCTGCGGGCGCAGTGGGACACCATTCTCGATATCGTGCGGCGGCTGGCACCAGCCCGGCATCAGGCCTGCCTGCGTATTCTCGATCAGTATCTCGACACGCTGGATGTGGAGACCGTGGCTCAGCTGCGCGAACTGTTGCAGCGCCACGGCATTGTCGGGCAGCTGCAACAGCCGGCCTGAGCCAGCAACGGATCTAGCGCAGCAGGTTCTCGCGCAAGGGCGTCAACAGCGTGAGCGCGTGCTCGTAGCCACGCTCGATCAGCTCATCCAGCCGTTGCCAGTCGAACATGCCGATATCTTCGATGGGCATGCGGATGTAAGTATCAGCTCTCTCAATCGATGCCTGCTGCGTGACCGTGTCGCTGGTCAGCGTGGCGGTACGCATGAGAATTTCGGTCAGCGTGGGCGCCCGGGTTTCGCTTTTCCAGTTCAGCAGCGCGCGCTGATCCGGTTCGCCCATGCCGGCCCCCGGCGCGCGGATGTCGCCATTGCTGCTGACATTGCAGGCGATGATCACGCCACGCTCCAGATGCTGCATGACATCGGTCGGCAGATTGTTGACCACGCCGCCATCGCAAAGCAGATCACCCTCGAAGGCAATCGGCGGAGCCACGCCGGGCACGCTCATGCTGGTGCCGACCCAGGTCGCCAGGCTGCCCTGATCGTGCACCATGGGCAGGCCGGTGGTGAGGTTGGTCGAGATGCAGTAATAACTACGGCGCAGCTCCTCGATGCGGCGTGAGCCAAAGATGGCGGCGAGGCGGGCATGGAAGCGTTCGCCGCGAATCAGTGACACCTTGGGCAGCGTGTAGTCATTCAGGTAATTGCGGGCCACGAAGGTTTCGTGCGCGATGTGCGCCATCTCCACGCTGTCGAAACCGCAGGCCAGCAGTGCGGATACGAAGGCGCCCATGCTGGTGCCACCAACAATATCCACCGGAATCTGTAACTGCTCCAGCGCCCGCACCAAGCCGATATGCGCGAAGCCGCGAGCGCCGCCACCGCCTAGCACCAGTCCGATGCCGCGCCCGGAAATCTGCCGGGCCAGCGCCGCGATCTCGGCCTTGGCCCAGGGATGCACGAAGTAGTGCGCCCGCGCTCCGGTAGCACGACACCACGCCAGCGTATGCGGTGCGGCATCACCCTCAGGACGCAGCAGCACCAGCTCGACCGGTGCCACCAGCCCGCCGGCCTGCAGGGCTTGCAGCACCGGCACGGGTTCCGGGGCTGAACCGGCTTCGGCCAGCATCAGGATGCGATCGGCCTGGCGCAGACAGCGTAATGACCACGGATCGTGACCATTGTCGGCGGCATAGAGAATGAAGTGATGCCGATGTTCCAGATCGGCCAGCCAGCGGCGCAGGCGGGTGTCGTCAGCGCTGCCATCCAGCGGGGTCTGTGCGCTGCCGGCCCCGAACAGGCTGTCGACATGGGCCGATGTCACCAGTCGTGTCTGCGGCCAGCCCTGCATGTGCGCTGTCAGCGCTTCCGCCAGCTGCACGGCGGGCACGCCCGGTGCTGCCGGGATCAGTGCCAAAGTGCCGCCCTGTGCACTGGCCGAGGCCTGACGCAGATTCTGATATTGCCGGCCACGGGTAATGACGAGTCGTGTCAGCTGCACCAGACAGTCCGGCTGGCTGCGCATGAAGATCATGAAGGCGCTGGCGGGTATACTCAGCAGCAGACAGTCGCGCAGGGCACGGACACTGGCATTGCGCGCTTCGGCAGCGACCACGCCCATCTCGCCGACCAGCTCGTGACGATTGACGTAGCCCAGCAGCTTGCCGCGCGCGCTGACCTGCAAGCGTCCATGGATGAGCACATACAGATGGCGCGGTGGCTCGCCCTCGGCGTAGAGCGCCTCACCGCTGGCCAGCGTCAGCATCTGTGCCGACTCGGCCAGTGTTGCCAGTGCATCGGCCGGCAGCCCCGAAAAGATCTCTACTTGCGACAGCGCGGCTGCAAAATCCATGATGATCTTTCCTTCCGGTTTGCAGCGATGGCGCTAACGCCGGCTCTTGTTCTGCTCGGCCACGGCGCTGCGAATCTGCGCGATATTCTCGCGCAGCATGTCGGCGACCAGCTCATCCGTGCGCGGGTCAAGCAAGACCTGCTCGGTCACCCGCAAGACCGTATCGGTCACGCCCTCGATGATCTCGTTGTAAAACGGCAGGCGCTTGAAGCGTCCGGCCTGAGGGTCACTGCGCAGTTTCTCGCGCACCATGTCGCGCAATTCGCTCTGGTTTTCCAGCAAGGCGTTGGCGATGTTGCGGGTATAAGTGCCCTTGACCAGCACATCGGCCACTTCATCGAGCACGGCGACCGTAATCACGCCGCTGACGGCATTGACCACGACATCCTTGACGCGATTGACCAGCCGGAAAGTGAAGCCATCGCCGAGGATGCGATCAACCGCACGTCCGAGCCGGGCCATGGTCAGAATCAGGCGCAGGATGGGCCAGTCCTTGAAAATGACATTGGACACCGGAATCATGCCGAGAAAGGCGTACCAGTTGCGCGCCAGATAGTGGCGAGTCCAGCCGTCTTGCCGCCAGTGATAGAAGAATTCGAAGGCAAAGATGCTGCACACCGTGTAATCCACGGTGCGTATCCACCAGAGTGCCTGCTTGCTGACATGAAAGAAGTTCTGCCAGCCGAGCAGGACCAGTGACAGCATGGCCAGCGCGAACAGGATCCAGTCGGTGATGCCGCCGCTGAAGAGGGCCGGACGGGGCTCGCTTGCCGGTTTGACCGGTTCGATGACCAGGTTCATGTCAGTCCACCCGCGTATAAATGAGATCCCAGACGCCGTGACCGGCGACATGCCCGCGCATCTCGAACTTGCTCACCGGGCGCCAGTCCGGGCGTGGATAGTATTCGCCCTTGGCGTGAGCGTTGGCGAAGCCCGGCGCGGCCTCCATGTGTTCCAGCATCCATTCTGCATAGGGAGCCCAGTCGGTCGCCATGTGAAAGCGACCGCCGACCGCGAGTTTCCGACGCACCAGCGCAATCAGGTCCGGGCGCACAAAGCGGCGCTTGTGATGGCGCGCCTTCTGCCAGGGATCGGGGAAGTACAGCTGCAACGTATCGATGCCGCCATCGGCCACCGCCTGCTCCAGCACCTGCACGGCATCATCAGCGTAGAAGCGCAGATTGGTCAGGCCGCGCGTGCCGGCATCGAAGCAGAGCTGCGCCAGCCCGGGCTTGTGAATCTCGATGCCGATGAAGTCGCGTTCGGGCGCAGCTTCCGCCATCGCGATCAGGGTCTGACCCATGCCGAAACCGATTTCCAATGTCAGCGGTGCAGTGCGACCAAAGACCCTGGCCGGATCGAGCAGGCCATCGCTCAGTTTCAGCTCGAAGCGCGGTGCGAACTCGTCCATGCCGCGCTGCTGCGAGCTGTTCAGCGGCGAGGTGCGCGGCATGAAGGTCTTGATGCGCTCGGTGAACGGGCGCGGCTGAGGGGTGTCGCTCATGAAAGGCTCGGCGGAGAGGCGATTGATAGCGCGAATTGTAAGCGGTGAGGGATGTACGGAGTAGCGTGATTGACAGCATTCCTATTGCGCGACACCCCTGTCATTGAATATATGTGAGTCGTGGGCCTGGCCCGTGGTCATGAAGGCCCTTTCTTGATGGATTGAAAAAGGAGATGTACATGAAGCAATACGGTGCAGAATTCATCGGCACATTCTGGCTGGTTCTGGGCGGCTGCGGCAGTGCGGTGCTGGCGGCAGGATTCCCGGAGGTCGGCATTGGTCTGCTGGGTGTGTCCCTGGCGTTTGGTTTGACCGTGCTCACCATGGCGTACGCCATCGGGCATATTTCCGGCTGTCATCTCAATCCGGCCGTTTCTGTCGGTCTCTGGGCGGGCGGCCGCTTTCCGGCCAACCAGCTGGCCCCTTATATCGTGGCGCAGGTGCTGGGCGGCATCGCCGCGGGTGGCGTGCTCTACACCATTGCCAGTGGCGCTCCCGGCTTTGATGTGCTGAAGGGCTTCGCCTCCAACGGCTACGGCGAGCATTCGCCGGGTGGTTATTCGCTGCTGGCGGCGCTGGTCGCAGAAGTCGTCATGACCATGTTCTTCCTCATCGTGATTCTCGGCGCTACCGACAAGCGTGCTCCGGCAGGCTTTGCGCCGATTGCCATCGGGCTCGCGCTGACGCTGATTCACTTGATCAGCATCCCCGTCACCAATACCTCCGTTAACCCGGCGCGCAGTACCGCCGTAGCGGTCTTCGTAGGCGACTGGGCGATTGATCAGCTCTGGCTGTTCTGGGTGGCTCCAGTGTTGGGTGCTTTGCTCGGTGCAGTGACTTATCGCTTGATTGGCGGCGAAGAAAGCTGAGAATGGACGGCCCCGAACGATGAAAATTCCTGGAGCAATCGCAATGAAAAAAGTCCTTGGTTTGTTGTTGGCTTGCTCCTCGTTCACGGTTGCGGCGGCCAGCCATGTAGCCATGAATCTGGTGGATGCCACGGGTGATGGTGCTGCGGTCGGTAGCATCACTATCACCAATACGCCCTACGGACTGGTGTTCACGCCGGTGCTGCAGGGCCTGCCGCCGGGCTTGCACGGCTTTCATGTGCATCAGAACCCGAGCTGCGCGCCCAAGGAGAAGGACGGCAAGCCGGTCGCCGCGCTGGCGGCGGGTGGGCATCTTGATCTGACCGGGGCCAACAAGCACGGCGAACCCTGGGGCGATGGCCATGTCGGCGACCTGCCACCGTTGTTTGTCGATACCGATGGCAAAGCTTCGCAGCCCGTGCTGGCGCCTCGCCTGAAACCGGCCGACATGGTCGGTCGTTCACTGATGCTGCACATCGGCGGTGATAACCATGCCGATCATCCCGCCATGCTCGGCGGTGGCGGACCACGCATGGCTTGCGGCGTTGTGATGCCGAACTGATGCACAGCGAGCGTTTGTTTTCCTACGGCACCTTGCAGCTTGAGGCCGTTCAGCTATCCACGTTTGGCCGCTTGCTGGAGGGCGCGGATGACGTACTGCCCGGTTTCGAGCAAGCCATGGTGCTGATTGACGATGCCGAGGTCGTGGCCACCAGTGGTCAGACCCATCATCCCATTCTGAGCTTCACCGGCGATGCGGCACACAGTGTGCTGGGTCGTGTCTTCTGCATCTCGCCTGAAGAGCTGGCGCAGGCGGACCGCTATGAAGTCGCCGCTTACCGTCGGGTATCGGTTACGCTGGCGTCGGGGCAACAGGCCTGGGTCTATGTTGATGCCCGTTTTGCGCCCCCATCCGCAACTGGAGCTACCTCATGATTTTGCTGGCTAACGTCATCATTGCGCTTGTTGCGCTGTTACATGCCTGGTTTCTGGTGCTGGAGATGTTTCTCTGGACGCGTCCGATCGGTCTCAAGACTTTCCGGCAGACGCTGGCCGAGGCAGAGTCCTCGCGCGTGCTGGCGGCTAATCAGGGGCTTTACAACGGCTTTCTGGTAGCCGGTCTGATCTGGGGCTTACTGCTCGGCACTGATGGGCTGGACGTGAAGGTGTTCTTCCTGAGCTGCGTGGTGGTGGCTGGCGTCTACGGCGCCGCCACGGTCGGCCGCAAAATTCTCTTCGTGCAGGCCATGCCGGCCGCGCTGGGTCTGCTGACCCTGTGTCTGGCTCAGGGTTGATGCCGTGAACTGGATCATTCTGCTCGCGGCCGGTCTGTTTGAAGTGGTCTGGGCCATCGGCCTGAAATATACCGATGGCTTTTCGCGCTTCTGGCCCTCGGTCGGCACGATTGCGGCCATGGCCATCAGCGTTGCCTTGCTCGGTTGGGCCATGAAGACGCTGCCCGTGGGCACGGCCTATGCTGTCTGGGTCGGTATCGGTGCCATCGGCACAGCCATCCTCGGCATGGTGCTGTTCAACGAACCGGCGACGCTGGCGCGCGGGCTCAGTTTGGCGCTGATCTTCGCCGGTATCATCGGGCTAAAATTGGCGTCAGCCCATTAATCAAGGAACCTGCAGTAATGGAAAACGACAACAAGTTCTGCCGCGACTGTGGCGCTGCGATTCATGCCAACGCCGAAATTTGCCCGGCTTGCGGCCTGCGTCAGTTGCCCGTGCCCGGCGTGATCCAGCTCGGCAATATCGCGCCAAATGGCCGCAGCAAGCTGGCGGCCGTGCTGCTGGCGTTCTTTCTCGGCGGCTTCGGCATCCACAAGTTTTATCTCGGCCAGATCGGCTGGGGCATTCTGTACTTGCTGCTGTGCTGGACCTTCATTCCCGCGTTCGTGGCTATCATTGAAGCAGTCTTGCTGCTGGTCATGAGTGATGAGCGCTTCAATGCCAAGTTCGGCCAGAGTTGATCGGCTCGCGGTGATCCATTCCTGAATTCAATCCCCGGCATTTCGCCGGTGCCAACGGAGAAACACGATGTTCAATCACATCATGCTCGGCTCGAACGATATCGAGCGTTCCAAGCGCTTTTACGATGCCGTGCTGGGCCTGCTCGGTGCCGGCGAGCCGCTGCGCAATGTCGCCAATTCGGGCCATGTACGCCTGTTTTATCGCCACGATGGCAATACCTTATGCCTGACCCAGCCAATAAATGATGAGCCGGCGACGGCGGCTAACGGCGCGACCATCGGCTTCAAGTGCAACTCGCCTGAGCAAGTGCAAGCCTTCCACGATGTTGCGGTGGCGCATGGCGGCACCTCCATCGAAGCTGCGCCGGGTTTGCGCAGCAGCAGTCTTGGCGAGCTTTATCTCTCGTATGTGCGTGACCCGGATGGTCACAAGCTGTGCGCGCTCCATCGTCCGGCCTAAGCACACCGCTTTGGGACTGAGCTGCGGCTGGCGAAAACCGTTTTAGCGGAACGCCACGCCG
The DNA here is from genome assembly GCA_040385225.1 of Pseudomonadota bacterium. Classification (GTDB taxonomy): domain Bacteria; phylum Pseudomonadota; class Gammaproteobacteria; order Pseudomonadales; family Moraxellaceae; genus Perlucidibaca. Next base: position 1,453,212 of record JAZKHU010000002.1, on the reverse strand, counting down.
TCAATCGGGCTGGATGCTGTGGCGTAGAGCTTGCGCGGCATGCGGCCGGCGAGGAAGGCCTCGCGCCCGGCCTCCACGGCCTTGCGCATCGCCGACGCCATCAGCACTGGCTGGCCGGCGGCGGCGATGGCCGTGTTCATGAGCACGCCAGCCGCGCCCAGCTCCATCGCCACTGCTGCATCTGACGCGGTACCGACACCGGCGTCGATGAGCACCGGTACCGTCGCCTCTTCCAGAATGATGCGCAGGTTGTACGGGTTCACGATGCCCAGCCCGGAGCCGATCAGCGAGCCCAGCGGCATAACCGCCACGCAGCCCATCTGCGCGAACAGGCGCGCAGCAATCGGGTCATCGTTGCAATAGACCATCACCTCAAAGCCTTCCTTCACCAGCGTCTCGGCCGCCTTCAGCGTTTCCGGCATGTTCGGGTACAGCGTCTTCTGATCGCCCAGCACTTCCAGCTTCACCAAGCGGTGATCATCGAGCAGCTCGCGTGCAAGCCGGCAGGTTCGCACGGCTTCCTCGGCGGTATAGCAACCGGCGGTGTTGGGCAGGATGGTGTAGCGGTCCGGCGAGATGACATCGAGCAGGTTCGGCTCGCCCTTGTTCTGGCCGATGTTGGTACGGCGCACCGCCACGGTGACGATCTCGGCGCCACTGGCGGCGATGGCCTCGCGCGTCTCGTCCATGTCCTTGTACTTGCCGGTGCCGACCAGCAGGCGCGAGTGGAAAGTGCGGCCGGCAAGAACAAAGGCATCAGCAGTCAGATCGGACATGGGGCAGGCTCGGGCAGGTGGCGTGAGCTAGCGATTGTACGAGGCCGGGGTGGCTTGGGCTAGGCGGGATGTCTGGCAAATATTTCATGACTGAGCTTTGTGGGATTGACGTACTTGGGCTCACTGCGAATATCGAGTGAATACGCAAGCACACAAAAACTCACAAAGGTAATTTGTCATGCAAGCAAGAAACGTACGGGTACTCACGGCAGTTGCAGCAACGTTGCTGGTGGCTGCGTGCAACACGAACAATAACCAGTCGTCGCGGCCGGTAGTACCGGGCAATGTGCTGCTCGATAGCAACAAGCTGGCGTATATGAATTTTGCCGCCCCCGCACTGACACTGAGCACGCTGGGCACGGTCTCTGGCCTGACCTCAGGTGACAGGCTGGTCAGCATTGACCGACGTCCGCAAAACGGATTTCTCTACGGCCTCGGCTACAACTCGATTGCTGGTTCGGTGACGCTCTATGTCATTCATCCGGAAACGCTGGTGGCGACTTCACTGGGCCTTGCTGGCAGCTTTACCGATGGCACAAATCCCGTCCTCATTGGCGGCGGTAATGACGCCACTCGTTTCGAGATGGATTTCAATCCGGCGGTAGACCGTGTGCGTGTCATCAACAGCCTGGGCCAGAATTTTCGCATGGACCCGAATAACGGCACGCTTGTGGATGGCAATCTGGGCCTAGCCGGAACTAACATGGATGGCGCGCTGAATGGCGGTGCCAACGCTGCGCAAGGCACGGCCTACGTCAACAACGTTGCCAACAATGGCGGCATTACCACGCAATACACCGTCAAAGAAAATCCGGGCATGCTGTTCATTCAGAACCCGCCCAATGCCGGCACCCTGAGTGCACCCCTGACACTGACCTCTGCCGTGAATACGATCCTCGGTTTCGACATTGCGCCGGATGTCAGCACGTCGATGAATAGTGCGGCGGTGGACAGTGGCTCCGGCTACCTGCTGCTGCGCTCACTGGCAGGCACGCCAGTGTCATTGGCCAGCGTGAATCTGGTGAATGGGGCTCTCAGCAACGTCGCCGCAATCATTGGCGGTGATGGTGCACAGGGGCTGGCCGTGCAGAGTCCGGCATCCATGGCGGTTGTTGCGTTGTCGGCAGACGGCACGCAGCTGGTGCGCTTCGCGGCGGCTACGCCGGGGACGACGACAACAGCGACGATTACGAATGTTACGGCGGGCGAAACCCTGGTGGGTATCGACTTCAGGCCGGCAACGGGCCAGCTCTATGCATTGGGTGTTAATCCGCTGATGGATAACGGCACGATTTACCGCCTCGATCCGCAGACTGGTGCTGCAACAGTCGCCGTGTCAGGTACGGCGGGCAGCATCGCCTTTGTTGATGGAGCAGGTGATGCCGTTGATTTGCCTGATTCGGCCTCGGCTGGTTATGGCTTCGACTTCAATCCGGTAGTCGATCGTATTCGTGTCACCACCAGCACCGGACTTAACTTCCGCTTGAATCAGCTGACAGGCACGGCGGTGGATGGCGATACGGCGGTAGCCGGCACAAATCCGGATGGCGGTATCAATGTTGGCGGCATCGCCAGTGGCGTGTCGGGTGCGGCCTACACCAACAGTGTTGCAGGTACGGCAGTAACCACGTTGTACGCCCTCAGCGACGTAGGCTCGCAACTGACCATCCAGAATGCACCGAATGCGGGAACTCAAACGCTGCCGCTGACGGTCAGGCTGAATGGCGCCACACTGGCCTTCACCAGCGTCAATGGCTTCGATATTCCCTCGGATGTGCGCGTCTCTGCCAACAATGCGGCGGTAACCAGCGGTTCGGGCTTTGCCGCACTGACGGTAGGCAGCATGACGGACCTGTACCGGATTGATCTGGCAACAGGCGCGGCAAGCAAGCTGGGTGCGATCGGCCTGGGCACGGCAGATCTGAGCGGTCTGGCAGTAGGTCAGACGCACGCGCGGTGAGTCATTCTGACTTTCAGTAAAGCAGAGACCCGGCAAATTGCCGGGCCTCTTGGTTTCAGGTCGTTTGCCTCATTCATGCTCTGACAATAGGCATCAGCCCTGAATCGGCTGTGCCAGAATCCACAGCCCCGCCGTTGTAAACAAGACCATCAGCACCAGCATCGGCACCTGACTCAGCAATGCTGCCCTGGCCGAGCCAAAGCTCCGCAACGCCTGCTGATGCGCGAGATAAACGCTGACCACATGCCCGAACAGGATAAGCCCCACCTGGGTATGCCAGACCGTGCCCATTTCCGGCAGGATGGGTGCGCGCCAGAGCTGTGCGGTGCCGAAGAAGTCCCAGCCCCAGCCGAACGGATCTGATAGCAAACTCACAATCTTTACGCCCTGCGACAGCAGCAGCGTGTAGTAGTGCGTGATGTGATAGACCACGGCGATAGGCAGCAGCGAAAAACTGAAGTCCAGCAGCAGTTGCCGCATCGGCACACGGCTGCCGGCCATGACGCGCCCCAGCCAGACAAATAGTGCATAGGCCGCGAAATACAGCCAGGGCGAGAGCAGCAGGCACAGACTTTCGTAGCCGAGGTAATACGGTCTGAGTTGGGCAAAGGCATGAATGGGCGGCTGACCTATCCAGCCCTGGATCAGGCCATACGGGTCGGTCCAGAACAGGCGGTACCAGGGCACGGTGCCGCGCAGGCCATCGAAGGCTGTGGCAGACAGCATGAATAAAATGAAGATGACTAGGCTGATGTGTTCGGCGGCCTCTTGCTGCAGGCCGGCAAAGGGCATCCGCCAGCGCAAACCTTGGCCCGGGACATGCTGCAGAGGCGACATGTACGCGATGAGGCGCAGAAAGACTGCGAAGAACTCGCCATGCCGCAGCCATGCCTGACGGCCAAAGCAGAACATCCCGAGCAGGGTCAGCAGGCTGTAGATCAGCAGGCTCAGTGCCAATGAGTATGGCTTTGCATGGCTGAACAACTCGATCCAGATAAAGCCGCTGTAGAGCAGCAGCGCCGGCCAGTATCCCAGCCAGCGCGGGTATGGCCAGCGACCGTCGAACAGGTGGCGATAGCGCGCGGAGGCTTCACTGATGACTCGCCACGGATTGATCACGGCATAGACATCGCCAATCAGGGCGGTGGCATAGGCAAAGCCAAGCACGAAGATGATCCAGAAGAAGGTCATGCTGAAGTTGCGATAGGGATCTTGTACGCCCCAGAAACCAGTCAATATGCAGAGCAGGAGCAGGCCGACGCTGAGGCCTCGCAGCCATGGCCTCAGGTGATTGGCCAATGTGTTCAGGTGCGGCGCCGCCCTTGTGCCTAGTGCCCGGTTGCTGGCCGGCTGGCTGGCCAGCAGGCCTATCAGCAGGAATGAAACCAGCAGTGTCGCAACCGCGCCGTAGAGATAAAGCCAGAGCGGTACGGGCAGGGTGTAGAGCCGGCCGAACGAGTGAGCCCACGCCAGTGAGGGACTCAATAGCGCAATGCAGATGCCTGACAGTAGGGGAAGGTTATACAAGCGCATGAGTCTGTAGCGTTTCCGTAGCTGGATGGACTTAATCTTACAGATGTATTATTTTTGCACACTTGCTTATATTAATTTCCACTCACGAAATGCGGGAGAACACGCATGCGATTGGATAGTGCGCAGCCTTTGTTGCGTCTTGGTTTTTTATTGTCTGCTCTCGGCCTGGCTGCGTGCGATCCTTTTTCATCATCAGATTCCGATACTCCGTCATCGTCGTCATCGTCTTCTCGTTCGGCACCACAGACACGATACGATCTCGCCAATGGCTGTTTCCGCATGCAGGCCAATGGCTCCAAAGGCTTTGTCGGTCAGAGCGGCAATGCCTGGGTCAGCAATGCCAGTGCTGCCAAGGCCACGTCGTTTTATCTAAAGCCTACCGCACTAACGCAATATTTATTGCACGACAGCAACAGCCAGATGCTGTCGGGTCAGAGTGGTCAGATCGGCTCGGTGGCACGTGCCAGTGATGCTGCCAACTGGACGCTGGCGACGGTGAAGCCGGGCCAGTACACCCTGAATCTGTCAACGGCAGGTCAGTTCCTGGCGGCGGCAACAGACGGCGCGTTGTCGCTCGCTGCGGCGCCTACGACTTTCACTTTTATTCCTGCCACGGGCTGCAAGGCCTATCCCGAAATCAGCGATGACATCATCGGTGAAACCTACCGGGGCCAGGGTATCGACAAGCCCGTGATCGGCTTTGCCGAAGTGCATACGCACATGGCCATGGGCCATGAGATGTCGGATGGCGGCAAGCTAGTCGGGCCGTCGGCCGGCGGTGTCATGTACGGCCAGATGTTCCATCGTTTTGGTGTGCCGCACGCAATGGAAGATTGCCAAGACTGGCATGGCCCCAATGGCATACGTGACCCGGAGGCCCTCATTCTTGACCTGAAGCCACTGACCACGCACGAAACCAGAGGCTGGCCCAGCTTTGTGAACTGGCCGGCAGCGGATTCTCAGCTGCATCAGGCCATGTACTACAAGTGGGTCGAGCGTGCCTGGAAGGCCGGCATGCGCATCATGGTCAGCGAAGGCACCAACATCGCGGCGTTGTGCGAGATTGGTCGTATTGGCGTTTTGCGCCCAGATGCCGATTGCAATGACATGAGCGTCGGCATCAAGCAGGTGAAATACCTGTTTGATCTGCAGAACTATGTGGATGCTCAGGAAGGTGGCCCGGGCAAGGGCTGGTTCCGCATCGTCACTAACCCGGCGATGGCGCGCGAAGTCATTAACGAGGGCAAGCTGGCCGTTGTTGCCGGCCTCGAATTTGCCAACCTGTTCGATTGCACGGTGACCTTCGACCCGCTCGGCGGCGAGACACGTGGTTGCACCAAGGAAAGCATTGATCGCCAGATTGACGAGGTCTGGAATCTCGGGGTGCGTGAATTGTTCCCGTATCACGACGTCAACAGTGCGCTCGGAGGCACCGGCATTTTCAACGGTGACACGCTCAATCTGGTCGGTTTCTACGGCACCAGGCAGTTCTGGAAAACCTACGATTGTGCGGATACCGGCGAGGGCGACAAGTTCTTCTACGAGGCCGGCGCCTACATGACCACGGCGATTCCCGGTACCGGCTCCGACCCCATCAGCTCGGCGGTGATCGGCCTGCTGCAAGGCACGGCGCCGACCTATCCGGCGGATCGTCGTCAGTGCAACTCACGCGGCATGACCGATCTCGGTGAGTACGCCATGCAGCAGCTGATGAAGAAGAAGCTCATCATCGACATTGACCATGCGGAAATCACCATCAAGCAGAAAATGCTGGATATGGCGAAGGCGCAAACGCCGTCCTATCCGATGATCTCGGCGCATGGCGGTCATGGCGGCATCAGCATGGCGCAGGCGAAAGAAATTCTCGACAACGGTGGTCTGATTTATCCGTTCAAGCCTAACGGCAAAGGCCATGTCGGTTTCCTGAACAAACTCAAGCCAATCTGGCCGGCCGGCAAACCACTGGCGGTGGGCTATGGCATGGATGCCAACGGTATTGCCGATCGTGCTCCGCCGCGTGGTGCAGGCAGCAAGCCGGTGAAATACCCGTTCACCTTGTTCAGCGGCCCGGACTGGGGTGATCGCTATGCCAAGGCCGGCATCAAGCCGCTGACGGTGAAGCAGCAGACCATTCCGGAGAGTGGCAAGACCTGGCATATCGATGAGGTTGGTACGGCGCACTACGGCATGATGGCCGACTATGTCGAGGAGATTCGTCTGGAGGGCGGGCGTGAGGCTGTGGATGCGCTCTACAACTCGGCCGAAGCGTATCTGCAGATGTGGGAAAAGATCGTCAATCGCTGATGCTGTGAGGTGGGGGTGTTGGATCAGCCCCCGCCAATCGCGTGTACCACCTCGATGATATCGCCGGCAGCACACTGGCAGTGTGCATGCTGGCTGCGCGGCACAATCTCGCCATTGCGCTCGACCGCAATGCGTTTGCCAGTCAGACCCTGCGCGGCAATAAGCCCGGCCAGTGTGCAGTCATCGGCAATGCTCAGCACTTCCCCGTTGTAACGAATTTGCATGTTCAGATGTCTCGCATCAGATGCCAGGCCAGCCACAGCCACCCGGCCATGAAGGCCAGCCCGCCGATCGGTGTGATGGCACCGAACCAGCGTGGTGCGCCCAGTGCCATGGCGTACAGGCTGCCGGAAAAAATCAGGATACCCAGTTGCAGCAGCACAGCGGCGGTATTGACGCCGGCCACCGGCAGAGCCGGACTAGTCAGGCTGACGCGGAGCATGACGCCGAGCGCGAGCAAACCCAGGGCATGCCACATCTGATACGCCACTGCCGTTTGCCACCAGCCCAGGGCTTCCGGGCTCAGCCGGGCCTTCAGGGCGTGGGCGCCAAAGGCACCGGTCATGACGGCCAGAGCCATGTTCAGGGCGGCGATAGCAATCCAGTTCATTGTCAGGGTCTCCGCCAGCATGTCGTGATGAAAAAAGACCCGCGTCAGGGCGGGTCTTCAAGGCTGCCGGTGGTGCTCAGGCGGTGAGTGCGGCCCGAACCTTGTCCATGGCATTTTTCTCGAGCTGGCGAATACGCTCGGCAGATACGCCAAACTCATCGGCCAGCTCGTGCAGCGTAGCCTTGTCTTCGCTCAGCCAGCGGCGTGCCAGAATCGCCTGGCTGCGCGTGTCCAGCGCATGAATCGCGGCCATCAGGCTGTCGGTGTTGCGGCTTTCGGTATCGTCGGCCTCAACCAGCAGGGCGGGGTCGTAGCGGTGGTCTTCGAGATAGTGAATCGGCGCTTTCGCAGCCTTTTCGTCATCGTCATCGATGCTGCCTTCGAGCGCCGTGTCGTGCGAGAGCAGGCGACCTTCCATCTCGAAGACATCGCGTGTGGAGACGTTGAGATCTTCGGCGATAGCGGCTGCTTCAGCCTGAGTCAGGCCGCGCGACGACTTCTTCATGCTGCGCAGATTGAAGAACAGCTTGCGTTGCGCCTTGGTCGTGGCGATTTTCACGATGCGCCAGTTCTTGATCACATATTCGTGAATTTCGGCCTTGATCCAGTGCACGGCGAACGACACCAGGCGCACGCCCATGGTCGGGTCGAAGCGCTTCACGGCTTTCATGAGGCCGATGTTGCCTTCCTGGATCAGGTCGGCCTGGGGCAGGCCGTAACCGGAGTAGCTTTTGGCGATATGCACGACAAAGCGCAGATGCGCGAGCACGAGCTGGCGCGCGGCATCGAGGTCGTCGTGGAAGTGCAGACGCTCGGCAAGCGCGCGCTCTTCATCGGCGGTGAGCACGGCAACGCGGCTGACCGACTGGATATAGGAACCGAGGTTGACGCCCGGAACAGTCACTGCGATGGGCTGCAAGTCTTTGCAGTCGCTCATCTTTTTACGCCTCCGACGGCACTTGGCCATCTGCTGTGTTCATAACGACTGTGGATCATAGCACTCGTGTGCTGCCCTGCAAGATGACGCCGTGGCGGCGAGCCGGTTGACGTCAGCCTTGCCGGCAAGCGCGAATTAGGACTCCAGTTCGCGCAAATGCCGCCCGACGGCCAGCCAGGCACCTAGCCAGCCGAGAAAGCTGGCGCCGGCGAGCACGGCCAGACCGGTCGTGAATGACGGGTAACTCAGGGCAAAGGAACTGCCGTAGAGCCTTGCCATCTGCGTCACCGGTTCATTCAGCCAGGCGGTCAGGCCGCTGACCGAGACCAGTGTGAAGACGCCGGCGCTGAGGCCGCACCAGACGCCCATGTAGATGAACGGGCGGCGTACGAAGCCATGTGTGCCACCGAGCAGCGAAATGACGCGAATTTCATCGCGACGCGACTCGATGCTGAGGCGGATGGTATTGCCCACCACCAGCAGGCCGCCGAGCAGAAGCGCGCTGCCGATGGCCCAGAGCAGGCGCTGACCGAGCTCGAGAATGGTTTGCAGGCGCTGTACCCAGGCAATGTCGACCTCTGCCAGCGCCACTTCCGGCCATTGTGCGAGCTGGTCGCGCAGGCGGGTCATGGCTGACGAGCTGGCGTTTGCATTCGGGAACACCTCAAGCACGGCCGGTAGCGGGTTTTCACCGAGCTGCTCCAGTGCGGGACCGTAGCCGGACTGTTCCTTAAACTCTGTCAGCGCGTCTTCCGGCGAGATCAGGCGCGCGGAGGCGATGCCCGGTAGGGCTTCTGCCCGTGCCAGCACGTCAGCACGTGCTTCGGCGGCCACATTTTCATTCAGATAGATCGACAGACGTGCTTCGCCATCCCAGCCGGAGGAGGCGCTGCGGGCATCATCGAGCAGCTTGCCCAGCGCCAGTGGCAGCGTCAGGGCGATGGTCATCACCAGAACCGTCATGAGAGTCGAGAGCGGGGTTTGTGCCAGACGGCCAAAGCTGTCTTTGGCTTCGCGCTGATGATGTTGCAGCCAGTGTGTGGTGCGCGAAGACAGGGTGCTGCGCTGTTTTTCAGCGCCGCGCGCGGCAATTGGCTGATTCATACGGAGACTCCGGTGTCGGCGACCAGTTGACCAGCCTTGAGTGTCAGCAGGCGATGGCGGAAGCGGGCAATCAGCGACAGGTCGTGGGTGGCGACGAGAATGCTGACGCCAACGCGCGACAGTTCTTCAAAGATGTTCATGACTTCGACGGCCAGCTGCGGGTCGAGGTTGCCGGTGGGTTCATCGGCGAGAATGACGGCGGGCTTGCTGACCACGGCGCGAGCGATGCCGACGCGCTGCTGCTCGCCGCCAGAGAGCTCGAACGGCAGCGACTTGGCGCGATGCTTGAGGCCGACCAGGTCAAGCGCGGCATAGACGCGATTGGGGATGTCGCGCGGCTGCATGCCACTAATGACCAGCGGCAGTGCCACGTTGTCGTAGACCGTGCGGTCGTCGAGCAGGTTGTGATCTTGATAGATCATGCCAATGTCGCGACGGGCCATGGCAATCTGATTGCCCTTGAGCTGGCTGTGGTCGCGATCATTGACGATGACGCGACCGCTGCTGGCGCGCTCGATCAGCATGATGAGCTTGAGCAGGGTCGATTTGCCGGCACCGGAGTGGCCGGTCAGGAAGGCCATCTCACCGGTTGGCAGTTCAAAGCTGAGTTCGCGCAGCGCATCAAACTGTGGTGCGTAACGCTTGCTCACGGATTCAAAACGGATCATCGGATGTTCTCCACCGGGCGGCGACGGCGCTTAATGCGTCTCGTCGAACAGCGCCTCAACAAATTCGGCGGCCTCGAAGGGCCGCAGGTCATCCACACCTTCACCCACGCCGACATAACGAATGGGCAGATGGGTGCGGCTGGCGATATTGAACAGCACGCCGCCTTTGGCGGTGCCGTCGAGCTTGGTAATGACCAGGCCGCTGAGTTTGACGGCTTGGTCGAAATCCTGCACCTGGTTCAGTGCATTCTGTCCGGTGCCGGCATCGACCACGAGCAGGGTTTCATGCGGCGCAGCCGGATCCAGCTTCTGCAAGACACGGACCACCTTGCTCAGCTCATCCATGAGATGGCTCTTGTTGTGCAAGCGCCCGGCGGTGTCGGCAATCAATACGTCAATGCCCTTGGCCTTGGCACTTTGCAGGGCATCAAACAGGACCGACGCGGAGTCGGCGCCACTGCCCTGAGCGATCACCGGCACATTGTTGCGCTCGCCCCAGACTTGCAACTGCTCAACCGCCGCCGCCCGGAAGGTGTCACCAGCGGCGAGCATGACCGACTTGCCTTCACGCTGCAGACGCTTCGCCAGTTTACCGATGGTCGTGGTTTTGCCGACGCCATTGACGCCGACCACCAGAATCACAAACGGTGTCGATGCCTTCGGGATGACCAGCGGCTGCTGCCGGGGAGCCAGCAATTCGCTCAGCTCTTTCTGCAAGGCCTCATAGAGCGCATGCGAATGCAGCAACTCGTTGCGCGAAACGCGCTCGGTCAGGGCATCGACGACGCGGCGTGTGGCGTCGACACCGACATCGGCGACCAGAAGCTGGGTTTCGATATCTTCGAGCAGCTCGTCATCAATTTCCTTGGCGCCAATGAGCAGGGTGGCCATGCCCTGGCTGAAGCTTTTACGGGTTTTCGAGAGCCCGCTTTTCATGCGGCTCAAAAAGCCGCCGGCCTCGTGAGAGGCGGTCTGATCTGTACTCATCTGGGTGTCCGGCATGTGCCAGCGTGTCGCAGTGCGACAGGCTCGGGATGCGCTATGCTACCACCCGTTTTCTTCATGCGGTGAGGTGATATGCGGCAGCTTGGGCGGCGCTTCTCGATTGTTGTGCTGGGGGTACTGGCGAACCTGGTCTGGGCCGCACCGCCGCCGGCGAGCTTTACGCTGGCCAATGGCCTGCGCGTAATCGTGCAGGAGGATCATCGCGCCCCGGTCGTGCTCACGCAGGTCTGGTATCGCGTCGGCTCGGCCGATGAGCCGACGGGCCTGACCGGCATCTCCCATGTGCTCGAGCACATGATGTTCAAAGGCACGCCTACGGTTCCTGTCGGTGAGTTTTCGCGGCTGGTGGCTTATGCCGGCGGCGATGACAACGCCTACACCAATGACAATTTCACGGTCTACTTCCAGCAGCACCTGGCTGATCGCCTGCCACTGGCGCTGGAGCTGGAAGCGGATCGTATGCGTAATCTGACACTTGACGAGGCGGAGTTTGCGCGCGAACTGAAGGTGGTCATGGAAGAGCGCCGGCTACGTACCGATGACAATCCGCAGGCCTTGGCGATGGAGCGTTTCCAGACGCTGGCGCTGCTCAGCAGCCCCGAACGTAATCCCACGATTGGCTGGATGCGTGACCTCGAGCGCTTGACGATCGACGACGTCCGGGCCTGGTACAAGCAATGGTATGCCCCCGCCAATGCCACCCTGATCGTGGTTGGCGATGTCACGCTGGCGCAGGTGCGCAGCCTCACGGAGCAATATTTTGCCGGTCTGCCGGCACAGGCCATGCCGCGTCGCGCCGCCATTCGCGAGCTCGACAGTCCTGGTGAGCGTGCGTTGACCATGAGGCTGCCCGGGCAGGTGCCCTCGTTGTATCTGGGCTTCAACCTGCCCAGTCTGGCCAGTGCGCGTCAGCCAGAAGATGCCTATGCCTTGCAGCTTCTGACCGGCGTCCTCGATGGTGGTATCAGTGCACGTCTGGAGCGTGATGTCGTGCGCAAGAATCAGGCAGCCGCGATTCGCTCGGGGTATGACTTGCTGGCACGTGGCGATACCTTGCTGGCGATTACGGCGGTGCCGGCAGCCGGGCAGTCGCTGAGTGCCTTGCGTGAAGCCATTCTGAAAACGATCTATGCGCTGAGGGATGATCTGGTCAGCCCTGCCGAGCTCACGCGTGTCATCGCCAGTGTGCGGGCGCAAGCGGTCTACGCGCGTGATGATCTCGATGATCAGGCCCAGCAACTGGGGCGTCTGGATGCGCTGGGCCTGCCCTTGAACTGGGATGACGGTTTGTCTCTGCGTCTGCAGGCCATCACGCCACAACAATTGCGCGAGGTGGCCCGCCGTTATTTGCAGCCTGAGCGCCTGGCGACCTTGTATTTGCAGTTGCCCGGGAGCGCCGATACAGGCCCGGATGCCACGGGAGTGAAACCATGATGCCGCGCTTCCAGTCGCGCTTGCGGACGCTGCTGCTATGCCTGGCAACAGCCCCTGCATGGGCGGGCGGAGAGCACACCAGCTCGCCGGACGGTCCGTTGACGGCCCTCACCCGGTTGAGCAGTGCCGCTTCTCTGGCGCAGGCTCAGTCTCGTCGTCTGGGTCTGGATATTCGTGTTCAGCAATGGCTCACCCCCGAAGGCTTGCGCGTGCTGTATTGGCCCAATGATCAAGTCCCGCTGCTCGATGCACGCCTCATTTTTGATGCCGGCGCTGCCCGTGACGAAGACCTGCCGGGCTTGGCGTCGGCCGTCGCCAGCCTGATGGACGAGGGTACCGAGCAGCTCACGGCGCAACAGGTCGCCGAACGTTTCGAACAGGTTGGCGCCGAGTTCTCGGCCGCATCCTATCGTGACATGGCGTTTCTGCAGTTGCGTACGCTCAGTCAGCCGTCGTATCGCGATCAGGCGCTCGATATGCTGGCCGAAGTGGCCGCACATCCGGCGTTTGAGGCGGCTGCCTGGCAACGTCTGCAGGAGTCCTTGCGCATTGGCCAGCGTCAGCGTCAGCAGTCGCCATCCGGTCGTGCCGGGCTGCAGTTCTTTCAGCAGCTCTATGGCAGTCACCCGTATGCCAACCCGCCAGCGGGCCTGGCCAGCAGCATTGAGCGCATCACCCCGGCGGGTTTGAAAGCCTTCCACGCGCGTTACTACACGGTGCGCAATGCGGTGCTGGTGCTGGTGGGCGATATTGATCGCGAGACCGCTGAACGTATTGCCACTGATTTCAGCCAGCGACTGCCCACAGGTGATGCAGCGCCGGCTTTGCCGGTCCCTGAGCCCTTGAAAAGAGCGCGCCGCCAGCACATCGAAATGCCCTCCCAGCAAACCTATGTGGTGCTCGGCGAGCTCGGCATCAGCCGTCAGGATCCGGATTACTTTCCGCTCATGGTGGCGAACGAAATTCTCGGTGGCAGCGGTTTCGGCAGCTTGCTGACGCGGGAGCTGCGCGAGAAGCGCGGCCTGACCTACAGCGTCAGCAGCCAGTTTGTGCCCATGCGCATGCCGGGGCCATTCCAGCTCAGTTTCTCGACGCGTGCTGATCAGGCTGAGTCAGCACTGACGTTGACGCGCCAGCTGCTGGCTGATTTCGTGCGGACAGGGCCGGATGCCGCGGCGGTCAATAGTGCCATTGCCCAGCTCACGCAGGCATTCCCGCGCGGTCTGATGCGCAGCGATGCCGTTGCCGGCTATTTGGCGGTGATGGGCTTTTACCAGTTGCCTGCCGATTATCTGTCGCGGTATGTCGAGCAGCTGGCCGCCGTGACGCCGGCACAGGTGCAGTCGGCCTTGCAGCGTCGCGTGCATCCGGATCGTCTCGTCATCATCACGGCGGGTCAGAAAGGAGCCAAGCCGTGACGCGTGCAAAGCCGGCTCCGGCGAGTAAGGGCGGCCGCCGTGAGCTGCGCATCATTGGCGGGCGCTGGCGCAGTCGTAAACTGCAGTTTCTCGATTTGCCCGGTCTGCGGCCCACGCCGGATCGCGTGCGTGAAACCCTGTTCAACTGGCTGCAGCTCGAACTGGCCGGTGTGCATGTGCTGGATCTGTTTGCTGGCAGCGGTGCCATGGGCTTCGAGGCGCTGTCGCGTGGCGCAGCCAGCCTGACCTTGCTCGAGCGCGATGCCCAGCAGGCGGCCTGTCTGCGCGAACAGGCCATCAAGCTGGAGGCAAGCCACTGCCAGATCCTGAGCCTGGACTGCCAGTGCTGGCTGCAGGATGCGCTGGCGCCAGCCGGGGGCTACGGCCTGATTCTGCTCGACCCGCCGTTTCATCAGGACTTGCCGAGCAAACTATTGCAACAACTGCATACCAAGGGGTGGCTACGGCAAACGCGCTGGGTGTATGTTGAAACCGAACAGGCTCTGACAGACCTAGAGCTGCCTGACGGCCTTGCGCTGCATCGTCAAACCAAGGCGGGCCTGGTCAATGCCTATCTTTTCCGATCTGAACCGTCAGTACCTGCTGACACTGATGAGTCTGAACATGACACGCACTGAAGCAAACGCGTTTACGCCCGGCATCAATCGTAGTCCGTTTAAGCCGGCCTGGTGGCTGCACAATTCGCATCTGCAGACACTTTATCCCTCGATGTTCCGGCGTGTCGCCGCCCTTGCGCGGGTGCGCGAGCGTCTGCTGCTGCGCGATCGTGACTGGCTGTACCTCGACTGGCGCCTGCCCAGAGCCTGGATGGGCAGCGCTCAACCCCTGGTGGTCATTGTCCACGGTCTGAGCGGTTGCAGTGGTTCGCATTACGTCATCGGGCTGCAGCGCGCTCTGGAGCTGCAGGGCTGGGCCAGTGTTGCAGTGAACTGCCGGGGTGCGACGGGTGAGCCCAATGACACGGTCCGGGCCTATCATGCCGGTGCCCATGATGACCTCGCGGATGTCATGACGGCCGTTTACGAGCGTTACCCGGATGTACCGCTGGCGCTGGTCGGCTACTCCCTGGGAGGCGCCATTGCATTGAACTATCTGGCGCGCGAGATCTGCCCACCCAGCCTGTTTGCGGCCAGCGCCGTCTCGGTGCCGCTGCTGCTGGGTGCTTGCGCTGATCGTCTTGATCAAGGATTTTCGCGCGTGTATCGCAAGCACTTGCTGGGCCTGTTGCAACAGGCCTGGGTACGCAAGGCGGACCATCTGGCGACGTTGGGTGACGAGGAGATGGCGACGCATATTCGCGAGTGCTTGGCGCAGGGACCGTTCACATCATTTCGCACGTTCGATGATGTGCTGGTCGCCGGCCTGCACGGATTTACCAGCGGCGAGGATTACTACACCCGCTGCAGCCCGCGTCAGGGTCTGGGCAGGATTCAGGTGCCAACCTTGCTCCTGCAGGCGGCCGATGATCCTTTCCTGACCCCGGAATGTTTTCCGACCGCCGCTGAGCTGTCTTCGGCGGTGCATCTGGAGATAGCGCCCTGTGGCGGCCATGTCGGCTTTGTTGAGGCGGGCGAGCACTGGCGCGAGCCACGCTATTACCTAGAGCGCCGGATTCCGGAGTTTCTCAGCCATATGGCGGCGCAGTTCGAACAGCCTAGAGTCTTGACGCCTCGTGCTCAGGATGCGCGGGTATCACGCCTGCGTGCGGGGGGCATCAACGCGTAGTGCCTGCCCGTAGCGGGCCTTCAGTTCAGCCAGCCCTGCGCGCGCTTCGCCGCGTAGATAGGGCCCTTCCAGACAGATGACCTGATAAATACCCTGACGCAACATGTCTTGTGTCAGCGGTTCCTGAAAGCCGAAAAATCCGGTGGTGCTGAGAAAATTGACCCAGCTGGTGGCAATGATCCAGATATTCACCAGCAGCGCGCTGATGTCATCTTCCGTGGCCTCGAGCAGGCCTGACCCGATCTGCAGCACATAGAGCATGCGCACATTGTTGAGCATGCGCGTGGCGAACTCACGGTAATGCTCGCGCAACTCGGCGTTGTCCGTGATCAGGTGCGTCATGTCGCGATGCAGGAAGCGATAGCGCCACAGGCAGTCGAGGATGTGCTCGAACAGCAGCACCTTGTCGGCCTGCGTCAGCGGGCGGTCGTTGGGCAGGTGCAGCGTCGATTGCATCTGGTCGGCATACTGCTGAAACAGCTCGAAGATAATCGCGTCTTTATTGGGGAAGTGGTAATACAGATTGCCCGGGCTCATGCCCAGTGCGGCCGCCAGATGGTTGGTGGTAATCAGGCGTTCGCCCTGTTCATTGAACAGTTCGAGGCTTTTGATCAGGATGCGATCACGCGTTTTCACGGAGTAGGAATGTCCTGATGGCTGTAGCGGCTGAATTGACAGCCTAGAGTAAATGCTCTAAAAACGCGGCACAAGGTGTTTGCCCTCTTGGCAGCACATGAATTTCGTTTCGAGGTCATTATGGTCGCCCATCTCGCTCAGCTCGCCGCATCGAACCCGCAAGTCGCTGATATGCAGCGTGTTTTCCAATCTCAGCGGTCTGCTTACGGTCTGCGCCCGATGCCTTCGGCAAGCGAGCGCATCGCGCATCTGACGCGTCTGCGTGCGGTCATCATCAAGTATCAGGACGATCTGGCGGATGCCGTCAGCCAGGATTTCGGTCATCGCTCGAAAGATGAAACCAAGCTCGCCGAAATTCTCACCTCGCTGGAAGCCGTGAAGTACGCTAGCAAGAACCTGACCAACTGGATGAAGCCGCAGAAGCGTCATCCGGGTCTGCTGGCCGCGCCGGCGAAGGCCCGTGTGGTGCCGCAGCCGCTCGGCCTGGTCGGCGTTGTGGTGCCGTGGAACTACCCGATTTTCCTCGCCATCGGCCCGCTGGTCGGCGCCCTCAGCGCCGGCAACCGCGTCATGATCAAGACTTCCAGCTTCACGCCGCGTCTGGGCGAGACGCTGAAGCGCATGCTCGCCGAAGCCTTCACCGAAGACACCGTGGCCGTCATCACCGGTCGTGGCGAAGTGTCGGAAGCCTTCAGCCACATGGCGTTTGACCAGATCACCTTCACCGGCTCGACCAATGTCGGCCGCACCATCATGCAGAACGCCGCCGCCAACCTGACGCCGGTGCTGTTGGAGCTGGGCGGCAAGTCGCCGGCCATCGTGCACGAGTCCTACCCGATGGCCGATGCTGCCGAGCGCATTGCCTTCGGCAAGTGCTGGAACGCCGGTCAGACCTGCGTGGCGCCGGACTATGTGCTGATGCCGCGCGGCAAGACCGACGAATTCGTCATCGCTTTCACCGCCCAGGTCAGCAAAATGTACCCGACGCTGGTGACTAATGCCGACTACACCAGCATCGTGAATGATAAGCAGTACACGCGCATCCAGAGCTATCTCGACGATGCCCGTGCGCAAGGCGCTCGCGTGATCGAGATCAACCCGGCCAACGAACGCTTTATCGATACCCGCAAGATCCCGCCGACACTGGTCATTGGTGCCACGCCCGACATGCTGATCATGCAGAACGAAATCTTCGGGCCGATTCTGCCGATCATCGAGCGTGAATCGCTGTCGCAGGCGCTGGAGTTCGTCAACGCGCGTCCGCGTCCGCTGGCGCTGTACTACTTCGACAATGACACCGCGCGTGCCGATTATGTGGTCACCCACACGCACTCCGGCGCGACCGGCATCAACGATGTGGTCACGCATGTTGGTGTCGATGATCTGCCGTTTGGCGGCGTCGGCCCGTCCGGCATGGGTCGCTACCACGCCAAGGAAGGCTTCGAAACCTATTCGAACATGAAGGCCGTGCTCGAACGCTCCAGCATCTACTCCGTGCGCTACATCCTGCCGCCGTTCGGTCGTGTGGCTCACGGTCTGATCCAGAAGCTGTTTCTGAGCAAGTAAAACAGCACTGCTCCGCACATCAGTTCCGGCCACATTCCCGACAACAACAAGAACAGGGGTGAGAGGATGCAAGAGGTGATGCTTCAGGCGACGGCGCTCAGTCGTCGTCATTTCCTCAAGACCGGTGCGATGGGCGGCATGCTGCTCGCGACCGGCTCCGCAACCGCGCTGCTGACGGGCTGCTCGCAAGCTCAGCCGGCCACCGGTTATGTTTTTCTGCGTGATGCCGAAATCAAGGTGCTGCGTGCGGTCATGCCATCGGTGCTGGTCGGTGCCCTGCCGGAAGGCAAGGCGCGTATACCTGCGCTCGACAAAGCGCTGCTCTCGCTCGATCAACTCCTGGCCAACAGCAGCATCGCTGTGGGGGATCAGATTCATCAGCTCTTCGCACTGCTCAGCATGGCGCCGACGCGTATCGCCATGGCCGGCGTCTGGTCCGACTGGCCCGATGCCAGTCCGGCCGACATCGATGCCTTCCTGCTGCGCTGGCGCGACAGTCGTCTTGAGCTCTTGCGCGGTGCCTATCTTGGCCTGTGCAAAATCATCAATGTGGCCTGGTATTTGTTGCCGGAAAGCTATGCCGCCGTGGGCTACAGCGCCCCCGTGCGCACGATTTGAGGAGCGTTGCGATGGCGATTGAAGTAGGCCCGATTCCCGATCCGATCCGTGCCGGCATTGCCGGTGGCTGGAGGGTTTTTCATGCCGGTGAGCTGAAAGAAAATACGGTGCTGGAGTGCGATGTGGTCATTGTCGGCACCGGTGCCGGTGGTGGCACGGCGGCAGAGATTCTGACCCAGGCCGGCCTCAAGGTGGTCATGCTCGAAGAAGGCCCGCTGCGCTCCAGCAATGATTTCAAGATGCGCGAAGTCGAAGCCTTCCGCGACCTCTATCAGGAAGGTGCGGCGCGCACCACGGGCGATGGCAGCATGACTGTGCTGCAGGGCCGTGCCGTCGGTGGCAGCACCACGGTGAACTGGACATCGAGCTTCCGCACGCCGCCGCAGACCTTGAAGCACTGGCGCGATGTGCATGGCGTCAAAGGCATCTCCGATGTCGAGATGGCGCCGTGGTTCGATCGTGCCGAGAAGCGTCAGCAGATCGGGCCGTGGACTGTGCCGCCGAACGAGAACAACGACATCATCCGACAGGGCTGCGAGAAGCTGGGCTGGAGCTGGCACAGCATTCCGCGCAATGTCAGCGGCTGCTGGAACCTCGGCATGTGCGGTGTGGGCTGTCCGACCAATGCCAAGCAATCCATGCTGGTGACCACGATTCCGTCAGCGCTGAATGCCGGTGCCACGCTGTATCACCGGGCCCGAGTGCGTGAGCTGATCATGGACGGCGACAAGGTTCGTGGCGTGCTGGTCGATGGCATGCCGGAAGTCGGCCTGCAGCCCACCGGCAAAATTCTCATGGTGCGTGCGCGTCATGTCGTGCTGGCCGGCGGTGCCATCAACACGCCGGCGATTCTGCTGCGCTCGAAAGTGCCGAACCCGCATGACCAGATTGGTCTGCGCACCATGATCCATCCGGTCAATGCCAGCTTTGCCCAGTTTGATCGCAAGGTCGAGGGCTGGGGCGGTGCGCCGCAATCCGTGTACTCCGACCACTTCCAGTGGAAAGACGGTGCCACCGGCCCGATGGGCTTCAAGATCGAAGTTATTCCCATGCAGCCGGGCTTTGTGGCCGGTCTGCTCGGCAACCATGGCCTCGAACATGCTCGTGACATGCAGGCGCTGGGACATCTCAACGGCATGATTGCGCTCTTGCGTGATGGCTTCACGGATGATTCGCCGGGCGGTCGCACCAGCATCCGCAAGGATGGCTCGGCCGTGCTCGACTATGATGTGTCAGCCTCATTGGCCGATGGTCTGCGTCGATCCTTCCTGACCATGGCGGAGATCCAGTTTGCGGCAGGCGCGCGATCGGTGCGTCCGTTCCAGCTCGCCGGCGGCACCTTCACCACCATGGCGGCGGCGAAGGCGGCCATCAACGGCTTTGCCATCGAGAAGTTCCGTACCGGCATCGGCTCGGCGCATCTCATGGGTGGCTGTGCCATGGGCGAAGATGCCAAGACCTCGGTGGTGAACAGCCGTGGCGAGTTCCATGGCCTAGCCAATCTCAGCGTGCTTGATGGCTCGATTTTCCCGACCAGCATTGGCGCGAATCCGCAGCTGTCGATCTATGGTCTGGTGGCAAAACTGGCGACGGGGCTGGCCGAGCATCTGCTGCCGACCGGTGCGCCCAAGCCGGCAGCCGTGACGGGCATCGGCTGAGCGAGCTGGCCTGGGTGCCTGAGATCAGGTACCTGAAGTCAGCCGCTCGAACTTGGCCTGCAACTGTTCGCGACTTTCCTGATGCTGAGGGTCGATGGGGATGCAGGCCACGGGGCAGAGACTGACGCATTGCGGTTCATCAAAATGACCCACGCACTCGGTGCAGAGTGCGGGGTCGATCTCGTAGATCTCGGGCCCCATGGAAATCGCCAGATTCGGGCATGCCGGCTCACAGACATCGCAATTGATGCATTCATCGGTGATCAGCAAGGCCATCGCAAACTCCTGACTCAGCTGCTGCGCGGGCCGTGACCGAGCTTGGCGGCGAAGGCCTCGGTCACGCAGGGGGCGACAAACTGACTGACATCGCCGCCGAGAATGGCGATTTCACGCACCAGGCTCGATGAAATGAATGACAGATGCTCGGACGGTGTCAGGAACACGGTTTCGAAATCGCGATTGAGCTGGCGGTTCATGTTGGCGAGTTGGAATTCGTACTCGAAATCCGAGACGGCACGCAGGCCGCGCAGCACGACATTGGCATCCATGTCGGTGACGAAAAACGACAGCAGCTTGTCGAAACCGACGACGCGGACATTGGGCAGGTGCCCGAGCACTTGCTCTGCCAGCGCCACGCGTTCTTCGGTGCTGAACAGCGGCTTTTTCTTGTCACTGGCCGCGACCGCCAGAATCACTTCACCGAACAGTTTCGAGGCGCGCTCGACCAGATCGGCGTGGCCATTGGTGATGGGGTCGAACGTGCCGGGGTAGATGACGCGTGTGGGCATGTGCACTCCTGCAGCGAATGTGTAGTGTTGTGTTGTCAGATTTGTTTTGCGACAGTGCAGCGATGGTAGCTTTTGCCCACAAAAATAAATACAGAGCCGTGCTTATGCCTTCCTTCAATACCCGTCGCTGGTCACTTTCCCTGCTCTCTGCCAGCGTATTGCTAATGACCGGCTGTGGCGGCTCTGAATCGGCCACACCCTCGGCATCGCCAGCGGCCAATATTGAGCCATCCGCCTGTGAGCGCAGCTCCTGGGTAGCGGGCAGCACGGAGTATTGCCAGGGCACGCTGATCTATCGCGATTACGTCTATGACGATTATGGTGCCGATGCTGGTTTGATCGCTGGCGGCCCGAATGTGCTCAATCTCACCACGCGCCTTGGGCAGCGCGGTAACCCGCTGG
This sequence comes from Pseudomonadota bacterium, assembly GCA_040385225.1. Classification (GTDB taxonomy): domain Bacteria; phylum Pseudomonadota; class Gammaproteobacteria; order Pseudomonadales; family Moraxellaceae; genus Perlucidibaca. The sequence continues at coordinate 1,432,049 of JAZKHU010000002.1, read as the reverse complement.
CGACGACGCCGAGCCTGCTGGCGCCATCGGCAGGTGATGTCACCTATCCTGCGGGGCTCGCCAATACGGCTGATCTGGTCAAGCTCAGCCTGAGCATCGCAGGCAATGAGCTGGTCGCTGACTTTGAGCTGAACACGCTGTTCAATGCCGACGATGCCATCGCAGCCCTGGCTATCGATACCGATAACAATGCCGACACCGGTGGCGGTGCCTGGGCACCTTTGCAGACCAGTAGTCGCGGCTGGGATGTGCTGAAGACGGTCGCGACCGGCAATCCGGCCAGCAATCATCTTGTGCTGCGCATGCCGCTCCCGGCCGGTACGGTCTGGCGCGTGCAGGCGGCTGTGGCGCAAGCGGATGGGCGGGTGATGAATGTGGCCTTCCGTGGTATTGATGAGCAGGCGGGTGCGGATGGCTTTCAGGGCCAAGTGCTCCCCGGCAAAGGTGATTTCTGGGAAGACAAGCAGGCTGCTGCGCTGGCTTCCGGTGACATTTCGGTCTTTGGCGAGACTGTCAGCGTGGCTGATCTGCGCAACGGCACAACACGTGCCGCACCAGCGCCAACGGGCTTTCATCAGCGCGTCTACACGTCAAATTATGCCTTGGGCGAAGGCGTCGAGCTGGCGGGTGTGGCCGGCCGTGATGGCGACACCAGTGGTTTTTGTTCGCAAGCGTTCAATTATCTCGGCAAGTACCAGCCTTACGGCATTTATCTGCCCAAGGCACAGGCAGCCAAGCCCGGTATTCAGGTCGTGATGCACGGTTGCGAAGCCAATCATGCCAGCCAGATCAATCAGCCCAATTTTCAGCAGCAGTTCGGCGAAGATCGCAACCGCATCCTGGTGGCGCCGCTGGGTCGTGGCCCGTACGGGTTCTATTCCGGGCTGTCCGAGCGTGATGTGCTGGATGTCATCGCGGATGCCGAAAAGACCTATGGTCATGACCCGGAGCGCATGATCGCCTCGGGCTATTCGATGGGCGGTTTTGGCGCTATGCACTTTGCCACGAATTATCCGGATCGTTTTGCCGGCATGGTCAATTGGGTCGGCTTTACCGGCAGCCTGCGCAATATTCCCAGCACGAATTCGCCGCTGGACATCGCGCTGACGGCGCTGACGGATGGCCTCAAGCCCGTGCTTGATGTGGTTGGTCCGATCAACGGCTCGGTGGCCTACGAGAATGTCATCAACTACATCGGCAACCTGCGTCATGTGCCCAGTGCCAATCTCTACAGCGGCGCTGACGAGCTGGTGCAGGTCAATCAGGCGATTGCGCTGGCGCAGACCTATGACCGCAGCGGCGTGGCCTATCGCTTCTATCTGCATCCGGTGTCGGAGCATCTCACCTTCATGGCGCTGGATAGCTGGCAGAAAGAGTCGGAAGCCGGTGCTGACTGGGTGCGCGTGAAGAATCCACGTCACATCACTTACCGTTTCGATCCGCGCTTTGACTATCCCGAATATGCCGTCAAGCACGACCGCGCTTACTGGCTGTCGCAGCTGACCGCGCGTGATGGCCTGGAGGCGGAAGTGGATCTGGTGGCCAATGGCTGTGGCGGCAGCGAGCCGACCTTTGCATCGAGTCAGGATGCCGGGCCGAGTCCGGTGCCCTGGGTCGGCCTGTATCGTCTGACGACCGGGCAGGAGCCTGTGGCAGCGGCCAGCACGCTGACTGGCAGCTTGCGCAATGTCAGCACTGGCGTCATTGATGCGGCGGCGATTTGTACGAGTTCCGGTGCGTTGGGCTATGACATCACCAGCGATGGTGCTGCGCAGCTGCGTCTGAGCTCGGGCAAGGTGATCCGCTTGATCGCCGGGCGCAATCAGGGCTCGCTCTGAGTCCTGCTGTTTTTAATGCTGCTGCTTCTAGCGCTGACAGTGCCCGCAAAACACCGTGCTGCGGGCACTCAGGCGCACTTCCTTGAGCATCTTGCCGCATTGCCGGCAGGGCTGTCCGGTGCGCCCGTAGACCAGTAATTCCTGCTGAAAATACCCCGGCTCGCCCTGACTGTTGACGAAGTCGCGCAGGGTCGTGCCGCCGCGTGTGATGGCGTGCGCCAGAATGTCGCGGATGGCCTGCGACAGCCGCTGATAGCGCTCGGCGCTGATCTTGCCGGCCTCGCGCAGCGGGTGGATGCCGACCTGAAACAGTGCCTCGTTGGCGTAGATGTTGCCAACGCCAACCACAACATGGCTGTCCATTATGAAACTCTTCACCGGCGCAGTCTTGCCTCGGCTGAGGCGAAACAGATGACGGTCGTCGAACTCGGCCTGCAGCGGTTCTGGCCCCAGCGAGGCCAGCAGCGGATGCTTGAACGGATCATCGTGCAGCCACAAACAGCAGCCGAAGCGGCGCGGGTCGTGGTAGCGCAGCAGCCAGTCGTTATCCAGCGTCCATTCGAGATGATCGTGGGTTTTGCGCGGTGTGCCGGGCGTGACCAGCCTCAGGCTGCCGGACATGCCCAGGTGCACCATCATCACGCCGCTGTCGGTATGAAACAGCAGGTATTTGCCACGACGGCTGATGCGCGCCACGCGCTGATTGGCCAGCAGATCGGGCAGTTCCGGCGGTACCGGCCAGCGCAGGCGAGCGTTATGCACGCGCAGGCTGACAATGCGTTGGCCTTCGACAAAAGGCACGATGCCGCGACGGGTGGTTTCTACTTCGGGGAGTTCAGGCATGCCGGCAGTTTAGCCGAGGAAGGCCAGCCCGCCACGCTGCAATTGCAGCAATACGCGCTGGCAGGCCGCCAATGCTTGCTCATGGCTGATGCCGGGGCTGGCGTTGACCAGCTCATCGGCCAGGCTGTTGAGTGTTTGGCCGCCTAGCTGGATGCGCTCGACCAGCCAGGCCGTCAGCGGCTCGACCACCAGCGAGCGCACACGATCTTCCTGATTGCGCCAGAGCACCACGGCCTGCGCCTGCAGTTGCAGCTCTGCGGGATCGGTCTCGACAGTCCAGCTCGCCACCGGCCATTGATAGGCCAGCGGCCACGCCGGCATCGCCAGGGCAATACCCGCATCAGTGCGGCTCCAGAGATTTTCATCTGCCAGCACGCAGCCCGCCGCGATGCTGGCGTTGGGCTCCTCAGCGATGTCTGCCGCCAGCTCCGTCCATTCGTAATGCAGCAGCTCGGTCAGCCAGGGACAATCAGCCAGTTCGGGCCAGCTCAGCGCCGCCACAAATTCCCTGAAGTGCAGCGAAATATCGTAAAAAAATGGCGAATGGCAGTGATAGTCCGCGAAAAAGTGCGTGGTCAGTCGCTGCCAGAGCGCTTCGGGCAGCAATGCCTTGGCGACCGGAAAAGTGATGTCTACAAAGCTGATGACATTGTTGAATAGCAGCTCGCGATAGGTGCTCATGCGCGCTGGCAATACGCCAGCAGGCAGCGGCGCAGATTCCGGCTGCCGCAGCCAGTGTGTGAACTCGGCCTGGGTCTGCTGGAAATCAGGCGGCATCGCGGTGCGCCTGCTGATGCTGGCGGATGATGCTCATCTCGGCGAGCAGCTCCGGCAGCGCGGGGATGTTGAAATCGCGCTCCAGCAAGGTCGGGAAGGTGCCGAAATGTTCATAGGCCGTGCGCAGGAAGGCCCAGACATCGGCGCAGACATCATCGCCATGTGTGTCGATGCGCAGGTCTTCGGCCTCCACGAAATGCCCGGCAATATGGGCATAACGGATACGCTGCGCCGGCAGCGAGCGCAGGTAGCTATCGGCATTGAAGCCATGATTGATGCTGTTGACGAAGATGTTGTTCACATCCAGCAGCAGGTCGCAGTCGGCCTTTTCCAGCACTTGGCAAACAAAATCCAGCTCGCTCATCTCGCTACCCGGCGCGGCATAGGTCGAGACATTTTCCAGCGCAATGCGCCGGCCGAGGATGTCTTGCACCTGCCTGACGCGCGCAGCCACATAGTCAGCGGCGGCTTCCGTCATCGGAATCGGCAGCAAGTCGTAGAGATGTCCGGCGTCGCCGGTATAGCTCAGGTGCTCGGAATAGGTCGCGATTTGATGACTATCGAGAAATTTGCGCAGGCGTTGCAGGAATGCGATGTCCAGCGGAGCCGGGCCGCCTATCGAGAGCGACAGGCCGTGGGTAACAAAACAGTGGCGCTCCGTGAGTGCGCGCAGATCACGCGCATAACGGCCGCCAAGACCGATCCAGTTTTCCGGAGCGATCTCGAAGAAATCGGGGAGGGTGGCAGCAGGCACCGAGTCCAGCTCCGCTAAAAAACTGCGGCGCAGACCCAGGCCAGCTCCCTGCACGGGAAAACTTTGCACGAGAAAGTCCGGCGCTGTTGTCCCGTTCATGTTTCAGCTTACTTCTTGGCGCCGCACTTGCCTTCGCCACACTTGCCTTCAGCAGCCTTCTTGTCGGCGCCGCACTTGGCTTCAGCGGCTTTCTTGTCGGCACCACACTTGGCTTCGGCAGCTTTCTTGGCGCCGCACTTGGCTTCGCCACACTTGCCTTCAGCGTGAGCAGCAGCCGGAGCAGCAGCGGCAGCCGCCGGTGCTTCGCCAGCGTGAACCAGACCAGTAACGGACAGGGCGAACAGGGCGGCGATCGGGGTCAGAGTTTGCAGCTTGTTCATGATTCATATCCTCAGGGGTTGGGTAGCTCACCAACGAAATATCGTCAGTGTCTCCTTTTAGAGTATTGACGAAGGCATTTGTTACGGCATCAACGAAAAATAATTTCGCTGTAATGTCCGGTCATTCGCGCCGTCAGAGCAAAGGTAACGATCAATTCGGGAAATAGCGTACATGAAGATCAAAGTCTTGCTGCAACGGACGGACGAAATGCTCCACCACTATCTGAGCGGTTTGCGTCACTTCGATGGCCTGCCGGCGCTCGGCCTGCGTTTGTATCTGGTGCCGGTGTTCTGGATGGCCGGTATGCAGAAATATGCATCATTCGACGACACCGTTTCGTGGTTTGGCGACTCCGAATTCGGCCTTGGCCTGCCCATGCCCTGGCTGATGGCCTTTCTGGCGACGGCCGCCGAGCTCGGTGGTGCGGTGCTGCTGGCCGTCGGACTTGCCACGCGCTGGGTATCGATACCGCTGCTGATTACCATGATTGTTGCCATCCTCGCCGTGCATGGCGAGTTTGGCTGGCAGGCCATTGCCGATGCCAGCGCGCCGTTTGCCAATGAGCGCGTGATGCAGGCGGTGGCTAATCTCGACAGCATCCGCGCGCTGGTGCGCGAGCATGGCGATTACGATGCCCTGACCAGCTCCGGCAGCATTGTCATCCTCAACAACGGCATTGAGTTTGCGGCAACCTATGCACTGATGCTGCTGGCGCTGATGGCCAGCGGTGGTGGGCGCTATGTGAGCCTGGATTATTTTTGGGCGCGATGGCTGCGGAAATAATCAGACAGTCATGAACGAAAAAGCCCGGGAAGTCCCGGGCTTTTGCTATCGCACATCAGATTTCAATGATGCGTATGCCCACTATGGTCATGATCAAGCGCATCCATCCACATTTTGATTTGTGCTTCCGTGGGCGGCTTGGCCGGACGTTTGCGCAGCGCCCGCAGCATGGTCAGGATCTGGATGACGGCGAGACGGCAGTTACCGCAGCGCAGCAAATGCCAGACCACGCCCAAGTTGGTGCGCCAGGGCAGGGCTCCGGAGAGGAATTCGGTGGCGTTAGTGCCCACATCTTTGCATTTCAACATTCGCCGGTCTCCTCGTAGTGCGACACCATGGAGAACACCCGAATTCGGGCACGGTGCAGCAGTACGCGAAAATTAGACGGGCTGATGGTCAGCGTGTTACAGATTTCTGACGGAGAAAGTCCTTCAATGTCTTTCAGGGTCAGCGCGAGGCGTTGGCCTTCCGGCATGTCGTCGAGATGATGTTCGATGCACTCCTGCAGCACATGCGCGCTGAGCAGGGCGTCGGGCGTGTCGTTGTCCCACTGCTGCCATTGCTTGGCCCAGGTGCCCTCGCTGGTAAAGGCGCCATCCAGCGGGTCATGGCGAGCCTCCAGACCCTCCAGCGAGACTTCGCGGCCCTGCTTGCGCAGGTAGTTGTAAGCCTTGTTGATGGTGATGCGGGTCAGCCAGGTTTTCAGGCCCGAGCGACCTTCGAACTCCTTGATGGCGCCATAAACCGAGATCCAGGCGTCCTGCACGGCGTCTTCCGCGTGTTGCGGGGCGACGGCGCGGGCGGCCGCGAGCATGGAGCCGCCGAAGCGACGCATGGCTTCGCGATAGGCGAGGCGATCCCCGACGCGCAAGGCGGAGAGGAGGGCGGATTCGCTGCTTTCAGCATTGAAGCGAACGCCACCGGGACTTGCAGAGGCCATGAGAACTCCGTTTTATTGTGATGATTCTGAGAGTGACAGTTGTTGGCGGCCCGACCAGTCGCGCGCGAACTGCATGGCGACACGGCCGCTGCGTGAGGCACGGGTCTGTGCCCAGCGCAGTGCTTCGCCACGCACCTGATCGTTCCAGTCAGTGTAGCCGAGCTGCTGCAGATGGTGCTGCACCAGATCCAGGTATTCGCTCTGGCCGAAAGCGAGAAACGACAGCCACAGCCCGAACCGCTCCGACAGCGAAATTTTTTCCTCGACCGATTCGCCGGGATGCACTTCGTCGTCTATCCACTGGTACTCGGCGTTGTCGGACTTGAGCGACGGCATCAGGTAGCGGCGGTTGCTGGTGGCGTAGATCAGCACATTGTCCGGCGCTTCTTCAACGCCGCCATCGAGCGCGGTTTTCAGGGCGATGAGTGCGGGATCGTTGCTGGCCACGGAGAAATCATCGACATAGAGAATGAATTTCTCGCCTCGGCCTCGTAGCGGCGCGACGATGTCGGGCAGGTCGATGAGGTCGTGCGGCGGCACTTCGATCAGGCGCAGGCCATCGTGCGCAAATTCGTGCAGCAGGGCTTTCACTAACGAGGATTTGCCGGTGCCACGGGCGCCGGTGAGCAGCACATGATTGGCCGGCAGGCCGCGCACAAACTGCTCGGTGTTGCGGCGCAGAGCGAGTTTCTGGCGATCAATGTTGAGCAGGTTTGCCAGCGGCAGCGCCTGGGGTTTTTCGATGGCTTGCAGCTGGCCTTGGCGCCAGCGCCAGGCTAGGGTGTGTTCGGCAAGCGGGATCGAGTGCTGTGACATGAGCGCATACTGTCCATGAAGATCGCGCGAGTATAGGGCGAGCCATGGTCGTGTGCGACTGCACAAATCTGGCAGATTTTCTGCCGCTTTTGCGGCAGCGGGCTGGGCAGGGTAGAGTGCGGCATTCGTTATCCGCAAGCTGCCGCCAAGAGCAGTCTGGAGTCCGCAATGAACATCCGCTCACTGGCACAGCAGGCCAGCCTCCCGCTTTTCGCCTTGGCATTGACCGCTTGCGGCTTCGGCGATAACAGCATCACGGCCGGCCGCAGCACCCCCGCTGCGGATCTCGTGCTCAAGGCCGAAACGGTGCTGCCGCCGGGGCAGAGCGGCTACTTCAGCATCCCCGGTCAGGCTCAGGGCCTGCTCACCGGCAATCCCGGCGACTTCGGTGCGCATGTGGATGACCAGCGCGAGCTGTACTGGAGCTTCAAGGCTAAGCCGGCGGTGCTCGGCACCAAACCGGGCTCGCCGACGTCGCCGAAGGATGGCGTGCAGGTGTATCGCGACAGCTATGGCGTGCCCATCATCTATGCCGACAAGGTCCGCGACCTCTGGTATGGCGTCGGCCATGCGGTGACCACAGACCGCCTGTTCCTGCTCGATGCCGTGCGCCGGACCGCGCGTGGCTCGCTGGCCGAGCTGACCGGCTGCGGCGCGGTGCCGGCCGACCTGCAGCAGCGTGTGGTCGGTTATACCGATGCCGAATACCAGACCTACTTCGACAAGCTCTCGCCCGATGCCCGCGATGCCGTGCTCGGCTATGTCGATGGCGCCAATGCGCGCATCGCCGAGGTGCGCGGCAACCCGTCGCTGCTGCCGGCCGAATACGCGCTGTTGAGCAGCCTACCGGAGCCGATCACGGCCACTGATGTGCTCGCTGCCGGCGTCTACATCACGCGCTTTGTGGCCGCCGAGGGTGGCAACGAGTTCCAGAACATCAGCCTGCTGAAAGCGCTGTCTTCCCGCCTAGGCTCGCCGCGCGCCGGCAAAGACGCGTTTCTCGATCTGACCTGGCTGGATGACGCCAAGGCCGTCGTGTCGGTGCCGGCAGGCAGCGGCAATTTCAGCAACCAGCCCGGCTCGGCCTCCGCGCGCGATGCCGTTTTCGAGCAGATGGCGGACTGGGCGATGACCTTGCCCGACTCCATCGCGCAAGGTGACGGCACCGGCAGCAGTGCTGCGCCGGCGCCGTGCTCGCAGCCGTCGCTGGCGATGGCTACTTCGGCATCCAGTGGTCTGCGCGGGGCGGCGAAGCGTGAGCTGGCTCCTGCTATGAGCAAGTCTGGTAAGGCAACACTGGCCTTCAAGACAGCCGGCCCGCGCGCACAGCGCCAGATCGTTCTCGCCCTCAACGAACTGCGTGCCTATCTGCACGGTGGCTCGCATGCCTATGCACTGGCGCCGTCCCGTACCCGCGATGGCGGCACGCTGCTGGTCAGCGGTCCGCAGCTGGGCTATGGCTATCCTCTGCTGCTGGTCGAGTACGAGATTCACGGTGCGGGTTACGATGCACGCGGCTCGTCGGTGCCCGGTCTCCCGGTGGTCGGCATTGGCTACACCGAGCATGCTGCGTGGGGCCTGACCACGGGCTATTCGAAGACCATCGACAGCTTTGTTGAGACCCTGTGCTCGAGCACGCAGCAAGGTGCCGGCACCTGCCAGGCCGACCAGTATTTCCACGATGGCCAATGGAAGGCCATGACCTGTCGCAACGAGACGCTGAAGTTCCGTGCCGCCACCTCGGGCGTGCCCATCGGCCCTGCGGTGTTGAGCCAGACCAACAAGGTCTGCCGTACCGTGCACGGCCCGCTGGTGGCGCGTGACGATGCCAAGGGCATGGGCCGCAGTCTGGCCTATGCCATGTGGAAGCGCGAAATCGAGACCATCGAAGGCATTCGCATCTGGAACAAGGCACGCAGCTTCGCCGAGTTCGATGCCGCCATGCGTCTGGTGACCTGGAACGAGAACACCACTGTTGCCACGCGTGATGGCCATATCGCCTTCTATCACCCCGGCCTGCATGCCGTGCGCAGCGCCCAGACCGATATGCGTCTGCCGACGCCGGGCACCGGCGCTTTCGATCACGACGGCATGCTGTCCTTCGACAAGACGCCACAGGTGCGCGACCCGGCGCAGGGTTATCTCGCCAACTGGAACAACAAACCTGCGCTCGGCTGGCTTGATGGCGAAGGGTTGGGCAGCACCAGTCGCCCCGGTGGCGCCGGCCAGCGCGTGACTAATATCCTCGACAAGCTCGCGACCCGCAGCGACTGGGCGTTCGCTGATCTGAAGGCGCTGGATGAGCATGTCGGCACCACCGACCCGCGTGCCCGCGAGTATCTGCCGCTGCTGCGCGCCTTCCGAAGCAGCGCGCAGGCTCAGCTCAGCGTCACCGAGAAGGCGGCGCTGGATCTGGTGCTGAGCTGGAATCGCAGCCACAACGGCCCGAACATCGACATCAACGACCCGGCCGCGCGCGATGGTGCGGCAGCGACGATCTTTGGCGAGCTGGTCACGGCCTTGCGCGATGAACTGTTTGGCGCGCTCAAGAGCGATGTGCTGGCGGTTGACCTGACGGCCTATGACCGAGTGGCCGGCGTCGGCAGCCATGTCTTCGATCAGAGCGTGATGGACAATGTGGTGCTGCGCATTCTGGCGCCGAGCACATCCGCCATCGTCAATCGTCGCGACTGGGCTGGCGGGCGTTCGCGCGATGCCATCGTGCTGGCGGCTCTGAAGACGACCTTGGGCCGGCTGGCCGCGACCTATAACAGCGGCAATGCCCTGGCCGTCGCCGATCTGGCGAAGTGCACTCGTGTGCATCCGCGCAGCCAGCTCTGCTCGGTATCCGGTGCGGTGGGGCCGGGCTCTGACACGGTGCCCGGTACCAGTTGTGTCACCATGCCCTATCAGGATCGTGGCAGCTGGGTGCATCGCGTGGGCTACGAGAAGCCCTGACAGGCAGGCATGAAATCTCAGGCATAAAAAAACCGGGCGCTAAGGCCCGGTTTTTTTATCTGCAAGGCGCGGATCAATTACTTGATCTTGGCTTCCTTGAAGAGAACATGCTGGCGAATCTTCGGATCAAACTTCTTGATCTCCATTTTGCCCGGCATGGTGCGCTTGTTCTTCGTGGTGGTATAGAAGTAGCCAGTACCAGCCGTTGAGACGAGACGGATTTTATCACGCATGATATTGCTCCTTAGACCTTGACGCCTTGAGCGCGCAGATCAGCAACGATCACGTCAACACCCAGCTTATCGATGGTACGCATGCCCTTGGTGGACACACGCAGACGCACGAAACGCTTCTCGCTTTCCAGCCAGAAACGCTTGTAGTGCAGATTCGGTTCGAAGCGACGCTTCGTTTTGTTGTTGGCGTGCGAAACGTTGTTACCAACGATCGGACGCTTGCCGGTAACTTGGCAAACCTTGGACATTTCAGCTCTCCGCAATGGCGATCTACTGGCCACCTAGATCGGCGGCTGACAGCGAGGGCGCGATTTATACCAAAACACGCGACCGGCGGCAACGGGAACGATGAAATTTTGTGCGTAAGCACCGCGAAATTGGCATTTTCAGCCTCAAGTCCTGCCGTAGGCACGTGGCGGATGGCCTTTCCAGCGCTTGAAGGCATGAATGAAACTGGACGCTTCGGCATAGCCGAGACGGTCGGCAATTTCCTCCAGACTGAGATGACTGTTCTGCAGAAACTCCTCCGCCAGTGCCTCGCGTACCTCCTCGGTCAGCGCCCGAAAGCTGGTGCCTTCTTCCTTTAGCCGCCGATGCAGGGTGCGCAGGCTGTGGCCCAGTGCCTGCGCCGTCTCATCCATGGCAGGCATGTGGCCGGGCTTTTTCAGCAGGCAATCGCGGACCTGGGCGGCCAGCCCCGAGCGGGTCAGACGCTGACTGAGCAGTGCCTGGCATTGGCTTTCGCAGAAGGCGGCGGTGACCGGGTTGGCCTGCGGCAGCGGCAGGTCGAGCAGGCGGCTGTCGAGCACGGCGTAATTGCATTCGGCGTTGTAGCGGGCAGCCACGCCGAATATCTCCTGCAGCCGCTCCGGATACGCCGGCTCCGGGAGGCAATAGCCCACCGCTTTCACCGGGATGGCCTGGGCAAACAGCTCGCGCTGGATGGTCATGATGGCCGCGCTGTCGCGCTCGACCATGAAGCGGCGCATATCGTAGGGGATATCGCGGTCATCGAGGATCAGCCAGAGTTCATCGCCACGCACTTCACTGCGTATCCGGCAGAAGGCATAGGTCAGGTCGAGATAGCGCAGACCGATGTCGATGGCGCTGCGCAGCGTCGGGCTGCTGAGCAGGGCATAACCCCAGATGCCGTAGGCCGTGAGGTGATAGCGCAGCCCGGCCTCCAGCCCCAGTGGCTGTGCAGTGCCCAGATGGCTGACCAGATTGCGGGCGATCTGCAGCTCGTCGGCGGCGATGACGGTGGCGCCGGGATCGGCCAGCATCGCCTCGGTCAGTGCCGTGGCGGCGAGACAGGCAGCCGGCGTCAGGCCCTGCTCCTGGCCGAGCCGGGCCAGCAGAGCAGCGCTGGTGATAGGGCGTATCAAGTTCCACGGGTTCATCTGGCGCTCGCGATTCTTTTCAAGGGGACTGGCGTCTGGCAGAAACTATCAATAAATTGGCGGCTCTGACCATACCGTCTTTTCGCGCTGCTCGGTACGCTGCGCGCCTAACCAGTAATTGAGGATGCAGGCAGTGACGACAGCACAGGTGCATGATGCAGTGATCATCGGCAGCGGATTTGCCGGTCTGGGCATGGCTATCCAGCTCAGGGAGGCAGGCTTCAGCGATCTCGTGATCCTGGAGAAGGAGGCCGATGTCGGTGGCGTCTGGCGCGATAACCGCTATCCCGGCGCGGCTTGCGATGTGCCGTCGCACCTGTATTCCTTCTCGTTTGAGCCGAACACGCGCTGGACGCGGAAGTTCGCCGGGCAGGCGGAGATCCATGCCTATTTGCGCGAATGTGCCGACAAGCATGATCTGCGTGGCCTGACCCGCTTCAACACTGAAGTCACGGCGGCGGCTTTTGATGAGGCTGGCGGTCTCTGGCGCATCAGCACGAAGCAGGGCGAAACCTTGCTGGCGCGTGTGCTGATTTCGGCGGTGGGCCAGCTCAACCGGCCGGCCACGCCCCGCGTTGAGGGTATCGAGCAATTCCAGGGTGAGGTCTTTCATTCGGCGCGCTGGGATTACAACATCGCGCTGGAGGGCAAGCGCATTGCCGTCATCGGCACCGGCGCCAGCGCCATCCAGTTCGTGCCGGAGATCGTGCCGAAAGCGAAAAGTCTGGTGCTGATCCAGCGTTCGGCTCCGTATGTGATTCCCAAGCCGGATCGCCGCTATTTCGGCATCGAGCAGGTGCTGTTCAAGCGCCTGCCCAAGATCCAGATGGGCAGCCGTCTCTGGCAATACCTCAATCACGAGCGCAATGCGCTGGCCTTCACGGTCTCGGACAAGTTCATGGCGCTGCCGCTGCGTCAGTTCCAGCGCCATCTCGACGCCACGGTCAGCGATCCGGCGCTGCGGGCCAAGCTGACGCCGGACTATCCCATCGGCTGCAAGCGCATCCTGATTTCCAATGACTACTATCAGGCGCTGGCTAAGCCGCAGGTGACCGTGGTCAACGGCGGCGTGGAGCGCGCGGATGCCACCGGTATCGTCACCAGCGACGGCGTTCACCACGAGGTCGATGTCATCATCTGGGGCACCGGCTTCAAGGCCACCGAGTTCCTTGCGCCCATGCAGATCACCGGGCTTGGCGGGCAGGAGCTGAACCAGCGCTGGCAGGATGGCGCCGAGGCGTATCTCGGCATGACCGTGGCCGGCTTCCCGAATTTCTTCATGATGTATGGCCCGAATACCAATCTGGGGCACAATTCCATCGTGTTCATGCTGGAAAGCCAGATGAACTACATTCGTCAGTGTGCTCTGGCGCTGCGCCAGCGCGGCGCACGCTATCTGGATGTGCAGGCGGCGCCGATGAGCGAATTCAACCGCAAGTTGCAGGAGCGTTTGCACAAGACGGTCTGGGATTCCGGCTGCACCAGCTGGTATGTCAACGCTGCGGGCAAGAACACGGCGAACTGGTCGGGCTTCACGGTTGACTATCGTTTGCGCACCAGCAAGCCGAACTGGTCGCACTACACCATTGTTTAAGTAAAGGAAGGATGTATGCAGCGTATTGATCATCGGCCGCAGCTCAGCGGGCTGACTCAGTGGAAAAGCCAGGTGGCACGACAGGTGCTGCCGTTGGTCATTCGCAGCAGCATCCGCCCGTTGTGGGGCAGTCGCGTGCCGGTGGTCTGGCAGCGCAAGATCACTGAAGCGGCGCTGCGCAATGGCTGGGTGCCGCGCCAGGCCGTGGTCGGCGAGACGCGCCTGGGGCATCAGCGCGCCGAAGTCATTACGCCGCGCGATGGCAGCACGGATCAGGTCGTGTTCTACATGCACGGCGGCGGTTATGTGGTGTGCTCGCCGAGCACGCATCGTCCGCTGACCTCGCGCATTGGTCTGGCACTGAAAGCCACGACCTATGTGCCGTATTACCGGCTGGCGCCCGAGCATGTCTTTCCGGCAGGGCTGGAGGATGCCCTGGATGCCTATCGCGGCCTACTGGAGCGCGGTGTGAATCCGGCGCGCGTGGCGCTGATGGGCGATTCGGCGGGCGGCGGTCTGGCGCTGGCGCTGGCCTTGTCGATCCGTGATCAGGGGCTGCCGCTGCCGGGCAAACTGGTGCTGATCTCGCCCTTTATTGATCTCACCTTGTCTGGCGAAAGCCTGCAGCGCAATGCCAAGGCTGACCCCATGCTCAGCCTGGACTGGATTTACGCCAAGACGCCGATGTATCTGGGCTCGACCCCGGCGGATCACCCGTTGGCATCGCCGCTGTTTGCCGATCTGCGCGGATTGCCGCCGACGCTGGTACAGGTCGGCACGGAAGAAATTCTCTACAGCGACTCCGAGCGTCTCGCCGCCCGCGCCGCCGAGATTGGCTGGGACCTGACGCTGAGCGTCTGGGACGGCCTCTTTCATGACTTCCAGATGATGGGCGGCATTCTGCCCGAGGCCGATCAAGCCATCGCCGAGATTGCGGCGTTTGTGAAGGGCTGATCTATGACGGTGCTGAAAGTCGTTTGAGCGTGCGTGCCCGATAGTCTCCGGGCGTCATGCCGGTCCATTGCCGGAAGGCCTTGATGAAGACCGTGGCTTCGCGAAACCCCACTTGCTGCGCCACGGTCTGGATCGGCATCTGCGTTTGCCTTAACAAGGTCATGGCCTGATCCCGGCGCAGGCCATCCTTGATCTCCTGAAAGCTGGTGCCTTCGTCGAGCAACTTGCGGCGCAGCGTGCGTCCGGTCACGAAAAAATCTGCCGCGACGGCATCGAGCCCCGGTAATTCCCTGCCTTCCCCTTGCAGCAGACGGCTGCGCACGCGATGCCCGAAGCTGCCCTGAAACACCGGTTTGATGAAAAATCCCAGCGGCAATTCGCGAATCAGTGCCTTCAGCTCGTCGCGGCTGCGCGTGATGGGCAGGCTGAGCAGGCGCGCATCGAACACCAGCGTGGTTTCGGGGTGCGCGAAGTGGTGCGGGCAGGGATAGAGCTGATGATATTCGGCGACATGCGCCGGCGCGGGGTAGTCGAAGGTGGTTTCGCTGAGCAGGATGCGGCGGTTGATGAGCCAGCAGGCGAAACGATACCAGCACAGCAGGATGGTTTCGCTGAGCACATGACCGGTGTCGAGCTCGGGACGGCGCAGGCGTAGTACGAAGCGCGCCGTGCCCTGCATATCCGCGGGATCTTCCGGCAATTCTTCCCGCAGCGACAGCGTGATCTCGTCGGTCAGCACGCGATAGAAATGGCAGCCGTGACGCAGCGCCTCGCCGAGGGTTTCGGCATTGAGCGCGGCGTGCATCATCAGCGGAAAGGTGCCGACGCGGCTGGGCAGTTCGGTGAAGCCCATGAATTCATCGCCGCTCAAGCGCCAAAGGGCGCGCATAAGGTTGGCGAACTGCACCGGCAGCAGGCGACTCGTTGGGTCATCGAGCAGGGCTGCGCTGATGCCGGCTTCGTGCAGCAGGGCATCGCGGTTATGGCCGGCCGTGCTGGCGCGCTGCAGCATGGCTTGCGCGACATGCTGTGAGACGGTGTGATGCAGCGGATTCATCCGGCGCTCCCGGCAGGCGATCTGGACTTTCTGTCCCATTAAATCGGTGAAATTGCAGTTTGCTGACGATTATGTCGCTTATTCGCGAGTTTCATGTCCGTTTTTATCGATTTAATTGCCGTTTTTCTCATTGCCGCTGTGAAGCACTGCGAACACACTCTGAACCCGTCAGTCACCACCTTCTTCACGGGTTACCACCATGCATTTTCCTTCCTTGAATCATGACCTCGGCGAAACCATCGATGCCCTGCGCGATGCCGTGCGCCAGTTCGTTGTCGCCGAGATCGCGCCGATCGCCAACGAAGTCGATCGCAACAACGAATTCCCCATGCACCTGTGGCGCAAGTTCGGCGACATGGGCCTGCTCGGTATCACCGTGGAAGAGGAGTACGGCGGGGCCGGCCTCGGTTATCTCGCGCATACCGTGGTGGTTGAGGAGATCTCGCGTGCTTCGGCGGCCATCGGCATGTCTTACGGTGCCCACTCCAATCTGTGCGTGAACCAGATCCGCAAGAACGGCACGGATGCGCAGAAGCGCCAGTATCTGCCGAAACTGCTCACAGGCGAGCATGTCGGTGCGCTGGCGATGTCGGAGCCGAACGCCGGCTCCGATGTGGTGAGCATGAAGCTGCGCGCCGAGCTGAAAGGCGACCGCTACATCCTCAACGGCAACAAGATGTGGATCACCAACGGCCCGGATGCCGATGTGCTGGTGGTTTACGCCAAGACCGACATCACTGCCGGTCCGCGCGGCATCACGGCGTTCATCATCGAGAAGAATTTCAAGGGCTTCAGCACGGCGCAGAAGCTCGACAAGCTCGGCATGCGCGGCTCCAACACCTGCGAGTTGGTGTTTCAGGATTGCGAAGTGCCGGTCGAGAATGTGCTGGGTCAGGTCGGCAGCGGTGTGCGCGTGCTCATGTCTGGTCTCGACTACGAGCGCACCATCCTCAGCGGCGGCCCGCTCGGCGTGATGGCTGGCTGTCTGGATGTGGTGCTGCCCTATATTCACGAGCGCAAGCAGTTCGGTCAGGCCATCGGCGAATTCCAGCTCATGCAGGGCAAGCTCGCCGACATGTATGTCGCGCTCAACACCAGTCGTGCCTATGTCTACACCGTCGCCAAGGCCTGCGATCGCGGCGAGCCGGCGCGCAAGGACGCCGCCGGTGCCATCCTCTATTCCGCCGAGCAGGCGACCTGGATGGCCGGGCAGGCGATCCAGTGCCTAGGCGGCAATGGCTACATGAACGAGAACCCGGTCGGCCGTTACTGGCGCGATGCCAAGCTCTACGAAATCGGTGCCGGTACATCGGAAATCCGTCGCATGCTGATCGGCCGCGAGCTGTTTGGTGAGACTCTGTGAAGACGCTGTCATCCCCAATTTGGAGTCACGCATGAAATCCATCCGTATCGGTTGCGCCTCGGCCTTCTGGGGCGACACCAGCACCGCCGCCGAGCAGCTCGTCAATCACGGCCAGCTCGACTATCTGGTGTTCGACTATCTTGCCGAAGTCACCATGTCCATCCTCGCCGTGCAGCGCATGAAAGACCCGGCGCAGGGCTATGCCCGTGACTTTGTCGATGTGATGACCCCGCTGCTGCCGGCGGTGAAGGCGCAGGGCATGAAGGTCATCAGCAATGCTGGCGGCATGAATGTGGGCGCTTGCCGCGATGCGTTGCAGGCAGCGGCTGTTGCGGCGGGTATCACGCTGCGCATCGCGGTGGTCGAGGGCGACGACCTGACCGCTCGCCAGGGCGAGTTCCGCGAAGCTGGCATCACCGAGATGGATACCGGTTCGGCCTTCCCCGGCATGCTGGTGAGCATGAATGCCTATCTTGGCGCACCGGCGGTGGCCGAGGCGTTGCGGCAGGGCGCAGACATCGTCATCACCGGTCGTGGCGTGGATAGCGCCGTGGCACTCGGCCCGATGATGCACGAGTTCGGCTGGTCGGCGACTGACTACGACAAGCTGGCTCAGGGCTCGCTGGCGGGTCATGTCATCGAGTGCGGCGCGCAGTGCACCGGCGGCAACTTCACCGACTGGGAAACGGTCGCTGACGGTTACGAGAACATGGGCTTCCCCTTCGTGGATATTCGTGAGGACGGCTCCTTCCTAGTCGGTAAGCCGGCCGGTACTGGCGGCGCAGTCACCATCGGCACCGTCGGCGAGCAGATGCTCTACGAGATCGGCGACCCGCGTGCTTATTTGCTGCCGGATGTGCGTTGCGACTTCACCACCGCGACGCTGGCGCAGGTCGGCCCGGACTCGGTGCTGGTGCAGGGTGCACGCGGCTTCGTGCCGCCAGATACCTACAAGGTTTCCGGCACCACGCCGCGCGGCAACCGCATCACCGCGACTTTCCTGATGGGTGGTCGCGATGCCCCGGCGAAGGCCGCGCGCGTGGCTCAGGCGCTCATCACCAAGTGCGAAAAGCTGTTTGAAGCCAAGGGCTGGGGTCCGTTCGGCGAGACCAATGTGGAGCTGCTCGGTGCCGAGACGATGTACGGCCCGAACGCCCGCGCCGGCGCGTTGGCGACGCGCGAGGTGGTGGTGAAGATCGCCGCCAAGCATCGCGAAAAGGCGGCGCTGGTGCTGTTCTCCAAGGAACTGGCACAGGCCGCGACCGGTATGGCACCGGGCCTGACCGGCTACTTCGGCGGCCGTCCCAGCGTGCAGCCGGTAGTACAGCTGTGGTCCTGCAAGGTGCCCAAGCGCGATGTCGCCATCACGGTTGATTTTGAGGGCGTGCGTACACCGGTGGTCGTGGTGGAAGGTGCGCCGTTTGATCCGGCCGCACTGACGCCGCAGCCCGCTGGCGAGACCTGGGTGGCGACGGCCGATGCCGTCAATGTGCCGCTGATCAAGCTCGCCATCGCCCGCAGCGGCGACAAGGGCGACCACGGCAATGTCGGCGTGATGGCGCGTGATCCGGCGTATCTGCCGTATCTGCGTGCGGCGCTCGGCGAGCAGCGCGTGGCGGCCTTTTTTGCCCACCTGATCTCGACCACTAAGCCGGTTGGCTCCGTGTCGCGCTGGGAGCTGCCGGGCAGCCACAGCTTCAACTTCCTCATCCGCCATGCGCTCGGCGGCGGCGGCATCGCCTCGTTGCGTACCGATCCGCAGGGCAAGTGCTTCGCGCAAATGCTGCTCGATATCGACATCCCCGTGCCGCCCGCCGTTGCGGCATCGCTGAAGTGAGACTGACACCATGACTGTGCTCGAATCCCGGATCAATTCGCAGGACGATATCTTCCGCGCCAACCGCGACGGCATGCTCGCCGCCGTGGCTGCCCTGCGCGAAGTCGAAAGCAAGGTTCGCGGCTCGGAAGAGAAAGCCCGCGCCAAGTTCCACAAGCGCAAGCAGATGCTGCCGCGCGAGCGCCTGCATCTGCTGCTCGATCGCGGCTCGCCCTTCCTCGAACTGTCCACCTTGTGCGGCTACAAGATGCACGATGACCGCGACGGCTCGCTCGCCGGCGGCAACATGATTGCCGGCATCGGCTATGTGGAAGGCGTGCGCTGCCTGATCGTGGCGTCGAACAGCGCCATCAAGGGCGGCACCATGACGCCTTGGGGCGTGCAGAAGACGCTGCGCCTGCAAGAGATCGCGCTGCAGCAGAAGCTGCCGGTGGTGTCCATGATCGAATCCGGCGGCGCCAATCTGATGTATCAGGCTGAGCTGTTCATCCCTGGCGGACGCACCTTCGCCAATCAGGCGCGACTGTCGGCAGCGGGCATCCCGCAGGTCACCATCGTGCACGGTTCATCCACAGCGGGCGGCGCTTACATGCCCGGCCTGTCGGACTATGTGGTGATGATCCGCAAGCAGGCCAAGGTGTTTCTGGCCGGCCCGCCGCTGCTGCTCGCCGCCACCGGCGAAGTTGCTATCGATGAAGATCTGGGTGGTGCCGAGATGCACACCCAGCTCGCCGGTACCGCCGAATTTCTCGCCGAGAACGACGCCGACGGCATCCGCATGGCGCGCGACATCGTGCGCAGCCTGAACTGGAATGCCGACAAGCCGGCCGTGCCCCGCCTGCCGGTGCGTGCCCCGCTGTACGACATCGAGGAAGTCTGTGGCGTGGTCTCGGCCGACTACCGCAAGCCCTTCGATCCGCGCGAAGTCATCATGCGTCTGGTCGATGCTTCCGAGTTTCTCGAGTTCAAGAACGAGTACGACAAGCAGACCGTTTGCGGTCGCGCTGTCATCGACGGCCATCAGGTCGGCATCATCAGCAACAACGGCCCGATCACCACGGCCGGTGCCACCAAGGCCGGCCAGTTCATCCAGCTCTGCTGCCACGCCAACATCCCCATCGTGTACCTGATGAACACCACCGGCTATATGGTCGGCTCGGCGTCGGAGCAGGGCGGCATCGTCAAGCATGGCTCGAAGATGATCCAGGCCGTGGCCAACGCTACCGTGCCGCAGATCACCATCGTCATGGGCGGCAGTTTCGGCGCTGGCAACTACGGCATGTGCGGTCGCGGCTTCGGGCCGCACTTCATCTTTGCCTGGCCGAACAGCCGCACTGCTGTCATGGGCGGCGAGCAGGCGGCCAAGGTCATGTCGGTGATCACTCGCGAAAAGTGGAACAAGGAAGGCCGTCCGGTCGGCGAGCAGGAAGAGTTCATGCTCAATGCGCTGGAGCAGCAGATCATCGGCAAGTTTGATGAAGACGGCCATGCCTTCGCGGCATCCGCGCGTCTCTTCGACGACGGCCTGATCGATCCGCGCGATACCCGCCGCGTGCTCGCGCTGACGCTGTCCATCTGCCGTGAAGCCCCGTTGCGGACGACTCGTCCGAACAGCTTCGGCGTGTCGCGATTCTGATCTGGAGATGACCATGAGCTTTCCTGTTACCCAGCAGATCCGCCTCGACTTTGACAGCGCGCGCGGCCTGCTGCGCCTGACCCTGAACCGCCCGGATGCGCGCAATGCGCTCAACCCGGAGATGGTCGCCGAGCTGATCGCCGTGTTCCGCCACCTGCACGAGCGCGCCGATGTGCGCGTGGTGCTGATGCGCGGTGCCGGCGGCCACTTTTGCGCCGGTGCCGACCTCAAGGGCGTGTTCAGCGATGTCGCCAAGCCGCTGCCGGCGGGTGCGGCTGACCCCATCGTCGCCGTCAACCGCTCCTTCGGCGAGATGCTGCGTTCGGCAGCGGCCATCCCGCAGGTGCTGGTGACGGTCTGTGAAGGTGGCGTGCTCGGCGGCGGCTTCGGCCTTGCCTGCGTGTCAGACATCGCCTTCGCCCATGTCGACAGCAAGTTCGGCATGCCCGAGACCTCGCGCGGCCTGCCGCCGGCGCAGATCGCGCCGTTCGTGGTCGAGCGCATCGGCCTCACGCAGGCGCGTCGTCTGTGCCTGACCAGCGCCCAGTTCAACGGCCGCGAGGCGCTGCGCCTGGGCCTCGTGCACGAAACCTTTGCCGATGAAGCCGAGCTGGCCGAGCGCCTGGCGTTGACCCTGACGCAGATACTGCGCTGTGCCCCGGCCGCGAATGCGCGCACCAAGCAGATCCTGCTCAGCGTCGGTCACATCGATCCCGATGCCGTGCTCGACCAAGCTGCCGCCCATTTCGCCGCCTGCGCCCGTAGTGCGGAAGCGCCGGAAGGCATCGGTGCCTTTTTGCAGAAGCGCGACCCGAACTGGGCCTCGCCGATCACGGCGGCTGATGCTGCCGCACTCAACCCTAATCACTCTTCTCCTCAGAAGCATCAGGAGCCGTCGGCATGAGCCGTTTCGACACTGTTCTCATCGCCAACCGTGGCGAGATCGCGGCGCGCATCATCCGTGGCTGCCGCGCCGCCGGTTACCGCACCGTGGCCGTCTATTCGGACGCTGACCGCGATGCCCTGCATGTGCGCGAAGCTGACACCGCCGTCTGCATCGGGCCGGGCCCGGTCGGTGAATCCTATCTTTGCATCGACAAGCTCATCGCCGCCGCACAGCAGAGCGGTGCCGGCGCCGTGCATCCTGGCTACGGTTTCCTGTCCGAGCGCGAAGCCTTTGCGCAGGCCGTGCAGGATGCCGGGCTGGTGTTCATCGGGCCGGATCCCTTCGCCATCGAAGCCATGGGCAACAAGAGCGCGTCGAAAGAACGCATGATCGCCGCCAATGTGCCCTGCGTACCGGGCTACCAAGGCGCCGGTCAGGATGACGATCTGCTGGTCGCCGAATCGATCAAGGTCGGTCTGCCGGTGATGGTCAAGGCCGCGTCCGGCGGTGGTGGTCGCGGCATGCGTCTGGTGCACGAAGCGTCCGAGCTGAAGGCGGCCATCCAGTCCGCGCGCAGCGAAGCGCAGAATGCTTTTGGCGATGGCCAGCTGCTGATCGAGAAGGCCGTGCTGCAGGCGCGTCATGTCGAGATCCAGGTCTTCGGCGACCGTCACGGTAATGTGGTCTACCTCGGCGAGCGCGACTGCTCGGTGCAGCGTCGCAACCAGAAGGTCATCGAGGAAGCGCCGTCGCCAGCGGTCAGCGAATCGCTGCGTGCGCGCATGGGCAAGGCCGCTGTCGCTGCCGCCAAGGCCGTGAACTATGTCGGTGCCGGCACCGTCGAATTCATGCTCGCCGCCGATGGCCATTTCTACTTCTTGGAAATGAATACCCGTCTGCAGGTCGAGCATCCGGTCACCGAGCTGATCTTCGATCTCGACCTCGTGGCCTGGCAGTTGCTGGTCGCCCAGGGCGAGCCGCTGCCGCTGACGCAGGTCGAGCTCGATGAGCGTCGCCATGGTCATGCAATTGAGGTGCGTCTCTGTGCCGAAGATCCGGCGCGCGGCTTCCTGCCGCAGACCGGTAAGATCCTCGCCTGGCAAACGCCGACCGGCCCGGGCCTGCGCGCCGACCATTGCGTGATTGAAGGCGGCGTCATCTCGCCGTACTACGACTCGCTGCAGGGCAAGCTCATCGTCTGGGGCGAAACACGCACGCAGGCCATCAAGAAGCTCATCGCCATGCTCGCCGACACCGCCTACCTCGGTCTTGCCAGCAACCGCGACTTCCTGATCCAGCTGCTCTCGCACGACGAATTCCAGGGCCCCGGCGTGACCACCGGTTTCATCGCCGAACACTTCCCGGCTGAGCGCATCACCGCGCTGGCCGAGCCGACCGCCGCGCATCGCGCGCTGGCCGCTGCGCTCATGGTGCATACCGATGCTCAGGCGTTGCAGCAAAAGGGCGAGCTCGACAGCACACTGCTCGGCTGGCACAGCGCCAACGCCACGCCGACGCTGCTCAAGCTGCGTCATGGTGAGGCGCAGGTCACGCTTGATGTTGAAGTCACCGCCTTCGGCGACTATGTCGTGACGGTGGATGACAGCGAAGAAGCGGCCGAGACCGTGCGCATCGTTTCCGTGCAGGGTTGCCGCGTGAATTACCTCGCGCATGGCCGTCGTCAGCACGCCTGGTTCGCGCGCGCGGCATCGGCACAAGGGGCTCAGCTCTGGCTCGCCAATGCCGATGCCGCGCAGCCGCTCACCACCTGCTTCATCGACGCCACCTACGAGCCGGCGCAGACCGTCGAGGCTGGCAGCGACGGCCGCATCCTCGCGCCGATTGACGGCAAAGTGGTCAGCGTGGCGGTGGCAGCCGGGCAGACGGTGGCCAAGGGCGACCTGCTGCTGGTGCTGGAAGCCATGAAGATGGAGTTCCGCCTGCAGGCCCCGGTGGCGGGCACGGTCGAGCTGGTCACGGCGAGTGCGGGTGCGCAGGTGGGGTTGCGGCAGTTGCTGGTGCAGATCACGCCGGCGGGGTGAGCTTTAATCATCCCGATTTGTGAAAGTGCTGATCGTGGTCTAGCGTTGATGGCATGGAATACACGCTTCAAGGAGGAAGCACATGCCGGAGATCAGTCGATTTTTAGGGATTGTGGTGCTCATGTATTTCAGTGAGCACAACCCGCCGCATATCCATGTTCGCGACAACGAGCATCAAGCCGGCATTGTTGATCTGGGCGAACTGATTGCCGGCAGCCCGTCGGCATCGTCGCTGCATGACCCTGCTTGTTTTGCCCGGTTTCATCTGGATAGCTGGCCGACATTGGCGTGGCCCTGTGGCTTTGATGTAGCGCCTGAAACGCTGTATCAGATGCTTACGGGGAAGCAGCCAGCTTGGATGTCGGCGATTTCTGATACTTGATTGCAGCGTCAAACCCCGGCCAGCACTTCTTTCAAGCTCGTCCCCCTCCTGCACAATCACCCAGTCTGGGTTTATGGGCATGAATTTATTTTGCCTTAAAGGCAAAATAAATAAGGTAATTTGATTTTATGGCTTTGCCTCTGCGGCAAGCCAGCCAGAACAATCAGGCCATGAAAATTGGTCTTGTCATCAAAGGTTTGCGGATAGAGCAGGGGCTCAAGCTGGAGGCGCTGGCGAATGATCTTGAGCTGGCCACCAGTACCTTGTCACGCATTGAAAGCGGTCGTCGCAACCCGTCTCTGGAAGTGCTCGAGGCCCTTGCCGAAGCGCTGGGCGTGAAGGTGAGCGATATCTTCCATGAGGCTGAGCGGGCTACGGCAATAGCCTCCAGCATGACTCGTGAAGTCCCCAGCGATTACGATGCCTCCGGTATGCAGCTGCGCCGCATCTATCGCTCTCTCAGTGCGGCCAATCAGGCGATCGCACTTGGCCTCCTGCGCAGCCTCGCCAGCGCTAAAAATATCGATTAAGACCAGACTGGTCGCAGGTCTGTTTTTTGCGTACCTTCGCTACATAAAAACAAGAAAGGTGCATTTTCATGAAACTTGTTCGTGGTTTCGGCATTAGCCTGCTCGCCAGCGCCCTGATTGCTTGCGGCGATGGCCCGAGCCCAGCCCCAACGACACCTGCGGGCAGCAATGATCCTGCGCCGGCAGCAGCCAGCTTGCCCCTCATCGGCAGCCTTGTCAGCGCAGGTGCCGACGACCCTGCCTGCGGCACTTATCCGGACGCCAGTGCCGAGTTCGCTGCCTGCGAACTGAAGAACTATGCCCGCGTCAGCGAAGCCCCGCGCGAAGAGGCGACCAACCCAATCTTCCTGCAGCGCTTCGCGGAGCAGAGTCTGGCCAATTTCCAGTCCTACTTCGAGCGCCTCGCAAGCGACCCCAGCTACCTGCCTGTGAGTACCGGCGGCGTGCCGTTGAACACGCCGGTCACGCCGGTGTGCGCGACCTGGGGGCTGCAATGTGTCGGTGATCCCTTCCGCTATCCGGGCTTTGACCCGTTCTACGAGCGCGAAGCCGTGGTCGAGCCGGTAACTTACTACGACCGCGATTGCGCGCGTATTTCCGGTCGCGTCTGGCGCCCGAAAAACACCACGGGTCCGCTACCCACGGTCGTTATCGAAAATGGTTCCGTGCAGGCTCCCGAGCCCCTGTACTGGTGGATGGCGCAGGCGCTGGTGCGCTCCGGCTATGCCGTGATGACCTTCGACCCGCGCGGCCAGGGCCGCTCTGACCAGCAGACGCCGATGGGCGGGCAGGGCAGCAACATCAATTCGGCAGTGTTCTGGGAGGGTCTGGTCGATGCCATCGATTTCTTCCGCTCCACCTCGGCCAGGCCCTATCCGCATAACACCAGCTGCGCAGGCACCTACCCGACCGTGGTGACGGCATTCAATCCTCAGCACGCGGTGCAGGATCGCGAGCGTCTTGGCATCGTCGGGCATTCACTGGGTGCGACCGGTGTATCCATTGTGCAAGGGTATGGCGGTGTCGGTGCCGATCCATGGCCGGGCAAAATGGATGCGGCCAATCCGGTCGATGTGGCCGTGGCCTGGGATGGTTTGCTGGCGCCGGATAGCGGCGCGGCGGGTGGTCTGTCGGCTGTGACCGCACTGGCCGGTCAGGGCTCGGCCTATCCCAAATTCGCGCCGCGCGTGCCCAGCATGGGCCAGAACAGCGAATACGGCCTGACGCCGATGCCGTTCACGCAAACCCCGCCCAAAGATGGCAATCTCGGGCCATTCAAGGCCTGGCAGAGCGCTGGCGTACCGGTTTTCGAGTTCACCATTCGTGGCAGCTCGCATTACGAGTGGTCGTTGCTGCCGACCTTCCCGGCCACCTCGTGGTGCCCCGAGGTCAAGGATGGCCGCTGCGTCGGCGGCTGGGGCCGGCCGATGGCTGAGCACTACTCGCTGGCCTGGCTCGACCGCTGGCTGAAGCGCGATGGCGAAACCGGCTTTGCCGATGCCGATGCGCGCTTGCTGGCCGAAGCCGAGTTCCTGCCGCGCTTCAGCTTCTACTCCCAGTCCGCCCGTGATTTCCCGACGCGCAATGGCAGGCGCGCACAGTGCGCGGATATGCTGGCGGGCTGTCCATAGCCTTGATCGTGACTGTCTGGTCATTTATGCTCGGGTCAATATTCGACAAAAGTTGACTCGAGCATGACGACGACCACGAGCACCCTCTATCGCAAACGCTTCGGCTTCATGTCCAACCCTGCTGTCGCACGCGAAATCGCCGGCCTCGATGCTGAGGCCGACTGCCAGCGTATTGTCTTTCTGCTCACCGCCTACGAATTCCCGTGGGACATCACGCGCTCGCTCGAAGTCGCGCTGTTCTACACCTACGCCAGCGACACTGTTTCCAAGCTGCTCGACCGCACCCGCGAATTCAAGGATCACGGTCAGAAACGCTACGACGACACGCGCCTGCTCATCGCCCACTTCATGGAATCGGGCTGGGATGGTGAAGTCGGTAGCCGGGCTCTTGCGCGCATCAACCAGACCCACGGCAACTACCGCATCCCGCAGGATGATTTCCTGTTCGTGCTCTGGACCTTCATCGAGTTCCCCATGCGCTGGACGGCCGAGTTCAGCTGGCGGCCGATGACCGCGCATGAGAAGAACGCCTGGTTCAATTTCTGGTGCGAGATCGGTCGTCGCATGGGCCTGGTCGGCATCCCCGACAACAAGCCGGCGTTCGATGCCTTCGTGCACGACTACAGCCAACGCCATTTCGTACCGGCCGAGGCCAGCGCCCGCGTCGCCGATGCCACGCTCGATATCATTCGTGGCTGGCTGCCGGCGCCACTGCATGGCCTGGTCGCGCCGACTGTGAGCAGCCTGCTCGACGAGCCGGCGTTTCTCGCGGCGGTGCATCTGCAACCGGCTCCGGTGTTGCTGCAAAAGACGGTCAAAGGCAGCCTGAAAGCGCTGGCCATGCTGAAGAGGGCTTATGTCATCGGGGGTTATCCGGTCATGCTGGCGAATGAGCCGAATCGCACCTATCCGGGCAATCGTTATGAAATTGACCAGCTCAAGCCAGTACATCTGCAGCGACGTGAGGAGCGGGCATCGTGAATCGGTGCCATCCTGACATTGCTTGATTGAGTGTCCGGCTCAGTCAAACAGAGGTAAAACAGCTTCCGGCGGCCGCCCGATCGCGGCACGACCGTTGCGTACCACGATAGGTCTTTGCAGCAGGCGGGGCTCCTGCGCAATTGCTTGCAGCACGGCCATCGTATGATCACGTTGAGGCAATATCGCCGGGCACAGCTGGCGCGCATCGTCTTCACGCAAGATCATGTGTGCGGGCACGGCGAGTTGTTCAAGTAGCAGGTTCAGCTCGCTGATTGATAACGGCTGACTTAAGTAGTCGCGGATACAGAGCGCCTCATCGAGACGATCGGCTGCCTGCTCGGCCAGCAAAAGCGCAGCACGCGATTTCGAACAGCGTGCATTATGAAAGATCTGAATCATTGAAGTGGCCGCCATTAAACCGATGCAGGTCGCGTTATGATGCCATTTTCCACAAACGGAGAGCTTACTTGCCGGTCGTCTTGTTGAGTTTGTTGCGCTTCCTCATTGCTCTGGTGCAGATGGCCGGTCTGCTGGCCTATTTCCATCAGCATCTCGATTGGGGTCTGGTGCCGACAGCTATCGTGGGCCTGCTGCTGACTCTGCTGGTGCCCATCGTCGCCACCATCTTCGGTTTCATGGGGGCAGTCTATGCTTGGGCATGGCCATGGTGGCTGGCCTTTCTGGTTTTCCTGCCGGGCCTGGCAATGGCACTGACGGCGGCCGCCGGCGTTGGAATTCTCGGTGTGCTTTCAGCGTTTCTGATGAAGCGCCTGGGCCTGCGACGACCCCAGCGCGGGCCCTTTGCCGGCCCGGGCCAGATGCCGCCGCAGTCTGACTCGCAGATGCACTCGGGCATGAGTTCCGGGCAGGGCAGCACCATCGAAGGCGAGGTCATCAGCTCGCGTGTCGAGCCTGACAACAAGTAGACCTGCGGGTCGCTGAAGCGCATCGACGCCCTCCGCCGGAGACCCCATACTCGGGCCTTCGCCCATGGAGTCTTCGAGATGTCATTGATCAACCCGCAAGCCCCGATTCTGGTCACCGGTGCCAGTGGCTATGTTGCCGGCTGGATTGTGAAAAAGCTGCTTGAAGCCGGTCACACGGTGCATGCCACGGTGCGCGACCCGAATAAGGCGTCGAGTGTGGCTCATTTGCAGAAAGTGGCTGATGCCAGCAGCGGTACGCTGAAACTGTTCAAGGCGGACTTGCTCGACGTGGGCGCATTCGCAGAGCCGATGATTGGTTGCGAGCTGGTCATCCATACTGCATCGCCGTTTGTGATCACCGGCTTCACGGATGCCCATGAAGCCCTGGTGCGACCGGCACTGGAAGGCACGCGCAATGTGCTGCAGTCCGTGAATGCCACCGACAGTGTTCGCCGTGTTGTGCTCACCTCCAGCGTGGCAGCGACTTTTGGCGACAACTGGGATGCCCGTGATGTACCGGGTAATCGTCTCGATGAAACCTTCTGGAATACCACCAGCAGCGTCGATCATCAGCCCTACCTGTATTCTAAAACCGTTGCTGAGCAGGAAGCCTGGAGCATGCAGAAAGAGCAGCGCCGCTGGGATCTGGTCTGCATCAATCCCGGTCTGGTCATGGGCCCTGCGCTGACCACCAACAGCATCTCGACGAGCATCACCACGCTGCAGCAATTTGGCGACGGCACGCTGGCCATGGGGGCTCCGTGCATGTGGAACGGTTTGGTGGATGTCCGTGATGTTGCCGATGCGCACATCAAGGCCGGCTTCACGCCCGAGGCCAATGGCCGCTACATTCTCTGCGCAGAGTCGCTGACCTTGCTCGACATGGCTGCGGCGCTGCGTGCGCATTTCGGCCCGAAATATCCGTTCCCGCGCATGACGGTACCGAGAGTGCTGTTCTGGCTGGTGTCGCCGTTTTATGGCTACACCCGCGATTTTGTCTGGCGCAACATGGGCTGGCCCATGCATTTCGACAACACGCGCAGTCGCGAAGGCTTGGGCATCCAGTATCGCGACGTGCGTCAGTCAGTCTGCGAGCACTTCCAGCAGCTTATCGATGATGGTTTGGTGAAACGTCGCGATTGAGGCAGATATTCGCCCTGACATTCCCCTGTAAATGCACCATCCCGGCCAGAAATAGGTCATGGGGTGGGGCTTTTTTATGCCATTGCGAAAAAAATGAATAAAGTTCATTATTCGAGCCTTCGTATTTTCAGGGCGGCTTCATGGGCACCAAAGAGCGGCGAGAACGACAGTTTCAGGAGCGCGAGCAGCGCTTGCTGACGGCTGCGCGCCAACTCATCGTGCGTGATGGCCTGCTTAATCTGCAGATGGCCAGGCTTGCCGAAATCAGTGAATACGCCATGGGCACGCTGTATCAGCACTTCGCCAGCAAAGAGGATTTGCTGGTGGCGTTGATGACCGAGTCGGTGGCCGAGCAGGCGGTGCTGTTCCAGAAGGCATCGGCCTGGCAGGCGAGCACGCGCGAGCGCATGTTCGCCATCACCGTGGCCGACATGATTTTTGTGCAGCGCAGCCCGGAGCATTTCCGGCTGGCGCAGTACGCGCAGTGTGAGGTGGTCTGGAGTGCCGCCAGTCAGTGCCGGCGCGAGGCGCATTTTGCCGCCAGCCAGCCGGTCTGTGATGCCGTGCTGGCCATCGTTAACGATGCCATTGCCGGCGGTGACATCGACCCGCAAGGCATGCGCCCGGAGTCAATTGCCACCGGCTGCTGGTCGCTGGCGTTGGGTGTGCACAGCCTTGTCCATGCCGATGGCCTGCTCGATCACTTCAATGTGCATGCCCCGTATTTCCTGCTCGCCCGCCATACGCAGCAACTGCTCAATGGCATGGGCTGGCAGCCACTGATTGATCCAGCCGACATCACTGCGCTGGAGAGCCTGATTAACCGCATTCGAGCCGAGGTTTTTGATGAGTCGTGATGTGTCCCTGAACAAAGCTCCCCTGCTTTTGCTGAGTCTGGCCTTGTTGGCTGGCACATCGTCATCGCTGGCGATGGCCATGCGTGTGGCCCCGCTGCTGTCGGCATCGCCAACGATGACCTTGCGCGAGGCCTTGCAGCGCGCCATCGACAGCGATCCGGCGGTGGCCGCCTCGCTGGCCGAGCGCGCCGCTGATCGCGAGGCTGGCGTGCAGGAGCGAGCTACGCGCCTGCCGCAGATCAATGCCCTGGGCACGATCAGCACGACGGATTCCGATGTCATCAGCACACCCTTCGGCGCGGGCTTTCAGGAACGCTATGACGGCTGGAATGTCAGCGCCGAACTTCGCCAGCCGCTGTTTCGCTATGATTTTCTGGCGCGCGGGCATCGCGCCGATGCTCAGGATCAGTTGGGCGAGCAAGCTTTCATCCAGCGTGGTCAGGCCTTGGTCGTGCGCGTGGCGGATCGCTATCTGGCGGTGCTGAAGGCGACTAACGAGCTGGCGCTGGCACAGATTGAAGCCGATGCCGTGAACAAGTCCCTGAGCGATGTACGCAAGCGCTATGACGTGCAGCTGGTGGCCGGGACAGATCTGAAAGAGGCGCAGGCGCGTAACGATCTGGCGCAGGCCAATCTGCTGTCGGCGCAGCAGACAGTTGAGTCTGCACAGGATGCTCTCGATGAAACCACCGGCAATGGCCGGGCTCAGCTGTTCAGTCTGAAGGCGGCGACAGTTTTGCCCGAGCTGGACAGTCTCGATGCCGAGGTCTGGCTGACGCGGGCGCGTGCCAACAGCCCGGTCTATCAGCAGGCGCTGGCGCAGGTTGTGCTGGCGCAAGC
The DNA here is from genome assembly GCA_040385225.1 of Pseudomonadota bacterium. Lineage (GTDB taxonomy): Bacteria > Pseudomonadota > Gammaproteobacteria > Pseudomonadales > Moraxellaceae > Perlucidibaca. Next base: position 1,401,667 of record JAZKHU010000002.1, on the reverse strand, counting down.
CAATGTCACTAGTCGTCGCTCCGACTCGCTACCCACGATGGATATTGTGGCAACGCATGGTCGTCAGGACATGTCGGAGTCGCAAATCGGTTCGAAAGCCAACAGCACGGTATTTGGTCTGGAGTTGAAAGTGCCGATCTTTGCCAGTGGCGCACAGTCCAGCAAGATTCGTGAGGCTCAGGCGCGCCTGACGCAGGCGCAGTCGGAACAGGCGCGCAGTGAGCGCGAACTGCTGCGCGAGACGCGTCGTCTGTTCCGTGAAGTGCAGACCGCACGGGCTCAGAGCCTGGCCTATCAGCGTGCCGTCGAGTCCGCGCAGGCCGCCGAGCAGGCCACACGCTATGGCTATGAAGCCGGCAAACGCACCATCACTGACGTACTCAATGCCCAGTCAAACACCGTGCAGGCGCAGCGCAACCTCGATCGCAGCCGCTATGACGTCGTCCTGAAAATGCTGCAGCTTAAGCAACAGGCCGGCGTGCTCGATGCTAACGACCTGACCGCACTCGACACTCTTTTAACTTCTGACCCCGCGCCGCGCGCCAAGGAATCAACATGAACAAACGCATGATGTGGATGCTGATCGGCACCGGAATCGTTTTTGGTGGCGTGTTCGGTATGAAGTGGTTCGGCGGCAAGATGATGAACCAGTATTTCGACAACATGCCGATGCCGGCATCGGTCATTTCCTCGGCGACGGCGAAGTCGGAAGTCTGGGCGGCCAGCCTGAGCGGCGTCGGCAGCGTCGTTGCCAGCAATGGTGCCGATGTCACCACGGAGTCCGGCGGCATCATCGCGGCTCTGCATTTCGAATCGGGTGCGCGTGTGAAGAAGGGCGATCTGCTGGTCAGTCTGTCAGCAGCGACCGAGCAGGCGGATGTGCAGCGTCTGCAGGCGCAGGCCAATCTGGCCAAGTCCGAATTTGCCCGTCTGGAGCGATTGTACAAGCTCGATGCCATCTCCAAGTCCGAGCTGGATCGCGCTCAGGCTGACCTCAGTGCGGCCCGTGCCGGTGCCGATGCTCAGCGCGCCAAGCTTGCCCAGAAGCAGATTCGGGCACCGTTCAGCGGCCAGCTCGGCATCCGCCAAGTCAATGTCGGGCAGTACCTGAGTGCCGGTACGCCGATTGTGTCGTTGCAGGCCATCAATCCGGTCTTTGTTGACTTCACGCTGCCCGAGCAGAACCAGGCAGCGGTGCAGAACGGTCAGACGGTCAGTGTGGTGGTGGACTCGCAGCCGGGCCGCAAGTTCAGCGGCGTGATCTCGGCCATCGAGCCGCTGGTCGACAGCAAGACCCGCAACTTCAAGGTGCGAGCTCGCTTCGACAACGCTGACGAGGCGCTGCGTCCGGGCTTGTTTGCGCGCGCCAGCATCGGTCTCGCCAACACCGCCAGCGTGGTCACCATTCCGCAGACCTCGGTGAGCTACAACCCCTATGGCAACTCGGTGTATGTCGTTCAGTCCGTGAAGGGCAAAGATGCCGACGGCAAGGTCACGGATGAGCTGGTGGTACGCCGCCGCTTCATCAAGACCGGCGAGACACGCGGCGATCTGGTCGTGGTCACAGACGGTCTCAAGGCTGGCGAGCAAGTTGCCACCAGCGGTCTGCTCAAGCTGCAGAACGACAGCAAGGTCAAGATCAACAACACCGTACAGCCGTCCGCTTCGGCAACGCCCACACCGACTGACAGCTGAGCAGGGTCGCGACCATGAAATTTACCGATATCTTCATCAAGCGCCCGGTACTGGCGCTGGTGGTCAGCCTGATGATCCTGCTGCTGGGACTGAAGTCGGCGTTTGACCTCAATGTGCGCCAGTACCCGGAGCTGCAGAATGCCGTGGTCAATGTCACCACGGTGTATGTGGGGGCCGATGCCGACCTGATCCAGGGCTTCATCACCACGCCGCTGGAGCGCGAGATCGCGTCGGCGCAGGGCATCGACTATGTGAAATCGACAAGCATCTCCGGCGTCAGTTCGATTCAGGTCTATCTGCGTCTGGACTATGACCCGAACGAGGCGCTCACGCAGATCGCGGCCAAGGTCAACAAGCTGCGTAACCAGCTGCCGGAGGCCTCGGAAGATCCGACCGTGGAGCTGTCGGTGGGGGATACCACGGCGGCCATGTATCTGTCGTTCTACTCCGATATTCTCGACAACAACCAGATCACCGACTACCTCGTGCGCGTCGTCGAGCCGCGTCTGGCCACGGTGCCGGGCGTGCAGCGCGCGCTCATCCTCGGTGACCGCACCTTCGCCATGCGTATCTGGATGAAGCCTGAGCGTATGGCCGCACTCGGGGTGACGGCTAGCGATGTTTACGGTGCCCTGCGCAACAACAATGTGCAGGCGGCCCTCGGTGCCACCAAGGGCTCGATGGTGCAGGTTGATTTGACCGCTGCCACCGACCTCAACACGCCGGAGCAGTTCCGCTCGCTGGTCGTGCGCTCCACGCCCGATGCCATGGTCCGCCTCGGTGACATCGCCGATGTGGTGCTGGGCTCGGAAAGCTATGGCACGCAAGTGTCGTTCAACGGCAAGAGCGCCACCTTTATGGGTATCGAGATTGCCCCGGACGCGAATTCGCTGGATGTCATCAAGGACCTGCGTGAAAACGTCTGGCCGGACATTCTCAAGCAGCTGCCGGAAGGTCTTAAGGCCAACATTCCCTATGACTCCACGCGCTACATTCAGGATGCGATCAACGAGGTCATCAAAACGCTGATCGAGGCTGTGGCCATCGTCATCGTGGTGATCTACCTGTTCCTCGGCTCCATGCGCAGCGTGCTGATTCCGGCGGTGACGGTGCCGCTGTCGATGATCGGTGCCTGCTTCCTGATGATGCTCATGGGCTTCTCGATCAATCTGCTGACCTTGCTCGCGATGGTGCTCGCCATCGGCATGGTGGTCGATGACGCCATCATCGTGTTGGAGAACATTCATCGCCATATCGAAAATGGCATGAAGCCTTTTGATGCTGCCATCAAAGGCGCCCGTGAGCTGGTCGGGCCGGTGATCGCGATGACCATCACGCTGGTCGCGGTGTATCTGCCGATCGGCTTTATTGGTGGCCTCACCGGCACGCTCTTTGTCGAGTTTGCCTTCACGCTGGCGGGGGCGGTGCTGCTGTCGGGCGTGATTGCGCTGACGCTGTCACCGATGATGTCAGCCATGCTGCTGCACTCTAAAAAGGAAGAGCAGGGCAACCGTTTCGCACACTGGCTGGATGCGAAGTTCGAGGCGTTGCGTCTGAACTATCAGCGCAAGTTGCATGGGGCGCTCGATGACAAGCATGTCATCGCCACCTTTGGCGCGATTGTGCTGGTGTCGTGCTTCTTCCTGTTCAAGAGCTCGCCGCAGGAGCTGGCGCCGGAAGAAGATCAGGGCTTCTTCCTGATTTTCTCGCAGAGCGATTCGTTCTCGTCGCTGGACTATCTGACCAAATTCACCGATGAGCTGGTGAAGATCGCCAACGGCATTCCCGAGAAGGACAACTTCTTCCTGCTCAACGGAGTCGGTGGTGGTGGTTCGGCGGTGGGCAGCAACACGGCCATCTCCGGCATCGTCATGAAACCGTGGACAGAGCGCGAGCGCACGACGAAGGAAGTGCTGACGGAGGTCACTGAGCAGGCCAACGGAGTTGCCGGACTGCAGAATGCGGTGTTCGCGCCGCCGTCGCTGCCCAGTGGCGGCAACGGCTTCCCGGTCGAGTTCATCATCACCAGCACGGCGTCTCCACAGGCCATGTTGGAAGCCGCGAACGAAGTGGTCGGGCAGGCCATGGCGAGCAAGAAGTTCATCTTCATGCGCGCCGACCTGAAGATCGACAAGCCGCAGGTGAAGGTTGATGTTGATCGCGAGAAGGCGGCATTGCTCGGCATCAACATGAACACGCTGGCGGCGGATATGTCGGCGATGTTGTCTGGCGGGTATGCCAATCGCTTCAGCATGGAGTCGCGTTCGTACAAGGTGATCCCGCAGGTTGAGCGCAGTGAGCGTCTGAATCCGGATCAGCTCTCCCAGTACTACACGCGTACAGCGGCTGGTGAGCTGATTCCGCTGTCGACCGTGGTGACTCTGCGCGATACCGTGCAGCCGCAGGCCCTGAACCGCTTCCAGCAGCTCAATGCAGTGACCATCTCGGGCGTGCAGCGTCCGGGTGTGACACTGGGCGAGGCGCTGGGTGTGCTCGAGCAGGCATCCGCGAAGGTGCTGCCGAATGACTACGGCGTGGATTACGCCGGGGGTTCGCGTCAGTACAAGAATGAAGGCTCGGCGCTGGTGGTCACCTTCTTCTTCGCCATGGTCATCATCTACCTGGTGCTGGCGGCGCAGTTCGAGTCCTTCCGCGACCCGATCATCATGCTGGTCACGGTGCCAATGTCGATCTGCGGGGCGCTGCTCTGCCTCAACATCGCGGCCATGTTCCAGACGCCGGGGGCGAGCATCAACATCTACACGCAGGTCGGGCTGGTGACGCTGATCGGGGTGATCGCCAAGCACGGCATCCTGATCGTGGAGTTCGCCAATCAGCTGCAGAAGCAGGGCTACTCGAAGCGCCTGGCGATTGAAGAAGCGTCGTCGATCCGTCTGCGCCCGGTGCTGATGACCACCGCTGCGTTGGTGCTGGGCATGCTGCCGCTGCTGTTCGCGACCGGCCCCGGCGCCGCTGCCCGTTTCTCCATGGGCCTGGTGATTTCCACGGGCATGACCATCGGCACCTTGTTCACGCTGTTTGTCGTGCCGGCGATGTATCTTTACCTCGGCCGCGAGCATGTCGCTGAAGATAAACCGGTCGAGGAGATGGCATGACCGCACTGTTACTGACATTGGCCGCGCTGAGCATTTGGCTGTATCAGGATGCCCAGCGCCGGCAGATGAATTCGCCGGGCGCGTGGGTGGTGGCGTTGTGCCTGCTTGGCCCGGTGGCAATTGCCGCGTACTGGGCGCACCGGCCGCTGTTTCAGGGCGAGGTGCGGGTGGGTGGCCGTGGCTGGGTCATGATGCGCGTGTTTGTGGTAGCGGTCACGGCCTGGGCGATTCTGTTCGGGGCCGTGTTATCGGTCTGGCTCAGTGCCTTCATGCCCTTGGTGGCGATTCTCATGCTGTTTGTCGGGCTGGGTCTGCTGCTGACGGGCGGCTGGGTATTCGTGGTGGCGTTGCTGCTGCTCGCCGCTTGGTTGATCCGCGATGGTCAGCGTGTCGAGATCGGGCCAACACATGCAGCTTTGCGGGGTGTTGCTGCGCCAGCTATGGGCGACAGGCTGCTGAAAGTGATCTTTCTCATGGGCTTGTTGTCGGTGTTTATTTTCACCGAGCCGAGTCATCCGGAGTGGATTCAAGAGTCGGAATGGCGTGAGATGCCGGAAAGATTTCAGATTTGAGCGGCCGAATAATTAATTCTAATGAGAATTGTTTTCGTTCGTATCCATAGTTATGCTCTCCGCGTCAAATCATTTGCCCGGAGAGTCGCGTGTTCAAGCCCAACCCCATCAGTGCTGCTGTCATGCTCGCGTGCGCCGGCTTGGCCACTCATGCCTGGTCCGATGATCAGGTTCTTGCTGAAGTTCAGGTGACTGCAGCCGCAGAGGCAGCGGCCAGCAATGGCTATCAGCCGGTATTCAGCCGGGCTTCGACCAAGACCGACACGCCGCTGCTCGATACGCCGCAGTCCGTCAGTGTGGTGACGGCCCAGCAGATCAAGGATCAGGCCGTGCAGAGCATGGCCGAGGCTGTACGTTATACCCCGGGTGTGACTTTTGCGCAGGGCGAAGGCAACCGTGATGCCGCCGTTATTCGTGGCAGCACCAGCACCGGTGATTTCTTCCTCGATGGCGTGCGTGACGATGTGCAGTACTACCGCGACGTCTACAACATTGATCGTGTTGAAATCCTCAAGGGCTCCAATGGTCTGGCATTTGGCCGTGGCGGTGCCGGCGGTGTCATCAACCGTGTCAGTAAAGAAGCAGGCTGGACACCGGTGCGTGAGATCAATGTGTCGGTGGGTTCCTATGACCATAAGCGTATTGGGCTGGATGTTGGCGGTGGCCTGACCGGCTCCGTAGCGGGTCGCGTCAATGTGGTCAGCGAAGACTCCGACAGCTATCGTGATGGTGTTTCCGTGCGTCGCAACGGCATCAGCCCGACATTGACGCTGAAGCCAGGTGATCGTACCAAGGTAGTTTTGTCGGCTGAGTACTTCAATGATCTGCGTGTGACAGATCGCGGTGTGCCATCGCAGAACGGCAAGCCGTTCAAGACCGATGAGTCCACGTTCTTCGGTAATCCCGAGCAAAGCCCGACCGAAACGACCGTGCGTACGGTGGGTATGGCGATCGAGCATAAGTTCAAGAATGGCGTGATGCTGACCAACAAGACGCGCTATGCCGATTACGACAAGTATTACCAGAATGTGTATGCCAACGGCAGCGTGAGCGCTGGCGGCACCGTGGCACTGGCGGCTTATCACGACGATACACAACGTCAGAATCTGTTCAATCAGACTGACCTGCTGATGTCGGCAAAGACGGGCTCAATCAAGCATCAGTTATTGCTGGGCACGGAATTTGGGCGTCAGGATACGGAAAACTTCCGCATCAATGCGACAGTGGCTCCGTCCCCTGTGCCGGCAGCCAATCCACGTGGCGTGGCAACCTTTGCTGCCACGCGTGCTCGAGACAGCGTCAGCCAGGTGGATATTGCGGCAGTCTATTTGCAGGATCAGCTGACCTTCAACAAGCAATGGCAGATGGTGCTGGGCCTGCGTCAGGATCGCTTTGTTACTGACTTCACCGACAAGGTCGGGGCAAACTCCGGCAAAACCACCGATACCGAACTGTCGCCGCGTGCCGCATTGATCTACAAGCCGGTCGATGCCGTGTCCGTGTATGCCAGCTACAGCAAGACTTTCGTACCGCGTGCCGGAGATCAGCTGAGCTCGCTGACGGCTACGAACAGCAATTTCGATCCGGAATCCTTCCTGAACAAGGAAGTCGGCGTGAAGTGGGATGCGCGCTCGGATCTGTCGTTGGCAGCTGCTGTATACCGCTTGGATCGTGGCAATGTAGCGGTTCCGGATCCCATGAATGTTGGACAGATGATTCTGGTGGATGGTCAGCGTGTTAAAGGCGTTGAGCTGAGCGCAACCGGCAAAATCACGCGTGCCTGGTCGATGACCGGCGGCTACGCGTTTGCCGACAGCGCCATCACCAAATCGCAGTCGGCCACTATCAAGGCCGGCAACGAAACCAACCAGACGCCGCGCCACACTTTCTCGCTGTGGAACCGCTATGACCTGAGTGACCGTTATGGCGTTGCGCTGGGTTTTGTCAGCCGCAGCGGCATGTTTGCCCAGGATGACAACACGGTGAAGCTGCCTGGCTATGGCCGTGTGGATGCCGCGGCTTTCTTCAATGCCTCGAAGAGTCTGCAGTTCCAGCTCAACATCGAAAATCTGCTCAATCGCGACTACTCCGTGAATGCGCACAACAATAACAACATCATGCCGGGCTCGCCCATTGCGGCACGCCTGTCGGCTACCTATAAGTTCTGACAGCGGTGATGTTGAGCAAAAGCCCTCGCCTTTGTGCGGGGGCTTTTGCGTTGAGTGCGGGTGGATTATTCGCGTGTTTCCCTGATTATTTCCTGCGATGAGTGAATATAGGCGCGCAGCACGGCATCATTTGTAATTTTTTCTAGGGCGTGCAATTCAAAGCCAGCCGCGCTCGGCAAACGACACCGGCTCGCCATCGCCAATCACCAGATGATCGAGCGTACGGACATCGACCAGCGCCAGGGCATCCTTCAGCCGTTGCGTGATGTGCCTGTCCGCGGCTGACGGCTCGGCCACGCCGGACGGATGGTTGTGGGCAAAGATCACTGCGCCGGCCCGCTGCGCCAGCGAGCGTTTCACCACCTCGCGCGGATGGATGGAGCAGCTGTCCAACGTGCCGCGAAAGATCTCCTCGAAGGCGATGACGCGGTGCTGATTGTCGAGATAGAGCACGGCAAAGACCTCGTGGTCGTAGCCGCGAAGCTGGGCGCGCAGGAACTCGCGGGTGGCCGCCGGGCTGGTGAGCTTGCCTTGCCGGCTCAGGCTTTCACTGAGGTAGCGCCGGCTCAGTTCTACCGACGCGTGCAGTCTGGCCACGCGTGCCGGCCCCCAGTTCACCCGCAGTAGCAGGTCATCCAGCGGGGCGTCCAGCAAGTCCCGGATACCGCCATAGTGCTGAAGGGCTTGCCGCGCCATGTCCACCGCCGTCAGGCCTTCCCGGCCATGACCGATGAGCAGGGCCAGCAGCTCTGCTGTGCTGAGAGATCCCGGACCTTGATTCAGCAGCTTTTCACGCGGCCGTTCGGCGGCCGGCCAGTCTCGAATACGCATCACCGCAGACTCCTGTCGTTCATAAATTCCCTGAGCTGCCGTGGTATCTTTCGCAGCTGCACAAGGTATAGACCCGGATTGGAGCTTTCGCATGCTCGCGCGGCTGTCAAACAAACATATTTTGCTCGGCGTCACTGGCGGCATCGCGGCCTATAAAAGTGCCGAGCTGATTCGCCGACTGCGCGATGCCGGCGCCGAGGTGCAGGTGGTGATGACTGCCGCCGCCCGCGAGTTCATCACGCCGCTGACGTTGCAGGCGCTGTCCGGCAATCCGGTGCATGTCGATCTGCTCGACCCGGCGGCGGAAGCGGCCATGGGCCATATCGAGCTGGCGCGCTGGGCCGATCTGTTTCTGGTGGCGCCGGCCTCGGCGGATACGCTGGCGCGGCTCGCGCAGGGCATCGCCAATGATCTGCTGACGACCTGCTGGCTGGCGGCATCGGGCAAGAAAGCCGTGGCGCCGGCCATGAATCAGCAGATGTGGGTTGATGCGGCGACGCAGGCCAATCTGGCGACCTTGCAGGCGCGCGGCATCGCGGTGTTCGGCCCCGGCAGCGGCGCGCAGGCCTGTGGCGATGTGGGTGCCGGGCGTTTGCTGGAAGCGCAGCAACTCGCCGATCTTTGTGCTGACCAGTTCGAGAGCGGCCTGCTCAGTGGTGCTCATGTCGTGATCACGGCCGGCCCCACGCGCGAGGCGCTGGACCCGGTGCGCTACCTGAGCAATCACAGCTCGGGCAAGATGGGCTTTGCGCTGGCCGAGGCCTGTGTCGAAGCCGGTGCGCGTGTCACCTTGATTGCCGGTCCGGTGCATCTGCCCACGCCGGCGCGCGTGCAGCGTGTCGATGTGGTCAGCGCGCTCGACATGCTGGCGGCCAGTGCTGCTGCGGTGGCCGAAGCCAAGACAGCGGTCGGCAGCGCGCGCAGCGTGTTCATCGCCACCGCTGCCGTGGCCGATTACCGGCCGGCACAAGTCGCCACGCAAAAGATCAAGAAAGGCCTGAAAGACGACACACTAGACATCACGCTGGTGAAAAATCCGGACATCGTGGCCAGCATCGCCGAGCAGGCGGACAAACCCTTTGTCATGGGCTTCGCGGCGGAAACGCACGCCGTGGAAGCCTATGCCTGCGACAAGCTGGCGCGTAAAAAACTCGACCTGATCGCCTGCAATGATGTGTCGCGCGCTGACATCGGCTTCCAGAGCGACGACAACGCCATGACCGTGTTCTGGCCGGATCGTCAGGCCAGCGAAGGCGTGGCACGCGTCGAGCTGGCCAAAGCCGGCAAGCCGCAGATTGCCCGCGAACTGGTGCGCTTGCTGGCGGCGCGGCTGACGCGCTGAATTTTTGAAAACGGTACCTTGAATTGACGCAACGGAAATACCAACCATGAAAATCCCTTTGCAAGTCCGCATCCTCGATGACCGCATCGGTCGCGACCTGCCGCTGCCGAGCTATGCCACCGAAGGCTCCGCCGGCCTCGATTTGCGCGCGCTGCTGGATGCGCCGCTGACGCTGAACCCCGGCGATACCGTGCTGATCCGCACCGGTCTGGCCATCTACATCAGCGACCCGGCCTATGCCGGCCTGATCCTGCCGCGCTCCGGTCTCGGCCACAAACATGGCATCGTGCTCGGCAACCTGGTCGGTCTGATCGATGCCGACTATCAGGGTGAGCTTATGGTGTCGTGCTGGAACCGGGGCAGCGAGCCGTTCGTGATGCAGCCGGGCGAGCGCCTGGCGCAGTATGTGCTGGTGCCGGTGGTGCAGGCCGAATTTGAAATTGTATCGGAGTTCCAGGCCACGGCACGCGGTGCCGGCGGCTTCGGCAGCTCCGGTCGTCACTGATTCCTTTTACGCAACGCGAGATATCTCATGGCTCTTACGCAAGATGCTGCGCTCAATATCGCCAAGGTGCTGACCGAGGCGCTGCCCTACATTCAGCGCTTCAACGGTGCCACCATCGTGGTCAAGTACGGTGGCAACGCCATGACCGATCCGGAGCTAGAGAATTCGTTCGCGCGTGACATCGTGCTGATGAAGACGGTCGGCCTGAACCCGGTGGTGGTGCACGGCGGCGGCCCGCAGATCGGCGATTTGCTGAAGAAGATCGGCAAGGTCTCCGAGTTCATCGACGGCATGCGTGTGACGGATGCCGAGACCATGGACGTGGTGGAGATGGTGCTTGGTGGCTCGGTCAACAAGTCCATCGTTAACCTGATCAACATGAACGGTGGCCGCGCTATCGGCCTCACCGGCAAGGACGCCAACCTGATTCGCGCCAAGCGCATGCTGCTCGATCGCAAAAACGAGCAGGGCGTGATGGAGCAGGTCGACATCGGCCAGGTCGGCGAAGTTGCCGGCATCAAAACTGATGTGCTGGAGCTGATGTTCAAGAGCGACTTCATTCCGGTCATCGCGCCGGTGGGCGTGGGTGATGACGGCGCGTCGTACAACATCAACGCCGATTTGGTGGCGGGCAAGGTTGCCGAGGCGCTGAAGGCCGAGAAGCTGATCCTACTCACCAACATCCCCGGTGTGATGGACAAAGAAAAGAATGTGCTTACCGGCCTGACCACCAAGGATGTGGACGCGCTGATCGCCGACGGCACCATCTACGGCGGCATGCTGCCGAAGATCGCTTGCGCGCTGGATGCCGTGAAGGGCGGCGTGCAGTCGGCGCACATCATCGATGGTCGTGTGCCGCATGCCTGTCTGCTCGAAGTCTTCACCGACGAGGGCATGGGCACGCTGATCAGCAATCGCGCGCGCAAGAGCAAGTAAGTCGTCGTGATACTGGAGGGTGTGGGCGGCCAGAGTGCGCTGCTGGCGATTTCGTTTGTGGCCAACACGCTGTCGTCGCTGGCGGGTGGCGGTGCTGGCCTGTTGCAGCTGCCGGTGCTGATCTTTCTCGGGCTGGCGTTTCCCACGGCGCTGGCCACGCACAAGATTGCCAGCATCGCGCTCGGGCTTGGCGCGACGCTGCGGCATCTGCGAGCCGAGCCGATCAACTGGCGTTTTGCCGGCTTCATTCTGCTCGCCGGCCTGCCTGGCGTCTGGCTCGGCACGCAGCTCATCCTGCTGGTGCCGGAGGCCTGGGCGCGAGCGGCTCTGGGGGTGTTGACGCTGGGTCTCGGTGCCTACTCGATGGCGCGTCCGCAGCTGGGCAAGGTTCATGCCGTACAGCATACCGACAGGCTCGGCCTGCTGATTGGCGGTGGTGTGCTGTTCGGTATCGGCGTGCTCAATGGCTCACTGACCTCGGGCACCGGTCTGTTCGTGACGATCTGGCTGGTACGCTGGTTCGGCCTCGACTACACGCGGGCGGTGACCTATACGCTCATCCTCGTCGGTCTGTTCTGGAACGGTACCGGCGCCTGGTTTATCGCGCAGCAGGCCCCGGTGCGCTGGGACTGGCTGCCGGCGCTGCTGCTCGGCTCCTTTCTTGGCGGCTATGTTGGCGCGCATCTCGCGCATAGCCACGGCAATGGCCTGGTCAAACGCTCGTTCGAGATTCTCACCGTGCTCATCGGCAGCAAATTGCTGATCGATGCCTGGCCGCATCTGACATGAGCGACAGCGTGTTGCGCCTGCTGTTCCAGGCTCAGGCCGGAAGGTTGGGGCGGGCACTGGCAGGGCAGCTCGATGCCAGCGTGCTCGATACCCGTGTGACGGGCCATCTGCTCCATACGCTCAAGGCGGCGGCGCTGTCAGCCGATGAAGCGCTGCTGGCCAGGCACTGTCACGCTGTCGAAAGTGCGTTGCTGGCTGCCGATGCCGACACCTTGCGACAAGCGCTGGCTGCTCTGTTGGCGATGCTGGACCTGTCGGCGCCGGTATCGGACACCGTGCCTGCGATGACGCTGACGGCGCTGCAGCTGAGTCTGCGCAGCGGCTTTGCAGCAAGCTTGCACATGGCTGGCCAGCGCGGTGTGCTCAGGCTCGACATTGCCGAGGCCTGGCTCGTGCATGCCGATTTTCTGCTCGATGCTTTGCCGCATCTGCTGCGCAATGCCATCGTGCATGGTGGCGAAGAGACCGCTGTGCGTGTCGCTGCCGGCAAGCCGGAAGCCTTGCAGGTGCGAGTTCGTGCTCGTGTGCTGATGGATGCACTGCCGCCGCGACTGACACTGGTGGTGACGGATGATGGTCGTGGCACGGCCCGCCCGGCGCAGCCCGAGGCGGACCTTCTGGCCGGGCGTGGTTGGGGAGTGGCCGCGGTGCGTGCGGCAGCAGCGATGTTGCCGGGTGGTCATCTGCGCTACCGGGGTTCGGCCGGCCGGGGCAGCTGTGTTCGCATCACCTGCTTCAATCCCAATAAATTATGATAAGTATATAATTTATAACTATTTTATAGGGCTGGTTCGACTGCCTAAACTCCGCCTCCTAGAGTCTTCGGGAGGCATGAGTCGTGATATTGGGCAGGGTTAGTGGCGGTGTCCGTTGGGGTGTCATCGGGGTTGGCGGCGTGTTGCTGGCGGCCTGTTTTTCCGGCTCTTCAGGGTCATCCGGCAGCGCCTCCGGGCGCGTCACCGGCAAGCCCAACATCATTGTCATTCTCGCCGATGACCTCGGCTACTCCGACCTGAGCGCCTTTGGCAGCGAGATCCGCACGCCCAACATTGATCAGCTCGCCAGCGATGGCCGCGTGCTGACCAACTTCCACAGCACGCCGCTGTGTGCCACCACCCGCGCCAACCTGCTGGCCGGTGCTGATCATCACCTAGTCGGACTCGGCCGCATGAGTGATGTGCAACTGCCCTATCAGCGTGATCAGCCTGGCTATGAAGGCCATTTCAACGACAAGGCGCGCACCTTCGCGCAGCTCCTGCAGGATGCCGGCTATCACACCTACATGGCCGGCAAGTGGCACCTGGGCAGCGACGGCCCCACGGCCTGGGGCTTCGAGCATGCCTTCTCGCTGCGCGGTGACATGAGCCATGCCAACAACTTCACCGCGCCGGCCGGGCGCAGCAACGCTGCCGATCCGGAGTGGCACGAGGATGGCCAGGTGGTCAGCGTGCCCGAGGGTGTCTTCTCCACCGATCTCTACGTCGACAAACTGATCAGCTATATCGATGCCGGCCGCCGCGATGGCCGTCCCTTCCTCGCCTATTTCACGCCGCAGGCTGTGCACTGGCCGATCCAGGCACCGGATCGCGATCTTGATCGCTACAAGGGTGTCTATGACGTCGGCTACGCCAGCATTCGTGATCAGCGGCTGGCAAGGCAAAAGACTCTTGGCATCATTCCGGCGGACTTCGTCGCCAATCCTGGCGAGGCCTCGAAAACACTCAATCTGGGCTTGCCGGGCCCAGTGGTGGCGCGTGACTGGACGGCATTGACGCCGTTCGAGCAGCAGCAGGAGGCGCGCAGCATGGAGGTATTTGCCGGCATGCTGAGCAATCTCGATGACAACATCGGGCGGCTGATCACGCACCTGAAACAGGTCGGCGAATACGACAATACGGTGATCGTTTTCCTCTCCGACAACGGTGCCGACGGTCTCGGCTTTCCGATTCCGGTGCGCGGCTTTCTCGACAATAGTCTGGCCAATTACGGCAAGCAGGGCTCGTTCATCTACCGCAGTGCGCGCTGGGGCGAAGTCGGCAGCACACCGTTCCGGCTCTTCAAGGGCTTCAGCAGTGAAGGCGGCATCAGCGTGCCGGCCATCGTGCGCTTCCCGGGCGCTGGCCATGCCAGTGCGCATGTCGATGCGCTGGCGAATGTGCTCGATATCGCGCCGACCATCCTGCAGCTGGCGGGCCTGCCTCCGCCGGGAGACAGCTATCGCGGCCGGGTGGTGGCGCCGCTGGAGGGGCGGTCGCTGCTGGCGGCCTTGCGTGATCCGGCCGCCAAGGTGCATGACGCGGACGAAGTGATTGCCGACGAGATCTACAACCACCGCTATGTCCGACGTGGCGACTGGAAGCTGACGCGACTCGATGCCGGTCCGGGGGGCAATGGCGCCTTGCTCGACAGCAACTGGCAGCTCTACAACATCGCCGCTGACCGTGGTGAAACCACGCCCTTGGCAACACGCAGTGTCAGCACCTTGCCGGTGCCCGGCGGCAGTGGCGATGCCGAGCATCAGGCCATCATCGATACGTTGCTGACCGACTGGCAGGCCTATGTGCAGCGGGTCGGTGTCGCGCTGCCGCCACTTCAGCAATGAGGGCATTGCGCATCGTGTTCATGGCTGGCGTGCTCATGGCTTGTCAGCCGCCACGGGATGACTCGCTGTCCGTGCTGCCTGTGCTCGGTGGCGTGAGTGCGTGCACGGCCTACGCTGGGTTGCCGCCGGGCTGGCCGCAACAGCCTCATGCCGGCATGGTGCAGGTACCCGGCGGCGTGGTTGAGGTCGGCAGTACGCGTGGCTATGCCGAGGAGCGTCAGCGCCATGCCGAGACACTGAAGGCGTTCTGGATGGATGTCACCGAGGTCAGCAATGCCCAGTTCGCGGCCTTTGTGGCAGCGACCGGCCATGTCACCGACGCCGAGCTGCAAGCTGGCAGCGTCGTCTTTACGCGCCCGCATGATGTTGGAAGCGTGGCCATGAACAGCTGGTGGCAGATCCGTTCCGGTACGGACTGGCGTCATCCTGAGGGGCCCGGCAGCTCATTGGCCGGACGCCACAATCAGCCGGTGGTGCATGTGTCGCGACGCGATGCCGAGGCCTATGCCGACTGGCTGGGGCGACGTTTGCCGAGCGAAGCCGAGTGGGAGCACGCAGCACTTGCCGGCCGTAGCGACATCGAGGCGGATGCTGCGCTGAGGGATGCGCAAGGGCGTTATCAAGCCAATGTCTGGCAGGGATTGTTTCCCTATTTTGCAGAAGCCGCTGCTTCAGAAGCCGGGGATGGTTTTGACGGTCGCGCGCCCGTCGGCTGTTATGCCGCGAATCCGTTCGGCTTGCATGACCTGGTCGGCAATGTCTGGGAGTGGACAGCGACCTATTTCGATGACCGTACCTCAGGCTTGCTGACTCGCGCGGCCGATGTGAGTCGCACCACCATCAAGGGCGGCTCCTACCTCTGTGCGGCCAATTTCTGCGCCCGTGGCCGCAGTTCAGCGCGTCAGGGCCAGGAGTCTGATCTGCCCGCCGGGCATATCGGCTTCCGGACGGTCAGGGATTGAGTGCGAGCTGCAGCGTGCTGATCGATGCTTGCAGTCCGCCATCGCGGAACATCAGCAGCGTGCCGGGCGCGACCGGCGTCCACACTTCGTTGTCGGTTAGCGCTGCAGTGGCGATGACGGCCACGCGATCGTCCGCACCGGTATGCTCACGGAAGTCGACACTGATATCTTCATCGCTCAGATGCGCCACCGAAAACGGCGCCTCACGCACGATCCAGGTCAGCAGCGTGGAGCAATGCGCGAGCAGCCAGTCACCGTTGGACAGCAGAAAGTTGAAGGTGCCGTGGCGGGCAATCTCGCCGGCGACGCGTGTCACCACGGCGAGCAGCTGCTCGTCGCTGGGGCGGCCATCGGGACACTCCAGCAGAATCTGATTGAGCAGATGGCAGAACGCCATTTCGCTGTCGGTATCGCCCACCGGCCGCACCGGGCCGGGCGTGGCGGCAAAATCCTTGAGGTCGCCATTGTGCGCGAACAGCCAGTAGCGTCCGCCCAGTTCGCGCTGGAACGGGTGCGTGTTCTGCAGCAGTGTCTGCCCTTGCGTGGCCTTGCGAATATGCGCGATGACCTGGCGCGAGCGTATCGGGTAGGCACTGACCAGTGCAGCAATCGGTGAGGTCACGCTGGCTTCGGTGTCGATGAACAGCCGGCAACCGGCATCCTCGAAAAAGCCTATGCCCCAGCCATCGGCATGATGGTCGGTGAGTCCGCCGCGCTGACGGAAGCCGCTGAACGAGAAGCAGATATCGGTGGGCACATTGGCATTCATGCCCAGCAGCTGGCACATCGGAAAGCTCCTGAGAGGACGCCTGAAGGGATGGCGCCATGCCGGGCTTAGTGTCGGCGTCGGCGCCAGACCAGATCATGCAGCAAGACCTGCCCGGTCGGCCAGTCGCCGAGCTGGCTTTGTGCGTTGAGATGGCCGCCCTTCGGGATGCTGATCAGGTCGCTGCCCCAGTTGGCGGCGAAGTGTGCGGCGCGGGTCAGCGTGCAGCAGGGATCGTTGTCACTGGCAATCAGGCGGCTGGCAAACGGCAGCTGCTGCAGCGGAATCGGCGCGAAGCCGCGCAGTGCCGGGGCTGCGTCCGGGCGTTCAACATCCGCCGGCGCCACCAGCAGCGCGGCCGCGACGCCACGCCCCCCGGTTTCTTTCACCCAATGTGCCAGCGTGATGCAACCCAGGCTATGCGCCAGCAAGATCACCGGCTGGCGGGCGCCATGAATGGCTTTGTCGAGCTGCAAGATCCAGCTGCCGGGGTCAGGACGTTCCCAGTCATGCTGTTCGACGCGCCGGATCTCCGGCCGCAGATTTTCCCAGCGACTCTGCCAGTGTGCCGGCCCGGAATTGTGCCAGCCCGGCACGGTGAGGATGGAAAAGCGGCGCCAGCGCGCATCTTGCAGGCTGGGTAGTTGCGGTGCTGCTGGGGGTGTCAGAACCTCGGCGGCCGACATGATGGCATCTCCGGGAAAGGGTCATGAGAGGCAAGGAAAAACGGGATGCCCGGCAAAGCGGACATCCCGTTGATTCAAGCCGCGTGGCTTAGTAGCTGAGCTGGACGCGGGTGAAGAGTGTGCGCTCGGTGTCGCGATCAGCACCGTTGGCATTGCCGCCGTCGAACTTCGTCTGGTTGTAGTCAGCCGAGAGCTTGAGATTGCGGTTCAGGTACCAGTTCAGGCCGACGCCGTAGTTCTGGGCGCGACGAGCACTGCTGTTGGGGTCGGCCAGACGCAGATCCGAGCCATCGCCACCATTGATGGCGGTGATGCCGTTGAAGGTCGCGTTCGAGCTGGTGGTCAGGGTGTTCAGGGCATTGCCGACGAAGGCATCCTTGTCCACGGTCAGTGCTGCGACGCGACCGGCCACTTCAAACGCGCCCCAACCTTCGCCGCCCAGCGTGAACGGGCTCGACGGCGTGACGCCGGCATAGCTGGCATCTTCACCGGTCAGTACATAGCTTGCGGTGACGGTGTAGGCATTGTTCTTCAGCGTTTTGGCCTTGCTCAACAGGGCCGTGGTATCGGTGGCGCCATTGGCGTTGCGGCTGGTCGAACGACGCACTTCCTGCTCGGAAATGGCGTATTCGGCGGTGACGCCCAGTGCATCCTTGTAGAACGATGCCTGCGGAACCAGACGGGTATGTTTGCCGTCAGCGATCACGACGCTGCTGAAGCCGTTGCCGCCGGGTGAGGCAAAGGTTTCAAAGCCAAAGAACTGGTTCTGGCCATACGAGCGATAGCGCGGCAGCGTGTTGGCGGCGTTCGGGCTGGCCGGACTGCCGGCGGCATGTTTGTTGCCATAGCTGCCGGCAATGCCGAAGCCGAGACCGGCGAGTGAGCTGTACTCGTTCTTGAACGGTTCGACGAAGATGCGGCCTTCGACTTCCTTGCGTGAGTCATCGCCACTGGAGACATCGCGGCCGTCGGCGGTGCCGTTGAACAGACCCAGGGTGTAGTTGACCTTGTCATTGGCAAGCTTGCCGAACAGGCTGATGCCGAGGTCGCGGTTCGGTGCCAGTTCGTTGGCAAGGCCGCGCTCGATGAAGGGCAGGGCCGAGCCGGACTGCAGACGCTCGATGCTGATCGGGCCTTTCTGCTTGCCGATGCGCACCGAGGCCTTGGGCGAGAACTTCAGGTCGATGTAGGCATCAACCACGGAATTGCCGGAGGCATCGCCAACGCCGCTGCCGGCCAGCTCCGGTGTGAAACGGAAGCCGATGAGCTTGCCGACGGAGCCTTGAATGGTCGGGCGGATGCGGCGCACGACAAAGCCGTCGTTGTACTTGACGGATTGCGGTGTGGTGCGGATCTGGCCGGCGAGCGTGTAATCCTTGGTGGCGGCGTTGGTCGGCGCGGTGTAAACGGTTTGATTGATGGTGTCGTCGTCGCCCAGATAGGTGCGGAAGTCAGCCTGTGCGAGGGCACTGAACTTGATTTCGAAGTCACCTTTCTTGATGCCGAAGCCTTTGTCGCCAGCGCTGACGACCGGGGTTTCCTTGGCTTTCTTCTCGCTTTCCTCATTCTGGATTTCGAGCTTGCGTTCCAGAATCAGCAGGCGCTGTTCGAGTTCGGCGACACGGTTGTCATCGTTGCTGAAGGCTTCGGCTGACCAGGCGGCAGACGAGGCAGAAATGGCGGCAGCGAGTGCCAGCAGACGCGGTGCAGCGGTATAAACAGACATCTTGAAACTCCGATCAGGTTTTGATGGAGGCAAGAATGCAGTTGCGTTGACTGCTCGTAAAATAATAAATATTCATTTTCTTAGCGCTGAATTGAATATAAGAAAATGCACCGGTTTTCGCGGGCGACCCCCGGATCCCTGTATATGCGCTGAGTCTTCATATGCTTATGCAGATTTCTTGGTTAGCGGTCGCGGCGGTGGCCCCTACCATCCTGCTTCATGAGCACAGAACAATCCCCGTTCGCCAGCCGGGCACCACGCTGGGATATTGACCACATTGTCGATGAGTTGCGCACCTTGCGTGTACATTCGCTGGAGCAGCGCGAGCGTGGCAATCGCCCACCCAAGCTGCCGTCGCGAAAGGCGCTGGTGAGCATTCTCGATGGCATCGGCGCTGCCCTGTTTCCGAATCGACTGGGCCTGCCGGAGCTGACCGACGAAGGCATCGACTACTTTGTCGGGCACACGCTCGATACCGTGTTGCGCAACCTGCTCGAGCAGGTGCGTCGCGAGCTGCAATTCGTGTCCGGACTGGACAGCCTCAGCGATGCCGATCAGCTTGATGCCATTCGCATCACGCACGATCTCGGCCGCAGCCTGCCGCAGATTCGTGCCTTGCTGGAGACCGACATTCAGGCTGCGTTTGCCGGTGATCCGGCGGCACGCAGCATCGACGAGATTCTGGTCTGCTACCCCGGTCTGGTCGCCATCACGCACTACCGCATTGCTCATCAGCTGTTTCGTTCCGGCGCGCCGCTGACGGCACGCATCATCTCGGAAATTGCGCACTCGGCGACCGGCATCGACATTCACCCCGGTGCGCAGATCGGCGAGAGCTTCTTCATTGATCACGGCACCGGCGTGGTCATTGGCGAAACCGCCATCCTCGGCAACCGCGTTCGCCTGTATCAGGCCGTCACACTCGGCGCCAAGCGCTTCCCCATGGATGAAGACGGGCAGCTGATCAAGGGCCATCTGCGCCATCCGATCGTGGAAGACGATGTGGTGATCTACGCCGGCGCGACCATTCTCGGCCGCGTCAGCATCGGCCGCGGCTCCACCATCGGCGGCAATGTCTGGCTCACGCGCAGCGTGCCGGCCGGCAGCAATGTCTCGCAAGCGCAACACCTCAACGATGTGCAAGTGGCACCGGTCAGCGAACCGGTGCGCTCGCTGTCGCATTAATCGCGGTATTCCCCGCCTGACCTCTGGAGCAAGCCGACATGGCAGAACCGAAAGAACCTGTAGAACATTTCACCGCACTAGGCGATGTCGCCGCCCGTACGCTGGCGAATGCCACCAAGACCGTGCCCATGATGGGCACCATCACGCCGCGCTGGCTCGTGCACTTGCTGCAATGGGTGCCGGTGGAGGCGGGTATTTATCGCGTCAATCGCGTCAAGGACAACACCAGTGTGGCGGTGGACTGTTCCGGTCTGGATGAGCGTGTGCTGCCGCAGACCTTTGTCGATTACGAGGAATGGGGTCGCGAGTATCGCCTCAGTGCGGTCAATACCGTGCTCGATGTGCATACCCGTGTGTCTGATCTTTACAGCAGCCCGCACAATCAGATCAACGAGCAGCTGCGTCTGGCCATCGAGACCATCAAGGAGCGCCAGGAAAGCGAGCTGATCAACCACAAGGAATACGGCCTGCTCAACAATATCGCGCCGAGTCAGCGCGTGAAGTCGCGTAGTGGCGCACCCACACCGGATGATTTTGACGAGCTGATTTCGCGCGTCTGGAAAGAGCCGGCGTTCTTCCTCGCGCACCCGAAAGCCATCGCGGCATTCGGTCGCGAGTGTACGCGCCGTGGTGTGCCGCCACCCACGATCTCCCTGTTCGGCTCGCAATTTCTCACCTGGCGCGGCATCCCGCTGATTCCCAGCGACAAGCTCAAGATCGAGAAAAACAAGACCAATATTCTGCTGATCCGAACCGGCGAAAGCCGTCAGGGCGTGGTCGGGTTGTACCAGCCGGGCTTGCCGGGCGAGCAGACCAAGGGCTTGTCGGTGCGCTTCATGGGCATCAATCATAAGGCCATCGCATCGTATCTGGTGTCGCTGTACTGCTCGGTAGCCGTACTCACCGAAGATGCGATTGCCGTGCTCGAGAATGTCTCGGTGGACAACTACCATGAGTACAAGTAACAGCCCCGTTCATGCAGGTTCTTTCGACCTTGCCGATACGGCAGCGCTGACGCGGCTGGCCAATGAGCTGTTTGCGGCCGTGCCGGGTGAGCATCCGAAGCTGGGTGCGCCGCTGTCGGCGGCGACGGATTTCGTCAGCCAGCAAGGCGGCGTGGCGGCACTGATGCCATCGCTGCCTGGTCTGGAGTCGTTTGCCACGATTCCAGTGCTGGCATCACCGCGGCTGCCTTCGGCAGCACCGTTCTACTTCCTCGATGGCATCTCGCTGCCGGGGGGTGTGCCGGCGCTGACCGCACCGGTTGCCGCGCTCGACATTCATGCTGTGCGCCGCGACTTCCCGATCCTGCGCGAGCAGGTCAATGGTCGTCCGCTGGTCTGGCTGGACAACGCCGCGACCACGCAGAAGCCGCAGTCGGTGATCGACCGCATCGGCTATTTCTACGCGCATGAGAACTCCAACATCCACCGCGCCGCGCACGAGCTGGCGGCGCGCGCCACCGATGCCTACGAAGGTGCCCGTGAAATTTCGCGTCGCTTTCTCAATGCCCGGTCGGTGAATGAAGTGGTGTTTGTGCGTGGCACCACCGAGGCCATCAATCTGGTGGCGAAAAGCTGGGGCCGCGAGAACATCGGCAAGGATGACGAGATCGTGATCACGCATCTGGAGCATCACGCCAACATCGTACCCTGGCAGCAGCTGGTGGCCGAAACGGGCGCGAAGCTGCGCGTGGCACCGGTGGATGACAGCGGTCAGGTCATCCTCGACGAGTATGCGAAGCTGCTCAACAGCCGCACGAAACTGGTGTCGCTGACGCAGGTGTCGAATGCGCTCGGCACCATCACGCCAGCCGGCGAGATGGTCAGGCTGGCGCATGCCGTCGGTGCTCGCGTGCTGGTTGATGGCGCGCAGTCGGTGTCGCATCTGCGTGCCGATGTGCAGGCGCTGGATTGTGACTGGTTCGTGTTCTCCGGCCACAAGATCTTCGGCCCGACCGGCATCGGCGTGCTCTACGGCAAGGAGGAGCTGCTCAACAGCACCGGGCCCTGGCAGGGCGGCGGCAACATGATCAAGGATGTGACCTTCGAGAAGACCGAGTACCACGCGGCACCGGGACGCTTCGAAGCCGGCACCGGCAACATCGCCGATGCCGTCGGGCTGGGGGCGGCGCTGGCGTATGTGGAGAAGCTCGGCATCGAGAACATCGCAGCCCATGAGCATGCTCTGCTCACCTACGGCATGCAGAGGCTTGGTGACATCCCCGGTCTGCGTCTGATCGGCACGGCTGAAAACAAGGCCAGCGTCATGTCTTTCGTGCTCGACGGCTTCACCACCGAGGAGGTTGGCAAAGCCTTGAATCAGGTCGGGGTGGCGGTGCGCACAGGCCATCACTGTGCCCAGCCGATTCTGCGCCGCTTCGGCCTCGAGGCCACGGTGCGGCCGTCGCTGGCGCTCTACAACACCTTCGACGAGGTCGATTTGCTGGTAGCCACGGTGGCTAGACTGAAGCAGGGACGTCGCTAGTCTGGCGATGCCATATTTCACAAAATGGAATAAGCATCGAATTATTTGTTATTTTTAGGAATTAGCGAGGCCTTCTAGACTGCAACCAATCCATTGCAGCTTTAGGAGCGCCTCATGTTTTCCCGTTCATTCCCCCGTGCTGGCTGGCTCGCCGGTCTCACGCTGATTGCCGCGCCGGTCTGGGCGCAAACCACGCTGCTCAATGTCTCTTACGATGTCACCCGCGAGCTCTACAAGCAGATCAATCCGGCCTTTGTCGCGCAATGGAAGGCGCAGAAGGGGCAGGAGCTGGTCATTAACCAGTCTCATGGTGGCTCGACCAAGCAGGCACAGTCGGTGGCTGCCGGTCTCGCTGCGGATGTCGTGACCATGAACCAGCCGCCCGACATCGAGGCGCTGGTGAAAGAGCGTCGTGTCTCGCCGGACTGGCGCAAGGAGTTTCCGTATCAGGCCGCGCCTTACACGACCACGACCGTGTTCATCGTGCGCAAGGGTAATCCGCGCAAGATTCAGGACTGGAGTGATCTGGTCAAGCCGGGCGTGCGCGTCATCGTGCCGAACCCGAAGACCTCCGGCAATGGCCGCTATACCTACCTCGCCGCCTGGGGCTACGCCCTGAAGCAGGGGGGCGATGATGCCGCTGCGCGTGGCTTCGTGAAGAAGCTGTTTGCCAATGTGCCGGTGCTCGATGCTGGTGGTCGTGGCGCCACCACGACTTTTGCCCAGCGCAATATCGGTGATGTGCTGGTGACCTTCGAAAATGAATCCGGCTTGCTCGCCAAGGAGTTTGGTGATGACAAATTCGAGGTGGTGTATCCGTCCTTGAGCATCGAGGCGGCAGCCCCGGTCGCGATTGTGGATCGTGTGGTCGACAAGCACGGTACGCGCGAGCAGGCCAAGGCTTATCTCAATTTCCTGTTCACGCCAGCCGGCCAGGAAATCATCGCCCAGCAGGGTTTCCGCCCGCGTGACAAGGCCGTCTTTGCTCGCCATGCCAAGGAGTTCCCGGCGATTCAGACATTCACCGTCGAGGACTATCTGGGTGGCTGGAACAAGGTGCAGGCGCAGCATTTCGCCGATGGCGCGGTGTTCGACCAGATCATTCTGCGCTGACACGCCGAGACCATAGGATCATGAATTTTCAGCAGTTGCGCATCGTGCGCGAAACCGTACGTCAGCGCTTCAACCTGACCGAAGTGGCGAACGCGCTGTTCACCTCGCAGTCGGGGGTGAGCAAACACATCAAGGATCTGGAGGATGAGCTGGGCATCGAGCTGTTCATCCGCAAGGGCAAGCGTCTGCTCGGTCTGACCGCGCCCGGCGAGGAGTTGCTGGAGGTGGTCGAGCGCATGCTGCTGGATGCGCAGAACATCCGTCAGCTCGCCGATCAGTTCAGCAAGCGCGATCAGGGCCAGCTGATTGTCGCCACTACCCATACACAGGCGCGCTATGTGCTGCCGCAGGTGGTGACGCGGTTCAAGGCAGCGTACCCGAAGGTGCAGCTGGTGCTGCATCAGGCCAGCCCGACTGAGGTCGTGCAGCAGCTACTCAGTGGCGATGCCGATATCGGTATCGCCACTGAGGCGCTGGAGGCAGTGCCGGGCCTGACATCGTTTCCGTACTACCACTGGCATCACACCACGGTGGTGCCAGACGGGCATCCGCTGTTGCTGGAGCAGCCGCTGACGCTGGCGGCACTGGCGCGTTTTCCGCTGGTGACCTATCACGACGGCTTTACCGGCCGTACCCGCATCAACAACAGTTTTACCGGCGCGGACATCCACCCGGACATCGTCATGACGGCACTCGATTCGGATGTCATCAAGACCTATGTCGAGCTCGGCCTGGGCGTCGGCATCACGGCCTCGATGGCCTTCAATCCAGCGCGCGATGTCGGCTTGCAGGCCATCGACAGCCGTCATCTGTTCGAGGCCAACACCACGCGGCTGGCGATTCGCACGGGACATTACCTGCGCGATTTTGCCTACCGCTTCATTGAGCTGTGCGCGCCCGAGCTCGATGAAAGCTCGGTGCGTCAGCGTTTGCGGCAGGGCGATGCCTGATATTGCTTAATCCCAATTTGAATAAGCATATGAAAACTTATTCTTTTTATTCTGAAATTGAGGCGTTTAACCTGCGCCTATCCCGTCCTACGGCATAAAACTTAGCTTGGAGTAACACCTCATGCGTTTGAAGAAACTGGGCCTCGCGGCCGCACTGGCCACCACCCTGTTCAGCGGCGCTGTTGCCGCCAAGGACTACAACCTGCTCAACGTCTCCTACGACCCGACGCGTGAGCTGTATCAGGACTACAACGCCGCCTTCGCCAAGTACTGGCAGCAGAAGACCGGCGACACCGTGACGATCCGCCAGTCGCATGGCGGCTCCGGCAAGCAGGCGCGTTCGGTGATCGACGGACTCAATGCCGATGTGGTGACGCTGGCGCTGGCCTATGACATCGATGTCATCGCCGACAAGGCCAAGCTGCTCGCCCCGAACTGGGAAAATCGCTTCAAGTACAACAGCTCGCCCTACACTTCCACGATCGTGTTCTTGGTGCGCAAGGGCAATCCCAAGAACATTCGTGACTGGAGTGATGTCGTCAAGCCGGGTGTTAAAGTGGTCACGCCGAACCCGAAAACCTCGGGCGGCGCGCGCTGGAACTATCTCGCCGCCTGGGGCTATGCCCTGCAGCAGCCGAATGGCAACGAGGCCAGCGCCAAGGAGTTTGTCACCAAGCTGTTCCGCAATGTACCGGTACTCGATACCGGTGCTCGTGGCGCACTCACCACCTTCACCGAGCGCGGCATTGGTGATGTTTTCCTGTCCTGGGAGAACGAGGCCTATCTGGCCACGCGTGAACTCGGGCCGGACAAGTTCGACATCGTGGTGCCGTCGGTGAGCATCCTCGCCGAGCCGCCGGTAGCCGTGGTGGATCGTGTCGCGGCGAAGAAGGGTAATTCCGCAGTCGCCAAGGCTTACCTCGAATACCTGTACAGCAACGAAGGCCAGGAGATCGCTGCCAAGAACTACTACCGTCCGCGCGATCCGGCCGTGGCGGCCAAGTATGCCAAGCAGTTCACCAACGTGAAGCTGTTCGACATCAAGACCTTCGGTGGCTGGAAAGCTGCGCAGGACAAGCACTTTGCCGATGGCGGCGTGTTTGACAGCATCTATGCGGCAGGGCTGCGTTGATGGCAACGTCGGTTCTTGAGAAAGTGGCACCTCGCAAAGCCAGGCGCGTCTTGCCTGGCTTTGGCCTCACGCTGGGTTACAGCGTGGTGTATCTGAGCCTGCTGGTGCTGATCCCGCTGGCTGGTCTGTTCCTGAAAACCGCCGGCATGACCTGGGAGGAGTTCAGCACCATCATCTTCTCGCCGCGTGTGCTGGCGGCCTACAAGATCAGCTTTGGCACAGCCTTCATCGCGGCCGTGATCAACGCCTTCTTCGGCTTCCTCGTGGCCTGGGTGCTGGTGCGATATTCCTTCCCCGGCCGCCGTTTGGTGGATGCGCTGGTGGATCTGCCCTTTGCCTTGCCAACAGCAGTTGCCGGCATCGCGCTGACGGCGCTTTACGCGGGTAACGGCTGGTTCGGTAGCATCCTGGAGCCGCACGGTATTCAGGTCGCGTTCACGCCGACCGGCATTGTCGTGGCGCTGACCTTCATCGGCCTGCCGTTTGTGGTGCGCACGGTGCAGCCAGTGCTGGCCGACCTGGAGACGGAGCTAGAAGAGGCCGCCGCCAGTCTCGGTGCCAGCCGCTGGCAGACCTTTGTCGCAGTGATCTGGCCAGCGGTGTTGCCGGCGCTGATCACCGGCTTTGCGCTGGCTTTTGCCCGCGCCATCGGCGAGTACGGCTCGGTGATCTTCATCGCCGGCAATATGCCGATGGTGTCGGAGATCGCACCGCTGCTGATCGTGACTCAGCTCGAGCAGTACAACTACGCCGGTGCGACCGCCATTGCGGCCGTCATGCTGGTCATTTCCTTCGTGCTGCTGCTGCTCATCAACACGCTGCAAGCCTGGGTTCGCCAACGCGGCGGACGGGGAGTTTAAGTCATGGCTTTGGTATCTATTCCCGGCAAGAAGTCGGCGGCTCTGCGTGACCCGTTGTGGGTGCGTGTAGTGCTGCTGACGCTGGCCTTCACCTTTCTCGCGCTGTTTCTGTTTGTACCGCTGATCGCGGTCTTTACCGAAGCCCTGCGCCAAGGTTGGGGCGCGTATCTGGCGGCCTTTGATGACGCCGATGCGTGGTCGGCGATCCGGCTCACGCTGCTGGCAGCGGCCATCGCCGTTCCGGTCAATGTTGTGTTCGGGGTGGCGGCGGCTTGGGCTATCGCCAAGTTCGAGTTTCGCGGCAAGTCCTTTCTGATCACGCTGATCGACCTGCCGTTTGCAGTATCGCCGGTGATTGCCGGGCTGGTCTTTGTGCTGATCTTCGGCATCCACAGCAGCTTTGGTGCGTGGCTGGCGGAGAACGATATTCAGGTCTTGTTCGCGGTGCCGGGCATTGTGCTGGCAACCTTGTTTGTGACCTTTCCGTTTGTGGCGCGTGAGCTGATTCCGCTCATGCAGGCTCAGGGTTCGGATGAAGAAGAAGCAGCGATCACGCTCGGTGCCAGCGGCTTCGCGACTTTTCTGCGCGTGACCTTGCCCAACATCAAGTGGGGTCTGCTCTACGGCGTGATTCTCTGTAATGCGCGCGCCATGGGCGAGTTCGGCGCGGTGTCGGTGGTGTCGGGCCATATTCGCGGCCTAACCAACACCATGCCGCTGCACATCGAGATCCTCTACAACGAGTATCAGTTCGTCGCGGCGTTTGCCGTGGCCACCCTGCTGGCGCTGCTGGCGCTGGTCACGCTGGCCGTGAAGTCCTGGGTGGAATGGCGCATGAGCGCAGAGCTGGCGGCACAGTCCAGCGGTTTTCAGGAGTCCGGCCCAACGCCGACGCCAAACAGTCTTGAGGAGAAACAGGCATGAGCATTGCCATCGAGTCCGTTAGCAAGCACTTCGGTGCCTTTCAGGCGCTCAACGAAGTCAATCTGGACATTGCCAGCGGCGAGCTGGTGGCGCTGCTGGGGCCATCCGGCTGCGGTAAGACTACCTTGCTGCGCATCATCGCCGGGCTGGAAACGGCGGACAGTGGGCGTCTTGCCTTCCACGGCGAAGACACCACGGAGACGCCGGTGCGCGAGCGCCAGGTAGGCTTCGTGTTCCAGCACTACGCGCTGTTCCGTCACCTGACGGTGTTCGAGAATGTCGCCTTCGGTCTGCGTGTGCGGCCGCGCAAGCAGCGCCCGAGCAATGATTTCATCAAGGCCAAGGTCACCGAGCTGCTGCAACTGGTGCAGCTCGACTGGCTGGCGGATCGCTATCCCAGCCAGCTCTCCGGTGGACAGCGTCAGCGTATTGCGCTGGCGCGTGCGCTGGCCGTGGAGCCGCGCGTACTGCTGCTCGACGAGCCGTTCGGCGCGCTCGATGCCCAGGTACGCAAGGAGCTGCGGCGCTGGCTGCGCCGTCTGCATGACGAGCTGCACATCACTTCGGTATTCGTGACGCACGATCAGGAGGAGGCGCTGGAAGTGGCCGATCGCGTGGTCGTGCTCAATCGCGGCAATATCGAGCAGGTTGGTTCGCCGGCCGAGGTATATCACCAGCCGGCGTCGCCGTTTGTGGTTGAATTTCTCGGTCAAGCGAATAAGCTGCCGGCGCACATCAAGGCCGGTCGTGCCGATGTGCTGGGCTGGCAGCTACCGGCTCCTGCGCGCGCCGATGGTGCTGGCGTGGCCTATGTGCGCCCCAGCGACTGGAGCCTGTCGCATCATGCCGTGGACGGCAGCCAGTCCGTGATCCTGCGCGATATCCGCGCCGTCGGCCCGCGCTGGCAGCTCGATCTGGCGCATGGCGATCGTCTGCTCGAGATCGAGCTGTCCAGCCGCGATGATCTGGGCGATGCCGATCTCACGCCGGGCCACGAGCTCTGGCTGCATCCACGCAAGGCGCATCTTTTTCCGGGGCAAAAATGAGGTAAGGGTTGTGGGCAAGGTGACGAAAATTCAGCGTCTGGCGATACGGACCATGGCATTCAGCCTAGCCTTGCTGCCGGTCGCGGCACAGGCCACCAATGGCTACTTTGCCCACGGCTACAGCGCCTCGCAGCGGGCGCTCGGTGGTGCCGGCACGGCGAATCCGTCAGATGCCCTGATCAGCACCATCAACCCTGCTGGCACCGCGTTTGTGGATGAGCGCTGGGATCTCAACCTGAGCCTGTTCGTGCCCTTGCGCGAATACACGGCCGGCGAATCGCAGCCGGGCGCGCTCGGCCTTGGCATTGTTGGCATCGAGCCGGGCACGGTGGAAAGTCAGCACAATCTGTTTGCCATCCCCGGCTTTGCTTTTGTGAAACCGTTGGATGACATCACTACCGTGGGCCTGGCGGTTTACGGCAATGGCGGTCTCAACACGGTCTACAAGCAGGATGAAAGCACGGCCAGTTTCTTCAAGGCCGGCTCCTCGGGCAGCCCGATCAGCTCGCTGCTCGGCGGCGTGCTGGGGCAAGCGCCGACCGAAAGTCGCTGCCGGGGTGTGTTTGGCGGTGGCGCGCCGGCAGCCGGCAATGCTGATTTGCTCGGCTTCTGCGGCCAGGGCAACGGCACGGCATCGGTGGATCTGATCCAGCTCTTTGTGGCACCGAACATCTCCGTGAAAGTCAGCGACAAGACGGCCTTTGGCGTGTCGCCGATCTTTGCCGCGCAGCGCTTCGAGGCCAAGGGTCTGCAGGCGTTCGGAGCCTTCTCCAACAGCCCGGATCGTGTTTCCGATCAAGGCTTTGATTTCTCCTATGGCGGTGGTTTTCGCCTCGGTGTGCAAACGGAGCTGCTGCCCGGCCTCGACGCTGGCGCGTCCTGGCAGTCGCGCATCCGCATGTCGCGCTTCAAGAAGTACGAAGGGCTGTTTGCCGAGCAGGGCGACTTCGATATTCCATCAACCTGGAATCTCGGGCTGGCCCTGAAGCCGACGCCGAACCAGCGCATCCTGCTCGACTACCAGCGCATCAATTTCAACGACATCGACTCGGTCGGCTTGCCGCTGGATCCGAACCGCTTCGTCAATGATTGCGCCTTGCCGCGCCTGGCCGGCAGCACGGCGGCGAGCCCGGCATGCCTGGGTGCCAATGGCGGCCCTGGCTTCGGCTGGCAGAATATTTCGGTGGTGAAGATCGGTTATCAATATCAGCAGGGCGACTGGAAGTGGCGTGCCGGCTATAGCCAGACCGAGCAGCCGATTCCGACCAGCGAAGGGCTGTTCAACATCCTTGCGCCGGGCGTAATTGAAAAGCACTACACCGTGGGCACTGCTTGGCAGGCGAGCAAGAAACTGGGGTTGGACCTGAGCTTCATGTATGCGCCGCCGAACCCGGTGAAGGGCAAGAATCCGCTGAGCAATGTGCAGCTGCTCAGTGGCGGTCAGGTCATTAATGCCGGTATCGATGCCGGCGATCAGGACATCACGCTGGACATGCGTCAGTTCGAGCTGACAATGGGTGTGAATTACACCTACTGAGCCGTCCCGTAGTCGCCGTAGAGCAGCTGCAGCACGCTGAGTGCGGCGACCGGCGCAGTTTCCGTGCGCAGCACGCGCGGGCCGAGCTGCCAGGGCTGGAAGCCGGCTTGTTGCGCAGCAGCGATTTCGCCGTCACTGAGGCCACCTTCGGGGCCGATCAGCAGCGCCACGCTGCTAGGTCGCTGCTTGCAATCCGGCCCGCCCGTCACAGCCGGTGCCAGCACCCACTTCTGTGCGGCCTGCACCTGTGTTTGCCAGTCCGTCACGCTGATCGGGCCGTGCAACACCGGCAGCGTATTGCGACCGCTTTGCTCGCAGGCACCGATCATCACCCGCTGCCAATGTGCCAGCTTTTTGTCCGCGCGTTCCTCGCCCCGCAGCTTGAGTTCGCAGCGCTCGCTGGTCAGCAGCGTGATCTCGCTCACACCCAGCTCCACGGCTTTCTGCAGCGCGTAGTCCAGGCGCTCGCCCTTGCTCATGACCTGGCCGAGATGGGTGTGCAGCGGCGATTCGTTGGCGGCCTCGGTGAGCTCCAGTACGCGCACGCGAGCACCGCGCTTGTTGATGTCGATGAGCTCGACGCGGGCGGCGTGGCCAGCACCATCGAAGAGTTCGGCGCTGTCGCCGAGGCGGGCGCGAAGCACGCGAACCCAGTGATGGTGCGCATCTTCGGGCAGGTCGAATTCGGCGTCGAGGGCGTAGGGCAGGGGGGCGTAGAGGCGGGTCATTGTGGGTCTCTCAGGCCATGCTCGGGCCGCGTTCACTGAAGTTTCCCGCAGGCGCCCGCAGGCCTTCATCAATGGCCGCCGCCGCCGTCGCGACCATCCAGCGAATCTGTTCCGGTGTGATGATGTAGGGCGGCATGAAGTACACCACATTGCCGATGGGGCGCAGCAGCAGGCCGCGTTTGAGTGCCGCCTGAAAGATCGCCAGGCCGCGTCGCTCGCGCCAGTCGTAGGGCGTGCGGGTTGCCTTGTCGCGCACCAGCTCGATGGCCGCGACCATGCCCGTCTGCCGCACTTCCAGCACCTGCGGATGATCGTGCAGCGGCTTCAGTGCCTCGGCCATAACCCGTGAGCGCTCACGATTCTGCGCGATTACATCGTCACGCGCGAACAGATCCAGCGAGGCCAGCGCGACGCGTGCGGCGAGGGCGTTGCCGGTGTAGCTGTGCGAGTGCAGAAAGCCCTTCAGCGTGTCGTAGCGGTCGTAGAAAATGTCGTAGATCTTTTCCGTGGTCATCACCACCGACATGGGCAGATAGCCGGCGGTGAGGCCCTTGGATAACACCAGAAAGTCTGGCGTGATGCCGGCCTGTTCGCAGGCGAAGAGCGTGCCGGTGCGGCCGAAGCCAACGGCGATTTCATCGGCAATCAGGTGTACGCCGTGGCGGTCGCAGGCCTCGCGCAACAGCGTCAGGTAGATCGGGTCGTACATGCGCATGCCGGCGGCGCCCTGAATCAAGGGTTCGACGATCACCGCCGCGACCTCGTGCGCATGCTCGGCGAGCAGCAGCTCCATCGCCGCCATGGCACGGCGGGCGGCGCTCACTCCGTCCTCATCGGGCTGGCGGCTGGCAGGCGATGGCGCGCGTAACGGCGGTTGCAGCATCGGCCGATACGTCTCGGAGAACAGCGGAATATCGGTCACGCCGAGCGCGCCGATGGTCTCGCCGTGATAGCTGTTCTCCAGCGCGATGAAGCGGGTTTTGCCGGCTTGCCCAAGGTTGCGCCAGGCATGCAGGCTCATCTTCAGCGCGACCTCGATGCCGGAGCTGCCGTTGTCGGCATAGAAACATTTGCTCAGGCCGGGCGGGGCCAGCGCGACCAGGCGCTCGCTGAGTTCGACAATGGCCTCGTGGGTGAAGCCGGCGAGGATGACATGCTCCAGCGTATCGGCCTGCTGGCGGAGCGCGGCATTGAGCTCCGGATGAGCATGCCCGAAGAGATTGACCCACCACGAGCTGATGCCATCCATATAGCGCTTGCCGTCGAAGTCCTCCAGCCAGATGCCTTCGCCACGGCGTATCGGCACCAGCGGCAGCTGTTCGTGATCGTGCATCTGCGTGCAGGGGTGCCAGACATGTTTCAGGTCGCGGCGGGCAATGTCGTGGTTGCTGGTCATTTTTTGCGGGAAGGCTCTGGCACAATAGCGCAACTCTACCAACAGGGCCCGCCACATGCAGCCTGCCGATGCACCATCTCCCGTTTCTTTTCGCGAGGCCTTGGGCTTCTGGTTCAAGCTCGGTTTCGTCAGCTTTGGCGGCCCGGCCGGGCAAATCGCGCTCATGCATCAGGAGCTGGTCGAGCGCCGGCGCTGGTTGTCCGAGCGCCGCTTCCTGCATGCGCTGAACTACTGCATGGTGCTGCCGGGGCCGGAGGCGCAGCAGCTCGCGACCTACATCGGCTGGCTCATGCATCGCACTTGGGGTGGCATCGCGGCTGGCGCGCTGTTTGTGCTGCCGTCACTGTTCATTCTGATTGCGCTGTCGTGGGTGTATCTGGCGTTTGGCGAGCTGCCGGTGGTAGCGGGCATCTTCTACGGCATCAAGCCGGCGGTCACCGCCATCGTCTTGCAGGCTGCGCATCGCATCGGCTCGCGAGCGCTGAAGAACGGCTGGCTCTGGGCTATCGCAGCGGCGGCCTTTGTCGCCATCTTTGCGCTGCAGCTGCCGTTCCCGCTCATTGTCGTCACGGCGGCCGCGCTGGGCTGGCTGGGCGGACGTTATCTGCCGGATGCCTTTGCGTTGGGGGGGCACGGTAGCAAGGTCAAGGCACGTACGGCTCCGGCCCTGATCGATGACGACACCCCCACGCCCGAGCACGCGCGCTTTCGCTGGATGGGCCTGCTCAAGGTCGTCGCCGTCGGTGCGCTGCTCTGGCTGCTGCCCATGGCCGCCCTCATCGCCACCCAAGGCTGGGCCGGCACACTCACGCAGATGGCGTGGTTCTTCACCACTGCCGCACTGATGACCTTCGGCGGTGCCTACGCCGTGCTGCCCTATGTCTATCAGGGCGCCGTGACCCACTACGGCTGGCTCACGCCGACGCAGATGATCGACGGCCTTGCGCTTGGCGAAACCACGCCTGGCCCGCTGATCATGGTGGTCGCGTTCGTGGCCTTTGTCGGCGGTTATGTGAAGGCTGTATTCGGCCCGGATCAGCTGTTTCTGGCAGGTGCCGTCGCCGCCTGCCTGGTGACCTGGTTCACTTTCTTGCCATCGTTCCTGTTCATTCTCGCTGGCGGCCCGCTGGTCGAATCCACGCACGATGACCTCAAGTTCACTGCACCATTGACCGCGATCACGGCCGCAGTGGTCGGTGTCATCGTCAATCTGGCACTGTTTTTTGCCTGGCATGTATTCTGGCCGAAAGGCGTGACCGGTGGTGTGCTCGCAAGTGCGGACTGGGGCTCGATGGTCATTGCCGCGCTGGCAGCGCTGGCGTTGTTTCGCTATCAGCGCAGCGTCATGCAGGTGATCTTCGGGGCGGCGGTGCTGGGGCTGGGGTGGTCGTTGGTGGTGGGGTAATTCAGCCCCCCACTCCGCCTCGCGCAAACCGCGCCACCATCCGCGCCGCCACCGAATCGCTCCACACATTCACCGCCGTGCGGCACATATCCAGCGGCCTATCCGTAATCAGCAACAGCCCCAACGCCTCTGCCGGCATCCCAAGGCGTTGCAGGATCAGCGCGATGGCGACCAGGCTGGCGGCCGGAATGCCGGCCATGCC
The DNA here is from genome assembly GCA_040385225.1 of Pseudomonadota bacterium. GTDB lineage: Bacteria > Pseudomonadota > Gammaproteobacteria > Pseudomonadales > Moraxellaceae > Perlucidibaca. The sequence continues at coordinate 1,368,006 of JAZKHU010000002.1, read as the reverse complement.
GATGGATGTCGCCAGCGACAGCGCGACCACCACGACCTGGTCTGCAAGGCGGAGGTCGAAGCCCAGCAGTTGCGCCAGAAACAGCACGGCCACGCATTCATAGAGCGCGGTGCCGTCCATGTTCAGGGTCGCACCCAGCGGCACGGTCAGGCTAGTCACGCCGGGATCGACGTCAGCGCGTTCGTTCAGGCAGCGCAGCGTCAGCGGCAGGGTGGCGGTGGAGGATGCCGTGGAGAAGGCCATCCACAGTGCCGGGCTCATGGCGCGGGCATGGTCGCGCGGGGAGACGCGGGCCAACTGCCAGAGCACCAGTCCGAGACTGACGCCGGCGTGAATGAGCAGGCCGATGATGACCGTGGCCATGAACCACGCCAGCGGTTGCAGCGCGGCCCAGCCCATCTGGCTGGCGCTGTTGCAGACCAGCGCGACCACGCCGATCGGTGCGGCTTTCAGCAGCCACAGTACCAGCGTCAGCAGTACCTGCTGCAGGCCGTCCCAGAACTGGCGCTGCACATCGCGCAGAGCCTGCGGCAGCGTGCGGATGGCCATGCCTACGAGCAGCGCGAACAGCACCAGCGCTAGCAGGTTGCCCTCGCCGGCGGCCTTGAACAGGTTGGCCGGCACGATGGCCAAAATCGAGTCAGCCCAGCCCGGCGAGGCCAGCGTCGGCAGCGTGCCCGCCGCCCCGGCCGAGGCCAGCCAGCCGCCCGCGGGTGCCGTGGCGTGCAGGCCGGGGGCCATGACGTTGGCTACCAGCAAGCCGACCAGCACGGCGAGCAAGGTGCTGAGACCGTAAAAGCTGATCGCCAACGCGCCGAGTCGTCCCAGGCGCTGGTTCAGGTTGCCGATGCCGGCAATCAGCGTCACCACCACCAGCGGCAGGGCCACGGCTTTCAGCGCATTCAGGAACAAATTGCCGATGACGCGCGTGATCTCCAGCGTCAGCACTTTTGTTGCCGGCTCAACATAAGTCAGTCCGGCGGCGAGCAGAATGCCGACGATGAGGGCGATGAATATCTGGCGGTGCAGGGGCATGGTGGTCTCTCTCTCAACAATCAATAGCCCGCGGCGCGACCTTCGCGGCGGGGATCGGCAGCGCCTTGCAGGCTCTGCTTCTGGCCCTGCTTTTGCCGCACGATGACGCCGAGGCCGCTGGCCATGTCGACATCGCGGATGTCATGGCCGCGTGCCAGTAAGTCCGTACGGCGCTCCGCCGGGAAGCCGTTCTCCAGTTCGGTGAAGCCATTGCGATTCAACGCATGTGCGGCGCTGACCAGTGCCCCGGCATCGTGCTCGCCGCGCAGCCATCGTGCAATCACGCCGGTATTGAAGCCGATGATGCGGCTGCCGCCGGGCGAGCCGACGCTAAGCACGGGCTGGCCGGCGGCATTCAGCACGAAGGTCGGTGACATGGCGCTGCGCGGGCGCTTGCCGGCGGCCACACGATTCGCCACCGGCAGGCCGTCCTGCTCGGGCACGAAGCTGAAGTCGGTGAGCTGGTTGTTCATCATCACACCGTTGATCATCAGGCGGCTGCCGAAGGCGTCTTCGATGGAGCTGGTCATGGCCAGCCAGTGACCACGGGCATCTGCAATGGCGAAGTGGCTGGTGCCGTGCTCCAGTACCTGCTTGTCGGTGGCGAAGGCAAGGGTGGGCGTGACGGTGCCGGCAATCACGGTGCCGGCAGCGCTCTCACCGATCAGTGCTGCGCGCGCTTGCAGATACGCCATGTCGAGCAGGCCATCGACCGGGACTGGCACGAAGGCGGGATCGGCGCTGTAGCGCTGGCGATCGGCAAAGGCCAGGCGTTCGGCTTCGAGCAGCGCATGATCCGGGGGCAGGGCGGGGTTGGCCTGCGTCATCAGCAGGATGTTTTCCAGTACGGTCAGGCCGCCCGAGGGTGGTGGGGCGGAGCAGATGCGGCCATTTTCTGTTGCCCAGCTCAGCGACCGGCATAGTGCCGGGCTGACCGTGGCACGATAACCCTGCCAGTCATTGAGCGTGATGTCGCTGCCGGCGACTTGCAGCTGGCTGACAAATGCCGCCGCCAGCTTGCCCTGATAAAACGCTGCCGGCCCGGCCTTGGCCAAGGCTCTCAGCAGTTGCGCATAGGCCGGGTTTTTCAGCTTCGTGCCGGGGCGCCAGGCCTGACCGGAAGCATCGAGAAAGTAGCTGGCGGTGCTGCTGCTTTTCGCCAGCAAGGCGTCCTGCCTGCTCAGCCGGGACAGGCGATCGGATACCGGTGCACCGCGCTCGGCGAGCTTGATTGCCGGCGCCAGCAGTACGGACCAGGGCAGTCGCCCCCAGCGCCGGTGTGCCTCGGCCAGTGCCGCGACAGCGCCGGGGATGCCGACCGCGCGGGCCTGGGCGAGGGCATCGTTGAAGCGCATCGGCGTGTTGTCGGCGCTCAGGAAGCGAGACGCGGTCGCGGCGGCTGGTGCCGTCTCGCGGCCATCAATCGCGGTCACTTCTCCGCGGCTGGCGTAAAGCAGAAAGCCGCCGCCGCCGAAGCCGGACGATTGTGGCTCGACCAGACCGAGCACAGCCTGCGCTGCCACGGCGGCATCCGCGGCCGATCCCCCGGCGCGCAACATGACCAGCGCCGCCTCTGTGGCCAGTGGATGCGCCGTGACCACCATGCCCCGGCGGCCTTGCGCAACACTGAGCGGGTAGCGACCCGTGGCAGCTTCCGGTGTGGCCTGGCGCTGTGCTATCGCCGCCAGAGCGGCATCACCCGTCACTGCTGGTGCAGGCGTAGCGGCCAGCGCAGCAGGGGCCAGTGTGGAAAAAATCGAGATGGCAAGACCAATGTGTGCGAAGGCTTTCATGGCGAGCTCACCACTTTTCTGATGATGTCGGTGACGGCTCCATTCAATGCAGCCTGAACGACTTGTGCGGCATAAATCGGATCTGTGCCGATGCGCGCGCAGCTGTAGCCGACCTTGTCATTGAGGCGGCTGTTGGCAAAGCCGCTGCTCCACAGCAGCGCGCCCGTGTCGTCAACGAGATCGGCGCGCATGAACCACATGGCTTCGCAGCGGGTGTTGCCGACATCCTTGCCGAAAATGGCCACACGACGGACATCGAAGCGCCAGGCTGCTTTGGCGGCTGCGGATGTTTGTGAGGCCAGTGCTGGTGCATTGGCCTGAAGCTGGCGCAAGAATTCGGCATTGACCTGATGGCTGACGCGAAAGAGCTTGTCCAGCGATTGCACGGCAAAAGCGGGTTGTTCCGGATCGGGGTTGGCCATCAAGCCGTACTGCGGGGCGCGGCTGGCCAGTGATGCATAGCGCGTCAATGCGGGATAGCGCACCGGCTGATCGAGGCGAAAGCCACCATGAGGCTGCAGCAGCGAGACTGGCAGACCGGCAACGAAAAAAGGCTGTACCGGTTTTGGCGGCGCGCTCTGGCAGGCACTGAGCAGGCTGGCTGCAGCGGCAAGAGCAAGGGGCGAGCGACGCATAAGCATTCCCGAAAAAACAAAAGGCAGGTCTGCTCAATTAGCAGACCTGCCTTTGCGGTACAAGCACGTGCGCTTAACGAGCCTCGGGCAGGCCCAGATTTCGCCACAGGGCGAGCGTCGGTTCGACCAGGTTCATGCTGTAGAAGTGCAGACCCGGCGCGCCGCCATCAAGCAGCTGGCGACACAGGCGGGTAATCACTTCTTCGCCGAACTGCTGGATGCTGACGCTGTCATCACCGAAGCTGGCGACCTGCTTGCGGATCCAGCGCGGAATCTCGGCGCCACAGGCATCCGAGAAGCGCACGAGGTTGGCGAAATTGGTGATCGGCATGATGCCGGGGATCACCGGAATGTCGCAGCCCGCCGCGCGCACGCGCTCCACGAAGTGGAAGTAGCAGTCGGCATTGAAGAAGTACTGGGTGATGGCACTGTCTGCGCCGGCATTGGCCTTGGCCACGAAGTGCTTGACCTCGGTCGCCAGGTCAGCCGACTGCGGATGCGATTCGGGGTAGGCGGCCACTTCAATGCTGAAATGGTCGCCATGGCGTTCGCGGATGTAGCGCACCAGATCTGCCGCAAACGGCAGCTCGCCCAAGCCGCGACCCATGCCCGAGGGCAGGTCGCCGCGCAGCGCCACGATGCGCTTCACGCCTTGCGAGCGGTACAGGTCGAGCAGCTCGCCGACTTCATCCTTGCTGTCGCCGATGCAGGACAGGTGCGGGGCGACATCGTAGCCCAGCGCCAGTACATCCCTGACCGTGCCCAGCGTACGATCACGCGTGGAGCCACCGGCACCGTAGGTCACCGAAAAGAATTCGGGACCGAGAGCGCCGAGGCGTCGTGCAACATCACGCAGCTTCTCGGCGCCGACATCGGTCTTGGCCGGGAAAAATTCAATGCTGAAATGGCTCATGATCAGTACTTGTAAGCTTCCGGCTTGAACGGGCCATCCACCGGCACACCGATGTATTCGGCCTGCGCGCTGGTGAGCTTGGTCATGACGCCACCGAAGCCGGCGACCATGGCCGCAGCCACTTCTTCGTCGAGCTTCTTGGGCAGCACTTCAACGCGAATCTTGCCCGGCTTCTGTGCGGACGGCAGATCGGCAAAACGCTCGCCGTAGAGGTGAATCTGCGCCAGCACCTGGTTGGCAAACGAGCCGTCCATGATGCGCGACGGATGACCGGTGGCGTTGCCGAGGTTCACCAAACGACCTTCCGAGAGCAGGATCAGGTAGTTTGGGTCGGTCGGGTTGGCTTCGCTGCCGGCAGCCACGCGATAGACCTTGTGTACCTGCGGCTTCACTTCGTCCCAGACCCAGTTCTTGCGCATGAAAGCGGTGTCGATTTCGGTGTCGAAATGGCCGATGTTGCAGACCACGGCGCCGTTCTTCAGCGCGCGCAGCATGGCGCTGTCGCAGACCTTGTCGTTGCCGGTGGTGGTCACGATCAGGTCGGTTTCGCCGAGCAGGCGCGCATTCACGTCTTCATCGCGACCGGTGACGACGCCGTTGTTGTAGGCCGAGACCAGCTCGAAGCCATCCATGCAAGCCTGCATGGCGCAGATCGGATCGACTTCGGTAACACGCACGATCATGCCTTCCTGACGCAGCGACGCGGCCGAGCCCTTGCCCACATCGCCATAGCCGATGACCAGCGCGCGACGACCCATGAGCAGCATGTCGGTGCCGCGCTTGATGGCGTCGTTGAGCGAGTGGCGGCAGCCGAACTTGTTGTCGTTCTTGGACTTGGTGACCGAGTCGTTGACGTTGATCGCCGGCACTTTCAGCTCGCCGCGTGCAGCCATCTCGATCAGGCGCATCACGCCCGTCGTGGTCTCCTCGGTGATGCCGTGGATCGTCTCCAGCATCTGCGGGTACTTCTGATGGATGAGGCCGGTGACATCGCCGCCGTCATCGAGAATCATGTTGGCGGCCCAGGGCTTGCCTTCGCTGAGCACGGTCTGCTCGATGCACCACCAGAACTCTTCTTCGGTCTGGCCCTTCCAGGCGAACACCGGCACGCCAGCGGCGGCAATGGCTGCTGCTGCGTGATCCTGCGTGGAGAAAATATTGCACGACGACCAGCGCACTTCGGCACCGAGCGCGACCAGCGTCTCGATCAGCACGGCAGTCTGGATAGTCATGTGGATACAGCCGATGATCTTCGCACCGGCCAGTGGCTGTGTCGGGGCATAGCGCGCACGCAGGCCCATCAGCGCCGGCATTTCGGCTTCGGCGAGGATGATTTCCTTGCGGCCATAGGCGGCGAGGCTGATGTCACGAACTTTGAAATCGGCGAAATGGACTTGAGCGTTCATCGGGAAATACTCCGGGGTGAACGGGCGCCGTTGAAGATGAGTGCGATCGAGCCTGACGGTGGGTTTTCATGGGGAAAACACCCGCTGCAGCGCCCCTCGAAGGCCGGACAGGCGCGCAGTATAACGGTGGTGGGCTTAATATCCAAATATTTCGATATTGTATTTATTGTGCCATCTTTGTTTTACAGTCGCGGGCTCAGGTAGCGACTTGTGCTAACTTTTGCGCACGAATTATCGGGAGTAACTCATGAGCCGTTTACTAATCGCTACCGTCCTGGCTGGCCTGGCAGCAAGTGCGCAGGCTGCCACATTCGGCGTGGTGCCTCAGATAGGCCTGGCCGGTGTGGGTGCGACTGTGCAATGGGGCTTCACACCCTATCTGGCGATGACGGCGGGCTACACCGCGCTGGATTATTCAGTCAAAGATGTAAAGACGGATACAGCGACATATCGCGGCGATATCCAGTTGAAAAACCCTCAGGCATTTTTGAATTGGGCACCTTTCGGCGGTAGCTTCAGGTTGTCGGCGGGTGTGATCAATCAGCAAAGTAATTTCGATCTGACGGCGGATGACTACCAGGATCCGGCCAATCCGCAAGTCAGCTCCGTGCGTGTTAAGGGAGGCTTTGCGGAAAGCCTTGCGCCCGCTGTGACACTGGGCTTTGAGTCATCGCTCCTGAGTACCGGTCTCGGCTATCACTTCAGTGTCGGCGCGATGTATGCAGGCGAGCCGGATGTCAGTGTTGATATTCGCTGTAACAGCGGCACCTCGAGTGGTACCTGTTTCGGTCTGGAGCAGGCCGAAGAGCGCAAAATCGAAGATGAGCTCAGGAAATACAAGGTCCTCCCCATTCTTCAGGCGGGTCTGATTTATCGCATGTGATCTGAGACCTGCACTGACGGTATCCCTGCCAGTGCAGGTCTCAGCTGCGAAACATGAAATACACCGCGCCCATCAGGCACAGTCCTGCCCAGAGAAAATCCAGCCTCAGTGGCTCCTTCATGAAAATCACCACAAACGGCACAAACACCAGCAAGGTGATGGCCTCCTGCATGATCTTCAGCTGACTCAGGCTCAGCACGGTATGGCCGAGGCGATTGGCTGGCACCATCAGGATGTATTCAAACAGGGCGATGCCCCAGCTCACGGCGATGGCTATCCACAGCGGCTTGCCCGGCAGCGTGCGCAAGTGCGCGTACCAGGCGAAGGTCATGAAGATGTTGGAGAGCACGAGCAGAAGAATGGTGGTGGCTATCGGGGGCATGGGTGCACCGTGGTCATGAAATTGTCATCTTGAGGCATCCTTGGTTAAGCTGCGACCAGGAAGTCATGCTTACAGCCTAAACCATAAGAACAAGAACCCAGAGTACAGATCATGCATCAGCCCAGACTCTCGCGTCGCCAAATGCTCAGCCTGCTCGGTGCCTCCGCGGTCACGGTGGTGGCTCCCGGTTGCGGTACGGATGCCGTCAGCAACAGCCCGGGCACGCCGGCCCCCGGCACGACGACGGGTGATCCTGCCAAACGCTTTCGCCATGGCGTTGCCTCTGGTGAGCCGCTGCCCGATGCCGTGGTGATCTGGACGCGCGTGACACCGGCCAACGATGCCTTGCCCGGCTCCGGCAAAGGTGCGGCCACCGAGGTTTTCTGGGAGGTGGCGACGGCCGCCGATTTCAAGACGCTGGTGCAGTCGGGCCGGCTCAATTCGGCAGCGACTCGCGATCACACCATTCATGTCGATGTCACCGGCCTGCAGCCGAGCAGCAGCTACTGGTACCGCTTTCGCACCAGTGATGGCGTGTCGCCGGTCGGTCGCATGCGTACTGCGCCGGCGCTGAGCGCATCGCCGGCGGCACTGCGCTTCGGCATGGTGACCTGTGCCGAATACGAGTTCGGCTTCTTCGGTGCCTATCGTCATCTGGCCGAGCGCAACGATATCGAGGCCGTCCTGCACATGGGCGACTACATCTACGAATTCGGCACCAGCTATGGTCCGGTGCCGACGCCCGGTGCCACTTTCGGTCGTGTGCACAATCCGCCCAAGGAAATCATCACGCTGGCCGAGTATCGGACCCGCTATGGCCAGTATCGCAGCGATCCTGACTTGCAGAAGCTGCATGCCCGACACCCATTCATCACAATCTATGACGACCACGAAATTGCCAATGACTGGTGGCGTGAGGGTGCGGAAAATCACGATGCCAGCGAGGGTGCCTTTGTCGATCGTCTCGCCGCCGGTCTGCAAGCCTGGCGCGAATGGCTGCCGCTGCGCCCGTTCTCTGCCACGGATCCGTTGCGCGCCTGGCGTCGCATGCAGTTCGGTGATCTGGTTGATCTCTGGGCGATTGATACGCGCCTGTATCGTGATCAGCAGCCGAGCAACGCGATTGTCGGCTATGGCTCCGTTGATCCGGCGGTGGACAGTCCGACGCGTACCATCCTCGGTGCCGAGCAGAAGGCCTGGCTGAAAGCCGGCCTGGTCGCCAGCAGCGCGCGCTGGAAAGTACTGAGCAACCAAGTGCCGTTCTATCCCTTCATTCTCGGTGCCGCCCTGCCTGCCGTGCTGGAAGCGGCACTGGACCCGGCCGATGGCACGCTGCCACCCTTGCCGGCGACGCTCACGGTGGAGGATTGGAACGGCTATCGCGCCGAGCAGCAGGAAATGATGGCGGTCATGGAGCAGGTGCAGAACGTGGTGGTGCTGACCGGGGATTATCACGAGTCGTTTGCCGCCGAAGTGCCTTCGCGTCCGGGTGATTACATCGTCGATGGCAATTCGGTTGCCGTCGAATTCATCTGTCCGTCAGTGACTTCGCCGGGGCTGTCGGAAACGCTGGAGGGTCTCGGCATCGGCCCGCTCAGCGCGCTCATCAATCCGACCTTCGAGGCCAATCTGGCACTGGCCAACAGCTGGGTCAAATACCATGAAGGCTTTGCCAACGGCTTTGCCGTCATCGAGTTCGGTCGCGAGCGCACACAGGTGGATTACTGGTTCGTCGATGACCGTACCAAGGCCGATACCGGTGTGCAGGCAGCCGCTTCGTGGGAAGTCCGGCAGGGCGCAGCCAAGCTGTTCCAGTCGGCTGCTGCCTTGTCCTGAGTTTGATCTGGCCAGCGCGTGTCAGTGCTGGCCGGTGCGCTCGGGCCAGGCCAGCGTGCCCAGCAGCCAGTCGGTCAGCGGGAAGGTGAGGTTGAAGTTCACCGCCGTCATGCGTGCCCGGTCATGATGAATGCGATGCAGGGCGGCCATCGTGCCCAGACCCGGCACCAGCCGGTGCAGCCAGTGCCCGTCCGGCAGATGATCGCTGAAGTGCACCAGTTCGTAGAGCAGATACGTGCCCACGATGCCGGTCAGCCAGAGCGCTCCGGCATTGGTACTGACCAGCGAGCCCAGCGCGAAATAGCCCGGCAGGCCGATGACTGCAATCACCACCAGAATCAGCCAGCCTGGAAACAGCACCACACGCCAGTCCCGTGAAGTGGCCCAGAGCATGTTGTTTTCGGTGAAGAAGCTGTGGTGGTCACCGGTATGGCGCTGGTAGAACAGTTTCGCCGGCCCGCCCAGTTTCTGGTGCCCGAGCTTCTTGTGGATGCTGTATTCGCCGACATTGCCGAGCAGCAGCGTGAACAGCAGCACCAGCCATTCCAGTGCCGCCACCTCGCTGAGCTGGCTCGTCGCATAAATCATCGTTGCGATGCCGATGCTGGCGACCCAGAGCGCATGCAGCGGGCCGGAGTAGCGCGGACTGATGCCAGCCCGGTAGCGTGCCCGAAAAGCCTCCGTAGGATGTGTCATGCCGGTTGCTCCTGTTGTGGCTGCCAGTGCTTGAGCAGATCCATGACCTGGCCTGCCTTGCGGCCCATGAGCGCGCAGGTGGTGAGCATGCCGCCCATGAGCGCGCCGCCGACGCCGGCCGTGACCACATCCTGCCCGGTCAGCGCCAGTCCTGGAATTGGTGTGATGGGGTGTAGCCAGGTCTGACGGAAGCGCTCCACATCGTGATCCAGCCCGTAAATCTCGCCCTGCGGATAGTTGCCGAACCAGGCCGTAGACAGTGGCGTCGACAGCTCGGCATAGACCAGCGCCTCCCGCAGCTGCGGCAGCTCCTTGAACAGGGCTTCAAGCAGACGCTCCTGCAGACCGGCCTTGAAGGCATCGTAGTCCTCGCCGCGCTGGCCCCAGGTCGTGTCCTGCCATTTCTCGAACCATTCCCACGGCGCCATGGTTAGCACCTCCACGGTGCTCTTGCCGGGATAATTGCTGTCCCACTCTGGATCTTTCGCAGACGGAAACGACACATAGAGCATGGGGAAGGGCGCGTTCACATCGGCCTGAAAGGCCTCGACATTGGCCTCGTGATGCTCGTTCGGATAGATCCACAAATTGGTTCTGGGCAAGCCCAGCTCGGCGGCCGTGCCCTTGAAGCCGGCATAGATGCACAGATGCGCGCCCGAGGTCTTCACCTGCTTGAGCTTGGCCGGATAGCCCAGCGACTCGCGCAGCGCCACCGGTAGCAGCTGCTCGTAAGTCACGCGTGCCCCAGCGGAGCTGACGATCTGGTCGGCTCGCAGGACATCGCCGTTGGCCATCCGCACGCCGGTGGCACGACCCTTCTCGATGACGATCTCCTCAACTTTGGCGTAGGTGAAGACCTCGCCGCCACCGGCGCGGATCACCGGCACGATGGTGTCCGGGATCATCCACGAGCCGCCAACCGGATAGCTGCCGCCGCCGAAGTAATGCTTCACCACCGTGGCATGCATGAGGAAGGAGGCATCACGCGGAACCATGCCGTAGTCGCCCCACTGGCCGGTGAGCACGCCGATCAGCTCCTGATCCTGCGTCAGCTCTTCCAGCACCTCGCGCACGCAGCGGAAGCAGTTTTTCGGCACCAGCATCGGGCGGGCGGCCTGATAGGTCCGGCCCAGCCAGCGCGGCATGGCCTGGCCGGCAAAGAATTTCTGGGCAGCGCCGGCGGTTTCGTCAATCAGCTCAATGTAGCGGCGAATAGCGGCCTCTTCGGCGGGGAATTGGGCGATGAGGTTGTCGGCCAGTGCGCCTCGGCCGGCGGTGAAATCGACACGACGGTCGCCGATGATGATGCGGTCATAGACCGCGTCCATGGGTGCCCACTTCAGTGCGCCATCGCTGATGACATCAAAGAGGCGACGCAGCGTGCTGTGCGGTTTGTGCACCTCGCCGATGTAGTGCACGCCGACATCCCACTCGAAGCCTTCGCGCTCGTAGCTGTGCGTGAAGCCGCCGGCGGTATAGTGCTGCTCCAGCACGCAGACGCGCTTGCCGAGCTTGGTCATCAGCGCGGCCAGGCTGAGCCCGCCAATGCCGGAGCCAATCACAATCACATCGTAATGTTCAGCGGCACGGCCACTGCGGTAACGGCGTCCGGATCGACGCATAGGACTTCCTCGCTTTTCTGGGCTCGCTGCTTCTGGGGGCAGGATGCGTAGTCGCGAGCTTTGCGGAGAATCAGCGAATAGGCAAGCATGAAAAAGCCGCTCGGCGCGGAAGCACGGAGCGGCTTTTTAAAACGGTACTGGGGTTACAGCTTACCTGCCTGCGCTTACAGCCCGGCAGAAGCCCGCAGCGCCTCAGCCTTGTCGGTGCGCTCCCAGGTGAACGCCGTGGCCTTGTGCGTCTTGACGACCTTGCGGCCATTTTCCCAGACGCTGTAATCGTAGCTGCGCTCGAACGGATTGCGGCCGAAGTGGCCATACGAAGCCGTCGGGCCATAGATCGGATGCAGCAGATCGAGCTGGCGGGTCAGGCCGTAGGGGCGCAGCTCGAAGTGCTCGCGCACCAGTTGCACGATGCGGTCATCGCTGAGCTTGCCGGTGCCGAAAGTGTTGATCGACACTGAGGTCGGCTCGGCCACGCCAATGGCATACGACACCTGAATTTCGCAACGGTCGGCGAGGCCGGCCGCCACGATGTTCTTCGCCACATAGCGACCGGCGTAAGCGGCCGAGCGGTCAACCTTGGATGGATCCTTGCCGGAGAACGCGCCGCCGCCGTGACGAGCCATGCCGCCGTAGCTGTCCACGATGATCTTGCGCCCGGTAAGGCCGCAATCGCCCATCGGGCCGCCAATCTCGAAACGGCCAGTCGGGTTGATGAAGAACTTGGTGTCCTTGTTCAGCCACTCGGCCGGCAGCACCTGCTTGATGATCAGCTCCATCACGCCTTCACGCAGCGTTTCATCACTGACATCCGGCGAATGCTGGGTGGACAGCACCACGGCCTCGACCGCGACCGGCTTGCCATCGGCATAGCGGAAGGTGACCTGCGACTTCGCATCCGGGCGCAGGAAGGCCAGCTCGCCGGACTTGCGCGCCTGCGCCTGACGCTCGACGAGACGGTGCGAGTACAGAATCGGGGCCGGCATCAGCAGCTCGGTTTCGTTGCTGGCATAGCCGAACATCAGGCCCTGGTCGCCCGCGCCCTGATCTTCCGGCTTGGCGCGATCCACGCCCTGATTGATGTCCGGCGATTGCTGGCCGAGCAGGTTGAGCACGCCACAGGTTTTGCCGTCGAAACAGACATCCGACGAGTCATAGCCGATGTCGAGAATGACTTTGCGGATGATGCTCTCGTAATCGACGACGGCGGTCGTGGTCACTTCGCCGGCGACCATCGCAACACCGGTCTTCACCAGCGTTTCGCAAGCCACGCGGGCAAACGGGTCCTGCACGATGATGGCGTCGAGAATGGCGTCCGAGATCTGGTCGGCCATCTTGTCCGGGTGGCCTTCGGAAACGGATTCCGAGGTGAAGATGCTGTATTCGCTCATGCGGATTTCCTGCTCAGTTCAATGCAATGGATGTGACGGTCGTGGCGCTGACCGGTTGGGTAAATTCGCGCAGCTGCAAGCGGAAGCCGTTGCGCTGCGCCTGATATTCTTCGCGTGCCGGCACCAGTCCGGCGGCCAGCGCCCAGCTCGTGAGCGTGTCCGGGTGGAAGCCGGGCCAAACATCGCCGCAGACTTCCCGTGCCTTTTCGCCCTGGCTGTGGTCGCACAACTCGGTGAGCAGAAAGCTGCCACCGGGCGCGAGCAGGCGGGCCACATCCTGAAAGATGTCGGCGGGTCGGGCGGTGTGGTGCAGCACCATGTTCATCACGACGACATCCGCCAACGGCAGGCCGGATGCTTGTACGCTGGTGGTGTCGCCATGCACAAAGCGAATGTTGTTGGCGTTCTGTTGCGCTGCGTATCGCTGCGCCTGCGCCAGCATCTCGGCGCTCACATCCAGCGCAATCACGGTCTCGGCAATGCTGCCCAGCTCAGGCAGCAGTTCGCCGCCACCGGGGCCGATCTCCAGAATCACGCCATTCAGGCCCAGTGCCGTGGCGCGCTCGACCACTCGCGGGCCGTAATCGGCAAGGCGGGCAATCAGGTCCTGATGCTCGCGATACTCCTGCCCGAACTGGGCAAAGAAGCGCCGGCTGGCCTCGGCGCGGGTGGCCTGCACGGCTTCCAGGCGTTGACTGGTCAGCGCATCCATCTGCGTGGCATCGAGCGCACAGAACAATTCGGCGACCAGTGCCGACGGTGCCGGTGCACGACGGTAATAAAGATTCGTGCCTTCGCGGCGATGCACCACCAGCCCGGCTTCCGACAGGATTTTCAGGTGATGGCTCATCGATGGCTGCTTGATGTCGAAGAGCTGGCACAGCTCGAGCACGCCAAAGGCATCGCGAGCGAGCACGCGCAGCACGCCCAGACGCAGGCGATCGCCAGCCGCCCAGGCAAGGTTGGCCAGGTGATCCAGCGGATTGGCCGGTGTCGATTCGGCTGTGGTCAAGAAAGTGCTCATGGGGCGAGAGTGTAGCGGGGCACCGATTAAATATCAAAATATATAAATATAGATAACTGTTGATGGAGTTTAGGTGTCAAGTCGTTTGCCCCCGAGCCCTGTAATCGGTGAAAATTGCGCCTTTCGCGCAGACCGTGCCCTGACGGTTTGCGCCCGAGCCGACTGGAGCTACTGCATGCCCGCGCTGCCGCTGAATCAACGCCACTACGCCAATGCCATCCGCGCCCTTGCCATGGATGCCGTGCAGAAGGCCAATTCCGGCCACCCCGGCGCGCCCATGGGCATGGCTGACATCGCCGAAGTGCTGTGGCGCCAGTTCATGCGCTACAACCCGAGCAATCCGGGCTGGGCCAATCGCGACCGCTTCGTGCTCTCCAACGGCCACGGCTCCATGCTGCAATACGCGCTGCTGCACCTGACCGGCTTTGACCTCGGCATCGATGACCTCAAGCAGTTCCGTCAGCTGCACAGCCGCACGCCGGGCCACCCCGAGTTCGGCTATGCGCCCGGCATCGAAACCACGACCGGCCCGCTCGGCCAGGGCATCGCCAATGCCATCGGCATGGCGCTCGCCGAGAAGACTCTTGCTGCCCAGTTCAACCGCGACGGCTTCCCGGTGGTCGATCACTTCACCTATTGCTTCCTCGGTGACGGCTGCCTGATGGAAGGCATCTCGCACGAAGTCTGTTCGCTCGCCGGCACGCTCGGCCTCGGCAAGCTCATCGCCTACTACGACGACAACGGCATCTCCATCGACGGCGAAGTCGAAGGCTGGTTCACCGACGACACCGTGCAGCGCTTCCAGTCCTACGGTTGGCAGGTCATCGGCCCCATCGACGGCCACGACAGCGACGCCATCCGCACCGCCACGCTGGAGGCTCAGGCCGACGGCGCACGCCCGACCCTGATTCTGTGCAAGACCGTGATCGGCGCTGGCTCGCCCAACAAGCAGGGCAAGGAAGATTGCCACGGCGCGCCGTTGGGTGATGCCGAGATCGCGCTCACCCGCGAAGCGCTGGGCTGGACGCACGCCCCGTTCGTGGTGCCGCAAGACATCTACGATGCTTGGGACGGTCGCGCCAAGGGCGACGCCCTGGAGCAGAACTGGGACGGCCTCTGGTCGTCCTATGCCAAGGCCCACCCGGCGCTGGCCGCCGAACTCAAGCGCCGCCTCGCCGGTGACCTGCCTGCCGACTTCACCGCCAAGGCCAACGAGTGGATCGCCGCCTGCGACGCCAAGGCCGAAACCATTGCCTCGCGCAAGGCTTCGCAGAACACGCTCAATGCCTTCGGCCCGCTGCTGCCGGAAATGCTCGGCGGCTCGGCTGACCTCGCCGGTTCCAACCTGACGCTGTGGAAGGGCTGCAAGGGTGTGCAGGATCACGCCGACGGCAACTATGTGTACTACGGCGTGCGCGAATTCGGCATGAGCGCGATCATGAACGGCGTCGCTCTGCACGGCGGCCTCGTGCCCTACGGCGCGACCTTCCTGATGTTCATGGAGTACGCCCGCAATGCCCTGCGCATGGCAGCGCTCATGAAGCAGCGCGCCATCCACGTCTATACCCACGACTCCATCGGCCTCGGTGAAGACGGCCCGACGCACCAGCCGGTCGAACAGCTCGCCAGTCTGCGTCAGACGCCGAACCTGACGTCCTGGCGTCCGGCCGATACCGTCGAGTCCGCCGTCGCCTGGCGTGAAGCTCTGCTGCGCAAAGATGGCCCGACCGCGCTCGTGTTTTCGCGCCAGAACCTGCCGCATCAGACCCGCACGGCACAGCAGATCGCCGACATCGCCCGTGGCGGCTATGTGTTGCGCGATGCCACCAACGTGGATGTGATTCTGATCTCTGCCGGCTCGGAAGTATCGGTGGCTCAGGCAGCCGCGGATCAGCTCACCGCCGATGGCCTCGGCGTGCGTGTCGTCTCCATGCCATCGCCAGATACTTTCCTCAAGCAGGATGCTGCGTATCGTGAGCAGGTGCTGCCGCTGGCCGTGCGCAAGCGCGTCGCCGTCGAAGCCTCGATCAGCGACTACTGGTATCGCTTCACCGGTCTCGATGGTGCCGTGATTGGCATGACCACCTACGGCGAATCGGCTCCGGCCGGCGACCTGTACAAACACTTCGGCATCACTGCCGATGCCGTCGTCGCCGCCGTCAAAGGGCTGGCCTGAGCAGGACTTCAACGGCGAGTCGCCGGACATGACCTTGCGCGTTGCCATCAATGGCTTCGGCCGGATTGGCCGCCATGTGCTGCGCGCGCTGATCGAAGCGGGTGAGCGCCACCCGCTGCAGATCGTGGCCATCAACGACCTCGGCGAGCCGGAAGCGCTGCTGCACCTGCTGCGCTACGACACCACCCACGGCCGTTTTCCCGGCGAGGTCGTGCTCGAGGATCGCATCCTCCGTGTCGGCAGCCAGCGCATCGCACTCTACGCCGAGCCGCATCCCGAGAAGCTGCCTTGGCGTCATCTGGCCGTTGATGTCGTGCTTGAATGCACCGGCCAGTTCCGCGCTCATGCTCAGGCTGCACGCCACCTCGAAGCCGGGGCGGCTCGCGTCATCATCGGTGCTGCCCCGTTCGACAGCGCCGATGCCATCATCGTGCATGGCGTCAACGATGCTGATCTGCGCCCCGAGCATCGCGTCATTTCCGCCGCTAGCTGCACCTCGCACGCGCTCTGCCCGCTGCTGCAGGCGTTCGAGCAAATGACTGGCATCGAGTCAGCGCTGATGACCGAAATTCACGCCTACACCTCGGATCAGGTCCTGCTCGATCATGTCCACCGTGACCCGCGTCGTGGTCGTGCCGGCGCACAGAACATGATCCCGACCACCTCCAGCGCGCTCGGCGTGGCGCGCAAGATATTCCCGGCGCTGGCCGACAAGCTCGGTGGCTATTCGCTGCGCGTGCCCACCGTGAATGTCGCTGCCATTGATCTGACTGTACAGATGAGCCGCCCGCTGACCGTTGATTTGTTGCATGCCGGCCTGCGTAAATATGCCGCCGGCAGTGGCGCGGGCTGGATGGCTATCAACGAAGAACCGCTGGTGTCGGCGGACTTCAACCATCGCACCGAATCGCTGATTCTGGATTTGACACAGACCGAAGTGGTCGGCAATCAGGCCAAGGTATTTGCCTGGTACGACAATGAGTGGGGCTATGCGAATCGGCTGCTGGATTTGTGTGCGGCACTAACTTTGTTGCGGTAGTGCTCCGCAGCCAACGCACTCGATCAGTGCCAAGCGCAAGCGCGAGGTGCTCACGATCGGAGTGCCGCGCGGCATCGGATGAGAGACGGTCGTTGGAAGTACCACCGACTGAGACAGGTGAGCTGACGGTCGTGGGGTGCGCCACCGACTGTCAAAAGAAAATTGACGCTGTCTCTCTGGCGTGGGTGGGTGGATGTACTGCGGAGGAACCTTTCGCGCCATGGATGGCGCGAGAAGAGCGCCCATGGACGGCTTGAGCGATTCCGAGCAGCACATCCACCCACCCACGGCAGGGAGGCCGAACCGTTTATTGAAAGAAAAGGGAACCCAAAAATGACCGTCCTGAAAATGACCGACCTAGACCTGCGCAACAAGCGCGTGCTGATCCGCGAAGACCTCAACGTGCCGGTCAAGAACGGCATCATCCGTTCCGATGCCCGCCTCGTAGCCTCGCTGCCGACCATCAAGCTGGCGCTGGAAAAGGGCGCTGCCGTGCTGGTCTGCTCGCACCTCGGCCGCCCAGTTGAGGGCGAATACAGCGAAGAAAACTCGCTGAAGCCGGTCGCTGAATGGCTCTCCGCCAAGCTCGGCCAGGCCGTGCCGCTGATCGCTGACTACCTCGATGGTGTCGCGGTCGAACCGGGTCAGGTTGTGCTGCTGGAGAACGTGCGCTTCAACAAGGGCGAGAAGAAAAATCTCGATGAGCTGACGCAGAAATACGCGGCCCTCTGTGATGTCTTCGTGATGGATGCCTTCGGCACTGCCCATCGCGCCGAAGGCTCGACGCACGGCGTCGCCCAGTTCGCCAAGGTCGCTGCCGCCGGTCCGCTGCTGGCCGCCGAACTGGACGCGCTGGGCAAGGCGCTGGACAAGCCATCGCGCCCGATGGCCGCCATCGTGGCCGGCTCGAAAGTCTCCACCAAGCTTGATGTGCTGACCTCGCTGAGCACGCTCTGCGACCAGCTCATCGTCGGTGGCGGCATCGCCAACACATTCCTCGCGGCCGCCGGCTTCCCGGTCGGCAAGTCGCTGTGCGAACACGATCTGCTCGATACCGCCCGTGCCATCGCCGCCAAGGTCAGCGTGCCGCTGCCGACCGATGTCGTGGTTGCTGAGGTCACCGGTCCGATCGATGACTTCTTCGCGTTCGTGCAGGCCGCTACCCCGGTGGTCAAGGCTGTGGCTGATGTCGGTCCGAACGACATGATTCTCGATGTCGGCCCGGAGACCGCCGCGCAGTTCGCCGAGCTGCTGAAAGCCGCCAAGACCATCCTCTGGAATGGCCCGGTCGGTGTCTTCGAGGTCGATGCCTTCGGCGCAGGCACGAAAGCGCTGAGCCTGGCCATCGCCGAATCGGACGCCTTCTCCATTGCCGGCGGCGGTGATACCTTGGCGGCCATCGACAAGTACGGCGTGGCCGATCGCGTGTCCTACATTTCCACCGGTGGTGGTGCCTTCCTCGAGTTCGTCGAGGGCAAGGTGCTGCCGGCGGTTGCCGCGCTTGAAGCCGCGGCTAAAAAATAATTATTCAGGAGAATTCAAATGGCTCTCATCAGCCTGCGTCAATTGCTCGATCATGCCGCTGAAAACCAGTACGGCGTGCCGGCGTTCAACGTCAACAACCTCGAACAGATGCGCGCCATCATGGAAGCGGCTGCGAAGACCGACTCGCCGGTGATCGTGCAGGCCTCGGCCGGTGCCCGCAAGTACGCTGGTGCGCCGTTCCTGCGCCACCTCATCCTCGCCGCCATCGAAGAGTTTCCGCATGTGCCTGTGGTCATGCATCAGGATCACGGCACCTCGCCGGCGATCTGCCAGCGTTCGATCCAGCTTGGCTTCAGCTCGGTCATGATGGATGGTTCGCTCGGCGAAGACGGCAAAACCCCAACCAGCTACGAATACAACGTCAGCGTGACTCGCCGCGTCGTCGAGATGGCGCATGCCTGCGGCGTCTCGGTGGAGGGCGAGATCGGCTGTCTGGGTTCGCTGGAAACCGGCATGGCCGGTGAAGAAGATGGCGTTGGCGCTGAAGGCGTGCTCGATCATTCGCAGCTGCTGACTGATCCGGAAGAAGCTGCGCGCTTCGTGCAGGACACCGGCGTGGATGCGCTGGCCATCGCCATCGGCACCTCGCACGGTGCCTACAAGTTCACGCGTCCGCCCACCGGCGACATCCTCGACATCAACCGCATCAAGGAAATCCACCAGCGCATTCCGAACACGCATCTGGTCATGCACGGTTCGTCGAGTGTGCCGCAGGATTGGCTGGCGATCATCAATCAGTACGGTGGCGACATCAAGGAAACCTACGGCGTGCCGGTCGAGCAGATCGTGGAAGCCATCAAGCACGGCGTGCGCAAGGTCAACATCGATACCGACCTGCGTCTGGCCTCGACCGGCGCGATCCGCCGCCACATGGCGCTGAACCCGGCCGAGTTCGATCCGCGCAAGTTCTTCAAGGACACAATTGTGGCCATGCGTGATGTCTGCATCGATCGCTACGAAGCCTTCAATTGCGCCGGCCAGGCCAGCAAGATCCGTGCGCTGTCGCTGGATGCGATGACTGAGCGCTATATCCGTGGCGAGTTGCGTCAGCAGGTGCAATAAGAAGAGCCCGGCGATGACCTTCGCCCCGGAGAAAGCCCGCGCCGCGTTGCCTCGCTTTGATCTGAATGTGCGGGCTCCGCTGCGTGGGGTTCTACAGGATTATGCAGCGCACTACGGCTTTGATCGTGTTGTGCAGGCAACAGCGGCGACACATTTTCTCGGCAAGCTTGAGGCTTTTGGCTACGACATTGCGACGCATGTATTTCTGCCGAAAGACAAGGCCAAGGGTACTCTGCTGGTTCTGCATGGTTATTTCGATCATGTCGGATTGTTCACGCATCTGATCCAGCGCGGACTTGAGCGCGGGTATGCCGTAGTTGCCTATGATTTGCCCGGACATGGCTTGTCGAATGGCGGGCGCTGCGACATCGAGGCTTTCACGCATTATCAGGAAGTACTGCGTGATGTGCTGGTCATGCTCAAGCCTGAAATGCCGGGGCCCTGGCTGGCCGTAGGGCAAAGCACCGGTGGGGCTATCCTGCTGGACCATATTCTGCAGTCTATTCAGGCCGGCCAGCGTCCTGCCTTTGCCCGCGTGCAGCTGTGGGCTCCGCTGGTCAGGCCAGCCCAGTGGCGCAAGGTCAGGCTGGGCTATCACCTGCTGCATCGATTCAAGCGCGAGATCCCGCGTCATTTCCGGCGCAGTTCAAGCGACCAGCAGTTTCTTGACTTTCTCTGGCATGCAGATCCGTTGCAGCATCGCCAGATTCCCTTGCAATGGCTGGGCAGCATGATGAGCTGGGAGGCGCATATGCAGGCCATGCCCGCGTGCCGCTATCCGGTCAGTGTGGTGCAGGGCGATCAGGACGAAACGGTCGACTGGCGTTTCAATATCGACTACGTGCGCAGCCATGTCTTTATCGAGGGCTATACGGAGGTTGTCGGCGCGGCACACCATCTCGCCAATGAGCGCGAAGATCTCCGTGAGCAATGTCTGCGTGCGCTGGATCGCTACGTACTGATCTGAGCGGATGCCGTGGAGGCTTGCCGCCACGGCGGCGCTCCGGCATCATCGGGCATCGATCAGATCTGACGATGACTATTTTCAGAAGAGGGTGACATGGCCAGACAGCATATTGAAATTCTGCATTCCTTTCCGTTCTCCGTAGACAAGCTCTATGGCTTTCTTGCCGTGCACGAAAATCTCTCGGCGATTTTCCCGGCCAAGATCAAGCGCGTCAAAGATGGTCAGAATGGCGTTAACGGTGTCGGCTCCACGCGCCGCATGACCATTGCACCCGGCGTCGTCCTGGAAGAGACGGTGACCAAAGCCGAGACCAATGAAGTCATCGAATACACCATCAGCAAGGGTGGCTGGCCGGTGAAGAACCATTATGGCGTGATGCGCTTCTACTCGGCCGAGAATGGTTGCCGTCTGCACTACACCATCGATTTCGACTCGGCGTTGCCGGGTACTGGCTGGGTGGTGAAGAAGGCGCTCGAAGCGCCGATTCGTGCCGGGCTGAAGAAGTTGGCTGCGCGCGGGCTGTAAGCCTAGCGCGTGCTGTCGGCGGAGCGTGGGCGACAGTCAGCCTGCGTTGATGCCGACCAGCACTTCCAGGCGACCCGGGCGTACACGCAGGTCGCGAATTTCAAACTGATTGACCAGTTGCATGAGCAGATCACGGCTGTCTTTCAGCGTGGTCAGGCCGGGCAGGACGCTGAGGTCGCTCAGGCTCAGCAACTTGTCGACCATCCAGGCGCGGTTGTTGAGTAGCTCAATCAGGTCTGACTTCTGCAGATCGATGCGCCACAGGCGCGGCCCTTCACGACGAAATCCCGATAAATCCTCCAGCATCTGATTGACTGGTGATCGTGTGGGCAGGCGGTTGGCCATGAAAAAGCTGCCGCGAGCCAGTTGTCGTGTGGCCCAGTTGGCCACCAGATTGGTTTGACGGAATTGTGCATCCAGCGATTCGTCGACCTGGCGTACGCGCAGGTATTGCTCGTCACGCGAAATCTTGCATTCGAGCACGTCAAACTCCAGCTCCACGGTATACACCAGACGGTTCTGATGGCCGTCAATGGCGACCGTCAGACGGTCATCGCCGCAATAGACGGCAACATGATCGACGCTGGGGTTTCGCTTGGCCATCAGCCGGACCTGCTTGTTGAGCAGGCTTTCGGGCAATGCCAGCGTCAGTGTTGATTTGCGCAGGTAGGCTTGCGCCATCTGCAGCGCGACTTCCTTGGCGATCTGGCTGGCAGCCTTGGCGGTGTCACCGGCTATCTGTGCCGCGACCTTGGCGCCATCTTCGGCCAGCTGAGCCACGACCTGTGCACCTTCGGATGCAATCTGTATGGCTGAGCGCGCGGTCTCACTCGCGATTTCGGTGACACTTTTGGCGGTCTCGTTGGCAAGGCCGGCGATCTCCCGAGCGGTCTCGCTGGCGGCTCCGGCAACATCGCGTGCGGCTGAGCCGGCGCGTTCGGCCAGCTCGCGCGCACTGCGGACTGCGGTACGCATGGAGATGTCCAGCGCCGAGCGCGGCTTCGCGGCTGACGCTGTGGGCTCTGCAGGCGCTGGCTCGGGCAGTGATGACTCATCGTTCATGACACATTCACTCGGTTTGATAGCGACAGGGTCATCTTGACGGCATGTTAGCGCGCGCCAGTGCCTGGCAGCAAAGCTGTGGCGATTAAAATATGGCCGATGACGCGGCTCTGGGCTAAACTCACTGACAAGAAAAATTGTCACTTCAGTGGCCGATAACAATAAAAAGAGGTTGCCATGCTCCGTCATGCCGCAGTTCGTTCCGTCTTCTTATGTACCTTGCTGGCGCTGGCTGCCTGCTCGCCCAGCCCGGATGCCCGCATCGCTGGCGGAGGCGTAGGCGGCGATGGGCCGCCACCACCGCCTACGCCTGAGGTTGACAGCACTGAGCCGCGTACGCGCTATGCTTTCAATAATCGTTGTGTCGTTTTGCAGTCGGTTGCCAATAACCGCTTTGTGACGCAAACCGATGGCCGGTTTGCGGCAACGGCAACAGCGCTGGGTAATGCAGAAGCGTTCTATTTCAAGCCGTCGGCATTGGGTGACTATTTGCTGTTTACCCGCAATCGTTCGCTGCTGGCCGCCAATACCCCTGTCACAGCGAATGATCTGGCTGCAGCTTCCAATGCCAACATCATCACCGTCAGGGTGCTCAATGATCGTACCAGCTACGCTCAGCCCCCCTTGCAGGATCGTGAGCCGACACCTGCTGAAATCGCAGCCTATCGCGACTTTAAAGATCCGACGCCGGAGCTCAGTGGCAGAATTTTCACGCTGGATGCCGCGGCAACCGGACAGCGTCTGCTGGTCGGCGCGGACTCCGTCCTGACGCAGTCCGCCGCTCCGGCCGAGACCGCTACGGCTGAGCAATTTCGTCTGCTGACAGCGACCGGCTGTGCCACATTCCCTGAGGCCAATAGCAATGTCACAGGTGAAACCTTCAAGGGTGAAACGGCCAGTGGCGGTATTCTTGGCATGGCAGATGTACATGTGCATTTGAGCGCCACCAACTTTCTGGCGAACGCTCAGTACGGGGATCCTTTCCATCGTTTTGGCGTGACTCATGCACTGGCCGATTGCAAAGTCGATCACGGCGAGAATGGCGTGCTCGATCTCGTTGGCTCGTTGCTCGGCAACGACTTTGATGGCCACAGCACCGATGGCTGGCCGACCTTCACCGACTGGCCGTCACGCAGCAGCCTCACGCATGAGGCGATCTACTGGAAATGGCTGGAGCGCGCCTGGATGTCGGGTTTGCGCATCATGGTCAATGATGTAGTGGATAACGAGACGCTGTGCGAACTGCAGCGCAATGTCACGCAATCCCCACTGCGCGACTGCAATGAAATGAACAATGCCGCACGTCAGGTCGGCACGCTCTATGCCATGCAGGATTACATCGACGCGCAGTATGGCGGACGTGGCAAAGGCTGGTTCCGCATCGTGCTGTCCCCAGCCGAGGCTCGCTCCGTGATTGCCGATGGCAAACTGGCGCTGGTCATCGGCATCGAGATATCCAACGTCCTGGATTGCAAACTCAAGTACAACCCGTTGCGTCAGCAGGAGCCATTTCAGGAAACGGGCACGGGTGCGACTGAGAATGCCTACACCTGCAGCGAAGACAGCGTCAAAGAGCAGCTGGCGCGTCTGACCGGCCTTGGCGTGCGTCAGATCATCACGATTCATGAGTTTGACAATGCCTTTGGCGGCAACGGTATTTTCGATGGTCTGGTGCTGAATGCCGGTAATCGCGAGAACACCGGGGGTATTCCTTCGCAGGATATCGCCCAGCTCACCGGCCTGATTACTGGTGGCCCATCCGATATCTCCCCGCTCGGCTATTTGCAGTCAGCCGAGCTTCCGACGGGGGAGTTCTGGACGACCTATGACTGTCCGGAGGAGTCGCCCACGTTCCAGTATCTCTGGGGAAATTCGGGTGGAGCCGAAATGACCAGTTTGCATACCACGGGGCTGCCGGAGGGTCTTTGCCCCTTCATTGGTCAGGGCGGACGTCCGGGCGGTACCTTGCTGTGCTATCCGGCCAAAAAGCAGTGCAATGCGCGCTGGATGACACCGATGGGGCTCTTTGCCTACAAGCAGATCATGGAAAAGGGCCTGATTTTCGATATTGACCATCTCGAGCTGGAGATGAAGACGCAGGCGCTGGAGCTGGCGGAAGCACAGCCGATTGCCTATCCCTTCGTGTCCACCCACGGGACCTTTGGTGGCACCAGCAATGATCAGGCACGCCGCATCCTGAAGAATCAGGGCTTCCTGTACCCGAGTCTGGGTAACGGTCCCGGCCTGATTCGCGAGATGGCGGAGCTGAAGGCGATCTGGGCGCAGTTGCCGAGCCCGAGACCGCTGTTCGGCTTCGGCTTCGGCACCGATACCAATGGTTTGTCGGCGCAGGCCAGCCCGCGTGGCAATGTGCCGGCCAACAAGGCTGTGAAGTATCCGTTCCAGCTCTTTGACGGAACCATTTTTGATGAGATCACTGATTTCCAGAACAAGACTGCGGTGACGTTCAACCAGCCGGAAGAGCGTAACGCTGCGGGCGAGGGCCGGACCTGGTCACTCGATGAAGATGGCAGCGCTCATTACGGCATGCTCAGCGATTTCGTGCAGGAAATGCGTCTGGAGGGCACGCCGCAGGACATGACCGACCTGTTCAATTCTGCCGAGCGTTATCTGCAGACCTGGGAGCAGACGCTGAAAGCCCGTGATGCCATTGTGAAAGATGGTGGTACGGCGAGAACCCCGGTCGGCATCCTGCGCCCCGCCCCCAAGCCAGCCAATCCGCTGGCACTGCCTATGCCTTGAGCGATATCAGGCCTTGAACTGCACATTCTCTGCCAGCGGCGCACGTACGGTGCGTGCGTTGTTGGCGGCGATGGCCGGGTCTTCGTAGCCAAAGGAAATGCCGAACAGAATGGCGATGTCTTCACTGATGCCGAAGGCTTCGCGCACATCGGCCGGGTAGTAGCCCATCGAGCCTTGCGCACAGGAGCTGATGCCGTGCGCGGTCATCGCCAGCATCAGGGTTTGCGCATACATGCCCACATCCAGAGCCATCGGAATGCCGAAGGCCTTGTCCATGCCGATGAAGCAGACATGCGGGGCATCAAAGAGCTCGAAATTGCGCATCGTGGCCTGCATGCGGCCCATCTTGTCGCCGCGTTCGATACCCATCGCGCCATAAAGCGCCTGCGCACATTCAACCTGACGATCCCGATGCGTGCCGGCCAGTGATGGCATGAAGCCGATGTCCGGTGTCATCGCGCGGCCGGTTGCCACGCCGTCGAGGAAGCTCTGGCGCAGATGATCGCGTGTGGCACCGGAGGCGACATAGGTCTGCCAGGGTTGCACATTGCAGTTCGACGGAGCCAGCTGCGCCAGCTCGAAAACGGCATTCAGGGTGTCTTGCGGGACGGGTGTCGGCAGATAGCCGCGGACAGAGCGACGCTGGCGCAGGCAGTCTTCAAAAGAACGCGTTGTGGTGGACATCATCAGGCTCCGGAAAGAGAAATTCGGAACGCACAGTAGCAATAAATGACTATTTGGTCACTGTCTCGTGCTGACAGCAGGCGGATGAGGGTGGCTCAGAACGTCACGGTAGCTATTACGGTATCCACATAGGTGCCGCCATTCAGTGCGGCCTGTGGTGGCACGCGACCATAAACCGTAAGAGCCTGGCTGCTGCCGGTGCCCGTCCCGGTGGCTTCATTGCCGGTTCCTGTTCCCCAGGCTTGGGTGCGAGTCGAATTTCGGAACAAGGTATAGCCAATATAGTTTGTGGTCGATGCCAGCCGCATGCGTCGCGTGCCACTGAAATTGGCGCCATTGCTGAGTCCGATGCTCCAGGGCGCGGCATTGGTGCAGGTCACGCTCAGCGCACTGGTCTGGTCACGATTCGATGATAGCGAGGAGGCGGTGCCGAAATTGAGGTCCTGGGCATCAATAACGCAATTGGCCACCACAGTGGCTGTGACATTGAATGTCGAAATAGAGCTGCCGCCGGAGCCCGGGCAGGCGACATTGCCATTGGCAAAACGCAGCAGGGTATGGGTCGACGAAAAGCTGCTGCTGTAAGGGCCAACAGGGTCGGTGTTCTGGTTCGGATTGACGCTGGCATAAATAGTGTCATTGATGGTTGCAGAGCCGCCAAGAACAATCAGTGTAGAGGCTGAGTTGAATACATAGCGCTTGGGGCCGGATGCGCCAAAGATGCCAAGCGAGCCCCAGATCTGGCTTCTGGCAGCATCCTTGTAGAGATTGTAGCCGAGACTGCTGGTGCCGTTTTTCAGGTAGCGCTCCGAACTGCCATCCCAGCCGCCCGAGCCATCACCCAGATACAGGCACACGGTGGCATCGCCACCCAGCTCGAGCAAGCTGCGCGAGCAGGTCACCGCGACAGGGGCGGAGGCCGTGGCGAGCGGGTTGGCGCTGCTCAAGACATTGATGTTGCCGAAATTGACGTTGCCGATGCTGGCATTGCAGGACAAGGCATAGGCTGGCGTGGTGCTGCCCAGCCAAGCCAGTAGCAGGCCGCCAATCAATGTCAGAGTCTTGAGCGGGCGGGCAATCACGGACATTTCAGCTCCAGTACATAGGTATGCTGCTGATCTGGCGTCAAGGTTGACGGCAGGCCTAGCGGGCAGCGAGCCGATTCGGAAAGGACTTCGATAGTCTGGCCGGCCAGTGTCGCAGGTACCAGCACTTGACCATCGTGACCGATCACGCGTTGTTCGCCCGTCGGCAGGAGAATGCGTGCGCCCAGCGGAAACCAGCTGCCATCGTGGCGTTTCAGTGCCAGCAGGGTTTCGTGATTGCGCTCGATATCAAAGCTGACCCGTACGCCGGATTCGCGTGCCGGTACGACACGGCGTTCGGCATCGCCGACGCTGACCTCCAGCGGCAGATCCAGCGCCTCCAGACTTAGCTTGTTTTGCTGATAGGCATTGAGGTCGTTGACCAGCAGGAAGCCGTCATCATCAGTCCGGCCGATGGGCCTGTTTTCCAGGAAGATGGCGACATCCGGATAGCCGAGATCCACCAGCGCGTAGGCGTCATTGATGCGACGCCCGGCCTGGACCGTGCCGGGCATCCAGGCCAGAGCGCCAATCATGCCAAGGCGTGCAATCTGACCGGACTCGCCGTCTTCGATGAGGGCGCTGACATCGCTGATGCGGTTGCGGTTGAGCAGCTCGGCACGGCGATAGTTGCGCTGGCCTTCGGCGACATCGACACGCCAGCCCCAGCCCGGATCCATGGGCAGGTTGGATTGAGCGTTGATGACGCCGGTACTGCCGCTGTCGGTCACCTCGTAGTAGGCGCCCGCACTCTGGCGATCCCCCAGGAACCAGTTGAGGCCGATGCTGGCGCCCCAGCTGCGTTCATCCTCCAGCGAGCGCCAGCCGGACACACTGAGATAGCCGCGCGCTGCGATATTGCGGGCAGCGGTGAGCATGAGCGAGCTGAAGCGGCTGTCATCCAGGCTGCGCTGACGTATCCAGCTCATGGCCAGTGTGCCGCCATTGTCAAAGCCCTGGCTCAGCGCCAGTTGCTGACGGGAGCGTGTCAGGCCGAGACCGCTGTCGAGACTGCTGATGTCACGAAAGCGGTCGCTGGCCTCGCTGAACGAGCCATTGAGAATCAATCGGCGCCCCAAATAGTAGTCGAAGCGGCCATTGAGTTCACCGCCGAGGTCGCCCTGATAGCGGCTGCCGGCGAGATTGATGCCGAAGGAGCCATCGCGGCCGATGAGGCTGGCAACGCCGGCGCTGAGCAGGCTTACCTCGCGTGCATACTCGCTCTGGCCTTCCAGGGTGATTTCGGAGGTAAGGCCGTAGCGTACGGAGCCGATCGCCAGCGGGTCGTGGCTGTAACGGTCATCCGCTTGGGCATAGTTGTGACGACTGAAGCCGGTCTGCACGGCAAAATCGAAAAGGCCCGGGCGCAGCAGCTGCGGGCTGGCAAAGAGGTCCAGTGTGGTGACCTGCTCACGGCCAAGGGCATCTCGCACGACTACCTGGACCTGATGCGGCCCGGTCAGTACCGGCAATTGATTGAGTGTGAACGGGCCGGCCGGTACATCAAGCTGGCTGCGTCTGATCTGATCGACATAGACATCGACTGACGTGGGCACTGCCGAGCTGCCACTGATTGACGGTGCCGGAAAGGTAACCAGGTCGGGGCGCAGGCTGAAGTTCCTTCGCCATTGCAGGCCGCCAAAACGGATGGCCGGGCGGGAAACAAGGCCGATCGAAACGGCATCGCCGAGTTGCCAGCTGGTCAGATTTACCGGGTCGTAATAGCGATAGCTGGTATCGAGCCGGCGTACCGAGGCATTGCCGCCCGTGGTTGGCACCTGGCTGATCAGGCTCTGGTTGAAGTTGCCCCAGTCGCCACTGAGCCGACCATCAAAGAAGCCGGCGACTTCGGTGTTGGCGCCGGAGGCGAAGGGCGGGCGGGCGTGCTGTACGAACACATCGTAATTGAGCACGGCATTGAGCGCAGATGCTTCGGGTAGCCTGGCCGGCTGGTTGAAGACATCAATGGTATTGCTCTGGAAGCGGCTGGCTGGCAGTGTCAGCTGCAGGCGCTGTCTGCCGCTGTCGAAGAGCGGCTGGATATCGCTCAGACCGGCCAGCGCGACACGGCCTTGAGTGTCGACTTCGCTGATGCTGGCAACCAGGCCCAGCGCTTGCCAGTCGTCAAGGGCCACGCTCAGGTTGCCATCCGGGGTGCTGCCGGCAGGGACTTCGATTTCCAGCAGGCCGGGTGCAACATGGCCGTTGAGCGAGACTTCGAGCCAGAGTCGTTGTGCTGGCTGCGGCTCTGTCGGTGCTGGCGCCTGTGCTTCGCGTCCGGCATCTGTCTCAGCCAGTGCGCCATCATGGCGTGGTGTTGCCAGTGCCTGCTGTGTTGCGGATGCCAGAATCAGTGCGGTATCGAGGGCGGCAAGCCTGAGCCTTGCATCATCGGCATGCACTGGCAGGGGCAGCACCAGCAGTGCGCTGGCCAGCGGTATCAGAGTGGCGCGGCAGCTGGCGGACATGATGTCGGCTCCCCGGGCGAGGGGATATCGGCCTGCCAGGGTCCCAGATCAGTGTCTGCCCGAAGCGTTGCACCGGCGGCCGGCCAGGCCAGATCAGCGCCAGGTGCCAGGGCCAGTGAGCTGCCGGGAAGCACATAGCCAGCAAGCCCGTCCTGCGATGCCAGCGTTTGCTCGCCGTTCACGATCAGCCAGTTGGCGAGGCGTGCGCGGCGTTCGCCGGTGTTGGCGATCAGCAGGCGCTGCCGGCCATCCTGGCATGACTGTACGTGCAAACTCAGCTTGGGCAGTCCGGCAACACGCGGCTCCAGAAACAGGGGCAGCGAGTAGCGGGTCAGCACCTGGATCCTGTCACGCGAGGCGCTGGCAGCGCTGGGCAGCTCATCGATGAGAACACGATAGTACTGCTCGCCACGGTTGCCCTGATGGCGCAGCACGACACGCACGAGCTGGGTAGCGCCTGGCGGCAGAGTAATCATGGCCGGGCTGAGCGCGATATCGCTGGTTGGGCTCAGCAGCATGCCGGCATTGGCATCCTGCTGCCAGCTAAACACACGCACCTGCACGGAGACCGCTGACTGTGTTTCGTTGCGCAAGGTCACGGTGGTGGCGCGTTGATCCGGCGTCAGACTGAGGCTGAGCGGGCTCAGCCGTATCTGGCCGGCCAGGGCGGCCTCGGGAGCAAGGGCCGGCAGACAGAGCAGGGCAACAGCTAGCCATGCACGAAGGCGACTCCGTGCATCAGGCAGACAGCAGATCATGTGTCGACGCTCAGAAGGTGAGCGTCGCTACCACGGTGTCGACATACGAACCGACGGTGACATTGCTTTGACCGCCGGGAACGCGACCATAAACCGTGAGCGTCTGGTTGGCGCCGCTGCCAGTGCCGCCAACGCAGGTGGAGCCTGCGGGCAGTGCAGTGCAGTTGTTGTCCCAGACAGTGGAGCGTGCGGCCGAGGTGTAGAGACTGTAGTTGACTGTGCTGGAGTCGGCGCTGTTAGTCATCTTGCGCACCGAGGCTGTGGCACCGGAGCCGACACCATTGTTGAGGCCGATGCTGTAGACCGTGCCGTTGGTGCAGTTCGGCACCAGAGTCGATGTCGCGTCAATATTGGCGATGATCGCGCCATTGTTGGTGCCGAAATCAAGATCATTGGCAACCAGCGAGCAGGCGCCAGTGATGGTCAGGGTGACCTGAAAATTGTCCGATGCCGTGCCGGCAAAAGCGGACAGCGGCAGCAAGGCAATCAGTGGAAGAGCGCGAATTGCTTTCATAAATTGACATCCTTTGTACTGGGGAAGGCGTATTTTTGTAAGTTTCCTTACAGTTTTCGCAGTATCTGCTAACAACATAGCAATAACATAGCTTGTTTATAAGTAGAAATGTTTGTTTTTGTTATATTGCTGAAACTATGAAAATAATATGTGAAGTATTATTTCATTGCTCTTGGCGCATCCGAAGGATGCGTGCTGACTATGCCTTCGGTGCTGCCGACAGCAATATGCGGATGGTCTCGCGCGCAATTTCCGTATCCGGCTCGCGGTCGGCAAACTGGTCGTAATAGATGAAGGCTTCACTGATGCGCACGATGACATAGCCCATGTCATCGACTGGGAGTGCCGGCGACAGATGGCCGGCATCTACCTGTACCTGCAAGGTTTTGCGCATGGCGGCGATCATTCGCTGCTGAAAGGGACTGGTGCTAGAAATCAGAATGCGACGGCCGAAGTCGGGGTCCTGATCCACGAATTTTCGTAGTGATGCTGACGCCACCATGGCATTCATCATCTTGTAGCAGATCGTGGCCACATAGTCGGCACCAGCACCTTCCGTGCTCGTCAGCGCCTGCTTGTACATGGTGTCGAAGATATTCCAGACAATCTCGGCGTGCAGCAGCTCGCGGCTGCCGACCCAGCGGAACAGCGTGGTCTTGCCGATGCCCAGCTCGGCGGCCAGCGCAGCGATCTCGATGCGTTCGCCATTGATCCACTTCTGCCGTGCCAGATGAAACGCATCCAGCGGACGCACGCGCTTGCTGGTGTCGGGGGCGGTCAGTTCGCGGCTGAGTGCGGTGTCTCGTGATGGCTTCATGGGTGGGCGCTGCTTCTGGATCTGGGTGGAGTGTAGCGCGTGCCGGGCGGCGATCAAGGGTCGTTATTCATGATAACCCACATTCGGGTTGTTTTTCTATTTCAACCCGAATGTGGGTCTTGTGTTTATTGCAGGCCGTGCTCAAACAATGGACAATGCGACCATGAGCTGGCAGATGCAGCCCGAGCCACTAATAAGAAAAACATATCATGCATGAGGTGGGATCGATGAATCGTTTGCTGGCCGCTAGTCTTGTCCTGAGTCTTGCCGTCTTCTTGCCAGGTTGCGGCGGCAGTTCGACATCATCGTCCGGTGCTGCTCCGGCCCGCAGCGTTGTCCCGGCCGATGCGCCCGGCCATACCAACGTCGTGCCGCCTGCGCCCGCAGCCGGGCAGTCCCGTGCCGGTCAGATCTACAGCGTCTATATCAGTTCGCCGACCGGCGATACCGTGGTCTTCACTGTGTTCGAGCCAACGCAGATCACCGGGGGCCGGAAGTACCCGCTGGTGCTGGAGGGCCACGGCTTTGCCGGTACCCGGCAGACCAGCGCCAGCGCCGACATCAAGAGCCTGCTCGACAGCGGTTACGGCGTCATCAGCATCGATCAGCGCGGTCATGGCGAAACCAGCGGCACCATCCGTGTCATGGATCCCGACTTCGAGGGCCGTAATCTGATCGCGATTCTTGACTGGGCCGAGGCGCGGTTGGGCTGGCTGGCCTACGGTCCCAGCACGAATGGCAAAGACTCGCAAAACCTGGTTTTGGGGTCCATGGGCGGTTCTTACGGCGGCATGTACCAATACCTGATCCACAACGTCGACCCGAAGCATCGGCTCGATGCCATGACGCCGGAAATCGCCCCCAGTGACCTCACCTACAGCTTGTTTCCGAACAGCGTGGTCAAGGCCGGCTGGGATTTCCTACTCTTTGGCGCCGGCAACACGGCAGGCAATAACCTGGATCGCCTGCATTTCGACCCGTTTGTCATCAACTTTTTCCAGAATGCGCTGACCACCAATCAGGTCAGCCAGGAAGCCCGCGACTTTTTCTATTACCACAGCAATGCCTACTTCTGTCACGGCCGTCCGGTTGCCACCAATGGCGGCGCTGGCACCGTGCCCTTGTATGCGCCAGTGCGACCGAACGACAAAGTCAACGTGATGCTCTTTCAAGGCTTCCGCGACACGCTGTTTAATTTCAACAATGCCTACGAAAACTACCAGTGCCTGAAGGCGCAGGGCGGCGATGTGCGCCTGCTTACTTACCAGTCCGGCCACAATGCCCTGCAGGTGGTGCCTGATCCCGGCCAGCTGTTTCAGCCCACGCCTGCGGTTGCATTCGACAGCAGTTGCGGCAGCCTCAGCGTCGGCGCTGCCCGACTCGCGTTCTTCAACCAACATCTGAAAGGCATGCCCGGCGCCGCCGACAAGATTCCCTCCAAAAATTGCCTGTCGTTGACGGCGGGTGATGCCGTGCTGGTTGATCAGGTCACTACCGGCAAGGCCGGTCGGGCTGTGGACATCCCGGCGACGAATCTTGTGGCTGGCGTTCTGGAGCTGCCCATCCCTGTGGATCTTGGCATCACGGCTGGTGCCGAGGGCGATGTCATCGGCGGCATTCCGCGCCTGGAGGTGGATGTTGCGCCGGTGGTGGACGGACTGCCGGGCGAGCCCATCATCTTTGCCGGCATCGGCCACATGCGCGCCAACATCCCCGGCATCTGGGACTTGGTCGATAACCAGATCACCCCGTTGCGTGGTGTCGGCCGTCATGAAGTCGATCTTGCCGGCATTGCCGAGCGTCTGGCTCCCGGTGACAAGCTGGCGCTGCTGCTCTACGGCGGCCATGACCAGTACCATGTCACGGGTTCCCTCAACATCGCCAACCCCACCCTCATGCCGGTTAGTGTTACCGGCAAGGTCTGGGTGCCGATGCTGGGCAGTGCAGTCACGAAGGCGCCTTGATTTCATCAGCAGCCAATTGATAAATAAAAATAAAGTGTGAGAGAAAGCATGCGCATCATGACGTCGGCACGTTTGCTGTTTGCGGGTCTTGGATTTCTTTTAATCAGTGCGTGCTCGCCAACCAATCAGGGCAGCCCGCCCTCGACACCGATCGGTGCCTCAGAAGTGCCGGCGGCAACGCCGCGTGCCACCTGCGGCCCGGGCTCGCGTCCTGAAACCGGCCTGCAAGGGCGCGTCAGTCGTGAAGACCACACCAGCGGCCGCGCCAGCGAAGGCTATACCTGCAACACCGCGGTGATTGGCACCTTCGCGACGCCGAACGCACTGGGCACCGTCGGCGGTTTCAAGGTTGAGCGCTATACCGATGGCGATGGCCACGACTGCGCTTATTACGACACCACCCTTCTGTTCCCGACCAACATCATCGATACCTTGGGCGGTGGCGTGAATGTGCTGGACATGAGCGATCCCACAAAACCGGTGCTGACGGCCAAGCTGATGACGCCAGCGATGTTGTCGCCACATGAGTCCCTGCTGGTGAACCAGAAGCGTGGGATACTGGCAGCCGTGATGGGCAATCCCGTCTTCGGCCCTGGCGTTGTCGACATCTATGACATTTCCCAGGACTGCCGGCACCCGGTGCTGAAGTCCGTCGCGCCGGTAGGTACGCTGGGACACGAAAGCGGTTTCTCGCCCGACGGCCTGACCTTCTATTCGGCATCGCCCGGCACGCCGACCCTGACGCCCATCGATCTGACCAATCTCTCGGTGCCGTTGCCGCTCGCGATTCTCGATATCCCGTCGCACGGTCTGTCGATCAGTGACGATGGCAATCGCGCCTATCTCGCCGATGGCAATACGGGTGCTGGCGTGAAGATTCTAGATGTCTCGGAAATCCAAGCGCGCAAGCCCAACCCCAAGGTGCGTACGATAGGGCAGGTCACCTGGCCGTCGATCAGCATTCCGCAGAACACCATTCCCGTCACCATCAAGGGCAAGCCGTTCCTGATCGAGGTCGACGAATATACGGATGCGCTGAGTGGTGGCGGGCCCGGCAACATCGGTGCCGGCCGTATTATCGATATTGCTGATGAGACCAAGCCCAAAGTGATTTCCAATCTGCGACTGGAAGTGCATCAGCCCGAGAACAAGAAACTGCGCGATGGTGATCCAGGTGCTAACCTGCCCGTGCAAGGTTACGGCGGCCATTACTGCAATGTGCCGAGCCGGGTCGACCCGACCATTGTGGCCTGCAGCATGATCATTTCCGGGTTGCGCATCTTCGATATTCGCGACCCGTACCATCCCCGCGAAGTAGCTTATTTCAATGCGCCGGTGAGTCCGCGTCTGATCCTGGAGGCGAGTAACTGGGCCATGTCCAGCCCGTCTTTCGTGCCTGAGCGCAAGGAGATCTGGTACAGCGACGGCTACAGCGGCTTCTATGCCATCCGCGTGACGAATAACGCCTGGCCTGACTGATCGGCAGAGATCATCGCGCATGATGATTGGTGTGATTGGTGGGCCCGCTGGGACTTGAACCCAGGACCAAAGGATTATGAGTCCTCTGCTCTAACCAACTGAGCTACAGGCCCGAACACAGATGCGAGCGCAGATCGCGCTCGACGGCGCGCATTCTAGCAACTCCGGATCAGTTTGTGTGAGCTGGCGGTGTGCTCAGCACTGCTTGTCGCAACAACGCAATCGCATGTTTGGCGATATCCTCGATGGCTTCGGCCGTAAATGCCAGGCCATCGTTATACATGCAGCAAAGCCCATGCAGTGTGGCCCAGGCCACTTGTGCCAGACGCAGAGGGTTGGCGTGAGCGGGCAGCATGCCTAGCTGCTGGAGCTGCAGCAGACGCTCGCTCTGCACGCGGAAGCTGTGGCGCGCCTTGCGCTGAAAGTCCGAGGCTTCATTGCTGGACCAGATGCGTCGTCCGAACAACAACTCATACAGTGCCGGCTCATCGCGGGCAAAGCGCACATAGCCGAGCACGAAGGCGCTCAGCGCATCGTCTTCTTCGGGATGACGCATGGCATTGGCCATTGCCTCATCAAACGCATCAATCGCGGCTTCACCGAGCTGGCCGAGCAGAGCTTCCTTGTTGCGAAAGTGGTGATACAGCGCCGGCGTGGACACACCCACGCGCTCGGCGAGCTGTCGCAGGCTGATGGCCTCGATGCCGACCTCGCGCACCAGATCCAGGCCGGCGTCGATCAGGCTGCGCTTCAAGTCACCGTGGTGATAACCTTGTTTTTCTTGCGGACTTGACATGCCCGTAAATCCTCGTATCTTAACGGCGTTAACTTTACCGCCTTTTTCGGGCGATGACGAGGATTTAGAACATGACCGCTTTCTCCAACATGCTGGCCCCGCTCGACCTGGGCTTCACCACGCTGCGCAACCGCATCGTCATGGGCTCCATGCACACTGGCCTCGAAGATCGCTTCTGGAATTACGGCAAGCTGGCGGCGTACTTTGGCGAGCGCGCCAAGGGCGGCACGGCGCTGATGATCACTGGCGGCATCGCCATGAATCGCCAGGGCTGGCTGCTGCCGGCGGCGGGCACCATGAACAGCTATGGCGACATCATCAATCATCGCCGCGTGACATCGGCCGTGCACGAGCACGATGGCAAGATTCTGATGCAGGTGCTGCACGCCGGTCGTTATGCCTACCACCCGTTCTCGGTGTCGTCGTCGGCTGTTAAGTCGCCGATCAACCCGTTCAAGCCTAAGGAAATGAGCGACAAGCTCATCCTGCAGACCATCAAGGATTACGCGCATACGGCGCGCCTGGCGCAGCTGGCGGGCTATGACGGCATCGAAATCATGGGTTCGGAAGGCTATTTGCTGAACCAGTTCATCTGCTCGCGTGTGAACCAGCGTACCGATCGCTGGGGCGGCCCGGTCGAGAACCGCATGCGTCTGCCGCTGGAAATCGTCAAGGCCGTGCGCGAAAAGGTCGGCCCGAACTTCATTCTCTGCTATCGCCTGTCACTGATCGACATGGTGCCGGGCGGCAATACCTGGGACGAGATCGTGACCATCGCCAAGGCGCTGGAAGCCGCTGGCATCAACATTCTCAACACCGGCATCGGCTGGCATGAGGCGCGTGTGCCGACCATCGCCACGCAGGTGCCGCGTGCGGCTTTCCGCAGCGTGACCGCGCGCATCAAGAAGGAGTTGAAGATTCCGGTGATGGCGTCGAACCGCATCAACACGCCGGAAGTCTGCGATGACATCGTTGGCAGCGGCGATGCTGATCTGATCTCGATGGCGCGCCCGCTGCTGGCCGATCCGGACTTCGTCAACAAGGCCGCTGCCGGCCAGCCGGAAGCCATCAACACCTGCATCGCCTGCAACCAGGGTTGCCTCGACCTGACTTTCTCCAACAAGCGCGCGACCTGTTTGGTCAATCCGCGTGCCGGCTACGAGACCGAGCTGGTCTATGTGAAGGCGCGCAAGATGAAGCGCGTTGCAGTCGTCGGCGGCGGTATGGCCGGTCTCACAGCAGCGACGGTCGCGGCCGATCGTGGCCATGAAGTGACCTTGTTTGAAGCCGCTGCCGACATCGGTGGCCAGTTCAACATGGCGGCTGCTGTGCCGGGCAAGGAAGAGTTCCAGGAAACCATCCGCTACTACCGCAACGAAGTGGCGCGCACCGGTGTGCAGGTCAAGCTCAACAGCCAGGTCACGGCCGAGCAGCTGGCCGGCTTTGATGATGTGATCATCGCGACGGGCGTGAAGCCGCGCACGCCACGCTTCCCCGGTGTGGATCATGCCAAGGTGCTGAGCTATCCGCAGGTGCTGCGTGGCGAAGTGCAGGTGGGTCAGCGTGTGGCCGTGATCGGCTCGGGCGGTATCGGTGTGGACATGTGCGCGTACTTGCTGGAAGAGCACAACCAGTCCGTCGAGCATTGGGCCAAGTACTGGGGTGTCGACTTTGACGTTCAGGAGAATGGCTTGAAGGCACCGGAGCGTCGTTTCGCTCAGCGCGAGATCACCATGCTGCAGCGCAAGCCGGGTCAGAAAAAGATGGGTGCCGGTCCGGGCAAGACCACGGGCTGGGCGCACAAGGCGCTGCTGGGTCAGTTCGGCGTGAAAATGATGGCCGAAGTCGAGTATCTGAAGGTTGATGATCTCGGCCTGCACATCCGCGTTGGCGGCACGGAAGAGCACATTCTGGATGTGGATCATGTGATTCTCTGCGCCGGCCAAGAGTCGGTGACCGATCTGATCCCGCGTGATGCCGAGGGCAAGATCACCGACAAGCGCTATCACGTCATTGGCGGTGCCAAGCTCGCTGGCGAGCTCGATGCGCGTCGTGCGATTCGCGAGGGTGCGGAGCTGGCGGCTAGTTTGTAATCAATCACGTCGCTATTGACATGCGGCGTTGTCAAATGTACCTTGCCATCGTCCGCTGTCAATAACAGGTCATTACTGATGAAAGATTTCAAGAACAAGGTTGCTGCCATCACCGGTGCCAGCTCGGGTATGGGTCGCTCTTTGGCCGTGTTGCTGGCCAGCCGTGGCTGTCATGTTGCGCTCAGCGACATCAATGAAGCTGGCCTGGCAGAGACCGTCAAACTGCTTAATGGCACCGGCGTCAAGGTCACTTCGCAGAAGCTCGATGTGGCCAGCAAGGATGCCGTGTTCGCCTGGGCCGACCAGGTCGCCAAGGATCATGGCAAGGTCAACCTGATCTTCAACAATGCCGGCGTTGCGCTCGGCAGCGCTGTTGACGGTGGCAGCTACGAAGATCTGGAATGGATCATGAACATCAACTTCTGGGGTGTGGTGCACGGCACCAAGGCTTTCCTGCCGTACCTGAAGGATGCCGGCGAAGGCCATGTCATCAATACCTCCAGTGTGTTCGGCTTGATGGGCGTGCCGTCGCAAAGCGCCTATAACGCCTCC
The DNA here is from genome assembly GCA_040385225.1 of Pseudomonadota bacterium. Taxonomy (GTDB): domain Bacteria; phylum Pseudomonadota; class Gammaproteobacteria; order Pseudomonadales; family Moraxellaceae; genus Perlucidibaca. The sequence goes on along the minus strand of JAZKHU010000002.1, from coordinate 1,330,041 downwards.
AAGTTCGCTGTGCGCGGCTTCACTGAAGCGCTGCGTCAGGAACTGGAAATGCAGAATGTGAATGTCAGCGCCACCAGCGTTCACCCCGGCGGCATCAAGACCAACATCGCCAAGGCTGCCCGTATGGACAACTCGGTGAACAAGCTCGGCTTGAGCACCAACAGCACCGAGAAGTTCGAGAAGCTGTTCTCCACCACGGCCGATGAGGCTGCTGCGGTCATCATCAAGGGTGTCGAGAAGAACGCGCGTCGCGTGCTGATCGGCAAGGATGCAGTGGCCATCGACCTGATGGTTCGTCTGTTCCCGTCGGCCTATCAAAAATTGGTGGCGATGAGCTCCAAGCGCATGAAGTAAGACTTCATGGCTCTGGTTCCTCTGCGCGATGGCGCAGCCCTGCATGTGCGCGTCCTCGGGCGCGGACAGCCGGTGCTGATGCTGCCTGGGCTGGGCATGAACGGCAGCAGCTGGCTGCCGTTCATCCTGCCGCATCTGGGTCGTTTTCGTTTTTACCTCGTGGACTTTCGCGGTGCTGGCGGCTCGGCCGATGTGGCGCTGAAGCCCGGCGATGTATTTCAGGCGCACATGGAAGATGTGCAGGATGTCATCGCCCATTTTGGGTTGCATGACTTTCTGCTCGTGGGTATTTCGTTGGGCGGTACCACCTCCCTGCATCTGCAGCGTGAGGGTGGCTTTGCTGCCGTGAAGCGCTACATGCATATCGATCAGTCGCCCTGTGTCGGCAATCGCGAAGATTGGTCGCACGGCCTCTTCGGTGCGCGTCAGCATGAACTTTTCATCAAGTTGCGCGAGATTGTTGCCGTACTCGACAGGCATCCCGATTGCGTTCGCTTTGCCGATCTGCCGATAGCGGCTCGGCAAGAGGCCGGCAACACGCTGGCCGAGGTATTGGCGCTGATGGCCGGCGGCAAGGCCTTGCGGCCTCTTTTGCGTGCAGTGATGCGTCTGCCGCGTTCGTTGCTTAAGCATGTTCCATTGCCGATGGCGCGTCTCGACGACATGCGCACCTATCTCGCCGCTTATGCTGCCGGTGGCCATGACTACCGCGCCAGTCTCGCCCGCGATGCTGTGCCGGTGACCGTGATCACTGGCGTGCGTTCGCCCTTGTATGCCGAGGCCGGTCAGGCTGTGGTGGCCTCAGGTCATCCACGCTCGCGCATCGTGCGCTTCGAGCGCTCTGGCCATGTCCCGCTGAAAGACGAGCCATTGCGCTTTGCCCGCGAGCTGGGGCGCTTTCTACGCGAGGCCTGATGTCGGGTCGTGGCGGCCGTGCGGGCTCTGGTCGCCGAGAGTCTGCTGTGTTTTCATGAGCAATCACGCAGTCTGCCAACAACAAGAAATCATGATGGAGCCGCCATGATCAGCGCATGTGCCATTTTGCTCGTCGCTGCCAGCCAGCACATGGGTAGCGAAAGCGACTACGAAGAGTTCCATCCGGCGTTTGGCGCGGTTTGCGAGCATGATGCATACGGCAGCTTCTCCGCGGGCTACTTCAGAAACTCCCAGGGCGATGACACACTCTGGCTCGCCAGGCGCAAATACACCGCATTCGCAAAAAGCGGTTACGGCCGGTCGTTCTACGAGTATGGTCTGGTCGCCGGCTATTCTGATTATCCGCTGCTGCCGTTGGCGCGCGTGGGTTATGACTTCGAGCCGGTGAAGCATGTCGGTGCCGAGCTTTTCATGATGCCGGGCGTGGAAAGCATTAATGGCAAGAGAAATATCTTTCTGGTGCTGGGTGTGCAGCTGAAAGTGAAATAGCGCAGCATGAGATTCCCGGCTTTGGCAGGCTGGGAATCTCATGCTGCGCTATTAAGCGGGGCTCAGGCCCCGACCGTCAGCTCTGCACGCATGCGCTGAGTCGCGCTGACCATCTCCGCCAGTGCCGCCTTCACCTCCGGCCATCCCCGTGTTTTCAAGCCACAGTCAGGATTCACCCAGAGTCGTTCTGCCGGGATGCGCTTCAGGGCTTCGGCGAGCAAATGTGCCATGGCATCGGCCTGCGGCACGCGTGGGGAGTGAATGTCATAAACGCCAGGCCCGATCGCATTCGGGTATTCAAACTCGTTGAACACCGTGAGCAGCTCCATCGCCGAACGGGCGGTTTCAATGGTGATGACATCGGCATCCATGGCGGCAATCTGCGCGATGCAATCGTTGAACTCCGAATAGCACATGTGCGTATGAATCTGCGTTTCGTCGCGCACGCCGCTGGCGCTGAGGCGGAAGGCGTTGACGGCCCAGCGCCAGTAGTCTGCCTGTGCCGACTTGCGCAGCGGCAGGCCTTCACGGAACGCCGGCTCATCAATCTGGATGATGCCGATGCCGGCCTTCTCCAGATCGCAGACTTCATCGCGGATGGCGAGGGCGATCTGCTGGGCAATGGTCTCGCGTGACAGATCGTCGCGCAGGAATGACCAGCACAGGATAGTGACCGGGCCGGTGAGCATGCCCTTCATCGGTCGCGTCGTCAGCGATTGTGCGAATCTGGCCCAGGCCACGGTCATCGCTTCCGGGCGACTGACATCGCCAGCGATGATGGGCGGCTTCACGCAGCGGCTGCCGTAGCTTTGCACCCAGCCATTGCGGGTGAACAGGAAGCCGTCGAGCAGCTCGCCGAAGTACTCGACCATGTCGTTGCGCTCGGGCTCGCCATGCACCAGCACATCCAGCCCCAGATCCTCCTGTACCTGCACCGATTCGGCGATGAAGGCGCGCATGGCGTGGGCATACTCGGATGCACCGAGATGACCGGACTTGTAGGCGGCGCGGGCTTTACGAATTTCCGGTGTTTGCGGAAACGAACCGATGGTTGTGGTCGGCAGCAGGGGCAGGCCGAGCTTGTGCTGCTGCAGAGCGGCGCGCCCGGCGAACGGCGTACGCTCGGCATCTTGCGCCGTGAGCGCCGTCAGGCGTGTGCTGACGGCCGTGTTGGTGCGCCAGGGCGCATCCGCTCGATCTTCCAGTGCGGCACTGGCGGCAGCAATCGCGGCGACCACGTCAGTCGCCTGCGGCTCCAGTACAGCGCGCTTGAGCAGGGCCACTTCGCTGAGCTTCTGCACGGCGAAGGCGAGCCACTGACGAGTGCCAGGTGCGAGCTCGGTTTCGCCGGCCAGATCCACCGGCGCATGTTGCAGCGATGCCGAGCTGGCAATCCACAGACGGTCGCCGAGACGGGCATGCGCGGTGCGGGCAATCTCGCTCAGTTGCGCCAGGTCGGCACGCCAGATGTTGCGGGCATCGATCAGCCCCAGCGACAGCACTTTGTATTCGCTCAGGTTGTCCAGCACCTGGCGCCATTCGTCGCCGCTGCGCGTGACATCAATGTGCAGGCCGGCCACCGGCAGGCGTGTGGCCAGCCAGAGGTTGTCGGCCAGTGGTGCGAAGTAAGTCGCCAGCAGCAGATTGATGCGACGCGTCTGCAGACGGTTGTAGGCTGACTCGATGGCCGCTTGCCAAGCCAGCGGCAGATCCAGCGACAGAATCGGCTCGTCGATCTGCAGCCAGCTCACGCCCAGATCCGCCAGGCGATTGATGATCTCGACATAGATCGGCAGGATGCGATCGAGCAGGCTCAGCCGATCAAAGTCATCGCCATAGGCTTTGCTCAGCCAGAGATAGCTCACCGGCCCGAGCAGCACGGCTTTCACAGAATGACCGAGCGCCTGCGCCTCGCGCACTTCATCAAACAAACGCTGTGATGACAGCGCGAAGGCCTGATCGACGGTGAGTTCGGGCACGAGATAGTGGTAGTTGGTGTCGAACCATTTGGTCATTTCAGCGGCGGGCGCATCGCAGCCGCAGGGCGTGCGACCACGCGCCATCAGGAACAGGGTGTCGAGATCGACTTCCGCGCTGCTGTTGTTGATAGCGTGGCCATGGTCGCGAAAGCGCTCCGGTATGGCCCCGAGCAGGGCGCTGGTGTTGAGCACCTGATCGTAAAACGCGAAGTCACCGACGGTGACGAAGTCCAGGCCGGCGGCCTGTTGCTGCGCCCAGTGGTGTGCGCGCAGGTCGCGACCGGTCTGCTCCAGTGCCGCGCGGTCAGAGTTGCCGGCCCAGTACGATTCAAGCGCGAACTTGAGTTCGCGGGCGGCGCCGATGCGGGGAAAACCGAGGATATGTGCTTGCATGATGTGCTCCAGAAATCAGGCGAGCAGTGTGGCGGCAGTTTTTTATTGAAACAAACTCATAATTTTAAGATTATAAGTGAAATTAATTCACCTATGGTTCGTTCATGGATATTCGTCAGCTCCGCACCTTGAAGGCCATCCACGATACCGGCTCGCTGGTTTCTGCCGCTGAACGCCTGCATTTGACGCAGTCTGCGCTATCGCATCAGTTGCGTGAGCTGGAGGCGGAGGTCGATGCCGTGGTGCTGATCCGCAAGACGCGTCCGCCGCGCTTCACGCAGATCGGCGAACGCCTGCTGGCACTAGCAGACACGGTGCTGCCGGCCTTGCGTGAAGCCGAGCGCGACATCATCAAGCTGCGCGGCGGGCAGGCAGGTCGTTTGATTATGGCCATCGAATGCCACAGCTGTTACGAGTGGCTGATGCCGACGCTGAACCTCTTTCGCCAGCACTGGCCGGAGGTTGAGATCGACTTCCAGAGCGGCTTTCACGGCGATGCCCAAGATGATTTGCAAAACAGCCGCCTCGACTGGGTCGTTACCTCCAACCCCAGCCAAGTGCCGGGCATCAGCTATCAGCCGTTGTTCCAGTACGAGCCCTTGCTGGTGCTGAGCAACACGCATGCGCTCAACCAGAAACGCGACATCGTACCGGCGGATCTGGCCGAGGAAACGCTGATCACCTATCCCGTGGACAGCGACCGGCTCGATATCTTCCAGCATTTCCTGACGCCTGCTGGGGTCGTGCCGGCGAAGCTGCGCAGCACGGAGTTGACGCTAATGATGATACAGCTGGTGGCCAGCGGCCGTGGCGTAGCCGCGCTGCCAAGCTGGGCGGCGGCGGAGTATGTAGCAAGAGGTTGGGTGAAGACGCGGGCGCTGGGCAGCGAGCCGGTCTGGTGCACGCTCTACGCGGCGATCCGTGAGGAGGATGTGGCCTTGCCCTATATTCAGGACCTGCTGGCGACCATCCGTGACAGCAGCCAGCAATTTCTCTCGGGCGTCCGGCCCGCGCCCTGACGCGTTGCTGCTGCAATGAAAAAGGGCCCCGAAGGACCCTTTTTTTATTCACCGCGCCTCGATCACTCGCTATCGAGGAACGAACGCAGGTGCTCCGAACGGCTCGGGTGTCGCAGCTTGCGCAGCGCCTTAGCCTCGATCTGACGGATACGCTCACGGGTTACATCGAACTGCTTGCCGACTTCTTCCAGCGTGTGGTCGGTATTCATGTCGATGCCGAAGCGCATGCGCAGCACCTTGGCCTCGCGCGGCGTTAGGTTTTCCAGCACTTCACGGGTGGCTTCGCGCAGGCCTTCAGCGGTAGCGGCGTCGATCGGCGAGGTCATCAGCGTGTCCTCGATGAAGTCACCGAGGTGGCTGTCTTCATCGTCGCCAATCGGCGTTTCCATGGAGATCGGCTCTTTTGCGATCTTCAGCACCTTGCGTACCTTGTCTTCCGGCATTTCCAGGCGTTCGCCCAGCTCTTCCGGCGTCGGCTCGCGGCCCATCTCCTGCAGCATCTGGCGCGACACGCGATTGAGCTTGTTGATGGTCTCGATCATGTGCACCGGAATACGGATGGTGCGTGCTTGGTCGGCGATGGAGCGGGTGATGGCCTGACGAATCCACCAGGTGGCATAGGTCGAGAACTTGAAGCCGCGACGGTATTCGAACTTGTCCACGGCCTTCATCAGACCGATGTTGCCTTCCTGGATCAGATCGAGGAACTGCAGACCGCGGTTGGTGTACTTCTTGGCAATCGAGATCACCAGACGCAGGTTGGCCTCGACCATTTCCTTCTTGGCGCGACGGGCCTTGGCTTCACCGACGCTGACGCGGCGGCTGATGTCCTTGATGTCGCTGACGGAAATGGTATGCGCCTCTTCCATGTCGACCATGTTCTGCTGGGCGCGAATGATGTCTTCGCGCTGGGCATCCAGTGCCTTGGCCAGCGACTTGCGCTTGACCATTTCCTCGTCGAGCCAATCCAGATTGGTTTCGTTGCCGGGGAAATCGAGCAGGAACATCGGGCGTTCCATGCGCGCGCGACGCACGCAGGAGATCATGATGGCGCGCTCTTGCGCACGTACGGTATCGACACTGCTGCGGATATGGTCGGCAATGCCGTCATAGACGCGCGGGGTGAGCTTGAACATCATGAAGATGTCGGCCAGCTCTTTCATGTTGGTTTGCCAGGCCTTGGCGCTGCGACCGGTACGACCCTTGGCCTTCTCGGTCTTTTCGGCTTGTGTGCGCAGGGCTTCGAAGCGCTCGCGCACCATCTCCATGTCGAGACCGGTATCGGCTTCTTCGTCTTCGGCATCGCCTTCGCCGGCAGCTTCTTCTTCTTCGCCGACGACTTTGGCGACAGCAGCTTCCGGTGCGGCCAGCTCGTCTTCCTCGCTTTCCACCAGAACGACAGGCGCTGCTACCGGCAGATCAGGATCGAGGAAGCCGGCAATGACATCACCAATGCGGCGCTCGCCGGCTTCGACGGCGTCAAATTCGGAGATCAGCAGATCGACGGCACCCGGCCAGTAGGCCATGGCATGCAGCACATCACGAATGCCGTCTTCGATGCGCTTGGCGATGGCGATTTCGCCTTCGCGGGTCAGTAGTTCGACCGTGCCCATTTCACGCATGTACATGCGCACGGGATCGGTGGTGCGGCCCGGCTCGTTTTCCACGGATGCCAAGACGGCGGCAGCTTCTTCGGCGGCGAGATCGTCGTCGCGAGCTTCCGGGGTTTCTTCGCGCATCAGCTCGTCGGCTTCCGGCGCGCGTTCATGCACGGGAATGCCGAGATCGATCAACATCTGGATGATGTCTTCGATCTGCTCGCTTTCGGTGACGGTCTCGGGGAGATGGTCGTTGACTTCGCTGAAGGTCAGGAAGCCTTGTTCCTTGCCTTTGGCGATCAGCGCCGCGAGCAGCGAATGGCGTTGGTCGACGTTGTCGACTTCGGGCGTTTCGCTTTCCGGCTTTTCAGGCTGGGCAGTATTGATATCGGTGCTGGTCATGCGGGCCCCCGGTTCAGCCTGTGCAAAATAAGAGCGGGATTATACCCGCAAGTGACTGAATTTGTCAGCAAGGCGACGTTAGTCGGTCGATTCGCTGGCGGCCTGACGTTGCAATTCGGCGTGTTGGCGCTTGATGTCGGTCAGGGCTTGCAGCGTGTTGCGATCCAGCGTCAGTTGCAGTTGTTTATTGAGGCGATCGGCCTCCAATTCAAGGGCTCGCAAGCGCAAACGATAGGTCAGGTGCCGCGCTTCGACCTCGGGGTCGCTGGGCGTCAGCAGCCAGGCTTCGGCGGCGATGGCGGCGAGGGCATCCCCTTCGGGCGTGCCGTGCCAGCTGCCGAGCAGGGCCGCGAGGCTGCGCTCGGGGTCGAGCTTGAGATCATTGAGCAGCGCGTGCAGCACGCCGGATTCGGGGTCATCCAGCGTCAGCAGCAGATCTTCCGGCCAGCTGCTGGCCAGCGCCGGCGCTTGCAGCATGAGACGAATGGTTTGCGCGGATAGCGAGCGCAAGGCCGGTGGCTGTGTGCGCTCACGGCGCTGGCCGAAGGCGGGCTTGCCGTCGCCACGGGAAAATTTGGCATCGCGGCTGAAGCCTTTGCGCTGGCCGAATTTCGGCTGAGCCTGGTGCTCATGATCTTCGTGCTGCAGCCAGGGCATGGCGTCGGTATCGTCGTCCGGCATCTGCGCCCAGTAGGGTTCGTCATGCGGGCTGGCCGCCGGCGCGCCGGGGGCAGCTTGTGCGCTGTACTGCGCCGAGTCTGCGGCTGCCTGCTGCTGTTGCGCGACTTTTTGTGCTGCGCGTTGATTCAGCTGCTTTTCAATGACGTCGACGCTGAGCTCGGTAAGCTCGCTCAATCGTTGCAGCAACAGCGTCTTGAACAGGCTTTCGGGCACCAGCGCGAGCAGCGGCAGGGCTTCATTGGCCAGTTTCGAACGGCCCTCTAGGGATGTCAGGCTCAGATCTTCGCTCAGGTGCTTGAACAGCTGCTCGGTGAGCGGTACGGCATCGGCATCGATGCGGGCACGAAACAGCTCGGGGCCTTCGCGGCGCACCAGGCTGTCCGGGTCTTCGCCATCGGGCAGAAACAGGAAGCGGGCGCTGACACCATCTTTCAGGGCTGGCAGCGCATTTTCCAGTGCGCGCCAGGCGGCGCGGCGGCCGGCATTGTCGCCATCGAAGCAGAACACCACCTCCGAGACAACGCGGAACAGCCGCTCGATATGCGTGGTGCTGGTGGCTGTGCCGAGCGTGGCGACGGCTTCCGGGATGCCGTTCTGTGCCAGCGCGACAACATCCATGTAGCCTTCCACGACCAGCAGGCGCGTGAGCTTGCCGGACTGCCGGGCTTCGTACAGGCCGTACAGCTCCTGGCCTTTGTGGAAGACCGGCGACTCGGGCGAGTTCAGGTATTTCGGCTTGTCATCGTTGAGAACGCGGCCACCGAAGGCGATGACACGGCCACGGAAATCGCGGATCGGAAAGATCACGCGGTCGCGCATGGCATCGTAGACTGAGTTGCGTTGCTCGTTGCGTATGAGCAGGCCGGCCTGTAGCAGGCGCTCGTGTGCGACGGAGTCCTTGCCGAGATCCTGCAGCAGATTGTCCCAACCGGGTGGCGCATAGCCGAGGCGGAAATGCTTGGCGACGGCCCCAGTGACGCCGCGTTTTTTCAGATAGCTGACGGCGCGCTCACGCGCGGGAGCCTGCCGGAGCTGCTGTTCGAAATACTGCGCGGCGGCATCGAGGGCATCAAACAACGGTTGTTGCGAATCACGCTGGCTGCCGCCGGCTTCACGAGTTTCCGGCAGCGTCATGCCGGCGTGACCGGCGAGCTGCTTCAGGCCGTCGATGAATTCGAGGCGGTCGTGCTCCATCAGAAAGCTCAGGGCATTGCCGGAGGCTCCGCAGCCGAAGCAGTAATAGAACTGCTTTTCACGATTGACCGTGAATGAGGGCGATTTTTCCTGATGGAACGGGCAGCAGGCAGCGTAATTCTTGCCGGCGCGCTTGAGCTTTACGCGGGCATCAATGAGGTCAACGATATCGGTGCGCAGCAGCACTTCATCGATGAACGCTTGCGGAATACGGCCTGCAGACATGACAGCTCGGGTCGTGAGGGGCAGGGCGGAAGTGTGCGATAGCGCGGGCGTGTCTGCAATGTGCGCGCGCTGCAAAGTGCAGTGCGCAGCGGCTCAGCTCAGGCGGGTTTTCACTTGCTGAGACAGAGCGCCGACATCGGCGCGGCCGGCGACCATCGGGCGCAGCAGATTCATGACCTTGCCCATGTCGCGCGCGCTGGTGGCGCCGGCTTCGGCAATGGCAGCCGAAATCAGTGAAGCTAGTTCGGCATCACTCAGGGGTTCGGGCAGGAACGTCTGCAAGATGGCAATTTCTGCCAGCTCTTTTGCGGCGAGTTCAGCGCGACCACCTTGTTCAAAGGCAGTGGCCGATTCGCGGCGCTGCTTGACCAGCTTTTCCAGCACGGTCAGCGAACGCGCGTCATCGAGCTCAATGCGCTCATCCACTTCAATTTGCTTGAACGCGGTCAGGGCCATGCGAACAACGCCAAGACGATCTTTGTCCTGGGCGCGCATAGCGTCTTTCATGGCTTCGGTCAGACGAGCTTTCAGAGACATGATGGAACCAGCATGCTAAAGGAGATGTAACGAAAGATTGTCACGGCAGAGCGTATCAACGACACGCCCTTGCCGGTCTGTCCTGGCGGCACGCCTGTGCAGGCGCGCCGAGCCGGGATCAGTACAGACGCTTGACCTTGACGGCTTCGCGCTGAACTTTCTTCGCGTGACGCTTCACAGCGGCAGCGGCTTTGCGCTTGCGCTCTTGTGTCGGCTTTTCGAAGAATTCGCGCTTGCGCACGTCAGCCAGAACACCGGCCTTTTCGCAGGAACGCTTGAAACGACGCAGGGCGACGTCAAACGGTTCGCCTTCTTTCACTTTAACTTGGGGCATGAATGCTCACCTGGTTCAGAAATTCGATACGCCGGTCGGGCGTGGGGCGCGGATTTTAGCCAGTTATCACGCGAATGGCAAACCCCCTGTGCACAGCGTTACACTGCGCGCCTTCAAACAGCCTCAAATCGGGTGCTTCAAATGCGTGTTCTGGGCATGGAAACCTCTTGCGACGAGACCGGCGTAGCCATTTACGACGATGCCGGCAGCGGCAAACTGCTCGCGCATCATCTCTATAGCCAGATCGACATGCATGCCGATTACGGCGGTGTCGTGCCTGAGCTGGCCTCGCGTGATCACATCCGCAAGATGGTGCCGCTGGTGCGTGAAGTCATGGCTGACGCCGGTTGCCAGCCCGGTGACATCGACGGCATTGCGTACACCGCCGGCCCCGGCCTTGCCGGCGCACTGCTCACCGGTGCGCTGATGGCTCGTTCGCTGGCCTACGCCTGGGGCATCCCCGCCGTACCGGTACATCACATGGAGGGCCACCTGCTCGCGCCCTTGCTGGAAGCTGATCCGCCGGCATTTCCGTTTGTGGCGCTGCTGGTGTCCGGCGGCCACACCCAGCTCATGCGTGTGGATGGCATCGGCCGTTATGCCTTGCTCGGCGAATCCATTGACGATGCCGCCGGCGAAGCCTTCGACAAAGTCGCCAAGATGCTCGGTCTGAATTATCCCGGCGGCCCCGCCGTAGCGCGCATGGCGTTGGACGGCCGCGATGACGCCTTCAAGTTCCCGCGTCCCATGCTCGACCGCCCGGGCCTCGACTTCTCCTTCAGCGGCTTGAAAACCGCCGTGCTCACCGCGCGCCAGCAAATCGCCGACTACCCGAACAAGACCGCCGACATCTGTGCCAGCTTTGAAGCAGCCGCTGTCGATACCCTGATCCGAAAATGCATTCGCGCCTTGCAGGAAACCGGTTTGAAACGACTGGTGCTGGCCGGCGGCGTCAGCGCCAACAAGCGTCTGCGTGCCGACCTCGCCGACGCGCTGAAACCGCTACGCGCTCAAGCCTATTATCCGGCCCCCGAATTCTGCACCGACAACGGCGCCATGATTGCCTTCGCCGGTTGCCAGCGCCTCAGGGCGGGAGAGTCCGTGGGCTTAGGTGTCAGCGTAAGAGCTCGCTGGCCGATGACGGAGCTATCGGCGATCAACTGAACTTGTGGGGCTGGGAGTAGCAGATGTGCTGAAACCGTCTGAGGCATGGATGCCGAAGAGAGCCTCCATGGACGGATTCACGGCGTGTTTCAGTACATCTGCTACTCCCAGTCAAGCAGCGAATTTTGAAACGCCAGGCAGCTTATTTAAATCGCCGCTCAGTCCCCTTGATGAGCGCCAGAATATTCGTCTTGTGCCGAGCCAGCAGCATCACGCTCATGACGGCAATGCCGATCATGGCTTGAGGCATCAGCCAGCTCGCCAGAAACGGTGCAGCCACGAACGCTGTAATGGCTCCCACCGACGAGATGCGTGTCAGCGCAAACGCACCGACCCAGAGCAGCACCACAGCCGCTCCCAGCCCCCAGTGCAAGGTCAGCATCACGCCAAACGCCGTGGCCACACCCTTGCCGCCCTCAAAGCGGAAAAACACCGGGTAGAGATGCCCGAGAAACGCCGCAACACCCACGGCACTGAGCAATGCATCACTCATGCCGTACTCGCGTGCCAGCAGCACGGGGATGACGCCTTTGAGCATGTCGCCGGTGAGTGTGAGCAGTGCTGCCGGTTTGCCGCCGATGCGCAGCACATTGGTGGTGCCGGGGTTGCCGGAACCGTCGGTGCGCGGGTCGGGCAGGCCCATCAGGCGACAAACAATAATGGCGGCCGAGACAGAGCCCAGCAGATAAGCGAGAATCAGCGCCGCACAGGCGATCAGGTCGGGGCTCATGGCCGCTCCAGACTGAGAAATTGAACGAGGGCCGCAGTATCGCAGCCCGATGAGATGCCTGCCGCAATCCTAGCAAGACAACCCGCGTACGACGAGGCGACGAATGGATATTGTGTACATCCGGGATTTCAGAATCGAGACAGTGATCGGCATGTTCCAGTGGGAGCGCCGCATCAAGCAGACCCTGAGTCTGGATGTCGAGATGGGCTGGGATATCCGTCCGGCGGCGGCCAGCGATGCGATTGCCGATGCGCTCGATTACAAGGCTGTGTCGCAGCGTTTGAAAGCGCATGTGGAGTCGGCGCATTACGAGCTGGTGGAGACGCTGGCGGAGTCGATCTGGACCATCCTGCGTGAGGAGTTTCAGGTGCCGTGGCTGCGCTTGCGGGTGAGCAAGCCGGGCGCCGTGCGCGGTGCGAAAGATGTGGGTGTGCTGATCGAGCGCGGTACGCGCTGAGGCTCAGCCCCAGACGCTGCGACCGCCATCGACCGCGATGATCTGACCGCTGATGTAGTCCGTGCCTTCGATCAGGAAGGCGATGGTATCGGCGATGCTGTCAAAGCCACCGATGCGCCCCAGCGGCACGGTATCGAGAATTTCTGCTTGTAACGCGTCCGACATTTCACCGTTGCCTTCCGGCCAGGCAATCGCCCCCGGCGCCACGCCATTCACGCGTACAGCCGGTGCCAGCTCCTTGGCCAGGGATCGCGTCATCGCGGCCAGTGCCGCTTTCGCCATGCAATAGACCGTGTGCCCGGCGAGCGGGAAATCGGCATGAATGTCGATAACGTTGACCATCACCCCATGACCGCTTGCCGTCAGCGCCGGAGCCAGTGCCTGGCTGAGAAAGAACGGCGCATGGGCATTGCTGGCGAAGAGATCATCCCACTGCATTTGCGTGGTGGCACCAATCGGCGTGGCATAGAACGACGAGGCATTGTTGATCAGGGCGTCGAGACGGCCGTAGGCGTGGACGCTGGCGTTGGCGAGCGCGGTGATGGCGCTCGCCTCGCTGAGATTGGCGACGAGTACGCGCGCGCTGTCGGCGCGAATGCCGTTCAATTCCTCGGCCAGCAGACGCGCCGTGCGTTCGGAGTGAAAGCAGTGCAGCAGCACGCGCCAGCCGCTGCGATGCAGCCGGCGCGCGGTGGCGGCTCCGACGCGCCGGCCAGCACCGGTAATCAGCACGACGCGAGCATCAGACAACGGATCATGGGGCATGGCGAGCCTCATCGTGGGTTGTCCTGAAGATAGTGGTCGCGATAGTCGCTGAGCTGGCTCAGGCGTAGCGCAGCAATGGCACTGGCCATGGCGGCACCTTGCAGACCTTGCGCGAGCAGGGTCGGCATGTCGACTTGCGTTGCGGCATGAGCACCCAGCCAGTAGTCGCGCTGCCAGTAGTCGCGATCTTCCAGACCGGTGCGGCCACGGGCGTCGGCCTCGCAGGCAGTGAGAAAGTCGGCAAAACGCTCGGGGCGTCGCCAAGCATCCAGCAGGGTCAGTTTACGCAGCAGAGTGTCCGGCCGCAGTTCAGTGGCACGATGGCAATCGAGATGCCATTCGCCGACCAGCAGTGCCAGCTCCTGCCAGGCTTTCGGTACGCGCAGACGCTGGCCGATGGCGCGAATCAGCGGCAGGCCGCGCGCTTCGTGGCCGGTGTGGCGGGGTAGCACATCGGTGGGCGTCAGACCTTTGCCGACATCGTGCACGAGTACGGCGTAGCGTATCGCGGCATCCGTGGTCAGTCGTTCGGCTTGCTGCAGGCTTAGCAGCGTGTGCAGGCCGGTATCGACCTCGGGGTGATAATCCGCGCGCTGCGGAATGCCGAAGAGATGGCTGACTTCCGGCAGCAGTACGGCGAGCGCACCACAGTCCTGCAGCACTTCGAAAAAGACATCGGCACGCGGGCCGGCCAACGCGCGTGACATCTCCTGCCAGACGCGCTCAGGCGTCAGCGTTTGCAGCTCGCCACTGCGGCTGAGTTGCTGCATCAGAGCGAAGGTTTCCGGCGCGATGCGAAAGCCCTGCGGTTTGAAGCGAGCGGCAAATCGGGCCACGCGCAGCACGCGCAGCGGATCTTCGACGAAGGCCGGTGAGACATGGCGCAGCAGGCGTGCAGCCAGGTCTTGCTGGCCGCCGCAGGGGTCGATCACGGTGCCGTCGGCCAGTTCGGCCATGGCGTTGATGGTCAGGTCGCGCCGTTGCAAATCTTCTTCCAGCGTGACCTCGGGCGTGAAGTCACAGACGAAACCGTTGTAGCCGCTGCCCTGCTTGCGCTCGGTGCGGGCCAGCGCATATTCGTCCTGACTGTGCGGGTGCAGGAAGACAGGAAAATCGTTGCCGACCTGGCGATAGCCCTGCGCCAGCAACTCTGCCGGCGTGGCGCCCACCACCACCCAGTCGATATCGACCACGGGCAGGCCGAGCAGGCGATCACGGACAGCGCCGCCGACGCGATAAGTCTGATAGCTCATTGCAACCCCGGCCGACTGTAGAAGCGCCGGCCATCTTCCAGGCGGTAGGCGGTGAGGTGATTGCCCCAGACGCAGCCGGTATCGAGCGCGATGCACTGCGGCTGATGCGTGATGCCGAGGATGGCGGCCCAGTGCCCGAAGACAATGCGGGTCTCGCCGATGGCGCCGAGGTCGGCGGCATACCAGGGCTGGAGGCCGGGCGGGGCGGTATTCGGCGAATCCTTGTGCAGGAAATCCAGCGCGCCATCGGCATGCAGCAGGCGCATGCGCGTGAAGACATTGGTAATGGCACGCAGGCGTGTCGTGCCCGCGAGATCGTCGCGCCATACGGCTGGTTCGTTGCCGTACATATTGGCGAGATAGGTCAGGGCGTCCGGGCCGCGCAGAGCCGCCTCGACCTCGCGTGCGCGATCGCGAGCCTGCGCGGTCGTCCAGCCCGGCAGCCAGCCGGCATGGCAAAGTACATGCGGCTGCGCGGCGACATTCGGTAGCTCGATCAACAGGGGCCGCGCTTGCAGCCAGGCCATCAGGTTCGTGCGATCCGGTGCATCGAGAATGGGCAGCGTGCCGTCCTTGGCCTTCAGCGTGGCGAGGCCGTGATGCGCGGCCACGAGGTGCAGATCGTGGTTGCCGAGCACCGTGTCTGCCGCCGCGCCCAGGCCATGAATCAGGCGCAGGGTGCCCAGCGAGTCCGGCCCGCGTGCGACCAGATCGCCGGCAAAATAGAGACGATCCTGCGCGGGGTCGAAGGCGATGGTGTCGAGCAGGTTTTCCAGCGCGGCGCGACAGCCTTGCACATCGCCGATGGCATAGTGCGCCATGCAATCCGCCCCTTAGTTGAGCACGCGCGGAATCGCCAGCGTGAAGGCCGGGATGGGAGACTCGAAGCGCTCGCCGGCTTCGTTGATCATGCCGTAGCTGCCGTGCATGCTGCCCACCGGCGTCTCCAGCACGGAGCCGCTGGTGTATTCGAAGTGCTCGCCCGGTGCCAGCGTCGGCTGTTCGCCAATCACGCCATCGCCGCGAACCTCCTGCACGCGTGCCTCGGCGTCGGTGATGATCCAGTGACGAGTCAGCAGCCGCGCTGTGCGCGCACCCTCGTTGCGGATACGGATGTGATAGGCGAACACATAGCGCTTCTCGGCCGGGTTCGACGGCTCCGCCAGGTATTCGCTGCGTACCTGGATGCTGATGCCATGGGCATCGACCGCATGCACTGACTGGCTCATGTCGTGGCTTCCGCTAAGGCGTTGGTGATATTCACATAGTCTGCCACGGACAAGGTTTCAGGGCGACTGGCCAGGTTCACGCCGGTGCTACGCAGAATTTCCTCGGGATAACGACCGAGCGCATTGCGCAAGGTCTTGCGGCGCATGGTGAAGGCGGCCATCACCACCTCGCCGAGCAGTTTCTCGTCACGGCACGGGTAGGGCAGCTCGCTGTGCGGCGTCAAGCGGACGATCGCAGAAGTCACTTTTGGTGGCGGGCTGAAGGCTTCCGGCGGCACATCGAACAGCCACTCCGGCTGGCAGCGGTACTGCACCATGACCGACAGACGACCGTAGTCATTGCTGCCCGGCTCGGCACAGAGTCTATCCACGACTTCTTTCTGCAGCATGAAGTGCATGTCGCGAATCACGCCGACCTGGCTGAGCAGATGAAAAATCAGCGGTGTCGAGATGTTGTAAGGCAGGTTGCCGATCACGCGCAGATCCGCTGCGCCAGGTGCGCTTGCCAGCGGTGCGAAGTCGAACTGCAGAGCATCGCCAGTATGGATCACCAGCTCGCCCATGCCCGCCAGTGTGTTGGGCAGGCGCTTGGCCAGATCGCGGTCGAGTTCGACCACCTGCATATGCCCCAGCGCTGGCAGCAGCACCTTGGTCAGCGCGCCCAGACCCGGCCCGATCTCGACCACATTCTGATCGCTGCCAGGCTGAAAGCTTGCGACTATCTGCTGAATCACGCGGTCGTCGCTGAGAAAGTTCTGGCCGAAGCGTTTGCGCGCGACATGACCTTCAACGACACGACTGCCTTTCTTGCCCTGCGGATAGCTCATTCTGTTTTCTCTCGGGCGTGAATCATGTGGATGGCCTCCTGCACGGCGGCCTGCAGGCTGCCGACCTCCGCCAGACCGGTACCGGCCAGGGTCAGCGCGGTGCCGTGATCGACCGAGGTGCGGATGATCGGCAGGCCGAGCGTGATGTTGACGGCCTCGCCAAAGCCGGCGTGCTTGAGCACGGGCAGACCCTGATCGTGATACATGGCGAGCACGGCATCGGCCCCGGCGAGCAGGCGCGGCGTGAACAGCGTGTCTGCCGGCAGCGGGCCGGACAGGTTCATGCCGGTGGCGCGCAGGGCATCGAGCGTGGGTGTGATGACTTCGATTTCTTCGCGGCCGAGGTGGCCGGACTCGCCGGCATGCGGGTTCAGCCCGGCAACCAGAATATGCGGATTGGCGATGCCGAATTTCGTGCGCAGGTCATCGTGCAGAATGTTAAGCACTTGCGTCAGGCGTGCCGGGGTGATGGCGTCCGGTACATCGCGTAGCGGCAGATGTGTGGTGGCGAGCGCCACGCGCAGGCCGGGGCAGGCCAGCATCATGACCACGCGCGGTACGGCGCAGCGCTCCTGCAGGTATTCGGTGTGACCGCTGAAGGCGATGCCGGCGTCGTTGATCACGGATTTTTGCACCGGTGCCGTGACCATGGCGGCAAACTCGCCGCTCAGGCAGCCATCGCAGGCGCGATCAAGCGTGGCGAGAACAGCGCGGGCATTGCTGATATCGAGCTGGCCGGGTGTTTCTTCGCGAGCGAGTGCCACGTGAGCCACTTTCAGCGTGCCGGGCACATGCGTCACAGCGGGGATTGATGCATCATGAGGCAGTAGCTGCAAAGGCAGATTCAGCCGCTGTGACGCGCGGGTCAGCAGGGTGGTGTCGGTGATCGCAACGAGCTCGGCCGGCCAGACGGATTGTGCGAGCATGACCAGCAGATCAGGGCCGATGCCGGCAGGTTCGCCTGGAGTCAGTGCAAGTCGGGGGATCATCGGAGAGGTCACATCCTAGGCGTCGGTCATCCACTCTATTGTGCCATAGCCAACCTAAGAGGAGTGGACACCGACGTCGGACATGCAGTGACAGGACTTGCCGCATAAGCCTTGCCACAGGTTCCCAGGGGTCCGGTTGACGCTGCTGGGTACAATTGGCATTGTCTGCTTCGACTTTCATGCAGCCAAGTAAAGATCCCGTAAAACTTCTGTCTCGGGCTACTGGAGAGATGCCATCCGCCGTCTTTGGTTACATGTCAGGCCTTATGCGCTTTCCGTGCTCACGGTTGCTGTCGCCAGCGCTGCTTCTTGGTTTTTGCAGCGTTATGTGTCGCTGCCGAACCTGGTGTTGTTATTCATGCTCGCGGTCGTTGGCGTTGCCTTTCTCGCCGGCGCTCGGGCAGCCATGCTTGCTTCCGTACTGGCGAGTCTGGCCTATGCCGGTCTGTATTTACCGATAGGCTATCTGGATGCGGCCGAGCTCAGCCAGTATGTCGTGACCGCGATCATCACCATGGCCATGAGCCTGTTCATCAGTCAGCTCACCACGCGCTGGCGTGACAAGGCGCTGGAGTCTGCCGAGCGTGCCCGCGAACTGGACCGGCTTTATCGCTATACCCGTGAGCTCGAGACCGAACGTCTGCGTAACTCGGTGCTGAGTGCGCTGTCGCATGATCTGCGTACGCCGTTGGCGGGTCTTATTGGTGCCTCGTCATCACTCATGTCGGATGAGGTCACGCTCACCCCGGAGGCACGCCAGGCTCTGGCCGGCCTGATCTATGATGAGTCTCGGCGGATGCAGGCACTGGTCGAGAATCTACTGGAGCTGGCGCGGCTGGAGTCTGGTCCGGTGACGCTGCAACAGGACTGGCAGGCACTGGATGAAATTATTGGTGCGGTAGTGCCGCTCTGGCGCAAACAGCTGGCGCCGCGAGCGCTGATCCTGAGCCTGCCGGATGATTTGCCGTTGTTGCGTTTTGATCCGCGCCTGATCGAGCGTGTTCTGGTGAATTTGCTGGAGAACATTGGTAAATATACGCCGGAAGAAACGCAGGTGACCATTTCCGCGCAAGCATTCGAGGACAGAGTCGAGCTGGCGATCGCGGACAACGGGCCGGGCTTTCGTGAGGATCCGGATCAGCTGTTCCAGAAGTTCTATCGCGGCGACAGTGCTGGCCCGGTGCCGGGTGCCGGTCTGGGACTGGCGATTTGTCGGGCTATTCTGGAGGCTCATCATGGCCATATTCGCGCCAGGTCGGCGCAGCCTCATGGTGCCGTCTTTACCCTGAGCTTGCCGCGCTCGGCTCAGCCCACACAAATGATGCCCGATGAGGATGAATCATGAGTGTCGATATCCTCATCATTGAAGATGACCCCAGCCTGTCAAGGTTCCTGTCGACGACACTGGCGGCCCAGGGCTATGCCGTCACCACCGCCATGCGCGCGGATGAGGCATTGGCGCGCGTGGCGCTGGATGATCCGGCGCTGATCCTGCTCGATCTCGGCTTGCCGGATGGTGACGGCCTGATGCTGCTGCCCGAGCTGAAAGCGCGTTGCGACGCTCAGGTTTTGGTGGTGTCGGCACGTGTCCAGGAGAGTGACAAGATCAGTGCGCTGGATGCCGGCGCCGAAGACTATCTGACCAAGCCGTTCAGTGTTGCCGAGCTGCTGGCGCGCCTGCGTGTGGCTCAGCGCCGGCGTCTTGAGGCGATGCCGGTGGCACAGCAATATGCGGTCGGTGAGCTGCGTGTGGATCTGGAGAAGCACCAGGTCTGGCTGGCGAATGAAGCGCTGAAGCTGACGCCCAAAGAGTTTCAGCTGCTCGCCATTCTGGCGCAGTCACGTGGCCGGGTAGTGACTCACGCACAGCTGTTGCAGGCCATATGGGGCAGGCATCACAGCGATGACACCCACTATTTGCGTATTTATTTGCGTCAGCTGCGGCAGAAGATAGAGCCTGATCCGGGCGAGCCGCGCTATCTGCTGACGGAGCCTGGCGTGGGCTATCGACTCGCGGAGACCTGAGTCGACAGCCGTGTTGCAGCGAGTGCCTAGCGCGCGCCGCGATAGTCTACATACGCTTCCGAACGCAGCTCGCGCAGCCAGGCTCCCAGCTCTTCATCGTAGGCGCGGGCAAACAGGATCTGACGCGCGCGATCCTTCAGGATGCTTTCGCGCATGTCCTGCTTGCGCTCGCCTTCAACGCGCAGAATGTGCCAGCCGAAGCTGCTCAGGAAGGGCTCGCTGATCTCGCCGATGGCGGTCTTGCCAATGCTGCGATCAAACTCGGGGACCATATCACCGGGCGAAACCCAGCCAAGATCACCGCCCTTGACCGCGGAGCCCGGATCTTGCGACTGTAGGCGGGCGAGCTCGGCAAAATCAGCCCCTTTTTTCAGCTGGCGATAGATGCCGTCCATGATCTGACGAACATCATCGCTCGATTGCAGATCGTTCGGACGCATCAGAATGTGCCGAACCTGGCGCTGAGTAACGACGGTAGTGGGGGCCGGGGGCGGGGGCGGCAGAAGCGCTTCAGGTGCGCGCAGCTCGCGGCGATCCAGCAGCCACAGCAGATGCCAGCCACGCGGCGAGCGGACCAGTGTCGGTTCGCTGCCTGCCACGCGCTGCTTGATGGGCTCAATCAGTAGTGAAGGCATGTCTTCGATGGCGCGCCAGCCCAGCGGCTCGATGGCGGCTTCCGTCGCTTTGCCCTTGAGGCTGTCGATGGTTTCTTCCGGAGACAGGCCTTTGCGTTGCGCTGCCAGCAGGCGTTCGGCCAGTGCGGTTAGCTCAAGCTGTTTGCGGGGTGACGTATCCTCTTCCATTGGCACCAGAATCTGAGTGACAAGAAACTGTGCAATAGCTGGCTTTGCGGTAACTGGTGCGGGCTTTGCTGTCGGTTTCAGCTGCTCATCGAGCTGGCGATTCAGCTCGGCACCTGCCGGCGTTGACAGGAGCTGGGCAATATCGGCATCCGTGATGCGAATACGTTCACCCATACGCCGCTGACGCAGGCGCTCAATGATTTGCTCACGTTCGACAGCGCTGCGGACGCCTGCAAAACTGGTGCCTGGTGTGCTGTCGAGCTTGCTGCGGAACTTGTCCAGCGTCATGCCGTTCTCGCGCGCCATGCTGGTCAGCGTGGCGATAACGGCGTTGTCGTCGGCACGTATGCCGTTACGTTCGGCCAGCTGCATTTGCAGCGTCTCCAGAATCAGCTGTTCACGCGCTTGCTGACGCAGTGTTTTATCGTCAGGCACGGCTGCTTTGCGTTGCTCGGCTTGAAAGCGGAGGTCGTTGATGCGGGCATCGACATCCGAATTCAAAATGACACCGTCATTCACAATGATGGAAATTTGGTCAATGGGCTGGGCGGCGGCCTGGGCCTCAGGCATCAGGCCGGAGGCGCAAAGCAGGGTGGTGCAGAGCAGAGCAGATAGTGGGCGCCACATTAGAAACTGTCCTCATTTTTCGTGAGCTGTGAGTAACCAATCACATTGCGTTCCAGCAGCGCATCAACACGACTGCCAATGCCGGCAAGGCCTTTGAGGGTTACTTCGATAAAGAATGTGCTGGTGTTGCGATCGGTGTTGTCCTGCTGCAGGGTGTTTGCAACGGCGATGTAGTTGCGTTTGAACACGCGAACCTGCCAGCAGCAAGACTCATAGGAAACACCGAGTAAGGTTTCTTGTGACTCTTCCGAGAGCAAGTCATATTGCCAAAGCCCGATGGCTTTCCAGCTCACTCCAAACGGTTGAACGAAGGAGAGCTGGGTTTGGCTGACCTGCTTCTGGCCAATCGTGGGGTCATCACGACGAAAGCGATATCCGGCGTTGTAGACGCGTCCGGCATTCTGCGGCAAATAGCTTGCGCCTAGGCTGTACTGAGTCAGCTTGCTGTCTTTCGGATTGAGCAGGAAGTCACCGTAGACGCTGGCTTCTTCGCTGGCGCGGAAAGTGATGTTGCCGGCGAAGTCAGAGCTGGTTGACAGGCCTGGCTCGCCGACACCCACGGGGCAGGCGTTGCCATTGCAGCTGAGTGGTAATGTCACCAGACGATCGCGGAAATAATAGATTTGACCGAGAGATGCTTGCAGATGTTCGAAGCCGCCATTGTCAAGATGGCGTGTGGTCACGCCGAGTGACAGCTGGTGGGCATCGTCAATACGGTCGTTGCCGGAAAAGCGCGTATCACGAAAGAGCTGATCGTAACTGAAGGTTCGGGTTGCAGTATCGAATACAGGCAGTGCCGATTGATCACGGTAGGGTGAGTACAGATAAAGTGCTCTTGGTTCCAGTGTCAGGCTGCTGCCATTGTTGTTCAAGCGCTCAAAATAAAGTCCCGAATCGAGACTCAGGGTAGGCAGTGTGAAGCTGGGGGCGTCCGTCGCACTGGTCGTGCCGCTGCCTGTCAGCGCGTACTGCAGATGTGACAGTTTGACTCCGGGGCGAACAAAGCCCCAAGGCTGGTTATAGTCATAGCGCAGCTGGGGATCCAGACGCAGACGAACACCGTTTACCTCGGGGAGGCTGCCGTCATTAATCGTGCGTTGAAAATTGGTGACCTCCGCGCGCAGTTGCTTCTGCCAGCCAGGCAGTCGTGAAGGATCGGTCGTCAGCAATAGCTGCGGCAATCGTGTGTAGGGCTTGTCGCCATCTGCCAGGCTCGGGTCCAATGTCTGAAAGCCTTGGGCGCGGGCCAGCAGATGCCAGTTGCCATGGTCGTACTGAACATCGCCCACGCGTTCCAGATAGGTTTGATTGGCAATTTCCAGTCCGCTGCCAAGGTCACTCAGGTAAAAGGGGTCGCTGACATAGTTGAGGTCGGTGCGTGCGCTCCAGCCATCAGCCCAGCGGACATCGTGACGCAGTCGCCCGGACTTGCGATCTTCACCGGTTTGCTTGTCGTCAGGAAGCATGGCGCCGCGAATCTCGCCCCGCCCCAGGCTTTTGGTGAGATAGCGGAACTCACCCTGCAGCAAGGTGCCGCGCTGCGTATAGAGCGTTGGTGTCAGCGTGGCATCATAGTTGGGTGCCAGATTCAGATATATCGGTTGTGCATAGACAAAGCCGCTGTTGGTCGATGTGCCGAAGTGCGGCGGCAGCAGGCCGGTCTGACGACGGTCATCAATCGGAAAGCGGAAGTAGGGCGTGTACAGCACCGGCACATCATTGATGCGCAGTTTGGCGCCATAGACCTTGCCGACGCCGGTGTTGGGGTTGAGCTCGATGTTGCGGGCAACAAAGGACCAGCTGCGCTTGCCGGGCGCACAGGTGGTATAGATGCCTTGATCAATGCGCATGACCCCATCACTGAAACGACGAATCCGTTCTGCGCGACCATGTGCATGCATGCTGCTGGAGACAAACTCGCTTGACAGCAGCTGACCGGCAGAGGAGTTGACATTGATGACGCCTTGATCGCCGGTGAGCAGCAGTCCGGGCTCGGCCAGACGGATATTGCCGTCAAAGCGGGCGTAGTCTCTGTCCTGAGTCAGGTAGCCGCTGTCAGCCTCCACCAACCGTCCCGGTTGCTGCAGTCGCACCTGGCCTTCCAGAACTGCCTCGCCGTTTTCACGATAGGACAGGCTGTCCGCCATCGCTTGCACGTCGCTTTCTTCCAGTTTGGAGGCGACCACGGATGAACTGATCGGTGTGACCCAGGCGCCCTCACAGGTTGCATCCAGTACCGGTCGGTCTATGGCGGGCAATTGTGCGATTTCTGCGCGCGTCATCCAGCCGAGTCGGTCGCCCGCGGAATCGATATTGGGCAGGCCAGGACCAGTCTTGTCACTGAGGCGTGGTTCGCGATCAGGAGCAGAGGCGGTTGCACTGGCAGGTAAGGCATGACTGATCACGGCGCCGACTGGGCCGCGACTTGTTGTCGACTCTTCAGCGGCGTAGACCGGCAGCCCCGCAATGCTGTCCTGGCCATAGCCGGGTGATGGTGCTGCAGCCAGCAATGGCGTTGCAGACAGCGCCAGCAGGGCAGCCGTCAGTGGGTGTAGCTGCCAGCGCAGCAAGCACGTATTTTCAGCACGACGGCAATCAGTCATGGCAGGAGTCGTTGGGTCATGTCAGGATTTGCCGGATAATAGAGTCATTGCCCTTTTTCAGCTAGGAAAATCCCGAGATGGCCGCAGACCCCCGTGCCCAGCGCTTGCAGGAATGGACACAAACGTGGCTTAGCCGCCAACAACAATGGTCGCCAGCTCAAGGCGAGCTGCAGGTTGTGTCTGGCGATGCCAGCTTCCGGCGCTATTTTCGTCAGCCACTCAGTGCCGGTAGTCTGATTGCTGTCGATGCGCCGCCGGAAAAAGAGAGTTGCGGGTCTTTCGTGGCCATTGCCAGAGCATTGCATGCGCATGGCCTGTGTGTGCCTGAGGTGCTGGCCTGGTCGTCGCAGGAAGGCTTCATGCTGCTGACCGACCTTGGCGATACGCTATTGCGCGATGAACTTGCTGATGACACTGTCAACACGCTGTATGGCGCCGCCATGACGGCATTGGTGGAAATGCAGACCTGTCCTGCGCCTGCGGACTATTTCCTGCCGAGCTATGACCACGAGCGCTTGCTCACGGAAATGCGCCTGCTCAGTGACTGGTTCATTCCGAAGTTCCTCGGGCTGAATCTGAGCGAGGAGCAGGCGCAGACACTGGAGCAGCAATTTGCGCTCATTGCCGGGCGTGTCAGCGAGCAGCCTGCCGTGTTTGTGCATCGCGACTATCACTCGCGCAACCTCATGCTCACGCCGACCGGCGAGCTTGGCATCATCGACTTCCAGGATGCTGTGCGCGGGCCTGTCACCTACGATCTGGCGTCACTCCTGCGTGATGCCTATGTGGTCTGGCCGGCAGCCGATGTGGCGCGCTGGGTGCAGCAGTTCCGTGATGAGCTGATTGCCAGCGATGCGCTGAGTCCGGCAGTCAGCGCCGAGCAATTCCAGTCCTGGTTCGACTGGATGGCGGCGCAGCGACATCTGAAAGTGGTCGGCATCTTTGCCCGGCTCAGCCTGCGCGATGGCAAGCATGGCTATCTTGCCGACATCCCGCTGGTGTATCGCTACCTGCTCGATGAAATTGCCGACTATGCCGAGTTGCAACCGCTGCACCAGCTGCTGGTGTCGCTGCTGCCGGCTTATCTGGCGCGCTATCCGGAGGCGCAAAAGCTGCTCGGGGACTATCTGTGAGAGCCATGATCCTGGCCGCCGGGCTGGGCACGCGCATGCGACCGCTGACCGACAACACGCCCAAACCTTTGCTGGTGGTTGGCGGCAAGCCCTTGATCGTCTGGCATATCGAGGCGCTGCGTGCGGCCAGCATTACCGAGATTGTCATCAACACCGCCTGGCTGGGCCAGAAACTCGAAGCAGCACTGGGTGATGGTCGTCGCTATGGCGTCAACATTCACTGGTCGCACGAGCCGGAAGGTCAGCCGCTGGAGACTGCCGGCGGCATCGTGCAGGCCTTGCCGATGCTGGGCCACGATCCGTTCATGCTGGTCAATGGTGACATCTGGCTGCGCAAGCACCTGACTCCCCTGCGCAGCGCGCTGACCTCGGGCCGGCAGGCGCATTTGGTGCTGGTGGATAATCCGGCGCATCATCCGCAGGGCGACTTTCTGCTGGCCTGTGGCGCCGAACCTGCGGTGGCGAGTGAGCGTCATGCCTTGTCATCGCGCGAGGTGGCTGGGCAGCGTCTGACCTATGCCGGTCTTGCCGTGTATTGCCCGACGCTGTTTCAGGGGCTGGCGCGCGGTGTCCGGCCTTTGGCGCCGCTGCTGCACGAGGCCATCGCCGACGGCATGGTCAGTGGCGAATATTTCCCGGGCCCCTGGGTGGATGTTGGTACTCCGGAGCGTCTGCGGACTCTGGATGCGGCAATTCGCGATGCTTCGATTTAATTTCTTGAGGTTGTTATGACTACGGTTTCTTCTCGTGCTGTGCCTTTTCAACAGGATTTCCTGATTGCACCGTCGATCCTGTCTGCTGACTTCGCCCGTCTCGGCGAGGAAGTGGACAATGTGCTCAAGGCCGGTGCCGATGTCGTGCACTTCGATGTCATGGACAATCACTATGTGCCCAACCTGACCATCGGCCCCATGGTCTGCAAGGCGCTGCGCAAGCATGGCGTGACGGCGCCGATTGATGCCCACCTGATGGTGCGTCCGGTCGATCGCCTGATTGGCGACTTCATCGAGGCCGGTGCCAGCATCATCACCTTCCATCCGGAAGCCTCCGATCACATCGACCGGTCGCTGCAAATGATTCGCGATGGTGGCGCGCAGTGCGGCCTCGTGTTCAACCCCGGCACGCCGCTGCACTATCTCGACTATGTCATGGACAAGGTCGATGTGATCTTGCTGATGAGCGTGAATCCTGGCTTCGGCGGGCAGAAGTTCATTCCCGGCACCTTGCAGAAATTGCGCGATGTGCGTGAGCGCATCCGGGCCAGCGGTCGTAGCATCCGTCTCGAAATCGATGGCGGTGTGGGCGTACAGAATATTCGTGAAATTGCTGAGGCCGGTGCCGACATGTTTGTCGCCGGCTCGGCGATCTTCAATGCCCCGGATTACGCCGAAGTCATCGCGAAAATGCGTGCCGAGCTGGCTCTCGTCACCACCAGCGCGGCGCAGCGCTCATGAGTGCGCTGAAGCCGCTGGCCGACTGGTTCGGCGTGCTGCCGCAGGCCATCCTGATGGATCTCGACGGCACGCTGATTGATAGCGCTGCCGACATTGCGCTATCGCTGAATCGGGCGCTCGCCGATCTGGGTCTCGGTGCGGTCAGTGAAGCTCAAGTTCGCGACTGGGTTGGTCGTGGCGCGGCGCGTCTGATCGAGGTCGCACTCCAGCATGTGGTGCCGCATCATGCCCAGGATCCGCAGAAGCATGCGGTCGAGACGCGCTTGCTGGCGGCCTTCATGGCGCGTTATCAGGACTCGGTATGCGAGGCCAGTACGGTGTATCCGGGCGTGATGGAATTTGTCACTGCCGCGCGCGAAGCCGGTATTCGTCTGGCCTGTGTCACCAACAAACCTTACCGGCCGGCCGTAGCCTTGCTGGCAGCACTGAATCTGCTTGATGCCTTCGAGCTGGTCATCGGCGGCGACACGCTGGTGCACAAGAAGCCGCATCCCGAACCGCTGCTGCACTGCCTGCGTCATTTCGAGGTAACAGCGGCGCAAGCGCTCATGGTTGGCGACTCGCGCAATGATGTCGATGCCGCAAAAGCCGCCGGTGTGAGGTCGCTGGCCGTGCCTTACGGCTACAATCACGGCGAACCCATCGAGGCCTGTGAGCCGGATCGCTTGGTTGCGTCCTTGGCCGAGTTAATTTAACGTCATCACATTCTTCATAAAGGCTACAGCCATGTGTGACCAGCTCCTCAAGCTTGGCAGCATCTGTTGGCGATGGTGACGCGTTCGCCATTGCCCGTTGTGCTGTCCTGAATTTGTTTGAGTGAGTGTTCATGAACGCTGAAAAATTTGCTGCGCTGGCCGCGCAAGGCTACAACCGCATCCCGGTTGTGCGCGAAATTCTGGCCGATCTCGATACCCCGTTGTCGTGCTACCTGAAGGTGGCCGATCAGCCCTATACCTATCTCTTCGAGTCTGTGCACGGCGGCGAGCAGTGGGGGCGTTACTCCATGATCGGCCTGCCGGCTCGCATCCTGCTGCAGATTCGTGATCACGCGGTGACCGTGCAGGTTGATGGCGTGGTCACCGAGTCGCTGACCGTGACCGATCCGCTGGCCTTCGTCGAATCGTTCCAGCAGCGCTATCGCGTGCCCGAGCTGAGCGACCTGCCGCGCTTCACCGGCGGGCTGGTCGGCTATTTCGGCTACGACACCGTGCGCTATGTCGAAAAACGACTGGCCGGCGTGGTCAAACCCGATCCCATCGGCACGCCGGATATCTTCTTCATGGTCTCCGACGAGGTCATGGTGTTCGACAAGGTCAAGGGTTCGTTGTTTCTGGTGGTGCACGCTGATCCATCCCAGCCGGATGCCCTGAGCCGTGCCGAGCAGCGCCTGAGCGAGCTGGTCACGATGATTCGTGCCCCGCGCGGCCAGACCTCGATCGATGCCTTCGTGCCCGGTCAGGTCACGCGCGAGCAGGACTTCGTGTCCAGCTTCGGCGAGCAGAACTTCAAGGCAGCGGTGAACCGCATCAAGGACTATGTGCTCGCCGGCGACATCATGCAGGTGGTGCCATCGCAGCGTCTGAGTGCGGCCTTCGTGCAGCCGCCACTGACGCTGTACCGCGCCTTGCGTCACCTGAATCCGTCTCCGTATCTGTATTTCCTGCACTGCGGCGATTTCCACATCGTCGGTTCCAGCCCGGAAATTCTGGCGCGCTCGGAGAACGGTCAGGTCTCGGTGCGTCCGATTGCCGGTACGCGCAAGCGTGGCAGCACGCCTGAGCGCGATCGCGAGCTGGAAGCCGAACTGCTCGCCGATCCCAAGGAAATTGCCGAGCATCTGATGCTCATCGACCTCGGCCGCAATGATGTCGGCCGGGTCGCCGAAATCGGTCAGGTGCGCGTCACCGAGAAGATGGCCGTGGAGCGTTACTCGCATGTCATGCACATCGTGTCGAATGTCGAGGCCACGCTGAAGCCGGGCGTGACCGCGCTCGATGTGCTGAAGGCGACGCTGCCGGCCGGCACGCTGTCGGGCGCACCGAAAGTGCGTGCCATGGAAATCATTGACGAGCTGGAGCCGGTGAAGCGTGGCATCTACGGCGGCGCGGTCGGCTATCTGGCATGGAACGGCAACATGGATACCGCGATTGCCATCCGCACCGCCATCCTCAAGGATGGCCAGATGCATGTGCAGGCCGGCGCGGGTGTTGTTGCTGACTCCATTCCCGAGCTGGAATGGATGGAAACCCAAAACAAGGCGCGGGCGCTGATGAAAGCGGCCGAGCTGGCCTCGACCAATCTGGTCAAGGCGGAGGACTGAACCATGTTGTTAATGATCGATAATTACGACTCTTTTACCTACAACCTTGTGCAGTACTTCGGCGAGCTGGGCGAGGAAGTCGTGGTCTATCGCAACGATGAAATCACGCTCGATCAGATCGCGGCACTGAAGCCGGATCGTCTGGTGATTTCGCCCGGCCCCTGCACGCCGACCGAGGCGGGTATTTCGATTCCGGCCATCGCGCGTTTTGCCGGCGAAATACCGCTGCTCGGTGTCTGCCTCGGGCACCAGAGCATAGGTCAGCATTTCGGCGGCGATGTGGTGCGCGCGCGCCAGGTCATGCACGGCAAGACCTCGCCGATTTTCCACAAGGATCTGGGTGTCTTTGCCGGGCTCAACAACCCGCTTACGGCCACGCGTTATCACTCGCTGGTGGTGAAGAAGGAAACTTTGCCGGCCTGCCTGGAAATGACTGCGTGGACGCAAACCGAAGACGGTGCTGTGGATGAGATCATGGGCTTGCGGCACAAGACGCTGGCCGTCGAGGGCGTGCAGTTTCATCCCGAATCCATCCTTACTGAGCAGGGGCATGCCCTGCTGAAAAACTTTCTGACGCAGACGCGCTGACCGGCGCAAGCATCATCATGAGTAGCAGCATGGACATCAAGCAGGCGCTGGCCCGCGTGGTCGAGCGCATCGACCTCAACACCTCGGAAATGCAGAGCCTGATGCAGGCCATCATGAGCGGGCAGTGCAGCGATGCACAGATTGCCGCGCTGCTGGTCGCCCTGCGCATGAAGGGCGAATCCATCGACGAAATCGAGGGCGCAGCGCGGGTCATGCGCGACCTCGCCACGCCAGTGAAGATCGCCAACACGCAGTATTTGGTCGATATCGTCGGGACCGGTGGCGATGGTGCCAACCTGTTCAATGTCTCCACGGCGGCGGCGATGGTGGTGGCGGCGGCTGGCGGCCGTGTCGCCAAGCATGGCAACCGCGCTGTGTCATCGAAGAGTGGCAGCGCCGATCTGCTGGAAGCGGCGGGCATCAATCTGGCGATCAGTGCCGAGGAAGTGGCGCGCTGCATCGACACCATCGGCGTCGGCTTTCTCTTTGCCGTGAATCATCACGGTGCCATGAAGCATGCGATTGGCGCGCGTCGCGAAGTCGGCCTACGCACTTTGTTCAACATGCTGGGCCCGCTGACCAATCCGGCTTTTGTGCAACGTCAGGTGGTCGGCGTATTCAATCCGGCGCTCTGCCGCCCGATGGCGGAAGTGCTGGGTCGCCTCGGCAGCATTCATGCGCTGGTCGTGCATGCCGCCGATGGTCTCGATGAGGTGTCGCTGGCCACGCGCACGCAGGTGGCGGAGTGGAAAGATGGTGCGGTACACGAGTACAGCGTGGTGCCTGAAGATCTGGGCATCCGCAGCCAGAGCCTGATCGGCCTCATGGTTGATAGCTCGGCAGATTCGCTGGCCCTCATTCTCGATGCCCTCGGCAAGCAAACCACCGAGCAGAGCCGCAAGGCTGCGGACATCATCGCGCTCAATGCCGGCGCCGCGATTTATGTGGCTGGCCTGACCACGAGCTGGAAGCTGGGCGTGGCGCTGGCCGAGGACGTCATCAGCACCGGGCAGGCGCTGGAGAAACTTCAGGATTTGCGCTTGTTCACACGAGCCTTGCTGCCGGAGAGCGAGAAGCAATGAGTACCATTCTCGACAAGATCATGGCGCGCAAGCGCGAAGAAGTGGCGGCTCGCCGCAAGCGCCACTCGCTGGCGGATCAGGAGTCGTTTGCGCGCGAGGCTGACCCCGTGCGCGGCTTCACGCAAGCCTTGCAGACGGCCATTGCCGCTGGCCGGCCCGGCGTTATCGCCGAGATCAAGAAGGCATCGCCGTCCAAGGGCGTGATCCGCGCTGATTTTCAGCCCGCAGCCATCGCCGAGTCGTACCAGAAGGGCGGCGCCAGTTGCCTGTCCGTACTCACCGATGTCGATTTCTTTCAGGGCAGCGATGACTACCTGAAGCAGGCGCGTGCAGCCTGCGACCTGCCGGTGATCCGCAAGGACTTTCTGTGCGACCCGTATCAGGTCATCGAGGCGCGGGCACTGGGTGCCGATTGTGTGCTGCTGATCGTTGCAGCGTTGTCGGATGCGCAGTTGCAGGAGCTCAACGCCTGCGCCATTGAGCAGGGGCTGGATGTGCTGATCGAGGTGCATGATCGTGCCGAGCTGCTGCGCTCGTTGCCGCTGAACAGCCCGCTGGTCGGCATCAACAACCGCAATCTGCACACCTTCGAGGTCAGCCTGCAAGCCACGCTGGACCTGCTCGGAGACATCCCGCGCGACCGTACGGTAATCACCGAAAGCGGCATTTTCACCCGCGATGATGTGGCACGCATGCGTGATCATGCCGTGCACGGCTTCCTCGTCGGTGAAGCGTTCATGCGCGCGCGGGAGCCCGGCGAGAAATTGGCCGAATTGTTTTTCTGATGATTTGAGAGGATTGCTCAGTGGAAGCACGTATCACGTGGAATGGCGATGTCAGCTTCAAGGCAAAGTCCGGCACCGGTCACGAAGTCATCATGGACGGTCCGCCCGATCTCGGTGGTCGCAACCTTGGTGCCCGCCCCATGGAAATGATGCTGATGGGCATGGGCGGTTGCACCAGCTTTGATGTCATGACCATTCTGAAGAAGTCGCGCCAGCAAGTGACGAATTGCGAGGCCGTGCTGCAGGCCGAGCGCGCCGATGCCGTGCCGGCCGTGTTCACGAAAATTCATGTGCACTTCATCGTCACCGGTACGGACTTGAAGGAAGCGCAGGTCAAGCGTGCGGTGGAGCTCTCGGCCGAGAAATACTGCTCGGCCTCCATCATGTTGCAGGCCGCCGGCGTAGTGATTACGCACAGCTACGAGATGATTGCCGCCTAAACGTAGTAAGTCGTTCCCGTCATCACTGTCGACATCGCCTGCATGGCTTTCTGCACCGGTTCCGGCAGTGTTGCCGCGCCGGCGCGCACAGCCATGTCGCGATGCTCGGCTTCATCGCTATGCATCTGCGCCAACACGGCGCGCGTGCGCAAATCATTCAGCGGCAAGCGAGTGAGATGCCCCTGCAAGTGCTCGCAGACCTGACGCTCGGTTTCCGCGACAAAGCCCAGGCTCCATTTGTCCCCCGCCAGTCCGGCCAATGCACCAACACTGAATGACGCTGCATAGAACAGCGGGTTGAGCACACTGGGCGATGCCCCCAGCTCATTCAGTCGCTGCTGACACCAGGCCAGATGGTCGACCTCTTCCTGAGCCGCATGCTCCATGTCCTGGCGTACCGCTGGCAGGCGCGCCGTCAGGGCCTGGCCGTGATACAGCGCCTGCGCGCAGACCTCGCCGGTATGGTTGATGCGCATGAAGCCGCTGATCTGACGCCGCTCTTCCGCGCTCAGGCCAGCTTCCGGCAGGGTTGCCGCCGGCGATGGCCGTGTCGCGCTCACGGCGTCGTGGGCCAGAGTGCGCAAAACTTTGTCGGCCTCGCCAATCAGGCGGTCAAAAAAACTGTAGCGGCGCGTCATGTCCGGCTCCCGTGGGTCATGTGCAGAGGAGGGGAGTCAGCCCGGCGGCCAGCTCAGGCGGCGACCTGCGAGCAGATGCAAGTGGATGTGATACACGCTCTGGCCGCCATCCTGATTGCAATTCATCACTACGCGATAGCCATCGTCGGCGAGGTTGTGCTCTTTCGCCAGCGCGGTAGCGGTAGTGATGAGCTCGCCCAGCAGTGCGGCTTCGCTCGCCGGTACATCATTGAGCGTGGTGAAGTGCTGCTTGGGAATGATCAGCAAATGCGTCGGAGCCGCCGGGAAGAGGTCATGAAAAGCCACGATGCGTTCGTTTTCAAAGACGATGCGCGAGTTCACTTCATGGTGGGCGATCTTGCAGAAAATACAATCCGTCATGCCGGAAAATCCTGTTCGAGAAGGGATTGAGGGATGACCGTAGACTACGGGGTCTGCAGCACAGACTCAATCAATGGTATGCTTTCGCGCCGGTCAAGCAGCTTGCCGCCACCCCCGATCTTGCACCAACCTGGAGCATAGTCAGCGTAAAGGCACTGTAATGGTGATTTCTGACGCTAATATGCACCGAGATGGCGCAATCTTGTGCGCTGGTGTCGTGGCACGCAATTTGCTAAAACCGTCCAGTGATGCTGGCATGTCCTCCCGTTTTTAACGGGCAACGGCCCGAGTGTCCTGACGAATTCATCAAAAGTCTGTGCATTGCTCTGTGGAGGAGCTTAACCATGTCGAACAAGGTCCTGAAACTGATCAAGGAAAACGAAGCCAAGTGGGTCGATTTCCGCTTTACCGATACCAAGGGCAAGGAACAGCACGTTTCCTACCCGTCGCACACCATCGATGAAGACACCTTCGTCAACGGCAAGATGTTCGACGGCTCGTCGATCACTGGCTGGAAGGGCATCGAAGCCTCCGACATGATCCTGCTGCCGGATGCCGAAACCGCATTCATGGACCCGTTCTTCGAAGAGTCCACCGTTGTCGTCACCTGTGACGTCATCGAGCCGTCCACCATGGAAGGCTACGAACGCGATCCGCGCTCCATCGCCAAGCGTGCTGAGGCTTACCTGAAGTCCACCGGTATCGGTGACACCGCTTTCTTCGGCCCGGAGCCGGAGTTCTTCGTGTTCGACGAAGTGAAGTGGGACATCAACATGGCCGGCTCGTCGCACAAGATGATCGCCGAAGAAGCTGCCTGGTCGACCAACAACGATTACGAAGGTGGCAACACCGGTCACCGTCCGCGCGTCAAGGGTGGCTACTTCCCGGTTCCGCCGATCGATTCCGCTCAGGATCTGCGTTCGGCCATGTGTACAGCCATCGAAGCCATGCTGGGTGTTGGCAAGGTTGAAGTGCAGCACCACGAAGTGGCTTCCTGCCAGTCCGAAATCGGTGTGACCTTCAACACGCTGGTGCGCAAGGCTGACGAAGTTCAAGTCCTGAAGTACGCCGTGCACAATGTTGCTCACGCGTTCGGCAAGACCGCTACCTTCATGCCGAAGCCCATCGTTGGTGACAACGGTTCCGGTATGCACGTACACATGTCCATCGCCAAGAACGGCGTGAACCTGTTTGCTGGCGACGAATACGCCGGTCTGTCGGAAATGGCTCTGTTCTTCATCGGTGGCGTGATCAAGCACGCTCGCGCGCTGAACGCCATCACCAACCCGGCAACCAACTCGTACAAGCGTCTGGTTCCGCACTACGAAGCTCCGATCATGCTGGCCTACTCGGCTCGTAACCGTTCGGCTTCGATCCGTATTCCGTACGTCGCCAGCCCCAAGGGTCGTCGTATCGAAGCGCGTTTCCCGGATCCGGCTGCCAACCCGTACCTGTGCTTCGCTGCTCTGCTGATGGCCGGTCTCGACGGCATCCAGAACAAGATCCACCCGGGCGCCGCTGCCGACAAGAACCTGTACGATCTGCCGCCGGAAGAAGAGGCCAAGATCCCGACCGTAGCTCACAACCTGGAAATGGCTCTGGACGCGCTCAAGGCCGACCACGAGTTCCTGACCAAGGGTGGCGTGTTCACGCAGGAAATGCTGGACGCCTACATTGATCTGAAGACCGAAGAAGCGCGTCGCGTCAGCACGTTCGTTTCGCCGATCGAATTTGATCTGTACTACTCGGTGTAACTTGCCGATGGCTGCCTGAACGGGCAGCTGCGTGAATAAAAGGCCTGCTCGCAAGAGCGGGCCTTTTGTTTTTGGTGACCGGGCTGGCATGATCGGTGCCTTGTCCTGGGGCACGATATGACGAAAGAGGCAGTTCGCCCGGAGCAGTGGTCTCCGTGGTTGCAGGAGCGCGTGCAGCGTGGTGTGGAAATGGCGCCGGAGCATGGCGCTGCCGAGTCGTGGCTGCTGCGTGTGCAACAGGCGGCGACAGGATTGCCCTTGGCGGCCGAGCGGCCGTTGCCGGAGCTGGCGCGTGGCGTTGATCCGGCCTGGCAGGCGGCATTGCGTCAGTTGCGCACGCGCGAGCAGATGCGCTTTATCGCGCGCGATTTGCAGCGGCTCTGTACGCTGCCGGAGTTGACCCGCGAGCTCTCCGAATTTGCCGATGCGGTGCTTGAGGTGGCGCTTACGCAAGCCCATGCCGATGTGGCTCTGCTGCATGGCGAACCCATGGGCAAAGACTCCGGCCAGCCGCAGCAGATGGCCATCATCGGCATGGGCAAGCTGGGCGGCCATGAGCTGAATCTGTCGTCCGACATCGACCTCATGTTCACCTATGCCGAAGATGGCGAGACGGATGGTCGTCGCGCCATCAGCAATCAGGAGTTCTTCATCAAGGTCGGCCAGCGCATCATCCAGCTGCTCGACCCGGTCACGGCGGATGGCTTCGTGTTCCGCGTCGACATGCGCTTGCGGCCCTGGGGCGATGGCTCGGCGCTGGCCATGAGCTTTGATGCCATGGAGACCTACTACGAGCGCCATGGTCGCGAATGGGAGCGTTATGCCCTGATCAAGGCACGCATCTGTGCTGGCGATCGCCGTGGTGGCGAGCGCTTGATGAAAGCTTTGCGACCTTTCGTGTTCCGACGCTACATCGACTTTGGCGTGTTCGAGTCACTGCGCGAAATGAAGGCCATGATCGAGCGCGAAGTGCGTCGGCTCGACCGTGAAGACAACATCAAGCTTGGCCGTGGCGGCATCCGCGAGGTCGAGTTCATTGCGCAGGCATTTCAGCTCATTCGCGGCGGGGTTGATACCGCCTTGCAGGAGCGACAGTTGCTCAAAGTCCTGCCCATGCTGGCCGGGCGCGGCCTGCTGCCGGCCAGCGCCGTCGCAGAGCTGACGCAGGCCTATCATTTTCTGCGTGACAGCGAGCATCGCATCCAGGCCTTGCATGATCAGCAAACGCAAATGCTGCCGGTGGATGCGGCTGATCGTCAGCGTCTGGCCGAGGCCATGGGCTTTGCCGACTGGCCGGCCTATGCCGCCGCATTGACCGTAGAGCGCGATACGGTGCATCGGCACTTTCGCGATGTCATCGATGTCCGCGAGCCGCAGCCGGAGCGTGCAGCGCCAGCGCTCGAGCAATGGCCGCCGGTCATCCAGGCCTTGCTCGACAGCCGTGCCCTGGCGCAGCTCAGTGTCACCGGGCGCGAGCGCCTGGAGCGACTGTTGCCGACTTTGGTGCGCGACTGCGCGGCGCATGAGAATGGCGAGCAAGCGCTGTCACGCATCCTGCCGCTGATCGAGGCGACGCTGAAGCGCTCGGCCTATCTCGTGCTGCTTAGCGAGAATCCCGAAGCCCTGAAACGCCTGATTGATCTCTGCGCGGCCAGCCCGTGGATGGCGCAGCTGCTGGCGCGCTACCCGGCGTTGCTCGACGAGCTGCTCAATGCCGCCACACTGTTCGCACCGCCATCGCGCACCGAGCTGGCGGCCGAGCTGCGTGCGCAGCTGGCGCGCGTGCCGGAGGATGATCTCGAGCGTCAGATGGATATCCTGCGCCTGTTCCAGAAAGGTCAGCTGCTCAGGGTGGCGGCTTCGGATCTCAAGGGCACCTTGCCGCTGATGAAAATCAGCGACTCGCTGACCTGGATTGCCGAGGCCGTGCTGCAGGAGGTGCTGTATCTGAGCTGGCGGCAGCTGGTGGCGCGCCACGGTACGCCGCTGGATCGTCACGGCAATCCTTGCGACCCCGGTTTCATCATCGTTGGTTACGGCAAGCTTGGCGGTCTTGAGCTGGGCTATGGCTCTGACCTCGACCTCGTTTTCATTCACGATGCCGATGCCCAGCGCGACACAGTCGGTGGCATCAAGCCACTGGACGGCGCCAGCTTCTTTGCCCGTCTTGGCCAGAAAGTCATCCACCTGCTGACCACCAGCATGGGCAGCGGTCTGCTCTACGAGGTAGACATGCGCCTGCGCCCGTCCGGTGCATCGGGTCTGCTGGTGACATCGCTGGATGGCTTTGCCCTGTACCAGCGCGAGCAGGCCTGGACCTGGGAGCATCAGGCGCTGGTGCGCGCGCGCGTCGTGGTTGGTGATCCGGCCCTGGCCATCCGCTTCGACGACGTCCGTGCCGAGGTATTGGCGCAGGCACGCACCTTGCCGACACTGCGCCAGGAAGTGCGGGAAATGCGGCAGAAAATGCGTGATCACCTGGCGCCGAAAGATCCCGCGGAGATTGATCTCAAGCACAGTCCCGGCGGTCTCGTGGATATCGAATTTCTCGTGCAATACCTGACACTGGCACATGCTCATGCGCATCCCGCGCTGACCCAATGGCCGGATAATGTGCGCCTGCTCGATACCCTGGCACAGGCGGGTCTGATGCCGACAGCCGATGCCGAGGCCTTGAAATCTGCCTATCTCGCGTTACGGCGTGCCGGCCAT
Source organism: Pseudomonadota bacterium (assembly GCA_040385225.1). Classification (GTDB taxonomy): domain Bacteria; phylum Pseudomonadota; class Gammaproteobacteria; order Pseudomonadales; family Moraxellaceae; genus Perlucidibaca. The sequence goes on along the minus strand of JAZKHU010000002.1, from coordinate 1,293,141 downwards.
GCACGCGCGCTTGCGGGCGCAGACAAGGGCTTGAGTGCGGATGAGCTGATCGCCGAGCGAGAGCTGGTGCGGCGGCTCTGGACTGACATCATGGACGCTTGAAATGAATATATTGATTATCGGCAGCACGGGTCAGGTTGGCTACGAACTGCAGCGCCAGCTCGCCGGCGTCGGTCGTGTCACAGCGGTGGATCGTCAGCAATGCAACCTTGCTGATGCTGACAGCATTCGTGCTTGCATCGATCGCGTAGAGCCTGATTGGATCATCAATGCCGGTGCCTGGACGGCGGTGGACAAGGCGGAGACCGAGCGCGAGGCAGCATTCGCCATCAACGCCGATGCGCCGCGCCTGCTCGCTGAGCTGGCGGCGGCACGTGGCGCACGCTTGGTGCATTACTCCACCGACTATGTCTTTGCCGGCGACAAGCCGGGCCGCTACCGCGAGGATGACCCAGTACAGCCGCTCAATGTCTATGGCGCCAGCAAGCTGGCGGGCGAGCAGGCCATCGCGGAGATGGTCGCCAGCCGCGATTTGCAAGCCTGGACCTTTCGCACCACGTGGGTCTTTGGCACGCACGGCAACAACTTCCTGAAGACCATGCTCAAGCTGGCGCAGACGCGAGACAGCCTGTCCGTGGTCAATGACCAGTTCGGCGCGCCGACCAGTGCTGCCTTGATTGCCCAGGTCACTGCGCGGCTGATTAGCCGGGTCAGTGCTGGCACTACGATTGCCCCTGGCCTCTATCATCTGGCTGCTGCCGGTGAAACAAACTGGCAGGCCTATGCCCGGCGTGTGATTGCGCAGGCGCGATCGCACGGACTGAGCACGCGCGTTGCTCCTGAACAGGTGCAAGGCATTCCTGCGGTGCAATACCCCACGCCAGCGTCGCGCCCTGCCAATTCACGGCTGGATTGTCAGCGCCTGGAGTCGGCGTTGAGCATGAAGCTGCCGGACTGGACAATAGGGGTGGATGCCGTGGTGGCGGATGTGGTGCAATACGCAACCTGAATTTTCAATGAATGTGCCGGCCTGGCTGCCGGTACACAAGTCCTGTGGAGTGATTCAAGATGTCGATGTCTGATCGTGATGGCGTGATCTGGTATGACGGCGAGCTGGTGCCGTGGCGCGAAGCCAAGACCCATGTGCTGACCCACACGCTGCACTACGGCATGGGCGTCTTCGAGGGTGTCCGCGCTTATGCCACCGCTGAAGGCCCGTCGATCTTCCGTCTGAAGGAACACACCAACCGTCTGTTCAATTCGGCACACATCATGAACATGGCGATGCCGTTCAGCCAGGCCGAAATCAACGAAGCTCATCGCACTGTGGTGCGCGAGAACAAGCTGCCGCACGCCTATCTGCGTCCGATGGCGTTCTACGGCTCCGAAGGCATGGGCCTGCGCGCCAGCAATCTCAAGGTGCATGTCATTGTGGCGGCGTGGGAATGGCCGGCTTACATGAGCCCGGAAGCGCTCGATGTAGGCATCAAGGTGCGCACCTCGAGCTACACGCGTCATCACGTCAACATCTCGATGACCCGTGCCAAGGCCAATGGCAACTACATCAACTCCATGCTGGCCTTGCAGGAGGCCATCTCCGGCGGTGCTGAAGAGGCGTTGCTGCTGGATCCGGAAGGCTATGTCGCCGAAGGCTCGGGCGAGAACGTGTTCATCGTGAAAGATGGCGTGATCTTCACGCCGGATGTGACTTCCTGTCTCGACGGCATCACCCGCAAGACGGTGATCCAGATTGCCGAAGAGCATGGCTACACGGTCAAGGAAAAGCGCATCACGCGTGATGAAGTCTATATCGCCGATGAAGCCTTCTTCACCGGCACGGCTGCTGAAGTCACACCGATTCGTGAGCTGGATGGTCGCGTTATTGGTGCCGGCCGTCGTGGCCCGATCACCACGGTGCTGCAGAAGGCTTACTTCGAAACCGTCAATGGCGTGCGCAAGGAGCATGCTGACTGGCTGACCCCGGTGGCATAATCTGCACGACTGTTGTGCTGACTAGAAGCCCGTCAGGATGCCTTTGCAGGCGTCTCCGACGCTTTGCCGAGCCACGCTTGAGTAAAAGCGGCTAAACTCCGTCACACCTCGAAAAGACGCTGCTTGCCATGTCTGACCTGAATGCTCCGCCTTTGATCATCTGGCGCCTCATGGATGGCAAGCCCGGCCATGAAAACCAGACGCTGGGTCTTGTCAAGGCGATGCAGCAGCTGGCAGCCGAGCGCGGCATTGCTGCACCACAATGTCTGGACATGCCGCTGGGCGACTACCGCTATTCATTCTGGAATTGGCTGTTCAAGCGCTTTCGTCCCGGCTTTCTGAAGCCGCGCCCGGACTTCATCATCGGTGCCGGGCATCGCACGCACTGGCCGATGCTGTGCGCGCGTCGCAGCTTTGGCGGCAAGGCCATTGCACTCATGTCGCCGAGCCTGCCAGCTTTTTTTTTCGACCTCGTGGTTGCTCCGGCGCACGATAGCCTGACGGGGCGCAACGTCATCGTGACGCAAGGCGTGCTCAATGCCATGCAGCCGGCTGCGGTAAAGCGGCCTGGCTACACACTCGTTCTGGTCGGAGGTGTGAGCAAGCATTTTGTCTGGAGCGATGCGCAGGTGCTGACGCAATTGGAGACCATCATGGCTCGCCACCCGCAAGTGCGCATCACGGACTCCCGGCGTACGCCTCCGGCATTGCGTGCTGAGTTGGCTGCTCGCTGGCCGGTAACCTATCAGCCGTGGGAAAAGTGCCCGGCGGGCTGGCTCGCGGAGGAGTTGGCCATCGCCGAGAATGCCTGGGTCACCGAAGATAGCGTTTCGATGATTTACGAAGCCCTGACGGCCGGATGTGCTGTCGGGCTGGTGGGGTTGCAGCGGCCGGCCGGCAGGGCGGGGCGACTCGTACAAGGCCTTGCCGCCCTGGAAAAGCAGGGGCTGATTGTGAGGTATCCCCAGGAGCTCAAGCCTGCGACCTTGCCTGCCCTTTCCGAGGCTGGCAAGGTCGCCACACTACTCATTGGTGCCCTGCCCCAGGAAAAGCTTACTGTTTTACCTGAGTTGCGAGAAAGCGACCGAGGAGCCGGTAGCCGTCGAGGCTGAGGTGTGTGTCATTGGGGGCGTAGAAGTCCGTGCTTTTGCCGGCAGCCTCCCTGAATGGTGTGAGCAGGTCTGCATAGTGGCCGAACTGGCTGGCAAGGCGAGGGTGCAGATTGTATCCCGGCATGAGCGGTAGTTGCCCTGCGGCAATCCAGGGCGCATAGACAGAGCTTTTATCAGGGATTGCAATCACTAGCAGGCGAACACCTCTTGCGGCTGCCATGTCGCGATAGCGTGCGAGATAAGCCAACGCTTGGTCGGCACGCTCAGGGCTCCAATACTGTTCGCGCCGTTCAATATCGACTGCGTAATACAGCAGATGTCCCGATAGCCGATTGGAGAACAGGTCGTTGCGCGTCAAGTTGACCATGATGGTGCGCTGAAACCGGTCTTTGCCACTTTTGTTGCTCATAGCGAGATGATTCGACAGGGTCTTCAGCACATGCATGATGTTCATGGGGAGCAGGTCGAGCCGGGAGCGCTGGCTCGTCAATGTTTCGGCGGCTATTGTGCTTGCTTGCAGATGTGCTGGCTCACAGGCGCTGGATTGCTCTGTGAAGCGTCGCATGAAGTCCCGCTCGGAGGACTGAATGATAAGGGTGCGTGCCTTGTTTGAGAGCTTGCCGCTGGCTGCCTGTTCCAGCCAGTAATCCAGACAGGGCAGCTCATCATAGTGATAGCTTAGTGTCATTTGTCCGGTGCGCTTTGATAGTTCTGTCTGCCAGGCGTTTTGAGCAGAAAAAGAGTCCCCCAGTACCAGAACATCTGCATCAGCCGGGGAGGCATCGTTTGCCTGTCGGTTCAGCGCCGCTTGCGGCTGAGTCGCCCCGAAGTCGCGCTCGGCAAGATTACCGATCCGGGTCAGGTCACCGCTCAGTGGTTGGAGATAAAAGCTCAGAATTACGCCCGGCAACAAAAGCAGCAGAGTGCCGAGCAGAAATCCGCCGACGAAGCGGCGGGCATTAGAACTGGAAGTAGAGGAATTCTGAGACACGGCCAAGGCTCATCACGGTGATACTGAAAAGGGCACCGACGAGCAGGCCCGGGAGCACCCAGCCAGCTCTGGCTGGGTGTGTCGCAGTGATATCTCTCAACCGGGTCTGCAGGCCGGTGACCAGGGTCTGGCTGTTTGGCGCGAGAATCACGATAAGCAGGCCCACCGCTATAGCGCGTGTCGCCTTGGCCACGGGGATGTCAGAAATTTGGGTGGGGTCCATGCCATAGAAGCCCAGCATGGCTTGCCACAGATTTAGTGTAGTCGCCAGACTGTCGGCCCGGAATGGCACCCAAGCCAGAACAACGGCTATCAGCGTGATGCCTATGGCCAAGGGGCGGGGCAGCGGCGGCAGGCCAAGCCGCTCACGTATTGCGGTGAAGCCATGATTGACGATGAGATAGGCGCCATGGAGCGCGCCCCAGATCACAAAGGTCCAGTTAGCGCCATGCCAGAGGCCGCCCAGCAACATGGTCAGGAACAGGTTGAGGTAACGCCGGGCACGTCCGAAGCGATTGCCGCCCAAGGGAATGTACAGATAGTCGCGCAGGAATTGCGACAGCGTCATGTGCCAGCGACGCCAAAATTCGCTGATGCTGTCAGCTTTGTAGGGCGACGCGAAGTTGAGCGGCAGGTCGATATTGAACAGGCGGGAAATGCCGATGGCCATGTCGCAGTAGCCGGAGAAGTCAAAGTAGAGCTGCAGGGTGTAGGCCAGTGTACCGACCCATGCTTCGGCAAAGCCGGGACTCGCTCCTGAGCTGCTGGCATCGAACACGGGCGTGGCATACCCGGCCAGGTAGTCCGCAATCAGCACTTTCTTGATGAGACCGATGGTCAGGAAGGTCAGGCCGCAGGCGATGGCATCGGCGCGCGGTGCATAGATAGCCGGGCTGCGGAACTGCGGCATCATCTGTGCATGATGCAGGATGGGGCCGGCGATCAAATGCGGGAAGTACGTCACGAACAGCACATAGTCGACGACACGCGACTCTTTGGCTTTGCGGTAGTAGACATCAACCAGATAGGCAAGCTGCGTAAACGTGAAGAAGGAAATGCCCAGCGGCAAAGCCAGTGACTGGGTTGGCAGTGAGGTGCCCAGTGAAGCATTCAGGCTGGCGATCGCGAAGTCGAGATACTTGTAGAGAAAGAGTGCCGACAGGTTCACGGTGACGGCAGCGGCAAGCAGGTAACCCCGATAGGCTGTGTCGCGCTGCAGCAGCTTCCCGAGCAGGAAGTTGAATACCATTGAAACCAGCAGTACGGGCAGAAAGTGCCAGTCCCACCAGGCATAAAAGAACAGGGATGCAAGCGTCAGGCTGCCGAGTGCTGCTTGCGTGCTCCATCGCGCCATGCCGTAGAAAAGCAGCAGGCTGAGCGGCAAAAACAAAAACAGGAATTCTGTCGAATTGAACAGCATGTCAGACGGATCCTGTTCTTGTTGTCAGCAGGTTCAGATAGCCGCCAGTGAGTCGCCGCGCCCGATGGCAAAGTAGCGCAGACCTGCGGCTTTGACTTCGGCTGGGGCGTAAAGGTTGCGTCCGTCAACGATGATATCGCTGTTCAGCATGGCTTTCAGCCAGGCAAAGTCGACCGTGCGAAACGCTTTCCACTCTGTACAGATTACCAGGGCATCGGCACCGGCCACGGCATCATTGCGGCTGGCACAGAGCTTCAGATCAGGGCGCTCGCCGAAGATGCGGCCGGCTTCGCGCATGGCTTCCGGATCGAAGGCCTGCACACGGGCACCGGCCTTCCACAGTGAGGCCAGCAGGTCGCGGCTCGGCGCTTCGCGCATGTCATCGGTGTTGGGCTTGAACGACAGGCCCCAGACTGCAATAACCTTGCCGGCAAGCTGGCCCTCGAAGGCTCCGTCGAGCTTGGTGAAGAGGGTACCCTTCTGGCGGCTGTTGACGTGCTCGACGGCATCCAGCAACTCAGGTGTGTAGCCGACCTGGCTGGCGATGTGAGAAAGCGCTTTGACATCCTTGGGAAAGCAGGAGCCACCGTATCCGCAGCCCGGATAAATGAAGTGGTAGCCGATGCGCGGGTCGGAGCCGATGCCTTCACGCACCTGCTCGATATCGACACCCAGACGTTCAGCAATCTGGGACAGTTCGTTCATGAAGCTGATCTTGGTCGCCAGCATGGCATTGGCCGCGTACTTGGTCAGTTCGGCGGCGCGGATGTCCATGAACATCAGCTTGTCGTGGTTGCGGTTGTAGGGCGCGTAGCACTCGCGCATGAGCTGGCGCACCTTCTCGGAGTCGGTGCCGACCACGATGCGGGCCGCCTTGCTGAAATCTTCGAGGGCGCTGCCTTCTTTGAGAAATTCGGGGTTGGAGCAGACGGCAAAATCTTGCGTCAGGCCGCGTTTGGCCACTGCGGCAGCAATGTTGGCCTGAACTCTCTCGGCAGTACCGACCGGCACCGTCGACTTGTCGATGACCACCTTGTAAGCGTTAAGATAGCTGCCGATGGTGTCAGCGACCTTGAGCACATACTGCATGTCTGCGGCACCATCCTCATCCGGCGGGGTGCCAACCGCAATAAATTGCAGCACGCCATGATTGACGCCTTCTTCGGCGTTGGTGGTGAAGCTCAGCGTGCCATCCTGATAGCAGCGCTTGACCACAGCCTCCAGGCCGGGCTCGAAGATCGGAATAATGCCCTGTTTGAGGCGCTCGATCTTGCCTTGGTCTACGTCTACGCACATGACTTGGTGACCAACATCGGCAAGACAGGCCCCCGTGACCAGGCCGACATATCCAGTGCCGAAGACGGTGATTTTCATGCTATTTTCCTTGTGCGTTGTGTGCCTTCAAGGCATCAGACCGACATACTACAATACGGCGAAATTGAAAGGAATTTCATCATCGTGCAATACGGATCAAAGGCCCTTCTTTTATGCTGACTATCATTGTTGTGTCTTTCAATAGCGCTAGCATGCTCATTGAGTGTCAAGGCGAGTTGCTCGCTTCCGGTCGCTTTCCAGTCATTGTGATTGACAATGCCAGCACAGACGGTAGTGCCGATATCCTTGCTACACGCTTTCCGCAGATCAGCATCATGCGTATGGATATGAATCTGGGCTATGGCCGTGCTGCAAACCGTGCGCTTGCAGAAGTGCACACGCCGTATGCATTCTTGCTGAACCCTGATTTGCAGGCTGATACGGAAAATGTCGAAGCGATGCTCGGTTTCGCACAGGCGCAGGCCGGTAACGGTAGTTTGTTTGCGCCAGCTGTCGTTGCCAAAGATCATCAGGACTGTGGTGCAGTCAGCCGCGATTGGGTCATTGGTGCTGCATTGCTGTTCAAGATGGATGCTTTTAGCGAGATAGGTTTTTTTGACGAAAACATCTTTCTGTTTTCGGAAGAAACGGATCTGTGTCGGCGCTTGACGACTGGCGGTCATAAGATATTGCTTAATACGAATGTGTACATTCACCATCTTAAAGGGCAGTCAACACGGCCGAACCCAAAGATTGATGCGCTCAAAAACTGGCATCGCGGTTGGTCGAAGATGTATTACCTGCATAAGCATGGATTGATTCGAGGGTGGTGGGCGCCACGCCGGATCTGCATGAAGTATCTGATGAAAGCCGTGCTGGCAACGAGTGCAGAGAAGCGGCAAAGATACGCTGTGCGTGCTGGCGGCATGTGGGCCTATTTGCGTGGTCAAAAAGCGTTCATGGCAGATGGGCAGCCAGCTACCTGATTGACTTGTAAAGGTGGCGTATAAATATTTACTTTGTTTCCATCGGTAGGCCCTCTGGTGATGCTATTTCGCCGATGTACTGCTGATAGCTGGCGGGCAAGTGCCCAAGACCAATTGTTTGGAAGCCAAAGTGATACAGATCATATGCAAGCACTGTGGCCGTAGGCCCTGCAGAAATTAGTGCAAGATAATGTTTTCCATAAGTACTGGCCCGCTGCAAGAGGTCATCGCACTCTCAAAGCTGTTAGTTGGCAGGCAGTATTCGAGAGATGCTGAGGCGACATTACTGAATAGTCTGGGATCCATCGAAAATAGAGATCCCTTGCCATAAATAAAAAGAAAATATCTTCCATTCCATATTTTATGATTTCGGAAGGCTAATTTTCAAAGAAAAAGGGATGCCTAGAAATCATCGCATTAAACTATAGTCGGCTGTCAAGTAGGGCTAAATTATATTAAATCGACTAGCATAATGCCGCTTCCAGAAAGGGAGAGACTTGGTGCTCATTATCTAAATGAAAGGTTTCCGGAGTGATTGGCGGTGTCGCAACTAGTAGTCGATTTTCGGATGATGTAGCCAGGATCTGAATGAGCCTACGGCTTAATTCGAGGCTTCCTTTTTGATACTTACCCTTACTTTTATCTATCGTAAGCATGATATCGAACTCTCCATCGCCGAAGCGATGCGCTGTCATTAACAAGAGCTGCTAGAGTCGATCGGGTATTAGGTGGTGTTGCAGGGAATGAATTCTTTGATTTATAATTGAATAAATTTAACTTAAGCTTTCTAGGCCGGATGAGCCAAAAGACATGAATCCAAAAGTGCAAGTAATTTTTTGATTCTATTTGCTGAGCACTCATGAGCTTATGTAGGGAGGTGGGAATTGAGTGGAAATAAAGTATCTATTGTGGTTGCAGTTTATAAAAAAGAAGAGTATTTAGTTGATACTATTGAGTCTATAATTTCTCAAAAGCACAGAGATATAGAAATAATTTTGATTAATGATGGATCTCCTGATGGGTGTCCAGAAATATGTGAAAGCTACAGTCGTATAGAGCCAAGAATAAAGTATATTTCCCAGGAAAACGCTGGGGTTGCTCGTGCGCGGAATCTTGGAATAGCCTGTGCAACAGGAGATTATATTGTTTCTTTTGATGCCGATGACATAATGCCTGAGGATTTTATTAAGAATCTCCTTGATTTTGCACTAAAGTCCCCGGATGTTGATGTTGTAGTGCCGAGGGCTATTGCATTTGGCGATAAAGAAGGGGAGGGATGTTTCCCTCGTATTGACCTTCCAAGCATGCTAATCAGGAATGGAATTACAAACTCTTCGATGTTCAAGGCGTCAGCCATTAAGATCGTTAATGGTTACAACGAGAATATGAAAAATGGCCTCGAGGATTGGGATTTCTGGCTATACTTTCTAGAAAAAAATATGATTGTGCAAAAAACAGAAGATGCATTTTTTTATTACCGAATAATCTTGGGGTCAAGAAATAATATAAGTCCTTCAGAGAGGCTGTTGCTAAAAAGGCAGATATACCTGAATCACAAAGATTTGTATGAAAAATGGCGCCCTAATAGGTTCTTTGTCATGACATACCCTCTAGTTAAGTTATTCGTACCTTTTGGTGTCTCTAAAGAAATGGTTAGGCTGGCGAAATTCTTTAAAAAATTGATTTGATATTTAATAAGGCCATCTAGGGCAGATAGAGTCTTGAGCTAAGTGAAATAATTTATATATTGTTTAACGGTCAGAGCATAATTTAGTGGTTTGGGGGTTCGAGTGAGCAGAAGCATAGTATTTTTCCCGGCGGTTGTTTTCTTGGCGTATTTCGGGTTGTCTGTATATTTGCTGAATAGCGGTCATTTGCATGAGGATGCGTATATTCTATATATATTCTCCGAGAGTCTTGCTCGTGGCAATGGTATTTCTTACTTCCAGGGAGGAATGCCAGCTGAGGGGGCAACTGATTTCTTATGGATGGCTGTGCTAGGGGCTCTGAATTTCGCTGGAATGGATACTGCAATAGCTGCTGCAATATTAAATGGAATGGGGCTTTCCATAATTACAGTAATCGCAATGCTAATTGCTCATGAAAAAATAAAAGAACGGCTTTTGGTATTTTTTGGAATTATAATAACGCTAATTGTTATTTCATCACAGATAGCAAATGCATCGCTGGCGGGCTTTAGTGCCGGATTTTACTGCTCCTTTGTTGCTATGATATTTTACATATTATACACTAGAAAAGTCAGCCTGCTTATTTTGCTCCCTATTCTTAGTATTATAATTGGTTTGATACGGCCGGATGGTGTAATTATAGGCGTTGTTTCTTCACTTATCGGGATGTATTTTGCATACCAGAGCGGATTAACAAAAAAATACTTGGCATGCTCAGTCGCATGCGTAGCTGTAGGACTGCTTTATTTTTTATGGAGGTACTCATATTTTGGTCTACCATTGCCTCTCCCGCTTTATGTTAAGGGCGCATCATCTTCATTACTGCCAGGATTAAAGCCGAACATAGATTGGGCCTCTAAAAATAAGTATTTAGGAGTTGTGGCATTACTTGCATTGATACCATCCTCTGGGCGCTGGAAAATAGTTCTTGCATCTACTCCTATCGTGATGCTTTTTATCTCTTTAATATTTGCAACACAAAGTCAAAATGTTGCATTTAGGTTTCAGGGGCCTGGTACAACATTGTTAATTCTCTGGCTGTCAATATGCTTGCCGGAAATTATGAAATATAGAAAGTTAAGTAAAATATATTATAGGGCGTCGCTGTTGACTGGCTTGATACTAAGCTACGCAATTGTATCCTATGCAAGTAAGACTGCAGCAATGACAGATTATTTGAAAAATACTGATTATATTAATTACTTCCCATATCATTTTGCTAAGTCTTTTGATGAGGCTACTGTGATAGCTTTGACTGAGGCAGGAAGATTCGCGTATTGGGTTAAAGGGAAAAAGTATGATTTGGTAGGATTGAATACACCAGAGGTGGCAGTGAAAAAGTCATCTCCGGATTATATTAAAAGAATTAATCCTGATATCATATTTGTTCATCTGGCAGGAGTAGTTGATGACAGTAATCTGTGCGTCAGTAGCTACTGTGAAGTTACGTTTTCAAAAATATTAGATTTAACAAAAAATATTGCTGACTGGAGGCTAGAGACTGATAGGGTCGCAAGGGCGCCACTAACGGTGTTAGATTTTTATAGACTAAACGCCACAGAATATAGAGTCTTCGCTGTTCGTTATGGTAAAAATTATAGCCATATGTATTTTATAAAAAATAATGGAAGAATTAATGTGAGCGATTTTAAAGAGTCTTTAGATTTAAGTTTATCTAAAAGCGGACGCTTATCATACCTTGAAATGAAAAGACAGGGTGCTGCTAAGGATTAGATTCTGCCGTGCAGGCTGAGCATGAGGACTGATGTGGACATAAAGCTGGCACCTAATAGCTTTGTGCGGTGCTCCAACGGGTTCGTTACTTCATCCGCTCTGTCCTGCCCATGCGTTTTTCCGGCCATTCCGTCGGATAGAACTCATTGGCATGACGCTTTAAGTAGCGATGGCGGCTGCTGCTGAAGGCGAGCTTGTGCAGTGGGGCCAGTAGTTTCAGCAGCAGAGGTATGCGCGCCGGTATATCCGACTGTTTCTTGATGCTGCTTGGGCTTGGCAATTCATAAATGACATGCGGCTCAACGCCATAAAGGCGGAGGTCGTACTCCCAGAAGTGATCAAAAAATTTGTCGATGGGCTCGTAAATCGACCAGCCCTTGTCCAACACTTTTTGCATGCCTGATCGATTCAGTACATAACCTTGAGTGCCGCACCAGCCCCGCTCTGGCCTTACCAAGTGATGTGATGTGTCAGCGAGCAAGCCTAGTACCTTGCGTTTGCGTATGCGTAGTGCCATGAGCCGGACCATTTCTATTGCTGCCGGTTGTGTTGCCAGCGCCGCAAGGACAGCGGCGAAATCGGGTTCCGGCATGACATCGTCTTCAATGATGCAGATACGCTCAAGGCCACTGTCATAGGCGCGCTGAATGGCGCGGTAATGCGCAAGGTAACAGCCTATTTCGGAGCCACTGCGCAGGCGTTGATGGCGAAGCAGGGACTTGCGGGCATCAATATATTCGCGCCCTTGAAGTGGCGGTATTCCTTTTCTGCCGTCCACTGCGGGTACAAAAGAGTGCGTTATATTTTGTGCCGTGAGTGCCTGACTCAGCGCTCTTGGGCCATCGGCGTCGGGGTTCAGGCTAATGATCCAGCAGGGAATGTGAGTCATGATTTTTACTTTGAGTATAGGTGGGTGAAGAGCTGGCGATACGCTTCAACAATAACCGCTTCGCTGTAATGCTCTGCGTAGTGCTGGCTGGCCTGCGTGGTCAGCTGTGCTCTGAATTCAGTATTTGACAGCACACGACTCACCGCCTCGGCGAGTGCGGCAACATCATCTACAGGTGTCAGCAGGCCGGTCACACCATCATTGATCACCTCTCCCGGGCCTTGCGAGCGTGTTGCCACGATCGGGCAGCCATGAGCCCAGGACTCCATCACAATGGAGCCCAGGCCCTCATGACGTGACGGGCAGACAAAGACATCAGCGGTGCGCATCAGGGTGGTGACATCATTGCGCCAGCCCAGGAAACGTACACGCGCATCCAGCCCGAGTTCGTGACAGAGCGCCTTGAGTGACGCTGCTTCCGGGCCTGCGCCTGCGAGCCAGAGTGTGGCCTCGGGAATCTGCTGCAGCGCTTGCAGCAGAATGTCGAAGCCTTTGTTGATGTGCAGGCGGCCGGCGGCCAGGATCAGCGGTTTGTCGAGCGGGGTGTCGAAGCTGTCACGTGGCAGCGGCGTGACCGGAGTTTCGTCAGCGAAGTTGGGGATGTGAAAGACCTTCTCGGCTGGCATGCCACCATCGATCAGGTGCTGGCAGATGCCCTTGCTGATGCCAACCCAATAATCAGCCTTGCGGTAGTACTTGAGGTTGTAATAGTGCCCGAGACGGTTGACCAGGATGTAGTCGCCCTTGGGGGTAGCCTGACTGGCACGGCCCATCCAGGTCATTACGATGTCTGGCTGCCAGCGTTTGAGCGCACTGCGGAAGCGCCAGCTGTCGATGAGGTCGATCTTGCTGCCGAAACGGAAGCCTTCGGTCTCGATGCCACGTTGGCGCAGGGTGGTCATGCGATGAGCGTGATCACGGATGAAGGCTTTTTCGGTGATGCCAGCGACCTTGCCGAGACCGCTGCTCAGGCGTACGAAGAAGTTTTCGGCACCACCATGCTCGGCGCCGGCGAGGACCTGGGCCAGGCGGATAGGTTTGTCGCTCATGTCGGGTCCTTGTCTGCAGACGGTGCGGCCGGCACATCCAGACCGTCATGCATGAGCAGGCCGTGGGTGCCGGGAAATTCGTTGCGCGCGCGCGCGGCTAGCAGGCTGGCGATACGCTCGTGCAGGTTATCGACCTTGCGCTCCGAGCGGGCGAGCAGGGCGCTGCGTGGCAGCCAGCGATCCGGGATGACGCTTGCGCTGCCCAGCCCGTCAATCGCCACCAGACGCCTGATACAGCCGTCAGCCTCACACTGTACGACCAAGTTATGTACCAGCAAATCGCGTGAAGGCACGCCGAGTGCTGCCCAGGCTTCGCCAAAGTGCTGTACTGCAGCTTTGAGCGCATTGCTGTAGCCGTCATCCCAGATATGCTGCTTGAGTGTGCGGGCGATGCGGCCGTCAGCATCGCGGATAAGCTCGGAGGTCAGGCCGTTGCCCATATCAGTCTCTTCAAAGCCGTAGCAACGGCTGACCAGCGCAAAGGCCGGCTCGCCGAGGCGTGCTGCGATGTCTTGCATGACCTTGAACTCTTCCTGATTGTCATCAAACCAAGATAGCGGACGCAGGTTCTTGGGGAAGCTCTTTGTGCGTCGCAGATCCTCCAGCGTGAAGTCCGGGCGACGTATCTTGATACAGCGATCAGCATGCTGCGGGTGCACGAAGCAGAGGCGGTTGCCGCCACGCGCGAAGGGTTTCAGGTCGCTCAGGCTCAGCGTCATTTCAGGCTGCCGTCGGCATGGATATCGCGAGCCCAGACGTAATCATGGCTGAAAGGCTGTGCCATGGTGGCTTCAATGATGTAGCGGGCATAGAGCGTGGCGTTCATTTCCGCATGGAAGAACTCACGGCAGCGTGACGCCCAGACTTGGCGACGTGCATCGTCGTGATGGAACTCACGTACTTTGGCGAGCAGATCCTCATTATCCTTGAAGTACACCATGCTTTCCGGTGGCAGCAGATCCTGAAAGCCCTGACTGGCTTGGGTGAATTGCAGGATGCCGTTGCCGGCAAGCTGTGCCATGCGATCCGAGGTATACCAGTAATCACCTTCCTGGCGGTTCAGGTTAAGCGCCATGCGTGTTCTTGCCAGGGTGCGGTCATAGTCGCGGCCCCAGACGGGCGAGTCACCGAAGCTGCCGGGAGTCTTGAAGTTGATGCTGTCGCCTAAGCCGTCCTTGAGGTGTTGCACGGTCACGCCACGGGTCGAGAACTTAGTGGCATTGCTGCAGAACAGCAGGTCGATGTCGAGGTCGGTGCGCACGGAGTTATCCAGTGGCTCCATGGCAGGGTCCACCGGATTCGGCATATGGTAGATGCGCGCACCCAAGCCCTCGAAGGGGGTGAGATCGCGTTTGCCGGTGGTGATGAATACAGCATCCACGATGGCAGCACGTGCCTTCAGGTTGTTGAAGTTGCTTGGCACAAACAGCGGATCGCAGTTGACATGGGCGAGCAGAGCATGCGGACGCATTCGTCGAATCTCGCGCACCGTGTTGTCACTGATCTTGTCGCAATGGCCAAGCATGACGAGGTCGGGTTCGGTAGCCTCGACCATTTCCAGCAGACGCTGGTTGGCCTTGCGCCAGCCAAGATCGCGCAGACCCCAGGGGGCTTCGAAGGCGGCAACGTCACGTTCACTGAAGCTAAGCAGATAGTGATCGTTCTTGATCATGCCGAAAGCCAACTTTTCTACCCAGTTGCCGTGCGTCTTGCCATAGCGGCGTAGTTGTTTGTTGGCAACGTGAAGCACGCGCATGGTGGATATCTCTTGAGGTAATGATGTTGCTTTGCTGTCTGCGCTGAGACTGTAGCATCCGGCCTGAAGCGCGTACTAGCTCACGGATGATCGGTTGTCGACATTTCCGGCGCGTATGTCCGGTTGCGTCAGTTGCGCATATACAGCCAGTGTTTCGCTGCACATTGTGCTCAGCTGAAAATCGGTGCTTGCGCTGGGGTGCCGTGGCTCCGCCAGCCAGTCCCGGACACGCGCCTCCAGCACGTCTTCGCGGCCCGGCGGGACCGCCCCAAAAGGAAAGATGCGCTTCAGCATTTCGCCGACACCACCGACGTCCCAGCCAATCACCGGTTTGCCCAGACGCAAGGGCTCAAGTGTGGTGCGGCCGAAGGCTTCCGGTGTGACACGCAGTGACAGCACGAGATCACACTGGGTCAGCACCCGGCTCATGTCGTTGCGATGTCCGGTGAACGTTACCGAGTCGGCCAGTCCGAGATCTCGGACGCGCTGCTCAAGTTCGCTGGCATAGCTTTCCTTGGCGGCTTCGGCGCCGCCGATGATCAGGCCGTGCAGGTCAGGATGGTCCGTTTTCAGTGCCTGCAGCAGGTTAAGAAAAGTATCATGCCCCTTGATGCGCGAAAGTCGGCCTGGAAAGCCCAGCACGGTCTTGCCGGCCAGTTGCGGGTTGGCTTCTCGCCAGTTGCTCAGCCATTCGGCATCGGGCTGCATTCCGTAAGGAAACTCGTGTGTATCTGCGCCGCGATAGATCAGGCGGATGCGCTCCGGCGGGCAGCTCGGGTAGTTCTGCAGAACGTACTGCCGGACGGCATCCGACACGGCAATCACCACTTCGCCTTTGGTCATGATGGCGCTGTAGAAACTGACAGAATACATGCCATGCACCGTCGTGACGAAGTGCGGGCGGGTCTCCGGGCTCATGCGTCGCAGGGCCAGCCAGGCGATCCAGGCCGGGATGCGCGAGCGGGCGTGAACAATGTCAGGCTTGAGCTCAGCAAGCAGGCGCCGCAGCGGGCGAATCTGAAGCAGGCTGGCAAAAGACTTGCGGTGAACCGGCATCAGAATGTGCTCGCTACCTTCTGCGACCAGCTGTTCGACCAGTCTCCCGCCGTTTGAAATGACAATTGAGCGATGCCCTGCTGCAACCAGTGCTCGTGCAATTTCGAGCGTGCCGCGTTCAACGCCGCCGCTGTTGAGGGCAGGAAGTATTTGAACGATGCAGAGCGATGGGGTCATGATGTCCTTTCAGACAGATTGATCAGGTGAAGACCGGCGCGGTCTTTTTCGGTGAGCAGCGGCTCGCCCACAACATCCTGCAAAGGCCACTGAATGGCTAGTGCCGGATCATTCCACAGCAGCGTGACTTCTGAAGCCGGATGATAGTAGTCCGTGGTCTTGTACAGAAAGTCCGCGGACTCGCTGAGTACCAGAAAGCCATGCGCCAGTCCGGGTGGAATCCAGAGCTGGCGTTGATTGTCACCACTCAGTTCGATGCCCACATGCTGACCATAGGTCGGTGACTCGGGGCGAATATCCACGGCAACATCAAACACGCGTCCTTGCGGCACCCGTACCAGCTTGCCCTGTGGTTGAGTCCGCTGAAAGTGCAGGCCTCGCAGCACGCCTTGACGTGAGCGCGAGTGATTGTCCTGCACGAATGTCACGTCATGGCCTATGGCATCGTTGAACTTTTGGGCATTCCAGCTTTCGAGAAAGTAGCCACGGCTGTCACCAAAGACCTGTGGTTCGAGAATCAGGACATCGGCAATGGCTGTACGAGTGATCTGCATGGGTGTTCAGCCTTCGTTTGCGACGTGCAGCAGGTATTGGCCATAGCCGGTTTTCTTCAATGCCTCGGCTTCGGTCAGCAGGCGCTGTTTACTCAGCCAGCCGTTGCGATAGCCAATTTCTTCCAGGCAGGCCACCTTCAGACCCTGGCGCTTTTCGATGGTCTGTACGAATGATCCGGCTTCCATGAGTGAGTCGTGTGTGCCGGTGTCCAGCCAGGCAAAGCCGCGTCCGAGCAGCTCCACCTGCAGGTCGCCACGCTCCAGATAGGCGTTGTTCACATCCGTAATTTCCAGCTCGCCACGCGCGGAGGGCTTTACGGCACGCGCGATGCCCACGATATCGCGGTCATAGAAATAGAGTCCGGTCACGGCATAGTTTGATTTAGGTTTGGCGGGTTTCTCTTCAATGGAGATGGCGCGCCCCGTATCGTCGAATTCGACCACGCCAAAGCGCTCGGGGTCGGCTACGTGGTAGCCGAAGACCGTTGCGCCTTTTTCGCGCTCGGCAGCGGCCTTGAGCTGCGAGCCAAACGACTGGCCATAAAAGATGTTGTCACCCAGGACGAGGCAAACACGGTCATCGCCAATGAAGTCAGCACCAATGATGAAGGCCTGTGCCAGGCCGTCCGGGCTCGGCTGCTCGGCATAGCTGAGCGAGATGCCAAAGCTGCTGCCATCGCCAAGCAGGCGCTGGTAGCCCGGCAGGTCATCTGGCGTGGAGATGATCAGCACTTCGCGGATGCCGGCGAGCATGAGCACCGACAGCGGGTAGTAGATCATGGGCTTGTCGTAAATCGGCAGCATCTGCTTGGATACGCCGCGGGTGATAGGGTGCAAACGGGTGCCGGAACCACCAGCGAGAATGATGCCTTTCATGCTTTTGCTCCAATGCGTTCCAGTTGATAAGCCCCGGTCAGCACTCGCTGCCACCAGCCTTCATTGCTCAAATACCACTGCACGGTCTTGCGCAGACCACTCTCGAAGGTCTCTTGCGGGTGCCAGCCCAGTTCACGCTCGATCTTCGAGGCATCGATGGCGTAGCGCGCGTCGTGGCCAGGACGGTCTTTCACAAACGTGATGAGGTCAGCGAAGGCACTAACGCCGGCCGGCTTCCTGCCGGCGGCCAGCTCCTCCAGGAGTGCGCACAACGTTTGCACGACATGCAGATTTTTCTGCTCGTTATGGCCGCCAATATTGTAGGTCTCTCCAACCACACCTTGCGTGGCCACGAGTACGAGTGCCCGGGCATGATCCTCTACATAAAGCCAGTCACGCACTTGCTGACCGTTGCCGTAAACCGGCAGCGGCTTGCCGCCCAGCGCATTCAGGATCATGTGCGGGATAAGCTTTTCCGGGAAGTGGTAGGGCCCGTAGTTGTTCGAGCAATTGGTGATCAGTGTCGGCAAGCCATAGGTGCGCTGCCAAGCACGCACGAGGTGGTCACTGGCAGCTTTGCTGGCCGAGTAGGGCGAGCTGGGCGCGTAGGGCGTTGTTTCCAAAAACAGGTCATCGGTGCCGTGCAGATCGCCATAGACTTCATCGGTACTGATGTGATGAAAGCGGAAGACAGCCTTGCGTGGCGCAGCCAGCCGTGACCAGTAGCTGCGCGCAGCTTCGAGCAGCGTGTAGGTGCCGTGAATATTGGTTTCGATGAAGTCGCCGGGGCCGTCGATGGAGCGATCCACATGCGACTCGGCCGCCAGGTGCATGACCACATCCGGCTCGTGTTCGGCAAAGATGCGGTCCAGCCCGGTGCGGTCACAAATATTGACCTGGGCAAAGTGGTAGCGTGGCGAGTTCGAGGCGGTCGCCAGAGACTCCAGATTACCGGCATACGTCAGGCAATCCAGATTGATGACGTGATGCGAGGTATGTTGAATCAGCTCGCGAACCACGGCTGAGCCAATAAAGCCGGCACCACCGGTGACGAGAATTTTCATGGATCAGCGTTTCCGTTTTTTCTTGATGTATAGCTCAGCCTCACCGGCCGGGCGACTCTTGAAGCGTCGATGAAACCACATGTATTGCGTGGGGGCGCGTCGGATCAATGTTTCCAGCTCGGAATTCAGGCGCGTAGCGTCCGTGACATCATCGCCGCTGGGGTAGTCATCCAGAGGTGCTGTGAAGTGCATGGTATAGGTTTGCTCGTCCGGGTTGCGCATGAAGTGCACGAAGATCACGGGCGAATTGTTCACGCGTGCCATGCGCGAGGTGGCAATCAGTGTCGCGGCGGGGTAGCCGAAGAAGGGCGCCATCACGCCTTGCTTGAGGCCGAAGTCCTGATCGACCGATGTCCACACAACATCACCAGCTTTCAGTGCCTTGAACAGAGTGCGCATGTCGGCGTGATCAATCTGGCCGACATAGGTTTTGCGGCGGCAGCGACGGATGAAATAGTCCAGCACCGGATTGTTTTGCGGTCGATACACCGTGTGCAGCGGAAAGTGCAGTGATGCCGCCGTACCGTTGAGGTCGAGGCCGCTGTAATGTGCGCCGAGAATGATGACGCCTCGCCCCTCTGCCTGCGCGTCCAGAACATGTTGCAGGCCTTCGACGCGGATACGCCGGCGATGATATTCCACAGGCTTCATCCACGCACCGGCGGTCTCCATCACACCCATGCCGCCCTGGCGAAAGACATCGCGCACCATGACGTCGCGCTCGCTGTCGCTGAGTTCGGGAAAGCACAGTTTCAGATTGATACGGGTGTCGCTGACGCGCATGGGCACCAGATGAAACGCCAGCCAGCCCAGACCAGCACCGAGGTGGCGCTGTATCGCCCAGGGTAGCCAGCCCAGCAAATACGCAAAGCCGACCAGCAACCAGGTTAGCCAGTAGCGGGGGTGCAACCAGGCAGTATCGAAGCCGTCGTTGACGCGGGTGATGCGAGCCATGTGAGTCCTTGGTCGGGAGCATGTAACGGTGCCAAGTGTATGCGGCTACAATGCCGGTCTCCAGTCTTTCTGTCCGGGAGCGCCCTGTGCCGCGCTGGCTTTATACTGCAATACTGCGCTTGGTATTTCCGCTGATCTGGCTGCGCTTGTGGCTGCGCGGCCGCAAAGCGCCCGAGTATCGCTTGCGCTGGCGCGAGCGTCTGGGCTTCAGCGCGCAGCCGCAGCCAGTGGAGCGGCCGCTCTGGATTCATGCGGTATCGGTTGGTGAAACACTGGCGGCACAGCCTCTGATTACCGCCATTCGCCAGCAATATCCGGCCTTGCCCTTGCTCATCACTACCATGACACCGACTGGCTCCGAGCGCGTACGCGCCATTTGGGGTGATGCCGTCAGTCATGTCTATGCGCCCTACGATTACCCCGGAGCCATTACGCGCTTTCTGCGGCACTGGCAGCCCTGCGCGCTGATGGTGATGGAGACGGAGCTGTGGCCGAACACGCTGGCCGCCGCCCATGCTGTGAATCTGCCGGTGCTGCTGGCGAATGCGCGATTGTCGGAGCGCTCGGCAAAAGGCTATGCCAAGGCCGGTGTGCTCACCCGTGAAATGCTCTTGTGCCTGAGCAGAGTTGCTGCACAGGACGAGGCTACAGCCGCTCGCTTTCGTGTGCTTGGCGTGCCGGATGAGCGCATTGTGGTAACTGGCAGCCTGAAATTTGACCTGAGCATTTCGGCAGCTCAGGCCGCGTTGGCTGAAGCCTGGCGTGCGCAAGCAGGGTTGCGCTCCAGGCCTGTCTGGGTCGCCGCCAGCACGCATGCCGGCGAGGATGCTTTCATGCTCGCCGCGCATGCTGCGCTACGCGAAAAGCAGCCCGATGCCCTGCTGATTCTGGTGCCGCGTCATCCGGAGCGCTTTGATTCAGTGGCGGAGCAAATTCACTCAGCAGGCATGACGTACGTACGTCGCAGCACGCAGTTGCCGGTGCAGTCAGACACAGCTGTCTGGCTGGGCGACAGCATGGGTGAGCTGCTGAGCTGGCTGGCCTTGGCGCAGGCTGCGTTTGTCGGTGGCTCATTGGTGGCAACGGGCGGCCATAACGTTCTGGAGCCGATTGCCTTGGGTGTGCCGACCTTGACCGGCCCGCATGATTTCAATTTTGCCAGTATCAATGCTGAATTGCGGGCTGCCGGCGCATTGCTGACGGTGACCGATGCCGCCTCGCTGGCCCAGGCACTTATGGTCTTGCTCAGCGATGCCGTATTGGCACAGCAGCAACGTGATGCCGGCCTGCGTGTGCTGGCCGCCAATCGCGGTGCGGTGGCGCGACAGCTGTCATTGTTGATGACTCTGTTGCCGGCAGATGCGGACAGGAGTTGCGCGAGCTGATGAATCTGATTCTGCTGGAGCCGGAAGATTTTATTACGCCTGACAGGGTGCGCCTGACGGGGCGCCGCCTGACGCATGTTTTGTCGGTGCATCAGGCGCAGGTCGGTGAACGACTGCGGGTGGGACTGTTGGATGGCCTGCTCGGTGACGCGTGCGTCACAGTCATCAACACGCAGGAGTTGCTTCTCAGCGTGTGCTTGCATCAGCCCCCCCCTCCGAAGGAGCCGGTGATCCTTCTGCTGGCACTGCCGCGTCCCAAAATGCTCAGGCGCATTCTGCAAATGATCACTACGCTGGGTGTTGGAGAGCTGGTACTGCTGAACAGTTATCGCGTTGAAAAAAGTTATTGGCAAACGCCCTGGTTAAGCCCGGAAGCTATCCGCGAGCAATTGCTCCTGGGGTTGGAGCAGGCGCGCGACACCGTATTGCCGACAGTCACGCTAGCAAAGCGCTTCAAGCCATTTGTCGAAGACCAGCTGCCAGGACTGCTGGCGGGACGGCAGGGTCTGCTTGCGCATCCGGTTGGTGGAGTACCTTGCCCGGCATCGCTCTCAGGCCCGCTGGTGCTGGCGATCGGGCCAGAGGGCGGATTCATTCCGTATGAAGTCGAGCAGTTGCAGAGAGCCGGGTTGATGGCGGTGGATCTTGGGCAGCGTATTTTACGGGTTGAAACTGCGGTTGCTGTGGCACTGGGCCGCTTAGCCGTTATCAAGTAGAGGATGTCACACCACATGAGCTCTGAGCGCTTTGTCACGCTGGACGCACTACGGGGCGTGTTCGCAGTGATTGTTGTGTTGTTTCACTACGCACTTTATTTTGACTCTCCGCTGGCACATGTGGTCTGGCTGCAGAGTGGCTATCTCATGGTGGATGCCTTTTTTGTGCTGAGCGGGTTTGTCATGGTGCATGCTTCGGCAGGCCGTCTGCAAAGTGCCCGGGATGCCGTGGCATTCATGATCCGTCGCTTTTTTCGCCTGTGGCCTCTGCATGCTTTGGTACTGCTGGGGCTGATTGCCCAAGAGATGGCCAAACTGTATTTGCAGTCCGAACAAGGCGTGATGGTTGCGCATCCTGCATTCTCTGACGCATTTACCTTGGACAAGCTTGTCGCCAGTGTGCTCTTGATTCATTCATTGGGATTATTTGAGGGGCAAGTCTGGAATGTGCCCAGCTGGAGCATCAGTACAGAGTTCTATGCCTATCTGGTCTTCGTGCTGATCGCTTGCAGAGCGAGCAGCGCGAGGCTGGTGGCGTCATCAGCGCTCCTCTTTTTGCTGGCGTTTTATATGCTCCTGCAATTGCCTGAATCCACAATGGATGTGACCACTCAGGGTGGCTTTTCGCGCTGTCTGTGCGGCTTCTTTGCGGGTGTGCTGGCGTATCACGCGTATGCCCGGCTGCGACAATATCCCGTTTTTCAGGCTGGCCTGGTCTGGATGCAATTGCCGGTTGTTATTTTGATGTGTATCTACCTGCAGCGAGCAGGTGACGGTGCTCTGGGCTTTTGGGCACCGACAGTATTCTTTCTCTTGGTGATTGTTTTTGCCAGTGATCAGGGGCGTATAGCTGGCGCCCTGCAAATTGCGCCGTTCAGGTTTCTCGGCAAGATTTCCTACTCAGTCTATCTTTTGCACTACCCTCTGATTCTGCTGGTGAGTCGGGTGCTGGAGCTTTTGCAGCGCCGGATGGATGTTGGCGTGACCTATGACCTCGTCCATGGTTATCCGCTCATGGGGTTCGCCGTAGCATGGCAAATGCTTGCTTTCATGGGCGCATTATCCGCATTGATTCTGGCGACTTCATATCTGAGCGAGCGTTTCGTCGAGCGGCCTTTTCAAAAGCTGGGTCGGCGCTATGCAAGCGCTTTTCAGCCTTGATCTCCGCGCCTTACGAAAGGCTTGTAGATGCTCACAAAACATTACAGGGCTGCTGAGGAATTAGCATGGAGTGGCGTAGCTCCCAGCCCTAGTCTGACCTCCTTCGCGTTAGACAAGATGAGGTTCGTCATGAGTGCATTCTGGATGTTCATTCTGGGGCTGGTTTTTGGCGTGAACTTTGGTGTCATTGCTCTCGGTCTGTGCCGGACGACTGCTACTTCATCCTGAAGCCTTTGCCAGTGCTGACAGGAGGGCGTTGATACACGTAAAGCTTTTTGGTGCATAAGGGCTTGTCAGCTTGACTTGAATGGACAAAGATTGGGGCCGTTCAAGGTTGCCACAAGGAAGAAGGCACAACGACAGGCAGGATCTTGCCGCGCGCCCTGAGGCCCATTTGTGACCCCGCTTTTGTTAATTTCTGATGTTGTTGCCATCCTCGCGGCTTGGCTCGTCTGGCTGTCGGTACGTTATGTCGACTGCTGCCTGACGAATATCTCTCCGTTGTACTGGAATGAGCTCGTGCTGACTCTGCCCTCGTATCTGATGGCAATTCTTGCGATGCTGTTGCTGTTGACCGTGCGCTATCGTCACTACAGTCAGCGTCAGCCTTTTTGGGATGAGTTGTTTCAGCTCGGCGCAGTGGTGCTGTTTGGTGCGGCAGTACAGGCTGTCTTTTTCTATGCGCTGCATCTGCAGCCCTCACGCATCGCTTTTGTCGCCCAATGGTGCGTGTTGCTGACTCTCTTTCCGCTGTGTCGTGCACTTTTCCGCCGAATCTTCATGCGTCTGCATGTCTGGCAAATACCCGTAACGTTGATTGGCTCCGGTATCAACGCGCGCGAAGCCTGGCAGGCATTGTGCAGCGAGCCCCAAATGGGCTTTGTCCTGTCCAATATTGTGGTATCAGATGAGCGATCTTGTCTGGATTGGGCCAAGGGTGCGCGCGTGTTGACGCTGCGAGAGTCGCAGTCGCAGCTGGTGCCGCAAAGTACGCAAGTCATCATTGCCCTGGAAGAGGGGCAGCAGGACTTGCAGGATGATGTGGTGCGTCATGTCGCTCGCCATGCAAGAGATGTCATGGTGGTGCCTCCGGTTGGGCGTCTGCCGACATTGGGTTTGCGCCCGATGCACTTCATGGCACATGAAGCGCTGATCTTGAGCTCACGTAATCTGTTGAACATGCAAACGGTTCGCATCTGCAAGCGTGCGCTGGATATTTTGTTGGCGTTCACGATGTTGCTGATGCTTTTGCCGCTGCTGCTGACGTTGATGTTGATGGTTGCGCGCTCAGGGCGGCCCATTTTTTTTGCGCATGAGCGCATAGGGCGTAATGGCCGGATATTCCCGTGCTACAAATTTCGCACCATGGTACCGAATTCTGCCGAGGTTCTGTCGAGACTGCTTGAGAGCGACCCTGCGGCACGGGCGGAATGGCAGCGCGAATTCAAGCTGCGCAATGACCCTCGCATTACGCTGGTAGGGAGTTTTTTGAGGCGAACCAGCCTAGATGAATTGCCGCAGCTTTGGAACGTATTGCGTGGCGACATGAGCCTGGTTGGGCCAAGGCCTGTCATTGCGGAAGAGCTTGAGCGTTATGGGGATGATGTCTGCTATTACACGCAGGTTCGGCCCGGCATGACCGGCCTGTGGCAAGTCAGCGGCCGTAATGATCTGGATTATGAGGCTCGGGTAAATCTGGATGCCTGGTATGTTCGTAACTGGTCTCTGACAACGGATGTGGCAATCCTGTTCAAAACACTGGGTGTGGTTGTGCGTGGCCATGGCGCTTACTGATGGAGGCAGGCCTCATGGCTAAGTTTGCGTGCGGACGACTACTGGTGGTGTGTGTGGGAAATATTTGCCGTAGTCCGGTAGCGGCGGCGCTCCTGCAGCAGGCCATGCCGGCCAGTGATGTGCGGTCTGCCGGATTGGCGGCTGTTCAGGGGGCTGGCATTCACCCGCTGGCATGTCGGGCGGCGGAAGAGCATGGTGTCATATTGCCGGAGCATCATGCCCGGCGTCTTACGCTGGAAGATTGCCAGTGGGCAGAGATGATACTGGTGATGGAGCGTACGCATTTACACGCATTGCATGGCATGGCGCCGTATTGTCGCGGCAAGACATTTCTGCTTGGTGCGGCCGATGGCGATATTGAGATTAAAGATCCTTATGGGCAGGGCATAGAGGCATTTCGCGCCACCCATAGGTTGTTGGTGAATTGTACGGATGCTTGGCGTAAGCTCGGCTGAATTCAGGTTCTATGTGATTGGAGATGTGCCATGAAGTTGAGCTCCGGCTTGTGTCGATGGGCGTTTGCCCTGCTTGCTATAGTGCCTGGAACATTGTGGGCCGTGCCGATTACGGTAGATCAGCTGGATCTCTCGGAAGATCAGAAAGTTGCACTTTTACGGCAGTTGCAAGCACCCGGCATTGCCAAGTTACTGTCATCTCCCGCGATTGCTTTTGGATCGCCTGTCGGCTTTGGTCAGGTGCTTGGCGAAGCATCAGTCGGTCTCGCTGGTCAGATCTTGCCGCCAGATAACCAAGACTCACTGGATGGCTCCATGGGAGCCTCCGTTGGTCTGGGCTCATCTCGTGTAGTGGGTGTTGAGCTGGGCGTGAATGTGATCAGTCTGACAGAGGGCTTTGGCGACTCGGGATCTTTCAGCGCCAAGATGCACAAGCTGTTGAATAACACATCGGCAATATCGGTTGGCGTGGAAAGCTTTGGCGCATGGGGCCTGGCCAAGCAGCGTGACCCCAGTGTATTTGCTGCGATCACGCATGTGGTGAATGTATCGGGTCTCAACATGCCGCTTGCCATGAACATCGGGATTGGCAATGGTCGCTTCCGTGATGACCTGCAAAATACAGAGAATGATAACGTGGGTGTGTTCGGTGGCTTTGCATTAATTGTGGATCCACGTCTGTCATTAATTGCTGATTACACGGGTGTTGGCCTGAGTCTGGGCGTTTCTGTCGTGCCAGTCGCGACTCTGCCATTTACAGCGACCCTTGGTTTCAGCAATGTCACTGAGCAGGAAAATGGGTCGGCAGAGTTCGCCGGTGCCATTGGCTACCGTTTCGTCTTTTAATGCCGGGAATTGATCGGGGAAATATCATGAAAAATAATCTGCTTTGCGTTCTGGTACTGGTATCTGCATCTGCGGTTGCTGGCAATGCGCCTGTGCCTGCCATGCGCGGCGGGCCATCGGCGGTTGCGGCGACATCACAGACGCTGACAAATGCGCTTCAGCCTGGCGGGGCGTCACAAGGAGGAGCAGGCGCTCCGGCCGCTAATGTGTCGGGATTTCCGATCTTGCCGGGCGCTTACAAGGCTGCCATTGCAAACGGCGCAACGCCAACTGCTGATGGTACGGTTCAGGTCACCATCAATGGCGCGACACTGACTGTTGATGCCAAAGATGCAGTGGTGCCGCGTTGATCACTCGCCGAACGCTGTCTTTGCATAGAGCTGTTGTATCTCTCGCGATGCTTTGCATGTTGTCTGGCTGCGTGCTTGCACCTGGCCTGCGCTCCGATCGAACCTTGGGTAGCTGGTTTTCGTGGGCGCAACCAGAGCAGGCTCCTGCACCCTCGGTAGCTGTCGAGCTGATCGAGGTAACGCCGGACTTCGTAGCGGCCATCACGAAAGATAGTGTGGCGGTAGATTTGCCTGCTGACTGGATCAACAGCAAGTCGGCAGAATATACGATTGGCCCAAGAGATGTGCTCAGCATTGGTCTTTGGGGGCGCCCGGAGCTTAATGTGAGTATGCCAGGGTTGGCGATCACCGAAGCTGTAGGCGTGATTGTGGATGATCAGGGCTATCTGTATTACCCCTATGCCGGGCGTTTCAAAGTGGCCGGACTGACCGTTCCACAGCTGCGTGACACATTGATTCTGCGCTTGGGTGAGTATTTCAAGGATCCACAAATCAGCCTTCGGGTTGCTGATTTCCGTAGTCGTCGTATTTATGTTGACGGTGAAGTGCGTCAGCCCGGGTTGTTGCCAATTCGCGATGTTCCCATGACCTTGGCAGAGGCGTTGAACAAGACGGGAGGCTTCTCCCCGACAGGCGACCAGACACGTATCTCCGTCCTTCGTGCCGGCAAGCGCCAGCAGTTCAATTTGCCAGTCATGCTGCTCAATGGCATCTCTCCTGACCAGATTCACTTGCTTGCAGATGATGTTGTACGTGTGCCCTCACTGGAGGAAACGAAAATTTCAGTGCTGGGCGAAGTCAATCGCCCGCTCACGATGCCGCTGCGCAATGGCCGCCTTTCGTTGGGTGATGCCTTGGGTGAGGCGTTGGGCATTAGCGCGATTACCGGGAACCCACGACAAATTTATGTAGTACGTTCGCCTGATCCTCGTCGAGCCTTGGTCTATCACCTGGATGTGCGTACGGTCTCTGCGCTTGTGCTGGCGAATGCATTCCCATTGCAGCCCAAGGATGTGGTGTATGTCGATGCCCCAGGTATTGTCCGCTTTAATCGCGTACTGAGCCTGATTCTGCCGTCTGCCCAGTCTGCGCGTACAGCGCTTGAGCTGACGGACTACTACCAGTCTCGCTGAGGTTGTGATGGAGCGATTCAACGCCCTTGAAGGGGTGCGCGGCTTTTTCTGTCTGGTGGTGGTGCTCGCGCATTTTGAGGCGGGCTACCACGGCAAGGCGTTTATCAGCGCAGAGACGCTCTATTATTTAGTCGATGTATTTTTTGTCTTCAGCGGCTTTCTGATGAGTGGCTTGTACTGGTCGACTCTGCGTACGCGGACAGACTTCATGGATTACATGATTGTTCGAACCGGTCGTGTTTATCCGCTGCATCTGGCCTTGTTGCTGGTCTTCATCGCATTTGAAGCTTTCCGCTTGTTGCTGCCTGCACATTGGCTCGATACCGCTCCGTTCACGGGTACCAATGACCCTGTGGCCATCATTAATCACCTGACGTTGACGCAAAGCATGGGGTTGCTTGATCACAACACCTGGAACTTTCCGAGTTGGAGTATCAGCACCGAGTACTACGCCTATATTGTCTTTGCGCTGCTTGTTATTTTTACGCAAAAATATCGAGTGCTGATGGCCGCACTCATGATTGCAGGCAGCATTGCCTTATTGTCCTGGAAAAGCGATATCGGGTTCCACGAGACTATTGTCTGGGGCTTTTTCCGCTGCCTGGCAGGCTTCATGGTAGGTGTTCTGATCTATCCGCTTTACGCGCGTACGCGGCACTTCAAGCAGTATCCGCGTCGGATGACATGTATTGAGGTTTGTGCCATTGCAGTGCTGGTTGGTTTTTCGCTGATTTCTGCCGACCCCCGGGCCTCTCTGCTGTCCCCTCTGGTGGTCGGCTTTCTGGTCTGGACGTTCTGCTATGACGCTGGTGTTATCAGTCGCTTGTTTGCTTCACGTGTACTGATCTACCTGGGCACCATTTCATACTCTGTCTATCTGAACCATGTGTTTGTGCAAGACAGAATGATGAATTTCTTCAAACTGCTTGAGCTTAAATCAGTGGGACTATTTTTCGTGCCGGACAGCATGAATCTGTCAAAGACAGCCGATGTCATGCTCGGGACCTCTGTCTGGCGCGCTGATGTGTATACCTTGCTGATGTTGGCGCTGGTTATTTTTGTCAGTCACTATACCTATCGCTGGATTGAAATGCCGGGACGTGAGTGGGCTAAGCGGCTGATCAAGAAAAGGCGTCTGGCTCGGGCGGCATCCGCGTCGGTGGCACAATGAATATGAAAACTCAGGTAGAGCAGACGCATTATCAATTCGGTCGCTATATGTATAAGCGTCGCTGGATCAGCGTGTGGCATCAGCTCGATGAAGTCGTTCGCACGGGTGCGAAAACAGTTCTGGAGATTGGCCCCGGACCAGGTTTGTTCAAGGCGGTGGGCAGTATTTTTGGTCTGGACGTGAAAACGGTTGATATTGATCCAGCACTAAAGCCTGACTATGTTGCATCGGCCATGCAGCTGCCGCTGGCAGATAATACTCAGGATGTCACGGTGGCTTTTCAGATGCTGGAGCATCTGCCTTACGATATGTCGCTGCGGGCATTTCGTGAGATGGTCAGGGTTTCCAGTCGGCACATTATTATTTCGCTGCCGGATGCCCGTGAAATGTGGTTCTACTCCATTTATATTCCGAAAGTCGGTAATTTTCGCTTCATTTTACCCAAGCCCGCTGGCAGGCTGAAAGAGCACGTCTTTGACGGTCAGCACTATTGGGAAGTCAACAAGCGGGGCTATGAACTTGAGAGAGTCATCAGCGACCTGACGGCACAGGGAGCGAGCCTGGCCCGGACATTCCGGGTCGGAGAGAATCCGTACCATCGCTTCTTTATGTTTGAGAAGTCAGAAGGTGCACAGCTGAAATGACGCCATGTCCGCTGTGAAGGCGCTATGGGAGCGCTTGCTTCATGGTGGCTTCTTGAAGAGTGTTGCCGTTCTTGCCTCCGGGACAGCGGGGGCCCAGTTGATCATGCTCCTTTGCATGCCATGGGTGGCAAGGCTGTATGGCCCGGAAGCCTTTGGCATGCTGGGCTTGTTCATGACGATGGTTTGGGTGGCTGGTCCGATAGCTGCCCTGGCCTATCCGTCAGCGATTGTCCTCCCGGCAGATGCAGATGAGGCAAATGCACTGATTCGCATTTGCTGGCGCATCAGCCTCTTTGTGGGGGCGGGCTCGGCTTTGCTTTTATTGCTCGCGACGATTGCGTGGCCGGACTGGGCCTTGTCTCTCGGGATAAAGCATTTTGTCTATCTGCTCCCGCTGGTCATTCTGGCCTCCGGAGGGTTGCAAATTCTCCAGCAGAGTTTGCTACGCCTGAAGCTGTTCTCGTTAACAGCCCGAGTTGTGGTTGTCCAAGCCTTGATCATTAATAGTCTCAAGCTGATTCTTGGCTTTTCGTATGCCTCTGCGACGACGCTGATCATGCTGGCTGTTGCAGATATCTTGTTGCAGAGCCTGCTGCTGGCATTCATAGCGAGAAGTGCGTTGAAGCCGTTGCTGAGCGGTTCATCGGCTGCAATCAGTTTTCCTGCGCTTGTTCGAAAGTACTCGGACTTCCCCTTGTTCAGAGCGCCGCATCTCGTTATCAATGCGCTGTCGCAGGGTATTCCCCTGATGCTGCTCACCAGCGTGGTCGGCCCCGCAGCTGCGGGCTTCTATGCCTTGGCTCGTTCTTTACTGGTGGCTCCTGCACAGTTGCTCGGCAAATCTGTGGGCGATGTTTTCTATCAGCGTAGTGCACAGCGCATCCATGATGGTGCCTATCTTGCGAGTGACCTGAGGCATGCAACCTTAAGCCTGGCGGTATTAGGCGCAGTCCCTTTCGGCTTGATTATTTTGCTGGGTCCAGGCTTGTTCGCATGGGCATTTGGCGACGTATGGCGTGATGCAGGCTATTACGCTCAGTGGCTGGCTTTGTGGCTGTATTGCAGCTTGCTGAATACACCCAGTGTTTCGGCGGTGGCTGTATTGAGTCTGCAGCGTGTACATCTACTTTATGAGATTGTCTGCGTTGCCTTGAGATCTGCAGCTTTGCTGGCGGGGTTTCACTTCTTCGAGAATGATGTGGCTGCAGTGGCTTGTTTGTCAGTGATGGGCGTATTTCTTAATGTATTGCTCATCGGTGCCGTATTTAGCGCAGCACGGCGGCGTGATGCGACTCTTGGAGGCTAACTTGAGACTGGATCATTCGGAGGCCTCAGCGTGATTTCTGTGATTGTTCCATTCAAGAATGCTGCACATTTCTTGCCTTCTTTAATAAGGGCGCTAACCATTCAGGAGCTGCCACGTGATCAGTTCGAAGTGGTTTTTGTCGATAATCAGTCCGATGATGGCAGTAGTGCATTAATCACATCTGCCGCGCCTTCGTTTGTATATCGCCTTGCCAGCTATACCGCGCGTAAAAGCTCATACGGTGCCCGAAACGCAGGTGTCAGACTGGCGAGCGGGACTATTCTTGCTTTCACGGATGCAGACTGTATTCCTGAGCCGCAGTGGCTGGCTGAGATTGCGCGCTTCTATGAGAGGGCAGAGAGCCGGGATGCCGTTCTTTCAGGCGACGTCAGATTTTTCTTTGCCGACCCGACATCCCCTTGGGAGCATTTTGATCGTAATGTACACATGCAGAATGCTGCGCGTGCGGTCAGCAATCAGATAGCCACTGCAAATATGGCGGTATTATTGGCGAACTTTCATCGTATTGGTGACTTCGAAGAAGTCTTGTCTGGTGCTGATTTCGCCTGGTCGGCACGTGCTGCTCAGGAGTCGTTACGCGTAGCTTTCGTAGCGGAAGCGAGGGTGTTGCACCCGACTCGTGGCAGCTTCATCGAGATGCGTCGGAAGCTCGACCGCATCGCATATGGGCAAGGTGAATTATGTCGGCAGGCGCAGCGAGGGCTTACCCTGGAATTGTTGCGCTACCTGATCCGCATGGTACTTCCCAAGAGCAGCCTGCTGCCTGCGTTGTCGGTAGGCACTGAACTGGGGGCTGCTGCCGGGATGGTGCTTTTTGTCGGTCTTCTACGTATCCGATTCAGCCAACTGCTGTCTTTCTGGAGCGGCTATGCCGGACGTTGAAATGGGCGCACCTGAGGTTGTTGCGATGCCGCTAGTGTCGGTGTATATGCCGACGCATAACCGGCTGGCACTTTTGCGGCGAGCAGTCAGCTCGGTGCTGGCACAGTCTATGACTGACCTTGAGCTGATCATTGTTAATGATCAGTCGAGTGATGGGACGGCGGATTATCTGGATGAGCTTGCGGCGAGTAATCCGCGAGTCAGGGTGTTGCACAATACCGGCAACCTGGGCGCTTGTGCCTCGCGCAACAGAGCTATTGCCGTAGCTCGTGGCGAGTATGTTACGGGCTTGGATGACGATGATTTCTTCCTGCCTGAGCGATTATCTTCTTTTCTCCGGCGCTGGGCAGCTGCTGAAGTGTCAGAGCCTACGCTAAAAGGCCTGTATTCGAATGTGTACTTCATGACACGCGCTGATGGCGGTGGCCGTGCTACACAAGTCTTGCCGCGTGTGACACGTACGGACTTGCAGCGTCGGAATCACGTTGGCAATCATGTATTTACCAAAACCCGCTATCTGAAAGCGATCGGGGGCTTTGATCCTGCATTCCCGGCGTGGCAGGACTATGACACCTGGTATCGGTTAGCGGAATCAGAAGGCAGCCTCTTGGCTGATCCCGGCATCAGCTATGTCGTTGATGAGTCGCATGATAATGAGCGTATCTCAGCCGCTTCGCTGGCGCGCTTTGAGCGAGCCCATCATTTGTTCTGCGCCAAGCATGCCTTGCCGGATCATGTTGTTGCAACGCTGCGAAACAGTGTATTTCAGCACCCGTTGGCGCGCATGACCTTGAGGGATTTATGGCAGCAGATCAGAGCTGGAGATGTTGCCATTGCTCTGCGTGTGTTCCTGCTTAAGTCACGTTGGGTGGCTTGGCGCAGCATGCTGATGCCGCGCCCCATGTCAGTAGAGCTGATGCAGGCAGTGCTCCAGCGGCTTGAGGCGAGGGCGTGATGAGGAAACAGCGTCTGCGTGTCGCACATATTGTGCCGACAATGTCATGCGGCGGCGTTGAAGTGGGTATTTCGCGAAGTTATGCCGAGTTATGCAGGCACTTTGACTACCGAATATTCCACGTACTTCCTGCACCAGGGATTCTGGATTGCGGCCAGCGGCCAGTGATGCAATTGTTGCGTGACCTGCTGCTCGGGCGCTGGCGTCCGGATGTCGTGGTCACATCATTGTCGTGGTCACATCCGATCGGCCATCTGTGCCGGTGTCTTGGCATCCCTTGGGTGGCTTTTTTCCACAGTGCGGGTTTTTCTCACGGGCGTGATGCGTTCTCGCAGCGTTGGGCCTGGCGCTGGGCCAATCATCGTCTCGCGGACTCTGCGGCAACACGCCTAGCTATGTCTGAGTATGGACAGCATGACTGTCGGCTTATTCCCTATCGGTTTATGGAGACAGCTGACAGCCAGGGTGCCTGGGCTGAGCGAAGTATTGATCTGATTTGGGTGGGCAGGAGTCATCCGGACAAGCGCCCCGACCTGTTTGTCGCATTTTGGCAGGCGGTCATGCGCCTGATCCCTCGAGGCCATGCCGTCATGGTTGTGGCCGGCGAGGTGCCAGAAGGTCTGACGGAGCTGGCGGCTGCCGGTGGCTGGCAGATAACGACGTATCAGAGCCTAGATAACCGGGCAGTTCGCGAGCTTCTCGGTCAGGCACGATTTTATGTTCTTTTGTCAGACTATGAGGGTATGTCAATGAGCACGATCGAAGCTGTCTCCGCTGGCTGTGTACCGGTCGTGCGGCCTGTGGGCGAGATTCCTGCCTATGTATGCGCGGAGAGCGGGTTTCATGTTGACGATATTACTGATGCCGGACTCGCGGACATGGCCGCTCGCGTGGTAACGCTTTGGCAGGATGCTGATCATGCGAAGATCATGACTGATCGTGCCCAAGCTGCGCTGGAGAGTTTTCCTGACTATGTCAGTACGTTCATGCGTGCCATGCGTGAGTACAGCTGCCAGACGCGATCGCTGTAAGCCTCGAACGAAAACTCTGACTTCATGCGCGCACGGGCGGCGCTCCCCATCTCCAATCTGAGTGTGCGATCTTCAATGAGTCGCAGCAATTGACGTTTCATGGTGTCGGCAGTGTCTGCGACCAGTCCCGTTTTCTCGGGGATCACGACCTCTAGGCAGCCAGGCAGGGGGGTGATCAGCGCAGGTAGGCCCATGGCCTGTGCCTCGATCAGGGCTAAGGGCAGGCCTTCCCAGCCTGATAGCAAAACAAAGATATCGGCATTGGCCAGCGCTTTTTGGAGATCTTCACGGCCGAGCGGGCCTGTCTGCTGAACTGGTGCTTGTCCGAGCCATGTATCGCAGAGCGCATGCTGGTTGTCGCCAATCCACTGGAAGTGAGTTTGTGGCCCGCTCAGCTCGCGTGCCAGCCAGGCAAAGTGCCAGGGGGCTTTTTGCTCCGTGACCCGGCCGACGGTAATGATGCGGACATGTTCGTCAGGGTCTCTGCGTACTGGCATCTCCGGGATTGCCACTGCATTGCGAAGGAGTCCGGCACTTCGGGCGTAGACCCGCTCTTTTGCCAGGTGCAACTCATGTTCCGAGCAAGCGGCGATGTAGCAGCCAAACAGGCGTTCAGCCAGTTGTTCAATGATCAGGAAGATGCGTCTCATCGTCGGGCTGACATCCGTTCGCAGAAATGCCCAGCCATGAGGGCTGTAGATTGTGCTGTTCTGCAGTTTCAGCGTGGCGGCTGCGGCACGGCCAAGCATGCCTGCTTTTGATGAGTGCAGATGCACAATGTCGGGACGAAGCTGTTTCAGCTGGCGGATCAGGCCAGCAAGTGTGCGCAGATCCTGCCAGGGAGCGATCCCGCCGGACATCTTCAGTGGGTGTCGTCTTACGCCTGGCGAAAATAGTTGCGCCAGCTCCTTTGGAGGTGGCGTGTCCGGCCGGCTGCTGTGGATGACATGGACCTCAAGGCCGCGTGCATCTTGATCATTGGCAAGCATGCGCACGGCTTGCAGCACGCCAGCGCCAAAAGACTCGACAACGTGGACGATACGCCCGGGAGTCTCAGGTGCGGCGGATATATTCACGGGTGGTGTCTTCCAGCAGGGTATGGTCGGATCGATAGAGGCCGGTAGCAAAGGCGAGGGCTAGCGGGATCAGGGGCACCATGTGCTTGAGCATGCTGCCGTAGTCCGGCTCGAAAACAGACTGTACGGATGTGAATGCCATGAAAATGGTGAAGCAGTGGTACAGACGGAAGTCCTGGATGGCTTGGCGTTGAAAGCTGGCATGGCCAATGAACATCATGCGGAACAGTGTGAACATGATGATGGCCGATATGATGTGCTGAATGGCTCCCGCCATGATGAGCCGATAAGGAATCAGCATCTGGAACCAGACGATGCAGCAGTTCAGCCAGTCGGCAATAGGGTTCTTGATCGGGATGGTGGTTTTTATAAGGGTCTGGGCATCTGCTGAGCCTTCACGAAAGGCATTAACGCCTTCCCGATGCTTGAGAATGCTGCCGCCATTAAATATTTCATGGGCAATGGTGATAACCAGCAGGCCGGCGACGATCAGCAGGATCATCTGGAAGGGTGTGCGGGCACGATGCCCCATCAGCTCCAGCCAGATAAACATGTAGATGATCAGGTACCAATAGCCGCGAAAGTTGTATGCGTACAGCAGCGCGACCAAAGTCCAGAGGGCGAGCAGCCAGCGGTTCACTGAGCAAAAGAAAAACAGCACCATCAGGAGAAAGACCCAGAATTCTTTGCTGAGCTGAGCGAGATAAACCATGCCGGCGGTCATGGCGGCAAACGTGATCAGAGAGGCGCTGCGTGTGAAGTACTGCGGGCGGCCGACAAAAATGGCGACCCAGACAAACAGAATATAAAGCGTTGCTGCAAAAGCCCGGTACCAGCGGTCTTCCAGACGGACATTGATCAGATTGTACAAATAGGCAGTATTGTTATACGAGTCCTTCGGAATGATATTCGTAGCCTGAGGCATGAATGTGCTGATGTTGTAGCTATCATAAAGGTATTTGCTCGGCAGGATATTCTCACCAAAGTAGGCGATAAAAATCAGAAATACACCGTAGAACAGCAGAAAGAGGAAAAAGACGCGACCATCCACGACATCCAGCCCTGCCTGGTTGCGGGACAGAATGATCGGTGGAATTTGCATGGCCACGCTCAGCTCTCCTTGGTGTAGTAACCGTAATGTTGTCCATAACCATAAGCATCAAAATGACTCACGACATCATTCAGCAAGGCACCTTTCACATTCACCCCGGCCTGCTGCAGGCGCGAGAGGGTGATATCCATTTCTCGTGGTGTCGTTACATCGTAACGAACAACCAGAAGCGTGATGTCAACATGGCTGCCGATCAGCGCAGCATCAGTGACCGCGAGTACAGGTGCTGAGTCCAGCAGCACCAGGTCATACAGGCTGGACAGCTCATCCAGCAGCTCCGGTAGTCTGGGTGACATCAGCAGCTCGGCCGGATTCGGAGGCAGCGTGCCGGTAGTAATCAGATCCAGACCCTCAACCGATGTCTTCTTGATCACGCCGGGCAGGTCGGCCAGGCCGGCAATCAGGTTGCTCAGGCCTTTGTCGCGAGGCAGCTTGAAGACATCATGCAGGCGGCCTTTGCGCAGATCGGCGTCTATCAGGAGGACGCGCTGACCACCTTGTGCCAGTACGCCGGCGAGATTCGACGACACGAACGACTTGCCGATGCTAGGTGCCGGGCCGGTAATCAGGATGCGATTTGATTTGGCACCGATCAGAGCGAACTTGAGCGCGGTACGCAAGCTGCGCAGGCTTTCAATGGCCATGTCGCTCATGTCTTTGGTAGACAGCAAGGGAATGATCGGGCGATGTACTTGTATTGTGCGCGTGAGCCCTGCCTGAATATTGCTGTGCGGGATGACGGCGTAGACCGGCAGGCCCGTCTGCTGCTCTAGGATTTGTGCGTCTTTGATGCCGTTACGGAATGTCAGTCGTGCCACTGCACCAAGCAGGCCGAAAATCAGGCCGCTCACGATTGAGGCAAGCGTGATCAGGTCAGGCATGGGGTACGTTGGTTTTAGCGGTGCGGGCGCCAGGTCGATAACGCGGACATTGCCTACCTGACCTGCTTTTGCCACTTTGAGCTGCTGGGTGTCGCTGACCATGCCACCATACAAGCTGGACTTGATTTCCAGGTCGCGGGCCAGACGGGTAAGGCCTTCCTGTACCCTCGGAATGCGGTTGAGGCGGGCCTTTTGGCTGGCCATTTCCCGCTCCAGCAAGACCAGCTTCTCATTAACAGCGGTCAATGTGGGATGATTTTCCGTGTACTCGAGCAGAAGCGCAGCTTTCGCTTGCTTGCTCTCGGCGATGCGTCCCTGCAGTGACTCAATGCTGGAGAGCAGCAGTTCCGATTCACGTTGAGCATCGACGGCACCTGATTTTTGCCGGAAGCTACTGAGTCTACCTTCAACATTCTCCAGTGTGCCGCGGACCTCGGGAAGTTGTTTGTCGAGAAATCCGAGGGCATTGCGCGCATCCTCCTGACGGCGGGATGTGTTTTGTGCGACATAAAATTGAGCCAAGTCATTCAGTATGGCTGCGGCAAGCACGGGGTCCGGATTGATGACCTTGATTTCAATAATGCCGGTATATTTTCCTTTTTCAGCCAGTTCGATTTGATCAACCAGATTCTGAATCGCTTTTTCACGATGTTTGCGAGTGAGGTAAAACGTCGAGCCGACTTTGGCAGTACTTTTGCGGATATCCAGCAATATGCCATGACTGACTGCAGGTTGGCCCAAGCTGCCTGTGAAGAGGGGCTGGCCTTCCCAGTTGCGAAGCTCGAAGCGTGAGTTCTCAAGGATGGTCAAGGAGAAGCGTTTGTCCAGCATGGCGTCTTCGACGAGAAACTGACCGACGTCCAGATTCTCGTCGGGGGCAGGGTAGCCGCCCATGCGGCGTAGCCAGTCGTTACGCAGCTCGGAGGGCTCGCCGCGCCTGTACCAGTTGCCGATAACTGGAATCAATTTGGGTTGAATAACCAGTGCGAGATTCAATGTGTCAACAACACGGCCCATGACCATGCGCGACCGCATGATCTCGATCTCGGTGAAAATTCTGGTTTGCACCTGAAACAGATCGGATACGCCATCCAGCCCACCCAAGCCTGCAGTGCGTGACTGAGACTCTACTTGAACGGTGCCGTCGGCAATGTATAGCGGCTCGCCCAGCTTCAGGTAGATCTGTCCAAGGCCGACAAAAAAGATGAAAACACCCAGAATAATCTTCTTTTCGGAGTAGAGGTTGGAGAGCAGCTGGCGCAAATTCAGTTCGCGAATCACGCCGTAGGGGCTTGCTGAAACCTTGATCAATTCCTGTGCCATTTTAGATATCTATTCCGTTTCTTTAGGATTATTGCAGGCGTGATTCACCGCTCAGTCAGAGCTTACCGCATGGCACGCCTGTCTCGCTCTTCCAGTTGTGCCATGATGCTGCTGCCATCGCCGTATTCACTGCTAACAGCGAGGCGACGCAAGCCGAATATGCCGGTCTCTGTTGCACGCAATAAGGTGTGGGCCTCTGAGGGGCAAGGGATTCGTGCATGAAAGTCATAGATGCGCTGATGTGAGTATGCGCCTGAGCGGCGATATGACAACTCCGCTGTTGCCGGAAAGCAGAAGAACATGGCGCCACGATTTGCGACGCGGCCTTGTACAGGCTCAGCGAGGGCAACAATCGGAAGTCCTTGCCAGGTTATGCGGGTGTCCTTTTGCCGATCTACCACAAACAAATCAACGCCGGCATTGGCAACAAATGCCTCTCCTGTGCCGGCAAGACGCGCCTGCAAGAAGGTCAGATTGCCTACCAGTCCTTCGGTTTGTAAAAGCTTGCTGTCATCTGGCAGCCAATAGCCAAAGCTGCCAGCCCGATCACCCATGGCGATGGTTTTGCCATGCAGCAGCTGCCGCTGGCTGTTCAGCAACTCCAGATTGGCTGCGCCATATGAGCGTATGCGCTGTAATTCAGGCAGGCAAAGCTGGTGCTGGCTGCACAAGATTTGTGTGGCTGAAATCAGCAGAGGACGAATCATGACATTTCGTGTTGCACCCAAGAGTGAAAACGCGAGAACGCCAGCGAGCAGGGCAATGGCAAGCGTGGGTCGTTGATGTAGCAACTGCGGCAGCAGGATGAATATGCGGGCATAAACAGCCATCACTAGGCCTGCTTCAAGATAGAGATACCAGGGCCACAGAGGCCAGCCGGAGAAGCAGGCGTAGTAGCCATACTGCACAAGTGCAGAGATTGCCATGACAGCAATTGAGGACAGAAATGTGGTTGGCGTTGGCACCCGGCGCAGCCAGAGCTCAACTGCAAGCCAGACTGACAGTGCGACCCCTGCGCTGAGGTTGATGTAATAGTGAATGATGCCGAAGTTGGCAAAGCGAGGTGAGTCGACCGCTTTTGCGAGGCCGCTCACAGGCAGTGGGGTGTCGAAGTAATGTTGATTAAAACTGGCATATGCCGCCATGGAAAGAATGACCACGCCAGCAGGCATCAGTTGCTGCAAGCTCAGCCGCCCGCGTTGCCTGAAGAACCATACCAGATACGTGGCTCCGATGAGGGCAAGCGCATCCAGGCGTGCAAGTGGTAGCAGTACAAAGCAAAGCGCAATCAGCCAGGGGCGTGTTTGGCGACCTTCAATAATGGCGATCAGCCAGGGAAACAAAACCACAAACAGCGTGCTCTCCATGCCATGCCAGAACACTTCGCGGTAGGCAAAGCCGGCAAGGAGAAGGCCCGTCAGCATGGCCTTGCGGAACTCGCTGGTATTGGCAGGCAATGTCCTGAGGCACAGGATGGCCACAATCACAGTCAGCAGATAGCCGCTGACTGCCGTCGTTGAAAACAGCAGATGACGGTCATTGTCCAGAAGCCAGGATTGAGCCGCCAGAATCATTTGCCAAAGCCACTGATAGCCGTTTGTCTGTACAACGCCGCCAAAGCTCGAGCCTTCTCCGCTGGCTATGCTGCGCGCAATGCCAAGGTAGTAATAGGCGTCATCGTGGAGCAGATCGACAGTGTCGAGTGGTGACAGTACAGCCAAGCCAAGCAGCACTTGGGCGAGTCTGGCCAGCAGGGCGGCCATGAGAACGAGCACGATCAGTTGCTGTGTGCGGGAAGCGGTAATGACGCGCAACTGAGATGCCTCTCTTGTTGATTTTTTCGAGCATGGATTGCAGCTGGGCCGTTTATACTAGTGATCATGCAGGTATAAATAAAGGAGTTCATGCAAACGTGCATGCGTACCCTGATCGACTCGTAACTGGCACCTTTTTCCTCCTGCTGATGGTGTACGGCCTGATCGCTGTTCCTGCCGGATTATCTGCTGATAGCGATTCTGCATTGCTCATGCGTGCCGCTGAACACTGGGTAAGCACGGGCGAGTATGTGCGCAGCCGTACATCAGGTTTCCCGCTTTATGAGGCTTTGCTGGCGGCGTGCAAGCTCATGGGCGCTTCCTTGCTTTTAATCAATGGCTTGTCTTTGTGTATGGCTGCCGGCGTGGCGTTGATCGCTTATCGGCTGGCAGGTCGTGACCACATCTGGCGAGGGCATCTGGCTCTGGCATTACTGCTGACCTATCCATTGTTCATGATCGCCAGTGCCGAGCCTATGGAAACAATGCTCAGTGTGTTGCTGGCGTTTGCTTTGGTTGCTCGCACGTTTAGCTGCTCTCAGCTCGGATGGTCACATGCCGGTCTCGCGGTGCTCCTGGTGCTGACCCGGCTCGATGCTGCGTTGTTGGTGATGGCGCTTGCGCTGGCAAGTACTGGAAATCGATCTGTCGTTGAGCGATATCAAAGTCTGCTCTGGCTGTTCAAGGTTGGCTGTATTGCCTTGCTGGGCTACGTCATCATGAATCAGGGATTTGATTTCCTGAACACAAAGACCATGGGATTTGATGCTTGGTGGCGACGCTTGGCTCGTGCTCTCGCCAGCTCGGTCAATGCTCTGCAGCTCACAGGGCTTATGGCTTTGGTACTATGGTTTCTGCACATCCGGAGGCTTCGGGCCAATGCTCAGTCACTGCCTTTTCTGGATCGTCTGCTGCTGTGGAGCATGGGCTTGTACGGCCTGCGCTTTCTGGCTCTTCCCGATGAAATCTTTTATCTGATTATTCCTGTACTACTGCTTTTGCTGCGCGTCAGCATGCTGATGCGGCCTTCAGCTCCTCTGATTGCCGTATTTCTGCTTACGGGCTGCTTGCAATCGTTTGCCACGCTGTCTTTGTTTGAGCGCTTGCCCGGTACTGAAGATCGTATCGCATTCAGGTCAGCCGCAAGCGCTGGTCCATTGTTGCAGGAGCTGCGCGCGCGAAAAGTGTTCACGCAATTAAGAGAGGACTCGAAGCGCCGGCAAATCGAGTGCGCCTTGTTTCCGGATTGTCCGGCGTTATCGATCAGCCACAGTGCTCCGTATCTGTACAGCGCTGACCGTCAACGAGCGGCAGTCAGCGCCAGATATCTTTATGTATTCTTTTCCGGCCGTTACCCACGTTTGATTGATCAGGGCTTCCGGGAAATACGTGTCTGTGATGAGGAGGTTGTACCCGGACCGGCCTGGCGCATTTGGCAGCCAAGCATCCAGCGGTATCTGGTTGATGTCATTGCAGCGCAGCAGGTGCCGAAGTGCCGCACACTTTTACTGTCAGGGCATCAGGTGGGGCGGAAAGCATTCAATTAGCACCTGATGCATCTGCAAGCAACCAGCTATTCACCTTCGTAACATTAGCTTCGCTCAGCTGGCCCGCTGCTGCCTGCAGTCGAAGGCTGTTGATGACATAGTCATAGCGCGCATTGGCGTAGTCACGTTTGGTTAGATACAAATTGGTTTCAGCCAGCAACAAATCGACAATATTGCGTGTGCCGACATCGTAGCCGGCCTTGGTGGCTTCATAAGCCAGCTGTGCCGAGGCCTGGGCGCGCTGGCGTGCCTGCAGCCGTGAGCTATCGGCCTTGAGTGTCAGGTAGCTGGTGCGCGCGGCAGTCACAACCTGATGCTCGCGCGCCAGCGCTGACTGCTTGGCGGCTTCAGCGCTGTCGGTGGCTTGTTGTACTAGGGCGCGGGTCCGACCACTGGCAAACAGCTCCCATTGTGCCTCTACACCATAAACATCGGAATCGCCTGAGTTGATGGTGACTGATGGGTTGGCAGAGCTCACATTCGTGTTGTCACGAACGCTGCGGCTGGCAAAAAGTCCGATCTGCGGCAGATAGCCGCCACGCTGTGCCTGTCGGTTAGCCAGTGCTGCCTCGCTTTGCAGGCGAGCGGCTATCAGGCCGGGATTGCGCTCACGAGCAAGTCTTGCCCAGGCATTGGCATCATCGGGAACGGGAGCCTCCATAGGGAGTGTTTCGCGCAATCGCGCCAAGGTGCCGATGTCGCGGCCAACGGCGGCATTGAGCTTTTCGCGGGCATTGCTCAGGCCGATTTCGGCAGTCAGGCGCTGTGCGGTTGCGCCATCGCGCTGAGCTTCAGCCTCCATGACATCAGCGCGAGCGATCAGGCCGACCTTGAAGCGTGCTTCGGCCTGGTCGCGCTGGCGATTGAGCGCGGTCTCTTGTGCAGTAGCCAGCGTCAGATTGTCGTCAGCGCGCAAGACATCAAAGTAAGCCTCCGAGACTGCCAGGAAAAGATTCTGGGTCTTGTCGAGGGCATCACTTTGCGCCTGCGATAGCTGCAGCCTGGCGGCGCGGTACTGATGCCAGCTACCCCAGTCGAAAAGTGGTTGCGAGAGCTTGGCAGTCCATTGCGTGCTGCGATAGCCCGTTTCGCCAATTGCCTGGGTCAGTGTGGTTTCACCAATAC
Source organism: Pseudomonadota bacterium (assembly GCA_040385225.1). GTDB lineage: Bacteria > Pseudomonadota > Gammaproteobacteria > Pseudomonadales > Moraxellaceae > Perlucidibaca. The sequence continues at coordinate 1,250,802 of JAZKHU010000002.1, read as the reverse complement.
TGCCATTGGCGACTAGCTGCGGCAGCAGACTGGCACGAGCGATAGTCGGCCCTTGCTCCGCAGCTCGTGCGTTGGCACGTACGGCGGCCAGATTGGGGTCATGCTTGTCGGCCAGACGCAGAGTGGCGAGAAGATCCAGCGTTTCTGCCTGGGCGAACAGCGGGAGCAATAGGCTGAAGGCGAGTGCGGAGGTGCTGAGACGAGGCAAACGCATACGAGATACTCGTGAGTATGTTTAGTGCTGCGAGCCTAAGCCGAGGCATCGTGAACTGCAAGCAATAGCCCTGTTCGCCTTTTGTCGCTCGCCACCGTGTTGTCGCCCTCAACCCCCCGCTATATAGTGCAGCACTGATCTTGCCGCCCACATGCCCGCACCTCGTGCGCAGCCTGCGGCGGCCTCGTTGCCCGAACAGGAAACTCACATGAATTCGCCCGAAACCGCCTTCCTGAGCACGTCCGCTCAGGTGGATGCTGCCGCCATCGCCCCTCTGCCGAACTCGCGCAAGGTTTATGTCACCGGCTCGCGCCCCGATATCCGCGTGCCGCAGCGCGAGATTTCGCTGGCGGACACGCCGACCAACATGGGCGGTGAGAAAAATGCGCCGGTCATCGTGTATGACACTTCGGGTGCGTATACCGATCCGGCAGTGAAGATCGACATCCGTCAGGGCTTGCCGTCGGTGCGTGCCAACTGGATCGACGAGCGCGGCGATGTCGATCTGCTCGGCGGCGTCAGCTCGGTCTTCGGCTTGCAGCGCGAGAAGGATATTGCCACTGCGCATCTGCGCTTCGGCCACATTCGCCAGCCACGTCGCGCCAAGGTCGGCGCCAATGTCACGCAGATGCACTATGCCCGCAAAGGCATCATCACGCCGGAAATGGAATACGTGGCGATTCGCGAGACCATGCGTCGCGAGCATCTGGCCGATGCCGGCCTGCTCAATCATCAGCATCCGGGGCAAAGCTTCGGGGCATCGATTCCCAAGATCATCACCCCCGAATTTGTCCGCGATGAAATAGCCCGCGGCCGCGCCATTATCCCGGCCAACATCAACCACACCGAGCTGGAGCCGATGATTATCGGCCGCAACTTCCTGGTGAAGATCAACGCCAACATCGGTAACTCGGCGCTAGGCTCGTCGATCGACGAAGAAGTCGAGAAAATGACTTGGGCCATCCGCTGGGGCGGCGATACGGTCATGGATTTGTCCACCGGCAAGAACATCCACGAGACGCGCGAGTGGATCATCCGCAATTCGCCGGTGCCGATCGGCACGGTGCCGGTGTATCAGGCGCTGGAAAAGGTCGGCGGCGTGGCCGAAGACCTGACCTGGGAACTGTATCGCGATACGCTGATCGAGCAGGCCGAGCAGGGCGTGGACTACTTCACTATCCACGCCGGCGTGCTGCTGCGCCATGTGCCGCTGACGGCGAAGCGCATGACCGGCATTGTCTCGCGTGGCGGCTCGATCATGGCCAAGTGGTGCCTGGCGCATCACAAGGAAAACTTCCTGTACACCCGCTTCGACGAGATCTGCGAAATCATGAAGGCCTACGACGTCAGCTTCTCGCTGGGTGATGGCCTGCGCCCCGGCTCGATCGCCGATGCCAACGATGCCGCGCAGTTCGGTGAACTGGAAGCACTCGGCGAGCTGACCAAGATCGCCTGGAAGCACGATGTGCAGGTCATGATCGAAGGGCCGGGCCATGTGCCCATGCACCTCATCAAAGAGAATATGGAGAAGCAGCTTGAGTGCTGCGACGAGGCCCCGTTCTACACGCTCGGCCCGCTGACCACAGACATCGCACCGGGCTACGACCACATCACTTCCGGCATCGGTGCCGCTATGATCGGCTGGTTCGGCTGCGCCATGCTCTGCTATGTCACGCCGAAGGAGCATCTCGGCCTGCCCAACAAGAAGGATGTGAAGGACGGCATCATCACCTACAAGATCGCTGCCCATGCTGCCGATCTGGCGAAGGGCCATCCGGGCGCGCAAATTCGCGACAACGCGCTGAGCAAGGCGCGCTTCGAGTTCCGCTGGGATGATCAGTTCAATCTGGCGCTGGACCCGGACACCGCGCGTGACTATCACGACGAGACGCTGCCGAAAGAGGCGCATAAGGTCGCGCATTTCTGCTCGATGTGCGGGCCGAAATTCTGCTCCATGAAGATCACCCAGGATGTGCGCGACTATGCCGCCGGCTTGGAAGATGCTGCCGCACTCGCCGAGGCTGAGAAAGGCATGGCCGAGAAGTCGGCCGAGTTCCGTGAACAGGGCGCTGAAATCTACAAGGTGGTTTGAGCATGAGCAGTGAGCTGAGCCGCGAAGATGTTGTCGTGAATCGCCGCGAGACCTTGTTTCAGGGCTTTTATCGTGTCGACAAGTTCTGGCTACAGCACCGTCATTTTGATGGCGTCATGGGTCGTGAAATCTCGCGTGAGATGTTTGTGCGGCCACCTGCTGTGGGTGTCCTGATTTACGACGTGAAGACGGATGATGTGCTGCTGATCGAGCAGTTCCGTGTCGGTGCTCTGGATGACAGGCATCCCTGGCAATACGAAGTGGTTGCTGGCTTGGTGGAGCCGGGCGAGTCACTGGAGGAAGTGGCGCGCCGGGAAACGCTGGAGGAGGCGGGAGTGCTCATTACCGACCTCGAAAAGGTATTCGAATTCATGCCCAGTGCCGGCGGCTCCGATGAGCGCTTCACCTTGTTTGTGGCGCCTGCTGATTTGTCGCGTGCCGGCGGCGTACATGGCTTGCCGGAAGAGGGCGAGAACATCCGCGTCAATGTGCTGGGTCTGAAGCAGGCATTGCAGCTGGTCAACAGTGGTCGCATCAATAACGCACCGTGCATGCTTGCGCTGCAATGGCTGGCCTTGAACAAGGCGCATGTTGTGTCGAAGTGGGGCCGATGAACGCCGTTTGGCCGCGCTATACCGTCGATCTGGCGGGGATGCACGCGCTCTACGAATTCAACTATGCGCGTCTGCAAAAGCTGCTGCGTGGAGCCGGCGTTTCAGACCGTCTGGGCACGCTTGCGCCGCTGGAATTTGCCTGGGGTGACAGCCTGCTGGTGCCTTCGGAGAGTGAGCTGATCAGCGTGCAGCCGGTGCTGCAACTGCAGCGCGTGGAGCGTACCCGCTATACCGAAACCTGGCGCCTGGCACAGATGACGCCGACCTTGCCATGGTGTCCCGAGCTGGATATGGAAGTGCGCCTGTTTCATGATGCGCGGATGGCGGATGTGCTGCGTTTTCAGTCGGCGCGGAGGATTCCTGCCATCGTGCCGGATGCCCATCAGGCTGGCTGGCGTGTCAATGAAAAACAGCTGGTGAACCAGTTTCTCGGCGACTGCCTGCAGCATTGTCTCAGCCATGGCCTGCCGCGTGATCCGCGCTTGAGTCCGGACTATCGCCACTGGGATAAAGGCGGTATCGGCTCTCGGGTAGGCGGGGAGTTGTGAGGCAGGGCACGCTGCGACCATGGCGTTCGCACGCTGGTCTGGTGTCGTTGCTGGTGACGTTGTTGCTGTTGCTGGCCTTAGTGCTGACACTCGTGAACTTGCAGCGACAGCAGCTCGGGTTCGATGACTTTGCGCTGACCGACTGGCTGATCGCCTACGATGGTGCTTTTGTGCGGCGTGGCCTTGGCGGCGAGTTGCTGTGGCAGTTTGAGCGGGTCTCGGGCATCGCCATGCCGATCACGGTCTTCGTGATTGCCGCAGTCGCCTATGTCCTGCTGACCGTCACGGCTATTCGACTGGCATGGCGCTTTAATCGCCTTGCTGAGCTTCTGTTGCTGGCGTCTCCCGCGACCGCTTTTTTTACGGCATTCGAGCCCGGTGCTGCAGGTCGAAAAGAGCTCTTGCTGCTGCTGATCCCAGCGCTTTTCTTGTGGCGACCATCAGGGCAGCCTCCGGGTCGAACCCAGTTGCTGTTATTGACGGCGGCACTTTCCTGCTTGCTGCTGCTGCATGAAGGTCTGTTTTTCTTTTACCCCCTCCTGGGCGTGTTCTTCTGGATCTATTGGGGCTGCCCGCCACGGCCCTGGGCGCTCCTGGGCCGGCCGGCATTAATGCTCACGCTGCTGATGGCGATGATTACGCTACTGAACAGGCTTTATCCGCCGAATGTTCAGGCGTTGTGCGATCTCCTGGCGGTTCGCCATTACAGCTTGGCTCACTGTGCCGAGCCTTTGATGACGGCCGTGTCATGGCTGGATGTCAGCGTTGCACAGGTTTGGTCGCTGCTCGATGGCCGCATGACGATTGATCGCCTCATAAGTGTCGTGACGGGCTTGCTGTTGACGGCGCTGCCGGTTGCGCTGCTGCCCTGGCGTCGCGATGTGGCTCGGGTAGCAATGCTGGCGACAGCGTGTACGTTGCCGTTGTTTGTTGTCGCGATTGATTGGGGGCGCTGGCTCTACGTGATCTCCACGCTACTGCTTTATATCTATGCCGCAGCGTGGGTTGGGCGGGGGCAGCAGTCTGACCGTATCGGGCCTCGTGTGAGTGTCTTGACGGCCTTTGTGCTGGTCTGCTGGGTCAGTGCCTGGCAATTGCTGCATTGTTGCGTGATGGGCGCCGAGTGGGGGCTGGTCGCCAAAGTGGCCGCTCTGGCGACACACTGGCTTTAGCTCTCAATGCAGTTTCAGGGCGCTGCGCAAATGCAAGGCATCATCCATCGCACGGGCTGAGCTATAGCGCTGTGCGGCCAAGCCTGTTTCCTTGAAGATGTTAGCAAGCTTCTCGTGGTCAGGATTGTCTTTCCGGATCAGGCCATGCAGGAAGTAGTACTCGGACCAGCGTGGCCCTGGCGCACAAAAGTAGTCGTCCAAATTGACTTCGGCATAGAACGCTTCGGCACCCTTGAAGCGCATGTTGCGTACTTCACAGTCGCTTGTCGCGCCGTACATGACAATCACGTCAGGCCTTGGAAAAACCGGTTTGCTGCCATCGTGAATATGTCTGGCGATGCTGCGATTGGCCAGTCCGATATAGTCAACGGTATGCCAATCAGCCAGATAGGGCAGGATGCCGGCATCACCCACTGCCAGCACATAGCCTTTGCCTTTGAAGTCGGCCAGCTTGTAACCAAGCGCGGCATGTGACTGCAGCCCGAAGGGATACCATGTGAGCAGTGCGGCCATTTCTTTCGGTGAAACCAGCAGCAGCGACGTGGCGGCGAGGACCAGTGGCAAAAAGATATTGCGACGGAGCTTGGCGTAATCGAGCGATTGCAGCAGTAGCAGAAAGCCGTAGACGATGATGGGGAACACAGCCTGAAACGAGAATCGGCTGGCGTAGTTCATCTGCAAATCAGCCGTCAGATTGAACAGCAGGTAGCCAGCCAGTTGCAGCGTCGGAAAGAGCAGATCGACTTTGCGATAGGCCAGCCATGCATATGCCAGCATGACCAGGATCAGATAGTTGCGTTCGATGTAGATGTTGTAGAGCAGTGTCTGGAGGCCGGCGCCGCTTTTGACATAGAACGTATTGGGCAGGAGCTGGCCAAAGTAGGCATAGCGGACAGCGAAATAGCCGGCACCGATGAGCATGAAAAGTACAGCCCATTTTTGCGCATCACGTTGCTGCGTGCCTGGCGCCTTGGTGCTAAAGATGACAAACATCAGATACAGGCTGATCAGTGCGCCTTCAGGTCGGATCAGGGGAGCTAGCAGGATCAGCGAGGCGGCGGCGGGCGACTTCAATTGCGCCGCTGGTGCCGTCAGCACGTACAGCACCGCCGCAAAATAAAGCAGTGTTTCCAGTCCGGAAAAAGCATGAATAAAGAAAACGACATTGAGTGTCGTAAAGGTGGCGACGGTTAAAAATGGAAGCAGCTGACGATTGCTGGCCTGCCAGAGAATGGCAAAGACCAGTGCAATTTCCAGTGCGCCGAGGAGCTTGAAGAAGAGCAGCAGATTAAGGCCGGCGCTGTGTGGAATGATCGAGAGAAATGTGTAGATGGGATTGGTGTAGGCTTCGACGAGGTCGCGCGAATCGCCATTCCAGTTCCAGACACCGTGCTCGACCAGATTGTGGCCGTAGCGAAAGGAAATCAGGGCATCATCTGCTGTGAATCCGAGACAGATGGCACCGGCAAGCAGTGTGATGGCGAGTGCACAAGCCATGAGCCATGTTGCGGATGGATATCCGCCGACGAGTGGTTTCAACGTATCTGGCCTTTTCTTGTTTTGGTTCCGACGGGACGGATGTCTCTATCGAATTATTGCGGCATGATACGCTACCTCGAATCACATCAGCATCCAGAGAACATAAGCCCTGTGTCCTATACCGCCGCCTCTATCGAAGTTCTGTCTGGCTTGGATCCGGTGCGCAAGCGCCCGGGCATGTACACCGACACCACGCGTCCTAACCATCTCATTCAGGAAATCCTCGATAACTCCGTCGACGAAGCCCTGGGTGGTTTTGCCGATGAGGTTCGCGTCGTGCTGGCGGCCGACGGCTTCATTGAAGTCAGCGACAATGGTCGTGGCATGCCGGTGGACATCCACCCCGAGCATGGCGTTTCCGGCATCGAGCTGATCCTCACGCGCTTGCATGCCGGCGGCAAGTTCTCCGGCAAGAACTACAAGTTCTCCGGCGGCTTGCACGGCGTCGGCGCGTCTGTGGTGAACGCGCTGTCGTCATCCCTGGAAGTCACCGTCAAGCGCAACGGCCAGCTCTGGCGCATGGCCTTTGCCGGCGGCGAGAAAGTGTCCGAGCTGGCCGTGGTCGGTGAGTGTGGCAAGCGCGCGACCGGTACCGTGGTGCGTTTTCTGCCCGATGCCAGCTATTTCGATTCGCCGAAAGTCTCGCTGAGCAAACTCAAGCATGTGCTGCGCGCCAAGGCCGTGCTCTGCCCCGGCCTGCATCTGCACTTCGAGGATCAGGCCAGTGGCGAGCGCATCGAGTGGCATTATCAGGATGGTCTCAAGGATTATCTGATGGAGTCCACACAGGACTGGCCGCGTCTGCCCGAGCAGCCCTTTCTGGGCAAGCTCGAAGGCAAGAACGAAACGGTGGACTGGGCTGTGCTGTGGTTGCCCGAGGGTGGTGAGTTGACGCAGGAGTCATACGTCAACCTGATTCCGACGGTGCAGGGCGGCACTCATGTGAACGGCCTGCGTACCGGTCTGCTGGAAGCCTTGCGCGAGTTCTGCGAGTTCCGCAGCCTGTTGCCGCGCGGCATCAAGCTTGCGCCTGAAGACCTGTGGGAGCGCTGTGCTTTCGTGCTCTCGCTGAAGATGCAGGATCCGCAGTTCGCCGGCCAGACCAAGGAGCGCCTGTCTTCGCGCGAGTCCGCCGCCTTTGTTTCCGGCGTGGTCAAGGATGCCTTTTCGCTGTACCTGAACCAGCACACTGACATCGCCGAGCAGCTCGCACAGCTGGTCATCAACTCCGCGCAGAAGCGCCTCAAGCAAAGCAAGCAGGTCGCGCGCAAACGCATCACGGCCGGCCCTGCATTGCCGGGCAAGCTGGCGGATTGCTCCGGCAGCGACATCGCGCGCAGCGAGCTGTTTCTCGTCGAAGGTGACTCCGCCGGCGGCTCTGCCAAGCAGGCGCGCGACCGTCAGTTTCAGGCAGTGATGCCCCTGCGCGGCAAGATTCTCAATACCTGGGAAGTGGATTCGTCACAGATTCTGGCGTCGCAGGAAGTGCATGACATCGCCGTGGCGCTGGGCGTCGATCCCGGTTCGGATGACATCAGCGGCCTGCGCTACGGCAAGGTCTGCATCCTCGCCGACGCCGACTCCGATGGTCTGCACATCGCCACGCTGCTCTGTGCGCTGTTTGTGCAGCACTTCCCGGCGCTGGTGCGCGGCGGTCATGTCTGCGTCGCGATGCCACCGCTGTTCCGCATCGACCTCGGCAAGCAGGTCTTCTATGCGCTGGACGAGGCCGAGAAGCAGGGCATCATGGATCGCCTCGACGCCGAGAACAAACGCGGCAAGCCGCAGGTCACGCGCTTCAAGGGGCTCGGTGAAATGAACCCGCTGCAGCTGCGCGAGACCACCATGGCGCCAGATACGCGTCGTCTCATCCAGCTGGTGCTTGATGAGGTGGAGGCCACGCACGAAATGATGGACATGTTGTTGGCCAAGAAGCGCTCAGGTGATCGCAAGAGCTGGCTCGAAAGCAAGGGTAACCTTGCCGATGTGGAGGTTTGAGGCTGCTACAGCTGGTGGTCAGCCTGTACTCAGATGCCCGGCTGTTGAGTGCTGTCTGAGTTGGTGCATGACGCGCTGTTTCAGCTTCTCGATTTTCTTGCAATTACTGTAGCGGTTGTAATGACTGGACAGGGAGCGCAGGCTGGGTCGCAGTCGTGCTCCCACACCATCAATCACGACAAAGTGTTCGCCGGTCTCATCCCAGACAAGATTGCGTGTCGTCAGATCCCGTACGATCAGGGGTGCTGTGGCCAGCCATTCGCAGAACTGATGCAGTGCTGCAGCCTCCTTCTGGCCGAATTGGCCCTGTTGAATCCGCTCTGACAGTGTGTCTGCCAGCTGGCCATTACGTTTGACGATGGCGGTTATGACGATGCCCAGGCCCAGATCAGTATCTGCCAGGCCGGTGATGGTCTGCATGTGATGAAGCTTTTGCACGCCGTGCGCACGTGCCGCAATATGCTCCATGAGCTCGCGCTGATGTGACCAGTAGTGAGCCAGCCGTTGCAGCCGGATCAGCAGTGGCCATTGTGCGTACATGTAGCGGATGTAGCGCGTATTGATGATCTTGATGAGCTGTCCCGGCTGATGCGGATGCAGGAAGACCAGCTTTTCACCGCCGGACTTGATCGGTGTTTCATGTGTCAGCAAGACCAAAGCCATGTTTGCCATCCTTTCGGCATCCCTGCCTGCACTAAAGATGTACAAACTTTAATGTGGTGATCATCTCTCGGCAATCATTTGTTCACACAAATAGGCTAAGCGGTTTCACATCCGGTACCGCATGGTTACAGCGTTGACAGCACTCGCAGAAGGACTCGGCTTGGTCTACCATGGCCGCCGTCACCCCCGAAGATTTTGACGCCGAACTCATGACAGAGACGCTTTTGCCCCCCGCCGGAGACGGCACCGAACTGGTTCCCCTGCGCACCTACACCGAGCAGGCCTATCTGAACTACTCGATGTACGTGATCAAGGACCGCGCCCTGCCGCATATTGGCGACGGTCTCAAGCCGGTGCAGCGTCGCATCGTCTATGCCATGAGCGAGCTCGGCCTGAAGAACTCGGCCAAGCACAAGAAGTCGGCGCGCACCGTCGGCGACGTGCTTGGCAAATATCATCCGCATGGCGACTCAGCCTGCTACGAAGCCATGGTGCTGATGGCGCAGCCATTCAGCTACCGCTACCCGCTGGTCGATGGCCAGGGCAACTGGGGCTCGCCGGACGATCCCAAGTCCTTTGCCGCCATGCGCTACACCGAAGCGCGCCTGTCGCCCTATGCCGACACGCTGCTGGCCGAGCTGGAGCAGGGCACGGTCGACTGGCAGCCCAACTTCGACGGCACGTTGGAAGAGCCCTGCGTGCTGCCGGCGCGCCTGCCCAACCTGCTGCTCAATGGCACCACCGGCATCGCCGTCGGCATGGCCACGGACATCCCCGCGCACAACCTGCGCGAGATTGCCCAAGCGGTGATCGCGTTGATCAACGACCCCGGCATCTCGCTCGATGAGCTCTGCGAATTCGTGCCCGGCCCTGACCTCGCCACCGCCGCCGAAATCATCACGCCGCGTCACGAGCTGATACAGATGTACGCCACCGGCAAGGGCGGCTTCCGCATGCGTGCCGTCTACGAGATTGAGGATGGCGACATTGTCGTTACTGCGCTGCCGCACCAGGTTTCCGGTGCCAAGATCCTGACCCAGATCGCCGACCAGATGCAGGCGAAAAAGCTGCCCTGGGTCGCCGACCTGCGCGACGAGTCCGATCACGAGAACCCGACCCGTCTGGTCATCGTGCCGCGCTCCAACCGCATCGATGTCGAACAGCTCATGGGGCATTTGTTTGCCACCACTGATCTGGAGTCGAGCTATCGCGTCAACATGAATGTCATCGCGCTCGATGGCCGTCCGCGCGTCATGGGCCTGCGCGAGATGCTTGGCGAATGGCTGGAGTTCCGCACGCTGACCGTGCGCCGGCGCTTGCAGCATCGCCTCGACAAGGTCAACGCGCGCCTGCACATCCTCGATGGCTTGCTGATCGCCTTCCTCAACATCGATGAAGTCATCCGCATCATTCGCTACGAAGACGAGCCCAAGGCCGAGCTCATGCTGCGCTTCGGGCTCAGCGATATTCAGGCTGAGGCCATCCTCGAGCTCAAGCTGCGCCATCTCGCCAAACTCGAAGAGATGCGCATTCGCGGCGAGCAGGATGAGCTGGCGAAAGAGCGCGAGCAGCTGGAGAAAGTGCTGGGCTCGAATGCGTTGCTGAAAAAGCTGCTGGTGAAGGAAATCCAGGCGGATGCTGCCAAATACGGCGATGCCCGCCGCTCGCCGCTGGTCGTGCGCAAAGACGCGGCACCGCTTAGCGACACCGACATCACGCCGGCCGAACCCGTGACCGTGGTGCTCTCCGAGAAGGGCTGGGTGCGTGCCGCCAAAGGCCATGACATTGATGCCGCTGGTCTCAGCTACAAGGCGGGTGATGGTTATCTGGCCAAGGCGGAAGGCAAGAGCAATCAGCTCGTGCACTTCCTCGATAGCGCGGGGCGCAGCTACTCGCTGGCGGCCAACACGCTACCGTCGGCGCGAGGGCAGGGCGAGCCGCTGACGACCAAGCTGAGTCCGCCGAATGGTGCGCAATTCATGGCGGTACTCATGGGCGACAATACGCGTCTGGTGTTGTTGACCAGCAGCGCGGGCTACGGCTTTGTGGCGCAAGTCAGTGATCTTGAAGCGGGCAATCGCAACGGCAAGGCGTTGCTCAATGTGCCGGATGCGGCGCGTGTGCTTTATCCGGCGCTGATTCATGATGCAGACACAGACCAGCTGGCGGTCTTGAGCAATACGGGGCGCCTGTTGGTATTCCCGGTCAAGGACTTGCCGCGTCTGGCCAAGGGCAAAGGCAACAAGCTGATGTCTTTGCTGGCCAGTGATGAGGAAATTGTCGTCAAGGTGCTGCCGATTCGCGGCGGAGACAAGCTGACCGTTCATGCCGGTGCTCGACACATGACCTTGACGCAAAAAGATCTTGAGCATTATCAGGGTGAGCGCGGGCGGCGTGGCCAGAAATTGCCGCGTGGGTTCCAGAAAGTTGATGATTTGAGCGTGACTTGAGTGGAGATGAATGGCGTGCGTGAAATTCTGTTGGTCTCCATTGCAGGTCCCGACCGTCCCGGCATCAGCGCAGTCCTGACACAGGCGCTGGCCGCACATCAGGTCAATATTCTCGATGTCAGCCAGGCCGTGATTCATGATCAGCTGACCTTGGGTCTGGTGATTGAAACCGGTGGTGAGCATGACTCCGCTCTGCTGATGCGGGCGGTCTTGTTCGAGGCACATGCCCTTGGCTTGCAGGCGCGATTCACGCCGATCAGTGCCGACAGCTACCACCATTGGGTTGCCGGTCACGGCAAGGCGCGCTATATCCTGACGTTGTTGGCACGCAAGGTGACCGCCGAGCACCTGGCCGCCATTACCCGCCTCATTGCCGATCAAGGTCTCAATATTGATGGCTTGCAGCGCTTGTCTGGCCGTGTATCGCTGGAAGGTGAGGCTGCTGAGACGCGCTCGAAGGCTTGCGTCGAGTTCTCTGTCCGCGGTGAGCCGCGTAACGTCGATATCATGCGCAGTGAGTTTCTTCGTCTGGCCGGTGATCTCGGCATTGATATCGCTTTTCAGAAAGACAATGCGTTTCGACGCAACCGTCGTCTGGTGTGCTTTGACATGGACTCCACGCTCATTGAGCACGAAGTCATTGATGAGTTGGCGAAGGCAGCGGGTGTGGGTGAGCAAGTTTCTGAGATTACCGAGCGTGCCATGCAGGGTGAGCTCGACTTTATTCAGAGCTTCGAGGCTCGCGTAGCCCTGCTGAAGGGGCTGGATGCCTCCGTGCTGGAGCAGATTGCACAGTCGCTCAAGCTGACCGAGGGTGCCGAGCACCTGATGCGGACCTTGAAGGCGCTGGGCTACAAAACAGCTATTCTGTCGGGGGGCTTCACCTATTTTGGCGAGTACCTTCAGCAGAAGCTGGGCATCGATTATGTGTACGCCAATGCGCTCGAAATCGAGCATGGCAAAGTCACTGGTCGTGTCGTCGGCCGTGTTGTTGATGGGCAGCGCAAGGCGGAGCTCTTGCGTGAAATTGCCGCCAGTGAAGGTGTCAATCTGGAGCAGGTGATTGCTGTTGGTGATGGTGCCAACGACCTGCCTATGCTGTCGATTGCCGGGCTTGGCATTGCCTTCCGTGCCAAGCCGCTGGTCAGAGCCAATGCCAAGCAGGCGATCAGCACGCTGGGGTTGGATGGCATTTTGTATCTGCTGGGTGTGCGGGATAGGGATGTCGAGCTAGGCTAGCCCGGACTGGCATGTCTCGATGAAGTCGCTGAGACTGCGGGTAGCGTATTTCTGCCGATGTCTGAGCATGAACAGGGATCGTTTCAAGTTCAGAAAAGAAGTCGGCAGCACGACTATCGTACCCGCCGACAATGCTTCCTTCAGCGTCAGCCTGGATGCGCAGGCGATGCCAATGCCGGCCTCGACAGCACCTTTGATCGCTTCCGTATGACTAAGCTCAAGGCGAACATTGAGATTCGACAGCTTTCCTGCGACGGCGTTATCAAAAACCTCGCGGGTTCCCGAGCCTGACTCACGCAAGATCCACTTCGCCTGGCTGAAATCAGCAGCCGTTAGGTTGCCAGCCTTGGCTAACGGGTGTCCTGCATGCGCAAAGATCACCAGCTCATCTTCCATCCACGGTAGAACCTCTATGTCGGGGTCATGACAAAAGCCCTCGATAAAGCCGACATCACAGCTGAATTGCCTGACTGACTCAATGACATGGCGAGTGTTGCCGACATCGAGTGTGACCTCTGCTTGTGGGTAGCTTTGCAGATGATTGCCAATCAGTTGTGGCATCAGGTAATTGCCGATAGTCAGGCTGGCGCCGATACGTAAACGGCCTTGACCCGGCAAGTCGCCGGCGGCGATGTCTTCCATCTCTTGAGCACGCGCAACTGTTTCCTGTGCCAGCGGCAACAAGCGATGCCCCAGCTCATTGAGCTGTAGTCGCCGCCCAATCCGATCAAATACTTTTGCACCCAGCTGTGTTTCCAGATCTGCCAGCGCCATGCTGGTGGCACTTTGTGTCAGGTGTAGCCAGAGGGCTGCTTTTGTCACGCTGCCTTCGCGTGCTACTGCCGTGAAGACATCGATTTGCTTGAGGGTGATGCGCATGAGGCCAAGGCTCGCTAACAGATGTCGCTAATATAGCGCGCATAAAAAAGCCCCGCACGAGGCGGGGCTTTTTTGTGTCACCTGACGTTGATCAGCTTAGAGGCCGAGCAGTGCCAGCAGGCCGCCGAGCGGAGCCAGCGGTGTGCTGGCCAGTGCGCCAGAGATTGCACCATCCAGCGGAGTTCCTGCGGTCGGGCTAGTAGTGCCGCCAGTTGGCAAGCCGCCAGCGAGCAGGTCGCCCAGAAGCGGGATGTCTGATGTGCCGCCTGTGCCAGTGCCAGTGCATGAGCCGACCAAGCTCAGTGCGCAGGTCAGCGGCTCCAGTGCAGTAACCAGTGTCGGTACGAGACCGCCGCTGCCAACCAGCGGTGTCAGCAGGGCATCACCCAGCGAACCGGTAACCTGGTCAATACCTGCCTGGATTTGCGGACCGGCAGTTGTGGAGAGCTGGCCGGACGGATCAAGGCCAACCAGTGTGCCGGTCAGGTTGCTGAGCAGGCTGTTCAGTGTGCCTTCGAGTTGGTCAGCAGTGGTCGGCTGTTCAACTTCATTAAGCACTACACCGAGATCGGTCAGCGTATCTGCCAGCAGGGTCACAATGCCGCCAACAACAGGTGCCGTGATGACCTGATCAGGAATGTTTTCTGTCAAGGTTGTACCGAGAAGGGTCACACCCTGGCCCAGCTGGTCAACGACCTGGCCGCTGTTGTCGCCACCAGCGATGGCTGTCAATGGGCCGAGAATGGCATCAAGCGGTGTGCCGGTCGGGCCACCACCTGGTGTGCCAGCGCCGCCCAGTTCGCCCAGAGCCTCAAGCGGGGTGCCGGCAAACGGATTGTTGCCACCAGCAAAGAGTGCAATCAGTGTGTCAAGCGGAGTACCGGTGCCACCACCTGTGCCGCCACCTGACGTGGTGCCGCAGTTACTGGCAGCAGCCGGGTCAGCCAGTGCCAGCAGGGCATTCGGCAGGTTCACGGTCAGCGACATCAGGCCATCTGCCAGGCTGTCGCCGCTGGAGGTCAGTGCTGTTTGCAGCGCCGCTGGGTCCTGCGTGCCGAGTGTTGTGTTGATGCTGCCGAGCAAGTTGGTCAGCAGGGCATCCGGGCCGTCGACGAGGTCATTGACGGTAGGATCTAGGCAGGAAATGAAGGCACCGAGATTGTTGTCTGTGCCGATTGTGTCGCCAAGACCGCCAATCAGGTTACTGAGGTTGTTTTGTGCCTCATCCAAAATCAGTTGCGAGCCAGTGCCGCTGCCACCACCACCATTTGTATTGGTGTTGCTGCCAGTGCCGTCCGCATTACACGCCGCAAGGCCTGCAGCCAGCGCCAAGTAGGCCGCCAAGCGCGTCAGTTTGAAATTGTGCATATAAACCTCTGTGACCCGCGAGGGCCGCTGCATGTACGAAAGAAAGTGAGCATTTACAAACTGCATGCTAGGTGGCGATTGTGTGTTACACAGTCATTAAAGCGTCTGGCTTTTGTAACCGACTGTTAATTAGCGCTAGTTTGCTGCTCATTGCGGGCGCGGATATTAAGCGTGGTGAGGCGCTGTGTCATTACTTTATTACAGCAAGAAGTACCCAGCCTGAGCGGGATACTTTTATCTGCACATGCTCACATGACATAAGCGCCGCCGTGCAGGAGGAAATGCAGGCGGAGCGTAGCCGGGCGTTTGCTTTCGTCAGATTCAGCGAGCGATGCCGAGGCGTTCGCCCATGCGGGTCGGGGTGCCGGCATCGTAGCGACTGTCCCAGCTCATCACATCCGGCCCGAACAGCACGATGGCGGTGGAGCCGAGGCGGAAGCGGCCCAGTTCGGCTCCGCGATTTAGCGTGATCTGCTGGCCTTCGGCAAATTCGCGTACGCGCACTTCGTTGCCGATGGGTTCGATGCCGCCCCAGACGGTTTCAATGCTGGCCACAATCATGGCTCCGACCAGAACGACGACCATGGGGCCGAGGGCGGTGTCGAAATGGGCGACCAGACGCTCGTTGCGGGCGAACAGGTTGGGGACGTTTTCGGCGGTGCGGGTATTGACCGAGAACAGTTCACCCGGCACATAAACAGCCTTGGTGAGGCGGCCTGCCAATGGCATGTGCACACGATGGTAATCGCGTGGCGACAGGTAGACTGTGGCGAACTGACCGCCGACATAGGCCGAGGCGTCAGCTTCGCTGGCCAGCAGATCGCTGAGCGAATAGCTGTGACCCTTGGCCTGGAAAATCTGATCCTGCTCGATGGGGCCGAGCTGCGACACGGCGCCATCAGCGGGGGACAGGATGCTGTCCGGACGGCTATCGAGCGGACGGGCATTAGGCTTCAGTGCACGGGTGAAAAAGGCGTTGAAGTTTTCGTAAGCGGCCAGGTTGGGCTCGGCGGCTTCGCTCATGTCGACCTGATAGCGCTCGGCAAAACGGGTGATGAAGGTATCCTTGATCCAGGGCGTGCGACTGTCCGCCAGGCTGCCGACCAGGCGCGACAGGCCATGTTGTGGAATCAGGTATTGCGGCAGTGTAAAGAGACGATCACGCAGCAGAGCCATGGCAGTATTTTCCTTGACGAAGGGGGAGGCCAGTGCAGCAGCCATCAAAGTCGCGATGGTAATGCAGCCGAGGGTGACTACCAAGCCTCGGCGCAAGGATCTTCGCGGCATCAGGCGACCTTTTGCGCGCGGACCCAGAAGCCGTTGAGCACCGCGACACCATTCATGTCATCAACATCCTGATCATCGGTGAGGTCGTTCAGGCTGGCACCGGCATGTTTTTCAGCGATGGACAACTGCGTGCCGGCGCGATCGTGACCCCAGCCATGCGGCACGCTGGCAACGCCGGGCATGATGCTGTCGCTGACCTGCACTGGCAGGCTGATTTCGCCGACGCGGCTGCGCAGAGTCAGCGAATCACCGTCGTTGATGGCCAGCGCTTCGGCATCGTGTGGATGCAGCAGCACGGTGCAGCGATCCTTGCCTTTGACCAGGCGATGAGAGTTGTGCATCCACGAGTTGTTGCTGCGCACATGGCGGCGGCCGATGACCAGCAGCGAATGTCCGGGCCCGGCGAGCTGCTCGGTCGGGACTGTTTGCAGGGTCGTGCTCAGTGCGTCGATAAAGTCTTCCGGGCTGAGCTGGATGCGCTGGCTATCGGTGAAGAGTCGCTGCGGGAAGGCGCGTTGCAGTGCGCCCAGGTCCTTGCCATGTGGATGCTGCTTCAGCGTACGGATGCTGAGGCCTTGCGCGGCACCACTGAACGGCCCGAAGCCGGCGATGGCTTTCTCAAGATGCCCGCGCTGCGCCACTTGCCGCTGCAGCCAGTTTTTGACCTGACCAAACAGTGGCGCGGTCAGCGCGTTGTCGCTGAGCAATGAGCTGGCGCGCTGCAGCCAGGCGGCCTGCTGGCCGTAGGGGCCGACGCGCAGCAGGATGTCCAGCACGCCTTCTAGACCAAGGCGCTGCACCAGCTTCTGTGAGGCGCGTGCCTGCCAGCGCTCGCTGCCAGGTTCGGTGCTCATGCGCAGCGTCAGCTCCAGCAGGATTTCCCAGTCGTGACGAGCATCGTCGGCCTTGGCCAGCAGCGGTGGCGAGTACTTGGCGACATTGCGCACGGCGAGGGTGTTGAAGATGACATCGTAGTACGGGCGCTCCAGCGGCCCGGTCGGCGGCAGGATGAAATGCGCGTGGCGGGTGGTTTCGTTGATGTAGTAATCGACCGCGACATAGCAGTCCAGCGTGGCCAGCGCCGTCTCGACCTGACGCCCGTTCGGCGTGGACAGCACGGGGTTGCCGGCATGCGTGATGAGGCCGCGAATCTGGTCTTTGCCCGGCGTCAGAATTTCTTCGGCAAAGGCGGCCACCGGCAGTTCGCCGCCGAACTCGGGTAGCTCGCGTACGCGCGATTTGAAGCGTCCGAACGAACCTTGCAGGCCGCGCCCGGTGGCGCTGAGCGCGACCAGATCGATGGCCGGGCGGGTGAACATCATGCCGCCCTCGTGGTCGAGATTGCCGGTGACGATGTTGAGCGCGGTCACCAGCCAGGTGGTGAGCTGGCCGTGCTGCTGCATGGAGGTGCCGCAGCGCGAATAGGCGCAGGCATGATCGCTGGCGGCGAAGTCGCGGGTCAGGCGGCGGATGGTGTCGGCGCTGATGCCGGTGTAGCCGGCGGCCTGCTCGGGCGTGAAATCGGCCACGGCCTGCTTGAGGGCATCGAGGCCGTCGATCATTTCGCTGAGATGGCGTGGCCGGGCCAGGCGTTCGGCAAAAATCACCTGCAGCATGGCGGCGATCAGGTAGAGGTCGCTGCCGGGGCGGATGAAGACATGCTCATCGGCTTTGTCCGCCGTTTCGGTGCGACGCGGATCGATGACGGTGACGCGCCCGCCGCGCTGACGAATAGCCTTGATGCGGCCCATCGGATCGCCGGCGGACATCAGGCTGCCATTCGATGCGCCGGGGTTGGCACCGATGATGAGCAGGTGCTCGCAGCGATCGAGATCGGGAATGGTGAACAGAGCTTGGTTGCCGAATAGCTTGTAGCTGGTGAGCATGTGCGGCAGCTGGTCGACGCTGGTGGCACTGAAGCGGTTGCGACCGGCGAAGGCGCGGATCAGGTTGGGCAGGAACAAGATGGCGCCGGCGCTGTGTGCGGTCGGGTTGCCGGCATAGACTGCCAGGCTGTGCTTGCCGTGCTCGCTGCGGATGGCCTTGAAGCGGTTTTCGATTTCCTCATAGGCGTGATCCCAGCTCACCGGCATCCACTCCGTGCCGACGCGCTTCATGGGCTGGCGCAGACGGTCCGGGTCGCTCTGCAAGTCCTGCAAGGCCACGGCTTTCGGGCAGATGTTGCCACGGCTGAGCGGGTCGTCCGGATCGCCCTTGATCGACAGAATTTGCTCACCCTGATGCTCGATGATGATGCCGCACATGGCTTCGCAGAGGTGGCAGGTACGGAAGTGCTGCTGGGTGTCGGCCATGATGGGCTCCGGCCGAATCTGCTCGGCTCTTGTTATGAGGCCGTTTGCGAGACGGCAGGTAGTGGCCAGCTGACACTGACCACGGCATCCGGCAGGCGGAAGCTGTGCAGCTGCCAGCAGCCTATGAGCTGATGCTGCACGGCATCACGGCAGGTGTCCAGTGTGTTCAGCTGAAGGCGCAGACCGAGTCCGTGCGCTTTCAGCACGGCCTCCTTGCGCGTCCAGATTTCCAGCCAGACGGCGGCGCTTTCGGATGTGTCGGCGGCGAGCCATTTCAGCTTTTCAGCGGCATGAAAGTAACGTTCGGCGAGAGCGGCGAAACTGGGGCGACGCCCGAGGTCTTCGATATCGACACCGATCGGCTCGCGGCCGACGCGCCAGCACAGCGCGAACCAGTGCGGGCTGTGCGAGAAATTGAATTGCAGGCCACTGTTGGCGAGATAGGGCTTGCCGGCATCTGTGCGTTTAATCGTGGGGGCATGGCCGAGCAGTTCGCTCAGCCAGAGCTGCAGGAGCTCGTCGGATTCGGGGGTGTCGTCGTGGCGCTTTAAAAGCCACACATTCAGGTCAGTTTCCGGCACCGCATAACGCAAGCGGCCGCTGCCTCCGGGGTGGGAAGCAGCGGCCGTGGTCAGCACGAAGGCGGCGGCTTAGAACAGCACGCGGGTGCGGATGGTGCCGTTGACCAGCTGCAGCTTTTCCAGCGCCAGCTCCGAGTATTCGGCATCCACATCCATGACCAGATAACCGATGGTGTCGTTGGTCATCAGCGATTGCGCGCTGATGTTGATGCCGTTTTCGGCGAATACCAGGTTGATCGCCGACAGCACGCCGGGGATGTTGTTGTGAATGTGCAGCAGGCGGTGCTTGCCCGGCGATTGCGGCACGGCCACTTCCGGAAAGTTAACGGAGGTGATGGTGGCACCGCTGTCAGAATAGCGGGCGAACTTCTCGGCTACTTCGAGGCCGATGTTGGCCTGCGCTTCCAGCGTCGAGCCACCGATGTGTGGGGTCAGGATGACATTGTCGAGACCGCGCAGCGCCGACAGGAATTCTTCGTCGTTGGCTTTCGGCTCTTTCGGGAACACATCAATCGCGGCACCGTTGAGATGCTTGCTCTTGATGGCATCGGCCAGGGCTTCGATATCGACTGTGGTGCCGCGAGCAGCGTTGATGAAAATCGCGCCCTTTTTCATCTTCGCGAATTCGGCAGCGGCCATCATGTCCTTGGTGGACGGCAGCTCAGGCACATGCAGCGTCACCACATCGGCGGTGGCGAGCAGCTCGTCCATGGTGCCGACCTGGCGGGCGTTGCCCAGCGGCAGCTTGGTGACTACATCGAAGTAGATGACCTGCATGCCCAGCGATTCGGCGAGCACCGACAGCTGCGAGCCAATCGAACCGTAGCCGACGATGCCGAGGGTCTTGCCACGGGCTTCATAGGAGCCTTCGGCCGACTTCGACCAACCGCCGCGATGCACCAGGAAATTCTTCTCAGGGATGCCGCGCAGCAGCAGAATCAGCTCGCCCAGCACCAGCTCGGCCACCGAGCGCGTGTTCGAGAACGGCGCGTTGAACACGGGGATGCCGCGCTTCATGGCGGCCTTGAGATCGACCTGGTTGGTGCCGATGCAGAAGCAGCCGACGGCGATGAGCTTGTTGGCCGCCGCGAAGACTTTCTCGGTCAGCTGCGTACGCGAACGGATACCGACGAAATGAGCGTCCTTGATCTTCTCGATCAGCGCATCTTCGTCGAGCGCACCGCGCAGGTACTCAATGTTGGTGTAGCCATTGTTGCTGAGCACATCGAGGGCATTCTTGTGAACGCCTTCCAGCAGCAGGAAACGGATTTTGGCTTTGTCGAGGGAGAGCTGGCTCATGGCGCGAGGACTCGTGGCATCAAAAAGGAAGTCGCGAATGTTAGCACAGACTGTCCTGCTGATAGAATGCGCACATTCTTCTCAAGCCCTGTGAGATTGCCATGAGCCTCGCGCCTGAAACCTTGTCCCGCTTGCAAGCCATTGTTGGCGACAGCCGTGTACGCACGGATGCCGACAGCCTGAAGACCTGGGGTTGCGACTGGACGAAAATGTACACGCCGGCGCCGAGCGCGATTGTGTTCCCGTCGAGCATCGAGCAGGTGCAGGCGGTGGTGCTGCTGGCCAATGAGGCCGGCTTCGCCATCGTGCCCTCGGGCGGGCGCACCGGACTGTCGGCGGGCGCTGTGGCGGCCAGCGGTGAAGTGGTCATCAGCTTCGACTACATGAACAAGGTGCTGGAGTTCATCCCCGAAGACAGAGCCGTGCGCATCCAGGCCGGCGTGGTCACCGAGCAGCTGCAAAATTTCGCCGAAGAGCAGGGCCTTTATTACCCGGTCGATTTCGCCTCGGCCGGCTCCTCGCAGCTGGGCGGCAACATCGGCACCAATGCCGGCGGCATCAAGGTCATCAAATACGGCATGACGCGCAACTGGGTACTGGGGCTCAAGGTTGTGACCGGCAAGGGCGACATTCTCGAACTCAATAAGGACATGATCAAGAACGCCACCGGCTACGACCTGCGCCACCTGTTTATCGGTGCCGAGGGCACGCTGGGTCTGGTCGTGGAAGCGACCATGAAGCTCGATCGTGCGCCACGCAATCTGCAGGTCATGGTGCTCGGCACGCCGGACTTTCCTTCCGTGATGAATGTGCTCAAGGCCTTCCAGGCACGCCTTGATCTGACCGCCTTTGAGTTCTTCTCGGAGCTGTCGGTGCAGCTGGTGACGGCGCATCAGGGCATCCCGCGTCCGTTCGATACCGCAACGCCGTTCTATGCGCTGCTGGAGTTCGAAGCGTTGTCTGAGGATATGGCTGATGAAGCGATGGCGATCTTCGAGCAGTGCGTGGCCGAGGGCTGGGTGGTTGATGGCGTGCTTGGCCAGTCCGAGACACAGGCGAAGAACCTGTGGCGCTTGCGTGAGGACATCTCCGAGACCATCGCGCAGTACACGCCTTACAAGAACGATATCTCCGTGCTGATCCAGCGCGTGCCGGCGTTCATTGCGGACATCGATGCGATTGTGGCGGCGCAGTACCCGGATTTCCGCGTGGTCTGGTTCGGCCACATCGGCGATGGCAACCTTCACCTGAACATCCTCAAGCCCGATGATCTGGTGAAGGAAGACTTCTTTGCCAAGTGCAAGAGCGTGAATGTCCAGGTGTTCGAGACGGTGCAGCGCTACAACGGGTCGATCTCTGCCGAACACGGCGTCGGCATGACGAAGAAGCCATATCTGACCTATACCCGGTCTGAGATTGAGGTTGCGTATCTCAAGGCCATCAAGCAGGTTTTTGATCCGAAGAATGTGATGAATCCGGGGAAGATTTTCGATCTTTGAGAGTCAGCTGGCGGTGCGGATTTACCCTGTTCGGGAACGTCGCAAGTACGTCCCTGTAGGCTCTCACGCGCCATCCATGGCGCGTGATGTCCCGTACAGGGTAAATCCGCGCCGCCAACAGCACTCCCGATCGGAATCTTGCGCCGGGCTCATGCGGTGGGTTCGAATTTATCGCGGTGTGTTGTTCGTGCGCAGCTCCGTTTGAGCTTGCGTGGAGGGGTGGGATGCCCCGTGTTGGGACGTCGTGCGCCATGGATGGCGCACGAGAGCCTACAGGGATGTACTTGTGGCGGTCCCAACACGGGGCATCCCACCCCTCCAAAGCCCAGCAAAAAGGAACTGAAGAAATGACGTACCAACACCAGTGGCAAGATGGAACAGCAGTGAGCTTGCCCGTCGGCAAAGTAGTCTGCGTCGGGCGCAATTACGCCGCGCATGCGCGTGAGTTGGGCAATGCTGTGCCGGAGGCGCCGATCCTGTTCCTGAAGCCGGCAACAGCACTGGTGCCACTGGGACCGGATTTTGCGATTCCGGGCGGGCGTGGCAGTTGCCATCACGAGACCGAGATCTCACTGTTGATTGGCTCGACGCTGACGGGTCAGGTCAGTGAGGCAGAGGCACGCGCCGCGATTGCCGGCATGACGCTGGGCCTCGATCTGACGCTGCGCGATGTGCAGAACCAGCTCAAGCAGCAGGGGCATCCATGGGAAGTCGCGAAGGCATTTGATGGCGCGGCACCGATGGCGGCGTTTTCGCCATTGCCGGCCACGACAGACCTTGCGGACGTGCACTTCACGCTGATGGTCAATGGTGCTGTGCGCCAGCAGGGGCATAGCGCCGACATGATCACCGGTATCGTTGCCTTGCTGCAGTTCATCGCGACGATCTTCACGCTGCAACCCGGCGATGTGGTGATGACGGGTACGCCGGAAGGTGTGGCTGCGCTGAGCATGGGCGATGAGCTGGTGCTCACACTGGGCGAGCAGTGCTGGGCGACTCGGGTGCGTTAAGACGAGCTTGACCGCCGATCTGGCGATTGCCAGCGCAGCAAGAGATAGCTCAGGCCCGTCATCCCTGTCAGCAGAGCGGGGATGAGCAGAGTGGCGTAGCCCAGTTGTCGAAAGCTGAGTGCGCCGGCCAGGCCGCCGCTGAAGAAGGCTGAAATGACCGTCAGGCACAGGATCAGACGCCGGGGCTCGACTGCAACGCCACGCAAAGCCTGACCGAGAAAGATGCCGAGGTCGGTGAACATGCCGGACAGATGCGTGGTGCGTATGACTGCTTTGCTGTAGGTCGTGGCCATGCCGTTTTGCAAGCCACAGGCGGCGGCCGCCAGCCATAGCCCGGCCATGTGATGGCGCTGCAGCAGCGCAGTCGCCAGCAGCAGAATCGCCGACTCCAGCATCAGCACGGCACCATAGCGCCTGCCCAGTCGCAGCACTTTGTCCTGAATGATGAGGCCGCTGATCAGCGAGCCCAGAAAGAAGGCCAGCAGGATGGCGCTGAGCAAGATCATGTGATGAGCATCGTGCTCGATGAGCGCTATGGCGAGCAGGCTGGTGGTGCCGGTGAGATGGGTGACGGCCTGCTGCGAGACGCTGAGAAAACCGACGACATTGATCATGCCGGCGACAAACGCCAGTAGCCAGGTGCCGACCCAGATCCAGCGCGGCAAGGTCGTCATCCGCCGCTGCCGACATCGCGCTGGAAGCGATGAATCTGTCGGCGCTCCTTCTTGTTCGGACGATGATCCGGATGGGCCAGATTCATGGCCTGGCGCTGGGCTGTTTGTTCAGCTCGCTCGGCCAAGCTCTCCGGCGTTTCGCAGTAAAGCAGCTGGGCTACGGATGCCGGGCCGCGCACATCGCTGACGGTCAGCACATCCACGGTCTTGTAGTCGAAGCCCTGGCGGATGCGCAGCTGCATGCCGACCACCACATCGCGACTGACCTTGATACGCTGACCCTGACAGTGCACATGGCCACTCTCGATGGCAGCCTTGGCCAGCGAGCGCGTCTTGAAGAAGCGTGCTGCCCACAGCCATTTATCGATGCGGGTGCGCGCGCTGCCGCTGTGGTCGCTCATGGCTGCTTGGCCGCTAGCGGCTGGCGTGCCGGTGGCTGGCCGAGCTCGCCAAAGGCATCAATAGCAGGGTGCCGCAAGCCGCTGCGTGCCGGCCTCTCACTATCCGGCGTGCTCACGCACACGACCTGACCGATGCCGTAGCGCACGGCGCTGTCGAGCACGGATTCGCTGTCGTCGACAAACAGTGCGCGTGCCGGATCGAAAGGATGTGCTGCTTGCAAGGCCTGCCAGAAGTGCTGATCTTCCTTTGGCGCGCCGTAGTCGTGCGAGCTGACCATGACATCAAAATAATGGCCGAAGGCGATCTCGGCGAGCTTGATGTCGAGGCTGGCGCGGTGGGCGTTGGTCGCCAGCCACAGCGAGCGCCCGCTGGCCTTGACGGCGGCGAGGAAGCTGAAGGCGTCGGCGCGTTCTCGGATCAGATGCTTGAGGTCGGTCTTCAATGTCGCCACATCGAAGCCCACTTTTTCGCTCCAGAAGTCGGTGCAATACCAGTTCAGCGAACCCTGATGCGCGGAGAATTGCGTGAGCAGATCGCTCAGCCCCTGCTCGCGGGGCAGACCGTGCCTGTCGGCATAAACCGCGGGCAGATGCTGCATCCAGAAACGGTTGTCGAAATGCAGATCGAGCACGGTGCCATCCATGTCGAGGATGACCGTATCGATGCGAGACCAATCTATCATTCGCGCTATCCTGTAAGACCTGACCACAGTATGCCAAAGCCGACAGAGCCTGCGACATCATAACGGAGCTTGCAGCATGACAAACGCAGACTTGAATCTGATGCAGGAGGTGCTGGCGGTGGCAGAAGCGGCCGGCCGCGAGATCATGGCGATCTATGCCGATGCCAGCCGCTGGGCGGTGCAGACCAAAGCGGATGAGTCGCCGCTGACGGCGGCTGATTTGGCCGCGCATCACCGCATTGTCGAGGATCTGGCGGGTATTGCTGCGCCTTGGGCGGCGCTGCCGGTTCTGTCCGAAGAATCGTCAGAGGCCGAACTGGCCGGCCGCCGTGACTGGCCGGCCTGCTGGCTGGTCGATCCGCTCGATGGCACCAAGGAGTTCATCGCCCGCAATGGCGAATTCAGCGTCAACATCGCGCTGATTGTGGACGATGCCGCCGTGCTCGGCATCGTCCACGGGCCGGCCACTGGCGTGAGCTATGTCGCCGCCAAAGGCCTGGGCAGTTTCCGAGTCGATGTATCGGGCTGGCATCGTGTTCACACCACTGCCTTGCCCGCGAAAGGCGAGCGACCGATTCAGCTCACGGTCAGTCGTCGCCACGGTCTGGAGCAGTTGGCGCTGTTCGAGCAAGTGCTCATGGATGATTTCGGCGCGGTGCAAAGCGTGCCCGCCGGCTCCGCTTTCAAGATCTGCGCTGTCGCAGAGGGCCGGGCCGATGCCTATCCGCGCTTTGGCCCGACCAGCGAGTGGGACACCGCTGCGGCGCAAATCGTGCTTGAAGAAGCGGGTGGGCATCTGATCGACTGCCAAGGCCGCGTCTTCCGTTACAACCGGCGAGACACGGTGCTCAATTCGGGCTTTCTGGCCGTGGGCAGTGAGCCACAACGCTGGCTTAACTACTGGCCCACACTTTAATGAGCATCGGGGGCTAATGGTGTGCGCGGGCATCCTAGCCCGAGCGCACCATTAGCCCCCGATGCGACCTGCACTTAACCCCAGGCTTTTTCCAGAATCGCCATGATCTCGTCGCGATCGGCTTCCTTCGGATTGATGATGATGGCGCCGTCGTCCAGCGTCAGATCAGCGATCTGAGCCAGCTGTTCGCGTGTGACCTTGCCGGTCTCTTGCAGCGTGCGCGGCAGCTTGCAGCGGTTGAAGATTTCATCACGCATGCGGCGGATCTCGGCGATGGCGCGGTCGGCGCGCTCAGCTACCGGCGTCGCAGCGTAAACATCAGCACCAGCCAGCGGCAGCAACAGCTCGGCGATGCGGTCGCCGTTCTTGTCCTTGTTGTATTCCAGCGCGTAGGGCAGGAACAGATTCATGCACAGGCCGTGCGGCAGGTGACAAACGGCGCCCAGCGAGTGGCCGAGCGCATGCACCAGACCGACCATCGCATTCGAGAACGCGACGCCAGCCATGGTCGAGGCCTGCGCCAGTTCGAGGCGGCCATCGGCATCGGTCGGGTTGTCGAGCACATTGAGCAGGTTGTCGGCGATCTTCTTGATGGCGCCGTTGGCGTAGGCATCGCTGATCGGGTTGTGCGCCAGGCAGGTGAAAGCCTCAATGGCGTGCGTGAGCGCGTCCATGCCGGTCATGGCGGTGATGTGCGGCGGCAGCGTCAGCGTCATGCGCGAGTCGAGCACGGCTGCGTTCGGCATGAGGAAGTAAGACACGAAAGGCAGTTTCACGCCTTTCTCGGTGTCGGAGATGACCGCGATAGCGGTGGTTTCCGAGCCGGTGCCGGAGGTGGTCGGCACCACGAACAGCGGCTTCAGCGGGCGCTTCAGCACATGCGCGCCGGAGTACACGAGCAGGTCGTCGCCGCCTTCCGAGGCGAGGATGTTCACGGCCTTGCTGGTGTCGATCACCGAGCCGCCGCCGATGGCGATGATGGCGTCGCAATTATTGTCGCGATAAACTTGGGCAGCAGCGCGCACAGTCTGCAGCGAGCTGTCCGGCGGAACATCGTCAAAGATGGCGGCGATGCTGGCGCCGGCAGCGGCGAAGGCGGCTTCGACATGGGTCAGCAGGCCGACACCACGCACACCCTTGTCGGTGATGATAAGGGGGCGCTGGGCACCGAGGATGCTGAGCTCGAACGGTACATGTTCGAGGGCGGCGTGACCGGCAATGACTTTGACCGGGCAGAAGAATTCGTAATAGGGCTTGCTCATGATTAGTTTCCTGTGACGAGTGACTTGGCCACGAGGCCGTAAATGCGGATGGCTTTGCTCAGCTTTTCGGCCAGCGGTACATCGTCGTAGCGCTTGACGGCGCGGGCGGCGACCAGCTTGGGCAGAATCAGGGTTTCCATGCGGTTCAGGCAGCGCACCAGACGAATCGAGTGCGAGACATTGCCATCGGCCACCATGCGGTCATTGGCAAACGCCTGCGCGGTGCCTTCCTGAAAGGAAAACACGAGGAAGGCATGGGTCATGTGCTTGAAGCGAATGGTCAGATCGGGCTTGCCGATAGGGCTGTCCACGACATTGCCGATGCCGTCGGCTTCCATGCGCATGTGGAAGCTCGGGCCGCTCGGGAACACGGTCATGCAGATCTGGTAGCCGGCCGGGAAGGCGGCCAGGTTGCGCTGTACGTCGGCATCGACACGACTGGCAGCCGCCAGGCCGCCACCGACGATTTTCATCATGGTGCTGACGTAGGCTTTCTGAGCTTCGTAGCCCAGCGTTTCTTTATTGAGGTTCATGAGACGCTCGCGTCCTGGGAATGGCGACGCGAGAGTCTAGAGCAATTACTCTATATTTGCCAGCCAGCGCACCTTGCTCGACTTCTGCGGGTGGTCCGACAGACGGTCAAGCAGCCAGGCCATGGTTTTCTGCGCCTCTTCATAGAAGCCCCAGGGCGGGTTGATCACGATCAGGCCGGAGCCGTTGAGGCCGAGCGCGTTGTCGTCCGGCTGCATCAGCAGCTCGCAGGCGAGCATCTTGGGGATGCCGCTATTCATCAGCTCGCGGTAGAACTTGACGATGGCGGTGCGCTGCTTGATCGGGAACCAGATGGCGTAAACGCCGGTCGGCCATTTCGTGTATGCGGCCACGATCAGCTTGACCAGCTGCGGGAAGGCATCGCGTTCCAGCTCATAGGGCGGGTCGATCAGCACCAGGCCGCGCTTTTCCTTGGGCGGGATCATCGCGATCAGGCCTTCGTAGACATTGCGCTGATGCACGGCTACGCGCGGGTCGTTCTTGAAGTGATGGCGCAGGCTGGCGACTTCGGCGTGCTGCACATCCATGAAGATGGCGCGATCCTGAGCGCGGAGCTGGCGCAGGCCGAGCCAGGGCGAACCCGGGTAGTGGCTGCGGCCGCCGGCGGCCTGGCAGGCGAGAATGCTCTGCAGGTATTCGGCGACCCAGGTCGGCGCGCCGCGATGATCCGTCAGGCGTTCGATGCCCTGCTGATATTCGCCAGTCTTTTGCGCCTGCATGCCGTGCAGATCGTAGATGCCGGCACCGGCATGGGTATCGATGAAGCAGAAGGCGGTATCCTTCTTCTTCAGCGCAGCGAGCAGGCCCATTTGCAGGCTGTGCTTCATCACGTCGGCAAAGTTGCCGGCATGGAAATGGTGACGGTAGTTCATGGCAGCAACATCAGAAAATGAGAAACGAATGATACCCGCTTTGCCGTCTCTGGATTGGGCTGGCGTGCTCGATGCTTTGCCGGAGCCCGGCCATGTCGTGCTGCCGGGCTTTTTGCCGGCGGCGCTGGTGGCTGCCTTGCGTGATGAGCTGCGTGGGCAGGATGCCGCCGGGCGATTTCATGCCGCGGGCATCGGTCGTGGCGCAGCGCAGCAGGTGCAGCGACAAATACGCGGCGATCGCATCGCCTGGCTGGAAGCATCGTGGCCGGCCGCGGCCGCGTATCTTCAGGTCATGGAGGATTTGCGGCAGCGGCTCAATCGCGAGCTGTTTCTTGGGCTGGCCGAGTACGAAGCGCATTACGCCTGCTATGAGCCGGGTAGCGGCTATGGCCGTCATATTGACCGTCATGTCAGCACGCCGGGGGCAGGGCAGGGGCAGCGCGTGATTTCGACGGTGTGCTATCTCAACGAGCCGGGCTGGCCGGCGGCTGCAGGCGGGGAGCTGGTGCTTTATCCGGAGCGTGCTGCGGCCCTGCGGGTGCCTCCCGAGGCTGGCTCGCTGGTTGTGTTTCGCAGCGACACTCTGGCGCATGAAGTGCTGCCGGCGCTCCGGGAGCGCCTCAGCATTGCGGGCTGGATGCGTACGCGCGACTGAAGCTGGAAAGCTTGAGGGAGCCGGCCTGTTCAGTACCCTTGCATCAAAATTGTCGCGTGCGCAGCAGTACCAGTGTGCATGCTTCTTCGGTGGCGATCCCTGCCTTTTCCAGCCGGGCAGCGACGGCAGCATGCTCGGCACCCGGATTGAAAATGACTCGCGTCGGCTTCAGTGCCAGCAAGCCGTCCACCAGTGGATCCAGATGTGACGGGCTGACATACACCGTCACTGTATCCACTTTTTGCGTGATGGCGGCCAGCGAGGCAGCCACCGGGAGTCCGGCAATCTCGGACTGAATCGGATTCACCGGAATCACCGTGTGCCCGTAATGGCGCAGGAGGTGGATGGCCTGGTTGCTGTAGCGCTCGGGCTTGGGGCTGGCGCCGAGCACGGCGACGGTTTCGGTCATTACTTGTCCGTCACCGCGCCTTCCGAGGCGCTCGACACCAGCTTGGCATACTTGGCCAGCACGCCACGTGTGTACAGCGGCTTCGGCTGCACCCACTTCGTCTTGCGTTCGGCCATCATGGCATCGGACACGCCGACGCTGATCTCGCGGGTTTCGGCGTCGATGATGATCTTGTCGCCGTTTTCCAGCAGCGCGATCGGGCCGCCATCAAAGGCTTCCGGCGTGATGTGACCGACCACGAAGCCGTGCGAGCCACCGGAGAATCGGCCGTCGGTGATGAGCGCGACTTCCTTGCCGAGACCCTTGCCCATGACGGCCGAGGTCGGCGACAGCATTTCGCGCATGCCCGGGCCGCCCTTGGGGCCTTCGTAGCGGATCACGATGACATCGCCGGCGACGACTTCGCCATTGAGGATGCCGGCGAGTGCCGCCTCTTCGCCGTGATAGACGCGGGCGGTGCCTTCGAAGCGCAGACCTTCCTTGCCGGTGATCTTGGCCACAGCGCCGGTGGGCGACAGGTTGCCGTGCAGGATGACCAGGTGCGAGTCTTTCTTGATCGGGTTGTCGAAGCCACGGATGACATCCTGACCGGCGGGGTAGTCGGCGACATCGGCCAGATTTTCGGCCATGGTCTTGCCGGTGACGGTCATTACATCGCCGTGCAGCAGGCCGGCATCGAGCATGCGCTTCATCAGCGGCTGGATACCGCCGATGGCGACCAGCTCGGACATCATGTACTTGCCGCTCGGACGCAGGTCGGCCAGCACCGGCGTGGTCTTGCCGATCTCGACGAAGTCGTCGAGCGTGAGCTTCACGTCCACGGCATGCGCCATGGCGAGCAGATGCAGCACGCCGTTGGTGGAGCCGGCGAGGGCGATGATGACGCGGATGGCGTTCTCGAAAGCCTTGCGCGTCATGATGTCGCGCGGCTTGATGTCACGCGCGAGCAGCTCCAGCACCTGCTGGCCGGCGCGGAAGCAATCTGAGGCTTTGTCGGCGGAAACGGCGTTTTGTGCGCTGGAGCCGGGCAGCGACATACCCAGGGCTTCGATGGCCGAGGCCATGGTGTTGGCGGTGTACATGCCGCCGCAGGAGCCTGGGCCCGGAATGGCGGTGTCTTCAATCTGCTTGACCTGGATCAGGTCGATGTCGCCCTTGGCGTGCTGACCCACGGCCTCGAACACCGAGATGATGTCGGTGTGGCCGGCACCCGGCTTGATGGTGCCGCCGTAGACGAAGATCGACGGACGATTTAGGCGCGCCATGCCGATGATGCAGCCCGGCATGTTCTTGTCGCAGCCGCCGACGGCGACGATGCCGTCGAAGCCTTCGCAGCCGGCCACGGTCTCGATGGAGTCGGCGATGACTTCACGCGACACCAACGAGTACTTCATGCCTTCGGTGCCGTTGGCGATGCCGTCCGAGACGGTGATGGTGTTGAAGATCACGCCTTTGCCACCGGCCGCGTTCGCGCCCTTCTCTGCTTCTTCGGCGAGCTTGTTGATGTGCATGTTGCAGGGTGTGACGTTGGCCCAGGTCGAGGCGATGCCGATCTGCGGCTTCTTGAAGTCCTCGTCACTGAAGCCCACGGCGCGCAGCATGGCGCGGCCGGGTGCGGCTTCAACGCCATCCACAACCTGAGACGAGAACTTGCGCATGTTATCGGTGATTTGTGTCATGTCAGAAAATCCTTAAAGCGGTTTGCTAAGCACCAGCGAGTTGCGCTGGTAGTTGTAAAGTGACTGGCGATACTTCGGCAGGTCATCCACCGAGGCCGGCTCGAAGCCGTGTTCCTGGAACCACAGACCAGTGCGCGTGGTGAGCACGAACAGCTTGCGCAGGCCCTTGCTGCTGGCACGCTTTTCGAGGAACTCCATGAGTTCGCTGCCGCGGTCGCTCTTGCGGTAATTCGGGTGGATGGCCACGCAGGCGATCTCGCCGGCCGGCTCTTCGCCTTTGAGCACGGGTAGCGGATACAGCGCCGCGCAGCCGATGATCATGCCGTCGCGCTCGACCACAGCGAACTGGGAAATTTCGTTCTCCAGCTTCTCGCGCTCGCGGCGCACCAGAATGCCTTCCTCTTCCAGCGGCTCGATGAGGTCGATGATGCCGCCGACATCCTCGATCTCGGCGGTGCGGATTTCTTCGTAGGGGTCGTGCGTGATCAGCGTGCCGGAACCGTCACGCGTGAACAGCTCCTGCAGCAGTGCGCCGTCGCGGGCATAGGAGATGATGTGCACGCGCTTCACGCCTTCGCGGCAGGCCTCGCGCGCGGCGTTCATGTGGCGCAGCAGCTCGCTGTCCAACGCCTTGTTGCGCAGGTATTGATCGACCTCGTTGGGGATCATTTCGCGCAGCAAGCGATCATCGTTGTCATCCACGATGCCTTCGCGCTCGCCCAGGCAGATCAGCTTGTCAGCCTGCAAGGCAGTGGCTACGGACACGGCGACATCTTCGGCAAGCAGGTTGAAAATTTCACCCGTGGTCGAGTAGCCGGTCGGGCCGAGGATGACGATGTGGTGGTTGGCGAGGTTCTTGTTGATGACCTCGGTATCGACCGCCCGCACTTCGCCGGTCAGTGCGAAGTCCACGCCATCACGCACACCGTAAGGCTTGGCGGTGATGAAATTGCCGGATACGGCATCGATCTTGGCACCGTACATGGGCGAGTTCGACAGGCCCATCGACAGCAGTGCCTCGATCTCCAGGCGGATGGCACCAACGGCATCCATGACGCAGCGCAGCGCCTCACGCGTGGTCACGCGCAGGCCGTTGTGATACGGCGTGGTCAGACCGTACTCGACCAGATTCTCGTCGATCTGCGGGCGTGCGCCATGTACCAGCACCAGCTTGATGCCCAGCGAATGCAGCAGCGCGATGTCGTGCACGATGTTGCGGAAATTCTCGTGATTGACCGCCTCGCCGCCAAACAGCAGCACGAAGGTCTTGCCGCGATGCGCATTGATGTACGGCGCGGAATTGCGGAACCAGTGCACATACTGTTCCGACATGGTGTCTTGAAACGGGTTCTGGCTGCTCACGGTGGTGGCCCGGGTCAGTGGGAGGCATCGCCTCGAAAGTCTGGGATTGTATAAGTGAAGCGGGGTCGGGCGGTAGCGTCCGCTTACAGGCAAAAGCGTCGGACCAGCTCCGCCAGCTTCTCGATAGTCGGCTGCAGGCTAGCGATCTCCAGGTGCTCATCGGGCTGATGCGCGGTTTCAATGCCGCCTGGCCCGAAGATCACTGCTTCCATGCCCAGTTCCTGAAAGTAAGGGCCTTCCGTGCCGAACGCCGCAGCGCCTGCGGTAAAGCCGGTCATTTCTTCCACGGCCTTGACCAGCAGCGAGCTGGCGGGCGTTTCCATGGCCGGCGTGCCGCTGAACAGCGACTCATTGACGATGCTGACCTGGTATTCCTCGGCCAGTGGTTTCAGGCGGCGCTTGATGTCGGCGCGCAGGCTGTCCATTTCCATGCCGGGCAGTGGACGCAGGTCATATTGCAGCTCGCAGCGGGCGCAGATGCGATTGGGGTTGTCGCCGCCGTGAATGCAGCCCAGATTCAGTGTCGGTGTCGGCACGGTAAACAGCGGGTTATGCCATTTTGCCGCCAGCTCGCGGCGATAGCTGATGAGTTCGCCGATGACTGCGTGCATGGCATCCAGCGCGTTATGACCGAGTGATGGGTCGCTGGAGTGGCCACTGCGACCTTCGATGATCACGCGCTCCATCATCACGCCTTTCTGCAGGCGCAACGGCCGGCCGCTGGTGGGCTCGCCGATCACGGCAAAGCGCGCTTTCGGCTTGCCGGCGGCGACCAGCGCTTTGGCACCGGCCATGCTGGTTTCTTCGTCGCAGGTGGCGAGGATGATCACTGGCGCTTTCAGCGCTTCCCCGCGACGCACGGCAGCAACGGCGGCTTCGGCGGCTTCCAGCACGAGTGGAAAGAAGCCCTTCATGTCCGCCGTGCCGAGGCCGAAGAGGCGGCCGTCGCGCTCGGTCAGCGTGAACGGGTCGCTCTGCCATTTCGCGCCATCAAATGGCACGGTGTCGGTATGGCCGGCAAACACCAGGCCGCCCGGGCCTTCTCCAAGCGTGGCAATCAGATTCGCTTTGCCGGGCGCTACCGTCATGATTTCGCAGCGAAAGCCCAGAGTTTCCGCCCAGCTCGCTAGGTGCTCGATGACGGCAAGATTGCCCTGATCCATGGCGGGATCAGTACACGTGACGCTGGGGGTGGCAATCAGGGTGCGCATGCGCGCCAGCAGGGTCAGGTGATTCATGGCAGTCGATCAGTGTGGTCAGGAAGTGACAAGCATAGTGGATATGTCGATGCCGTTGGGTCAAGGTCGCCAAAGCTTCAAGCAATCGTCAAGGAAATGTCATGTGTGCCGACCAGACTGCCCGGATCTCAGCCAATCCGAAACGGAGTCAGTCATGGGTCACCACCATCCAATGGAAGATAGCAATCGCTCGGCCAATCATCGCCTTGAAACACTGGTGTCGCAGCGTATTTCGCGGCGCGCCGTGATCAAGGGCGGCTCCACACTGGGGGTCGGCATGATGTTCGGAGGCCTCGGTCTGGCTGGCTGCAGTGAAACGTCTGACGCAGCGACATCGCTCAAGCTGGGCTTTGCCGCCGTGCCGAAAAGCACGGCCGATGTCGTGACGGTTCCGGCAGGCTATACGGCGAAACCGCTGGTGTCCTGGGGCGACCCCCTGTTCTCGGGTGGCACGCTGCCCGCCAGCATTCACGATCTGACACCGGCACAGCAGGAAGCCGCACTCGGGGATCATCATGACGGCATGTACTACTTTGGCCTGACCGCAGCCGGGCTGCCTGACCGCAGCAACAGTCTGCGCGGCTTGCTGGCGATCAATCACGAGGCCATCACGGAAGATTTTACTCATGTGAAAGGCCCGACGTTTAACAATCTGGACGCCGCCGGCAGGCTGCAAGCTGCTGATGCAGCAGCTACCCCGCCCAAGCTCGACAGTTCACGCACTTCTTCGGATGAGTGTCTGAAGGAGATGGCGCTGCACGGCATTACGGTAGTGGAAATTGAAAAGTCTGTGAGTGGTTATCGTTATGTCCAGGGCGGCAGCTTCAATCGTCGTATCACGCCGTACACGCCGGTGCTGCTGAGCGGCCCGGCCAGCGGCTCGGATCTGGTCAAGACAAAATATGACAGTGTCGGGCGCAAGGCGCGTGGCACGCTGAACAATTGCGCCAATGGCTTCACGCCCTGGGGCACCTATCTCACCTGTGAAGAAAACTGGGCCGGCTACTTCGGTCAGTACGGCACTGTCACGCCTGAGCAGGCCCGCTACGGTCTGGGGCGTCACGGCTTTCAGAACCTGCGCTGGTATACCGCGCCAGATCCTGTCGGTACGGGTGATGCCGCGGATCTGATGAGTCGCTTCCAGCTTAACGCAACAGGTGCGGATGCCTCGGCGGATTATCGTAATGAAGCCAATACCTTTGGTTATGTGGTGGAGATCGACCCCTATGACCCGAGCAGCACACCGAAGAAGCGCACGGCACTTGGCCGCTTTTCGCATGAAGGCTGCTGGCCGAAGGCGATCAAGGGCAAGCGCCTTGGCTTTTACATGGGCGATGATTCCAAGGGCGAGTATTTTTACAAGTTTGTGACGGACGCGATTTTTACCGGGACCGAGTCACGACAGAACGACATTCTCGACAATGGTGTTTTGCATGTGGCGATTTTCAATGCAGATGGTACCGGGCGCTGGCAGCCCTTGCTGGCATCGGATCTTGCACTGGGCATGACGGCGGCAGAGATTGCCGTGCATACCCGCGTCGCTGCCGACAGGGCGGGTGCGACCAAGATGGATCGTCCGGAGTGGACGGCAGTGCATCCTGGCAATGGCGAGGTCTACCTGACGCTGACCAAAAATGATCAGCGTGCCTTGGTCGCAACACCCGGTAAGCAGGCGGTGGATCCGGCCAACCCACGCGCCTACAAGGATCACGACGGTGGCTTCAGCAAGACCGGTAATAATAACGGCCATGTCATCCGGATTCGCGAGACCAGTGACGACCCTGCTGCCACGACTTTTCGCTGGGATATCTATGTTTTCGGTGCGGAGGCAGATGCGCCGACCAACGTGAACTTGTCGGGCCTTAGCGATGACAATGATTTTTCCAGCCCGGATGGCCTCTGGTTTGACCCGCGTGGCGTACTCTGGCTGCAGACCGATGACGACGCTTATCTGGATGAAACCAACTGCATGATGCTGGCCGCTATTCCGGGCCAGCTCGGTGATGGTGGGCCGGTCACGGTCAACAACCGTATTGATGGCGTTTCGGCTGCGGTGGTGACCGTGGCCGGCAAGAAAGTGTCAGCCGATAACCTGCGACGCTTTCTGGTTGGCCCCAAGGGCTCCGAAATCACCGGTATCGACATGACGCCGGATCGCAAGGCGCTGTTCGTGAATATCCAGCATCCGGGCGAGCTGGGCGGCTTTGCCGACTACCGGCAAACCGGCGCATTTGTGCAGCAAAGCAGCTTCAATGCGCTGGAGACAGTGGATGGTCAGAAGCGCGCCCGCTCGACGACTCTCGTTATCACCAAGGACGACGGCGGAGAAATTGCACTTTGAGTCTGCTGCTCAGGGCGTGTCGGTGTCGGCACGTCTTGAGCGTTGTTTCTCCAGCAGGCCACCGGCAAACAGTCCAATCTCGAATAGCAGCCACATCGGCACCGCGAGCATGGTCATGGACAGCGCATCTGGCGGTGTCAGGAACATGGCCACAAAGAAGCAGCCAACGATGATGTAGCGGCGCTGTTCAGCCAGTGCGGCGCTTTTTATCACGCCGGCGGCAATCAGGACCAGCACGGCAACCGGGATCTCAAAGGTGAAACCGAAGACCAGAAACAGCTTCAAGGCGAAGTCGAGATAGAGATTGATGTCAGTCATGATGGCGACGCCTTCGGGGCCGACGCCGGTAAAGAAGCCGAGAATGGCCGGCAGCGTGACAAAGTAGGCGAAGCTCACCCCCGCATAAAACAGCACGACGCTGGACAGCACGATGGGCACGGCAATGCGGCGCTCATGCTTGTACAACGCAGGGGCAATAAAGCCCCAGAGCTGAAACAGGATGTAGGGAACGCAGGCAAAAAGGGCTACAAAGAACGTCAGCTTGAATGGCGCCATGAAGGGCGAGGTCACATCCGTGGCGATCATGGTGCTGCCTGGCGGCAGCAGTGCACGTAGTGGCGCTGACAGCAGGGCATAAATGTCATTGGCAAAATATGCCAGCGAAAAGAACACCAGAATCAGTGCAATCACAATGCGTACCAGTCGTGTACGCAGCTCAATGAGATGAGTGACCAGCGGCATTTCGCTCGGTGGCAGATCCGGGAGCGTGGTCATGGTTTCTCGATACTGTCGGGCTTGGCGCGGGGGCTGTCATCGAGTGCCGACGTCAGTGCCTGTTGCGCCTCCTCCAGGCCGGAAGCGGCTTTGGCTTTTTCCATCTGCTTGATGATGCGTTCACGCATTTCGGCCGCCGCCACTTCATTTTCAATGTCGGCCTGAACGCTGACAATCATGCGGCGGATGCGACCGACCCAGGCCCCAGCCATACGTGCAGCATGGGGCAGTTTTTCGGGGCCGAGCACGACCAGCGCAATGACCGCGAGCAGCAGCAGCTCGCTGAAGCCGACATCAAACATGCGTTATTGGCCTGATTTCTGATCAGTCGGCTGCTGAGCGGCCGTGGGCTGCGCCGGCGGTGTTTGCGTCTGCTGAATCTGCGCGGCGGGTGGTGTCGGGGCGGCCACGTCATCCTCACTCTTGACGGACTCCTTGAAGCCCTTGATAGCGCTACCGAGGTCCTTGCCCAGGTTCTTCAGCTTGGATGTGCCGAAGACCAGCACCACGATGACCAGCAGTAACAGAATGTGCGGCAGAGAGATTCCAGACAACATGTGACAACTCCTCGCCCGCAGGCGGTCAGCAATTTAAGACGGGTTACGGGAAGCCTTCTCGGCCAGCCCGGACAAATCGAAACGACGCGCCAGCTCATTCAGCACTTGATCCGGATGCACATTGAGCTGACTCAACATGACCAGCGTATGAAACCACAGGTCAGCAGTCTCATAGATCAGCTCGTCAGTATCGCCACTGCGCTCGGCATCCTTCGCGGCCAGCAAGGTTTCCGTACACTCTTCGCCGACCTTTTCGAGGATCTTGTTGAGACCCTTGTGATAAAGGCTGGCGACATAGGAGCTGTCCGGCGAGGCTTGCTTGCGCTCGGCCAGCACCGTGGCGAGTTGGCTCAATACATCGGTCATGACGAATAAATCTCGTGGGGATCCTTGTGCACGGCATCAACCACCTGCCATGCGCCGTTTTCGTAGCGTTGGTAGAAGCAAGATTTGCGCCCGGTATGGCAGGCGATGCCGCCGAGCTGCTCAACCTGGAGCACTAGCACATCGCCATCGCAGTCCAGACGCAGCTCTTTCAGCACTTGCACATGGCCGGACTCTTCGCCTTTGCGCCAGAGTTTGCCACGTGAGCGCGACCAGTAGATGCCGCGCTGCTCGGCCACGGTCAGTGCCAGCGCCTCGCGGTTCATCCACGCCACCATAAGCACACGGCCGGTGACATGATCCTGGGCGATGGCCGGCACCAGCCCGCTGGCGTCCCACTTGATGGCATCTAACCAGTTCATGTTGCTACTCACTTGCCCGCAAAACAGGGCCATGCTCCAAAATAGAGCTTTAGCATAACGGAAAGCGACTTAGTGCGTGAGCACCTGCCAGCACAGCGTTACCACGGCGATCAGCGTGGCCCAGCTCAGCAGGCTGCTGCTGCGGTGCTGGCTCTGTAACTGTCGCTGGATGGCTTTCAGCTCGGCAATCTGCCGGCTCTGCCACTGACCGTTCTGGCGCATCTGCGTGAGCGCATCGAAGATCATCTGCGGCAGCTCGGGCAGGCCGGCGAGCAGAATCGGTGTGTCTTCGGTGAAGCGCTTGAGCAGGGCTTTCGGGCCGATGCGATCGGTCATCCATTGCTTCAGCAGCGGCTGCGCCAGGCTCCAGATATCCAGCGCCGGGTAGAGGTCGCGGCCCAGACCTTCGATGTGAATCAGCGTTTTCAGCAGCAGCACCAGCTGTGGCGGAATCTGCAGGCCGTGCGTGCGCGCCATGTCGAGCAGCCCGGCCAGAATCGGTGCCAGATTGATCTGGTCGATGGGTTGCGTCAGCACCGGCTCGACCAGGCGACGCACTTCCTGCGCGAGGAAGTCCAGCGGCGCGCCGGCAGGCACCCAGCCGGCTTGCGCGGCAGTGCGGATGAGCTGGTTGAAGTCGCGCTGGATCAGGCTGAGCAGGATCTGCGCGATGGTGAGCTGGTCGTCCGGTGGCAGCGAGCCGACGATGGCGCAGTCGAGGCCGATGAAGCGCGGGTCGGCCGGGTTGCCGGTCTCGACATAGACATTGCCGGGGTGCATGTCGGCGTGGAAGAAGTTGTCGCGGAAGACCTGCGTGAAGAAGATGGTCAGGCCCTTGTTGGCCAGGCGTTCGCGGTCGATGCCGAGGCGGGCAAAGGTGGCGTGATCGCTGATCGGCACGCCTTCGATGCGCTCGGCGATCATGACTTCGCGGCTGCCGTTGGCGTCGTAAATTTCGGGCACATAAAACAGCGGCGAGCCGACAAAATTGGCGCGCAGCTGGCGTGTGTTGGCGGCTTCGCGGGCGAGATCGGTTTCATCCAGCAGCGTGCGTTCGTAGTCGCTGACGATACGCGACAGCGGCACCACGCGCAGGTCGAAACGAGCTTCGGCGAGGGTGGCGAGGTCTTTCAGCAGCGCCATGTCGGTGCGGATGCGGTCGGCCACGCCGGGGCGCAATACCTTCACGATGACTTCGCGGCCGTTCGGCAGCGCGGCGGTATGCACCTGGGCGATGGAAGCAGCGGCCAGCGGCGCGTCGTCGAAGCGGGCGAACGCCTGTGTCAGCGGCATGCCCAGCTCACGCGCGACGATGGCCTTGGCGTCGGCGGTCGGGAACGGCGGCACATTTTCCTGCAGATGCACCAGCTCATCGAGCAGAGCCGGGTCCAGCAGGTCGCGGCGCGTGGCCAGCAGCTGGCCGAGCTTGATGAACAGCGGGCCCAGCTCCTCGAAGGCGAGGCGGACGCGGGCCGGATTTTGCGCCGCTGCGCCGGCTGTCCACCAAGCCGGATGCAGGCGGAAGGCCAGCAGTGCCAGGCGTGCGGCAGCGGTCGGTGGTGGCAGCAGCGTGTCGAGACGGTAGCGCGCGGCGACGGTCCAGAGCTGCAGCAGGCGGGGCCAGTGACGCATCATGGTGCCAGCTCCGGCGTGGCGGCTGTGAGTTTACTGACCCTTTGCTGCAGGCGTTGCAGCCGCGCCTCCAGGCGCTCGACATCGGCGCGCAGGTCTTCGCTTTCCTGAGTGAATTCGTTGATTTCCCAGCGCACTGGCAGCAGCTCCTGCTCTTCCTGCAGGTACTCGCTGCTGTTCATCAGAAAGGTCTTCGCCGTCTTCTGCGCGAAGCTGAACAGACCGCGCAGCTGCTGCCCGAGCTGATGCCCGGCGACATCGCCCCAGAGCATCGCCAGTGGCTCTTCCCAGTCGATGTCCAGCTGTTTCGCTATGCTGTGCAGCTGCTCGATGAGCTGAACCTGACCGTGCACGCGCAGCGGCCCGCCGATGAGCTGCGGCTGCTTCGATAAGGCCAGCTTCAGCAATGCCACGCTTTCGGCTTCGATGGTGGCATGCGGCTTCTGATCGGATTCAGCGAGCAGACGGATGCGGTTTTCGCGAATCTGCACCATCACCGAGATGGCCGGCGATTGCGTCTCGATGAACAGGCTTTTGCCGGCAAGGGCATTCAGGCGCAGCTGCGTGGCGGGGTCAAAGCGCAGAGCCTGATTGATCAGGGATTCAAGACCGCGCAGCGCGAGCATATAGGGTAACGAGGGCATGGTGCGCTCCGGTCAGAATTTGAAGCCGCGATGCAAAGCGACAATGCCGCCAGTGAGGTTGTGATAGTCGCAGCGCTCGAAGCCGGCCGTTTCCATCATACCTTTCAGCGTGTTCTGGTCCGGGTGCATGCGGATCGACTCGGCGAGGTAGCGATAGCTCTCGGCATCGTTGGCGATGAGCTTGCCCATCATTGGCAGCAGCGAGAACGAGTAGGCGTCGTAGACCTTCGCCAGCGGCTCGGCGATTGGCTTGCTGAATTCGAGCACGAGCAAGCGGCCGCCGGGCTTCAGCGACTGGTACATGGAGCGTAGCGCGGCATCCTTGTCGGTGACGTTGCGCAGACCGAAGGCGATGGTGATGAGGTCGAAGCTGCCCGGTGCGAACGGCAGGCATTCGGCATTGGCCTGGACGAATTCGATCTGGCCGGCCACGCCGACATCGAGCAGCTTGTCGCGACCGACCATGAGCATGGACGAGTTGATGTCAGCGAGCACGACGCGGCCGGTGGGGCCGACTTCCTTGTGGAAGGCGCGGGCGAGGTCACCGGTACCGCCGGCAATGTCGAGCACCTGCTGGCCGGGCCGCACGCCTGCCATCTCCACCGTGAAGCGTTTCCACAGACGATGAATGCCCAGCGACATGAGGTCGTTCATGATGTCGTACTTGGCGGCCACCGAGTGGAAGACTTCGGCGACCTTGCCGGCCTTTTCCTCGCGCGCCACGGTCTGGTAGCCGAAGTGCGTGACCTCTCCGGAAGCCTGCGCGCCAGAAGCTTGAGCACGGGGCGCGGCACCGGCCATCGGGCGTGCTGATGGCGACGGCATTGGCGTGACGGCCACAGACTCACCGCGGCTCATGGGGCCGTTGGCGGGAGGCAGATCAGGTCGGCGTTGGCTCATGGCGAGTCTCTTTGGGCAGCGTAACGGGCAATCGGTTTAAACGGCGAAGGGATCGTCGCAGTCTGTGTTGATATTGTCGAGGATACGCGCCTCGCGTCCGAGGAAATCATCGAGAAAGTCGGCGACGGATTTCATCGGCTTCATCACCGCAAAGCCGGTGGCCATGAAGTCGTAGAGTCCGCCGAGGCCGGCCATCTTCGCCGGGCGCGCGGCCATCTTGAAAGTAGCGGTGATCAGGCGTGAACGCACATAGCGATCGAGGCCCAGGCCGAGTTCGCGCAGCAGGCGCATCTGTTCGCGACGAGCGATGTCCTGATCGCAGCGACGGTAGGCGGCAATCAGATCGATATCCGTGGGCCCACTGATGCCGGCGGCGTGCAGGTCACGGGCAACCTCTTCGTCCAGCTCGCCGGTCAGCGCGTTGGCTTCCACGGCGATGGCGGCGGTGCGCAGCACGGAGTCGGGCAGCATGCGCGTGGCGACCGGCAGCGCCTTTTCGATTTCCCGTGCCAGCTCAGCCAGGTCGAGCCCGGCATAGATTTCACAGAGAAAGAACTCGGTGATGGGGCGGAAGCGGTCATCGGCCAGCAGGCCGGCATGAGTCCGGCGCAGGCGGGCAATTTGCAGCTGCTGCACGGCCAGCACCTGAGTTTGCAGGGCGTCGTCACCATGGCGCTGCCAGGCACGATAGCGTGCAATGGCTTCACGAATGCGTTGGGCTGCAGATAGTGTTTCATCGATCCGGGGCGGCAGCATCTCGTTCTCGTCAATATCCAGTTCGTAGCGTTCAGCAACAGCAGTGCGACTCATGATTCAGTTCCGGTGCAGCAAAAGGTATTACAAAATAAAGCGGCTCAGGTCTTCGTCCTGAACCAGTGCGCCGAGCTGGGCATCGACATCGGCGGCGGTGAGTGTGAGTACGGTGCCGGCTTGCTTGCCTGCCAGGTCAGCGGCATCGAAAGCGATGCTTTCGAGCAGGCGCTCGAGCACGGTATGCAGGCGACGAGCACCGATGTTTTCGGTGCGTTCGTTGACCTGCCAGGCCACTTCCGCAAGGCGGCGAATGGCATCGCTCGCGAACGAGACCTGCAAGCCTTCGGTGGCCAGCAGCGCCACATATTGCTCGGTCAGCGAGAAGTTCGGCTCGGTCAGGATGCGCTCGAAGTCATTGGCGGTTAGTGCCTCCAGCTCGACACGAATGGGCAGGCGGCCTTGCAGCTCCGGGATCAGATCCGACGGCTTGGCGAGGTGAAACGCGCCCGAGCAGATGAACAGGATGTGATCGGTTTTCACCATGCCGTACTTGGTGTTGACGGTGCAGCCTTCGATCAGCGGCAGCAGGTCGCGCTGCACACCCTCGCGTGACACATCCGCGCCCGAGGTTTCGCCGCGACGGCAGACCTTGTCGATCTCGTCGATGAAGACGATGCCCTGCTGCTCGACGGCATGCAGCGCACGCGCTTTCAGGTCTTCGTCGCTGACCAGCTTGCCGGCTTCCTCTTCACGCACGCGCTTGAGCGCATCGCGAATCTTCAGGCGCTGGCTCTTGCTCTTGCCGCCGCCGAGGCCGGCAAACAGCTTTTGCAGCTGGCCGCCCATTTCTTCCATGCCAGGCGGCGTCATCAGCTCCACCGAGGCCGCAACCGGGCTCAGCTCGATCTCGATTTCCTGCTCGTCGAGCTCGCCGTTGCGCAACTTGCGGCGGAAGAGCTGGCGGGTTGCATTGTCGCCCGTACTGGCCGGAGTCGGTTCGGTGGTGTCCCAGCCGGTGCTGGCGGCGCGTGCCGGGCGCAGCAACACATCCAGAATACGATCTTCGGCGGCCTCATCGGCACGCTGGCCAACCTCGGCGATGGCCTGCTCGCGCATCATCTTCAGCGCCATGTCGGCGAGATCGCGGATGATGGTTTCGACATCGCGCCCGACATAGCCGACTTCGGTGAACTTGGTGGCTTCGACTTTGATGAACGGGGCGTTGGCAAGCTTGGCCAGGCGGCGCGCGATCTCGGTCTTGCCGACGCCGGTCGGGCCGATCATGAGGATGTTTTTCGGCGTTACTTCCGGGCGCAGATGCTCGGCCAGCTGCATGCGTCGCCAGCGGTTGCGCAGCGCCAGCGCGACGGCGCGCTTAGCACCATTCTGGCCAACGATATGACGATCGAGTTCGTGCACGATTTCGCGCGGAGTCATGGCGGTCATGGGGCTTACCAGTCGAGTCGTTCGAGCGTGTGCTGATGATTGGTGAAGACGCAGATGTCTCCGGCCATCGTCAGCCCGTATTTGACAATTTCTTCCGCAGACAGCTCGCTGTGATCGATCAATGCGCGCGAGGCGGCGAGGGCGTAGTTGCCGCCGGAGCCAATGGCGATGATGCCGTGCTCCGGCTCCAACACATCACCGCTGCCGGTGATGATCAGCGAGGCATGTTTGTCAGCCACAGCGAGCAGGGCTTCGAGCCTGCGCAGTGTACGATCGGTGCGCCAGTCCTTGGCCATTTCCACGGCGGCGCGCACGAGATGGCCGCTGTGCTTTTCCAGCTTGGCCTCGAAGTAATCGAAGAGCGTGAAAGCATCGGCCGTACCGCCGGCGAAGCCGGCCAGCACCTGATCTTTGTACAGGCGACGCACCTTGCGGGCGTTACCCTTCATCACCGTATTGCCGAGCGAGACCTGGCCATCGCCACCGAGTACCACGGTGTTGCCGCGACGGACGGATAATATGGTGGTCATGGTTGACGACTCTCCGCTTTTGATTGAACGGATGCGCTGACGGGAATGGCATCCAGACCCGCCTCGCCGAGCTTGCTACGGGCCTGGTCGCGGCGTTCAATCTGATTGAACGGGCCAACGAGGACGCGCTGCAGCGTGGCGCCACCCTCGCGCTGGCTCTGCACACGCGCCGGCAGGCCGAGCTGACTGATGGCCGAGCGGCGGGCATCGGCTTCGGTGGCACTGCGGAAAGCACCGGCTTGCAGCCAGAAGCTGCCATCGCTGACGATGGCGGCATTGGGGTTGGGGCGCGGTGCCGGGCGTGATTCTATGCTGCGTGTCGGTAGCACTTTCTGGTTCGGCAGCAGCTCGTAGAAGGCAAAGCGCTCGGCTGGCTTCGGAGTCGGGGCGGGCTTCTCGATCTTCTCTTCGGTGAGTGCTGGCGGCACGGTGGCCACCGGTGGTGCTGGCTTTTTCATAAGCAGCACGATGAGTGCGATCAGTCCGGCGAGCAAAAGCAGACCGACAATCAGACGGCCTTTCTTAATGCCGGGCTTGTTCGCCGGAGAGCTTTTGCCGGCTGTTTTTGTTGTCCGGCGGCCGCCACGCCCGGTGTTGACGGTTTTGCCGGCAGGGCGTGGTGAGCGACTGGCGCCACGAGGCGGATTCGGGCGACTCATTACATGCGTTCCGGGGCAGCCACGCCCAGCAGGCCGAGGCCGTTGGCAATGACCTGGCGCACGCCTAGGCTAAGCGTCAGTCTGGCCTGACGCAGCGGCTCGTCATCGACAAGCACCTTGGTGCTGTTGTACCAGCCGTGAAACTCGCTGGCCAACTCCTTCAGGTAGTTCGAGAGCTGATGCGGCTCGTAGGCTTCGGCGGCCT
Organism: Pseudomonadota bacterium; assembly: GCA_040385225.1. Taxonomy (GTDB): domain Bacteria; phylum Pseudomonadota; class Gammaproteobacteria; order Pseudomonadales; family Moraxellaceae; genus Perlucidibaca. The sequence goes on along the minus strand of JAZKHU010000002.1, from coordinate 1,206,148 downwards.
TCAGCAGCACTTCCGGGTAGCGTTGCAGGGCTTTCGCGAGGTCGCGCTCGGCATCGCTGTCGAGGCGATCCAATGCGGCCAGACCGGCATCGCGATCCAGCGTCCAGCCCAGCGTGGTCAGCTTTTCCAGCATCGAGCAGACGCGGGCATGGGCGTACTGGATGTAGTAGACCGGATTGTCCTTGCTTTGCGAGACGGCGAGGTCGAGATCGAAGTCGATGTGCTGCTCGCTCTTGCGCGTGATGTAGTAGAAGCGCGCGGCATCGTTGCCGACCTCTTCGCGCAGCTCGCGCAGCGGGATGAACTGGCCGGAGCGCGATGACATCTGCACCTGCTCGCCGCCACGCCAGAGCGACACGAACTGCACCAGCAGCACATCGAGTTTGCCGGCATCGAGGCCGAGGGCGGTCAGCGCGGCTTTCACGCGGGTGATGTAGCCGTGGTGGTCGGCGCCCCAGATGTTCACCACGCGGTCGAAGCCGCGCTCGAACTTGTTCAGGTGATAGGCCACATCGGAAGCGAAGTAGGTGCCCTGGCCGTTGTCGCGAACCAGCACGCGATCCTTGTCGTCGCCGAAGGTGGTAGAGCGGAACCAGATCGCGCCAGCCTTTTCGTAGGTATGACCATTGGCGGTCAGGCGGGCGACGGCGCGCTCGATGGAGCCATCGGTTTCCAGTGTCTTTTCCGAGAACCATTCATCGTAATGTACGCCGAACTCGCCCAGATCTTCGCGAATGTCGCTGAGGATGCTATCCAGGGCGGCACGGAAGAACACGTCATAGCCATCGCTGCCGAGCAGGGCGCGGGCATTGGCGATGAGACCGTCGATGTGCGCTTCCTTGTCGCCGGAGATGACCTCGCCGGCGGCATCCTTGACGGCATCGGCCGGTACGTCGGCAAACAGCGCAGTGACTGGCCGTACCAGCGACGCACCGTGCGTGGCGGTGACGCTGGCGGCGATGTCACGGATGTAATCGCCACGATAGCCGTTGCTCGGGAACACAAAAGCGGCGCCGGCGGCAATGCCGGACTCGGCCGGATGCGATTCGACATAGCGCAGGTAGGTCGAGGTGGCGAGGATGGCCATCTGACGGCCGGCATCGTTGACGTAATACTCACGTTGCACATCGTAGCCGACGGCAGCGAGCAGATTGGCGACGGTCATGCCATAGGCGGCACCGCGACCATGACCGACATGCAGCGACGAGGTCGGGTTGGCGGAGACGAACTCGACTTGCAGCTTCTGGTTACGACGCGGTGTGCGGCCGAATTCGGCAGCAGCGGCGAAGATCTGGCCGAGCACGGCAAACTCGGTGGCACCGGCGAGAAAGAAATTGATGAAGCCGGGACCGGCAATCTCGATCTTGCTGACAATGGCATTGGCCGGCAGGGCAGCCACGATCGCCTCGGCGATGTCGCGTGGCTTGCGGCCGGCGGCTTTCGCGCTGGCCAGGGCGAGGTTGGTGGCCCAGTCGCCATGCGCCTTGTCGCGCGTGCGATCGAGCTGGATCGCCGGGCTGAAATCTGCAGGCAGCACGCCGTCGGCACGCAGGGAGACGAGGGCAGTGGTCAGCAGGTGTTCGAGAGCAAGCTTCATCATCTATTCCAAAGCGGGTCGCGCACGCAGCTGGGACACTATCCTGTCAGTGCATGCATAAGTGGGCGCGATTGTACCAATAAAAAAGGCGAACACCCGTTTCCGGGTATTCGCCTTTTTGCGATCACCGTAACAGTGATCGGCCCCTGCAAGTGCTTACTTGGAGAAGCTGCGAGCGCCAAAGCGCTGCTTGAACTTGTCGATACGACCGCCGGTGTCGACGACTTTCTGCGTGCCGGTGTAGAACGGGTGGCAAGCCGAGCAAGTATCGATCAGGAAGTTTTTGCACAGGGTGGAACGGGTTGTGAAGGTGTTGCCGCACGAGCAGGTGGCTACAACAGCTTCGTAACGCGGATGGATATCGGCGCGCATGATTGAATCCTCTGGTTAAGAACGGGGTTGGTGATCTCGCCATCCTCGCGGGCTTGTGAAAGCAAACGCCTAGGTACGAAATCAAACCATTCTCTTGGCCTACCGAAACTGTCGCTTCGTTCCAGCGGGGCACAACAAGGTGGCGGATTCTACAAGATGTCTGCTTTTTGGCCAAGTGCGCTTTTGCCGCCTGCCTGCAATGGTAATCTTGCCGCCATGAAGCTCATCCAGGTGGCGCTGCCATCGCCGTTACGGCAAGTCTTTGATTATCGCGTTCCTGACGGCATTGCCGTGCCGGCGGCTGGCGTGCGCGTGCGCGTGCCGTTCGGCCGGCAGCAGCTCATCGGACTGGTCATGACTGAGGTGATGCAGAGCGATGTGCCATCCGGCAAGCTCAAGGCCGTGAGCGAGGTGCTCGACGCCGAGCCGGCGCTGCCGCCAACGCTGTGGGCGCTGGCGCGCTGGGCAGCGACCTATTATCAGCATCCCTTGGGCGATGCCCTGAGTCAGATGTTGCCGGTGCTCATCCGCCAGGGTGAGGCTTTGCTGCCAACGCCGCCGAGGCTCTGGCGACTGACGCCACGAGGGCTGGCGCTGGCAGCGGATGGCCTGCGCCGCGCCGCGCGCCAGCAGCAGGCCTGGCAGGTTTTGCACGAACACGAGCATGGCCTCGGCGATACCGCGCTGCAGGCGCTCGGCGTCAGCCGCGAGGCTCTGTCGGCGTTGCAGGAGAAAGAGCTGGTCGAGATCGTCAGTGCCGAGCCGGCGCATGTCGCGTCGGCAATGCCCAGTGCGGCAAACCTGCTCGCAGAAGCGCCGTTGACGCTGAATCCGGAGCAGGCGGCGGCGCTCTCCGTGCTGACCGCGCAATCCGGTTTTCGCGTCACGCTGCTGCAGGGTGTTACCGGCAGCGGCAAGACCGAGGTTTATCTGCAGCATATCGAGCAGGTTTTGCAGGCTGGTCGGCAGGTGCTGGTGCTGGTGCCGGAAATCGGTCTGACGCCGCAAACGCTGGCGCGCTTTCGCGCCCGCTTTCGCTGCCCGCTGGCGGTGCTGCATTCGGGGTTGTCGGACCGCGAGCGTCTGCAGGCCTGGCGGGCGGCGCGGGCGGGCGAAGTCAGTCTCATCATCGGCACGCGTTCGGCAGTGTTCACGCCGATGGCGCGACCGGGGCTGATCATCGTCGATGAAGAGCATGATCTGTCGTTCAAGCAGCAGGAAGGTTTCCGCTATCACGGCCGTGATGTCGCGGTGCGGCGCGCGCAGCTCGAAGGCATCCCCATCGTGCTCGGTTCGGCGACGCCGGCACTGGAGTCGATTGCCAACGTGCAGGCCGGGCGCTACCAGCGTCTGGCGCTGACGCAGCGGGCCGGCGGTGCTCAGGCGCCGCAAGTGCGCTGCCTGGATCTGCGCGGTCAGACCTTGCAGGATGGCCTTTGCTCCGCCGCTCGTACCGCCATTGGCGACACCCTCAAGCGCGGCGAGCAGGTGCTGGTATTCATCAATCGTCGTGGCTATGCGCCGGTCATGCTTTGCCATGATTGTGGCTGGCAGGCCGAGTGCAGCCGCTGCGACGCGCGCCCGACGCTGCATCGTGACCCGGTGCGGCTGCATTGCCATCACTGCGGTTTCGAGCAGGCGCCGCCGCGCCAGTGCCCGACCTGCAACAGTACGGACTTGCGCCCGGTCGGCGTCGGTACCGAGCGCCTCGAACAGGCCTTGATGGCCGCGCATCCCGGCATTCCCGTGCATCGCGTGGATCGCGACAGCACACGTCGCAAGGGCGCGCTGCAAGGCCTGCTTGACGAAATTCACAAGCCTGGCCCGGCGATTCTGGTGGGCACGCAGATGCTGGCGAAAGGGCATCACTTTCCGCGTGTGACGCTGGTCTTGATTCCCGATGTCGATGGTGCGCTGTTCAGTGCTGATTTCCGTGGCGGCGAGCGCCTGGCGCAGCTGCTGGTGCAGGTCGCCGGCCGCGCCGGCCGTGGCGACACGCCCGGTCAGATGTGGCTGCAGACGCATCAGCCGGATCACCCGTTGCTGATGACGCTGTTGTCGCAGGGCTACATTGCCGCTGCGCGCGATCTGCTCAAAGAGCGGCAGTTGTTGGGCTTGCCGCCGGCGGGGCATCTGGCGTTATTGCGCGCCGAGGCTACGCGCGCGGAGCTGCCGCTGGCTTTTCTGCAGCAGGCAGCGGTGGCGATTGTGCAGGGGCAGTATGGTGTGCAGGCCTGGGGCCCGGTGCCGGCGCCGATGGCGCGCAAAGCCGGTTTGTCGCGCGTGCATCTGCTGCTGAAAGCGGATGACCGCAAGGCGCTGCATGCCTTGCTGACGACACTGGTGCCCTGGCTGGATGCACTTCCCAGTGCCCGTCAGGTGCGCTGGTCGCTGGATGTAGACCCGCAGGAGCTGCAATAACTCCTGCGAGTCTGTGACTCAGGGGATAATGGTGCCCGGTATCGGTGCGGCGTCGGCAGGTTGAGCAGGTGCAGGTGTTTGCTCAGCAGGAATCAGCTCGTCAATGGCTTCCGGATCTGCGGCATCGGCTTGCTGGCCGGTGAGGCGATTGACGCGTACTGACGACAGCCCGGCCGGCGTTGGCGGCATGCTGAAGGGGATGCTGCGCAAGGCTGTGGCCATGTACTGGTTCCAGATCGGCAAGGCGGCATAGCCACCATATTCGACCTTGCCTAGGCTCTTCGGTTCATCAAAGCCAACCCAGGACACGGCCACCATCTGTGCGTTGAAGCCGGCGAACCAGGCGTCGCGGGCATCGTTGGTGGTCCCGGTCTTGCCGGCCAAATCGGCGCGCCCGAGGCTAAGCGCGCCACGACCTGTGCCATGCTGAATGACGTCCTGCAGAATCGAATACATCTGGCGGGCGGCACGCGGACGCATGATGCGCAGTGCGACCGGATAGTCCGGTACATAGGCTGCCGGTATTGGTGCTGTGACGGCAATGCTGTCGCCCTGGCCGCTGATGCTGCCATCTTGCCCTGTCGTTGTCGGGGCGTTGCCGCCGGGGATGATTTCCGCTGCTTCGAGGCTGCCATCAGCATGGACCACGGGCGCCGGTATCGGCAGCTCGCAAGGACGGCAGACGCGCTTCGGCTCGGCCTGGAAGACTATTTTGCCGCTACGATCGACTACCTTTTCGATGAAGTATGGGTTCACACGCAGCCCGCCATTGGCGATGCTGGCATAAGCCGTGGCCATCTGAACCGGAAGTACTTCAGCCGAACCTAGCGCCAGCGTCAGATCCTGCGGCATGCGTGACTTTTCGAGGCTGAAGCGGCTGAGATACTCGCGTGCGTCGCCGACACCAACGGCCTGCAGCAGGCGAATCGAGACCAGGTTGCGGGACAGGTATAGTGCTCGGCGCAAGGTCACGGGGCCCATGAATTCGCCATCGGAATTGCTCGGCGACCAATCGCCGAATGTCAGTGGCGCGTCATCAATCATGCTGACTGGCGTATAACCGCTTTCAAGTGCCTTGGCATAAATCAGAGGCTTGATGGTGGAGCCGGCCTGACGCCAGCTCTGCACGGCGCGGTTGAATTTGCTCTGAGTGAAATCGAAGCCGCCAACGATGGCCTCGATGGCACCCGTCTCCGGATTCATGGCAATGAGCTGGCCCTGCACATCCGGAACCTGAGCCAGTCGCCAGGACTTGCCAACGGCCTGCAGGCGGACAAAGTCATCGACTTTGACGATTTCGCTGGCATTGCGTGGCGTCGCTCCGATGCTGTTAACATTGATGTAGCGGCGCGCCCAGCGCAGACCATCCCAATTGATGGTGGCCTTCTCGCCGGTACGCAGCTCGACGCTGACCGACCTTGCCTGCACTGCAGTCACACGCGCCGGCTCCAGGTTGCCGACACGACGCAGCAGCTTCAGTGCCGTAATGTCGCCATGACCTTCCGGGCCACGCCAGCCATGGCGCTGGTCATAGGCGAGCAGACCGGCAATCACTGCGGCGCTGGCGGCATTCTGATTGCGTGAATCGACGGTGGTATAGACCTTGTAGCCGGTATCGTAGACGGACTTGCCGAAGCGCTCCATCAGGGACTCGCGCACCATTTCGGCGAGCCAGGGTGCTTGCACATCCTGCAGGCTGGCCTGGAAATTCAGTCCGACAGGCGCAGCAATCGCTGCATCATGGGCTTTCTGGCTGATGTAACCGAGCTTGAGCATGCGGCCGATGATCCAGTTGCGGCGGATCAGCGCGCGCTGGGCGTTACTCACCGGATTGTATTTCGACGGTGCTTTCGGCAGACCGGCGATCATTGCCATTTCGGCCAGGGTCAGTTGTTGCACGGTCTTGCCGTAATAGATCTTGGCGGCGGCACCGATGCCGTAGGCGCGCTGGCCGAGGTAGATCTTGTTCAGATAGAGCTCAAGGATTTCCTCCTTGGTCAGCGAGTCCTCGATGCGCTTGGCCAGCATGATTTCGGTGAACTTGCGGCTGAACGTGCGCTCGGAGCTGAGAAAGTAGTTCTTCGCCACCTGCATAGTGATGGTCGAGCCTCCCGAGCGGATGTTGCCGCTGGTCAGAATTTCGCTGAAGGCGCGACCGAGGCCGGCGTAATCAATGCCGTCATGCTCGAAGAAGCGATCGTCTTCTGCTGCCAGAAAGGCTTGCACGAAGGGTTTCGGCACTTCCTTGTATTTCAGCGGCACGCTGTGTTTGACGCCAAACTCGCTGATCAGTTTGCCATCGCGGGTCAGCACCTGCAGCGGGGTTTCGTACTCGACATTCTTCAGCGTGGAGATGTCGGGCAATTGCGGTGTGAGCGCGAGGTAAGAGCCGCTGGCCCCCAAAGTAATGCCGGTCAGTGCCAGGCCGAGCCAGCGCATCAGGCGAAAAGGCGTTGCTGCAGCAGTCATTCGAGCCACTCGTGAAACGTCCCTGCACAGGACTTGAGCCTGCAGTATAAGACGCGCGCGCCGACCTTGCCTGCGTGTTTGCGTAAATGCCGATCGCTTGCTACACCATAGTCATCGGCAGGATGCCGGGAAAACCGGAGGGAATCATGAGCAGGCTTTACAGGCGATGGCTGAGGGGAAGTGTTTGTGTGCTGGTAGCCTGGCTGTCTGGCACGCTCTCTGCCGCGACAGTGAGTGCCAGTATCAATGAGGCTGATCTGCGCTCGGTGTTGCTGCAGCTGGCTGAAACAGCACGTGTGGATGTTGTGCTGTCTGACAATGTGCAGGGACGTGTCAGCGTCAGTATGAAGGCTGATCGGCCACGTGCTGCGCTGTCAGGGCTGATTCGCGCCCGCGGCCTGATTGAGCAGGAGCATCAGTTGTCTCCGGGGCGCAAATTGTTGTGGATCGGCACAGGCGATGATGCTGCTGTCCTGGCGCGCCAGGCCTTGTCCGGGCAGCAGGCGAGAGAGCTGCGTGAGCCCGTCGAGACCCGGCTCTTGCCCTTGCAGCATGCCAACGCCAGCGAACTGGCGAAATGGCTGGGCAGTGCGAATGGTGAGCGCTTGCTCGGGCCTCGTGGCCGCCTGGATGTCGATGCGCGAACAAATACCTTGCTGGCGACCGATACATCGGCGCGTCTTGCGCAATTGCAAGCCTGGCTGCTGACGCTGGATCGGCCGGCACGGCAGATCATGGTGGCTACACGGCTGGTGGCAGTCTCGCGTACCCAGGCAGAGGCATTGGGCGCGCGCTGGCAAGTCAGTGGCCCGGACTGGAGTGGGCGTGTTCCGCTCACGGCCCCGGGTGCCGAGGTGTCGGCGTTGCGTTATGGCGTCCTGGGTCTGAATGGTCATGCGCTGGATATCGAACTGTCAGCACTGGAGACCTCGGGGCAGGGCGATATCCTTGCCCGTCCGAGTGTGCTGACGGCTGAGCAGCACAAGGGCATCATTGCCTCCGGGCAGCAAATTCCCTATCAGGAAAGTACCCATAGCGGAGCAACCACGACACGTTTTGTCAATGCCGAGCTGAGCCTTGAAGTCACTCCCTCCGTGAGCGCAGATCAATACATCGTGCTCGATCTCAGTCTCAATCACGACAGTCCCGGCGAGATTCAGGCCAGCGGTGCGCGCGCCATCGAGACCAATCATCTGGTCACGCAGGTTCGCCTGCGCGATGGGCAGACACTGATGCTTGGCGGAATTTTTCGTACTCAGGCCGTACGGACTGTCAGTCGGGTGCCTGTACTGGGTAATATCCCGCTATTGGGCTACCTGTTTCGTCGTGACCTGGTTCGAGAAGACAAGCAGGAGCTACTCATTTTTGTCACGCCGCATGTGTTGGTGGATATTGATTCATCACCTGTGCCGGCTGTTGAGATGTCAGATGCTGCCTACGAGCGTTCATAATATTTACTTGGTCGGGCCCATGGGTGCGGGCAAGACCACCATCGGACGCCAGCTCGCCGAGCTGTTGCATTGGGAGTTTCTTGATTCCGATCATGAAATTGAGGCACGCACGGGCGCCAATATTCCCTGGATTTTCGATATCGAGGGCGAGGATGGCTTTCGGCAGCGCGAAGAGCATGTGATTGATGTGCTTACGCAGCGCCGCCATGTGGTGCTGGCGACGGGTGGAGGCGCTGTCATGCGAGAGGCGAATCGTCGTCATCTGCACGAGCGCGGCACGGTGATCTATCTCGAAACGACGGTTGAGCGCTCGCTGGAGCGCACGGCGCGAGATCAGAATCGTCCGTTGCTGCAAACTGCCGATCCGCGTGCACGATTAACCGAGTTGTTGCAGATTCGCGACCCCTTGTATCGAGAGGTGGCACACCACATCATGCCGACCGAGCGTGTCAGCGCGCGCGAAGTGGCCTGGCATATTCTGCAGAAGCTGGGCGTGCGCTAAGCCACCTGTGATGCCCTGTCGTGGATTGAGAGACTGAACATGCACACCACGTTGAATGTTGCCTTGGGCGACCGCAGCTATCCCATTCATATCGGTGAGGGTGTGCTGGCGCGCGCGGACTATCTGTTACCGCATATTCGCGGCAAGCAGGTGTTGCTGGTCAGCAACACTACGGTGGCTCCGCTGTATGCCGCGCCGCTGCGTGCAAGCCTGCTGGCAGCAGGGCTGGCGGTTGCAGAGGCGGTGCTGCCGGATGGCGAGCAGTTCAAGGACTGGCAGCATCTCAATTTGATTTTTGATGCCTTGCTGCAGGCGCGCTTCAATCGCAGGGTGACCCTGGTTGCGCTGGGTGGCGGTGTCATCGGCGACATGACCGGCTTTGCGGCCGCCTGCTACCAGCGTGGTGTCGATTTCATCCAGGTGCCGACCACGTTGCTGTCACAGGTGGACTCGTCTGTCGGCGGCAAGACCGGCATCAATCATCCGCTCGGCAAGAACATGATCGGCGCCTTTCAGCAGCCGCGCGTGGTGCTGGCGGATACCGGTGTGCTGCGCAGTTTGCCGATCCGCGAGCTGTCGGCAGGCCTGGCGGAAGTGATCAAGTACGGCCTGATTCGCGATCTCGATTTTCTCTGCTGGCTGGAAGTCCACATGGAAGGTCTGATGGCGCGTGAGCCGGCCCTGCTCGCCGAGGCTATCGAGCGCTCCTGCCGCAACAAGGCGGAGGTCGTAGCGGCTGACGAGTTCGAGCAAAACGACATTCGCGCGTTGCTGAATCTTGGCCATACCTTCGGTCATGCCATCGAAACCGGCATGGGTTATGGTGAGTGGCTGCATGGCGAGGCGGTTGGTACTGGCATGCTGCTGGCGGCCGATCTGTCTTGTCGCGAAGGCTGGCTGACTGCGGCTGATGTGACGCGGGTCAGGCGCCTGCTCGAGCGTGCCGGGTTGCCGGTAGCGGCTCCGCCGGGAATGACCCCGGAGATATTCATGCAGCACATGGCCGTGGACAAGAAGAATGTCGATGGTCGCCTGCGTCTGGTGCTGCTCAAGCAGCTGGGCCAGGCCATCGTCACCGATCAGGCGGCTACGGACAATTTGCAGGCCACGCTGATGGCGGGCTGTGCAGGAGCATTGACATGATGACAGCGAAGTCGCAGCAGCGTTTGGGTAATGCCCTGCTGCTGGTGTTTGTGGCAGGTGTCGTCGGGCTCTGGCTGCAGGCGCCGGTGAAAGCCTTGTTTGAGGAGCATTTGCTGGCCAATGTCGGCTTTGGCGAAGCAGGCTTCAGCGACAGCTTCGGTGCCTTGCCCGAGCTGGTAAAGGATAACGGCGGTGCTCAGCCGGTGCCAATCGAGGCCTCGGCGCCACAACGTATTGCCCAGTATCGCGACAAGAATTGGCTGATGTCGCAGGAGGCGACGGCCTTCACGCTGCAGATTGGCGTATTCAGCGATGAGCGGCGCATTGGCGATCTGCTCTCCGGGCGCAATGACAAAGACCAGTTTCACTACGTGGTACTGCCGGCACAAACGGATATCGCGGATGGCTCTTCGACGGGCCCTCGCTTTGTGCTGACTTACGGCCAGTTTGCCAGCCGTCAGCAGGCGGAGGAGGTTGCAGCGGCCTTGCAGGGGTTGCCGGCATCGCTGCCCAGGGCGTGGGCAAACTTGCAGAATGAAGCTGAGGCTGCATTTGCGGCGCAGGCAGCGGCCGATGCCGCGGCGCCCGCCCTGGATTCGAGCGCCCTGACGAGCCCGGGAGGCGATGCCGAGGCCGTGCCTGCGCCGCCTGCCAATGTTATTCCGGTGACGCCGAAAGCGGGCGCAGCCCCCGGCCCCATCCCTGTCGATACCTTGTAGTGTCGGAAAAGCCGGGGACTGGCCTGAAACTTGCTCAATCCGTAACGGTAAATTGGCATATTTCATGAAATGAGCGGGTCATAGCGGCCGGCATGAATTGAGTGAAACGTCCTTTTCACCTACTATACGCGTCCAATTTTGCGCCCAGCGCGGTTTTCGCCTGCGCGTAAGAATTCTTAAACCTTTGTTTTCCAAGGTATAACTGATGCTAGAGCAGCCGGTCGTCAACGCGGGTCTGTACCACCCGGATGAGTTTCGTGACAACTGCGGTTTCGGCCTCATCGCACAGATGAAGGGCGAGACCAGTCACCATCTGGTCCAGACAGCGATTCATTCACTCAGCTGCATGACCCATCGCGGTGCCATCGCCGCCGATGGCAAGACCGGCGACGGCTGCGGCCTGTTGCTGGCCATGCCGCGTGCCTTCTTCCGCGCCGTCGCGCAGGAAGAGCTGGGTGTCACCCTGACCGATACCTTTGCTGTCGGCCTGGTGTTTCTCAATACCGACCCGGCCTTGGCCGCCAACGCCCGCGCCATCCTGAAAAAGGAAGTCGAGGCCGAAGGCCTGACGCTGGCCGGCTGGCGCACCGTGCCGACCGACAACAGCATTCTTGGCGAAATCGCGCTGCGTTCGCTGCCGGTGTTTGAGCAGATTCTGGTCAATGCCGGCACGCTCGATGAAGAAATGGCCAATCGCAAGCTGTTCCTGGCGCGCCGCCGTGCCGAGCAGCAGCTGAAGACCGATCCGCTGTTCTATGTCACCACGCTGTCCACCCAGGTCATCTCCTACAAGGGCCTAGTGATGCCGGCCGACTTGCCGGTGTTCTACAAGGATCTCGGCGACGAGCGACTGGAAACGCATATCTGCGTGTTCCACCAGCGCTTCTCCACCAACACGCTGCCGCGCTGGCCGCTGGCACAGCCATTCCGCTACCTCGCGCACAACGGCGAAATCAACACCGTCAGCGGCAACCGTAACTGGGCCGTGGCGCGCACGCCGAAGTTCACGCACCCGGATCTGCCCGGCCTGACCGAGCTGACGCCGCTGGTCAATCGCACCGGCTCCGATTCGTCCTCCATGGACAACATGCTGGAGATCCTGCTCGGTGGCGGCATGGGCCTGTTTCGTGCCCTGCGCATGCTGGTACCGCCGGCCTGGCAGAATGTGGAGTCGATGGACGCCGATCTGCGCGCGTTCTACGAATACAACGCCAAGCACATGGAAGCCTGGGACGGTCCCGCCGGCCTGGTCATCACCGACGGTCGCTATGCCGTGTGCATGCTCGACCGTAACGGTCTGCGTCCGGCGCGCTGGGTCATCACCAAGAACGGCTACATCACGCTGGCGTCGGAAATCGGCGTCTGGGATTACAAGCCGGAAGATGTCGTGTCCAAGGGCCGTGTCGGGCCGGGCAAGATCGTCGCCATCGATACCCAGAAGGGCGAGTTGCTCGACAACAATGCCGTCGATGACCTGCTCAAGAATGCCCAGCCCTACAAGCAGTGGCTGCGTCAGGAAGCGCGTCGCGTCGAGACCGACAGCGAGCTGGAAAAGTCGTTGCTCGGCAATATCGATCGCAACAGCCTGAACACCTATCAGAAGATGTTCCTGGTCACCTTCGAGGAGCGCGACCAGATCATCCGTCCGCTCGCCGAGTCCGGCCAGGAAGCCGTTGGCTCGATGGGCGACGATACACCGATGGCGGTGCTGTCGCGTCGCGTCCGTCATCAGGCCGACTATTTCCGTCAGCAGTTCGCGCAGGTCACCAACCCGCCGATCGACCCGCTGCGCGAAGCCATCGTGATGTCGCTGGAAACCGCGTTCGGCCCGGAGATGAACATCTTCGAAGAGACGCCGGAGCATGCCCGCCGCGTCATCGTGTCGAGCCCGGTGCTGTCGCACTCGAAGTTCGCCCAGCTCAAGCAGATTGATCTGCCGGGCTACGGCTTCGAGGTCATCGACCTCAATTACGCCGAAAGCGAAGGCTTGCAGGCCGCCATCCAGCGTATCTGTGCGCAGGCCGAGGCCGCCGTGCGTGCTGGCCGCTCGCAGCTGGTGCTGTCTGACCGTGCCATCCAGCCCGGCTTCCTGCCGATCAGCGCGCTGATGGCGACCGGTGCCGTGCATCATCACCTGATGAATGCCGGCTGGCGCTGCGATGCCAACATCATTGTCGAAACTGGTTTTGCTCGCGATCCGCATCACTTTGCCGTGCTTATCGGCTTCGGTGCCAGCGCCGTGTATCCGTACCTGGCCTACGACATCATTGCCGACATGGCGCGCAACGGCGAGATCCTCGGCGATCCACTGGAAGCGCAGGGCTATTTCCGCAAGGGCATCGACAAGGGTCTGCTGAAGATCATGTCGAAGATGGGCATCTCCACGATTGCGTCCTACCGTGGCGCGCAGCTGTTCGAGGCCGTCGGGCTGGACAGCGTAGTCGTGGAGACCTGCTTCAAGGGTGTTCCGAGCCGAATTCAGGGCGCCAATTTTGCTGATATCGAAGGCGATCAGCGCCTGCTCGCCGACGATGCCTGGAAGGCCCGCAAGTCGCTGGATCAGGGCGGCCTGCTCAAGTTCGTCTACGGCAAGGAATATCACGCCTTCAACCCGGATGTGATCAACACGCTGCACACGGCCGTGCGCTCGGGCGATTACGCTGACTATCAGGCCTATGCCGATCTGGTCAACACGCGTCCGGTCGCGACCATTCGTGACCTGCTCAAGCTCAAGGTTGCCGATCAGCCTCTGGCGATCGATGCCGTGGAGCCGCTGACCGCGATTCTGAAGCGTTTCGATTCCGCCGGCATGTCGCTGGGCGCGCTGTCGCCGGAAGCGCATGAGTCGATTGCCATCGCCATGAACACGCTGGGCGGTCGTTCGAACTCGGGTGAGGGCGGCGAAGATCCGGTGCGCTACGGCACCATCAAGAACTCCAAGATCAAGCAGGTCGCTTCCGGTCGTTTCGGCGTCACGCCGGCGTATCTGGCCAGCGCCGAAGTGCTTCAGATCAAGGTCGCGCAGGGCGCCAAGCCTGGTGAGGGCGGCCAGCTGCCGGGCGGCAAGGTCAATGCGCTGATTGCGCGTCTGCGCCACTCGGTGCCGGGCGTCACGCTGATCTCGCCGCCGCCGCATCACGACATCTACTCCATCGAAGACTTGTCGCAGCTGATTTTCGACCTCAAGCAGGTCAATCCGCGCGCGCTGGTGTCGGTGAAGCTGGTGTCGGAGCCGGGTGTGGGCACGATTGCTGCCGGTGTGGCCAAGGCCTATGCCGACCTCATCACCATCTCCGGTTATGACGGCGGCACCGCCGCGTCGCCACTGAGCTCGATTCACTACGCCGGCTCGCCGTGGGAACTCGGCCTGTCTGAAGCTCAGCAGGCGCTGCGTGCCAACGACCTGCGCGGCAAGGTGCGCGTGCAGACCGACGGCGGCCTGAAGACCGGTCTCGATGTCGTCAAGGCGGCCATCCTCGGTGCCGAGAGCTTCGGCTTCGGCTCCACGCCGATGATCGCGCTGGGCTGCAAGTACCTGCGCATCTGCCATCTCAACAACTGCGCCACCGGTGTGGCCACGCAGCAGGACAAGCTGCGTCAGGACCACTACATCGGCGAGCCGGAAATGCTGATGAACTTCTTCAAGTTCGTCGCTGCCGAAACGCGCGAGTGGTTGGCTGTACTGGGCGTGGCCTCGCTGGCCGAGCTGATCGGTCGTACCGATCTGCTGGAAATGCTGCCGGGTGAAACCGGCAAGCAGTCGCGCCTCGACCTGATGCCGTTGCTGAAGAATGATCACATCTCGGCCGACAAGCCGCAGTTTTGCATGCAGTCGAAGAACGAGCCGTTCGATCAGGGTGTGCTCGCCGAGCTCATCGTGGCCGAAGTGCTGCCGGCCATCGAAGGCAAGACCGGCGGCAGCTACGATTTCCGCATCGGCAACTGCGACCGTTCCATCGGCGCTCGTGTGTCGGGCGAGATCGCCCAGCGTCACGGCGACCAAGGCATGGCTGATGCGCCGATCACGCTGAACTTCACCGGCACCGCCGGCCAGAGCTTCGGTGTGTGGAATGCTGGTGGCCTCAACCTGCGTCTCGAAGGCGATGCCAATGACTACGTCGGCAAGGGCATGGCCGGCGGCAAGGTCGTGATTCGTCCGCCGCAGGGCGCTGTGTTCAAGTCGCAGGATACCGCCATCATCGGCAACACCTGCTTGTACGGTGCCACTGGCGGCAAGCTGCTGGCAGCGGGTACGGCGGGCGAGCGTTTTGCCGTGCGCAACTCCGGCTGTGAAGCGGTCATTGAAGGCGCGGGCGATCACTGCTGCGAATACATGACCGGTGGTCTGGTCACCGTGCTTGGCCGTACCGGCCTGAACTTCGGTGCCGGCATGACCGGCGGTTTCGCCTATGTGCTCGACCTCGACAACAACTTCTTCGACCACTGCAACCATGAGCTGATCGAGCTGCATCGCATCAGCACCGAGCCCATGGGTCCGCATCGTCAGCATCTCAAGGCCGTACTCAAGGAGTATGTGGCAGAGACTGACAGCGTCTGGGGTCGCGAGATTCTTGAACAGTTCGACGAGTATCAGCGCAAGTTCTGGCTGGTGAAGCCGAAGGCGGCGCACTTGAAAGAGCTGCTCAAGAACACGGTATCGAACCCGCAGTAAGCAGCAACGCGCACGCGCCGGGGTCAGTCCCGGAGCGTGCTGAACGCCCGAACAGGTATTGAGGCAAGATCATGGCAGAGCGCCTGAACAACGATTTCCAGTTCCTCGATGTGGCCCGTCAGGACCCCACGAAGAAGCCGATTGACGTCCGCACGGCGGAGTTTGTCGAGATTTACCAGCCCTTCGCCAAGCCCGAAGTGGAAGGTCAGTCGCACCGTTGTCTGGATTGCGGCAATCCGTATTGCGAGTGGAAGTGCCCGGTACACAACTACATTCCGAACTGGCTCAAGCTGATCTCGGAAGGCCGCATTTTCGAGGCCGCCGAGCTTTGCCATCAGACCAACACGCTGCCGGAAGTCTGTGGCCGTGTCTGTCCGCAGGATCGCCTCTGCGAAGGCGCGTGCACGCTGAACGACGGCTTCGGCGCGGTCACCATCGGCAACACCGAGAAGTATATTGTCGATACCGCGTTCGCCATGGGCTGGCGTCCTGACCTGTCGCATGTAGTGGCGACGGGCAAGAAGGTTGCCATCATCGGTGCCGGTCCTGCCGGTCTGGGTTGCGCCGATGTGCTCACGCGCAGCGGCGTCAAGGCGGTGGTGTTCGACAAGAATCCGGAAATTGGCGGCCTGCTGACCTTCGGCATCCCCGAGTTCAAGATGGAAAAGGCGGTGATGTCGCGTCGTCGTGAAATCTTCACTGACATGGGTATCGAATTTCGTCTCAACACGGATGTCGGCGTCGATGTGAAGATCGAAGATCTGCTCGCCGAATACGATGCCGTGTTCATGGGCATGGGCACCTACACCTACATGAAGGGCGGCTTCCCCGGCGAAGATCTGCCGGGCGTGTATGACGCCCTCGATTTCCTCATTGCCAACGTCAATCGCAACCTTGGGTTCGAGAAGAGCCCGGCGGATTACATCGACATGGCCGGCAAGAAGGTCGTTGTGCTTGGTGGTGGTGATACCGCCATGGACTGCAACCGCACCTCCATCCGTCAGGGTGCCGAGAGCGTGAGCTGTGCCTATCGCCGCGATGAAGCCAACATGCCCGGCTCGGTGCGCGAAGTGAAGAATGCCCGCGAAGAGGGCGTCGAGTTCCTGTTCAACCGTCAGCCCATCGAGATCGTTGGTGACGGCAGCAAGGTCACCGGCGTGAAAGTCGTGGAGACTCAGCTCGGTGCTGCCGATGCCCGTGGTCGTCGCAGCCCGGAGCCGGTTCCCGGCTCCGAGCAGATCCTCCCGGCCGATGCCGTGGTGCTGGCCTTCGGCTTCCGTCCGAGCCCGGCACCGTGGTTTGCTGACCTGGGCATCGACATGGATGCTTCCGGTCGCGTGCAAGCGCCCGGTGAAGCCAATGTCAAATTCAAGTTCCAGACCACGAATCCGAAAGTGTTCGCCGGTGGCGACATGGTGCGCGGTTCTGACCTGGTGGTGACGGCGATCTGGGAAGGCCGTCAGGCTGCCGAGGGTATCCTCGACTTCCTTGACGTCTGAGTTAGCGGATGTGAAAAAGCCGGGCCTGCTGAGAAGCAGAGCCCGGCTTTTTTGTGTCTGCGAGATGAGGCTTGTCAGAAGCTGACGAGCCTCATGGCAGCAAGCGCATCGGGCTCAGGTTCGGGGGCGCAATGAGAAAGGATGTCATCGACAAGGAGCCGAGTACGACATCGTTGAACAGGGTCAGGTTGTCATCCGGCTGGCGCTGGGCCAGGGCGTAGAGCATCGGCCAGTAGTGCTCCGGAGTAGGAATGGCGAGCGCGAAGTCATCCCCGGCAGCGAGCGGATCGGCAAGGGCGTCTCGTGCATCGCTCAGCAACCAGTCATTGAACTGTTTCTGTACGGCAAAGGCCCAAGGCTCCGCTGCGTCCAACGGCCAGCGCAGCAGGCTCAGGTTGTGCACCATGTCACCACTGGCGATGATCAGTACTTCTTCGTCGCGAAGCGGTGCCAGTTGTTGCGCCAGAGCGAGATGCCATGCGCCCGATTGGTGACGAGCCAGACTGAGCTGTACCACAGGAATGTCAGCCGCCGGATACATCGGCAGCAGTACGCCCCAGCTGCCGTGATCAAGGCCGCGCCGGGCATCCAGCCGAACCGGCTCCGGTGCCAGCAGCTCGGCAATACGCTGTGCCAGCGCGGGGTCGCCAGCGGCGGGGTAACTCACCGCATGCAGTGCCGGCGGAAAGCCGCCAAAATCGTGGATGGTTTCGGGCTTGATCGTGCTGCTGACCGCAACATCCGTGGTTTCCCAATGGGCGGAAATCACCAGAATGGCACGCGGCTTTGGCAGTGTGAGACCCAGCTGCTGCCAGCTCTGATGAAAAACATTGTCATCGAGGGCATTCATGGGCGAGCCATGACCCAGAAAAAGAACGGGCTGGCGCATCAGTGTTGCACCTCTTTACTTGCGGCAGTCATTACCCTGTGTTTTCCAGTTCAGGATGGTCTTGCTCTTGTCGACTTCAAAATAGGTCTGGCAGCGCAGGCTGCCCGTCTGTTGACCAAAGCCGAAGCCAACTCCGGTGCCGAAGCCGACACCACCCCGCGAGCCGCTGAAAATAGACGTTGAGAGCGTCGGGGCTACGGTATAGCTGCCTTGTTTATCCCAGACATAGACCAGATTGCCGGTCGGTGACTCGAAGCTGCCCGAGGGGTAGCCCCAGGCATCCATGACCACTTTGATATTCGAGCCTACCCAGCCCTGCAATTCACTTTCGTAGCGTTCGCGGGTGGCACAGCCGGTGAGCACGAGCATGCTCAGCGTCAGCGCGATCAGCTTGATTTTTGTCGTTGAGCGTTGCATGACGAAACTCCCGCTGCCCAGTCAATGTCAAATTCCGTGGATGCTACAATAGCCTCAAAATGCCGACAGACCTAGTGCACAATTCCGCACCGGATCCTATGCCATGACCGACTCGAGAGCCTCCATGTCTGACTTGAAGAATGATCGTTTCCTACGTGCCTTGCTGCGTCAACCTGTAGATCGTACGCCGGTGTGGATGATGCGCCAGGCCGGGCGTTATCTGCCGGAATACCGCGCCACGCGCGCTCAGGCCGGCGACTTCATGAAGCTGATGATGAACCCGCAGCTGGCCTGTGAAGTGACCTTGCAGCCGCTGGAGCGCTATCCGCTGGATGCGGCCATTCTGTTCTCCGACATCCTCACCATCCCGGATGCTATGGGGCTTGGGCTGTATTTCGAGACCGGTGAAGGCCCGCGCTTCGCCAAGACCGTGCGCTCGCAGGCCGAGGTCGATGCGCTGCCCATCCCCGACCCGGAAAAAGACCTAGGCTATGTCATGGATGCGGTGCGCACGATCCGTCGCGAACTCAATGGCCGCGTGCCGCTGATCGGCTTTGCTGGCAGCCCGTGGACGCTGGCGACCTACATGGTCGAGGGCGGTTCATCGAAGGATTTCCGCGCGGCGAAGACGCTGATGGTGACGCAGCCAGCCGTGCTGCATGCGTTGCTGGGCAAACTCGCGCAATCTGTGACGTCGTACCTGAATGCGCAGATTCTGGCGGGTGCGCAGGCGGTGCAGATCTTCGACTCCTGGGGCGGTGCGCTGTCGCATGCGGCGTATCAGGAGTTCTCGCTGGCCTACATGCAGCAGATCGTCAACGGGCTCATCCGTGAGCATGACGGCCGTCGCGTGCCGGTTATCCTGTTCACCAAGGGTGGTGGTCAGTGGCTGGAAGCCATGGCCGATACCGGTGCCGATGCCCTGGGGCTGGACTGGACCACAGATATCGGCCTAGCGCGTCAGCGCGTCGGCAGCCGTGTCGCGCTGCAGGGCAACATGGACCCGTCCATGCTGTTCGCACCACCGGCGCGCATCCGTGATGAAGTAGCGCGCATCCTGGGCAGTTATGGTCAGGGTAGCGGCCATGTTTTCAACCTCGGCCACGGCATTGATCAGCATGTCGATCCGGCCCATGCCGGTGCGTTCATCGAGGCGGTGGTCGAGCTGTCGGGGGCCTATCACACGGCCGGGTGAGTTCCGCTACACTCGGGGCATAACGACAAGAATCGGGATGCCCCTGTCATGAATTTCTTTTCCAGTGCGCGCGAGTTCGGCCGGCTGCGTGAGCTCATCTCCATCCTGCTCAAGTATGGTTTTGACGACATCGTGCGCTGGCTGCATCTGGAGAATCGCGCCGGTCTGCTCAAGCGCTGGCTGCGTCAGGATCTGCCGCCGGATATCCGCCGTCTGCCCAGCGAAGCGCGGGCGCGCTTGGCGCTGGAGGCGATGGGGCCGACCTTCGTCAAGCTCGGCCAGATTCTCGCCACGCGTGTTGACCTGCTGCCCGCTGAATGGATTACCGAGCTGGAAAAGCTGCAGGATCAGGCCGCTGCCGTGCCCTTTGCGCAGCTCAAGCCGCAGCTGGAGCGCAGTCTCGGTGCAAAGGTCAGCGCCTGCTTTCGCGAGATCGACGAGACCCCGGTCGGCACGGCTTCGATGGCGCAGGTCTATCGCGCGGTGACGCCGATTGGCCAGGAAGTGGTGCTGAAGATTCGCCGTCCGGGCGTCGAGGAAAAGATTCAGGCCGACCTGCGCCTGCTGCGCAAACTGGCGGAGATTGCCGAGGCGCAGTCGCCGGAGCTGCGTCGCTATCAACCCATCGAGATCGTGCAGGAGTTCGAGGCCTCGCTGCTGCGCGAGCTCGACTTCACGGTGGAGGCGCGCAGTGCCGATCGCATGCGCGAAAACCTGCGTCATCTGGACTGGCTGGTGGTGCCGCGCATCTACTGGGAGTGGACCTGCGCCGATCTCAATGTGCAGGAGTTCATTCGTGGCATCCCAGCGAAAAGCGTTGAAGAGATTGATCGCGCCGGGCTGAATCGCAAGCTGATCGCGCATCGCGGCGCGCAGGCGGTATGGAAGATGATGCTGGAGGATGGTCTGTTTCATGCCGACCCGCATCCTGGCAATTTTCTCATCCTGCCCGGCAGCCGCATTGCCATGCTCGACTTCGGCATGGTCGGCAAGCTCACCGCGACGCGCCGTGACCAGCTCATCCGCATGATACGCGGCGTGGCCTTGCAGGAGCCGGATACGGTGACTCAGGTGCTGGTGGAGTGGTCGGCCGGCCGCTATGTGAATCGCGAGGGCCTGCTCTCCGAGGTGACCAATCTGATCGAACAGTTCGATGGCGTGCCCATGGCCGAGCTCGACATCACGGCCTTGCTCAATGCCATCGCGGCGGTCTTGCGCAACTACAATCTGCGCCTGCCCAGCGAGCTGACGCTGCTGGCCAAGGCCTGCGTCACGCTGGAGGGCTTTGGGCGCCTGATCGACCCGAACTTCCAGCTCATGGATGAAGCCATGCCACTGCTCAAGCGCACGCTGGCCAATCGCTACAGCCCTAAAGTGCTGGCGCGGGCGGTGCGGTCACGGGCGCTGGATGCCGTCGAGCGCCTCTATCATCCCGGCACGCCGGGGCTGAACGGCAACGGCGGCAGCTATTCAGGCCCGCCGCCGATGCAGATCGAGGAGTTGTCGAAGCTGGTCAATCGCCTGGAGCGCGCCAGCCATCGGCAGGCTAGGGCGGTGTTGCTGGCCGGGCTGTTTCTGGTCAGCGGCATGATGCTGCAGCTGGAGAACGGACCGCATCTGCTGGGACTGCATGTGCTGGGTCTGATCAGCCTGATCGGTTGCACCGGCTACTGGATCTGGATGCTGACGCAGCTTTGGTGGACGGAGCGCGGGCATCGCGATTGATGCCTGCGCCCGGTCTTTGTCACTGAGGCTGTAATGTCTGCTCAGCCGTGCCAGCTGCGTACGGAGGGCTCCGGGAACGTCATCGTGAACTGCGGAATCTTCACCGCTGCCAGGCAGCGTCCACGCGCTAGGTCAGGAAACAACTCCGGATCAAAATGCCAGTCCAGCACTTTTGCGACGCGGCATTTTCCCTGTGCGCTCGGTGCCAGCGTGAACACCTTGCCTTCCCAGGCTTGCGCCAGTGTGCGCCAGGCCGCCGGCAGCCAGTGTCCTGGCAGCGGCAAGGTGGGGCCGCCGCTGCTCAGTGTCATCTCGGCAATGCGACGGCCATCATCGGCGGTGAGCACGGCGCGATCTATGCCGTCGTCATTCAGTGACATGGCGAAATCACAGCGATCCTTGGGAATGCCCCAGTTACGTCGGCCATTGAGCACGGAGGCCTGCGACGACACATAGATGCGCGAGATGCTGGGCTGGCGTTCGCCGTCGCCAAAATCAAAGCTGCCGGGAATAAACAGCAGTTCCTGGTACGGGCCGACGGGGCTGCTTTGATAGTCGACCAGCATCGCCAGCGACAGCGGGCTGCGCCGGCTCTTGCGCAAGCCGGTGGGGGTGAACGGGCAGTTGGCGAGCACGTCCTCCGGCATCTTCATCAGGAAGGCATAGCCCTGGCCGCTGAGTTGCCAGGGAGCTGGGGCGAGTTCGAGGGCCGGGTTGGCCAGAAGTGAGGGCGTCATGACGGGGCAGTTCCTGCGAGCAAGCGGGCCGATACAGTTCGGCGGGCCGCAGGAGCTTGCCAATTCGTGACTGACTGGTCAAGTCTCAGTTGCCGAGACTTTCCCAGCGCTCGAGCAGCTGCAGCAGGCGCTCGTCGATCTCGCTCAGGCGCTGGCTCAGGGTGGCGGCGCGGGCGCTGTCGCTGACGTAGAGCGAGCCATCGGCGAGGGCGGCATTGGCGGCCACCTGCTCGGCTTCCAGTGCGGCGATTTCGGTGGGGATGCTGTCTAGCTCGCGTTGCTCTTTGTAGCTGAGCTTGCGTTTGGCCAGGGTGGCAGCGGCGGGGCTGGCCGCGACCACAGCGGCCGGCTTGCCGGGCAGCGACACAGCGGTCTGTGTCGGACGCTGGCGCAGCCAGTCGTCGTAGCCGCCGACGTATTCATTGATCTGGCCATCGCCCTCGAAGACCCAGGTGCTGCTCACCACCTCGTTGAGGAAGGCGCGGTCATGGCTGATCACCAGCAGCGTGCCCTGATAGCTCACCAGCAGCTCTTCGAGCAGCTCCAGCGTTTCCACGTCGAGGTCGTTGGTGGGCTCGTCTAGGATGAGCAGATTGGTCGGCCGCGTGAACAGCTTGGCCAGCAGCAGACGGTTGCGTTCGCCGCCAGACAGCGCCTTCACCGGCGTGCGGGCGCGTTGTGGCGAGAACAGGAAGTCCTGCAGATACGACAGGGCATGCTTGCGCTGGCCGTTGATCTCGATGAAGTCCGAGCCTTCGACCACGTTGTCGATGACGCTGCGCTCAGGATCGAGCTGGGCGCGCAGCTGGTCGAAGTAGGCGACCTGGAGCAGGGTGCCGTGGCGTACCGAGCCGGCATCGGGTTCGATCTTCTGCAGCAGCAGATTGATTAGCGTGGTCTTGCCGACGCCGTTGTCGCCGATCAGGCCGATCTTGTCGCCGCGCATGACCACGGCGTCGAAATCCTTCACCAGCGTCAGGCCGCCGAGAGTCTTGCACAGCCCGGTGGCTTCCATGACCAGCTTGCCGGAGCGTTCGGCATCGCTGATGGCGAGGTTGGCCTTGCCGACGCGCTCGCGACGCGCGGCACGGTCACGGCGCAGCTGTTCCAGCGCACGCACGCGACCTTCGTTGCGGACGCGTCTAGCCTTGATGCCCTGACGAATCCAGACTTCTTCCTGCGCCAGTTTCTTGTCGAAAACGGCGCTCTGGTGCTCTTCGGCAATCAGTTGCGCGGCCTTGGTTTCCAGGTAGAGCGCGTAGTTGCCGGGGAAGCTGCGCAGCGTGCCGCGATCGAGTTCGACAATGCGCGTGGCCACCGCCGCGAGAAAGCTGCGGTCATGGGTGATGAACAGCAGCGTGCCGTTCCAGCCCAGCAGGAACTGCTCGATCCAGGTGATGGAGCGGATGTCGAGGTGGTTGGTGGGCTCGTCGAGCAGCAGGATGTCGGGCTCGGTGATCAGCGCGCGGGCCAGCAGCACACGACGTTTGCGGCCGCCGGACAGGCTGGCGAAATCCGTATACGGGTCCAGCTCCAGGCGCGTGGTGATCTTCGCGACCTTGGTCTGGATCTCCCAGTCTTCGAGCTGGCCGACCATGTCGGGATGCTCCTGCAGACCGCCGGCAACGATGTCTTCCACGGTGCCGGTCCAGTCGCGCGGCACTTCCTGCATCATGGTGGCGATGCGCAGACCCTGCTGGCGCACCAGCTCGCCGCCATCGGGCAGGATCTCGCCGGCGATGACCTTGAACAGGGTCGACTTGCCTTCGCCATTGCGGCCGATGACGCAAACGCGCTCGCCACGGTCGAGGCTGAACGCGGCCTTGTTGAGCAAGTGCGGGCCACCGAAGGCCACGGAAACATCACGCAGGGAAAGCAAAGCCATGGATTACGCCGAAGTGCTGCAAAAGAGAGGAGCGTATTCTAGCAAACCTCGGCTGCTCATAAGCCGTACAATTGCGGCTATTGGCTAGTCAAAGGCGAAATGCAGTGATGGATGCGCGAATTACCGATCTGGAAGTGAAACTGGCCTTCCAGGATGACCTGCTGGAGGCGCTGAACCAGACCGTGGCGCAGCAACAGCAGCAGATTGATTTGTTGCAGGCGCAAATGCGCCAGCTCTATCAGCAGATGAAGACGCTGCAGCCGTCGGATCAGGCGGCAGAGGCGGATGAGCCGCCCCCGCCGCACTACTGAGACTGAAAAGCCGCTTACTTCTTGCTGACCCAGGCCCAGAGCATCTGACACTGGATGGGCTCTTCGCCGGACTCGTCGGTGACCGTGACCGGCACCAGCAGCTCGCCCTTGGGGCTGGCATGAATCATCGCCACCTGTTCGGCAGTCAGTGATGCGACGGCGCGCATGTCGCCGACGGTGCGACGCTTGTAATCGACATGTAGGCTCTTGATCAGCGGCAATTTCTCATCGCTCAGGTTTACGCCAATGACAAACCCGGTGGCGGTTTCGGCCAGCAGGGCCATGGCGGCGGCGTGCACGCCCTTGATGTGGTTCTGCACCGGGCGGCGATTGCGGATCGACACCACCACGCGCGTCGGCGTCACTTCTTCGTAGCGCAGGCTGCTGGTGCCCACGAACGGCACAACTTTGCCGAGGATGAACGAGAGCGTGGACACGCGCATATTGCCCGGCAGCTTGGCCAGCGGGCGCATCAGGCGGGTGAGATTGTTTTCAATGGCAAACATGGCGCGAACTCGATTGGACAAAGTGCCGACAGCTTGCCTGAGAATGCCGCACTTGTGACTGACTTTATTGACGACTCAACTTCCCGCATGGGCCAAGCGGGCGCTCAGGCCGGTTTCGCTGCTATGCTTTTACGATCCTGCCCGAGATGACGATTCATGCCTGCCAGCAGCGCTCTGCGCCTGTTCACCATTGCCGCCTACCCGAGAAAGCTGCTGCGCCTGTGCGAGCAGCAGTGGCAGATTGCGCCGGCGGAGCTGCTGAAGGCGACTCAGCTGCAGCCTGAGCAGCTCGCCAGGCCCGAGTTGCTGGTGCCCCTGCAGGATGTCTTCGCGCTGTTCGTCCGGGCGCAGCAACTCACCGCCGCGCCGGATCTGGCGCTGCGTTATGCCCAGTGCCTGCCGCCGAGCACGCATGGTCTGCTCGGCACGGCGACGCTGACGGCGGCGACACTGCACGCGGTCATCGATCTCTATTACGAATACATGGCCACGGTGGCGCCGTTTGTGCTGATGCATCAGGCTGAGCGACGTGATCAGCTCTGTCTGGTGCTGGAGTTGTTCGACGATTTGCCCATGGATGAGGCTTTCGTGATGACGCTGCTGTTGGCAACGGCATTCAATATCTGTGAGGGCATCCTCGGCGAGGAGGCCGAGCGCTTGTCGGTACATCTGTCGAGCCCACCACCGCCCTATGCCGCCGAGCTGCTGGCACATTGCCGTGGCGGGGTGCATTTCAATGCCAGCTTCAACGGCATGAGCATTCCGCTGGATTTGCTGAATCGCCCGATTGTCAGTGCTGATGCCATTGCCCATGCAGCGGTGCTGGCGGAGATCAATGCGCGCATGGATGTGTTGTTGGCGCGGGGCGCCTTCCCGGATGTGGTTCGCAAGGCGCTGGCGCAACAGCCGGGCAGCTTGCCGTCATTGCCGGACATGGCCGCGCAACTGCATCTGCCGGTGCGTACCGTGCGGGCGCGTCTGAGCCAGCAAGGCAGCAGCTATCAGCTCTTGCTCGACGAGGAGCGGGCACGACGGGCACAGCAGGCGCTGGCGGATGGCGAATTGTCGGTCAAGGCCATCGCCGAAAGTCTCGGTTTTCAGGATGGCTCGAACTTTTCGCGGGTGTTCCGACGCTGGACCGGCCTGACGCCGCTGGCTTATCGGCAAGCGCAGCAGCAGGTCAAGCCTTAAGCGTTAGTCCTTGAAGTTGTTGAACTGCAGCGGCAGGCCCAGCGTCTGCTGACGCAGGAAAGCCATGACATCCTGGAGGGCATCGCGCTTCTTGTCGGTGACGCGAACCTTGTCGCCCTGGATGCTGGCCTGCACCTTGTAGCCATTTTCTTTCAGCAGCTTCACGACCTTCTTGGCGGTATCGGAATCGAGGCCGTCCTTGAGCTTGATGAGCTGGTTCATGTATTTGCCCGAGGCTTCGATTTTCTGCGGATCGAGCACCTGCGAATCGACCTTGCGCTTCATCAGATGCGCTTCCAGCATCTCGCGGACCTGATCGATCTGAAAGTCGGACTCGGCGCTGAGCTTGATCTCTTTGTTCTTTTCGCTGAAGTCGACCTTGACCTCAGAGCCGCGAAAATCGAAGCGCGTGGCAATTTCCTTCACCGTGTTCTGCACGGCATGATTGACCTCGAAAACTTCGAGTTCAGACACGACATCCATGGATGGCATGATACGTTTGCTCCCGATAAAAATTCCGTGTGCATGATACCTGAGGTCCCGCGCGATGAAACCGGCTGTCTTACGATGGATGATGAACCTGTACTTTCCCTTCCTCGGTGCCGGTGTGCATATCGAGCGCATCAATGACGACTACACCGAGCTGGATGTGCGCATGCGCCTGACGCGGCGCAATCGCAACTATGTCGGCACCCACTTTGGCGGCAGCCTGTACAGCATGACCGACCCGTTTTACATGCTCATGCTCATGCAGCATCTGGGCAAGGATCACATCATCTGGGACCAGGCCGCGCAGATCGATTTTGTTGCGCCCGGCCGTGGCACGGTCCATGCCCGTTTTCGTTTGTCGCTGGCGCAGATCGAGGCCATGCGTGCCGATGCCGCGACCGGCAAGGCCACGCGCCCGGATCTGCTGGTGGATGTGGTCAGCGACACCGGCGATGTCGTGGCGCGGGTGCGCAAGACGCTGTATATCCGCCTCAAGCCGGAGCTGCGTCCGCCGGCTGCCGTCGAGATCAGTGCGCCGCTTGCCGACGTGGTCGCGGAGTAAGTCATGGCCCTGCGTTTTCGTATCCTGCCGGTCACTCAATTCGAGCAGAACTGCAGTCTGATCTGGTGCGACAGCACGCGCGAGGCGGCGCTGGTGGATGCCGGCGGCGACCTGGAGATGCTGCTGACGGCGGTGGCTGAAGAGGGTGTGACGCTGACCAAGCTGCTGGTCACGCATGCGCATATCGATCATGCCGGCATCGTCGCCGAGCTCAGCGAGCGCCTGCATCTGCCCATCGAAGGGCCGCATGTCGGTGATCAGTTCTGGATAGATCGTCTTGCCGATCAGTCGCGCATGTTCCGCTTTCCGGCGTCGCGCCCGTTCACGCCGACGCGCTGGCTGGAGCAGGGCAATGAAGTCTGCGTTGGTGCCGAGACACTGCAGGTGCGGCATTGCCCCGGTCACACGCCGGGACATGTCGTGTTCATCTCCGAGGCATCGCGTATCAGCTTTGTCGGCGACGTGCTGTTTGCCGGCTCGATAGGGCGTACCGACTTCCCGATGGGGCATCACCAGACCCTGATCGATGCCATCAAGCGCGAACTCTGGAGCCTGCCCGATGACATGCAGTTCGTGCCGGGTCACGGGCCGATGTCAACGATAGGCCATGAGCGTCGTACTAATCCTTTCGTGGCTGACAGGCGCGGCTGAAGATAAGTCGACGTTCCGGCCCCGATGGGCGTATGTTAGACAGGCTATTCACGGAGTTAGAAAAATGAAAAAGTTCATTCGAGCTGCAACAGCAAGTGTATTGATTCTGACCACCAGTAGCTGGAGCGTCATGGCGGTTGCCGGACCTATCGCCCCGGAAGCTGCTTTGGCGAGCAGTGACAGTTCAGTGCTTGAAGGGCAGCGCGCGCAAGTCGTGAGCTGGCTGCAACGCGATGATGTGCGTACGCAAATGACGCGTTTTGGCGTGAGTGCGGATCAGGCTGTTGATCGTGTCGCCGCGCTTTCCGATGAGGAAGTTCAGCGTCTGGCTGGCAAAATTGATGCGACCCCGGTGGGTGGTAACGGCTTTATTGGTGCCGTTGTCTTCATCTTTCTGGTCTTGCTGGTGACCGATATTCTTGGTCTGACCAAGATTTTCCCGTTTACCCGTTCCGTCCGTTGAGCAAAACCAGTATGCGCCGCAGCAGTCTTCTGCTGACGGCGCTGCTGGCGCTGGTCTTGAGTGCCTGCATGACACCGCAGGCACTTGAGTTGCGCGGGCAGCCGCCGCAAGCCGTCGAATTAAGCCGTGTTCCCTTTTATGCGCAGCGCGAGTATCAGTGTGGCCCTGCCGCACTGGCGATGGTGATGAGTCATCTTGGTCGAGCCGTCACGCCGGATGAACTGGCGCCGTCGCTTTATATTCCTGGTCGCGAAGGCACCCTGGCGGATGAGTTGTTGGCTCAGTCTCGCCTGCGCGGCTTTGTGCCCGAGCGCCTGGCGCCAGATCTGCGCGTGATTGCACAGGCCGTGGCCGATGGCAGCCCGGTCATCGTGTTTCAGAACAATGGTCTGTCATGGTACCCGGTCTGGCATTACGCCGTGGTTATTGGTGTCGATGCTGCTCGTGGCGAGGTTATCCTGCGCTCCGGCGAGCAATCGCGCCTGGTCTTGAGCTGGTCGGTCTTTGATCGCACCTGGACGCGCAGTGGTCGTTGGGCCATCCGCCTTCTGCCGGTGGATGCCGAATGGCCGGCAGCGGCCTCGTTGCCTGCTGTCAGCAGGCAGCTGCTGGCTATGTCCAGAACAGCCCCGGCGTTTGCATTGACGGGATTGCGGCGTGCCCTTCAGCGTTGGCCGCAGGAGGTCCCGCTGTGGCTGGCATTGGCGCAAGTGAGCGAGCAGGAGCAGGGTCTGAGCAGTGCCGAGGCGGTCTTGCGTGAAGGCTTGCTGGCGTTGCCGGAGGCCCCGTGGCTGCTGAACAATCTCGCGGATGTCATGACTCGCAGTGGCCAACCCAAAGCAGCGCTAGCCTTGGCCAGAAGAGCCTTACAGCAGCTTGACAGAGCGGAGACGCGTGCCACGCTGGCGGCGGCGGAAGCGGCGCTGGCGGCAGAGCAGCCGGCACCCTGAGCGCTAGCGCGAGCTGCTGATGCGCAAAGGCAGCTCAGCGCTGTGACGGCCATCGAGCAGGACCTCGGCACAGGGGGTGTAGCCGAGCTGATTGACGTGCGGCAGCAGCGGATGATCCAGACTGTCGGGGTAGCGCGAGATCAGCATGACTTGACCGCTCAGCTGCTTGCGCCAGGGCGGCGTGGACTTGCCCAGCTGCTTTTGCATGAGCCCGCGCAGGCATTGCCAGATGCTGGCGGTTTGAATCAGCAGGATGCCCATGTTGCCTTGCTCAGGCTGATGGCGGATACGAATGCTGGTAGCCGTGTGATAACTGTCGTCTATCTGCACCAGAAACTGCGCATGACCGAAATGCTGCCAGAGCTTCAGGTAAAAGGCCCAGCGCTTCAGGCGTGATGCTTGCAGCGGTGCCGTGCTGGCGCGCCAGGCGGCCCAGCCGATATCGACCCGGCTCGCATGCAGGGCAGTGACGGTGTCATCGGCCGTGGCGGGCACCACGCGGAGCGCGCTGAACAGATCGCGCCCCGTCATGGTCATCAGCCCTTCAGCCCGTAATTCACCACATCCACCCCGGCGAATTGCAGGTCGGCGTGATATGACGAGCGCACCATCGGGCCGCTGGCGATGTTGCGGAAGCCGAGCTGGCGGCCGAAGGCAGCGTAGCGCTCGAACTCGTCCGGATGCACGAAGCGATCCACCGGTGCATGCGTCTTCGACGGTTGCAGGTACTGGCCGATGGTGACGAGATCGACATCGTGCGCCTTCAGGTCAGCGAGCAGCGCCATGACTTCTTCTTCGGTTTCGCCGATACCAACCATGAGGCCGCACTTGGTGGCGATGTCTGGCCGTTCCTGCTTGAAGCGCTGCAGCAGCTGCAGCGAGTGCTGGTAGTCGGAACCGGGGCGGATGGCCTTGTACAGGCGCGGCACCGTCTCGATGTTGTGGTTGAACACATCCGGCGGGCATTCGCTGATCAGGCGCAGGGCGATGTCCATGCGGCCACGGAAGTCCGGCACCAGAATTTCCATCTTTGTGGTCGGGTTGAGCTTGCGCACTTCGGTGATGCAATCCACAAAGTGCTGGGCACCACCGTCCTTAAGGTCATCGCGGTCGACCGAAGTCACCACGACGTACTTGAGCTTGAGGTTGGCCACGGTCTCGGCGAGATGGCGCGGCTCATCGGCATCGAGCGCGTTCGGACGGCCGTGAGCGACGTCGCAGAACGGGCAGCGACGGGTGCAGATATCGCCCATGATCATGAAGGTCGCGGTACCTCCGCCGAAGCATTCGGCGAGGTTGGGGCAGGCCGCCTCTTCGCACACGGTATGCAGCTTCTGCTCGCGCAGCAGGCCCTTGATGCGGCTAACTTCGCCGGGGTTCTTCACGCGCACGCGAATCCAGTCCGGCTTGCGCGGGTACTCTTCGGTGGGAATGATTTTCACCGGAATGCGCGCCATTTTCTCGGCACCGCGCAGCTTCACGCCGGCTTCGATGGGGGCGGGGCGGCTGGCCGGATGGATGGCCACCGGGGATGAATTGCTCTGTTCGCTCATGACGGACCTCGTTTCTCGGCCGAAGTGTAGCGCAACCTGTCGTTTGCGGCTAAACGCCAATGGTCGATGCGCCGGAAAATCCAGTAGGCTAGGCGTCTTGAGAAGGATGCTTTGATTAGTGGAGAGTGCGGCACATGGCAACGCGATACGATGCAGTAGTGATTGGGGCCGGGCCCGCGGGTGAGGGCGCGGCCATGAAGCTGGTCAAGGAAGGCCGTCGTGTCGCGGTCATCGATCAGCTTGGCGAAGTGGGCGGCAACTGCGCCCATGTCGGCACCATTCCGTCCAAGGCGCTGCGCCAGACCGTCTACAACCTGATGCGCTTTCGCCGCGACCCGTTGCTGTCACGCATGGCCGACATTCGCAGCCTGCCGTTGTCGCAGGTGCTGGCAAGAGCTCACAAGGTTATCGAAACGCAGGTCAACACCCATCATCGTTTCTTTGAGCGCAACGATGTAGATCTCTATTTCGGCCAGGCGCGCTTCGAGGAGCCGAACCTGATTTCGGTGCTCACGCCCGAGGGCATCACCGAGCGCATCGGCTTCGAGCATGCTGTGATTGCCACCGGCAGCAGGCCGTATCAGCCGCATGACATCGATTTCAATCATCCGCGCGTGTTCGACAGCGACAAGATCCTCAAGCTGGATTACCCGGTCAGCAAACTGATTATCTACGGTGCTGGCGTCATTGGTTGCGAGTATGCGTCGATCTTTGTTGGCCTTGGCTACAAGGTCGATCTGGTCAACACACAGCCGCAGCTGCTGTCCTACCTGGATGACGAGATTGCTGATGCGCTCTCGCACTATCTGCGCGACCTCGGCGTGCTGATCCGCAATCAGGAGGAGTACGAGCGCGTCGAGACTAATGCCGACAATGTCGTGCTGCACCTGAAGTCGGGCAAGAAGATCAAGGCCGATGCCATCCTCTGGTGCAACGGCCGTGCCGGCAACACCGAGACGCTGGCGCTGGAGTCTGTTGGCCTGCAGGCCAACAGCCGTGGCCAGATTGCGGTGGATGAGCAATATCGCACGGCAAATCCTGCGGTATTTGCTGTCGGCGATGTCATCGGCCCGCCCGCGCTGGCCTCGGCCGCTTACGATCAAGGGCGCTGTGCCGCAGCACACATCACCGGTAGCCAGGATGTGCCGCATGTGGATGAAGTGCCGACCGGCATCTACACGATTCCGGAGATTTCCTGCCTGGGCAAGACCGAGAAGCAGCTCACCGATGCCAAAGTGCCTTACGAGGTCGGCCAGTCCTTCTTCCGGCATCTGGCGCGTGCGCAGATTTCCGGCGATGTGGTGGGCATGCTGAAGATTCTCTTTCACCGCGATACGCGCGAGATTCTCGGTATCCACTGCTTCGGCAACAACGCTGCCGAGATTGTCCATATCGGGCAGGCGGTGATGAATCAGCCGGGCAACTCCATCGACTACTTTGCCAATACCACCTTCAACTACCCGACCATGGCCGAGGCCTATCGTG
The DNA here is from genome assembly GCA_040385225.1 of Pseudomonadota bacterium. Taxonomy (GTDB): domain Bacteria; phylum Pseudomonadota; class Gammaproteobacteria; order Pseudomonadales; family Moraxellaceae; genus Perlucidibaca. The sequence goes on along the minus strand of JAZKHU010000002.1, from coordinate 1,174,294 downwards.
TGGCGGCACTCAACGGCATGAACCGCTTGTTCTGAGCGGTTCATGCGTCAGGCTTGAGCTCAGGCCGGGTCGGCGTTGCGCTGGTGCATCCAGCGCGCGAAGGCGCCGGCGGTGAAAAACATGAAGACCCCATAGACGGCGGCCGGGATCACCATAGTTGGCGTCACCATGGCACCAACGGCCATCGCCAGTGTCGTGTTGTGTACGCCTAGCTCGATACTCACCGCAGTGGCCTGGCGGCCATTGAGGCCCGCGAGTGTGGACAGAATATAGCTGATGGTCATCGCCAGCACGTTCAGGCTGAGCACGGCAAAGCCAACCACGGCGAGATTATCGCCAATGTGTGTGCGCTCGCTCCACAAGGCCGCCGCGACCACCAGTACGAAAAAGACCATCGCGATTTTCTTCGCCAGCGGTTCATGGCGCAGTGCCCAGGCTTCGGCATTGGCGCGTACCAGCATGCCCAGGCTGAGCGGAATCAGGGTGATGATCAGCACTTTCACGACGATGCCGCTCATGTCGAGCTGCAGCGCCAACTCGCCACTCATGAAGTGGGCACTGGCCAGACTGAGCACCAGCGGTGTCATGACCACGGCGGCAACACTGCTGATGGCCGTCATGGTGATGGACAATGCCGTGTCACCGCGTGCCAGATGGGTCAGCATGTTCGCTGTAGTGCCACCGGGCGATGCACCGAGAAGGACCATGCCGACGGCGAGCTCCGGAGGCAGCCTGAAGACCACGGCCAGCGTGAAGGCCAGCAGCGGAGAGATCAGCAGAAGATTGAGCAGGCCGATGGTGATGCCTCGTGGAAACAGCACGACACGGCGGAAGTCAGCAATGGTGAGTGCCATGCCCAGACTGAACATGATGATGAATAGCGATGCGGGCAGAAATAGAGTGATAAAGACGCTGTTCATGGACGATCCTGTTTTTGTTGTTATTCAGGGATCATGGCCATAATCATCCGCCACAGCAAGCGGCCATGGTGGATGGGCAGTCATCGTATCAGATACCCGTCAGTGGAGACTGCAAGTGTGGCGGGATGCCGACAGGACGCCGCCCGGTAACCGCCATGACAATCGCATTTTTGGCCTCATACGGACGCGTCACGACCGGACTCCAGATGATCTCACCCTGCTCTGAACGCAGGCCGATACGGCCATGATCCAGCCAGCGCCCCAGCAATGATTGATGTACCCAGACATCGGCGATATCGGCACAGGCATAAAGACGCGTGCGACCGCCAGCGATACCATCGCGCAGCAGCAAGGCATGGTTCGAAATGACGATCAGGTTGCTGCTCTGGCGTAGCATAGCGAGCAGACCGAACAGGCTGAATGCCATCCAGCCACCACCGCCGCCCTGAGTGATCATGGCAAAACCAAGTAGCCCCCAGAGTGCCCAGCAGGCACCCAGCAGGGCTGAGCCGTGCGTCCAGTAAAGCGGCTGATCGAGGCGTGGCTTGACCTCGGTATTCGAGGTTGCAAGACGCAGGTGAGCAATGCGCGCAACGCTGCCGCGCGGACCGAACTGTGGCAGCGGGCTGGCCGACATGCCATCGCTGAGAGCATCGAGTGAGCCGAGCCGGCTGAGAGCTTGCTTGCGCCAGGTGGACATGATGATGGTGTCCTTTTCATGGAGTTTCCCTAAAAATAGGCCTGTTGGCGGCAGACTGCGACAATTCATGCGTTATGAATTTGTAACGGGCAAAAAAATGCCCCGGAGGTCCGGGGCAAAGCTGTGTAACGGGCACTGTTCAGGCGCTGTATTCGTTGCAAGTCTCAGAAGTTGTAGCGAGCAGTGAAGTGGAAGCGGTTCATGTCACCCTCCGCACCTCCTTCAACCTTGCGTGTCGCATGTAGTCCTTCTACGCCCACATCCAGCTTCGGGTTTACCGCGTACATCAAATTGACCAGACCCGAGGCCACTTTCTTGGTCGCATCGGCGGTGATGGAAGCAGGGTTGCTGGCCGAGAAGGCCGAGATCTGGAAGTTGCTGCGCAATGCTTCTGTCCAGACATGGCGATAGGTCATGTAGCCGGCGGTGATGTCGATCAGGTCGAGCTCGCCGGTCGCTGTGTTGAGTGTTGCGTCATTGCTGGTATTCAGCGCCATGTAGCGACCGATGCCAGCCCCATGGCTGAGCATGAAGCGAATGTCATCCTTGCTGCCGACCTTGATTTTGCCGGATATGGAGAGGCCGTAGCCGGTCTTGCTGTCACCGACATTGACCGCGCCACTGGGGTTCTTGGCTTTCAGCTGACGAACCAGGCCTGCTGTCGAGACATAGCCGAAATCGCCTTTGTGGGTATAGCGCGCCACCAGATCGGGCACGACATTGTCATTGCTTTCGACAGGCGAGGCGATGGGCGTACCGGCCTTGCCCGTGCTGGCGAGCGCGGCAGCATTGGCGTTGCTGTCGCCCACTACCGTCTGGCTGTTTTCCAGCGAGAACTGCCATGGTCCCGTGGTGTAGCGTACTTGCGGCTGACGACCGAATACGGAGCCATCCGATGAGCCGACAAAGTCTGCTGTTTCCGGCAAGGCCCCCAGATCCTGAAAGGTCGTCCATGCCTGTCCGGCCATCCATTTGCCATAGGTGAAAAAGGCCTGACGCAGCTCAGGGCTGTAGCCGTTGCTGACGCGTTCGTCACCCTGTGCCGAGCTGAGGAAGTCCATCTCGATATGGCCTTTCAGCGCATCCGGGCCACCTGTTGGAGTTTCTGTTGTGACGATGAAGCGCGTTTGCTTGGCGTGCAGATCAAAGAAGTTGCGCGATTTGCCATTGGCAGCGGCGGTGGCCCCCGCGCCGCCGAAGACGGGAATCTGGTTGGGCACATAAAAATCACGACCGACGGTGCGGCCGACTTCGCCTTCAGAGAATTGCGAAGAAATGGCATCGAGCTTGACGTAACCCTTGAAGCCGAATCGGGTATCACCGACCTGCAGGCCGGACGTACTGGCAGCGCGGGCTGCGACGGGGGCAGACTTGGCGGCAGCATCCTTCACCTGCTGTTCGAGCTGCGCCAGGCGTGCCTTCAACTCGGCAATGTCGCTGGCGGCATCAGCCCAGCTATTCAGAGGCAGCAGAGCCAGAGCTAGCGGCGTCAGGCGAATGAGTCGTGCAAGGCGGTTCATGATTTTTATTCTCCAGCGCTAATGGGGTGATAGCGGTATAGCGAGGAGTGGTCGCGGGCACCATTAGCCCTTAGTCTCTACGACCTTGTGCGAGTGCATGCCAAGGCCATGGTTGCGACCAAAGGCTAATGCGCAGAACTGCCAAGTCAGCACATACTCGCGCTATTCAATGGCTGATTGCCGAAGGAGCCTCTCATGAGCGAAGTCAAGACCTATGCCGTCCCGGCGCACTACAAAGGCGCGCGAAACTCCGCCGCCGATTACGAGCGCCGCTATCAGTTGTCCATCACCGAACCCGAGGCCTTCTGGGCCGAAGAGGCCACGATTCTGGACTGGATGCAGCCGTTCACGCAGATCAAGGACGTGTCCTATAACGTCGAGGATTTCCGCATTCGCTGGTATGCCGATGGTGCGCTCAATGTGTCGGCCAATTGTCTGGATCGTCAGCTCAAGGAGCGCGCCGGCAAGACCGCCATCATCTGGGAGGGCGACAATCCGGCCGAGAGCCGCCACATCAGCTATCGCGAATTGCACGACGAAGTTTGCCGCTTTGCCGGCGTGCTGAAGGCCAAGGGCGTAAAGAAGGGCGATCGTGTCACGATTTACATGCCGATGATCCCGGAAGCTGCTGTGGCCATGCTCGCCTGCACCCGCATCGGTGCCGTGCACTCGGTGGTGTTCGGCGGCTTCTCGCCAGACTCGCTGGCGGGCCGTATTGAGGATTGCCAGTCCACGATCGTCATTACGGCCGATGAAGGCCTGCGCGGCGGCCGTGCCGTGCCCTTGAAGGCAAATGTCGACAATGCCATCCGTACGCCGGCCGGCTCCGGCGTCGATACTGTTATTGTGGTGCGCCGCACCGGCGGTTCGGTGAACTGGGAAGCGGGTCGCGATCACTGGTATCACGACCTCATGGCCGGTATGAGTGCCGATTGCCCGGCCGAGGCCATGAATGCCGAGGATCCGCTGTTCATCCTCTACACCTCGGGCTCGACCGGCAAACCCAAGGGCGTGCTGCACACCACGGCGGGCTATCTGGTCTACACCGCCAGCACCTTCGCCAATATTTTCGACATTCGCGAAGACGATGTGTACTGGTGCACGGCCGATGTCGGCTGGGTCACCGGCCACAGCTATTCGCTGTACGGCCCGCTCGCCAATGGCGCCACCACGGTGATGTTCGAGGGCGTGCCGCAGTACCCGGACTGGAGTCGTTTCGGCCAGGTCGTGGACAAACACGGCGTGACCATTCTTTACACGGCCCCGACCGCCATCCGCGCCATCATGCGTGAGGGCGATGCACCGATGCTGGCGACTTCGCGCAAGAGTCTGCGCCTGCTCGGTTCAGTCGGCGAGCCGATCAACCCCGAGGCCTGGGAGTGGTACCACCGCGTGGTCGGCGATGGCCGCTGCCCGATCGTGGATACCTGGTGGCAAACCGAAACCGGCGGCGTGCTGATCTCGCCGCTGCCGGGCGCGACGGCCCTGAAGCCGGGCTCGGCAACGCTACCCTATTTTGGTGTGCGGCCTGCCATCGTGGATAACGAAGGCAAGCAGCTGGACGGTGCTTGCGAAGGCAACCTGGTCATTCTCGACTCCTGGCCGGGCCAGATGCGCTCGGTCTATGGCGACCATCAGCGTTTCATCGACACCTATTTCAAGACCTTTGCCGGTGTTTACACCACGGGCGATGGTGCCAAGCGCGATGCCGACGGCTACTACTGGATCACCGGTCGTGTCGATGACGTACTCAATGTCTCTGGGCATCGCATGGGCACGGCGGAGGTCGAGAGCGCGCTGGTGTCGCACCCGGCCATTGCCGAGGCTGCCGTGGTCGGCTTCCCGCACGACATCAAGGGTCAGGGCATCTTTGCCTATGTCACCCTGCAGGCTGGCTCCGAGCCCAGCGAAGAGCTGCGCAAGGCGCTGGTGGCGCATGTACGCACAGAGATCGGGCCGATTGCTGCGCCGGACATGATCCAGTGGGCGCCGGGCCTGCCGAAGACGCGCTCGGGCAAGATCATGCGCCGCATTTTGCGCAAGATTGCCGCCAACGAGTTTGACGGCCTCGGTGACATCTCGACGCTGGCTGATCCGTCGGTGGTCGAAAACCTGATCGCCGGCCGTAAGGCTGGCTGATTCATTTCGTTGCGCAGGAGCAGGCCATGCAGTTCGTCATTGCCGATGATCATCCGCTGTTCCGTGATGCCCTCAAGCGCACGGTGGCCGGGCTGTTTCCGGCCGCCGAGCTGATTGAGGCCGACTCCACGGCCAGCCTGCAGGTGCAGCTGGAGAAGGCCGTGGAGCCGGACTTGCTGCTGCTCGACCTGCACATGCCCGGCAGTTCCGGTTTTTCCGGGCTGGTGCATGTGCGGGCGCGCTACCCTGAGCTGCCGGTGATTGTCGTGTCCGGCAACGAAGAGCCGGGCGTGATACGACGGGCCATCGCTCATGGCGCCAGCGGCTACATCCCGAAGTCATCGTCGCTGGATGACATGGCGCAGGCCATCTCGGTCGTGCTCGCTGGCGATGTCTGGCTGCCGGCCTCGGCCGCCGGCGCACAGCCGACGCATCTGGCACCGGACGAGGTCGATATCGCCCAGCGTATCCGTGATCTCACGCCGCAGCAGTTCCGCGTGCTCATGATGCTGGCCGATGGCTTGCTCAACAAGCAGATCGCTTATGAGCTGAATGTCTCGGAAGCCACCATCAAGGCGCACATGACGGCGATCCTGAAGAAGCTGGGGGCGTCGAATCGCACCCAGGCAGTGGTTGCGGCGGCCCGGCTGCAGCTCGATCCGAGCATGCGTATTGTGGATGTGGTGGAAGAGGACTGAGTCAGCCTGTGCGCGTGGCGCTGACCAGCACATAGTGTGCTTCTTGCCGCCGCCGCCAGTGCCCGCAAAGTGCACCGGTGGCGGCAATTTTCAGCCAGGCCAGCGAGCGTCGCTGAGAGGTTGTCAGTTCCGCCGCCCGGCGCGTGACGAAATCGGCAAATCCCTGCAAAACCTCGCGGTCCAGATACTCGATCTCTATGCCGCTAAAGCCGAGTCGCGTCAGCGTGAGCGTCAGTTCGTCAGCATTGGCAAAGCTGGCTGTTGGGATGCCGCTGAGGCGCGTTAGCAATCGCTGCTTGAGGCGGGCAGTCAGGCTGCTGCGCATGGGCCGCAGCACAGTGGTAAAAGCGAGCCGCCCCTGCGGCCGCAAGAGCTTCTGAGCCACTGCCGCGAAGGCACCCAGTGAGTCGGCATGGTAGGCGGCATCGACACAGACCACGGCATCGCAGCCGGTCGCTGGCAGCAAGGCAGTGATGGTGTCTGGCAAGGGCAGCTGATCGAAGCGGCCCTGATGCAGCGAGATGCCGTTGCAAATGTGCGTTTGCCAGTCCTCCACGCAAGCTGACTGCAATTCCACGCCCAGTACACGCGCCGCCGCAAACTGTCGTTGCCAGAGCAGCAGGCTGGCGCCATGGCCGCAGCCCAGGTCCGCCACGCATTGCCTGGGTGCGGTGATGGCCGCCGCGCCAACGCGAGCGGCGAGTTCTCCGGCCGCGTCGATGTACTGCGTCAGCGGTGAGCCATCGGGCCGTTGCCAGCAGCCGAGATTGGTCCACGCTGGCGATGGCATGTCGGCATCCAGCAGAGTCTGCGCAATCGCGAATGAGGCTGTGCTGTCGGTCATGGGCGGGCGGCCATCGCCTCAGTCTGCCGGGTCGTTTGCAGCGCGGCTGCGACGGCCTGCGCCGAACGCACAGCAGACTCCAGCAGCGGTACGCCGGGGTAGGCCCAGGAGCCGCAGAAAAACACGCGACGATCCGGCTCGGCATGCAGGGTGGCGAGCTGCTCCTGCACGCTGCGGGTACCGGCATGAACCACGGCGCGCGCCAGCGGCACACGGGCGATGACCTGCTCCGGAGCTGGCTCGAACAGCGGGTTCCAGGTCTGCAGCACGGGTGGGGCCCCGGCCAGCGTCGGTTCCACGGCATTGACCAGCACCGTGAACATGGCGTCTTTCAAATCACGTGACATCTGGAAGTTGAGCGCGCTCCATTCGCTGTGCCGGCGTGGCAGAAATCGGGTGTCGCTGTGTACCCAGAGTTCGCCGTGATCGAAGCGGATGCCTTGCAGGAGCGCGCGCTCGCGCGGGTAATCCGCCGGGCTCAGGAAGTCGAGCTGATTGGCCTGGGTGGCGACGATGATGCGATCAAACGCATCGCTGTCGCCACGGGCGTTGCGCACTTGCAGCTGGCCGTTCTCCAGATGACTGACCTCGACCACCGGGCTGCCGCTGATGAAGTTGAGGCCCTGAGCCAGTCCGGCGACCAGCGCCGGCGTGCCGCCGGTGAGGCGACGCAGCGTGCTGCCGTGCAGGATGGTATCGACCAGCAGCATGAGGTCGCGCGCCGGCCACGCCATCAAATGCGATTCGCGGCAGGTGCAGATCGTGGTCAGGATGGGCAGGATCAGGCCGCGCCAGAAGATGGGCTGAAATCCCTCGTCGGCGAGAAACTCGCTGAGCAGGCGCGTGTCTTGCGGATTGCTGCGTAGGGTTTCGGTGGCTGCGGCAAGCTGTTTCAGGCCGCGTGCCAGCGTCAACGTCTGCACGTTCAAATGCCGCCATGAGCCAACCCAGGGCAGTCCCACGAACGGCAGACGGCTGCTGCGAAACCAGGTACTGCGATCATCCCAGCTGCAGGAGGTGAAGGTATCGACCGGGAAGGTGCTGACACCGACCTGCTCGGCCAGCGTCAGCACGCTTTGCCAGGCCAGCGGGCTCATCACGCGTAGCGGCACATCGACCAGGCCGCCGTGGATATTCAGGCTGTGCGCATCCATACCGCGCTGCTGCTGCGCCTCGAACACGGTGACCTGCTGTCCGGCCAGATGCGCCAGGCGGGCGGCGGCCAGGCCGGCCATGCCGCTGCCGATGACGGCAATTTTTTCACTCATGCCCAGCACACTCCGGAGCGTTAGCGCGTTTGCGCACTCAGGAAAGCGCGCAAGGCAGCGGGTTTGACGGGCTTGCGCAGCAGGCCGAGGCCGGCGTTGCGGACTTGGCTGGCGACCTCGTCGGTATGGTCGGCGGTGACCAGCGCACCGGCACGGCCGGCACTGAGTTCGCGCAACAGCAGCAAGCCATCTTCATTATCGGCGAGATGATAATCGGCCAGCACCACTTGCGGGTCTTTTTCTGCCAGCAATTGCCGTGCGCCAGCGCCATCGCCACTGGTGAAGACGGTGCAGCCCCAGCGGCTGAGCAGAGCCTGCATACCGGCCAGAATGTCGGGTTCGTTGTCGATGCAGAGCACGCGCAGGCCTTGCAGATTGCCATCGTGCACGGTGGCAGATTCGACTGTGGCGTTGGCAGCCTGTGCCGCGATCGCGGGCACCGTCACCGTGAAGCAGGCGCCGCGACCGGGTGCCGAGCTGACCGCGAGCGGATGCTGCAGCAGGCGTGCCATGCGGTCGACAATGGCCAGTCCCAAACCCATGCCTTTCTCGCCCCAGGGCGATGCTTCGCCGCCGCGCTGGAACTCCTGAAAGATTTGCGCCTGCTTGCCGGCCGGAATGCCGGGGCCGGTATCGCGGACTTCGATGCGCCAATCACGGCCTTCACGACGCAGGCCGATGAGCACGCCGCCCTCACGGGTATAGCGCAGGGCATTGTTGATCAGGTTTTGCAGGATGCGCCGCAGCCATTGCCGGTCGCTGCGTATCCACACCGCTGCTGTCGGCAGATGCAGGCGCAGTTGCAGATGCCGCTGCTCGGCCACCGGGCGCACCTGCTCCGTGAGCTCGCGCAGCATGTCGCAGAGCGCGATGGGCTCCAGATGCGGATTCAGCGCGCCGGCATCGAGGCGGGATATGTCGAGCAGGGCCGAGAGCAGCTCTTCGGCCCCGCGCAGGGAGCTGTCGACCTGACGGGCGAGCTGGTGGGCATCGCCGCTGAGGTCGGGGTGCTGGCTAAGCGCCGAGGAAAATAGGCGCGCGGCATTCATGGGTTGCAGCAGGTCGTGGCTGGCGGCGGCGAGAAAGTGTGTTTTTGACTGGTTCGCTTGCTCGGCCTGGAGCTTGGCCTGCTGCTGCGCCTGCAGCGCGGTTTCCAGCTCGACGGTGCGCTGGGCGACGCGAATTTCCAGCGCTTCCTTGGCGTTGGCCAGCGTTCGTTCAGCTTGCTTGAAGTGCGTGACATCGGCGTAGGTGGTGACAAAGCCGCCGCCGGGGATAGGCCGGCCGCGCAGCTCCAGCACCTTGCCATCGGCGCGTGTGCGTTCGAAGACATGCGGGCTGCCCTGGCGCATGTAGGCGATGCGCTTGGCCACATGTGCATCCACGTCGCCGGGGCCGCACTCACCGCGCTCGGCGTTGTAGCGGATCAGATCAGCAACCGAGCCGCCGGCGTAGACCATGCCTTCCGGGTAGTCGAAAAGTTCCAGATAGCGACTGTTCCAGGCGACCATCTTCATGTCGGCATCGACCACGCTGATACCCTGCTCGATGTGTTCCATCATGGTGCTGAGCACGCCGCGATTGAAGCGCTGCAGCTGCGAGCTTTGATCGAGCAGGGCCACGACCTGGCCAATCTCCAGACCGGAGCCGCGCAGCACGGTGGTCAGCAAGGCGCGGGCCGAGGAAGTGCCCATGGCCCCGGCGAGCAGGCGCTCGGAAAATTGTACCCAGCCGCGACTGGCCGGACGACGCAGATCCAGATGCTGCATGCGGCCGCGAGCAAACTGCTCGAACGCCTGCTGGGTGGCGTCGTGACCAAGGATGCGCGCGACCAGCGCATGCAGCTCGCTCAAGGGCAGGCGATGCCACTCGGCGCTGTGCAGGTTTTCCGCTTCGCTGGCATAGGGGTCGAGAAATGGCGTGGCTTCCAGCTGCTCGCTGATGCCGGGCCGGAAGCGCAGCGAGACCAGCACAAACAGGGCGATATTGATCAGCAGCGACCAGAACGTGCCGTGAGTCAGCGCATCCCAGCCGGTGAGGCCGAACAGGGCCTGTGGTCTCAGCCAGTCAAACCCGAGCAGGCCGTGGCGGAGCCAGCTGCTGTCGAAGCCGAGTGCCGGCAACAGCGCCGGCAGCATCAGTGTGTACAGCCAGATGGCAAAGCCGGCGACCAGCCCGGCCATGACGCCCTGGCGCGAGCCGCCACGCCAGAACAGGCCGCCGATCAGTGCCGGTGCAAACTGGGCGACGGCCGAGAAGGCGAGCAGGCCGACCGCGGCCAGCTGTGAGAACTCGGCGAGCAGCCGGTAGTAACCATAGCCGAGCAGTGCCAGCGACAGGATGGCACAGCGCCGTATCCACAGCAGCAGGCTGGGCATGGGCTGCTGCCCGAAGCGGCCGAAACGCAGCAGCAGCGGCACCACGAGGTCGTTACAGATCATTGTGGACAGCGCCACGGAGGCAACGATGACCATGCCGGCCGCCGCCGAAAAGCCGCCGATGAAGGCGAGCATGGCCAGCGGCTCAGAGCCGAGCCTGAGAGGCAGGGCGAGCACGGCGGTATCGGGGTGGATGCCGGCCAGGCGCGGATCGAGCAGCGTCATGCTGGCAATCGGCAGCACGGCCACGGCGATCAGCACGAGGTACAAGCCGAACCAGATCGGTGCTTGCCGCACCTGACGTACATCGTTGCATTCCACCACGGCGACATGAAACTGGCGCGGTAGACACATCATGGCGAGAAAGGCGAGCAGCAGCTGAGCCATGAAACCGGTGGGCAGGGTGTCAGGGCGCAGCAGATGATCCAGACGCACATCGTGCTGCCAGCCGGCGGGCAAGGCTTGCAGGCCATCCCAGGCAAACCAGGCCACGGCCAGCAGGGCCACGAGCTTGACCAGCGACTCCAGCGCAACGGCAAACATGAGACCTTGATGATGCTCGGTGGCATCGATCTGGCGGGTGCCGAAGAGCATGGCCAGCAGTGCCAGCAGCAGGCTGGTCCAGAGCGCGGTATCGGCGGTCGGAAAGGCAGTGCCGAGGCCGGCGGCGCTGAGCACATCGACACTCATGGCGACGGCTCTTAGCTGCAACGCGATATAGGGCAGGGCGCCAATGATGGCGACGACGGTGACCATCGCCGCCAGGCTCTGGGCTTTGCCATAACGAGCGGCGATGAAGTCGGCAATGCTGGTGATGGAGCGGGCCTTGCTGATCAGCACCATGCGTTCCAGCAGCGAGCGGCCAAAGACAATGAACAGGAACGGGCCGAGATAGATGGGCAGGTAGGACCAGCCGCCGGTGACCGTGGCGCCGACCGCCCCGTAGAACGTCCACGAGGTGCAATAGACCGCGAGGGTTAGGCTGTAGAGCAGATTCTGTTGCGCTGAAGACAGGCGTGGGCTGTGTTTGTCGCCCCAGTACGCGACGGCGAAGAGCAGGCTGATGTAGAGCAGCGAGATGACCGGTAGCAGCCAGTGTGGCATGCCTGACTCCAGAGTAGCGGCTTGTGAGTATCCTGGCTGCGACTATGGTGCAAGGCGTTGACAGCGTCTAGGCGCGGGAACTTAGACCAAGGTCGAGTTGTGGCAGATATTGCTGCAGGCCGCCGATGACCGCCGCGCGTGCCTCGGCCATGAGGCTGGCGCGATTCGGCACGAAGTCACGCAGCTGGCACATGTCGAGGCCGGCGTAGCCGCAGGGGTTGATGCCGCGAAACGGCGCCAGATCCATGTCCACATTCAGCGAAAAGCCGTGATAGCTGCAGCCGCGACGGATGCGCATGCCGATGGAGGCGATCTTGCGGCCATCGACATAGACGCCGTGGGCATCACGATTGGCGACGGCGTTTATGCCGAAGCTGCGCACGGCGGCCGCGAGGGCATCTTCCACCGCTTCGACGAAGGCGCGCGGGCCGAGGCCGAGGCGGTCGAGATCAATCAGCAGATAGCCGACGAGCTGGCCGGGGCCGTGATAGGTGACCTGGCCGCCGCGATCCGACTGCACCACAGGGATGCTGCCGGTGAGCAGCAGATGCTCGGGCTTGCCGGCCTGGCCTTGGGTGTAGACGGGGGGGTGATCGAGCAGCCAGAGCTGGTCTGGTGTAGCGGCATCGCGCGTTTGCGTCAGCGTCTGCATGGCCTGCCAGGTCGGCGCGTAATCGCGCCGACCGAGCCAGCTGACCTGCAGCGCTGGCAGCATCAGAGCACCTTCTTGATCATCGGTTCGGCAGCGAGATCGGCGTAGAGGCCGTTGATCTGCTCCTTGCGCTCGACCCGGAAGCATGCGCGCACCGACACATAGGTGCCTTTGGATGACGGCACCATATCGAGGCTGGCCGGATCAAAGTCAGGCACATGGCGACGAATGATGTCGGCGACGATTTGTGCCATCGGAAAGCGGGTTTCGCCCATGACTTTCAGCGGGTAGTCCATGGGGAACTGCCAGAGCTCCTCATGCAGGATGTCGGTGGGCTTGCGCTCCATATGTCTATCCTCGTGCCGGCAAAGTCAGAATCAGAACAGGTTGCTCAGAAAGCGTTTCAGGTGATGCCAGAGGCGCACCACGAAGTTGGCCTCTTCCACGGCTTCCATGGCCACGACCGGTTGCGTGGCAATGGTCTTGCCGTCGAGCGTGACGACGACTTCGCCAACTTTCTGGCCTTTGGCGATGGGGGCTTCCAGGTCCGGCATCAGGCGAGTCACGGCCTGAACCTTGTCTTTCTGGCCGCGCGGCAGCGTGATCGAGAGGTCGCGATCGAGGCCGGCGGTGACATTATCTTCGCTGCCAAACCAGACTTGAGCGCTACCTAGCACTTTGCCGGCATTCAGCGGCTTGATGGTTTCATAGCTGCTGAAACCCCAGCTGAACAATGCACGTGTCTGATCGGCGCGCGCCTGCATGCTGTTGGTGCCCATGACCGCCGTGATCAGGCGCATGTTGCCACGCTTGCTGGAGGCCACAAGGCAGTAACCCGCAGCTTCGGTATGACCGGTTTTCAGGCCGTCAACACTGGGGTCTGTATAGAGCAGAGCATTGCGGTTGCCCTGCCTGATGTTGTTGTAGGTAAATTCCTTTTCCGCGTAGATCGGATAGTACTTCGGGTTGTCACGGATGATGGCCTTGGCCAGCGTTGCCATATCGCGGGCAGTAGTGACATGCGCCGGGTCGGGCAGACCGGTGGCGTTCATGAAGTTGGTGTTCTTCATGCCGAGACGCTTGGCTTCGGCATTCATGATCTCGGCAAAAGCGGGTTCCGAGCCGCCGATGTGCTCGGCCAGCGCCTTGGAGGCATCGTTGCCGGACTGGATGATGACGCCGCGCAGCATGTCGATGACCGAGGCCGAGCTGTTCAGTGGCAGATACATGCAGGACTCGGCGCTGGTGCCTCGACACCAGGCATATTCACTGACCAGTACAGGGTCGGTTTCTTTCAGTCGGCCGGTTACCAGCGAGTGCTCGACAATATAGCTGGTCATCATCTTGGTCAGCGAGGCCGGCTCAAGTTGCTGGTCCGGATTGCTGGCGGCGAGGACGCGACCTGAGTCGGCATCCATGACCACATAGGCCTTGTTTTCGAGGACAGGCGGATTTGGCACGACAAAGGCGTAGGCAGGGGCGCTGAGCATCAGCGAAGACAACAAGGTGGTGGCAAGCAGGCGATTCATCTGGATTATCCGGGACTGGGTGGACGTTGATGCTGCTCATTCTAATGCAGGTAAAACGGCTATGGCACAGCGATTGCTTGGCTTGCGCAAATTAGCTGTGGGTTTTTCTCATGTTGCGTGTGCTCTTGCTCGGTGAACCAGGAACGCGCTCCGACTCGCTCGGGCGCTTGCTGCTGGATGCCGGCCACGCCGTGGAAACGCTGCCTGCTTCACGTCTGATGCATCTCGAAGCGCTGGTCACGGCCATGCGCCCCAATGTGGTGCTTGTTGACTACACCGATCCGTTGCGTGACAGCGTGGAGCAGCTTTGCTATGCCCCGTTCGGTCTGGATACCCCGCTGTTGCTGCTCGGCCAGGGTCTGGATCAGGGCTTGTCGCAGCGTGTCAGCCGTGCCGGCTTTGCGGTGTATACCGGTTTTGGCGCTGATGTGGTGCATCTGGCGGCGCTGTTGCCCGTACTGGATGTGCTGGTATCACGCGAGCGCACCTTGCGTGACGAGGTCGACAGCCTGCGTCAGGCCTTGAGTGACCGGCGCGATATCGAGCGCGCCAAGGACTGGCTCAGCGAGAGCCGCAAATGCAGTCCGCAGGCGGCTTTCGATGCTCTGCGGCAGAGAGCGATGGATCGTGGCGAAAGCCTAGGTCAGGTCGCGCGTACGCTGCTGGCGAAGGCTGGCGAGAGCGGCGCAGGCTAGCTTTCGAGCACAAACTCAAACATTGGCACGCTTTCTGCTTTAGCCCTGATGTGCAGTTCAAGCCTGTACACGCGACAACGGATCCCTCCTGTTGTCGTGACAATTTGACTGATGTGGCCTCGTTTGAGGTGACATTTCGGACAACGGCGTCCGTATCGCGAAAGCGGTGCGGGCGTTTTTTTTTGAGTTGGTTTTTTGATTCTAGTAGCCCAAGACGTGGAGTACGGACATGAGTGAAGACAGCAACAAGGCAGCCGGAACCCTGGTCAGCAATCGCCGGGACTTCATCAGGAACAGTGCTTTTATGGGCGCTGCCACATTGGCAGGAGGCGTGAGTATGAGTGTGTCTAGCGGTGCCTGGGCGGCCGGCAGCGACAAGCCGGAAAAGACACAGGTCAAGGTCGGCTTCATCCCGCTCACGGATTGCGCATCGATTGTGGTTGCAGCAGCCATGGGCTTCGACAAGAAGTACGGTATCGAGATCATTCCGAGCAAAGAAGCCAGCTGGGCTGGTGTGCGCGACAAGCTGGTCAACGGAGAGCTGGATGCCTCGCATGTGCTTTACGGTCTGATCTACGGTGTCCAGCTCGGCATTGGCGGCATCAAGAATGACATGGCCGTGCTGATGAGCCTGAACAACAACGGCCAGGGCATCACGCTGTCGCGCCAGCTGCTTGATCAGGGTGTGAAGGATGGCCCATCGCTGGCCAAGCACATCAAGGCCAACCCGCGCGAATACACCTTCGCCAATACTTTCCCGACCGGCACCCACGCCATGTGGCTGAACTACTGGCTGGCGTCGCAGGGCGTGAATCCGCTCAAGGATGTGAAGAACATCGTGGTGCCGCCACCCCAGATGGTCGCCAACATGCGCGTCGGCAACATGGACGGCTACTGCGTTGGTGAGCCGTGGAATGCCCGCGCCATCGCCGACAACATCGGCTACACCGTGGCGACGTCGCAGGATGTCTGGACCGACCATCCGGAAAAAGTGCTGGGCACTACCGCTGCATGGGTGAAAGAGAATCCGAACACGGCGCGTGCTCTGGTGGCTGCCGTACTCGATGCGTCGCGCTGGATCGACAATCCGAAGAATCGCCCTCTGGTGGCCAAGCTGATTTCCGACAAGTCCTATGTGAATGCTCCGGAAGAGGTCATTGCCGGTCGTTTCCTCGGCCAGTATGAGGATGGCCTCGGCCGCAAGTGGCAGGATAAGCACGCCATGGCCTTCTTCCGCGATGGTCAGACCAACTTCCCGTATCTCTCAGATGGCATGTGGTTCCTGACCCAGCACAAGCGCTGGGGCTTGCTGAGCACCGATCCGGACTATCTCGGTGTGGCCAAGCAGATCAACCAGATCGATCTGTACAAGCAGGCGGCGTCGATGGCGCGCGTGCCGGTGCCGAAGTCGCTGATGCGCACCAGCAAGCTCATCGATGGCAAGGTCTGGGATGGCAAAGACCCGAAAGCCTATGCCGCCAGCTTCGCCATTCGCGCCTGATCGCATTGGCTTGAGCTGATCGCCGCCTGACCGGCGTCACGCAATATCTGTTGTCATGCAAAAGCCGGGGCGTCCGCGCCTCGGCAGAGGAGAGACTCATGTTGAAATTTAGTGCTGCCTTGCCTGCCAATCTTGCTGCCGAGCAGATTCGTCTGCGTCGCCGCAAGCTGCAGGCCCATGCTCTGAATGTGTTGCCGCCTGTACTGGGTGTGCTGATGTTTTTGCTGGCCTGGCAGATGCTGGCCGGCTTTCGCAGCGATCTGCCGGGCCCTGGCGTGACCTGGGTCTCTGCGGTCGAGCTTTTTGCCGATCCGTTCTATGAGAATGGACCGAACGACATGGGCATAGGCTGGAATGTTCTGCACTCGCTGGGTCGTGTCGGCCTCGGTTTTGGCATGGCGGCACTGGTCGGCATTCCGCTCGGCTTCATTGTCGGACGCTCGGCATTCATCTCCGGCATGCTGTCGCCGATCATGGGCCTGCTGCGGCCGGTGTCGCCGCTGGCTTGGCTGCCGATTGGTCTGCTGGTGTTTCAGAAGGCCGAGCCGGCATCAATCTGGGTGATCTTCATCTCCAGCATCTGGCCGATGATTCTGAATACTGCTGCCGGTGTCCGTCAGGTCCCGCAGGACTATCTCAATGTCGCTCGGGTGCTCAATCTCAGCGAATGGAAGGTGCTCACCACCATCCTTTTTCCTGCCGTGCTGCCCTATCTGCTGACCGGTGTGCGTCTGGCCATCGGCGTGGCCTGGTTGGTGATTGTTGCCGCTGAAATGCTGACGGGTGGTACCGGTCTCGGTTTCTGGGTCTGGGACGAGTGGAACAACCTCAACGTCGCACACATTCTCATCGCCATCTTCGTCGTCGGTCTCATCGGTCTGTTCCTCGAGCAGGCTCTGGTGTTGCTCGCACGTCGCTTCGAATACTGAGCTGGAGAAACGTCATGAGTCTGCAGAAAAAGTTTGTTGAAATTTCCGATGTCGGCATGACCTTTGAAACGGCCAAGGGCAGTTTCACGGCGCTGCGCAACATCAATCTGACCATCGAGCAGGGCGAGTTCATAACCCTCATCGGCCACTCCGGCTGTGGCAAATCGACGTTGCTTAATCTGATTGCCGGCCTGACCTTGCCGACCACCGGCCATCTCATTTGTGCCGGTCGTGAAATTGCCGGTCCGGGTCCGGATCGCGGCGTGGTTTTCCAGAATCATTCGCTGCTGCCCTGGCTGACCTGCTATGCCAATGTCTATCTTGCGGTCGAGCGCGTATTTGCCGAGACCGAAAGCAAGGCGCAGCTGAAAGCGCGTACGGATGCGGCACTGGCACTGGTAGGTCTTACCCACGCGGCACAGAAGCGTCCTCAGGAAATTTCCGGCGGCATGAAGCAGCGTGTCGGCATTGCGCGAGCCCTTGCCATGGAGCCACGTGTACTGCTCATGGACGAGCCCTTCGGTGCGCTCGACGCGCTGACGCGTGCTCATCTGCAGGATGAGCTGCTCGGCATCGTGGCAAAAACCCAGTCGACGGTGGTCATGGTCACCCACGATGTAGATGAAGCCGTGCTGCTCTCGGATCGCATCGTGATGCTCAGCAACGGCCCGGCAGCCGTCATCGGCGACATTCTCACCGTTGACCTGCCGCGTCCGCGCGAGCGCCTTGCACTGGCTGAAAACCCGGCTTACCACCACCTGCGCTCGAGTGTGCTCGAGTTTCTTTATCAGAAAGAAAAGCGGCCAGCGGCCTGATCTTTGCGATACCCCTAAACTTGGAGATGTGATCATGAAAAAGCTGATTTTGACGATGTCACTGTTGTCGCTGGCGATTGCCGAAGTGCATGCTGCCGATGTTTTTACCGATGCCATCAAGGCGGGCAAGGCAACTTTCCAGGTGCGTCCCCGCATCGAGTTTGTTGACGACGATGGCGTTGCCGCCGCCGATCCGGCCAAGGCATTTATCGTGCGTACGGTATTAGGTTACAAGACCGCTCCGATTTCGGGCGTGACGGCCTATGTCGAGGCTGAGGATATTCGAGCACTGGGTGACGATTATCATATCCGTGTCGTGCAGCCCAAGCCGCAGTTCGCGGAAGTGGTTGACCCTGAGCGTACAGCGGTCAATCAGGCCTACCTCGCAGGTTACGGCTTCAAGGTCGGCAAGCAGAAAGTGGTCTACAACAATGCCCGCTTTATCGGTGATGTGGCCTGGCGTCAGGATGACCAGACCTTCACTGCCATCAGCTACGAAAAGGCCAAACTGCTGTCCTGGCTCGATCTGCAGGCCACTTATGCCAGCAAGGTAGCCATGATCAGCGGCCAGCAGGGCGATATTCGTCTGCCCATCGTGAATCTGAAAGCGCGGGCACCGATGGGGGCCAGTGTGACTCTGTTCTGGGCCGGCCTGGAAGGCAAGGAAGCTGCTAGCCTCACGCCTGCTGCCAACTTCCTGCTGGCCAATGCATCTACTGTGCGTAGCCGCGAATACCGCGTGATCCGTGTCGATGGCAAGAAGGGCAATATCGTGTATGACCTGTCTTTCGGTCGTCAGCTTGCCTATGCCGACGGAACGGAGGCCAATGTCCCCGACGCGGATTATCAGGATATTCAGCTCGGCTATGATTTCGGCAAAGCCGTGGTGAAATTGCAGCAGGAGAAGCTGGACACGAAATTCGCCACGCCCCTGGCCACGCTGCATGCCTTTAATGGCTGGGCCGACCGTTTTCTGGTCACCCCCAACGGCGGTCTGGTTGATAGCAACATCAAGGTCAGCGGCAAGGCCTATGGTCTTGGTCTGGCTGCCGCCTATCACCATTTCAAGGCTGAAAGCGGTGATATCACTTTCGGTACCGAGATTGATGCCAGCGTCAGCAAGACCTTCACGCCGCAGTTGAGCGGCATGATCAAGCTCGCACACTTCAACGGCACAGGCGACATTACCACCCCAGGCACCCAGTTTGCCTATAGCCAGGATGTCACCAAGCTCATGCTGCAGGCGGATTACAAGTTCTGACGACGGCTGATATGCGGTGTGATTGAAAAACGGCCCTCGCGGGCCGTTTTTCATCCTGCTGATGCGGTGTTCAGGGCAGCAGTGCCATCACCAGCCAGCATGCATTTCCTGCCACGGCCAGCAGAGCCAGCCACTTCCAGAACTTTACCGGGTCACGCTCGATCCACGGCAAGCGCTGATTCGGCGTCAGACCCGGATTCGGTCGCTCCAGATCCAGCAGCAGCTCACTGAGTGCCTCGTAGCGATTGTCGGCATTGATGGCGCAGGCCTTGCGCAAGGCAGCATCGAACCAGAGTGGCAGATGCGGGTTGTACTTGCAGGCACTGACATAACGCAGCTGATGAAAAGCTGCTGGTGTCTGTGCCTGATCGTAGCCTTCGCCATACGGATGTTGCCCGGTCAGTAACTCATAGATCGTCACGCCCAGCGAAAACTGATCGGCGCGAGTATCACGTGCCATGCCCAGTGCATATTCCGGCGCGGCATAGTCGGCGGCCCCAGGTCGGTCCAGCACATCGCGTGGCGACGACTCCTGCAAGCTGGCCACGCGGGCCGAGCCGAGGTCGATGAGCTTCAGCGTGCCGTCGTTGCACAGCAGAATATTGTCGGGCTTCAGGTCCTGATGCAGCGTATCGCGGCGATGCAGGGCGCGCAGGCCGGCCACGATCTGGCGCGCGAAGCCGACCACGGTGCCGATATCGACGCGTGTCTGCCGCGCCTGCCAGCCGGCCAGCGACTCGCCTTCTAGCCAGTCCATGATGTGGTACAGGCACTGCGGCGTGCGCGTCGGCGGATGAATGCGGATCAGGTTCTTGTGCGTGATGCGCTGGCCTATCCAGCCTTCGATGGCGAAGTGCGCGCGATAGTCCTCGTCGTCCTCGAATTGCACGCTCGGGGCTTTCAGCGCGAAGAGCTGGCCGGTCTTGCTGTCTCGCACGCGGTAGAGGTGGCTGCGCGGGCTGGCATGCACCTCGGCTTCCACGAAATAGCCATCCAGCGTTTGTCCGGCGAGCAGGCCCGGTGGCACCGGCAGGCGTGCCTGCTGCTGGCCGAGTTCGTCGTGCGTATCGAGCCCGACCGACTCCACACGTGCCAGCTGGCAGGACAGGTTGTCGTTGCTGCCTTGCGCCAGTGCGGTGGCGAGCAGGGTATCGGCCAGTGCCTCCAGATCATGCTGCTGATCGCGCAGCAGCTGCTTCAGCTGCGGGTTGGCGATGAAGCCGTGAACACCGTCGCTGCAGGTCAGAAACAGGTCGCCGGGCTCGATGTCGCTGTGGCGATAGTCGATGTCGACACGCCAATCCATGCCCAGCGCGCGGCTCAGGTAGGTGGTGTCGGCATTGATACGCGTGCAGTGGTCCTGCGTCAACGGCTCCAGTGTTTCGCCACGCAGGCGGTACACACGGGTGTCGCCAATGTGCAGGATGTGTGCGCTGCGGCCACGCAAGACCAGCGCTGTGAAGGTGGTGAGCCAGCCCTGATTCTCGGCATGCGCCTGACCCCGGCCATGCAGCCAGTGGTTGATGGCGGTGACCACGCGCTCGCCGGCACTCTGGATGGACCAGGTGTCGGGCGTGGCGTAATAGTCGCTGAGAAAGCCTTGCACGGCGGCTTCGGCGGCTTGGCGGCCGGCATCGGCACTGCTCACGCCATCGGCGATGACCAGCGATGCGCCACGATGGCGCTCGCTGGCATCAGGAAGACGAATGCCCAGGGCATCCTCATTGCCGGGTTTGACGCCGGCAAGGGAGCGCTGGGCAACGCTGAGTTGAAGTGTGTTGCGTTGATCGGGCTCTGTCACATCAGCTCACTTGTCAGCTAACAGCAATCATCTGGACATTACCGTCCTCGTCGACCTCTACGATATGCCCGCGCGGCTCATCGAGGAAGTGGGCAGCGGCAAAGGCCAGTGCGGACACGCCAGCAATGACGAAGAAGAAGGTCATCGGGCTGACGAAAGAGAGCACGGTCAGGAAGAACACGCCGCCCACATTCCCGTAGGCACCTGCCATGCCGGCAATCTGGCCGGTCATGCGGCGCTGGATCAGCGGCACCACCGAGTACACGGCGCCACAGGCAGCCTGTACGAAGATTGATGTTCCGAGCGTGACCACCACGGCCAGCGCGATGCCCCAGCCGGCATTAACCTGCGACAGCAGCGCGTAGCCAGCGGTCTGGATCGCCAAGCAAGCCATCAGCACCTTGCGACGACCGATCTTGTCGGAAATCAGGCCGCCAGCCGGGCGTGCCACGAGGTTCATGATGGTGAAGGAACCCGCCATCAGCCCGAGCAGGGCCGGTGTGAGGCCGAAGGTTTCGCCGTAGAACAGCGGCAGCATGGACACCACAGCGATTTCCGAGCCGAAGCAGGCCAGGTAGGCGAGGTTGAGAATGGCGACCTGCTTGAACTTGTAGCGCTGTGTGGTGGGAATGACTTCGGTGGTCAGATGACGGTTCACCTGCCAGATCTTCCACGACTGCCAGACCATCAGGAAGGTGATGATGCCGTAGCAGATTTCCGTGAAAGTCGTGCTGATGATGTCGAGACCGGTTGGCGACAGGCGCCAGGCCAGCACATAAAGAATCAGGTAGATCGGCAGGTTGACCAGCATGTAGAACACCAGGTCACCCTTGCTGGTGACCTCCAGGCCGCCGGTCTTCTTCGGTTTGAAGTAGGTCGCGCCTTTCGGGGTGTCGCGCACATTGTGATAGAACACGCCGCTGTACAGAATCGCGATCACGCCGGTGAGGGCGATGGCATAGCGCCAGCCGAACTCGCCGCCAAACACGCTGATGGCGAGGATAGGCATGGAGATTTTGGCAACTGCCGCGCCGAAGTTACCCCAGCCGCCGTAAATGCCTTCAGCGATGCCGACTTCACGCGCCGGGAACCACTCGCTGACGAGACGGATGCCGATGACGAAACCAGCGCCGGTGAAGCCGAGCAGGAAGCGCATCACCGCGAGCTGTTCAAAAGTCTGTGCAGCGGCGAAGCCCAAGCAGAGGAAGCCGCAGATCAGCAGCAGCAGGCTGTAGCTGCGACGAGGGCCGTACTTGTCGACCAGAATGCCGATCAGGATGCGCGCCGGAATGGTCAGCGCCACGTTGAGAATCAGGAATGCCTTCACCTGCTTGTCGGTGAGCATCATGGTTTCCTTGATCATCGGCATCAGCGAGACATGCGCGAACCAGATCAGGAAGGTGATGAAGAAGGCCATCCAGGTGAAGTGCAGGGTGCGAATACGCGGTTCCTGCCAGTTCATCAAGGGAATAGGGAAGCGGAAGGCCATGATGCAAGTTCTCCAGAAACGACCAGTAGCGGTACGATGCGCTAAAGCAAATGCCGTGCCATAAGCATTCGGCAGAAGCACCAGCTCGGTGCATGGCATGGCTCTTGCTTTGGGCACGCCATTACTTACCTTGTTTGTGGGAATGGTCTTATGGCCCGAATGCAACTGGTGGTCATCGGCAACGGCATGGCCGGTATGCGTACCGTCGAGGAGCTGCTGCAGCTGGCGCCCGACAAGTACGATATCACCGTCATCGGTCGCGAGCCGCATGGCAACTACAACCGCATCATGTTGTCGCCGGTGCTGGCCGGTGAAAAGGCCTTTGAGGACATCGTCATTCACCCGCTGAGCTGGTATGCCGAGCGTGGCATCACGCTGCTGGCGGGCCATACCGTGACCGGCGTGGATCGCGTGCAGCGTAGCGTCACCACCGATCAGGGCGTGGTCGTTGGCTATGACCGCTTGCTGCTGGCTACCGGCTCGGTACCGTTCATGATTCCCATGCCCGGCCACGATCATCCGGATGTGATCAGCTTCCGCGATATCGCCGATGTTCGCCGCATGCTCGAGCCTTCTGCGACGCTACCGCGCGTGGTCGTGCTCGGTGGCGGCCTGCTCGGGCTGGAGGCCGCCAATGGCTTGGTCAAGCAGGGCATGGCCGTGACCGTGGTCAATGACGCCGCCTATCTGCTCAATCGCCAGCTCGATGAAGAGGCGTCCAGCCTGCTGCGGGCGGCGCTGGAAGCCAAGGGCATAGCCTTCAAGGTATCGGCCGTGACTTCGCACATCAGCCACAATGCCGAGACCGGCAAGCTCACTGCCCTGCATTTCAAGGATGGCACCGAGCTGCCCTGCGATTTACTGGTGATGGCTGTGGGCGTGCGCCCTAATGTGGCACTGGCACGATCCATCGGCTTGCAGGTGGACAAAGCCATTCTCGTCAATGACACCATGCAGACCTTCGACCCCCGTGTTTATGCGGTTGGCGAGTGCGTGCAACATCGTGGTGCGCTTTTTGGCCTTGTCGCACCTTTGTACGACCAGGCCAAGGTCTGCGCTAACCATCTCGCCGAGATGGGCATCAGCCGCTATGAACAGAAGCCGACGGCCACGACGCTGAAGATCAGCGGTGTGGCACTGTTTTCGGCCGGGGAGTTCAGCCATGCCGAGGCCGACAAGCTGTATTACCGTGATCCGTCACGCGGGACTTACAAGAAGCTGTGTGTGCTCGGTGGTCGCTTGGTCGGCGCGGTGCTCTACGGCGACACGCAGGACGGCGGCTGGTATTTTGATTTGATTCGTGAGGGCCGCGATGTGACGCATCTGCGCGATCAATTGTTGTTTGGAGCAGGGGGCGAAGATGTCGCTGCAGCTTGAAGGTGTGGGCGGCACGGTGCTGCTTGATGCCAATCGTATTGCCCTGCACGATGATGCAGGTTCGGTTCATACCACCTGCGCCTACTGCGGCGTAGGTTGTGGCGTGATCGCCACGGTTGAGGATGTAGCCAGCCGGCAGGTGCGTATCGAGGGTGACACGGCGCATCCGGCCAACCTCGGCCGCCTGTGCTCGAAGGGCTCGGCGCTGGGCGAAACCATCAGCCTGGAAGGCCGCCTGCTGTACCCGGAAGTGCGCGGTCAGCGCACGAGCTGGGATGACGCCGCCAATACCATCGCCAGCGAGATTCGTCGCGTACAGGCGCAGTACGGGCGCGATGCCGTCGCGTTCTACGTCTCCGGCCAGTTGCTGACCGAGGACTACTACGTCGCCAACAAGCTCATGAAGGGCTTTCTCGGCACCGCCAACATCGATACCAACTCGCGTCTGTGCATGTCGTCGAGCGTGGCCGGGCACAAGCGTGCCTTCGGTTCGGACACCGTGCCGAACAGCTACGAAGACTTCGAGCTGGCTGATCTGATCGTGCTCACTGGTTCCAACACGGCCTGGTGCCATCCGGTGCTGTTCCAGCGTATCAAGGCCGAAAAGCAGCGCCGGCCAGGCTTGCGCGTGGTCAACATCGATCCGCGTGCGACCGGCACCAACGAGATTGCCGACCTGCATCTGCCGCTGAAGCCGGGCAGCGATGTCTGGCTGTTCAACGGTCTGCTCGCGCATCTGGCGGCGCAGGGCGTGATCGATCACGATTATCTGGCGCAGCACACCACCGGCTTCGGCGTCGCGCTGGCCGAGGCCAAGGCCAGCGCCGGCAAGCTCTCGCAAGTGGCCGATGCCACCGGCCTCGACGAAGATGCCATCGCCCAGTTCTATCGCTGGTTTGCCAACACGCCGCGCAGCCTGACGCTGTATTCGCAGGGCGTGAACCAGTCCAGCGCCGGCACCGACAAGGTCAACAGCCTGCTCAACTGCCACCTCGCCACCGGTCGTATCGGCAAGCCCGGCAGCGGCCCGTTCTCGCTCACCGGCCAGCCCAATGCCATGGGCGGCCGCGAAGTCGGCGGCCTCGCCAACCAGCTCGCCGCGCACATGGAGCTGACCGATCCGGCGCATCTCGATCTCGTGCAGCGCTTCTGGCAGGCCCCGCAGATCGCGCGCAGCAACGGCCTCAAGGCTGTTGATCTGTTCGAGGCCGTGCACAGCGGCAACATCAAGCTGATCTGGATCATGGGTACCAACCCCGTGGTATCCATGCCGGATGCCGATCGCGTCAAGGCCGCGCTCGCTGGCGCCGAATGCGTCATCGTGTCCGATTGCATTGCCGATACCGACACCAACCGTCTGGCCCACATCAAGCTGCCGGCGCGTGGCTGGGGCGAGAAAGACGGCACGGTGACCAACTCCGAGCGCCGCATCTCGCGTCAGCGTGCCTTCCTGCCGGCTCCTGGCGAAGCCATGCCGGACTGGTGGATTGTCACGCGCGTGGCGCAGGCGCTGGGCTACGAGGCGGCATTCCCGTTCCAGTCGGCCGGCGAAGTGTTCGCCGAGCACGCGGCGCTGTCCGGCTTCGAGAATTCGGCAGACGGCATTCTGCGCGACTTCGACATCAGCGCGCTGGCCGGTCTCGATGCCGTCCGCTACGACAGCCTCAAGCCCGTTCAATGGCCGGTACGCATGGGTCGCCCGGACGGCCAGACCCGTCTGTTTGCCGAGGGCGGCTTCTTCACGCCCGACCGTAAGGCGCGCCTGCTGCCGGTGAAGCCGCGTGCCCCGCACAACCCGACCTGCGCCGATTATCCCTTCGTGCTCAATACCGGTCGTATCCGCGACCAGTGGCACACCATGACCCGTACCGGCCTCACGCCGCGACTGCTGGCCCACATCAGCGAACCCTTCGTGGAGATGCATCCACGCGATGCCGCCGCTCAGGGCCTGCGTGACGGCGAGCTGGCGCGGCTGAGCACGCGCTGGGGCCAGATGCTGGCCCGCGTGCAGGTCAGCAGCGGGCAGCAATCACGCACAGTTTTTGTGCCAATGCACTGGACTGGTGCGCTGAGCAGCCAGGGCCGCGTCGGCGCACTGGTCAATCCGGTCACCGACCCCTTCTCCGGCCAGCCTGAAAACAAGCACACGCCGGTCGCGGTGACGCCTTGGCAGCCGGCCTGGCAGGGCTTCTGGCTACATCTGGACGCGGTTGAGCTGCCGGCCACCGACTATGCCGTGGCCATTCGCGGCGAAAATGGCTGGCGACATGAGCTGGCCGGTGCCGAAAGCGTTGACTTGCAGGCCTTAGCGGATACCTGGCTGCCATTAAATGACGGCGAATGGCTGGAATACTCAGACTTGGCACGCGGTTTGTATCGTCGAGCCCAGATTCGGGACGGTCGCCTGCATGCGGTGCTGGTGCTGGCCACGAACGGTGCCGATGTGCCCGAGCGGGCCTGGTTGAGCGGGCAGCTCGGCCAGGAGATCGATGATCTGACGCGTCGCGGCCTGTTGTCGGGGCGGCCGTCGGATCCGGCCAGCGATGTCGGGCGCACCGTGTGTGCCTGCTTCGGGGTCGGGGAAAAGACCATCCGCCGCGCGATTGCTGCGGAGCGTCTCGAAAGTGTTGCTGCCATTGGCCGCTGCCTGAAGGCCGGTACCAATTGCGGTTCTTGTCAGCCAGAACTGAAAGATATTCTGGCCACCTGCGGAGTGCGTTCATGAGTCACAAACAGCGAGTCGTCGTTATCGGTAATGGCATGGTTGGCCATAAATTCCTCGAACAACTGGTCGAGGACAGCGCCGGTTTTGCCCAGCTCGAAGTCACCGTGTTGGCGGAAGAGCCACGCGCCGCTTATGACCGCGTTTATCTGTCGGCCTATTTCAGCGGAAAGACCGCCGAAGACCTGAGCCTGGTCAAAGGCGATTTCTTCAAGGACAGCGGCGTCTTCCTGCACCTGAACACCAAAGCCGTGTCCATTGATCGTGAAAAGAAGCTGGTTACGGTCGCCAGCGGCGAGCTGGTGCCTTACGACAAGCTGGTGCTGGCCACCGGCTCGTTCCCGTTCGTGCCGCCGCTGCCGGGCAAGGACCGTGAGCACTGCCTGGTCTATCGCACCATTGAAGATCTGGAAGCGATTCAGGCCGGCGCAGCGGTGTCCAAGGTCGGTGTTGTGGTTGGTGGCGGTCTGCTCGGCCTCGAAGCTGCTAAGGCACTGCGCGACCTCGGCCTGGAAACCCATGTGGTCGAATTCGCACCGCGCCTCATGGCCGTGCAGATCGACGATGGCGGCGGCCGTGTGCTGCGCCGCAAGATCGAAGCGCTGGGCGTTAAGGTACACACCGGCAAGAACACGCAAGAAATCGTCGACGGCCAGACCGCACGGCATGCCATGAACTTCGCCGACGGCTCCAGCCTTGAAACCGACCTGATCCTGTTCTCCGCCGGCATCCGCCCGCGTGACGAGCTGGCGCGCCAGTGCGGCCTGGTCATGGGCGAGCGCGGTGCCATCGTCATCAACGATCAGTGCCAGACCTCCGATGCCGACATCTACGCCATTGGCGAATGCGCGCTCTGGGGCGGCAAGATTTTCGGTCTCGTGGCGCCCGGCTACCAGATGGCGCAGGTCGCTGCCGACCACATCACCGGCAAGGACCACAACGCCTTCCAGGGCGCCGACATGTCCACCAAGCTCAAGCTCATGGGCATTGATGTCGCCTCGATTGGCGATGCCCACGCGGCCACACCGGGTTCGCTGGCCTACACCTATGTCGACGAGGCCGCCGAGGTCTACAAGAAGCTGGTGGTATCCGCTGACAAGACCAAGCTGCTCGGCGCGATTCTGGTTGGTGAGGCCGAGGCTTACGGCACGCTGCTGCAGCTCATGCTCAACGAGATGACGCTGCCGGCCAACCCGGAAAGCTTCATCCTGCCGGAAAGCGCCGGTGGCGCGCCGGCACTGGGCGCCGATGCGCTGCCGGATACGGCACAGATCTGCTCTTGCAACAGCGTCAGCAAGGGCGCCATCTGCAGCACGATTGCTGCCGGCACCTGCGATCTGGGCGAGTTGAAGGCCATCACCAAGGCCGGTACGTCCTGCGGCGGCTGTACCGCGCTGGTCGGCCAGATTCTTAAGAGCGAGCTGGCCAAGCAGGGTATCGAGGTCAAGAAAGACCTCTGCGAGCACTTTGCCTACTCGCGTCAGGAACTGTTCCACATGATCAAGGTCGAAAAAATCACGACCTTCGATGAGCTGCTGGAAAAGCATGGCACGGGCGAAGGCTGCGACATCTGCAAGCCGACCACTGCGTCCATCCTGGCCTCGACCTGGAATGACCATATCCTGAAGCCGGCGCTCGCCGGTCTGCAGGACACCAACGACTACTACCTCGGTAACCTGCAGAAAGACGGCACTTACTCGGTCGTCCCGCGCATGGCCGGTGGTGAAGTCACGCCGGATGGCCTGATCGCCGTCGGTACCATCGCCAAGCAGTACGGTCTCTACACCAAGATCACCGGTGGTCAGCGCGTTGACCTCTTCGGTGCCCGCGTCGAGCAGCTTCCAGAGATCTGGGAAGCGCTGGTGGCTGCCGGCTTCGAGACCGGTCATGCCTACGGCAAGTCGCTGCGTACAGTGAAGTCCTGCGTCGGTTCGACCTGGTGCCGTTATGGCGTCGGTGATTCGGTCGGCCTCGCGGTGCGTCTGGAGAATCGCTACAAGGGCCTGCGCTCGCCGCACAAGATCAAGTTCGGCGTGTCTGGCTGTACTCGCGAATGTGCGGAAGCGCAGGGCAAAGACATCGGCATCATCGCCACCGAACGCGGCTGGAATCTGTATGTCTGCGGCAACGGCGGCATGCGTCCGCGCCACGCCGAGCTGTTCGCCAGCGACCTCGATGAAGTGACCTTGGTGAAGTACATCGACCGCGTGCTGATGTTCTATGTGCGTACTGCGGATCGTCTGCAGCGCACCAGCGTTTGGCGCGAGAACCTGGAGGGTGGTCTCGACTACCTGAAGCAGGTCATTCTGGAAGATTCGCTGGGTCTCGGCGCCGAGCTGGAAGCCGACATGCAGCATGTTGCCGACACCTACCAGTGCGAATGGAAGACGGCCATCGAGACGCCGGAAGTGCGTGCGCGTTTCACCAACTTCATCAACGCTGATGTACCAGATGACAACATCGTGTTTGTCGAAGAGCGCGGCCAGATTCGTCCGGCCACGCCGGCCGAGAAAAGCGCCGAGCGTATTGCCACGGTGTCGCTATGAACTCTGTTGAGGATGTGAAGATGGAACAGGTGGTTTGCGCCAGCGCAAAAGTACAGGCCGGTGTGGGTGTGGCGGCGCTGGTCAATGGCAAGCAGATTGCCATCTTCCGTTTGCGTGACGGCTCGCTGCACGGTATCAGCAACTACGACCCGTTCTCGCAGGCCAACGTGATTTCACGCGGCCTCATCGGTAGTCTGCAAGGTCGCGCCGTGGTGGCATCGCCGGTGTACAAGCAGCATTTCGATCTGCACACCGGTGTTTGCCTGGAAGATGACTCGGTAACGCTGCCGACATTTGCCGTCATCGAGCGTGATGGCGAGATTTTGGTCATAGGCGCGTAAGCCGCACCCTGCTAGGCTCGACTCTCAACATTTTTCATGAAGAGAGCAGAGGCTATGTCGCCAGTTCGCGTCGAGCACAAGGGGTCGTGGGTGGAGGTCGTTCTTGCCCGCCCGGAAAAACACAATGCAATCGGCATCGACACCTTGTCGGAGCTGATTCGCGTGGGGCGTGAGCTACGCAAGGATCGCAAGATCCGCGCCGTCATCCTGCGTGCCGAGGGCGCCAGCTTCAGCAGCGGCCTCGACATTCCCGGCTTCATGAAGAAGCCGTCGAAGATGCTCAGCAATTTCTGGCGCCCGCTCTGGCGCAACACCAACAATTTTCAGGAAGTGGCCTGGGCCTGGCGCCGGTTGCCGGTGCCGGTGATTGCCGTGCTGCACGGCCGTTGCTACGGCGCGGGCGTACAGATCGCCATGGGTGCGGACTTCCGCTTCGCCACGCCGGATTGCGAAATGTCCATCATGGAAGCGAAGTGGGGCCTGATCCCGGACATGTCCGGTACGGTTAGCTTTCGCGAAGTCATGCCGCTGGATGTCGCCAAGCGCCTGTCGATGACCGCTGAAACATTCACGGCCGAGCAGGGCAAGGGCTGGGGTCTGGTCACGGAGACGCATGCTGACCCGCTGGCTGCGGCACACGCACTGGTCGAACAGATCGCGGCGCGCTCGCCGGATTCGGTGGCTGCCACCAAGTTTCTGTTCCAGCGTGCCTGGCCGGCGTCGGTGAACAAGGCTTTTTGCCTGGAGCGCTGGTATCAGCTGCGCTTGCTGCTGGGCAGTAATCAGAAGCTGGCGGTGAAGGCGGCACAAACGAAGCAGCCTGCCAGCTATCTGCCGCGCAAGACCGACTGCTGACGTCTAGTAGTCTTTGCCGGGGCGGATGCGCAGAGGCTCCTCGGCAAAGCCCATGCGCGCCGCGCGGATGCTTCGGATCAGCACCTGTACTTCGGCGGGCGAGGCCAGCGGGCCGACCTCTACGCGATGCCTGACTATGGGTGCCGATGTTGTGCTCAGCTTGACCGGGATGCCGGGCGGCAGTCGCTTCATCAGACGTCCCTGCAACAGCTGGGCGGCATGGGTGTCGGCGAAATTGCCGAGCACCACCTGATAAGCTGGATCGCTGCCGAGCGCAATGCCCCGCCTGTCCTTGCCGATTTTTTCTTCGCCATCCACGGGCTCCAGGGCGACATGGCCGGTGCCCTTGATGCCCAGCACTTTGGCCGCTGCATACGAGAGATCAATGATGCGATTGCCGTGATAAGGCCCGCGATCATTGACCTTGACGATAACGCTCATGCCATTGCGGGTATTTGTCACGCGCAAATAGCTGGGTAATGGCAATGTACGATGCGCTGCCGACAGGGCGTGCATGTTGAAGATTTCGCCGCTGGCCGTTTTACGGCCATGAAATCCGGGGCCATACCAGGATGCTTCGCCTGTCTGCCGGCGTCCGACAGACAGGCGTTTGACGCGATAGATTTCTCCCTGAACCCCGAACGGCTGCCAGTTGGCTATGGCTTGCACATTATCGTCGGCCAGTGCGGGCAGTGTGGCGTACTCCTCGGGCAATGCATCGGGCAGCAACCCCCAGTTCGGCACCGGGGCATCCACGACAGATTGTGCGCTGGCCTCGGCCTCTCCCCATTGCTGCCAGTTCAGCTGACTGTCGTCCGCCGTGGCGGATCTGGCTGGTAACGAGATCAGTTCGCTGATTTGTGCTGGTGTCAGTATGTCGGCGGCGGTCTTGTCGGCCCATGCCGTCTGACTGAAAAAACAGGCGCAGATCAGGCCCAGCGGCCGCTTTAGCCGGTTCGAGATAATGAGCATGCAATCTCCTGCGAGACTCAGGGCAGGAGACTGACTCCTGATGACGCGGCAGCTGCAGCGGCCTGATCCCGTTCTTGTTGGGCGGCTTCAAGAGCCTGCGAGAGCTGAACTGCAGCCATCGCGTAAAGGATGCTTCTGTTATACCGCGTAATCACATAGAAATTATTGAACCCTATCCAGAATTCGCCGCCATTCATCCCTTGCAGGCGAATGCCGCTGGCGGGCGTGGCGGGGGCAATGCTGACGAGCGGGTCACGTGGACTCAGCCCTTGTGTTGCCAGCGCCTGGAGTGTGCTGACCGTTTTCAGCTCGGTGCTGGTGGCGGTATCGTAAAGCTGGCCGGACAAGCGTGAGCGCACAACCACGGGCTCGCCGCCACGCCAGCCATTGCCCTTGAAGTAGTTAGCGATGGAGCCGATGGCATCAACCGGGTTGTTGATGAGATCGATGCGGCTGTCGCCATCAAAGTCGACGGCCAGGTTACGCCAGCTCGACGGCATGAATTGCGGGAAGCCCATGGCACCGGCATAGGAGCCCTGGATCGCGAGTGGATCCATGCCGTTCTGCTTGGTCAGAATCAGGAATTCCTTCAGCTCCTTGCGAAAGAACGGGGCGCGCGGCGGATAGTCGAAGCCCAGGGTGGCCAGTGCCTCGATGACCGGATAGCTGCCCTTGTTGCCGCCGTACTTGGTCTCGATGCCGAGGATGGCCAGGATCATGCTCGCCGGTACGCCTGTAGCCTTTTCGGCGCGCGCGAATTCGGCACGATACTTGTCCCAGAAGACCAGGCCGTCGCTGACTCGCGCGCTGGTCATGAAGATCGGACGGTAGTCACGCCACTCCTTGCTCTTCTCGGCAGGCCGGGCAATCGATTCCAGCACCTTGGGCTGGCGACTGACCTGCTCGAAAAGCTGCGCCAGTTCGCCGGGAGCATAAATTTTCTCGGCCTCGAGCTGTTCGATGAGTGCAGTCAGCTCTTCATATTGCGAGAAATCGCCTGCGGTTGCGTTGCTGCTGAGTATGCCAAGCGCGGCCAGGGCGCCTTGCCACCAGGAAGTGATCATGAGAACTCTCGTTTAACCCATCAGTTTGCGATGAGCATTTATGGACATCAGTACGCCAAAGCCGGACATCAGGGTGATGATGGCAGTGCCACCATAGCTGACAAACGGCAGTGGCACACCCACTACCGGTAGAATGCCGCTGACCATGCCGACGTTGACAAAAACATAGACCGAAAATGACAGCGTGATGGCGCCGGCGAGCAGGCGACCATAGGATGATTGCGCTTGCGTGGCGATCTGGAAGGAGCGCGCGAGAATACCGGTATAGATCAGCATGAGCAGAACCACACCGACAAAGCCGAACTCCTCGCTGTAGGCGGCAATGATGAAGTCGGTATGTCCTTCCGGCAGGAAGTGCAGATGTGACTGGCTGCCATCAAGCCAGCCTTTGCCGAAAATTCCGCCAGAGCCGATAGCTGTCTTCGACTGGATGATATTCCAGCCATTGCCGAGCGGATCGGACTCCGGGTCGAATAGCGTATGCACGCGGCGGCGTTGATAGTCGTGGAGAAAGCCCCAGCCTATCGGTGCCAGTATGGCAAAGCTGGCGGCCATGCCGGCCATGAAGCGCCACGGCAGTCCACCCAGAAAAATGACAAAAAAGCCACTGGAGAACACCAGAATCGAGGTGCCCAGGTCCGGCTGCTCTGCGATGAGTCCGACCGGGACCAGAATCAGGCTGAGCGAAATGGCAACATCTTTCATGCTCAGTGGCTGTGGTCGGGAAGACAGATACCAGGCGGCCATCATGGGCATGGCGAGCTTGAGGAACTCGGAGGGCTGAACACTGGTGACGCCCGGAATGGTGAGCCAGCGCTGGGCTCCCAGGCGGACATCGCCGACGAGGGCGACGGCTACCAGCAGCAGCAGGCAAAAGCCGTAGAACCAAGGGGAAACATAGGCATAGGTTGTGGGCGGTATACGGGCCAGCACCATCATGACCACCGTGCCGATCAGCATACTGGAGCCTTGCTTCAGGGTCATGCCGAGATCGGCTCCGCTCGCACTGTAGAGCGCCATGAGGCCAACCAGACCGGCCAGGGCCAGCAGTGAGCCCAAGACCGGATCTATATGCAAAACGGACCAGGTGTCAGTGCCTTTGGAGAATTCGGCACCGGTCACCGGTGCCGAGCGCAGGAAGCGATTTTGCTGTTCGCTCATTATTCGTCAAAGACCTCGCTGTCGGCGGAGGCGGGAGGAGGTGCCACGATACCCATGACTTCGTAATCAAAAAGCGCCTTTGCAATCGGGCCTGCTGTGGTGCCTCCATGCTTGCCGTTCTCGACCAGTACCGCGACAGCGATCGTGGGGTTGATCACCGGCGCGAAGCCCATGAACCAGGCGTGGTCGAGATGGCGGGCATCCATCTTCGATTCATCATACTTTTCGTTCTGCTTGATGCCCTTGACCTGCGCCGTGCCGGTCTTGCCCGCCATTTCATAGCCTTTCATGTTGTAGCGCAAATGTGTTGCCGTACCGCTGCCATGCACAACACGACGCATGGCTTCGTGCATATTGTCCCAGTCTTCGGGTGGACCATTGTAGGCGACCCGGGTCGTTGGCTGCGGCTTGATGAGGACAGGATTGGGGCCGGCGCTGGACTTGACCATTTGTGGTCGGAGTATATGACCCTTGTTGGCGATAATGGCGGTACTCAGGGCGATTTGCAGCGGCGTGGCGGTGAAGTAGCCCTGACCAATGCCCACGGACATCATTTCACCACGATACCAGGGCGCTCTCAGGCGTTTGCGCTTCCAGGCCACGGACGGCAAGGTGCCGGACTTCTCGTTGACGAGATCAATGCCGGTCTTGCTGCCGAAACCGAACTGCATCATCCAGTCGTGGAAGCGGTCAACACCCATACGGTCTGACAGCTGGTAGAAGTAGATGTCGCAAGAAATTTCCACCGCCCGGTAAAGATCAACGATGCCATGGCCGCCTTTCTTCCAGTCACGGAAGCGGTGCGAGTCCCCGGGCAGACTGAAGAAGCCGGGGTCAGCGATACGATAGCTCCAGTTCACCAGTCCATAGTGCAGGCCACCCAGACCCTCATGTGGTTTGATGGTGGAGCCGGGTGGGTAGATGCCTTGCAGCGCGCGGTTGTAGAGCGGGCGATCCTCATGGTCACGCAGGCCACGATAAAGTGCACCGGGAATTCCGCCGACAAACAGGTTCGGATCGAAGCCCGGGTTGCTGACAAAGGCCAGCACGCCACCATTGCGCGGGTCGATGGCAACGACGGCGCCACGCCGGCCTGCCAGCTGCTCATGCGCGATTTGCTGCAGCTTCACATCCAGCGATAACGTGAGGTCGGTGCCACGTACCGGCGGCGTCTTCTTCAGTACGCGAATCTGCTTGCCGTAAGCATTCGTTTCCACGTGCTGATAGCCGACGCGCCCGTGCAAGGCGGACTCGTAGTGCTTCTCGATGCCGATTTTACCGATCAGATTGGTCCCGTCATAAATTGCCGGATCCAGCGTCTTTTCCTCTTCTTCGGAGATGCGCGAGACGTAGCCGATGACATGAGCAAAAAGCTCGCCATAAGGGTAGTAGCGTGAGACCTCGATTTCGGTGTTGACGCCAGGGAAGTCGTAGCGGGCCTCGGAGAAACGCGCCAGATCCTCTTCGCTCAGGCGCGAACGGATCGGCACAGAGTCAAAGCGTCGTGAAACCCGCAGGCGCTTCTTGAAGCGCGCCACTTCCTCGTCACTGAGTTGCAATACCGGCTTCAGGCGCGCGATGAGTTGATCGAGATCGCCGGCAATCTGGCGGTTGACCACCAGCGCAAAGACTGGGCGATTATCGGCGAGCAGCACACCGTTGCGATCGTAGATGAAGCCTCGCGGCGGCGAGATGGCCTCGAGATGAATGCGGTTGTTTTCGGCGAGGGTGACATAGGTGTCGTGCTGCACCATCTGCAGCCAGCCATAGCGCAGCAGCAGCAGCCCGAAGCAGCTCAGCACAATGATGCCGGCGAGCGTGGCCCGGCTGCGATACAGCGAGGACTCCTGCTGCTGATCTTTCAGGGTGATGCGGTTGGGCTTTTCGGGTGTGGTCATGGCGCCAGGTGGCCCAATGGCCAGTACAAATCGTCAACGGTGGTAGGGATGGCCTTTCAGCAGGGTCCACGCCCGGTACAACTGCTCAGCCAGCAAGACACGCACCAGCGGGTGCGGCAGGGTCAGGCGCGACAGTGACCATTGCTGATCGGCACGGGCACTGGCGGCTGGCGACAAGCCTTCAGGGCCGCCAATCAGCAGGCTGATATTACGACCTTCCTGCAGCCAATGGCCGAGCATTTTCGACAATTCTTCAGTGCTCAGCGCCTGACCGCCGACTTCGAGGGCGATGACACGGTCATTGCTGCCGATGGCCGCCAGCTGAGCCTCGCCTTCCTTCTCGGTGAGGCGGGCAATATCAGCGTTCTTGCCGCGCTTGCCGGCGGGGATTTCCACGACTTCCAGACGCACATCATCAGTCAGGCGCTTGGCATAGTCGTCAAAGCCGGTGTTGATCCACTCCGGCATTTTCGTGCCGACGGCCAGCAGGCGAATCTTCATTGTTCAGCGGAGAAGTCCGGTGCCGATCTGGCGCCCTGGGCGCTCCACAGACGCTCCAAGTCATAGAGCGCACGCGTGGCCGGCAGCATGACGTGAACAATCACGCCGGCGAGGTCGATCAAGACCCATTCGCCTTCCTTCTCGCCTTCCATGCCCACCGGCATGAAGCCGGCGGCCTTGGCTTTCACCTGGACTTCATCGGCCAGTGCTTTCACATGGCGCGTTGAAGTACCGCTGGCGATGATCATGATGTCGGTCATGCTGGTCAGCGGTCGCACATCAAGTGTCACCACGTTTTGTGCCTTGAGGTCGGCCAGCGCGTTGAACGCGGCTTCGTAGAGGTGTTGCGTATCTTTGTCGAGAGCATTCATGAGGATGCCGGGTTCTCCGGTTCACGGTACAGGCCGTGTTGATCAATATAGTCCCGCACGCCGGGCATCAGCCAGTCTTCGGTCTGCCGTTGGTCAGCCAGGGATGCGCGCAGGTCGGTGCTGGAAATGGGTCGCAGCGGAGTATCAAGCAGCACGAGGCTGCCGAAGGGGCGCGATTGTAGCAGCTCGGGGCCGTCAAGTTGTCGATTTTCCAACCAAGATTTCAGCGGCTCCGTCAGCGCCTCGCTGCAGCCGGGGCGGCGGGCAATGAGCAGGTGCGCGTAATCGGTGAGTTTTTGCCAGTCTTGCCAGCGTGGCAGCTGCAGCAGGCTGTCGCGACCCATGAGGAAGGCCAGCGGTGCTGACGGCCCGACCTGGGCGCGCCAGCGCTGCAAGGTGTTGATGGTGTATGACGGTGGCGGTGCTGCCAGTTCGCTGTCATCGAGTTGCCAGCCGGGCTCGCCGACGCTGACGAGCATTCGTTGCAACATCTCGCGGCGCTGATCGGCCGAGGCCACGCTACCGGCTTTCAGTGGCGACAACGCGGCAGGAATCCACACTACGTTGCTGGCCTGCACGGCTGCTGCTGCCGCGCGGGCGGTATCGACATGGCCGCGATGCACCGGGTCGAAGGAGCCGCCGTAGAGCAGGATCATGCGCCAGCCGCGAAATCAGCCACGAATCTGGCCATCGCCAAAGACGATCCACTTTTGCGAGGTCAGACCGTCGAGGCCGACCGGGCCACGCGCGTGAATCTTGTCGGTGGAGATGCCGATCTCGGCACCCAGACCGTACTCGAAACCGTCGGCAAAGCGCGTGGAGGCGTTGACCATGACCGAGCTGGAGTCGACTTCGGCGAGGAACTGGCGCGCGCGCGTGTAGCTCTCGGTGACGATGGCATCGGTGTGGTGCGAGCCGTATTGGTTGATGTGTGCGATGGCTTCGTCAACACCGTCGACGATCTTGATCGCCAGCACGGGCGCCAGGTATTCGGTGTACCAGTCGTCTTCGCTGGCCGCGATGGCATCGCCAATGATCGCCAGCGTTTGCGCGCAGCCGCGCAGCTCCACGCCCTTGGCGCGATAGGCCGCCGCGAGGTCGGGGAGCAACGCAGCAGCCACGGGGGCATCCACCAGCAGCGTTTCCATGGCGTTGCAGACACCGTAGCGGTGCGTCTTGGCGTTGATGGCGATGCGCTCGGCCTTGACCGGGTCGGCATCGCGATCGATGAAGACATGGCAGTTGCCGTCGAGGTGCTTGATCACCGGCACGCGGGCTTCGCGCGAGACGCGCTCGATCAGACTCTTACCCCCGCGCGGCACGATGACATCGACAAATTCCGGCAGCGTGATGAGCTGGCCGACGGCGGCGCGATCCGCGGTCTCCACGACCTGCACGATGGCGCGCGGCAGGCCCACGGCCTCCAGCCCGCGCTGAATGCAGGCGGCGATGGCGTTATTACTTTGCAGCGCTTCGCTGCCGCCACGCAGGATGGTGGCGTTGCCAGACTTCAGGCACAGCGATGCCGCTTCCAGCGTCACATTCGGGCGCGATTCGTAGATGATGCCGATGACGCCGAGCGGCACGCGCATCTTGCCGAGCTGGATGCCGGAAGGGCGATAAGTGAAGTCGGTCATCTCGCCGATAGGGTCGGCCAGGGCGATGACCTGGCGCAGGCCTTCGAGCATGCCGTCGAAGCGGGCGTCGTCGAGGGCGAGGCGGTCGAGCAGGGCGGCATCGAGACCGTTGGCTTCACCGGCGGCCATGTCGCGGGCGTTGGCCGCAAGCACGCTGGCGCGATCGCGCAGCAGCTCGTCGTGAATGGCCTGCAGTGCGGCATTCTTGGCGCCGGTGTTGGCGCGGGCGATGACGCGCGAGGCCTGGCGGGCGGCAGCACCGAGGCTGCGCATATAGGCAACGATATCCATGCCATGTGTTCCGAAAGTGAAGTAGGCCAGATTATAGCCAGCCTGCCGGCGCTGGCGCGCGCATTTACACAACATTACTTTACAGCGTACGCAGTGCATGACAGCTTTCACTGAATACCAACAAAAGAGAGCGTTGCAACGCCAGCCAGAACATGAATTTCCGCTTGCTGCTGCCGCCGCCGGTACCCTCCTTTCACCGCCTCTTTACGTGTGCGGTATTGCTCGTGGTGATGATGCTCTCTGCCTGTTCTTGGCACTCTGGTAGTAGTCGTGTAAGCCTGCGTGCGCAGCAGCCGCAAAGCTGGCAAGGCGAAATTTCATGTCCCGGCTGCAGTGAGCGTTGGCTGACGGTGACGCTATTCCCTGATGGTCTGTTCCGTTTGCGCGAAACTTATCTGTTGGCAAAAGTGAGCGGTGAAGAGCGCTTTCACGATACCGGGCGCTGGTCTGTGCCGCTGGGCGATAGCCAGCGCGTTATTCTGAAGGGAGCCAGCACCCGGCAAATGCGGTTGCTGCCCGACGGCGACCTGATCTTGCTGGATGCCACCGGGCGGGACATCGTGTCTATCCGCGAGTATCAGCTGAGGCGCTTGCCGAAACCGGATTTGATTGCCGACCCCATGCGCTTACTCGCGCTTTATGCCGCAAACGACAACGGTGCCGTAATGACCGAGTGCCTGACGGCGCAGGTGGTGAGTATTGCCGACAGCCCGGCAGCAGCCGAAATGAAGACTGTTGTGGCAGGTGTTGCCCCCGAGCGACGTGCGCGGGGACCGATTCTGGCCGCGCTGACCGCGCGCTGGGGTGATGCGTCAGGCAAGTCGGACTCGGCGGGCCGGCGTCTGATTATTGAAAAGTTCGATCGCTTCTGGCCTGCCGACAATTGTGCTCAAGGCCCGATTGCGCCATCTCAGCCGCTAGCTGAAACCGTCTGGCAGCTGGTCAGTATCAAGGCGTTACCGGTGCAGGAGGCCGTGCTGGGACAGCCGCCGCATATTCGATTGCGCAAAGGCGGGCGCTTGACCGGCAGTACGGGCTGCAATCGTATCCAGGGTGTCTGGCAGGCAGGTACCGAGAAGCTCGGCCTGAGTCGCATCAGCAGTACCCGCGCTTCTTGTCGCGATGCCATGACGCAGCAGGAGCAGGGCTTGATCGAGGCATTGCGTGATGCCCGGCAATATCGCCAAGTCGGGCACCAACTCGAGCTGCTGCAGGGTGATCAGGTGCTTGCACGCTTTGTCGCCACGGAGATGCTGTGATGACGGCGCTGGAAACCTGGGAGCTGCTCAGCTATGTGGTGACCGTGGTCGGCCTGCCGTTGGCCATCGCCGTCTTTCTCTACGAACAGCGCAAGGAGCGCGAAAACGAAGAGGAGGAAGTCTTCCAGCTGCTCTCCGACAACTATCAGGATTTCCTCAAGATCGCTCTGGAAAATCCCGACCTCAAGCTGTTTTCGCTGCAGCAGGCGACCGGTCTGAGCGAGGAGCAGCTGGAGCGCAAACGCATTATCTTCACCATGCTGGTGTCGCTGTTCGAGCGTGCCTATCTGCTCTTGTTTGAGGATGACATGGCCGCCAAGCAGCAGCGGCGCTGGTCATCGTGGGAGGACTATCTGCAGGAATGGTGCTTGCGCCCGGACTTCCGAGAGGCGCTGCCGGATCTGCTGCGCGGCGAAGACCCTGAGTTTGTTGCCTACCTCAATCAGCTTCTGGCCCGTTACGGTCAGTAACGCTGCTCAGTAGCGCTCTTCAGTAAAACACCGCCACGGTCTGCTGGCTGAAGGCAATCGCTTCGCCACCGGGCGTCCACAGCGTCGAGCGGATGTGTGCGTAGCCATCGCCGCTGCTCAGCGTATCGGCCTGATAGGCCCACCAGCCATCAGCGCTGATGGCTTCGCTCACGGGGCGATAGCCCACCGCCCAGGTCATTGTGCTCAGATTGGCCGGGCCGCTGCAGCGTGCAACCACCGATGGCGGCCAGGCATCGACCAGCGCCAGCACCAGTGCCGGATCGATAGCGCCGGCATCCTCCGTTTCACGCAGACGTATCCAGCCCTTCATGTTGGCACTGGCATGACCGCTGAAGGGCAGGCCGCCTTCGCTCCAGCGCAGGTCGAAGTGCTGGGTGAACTCCGGCGTGAGCCCGGCAATATAGGGCAGTGCCGGGCAGGCTGCCGGGTCTTTCATCGCGGGCTGGGCCGGCGCCGCTTCATTGAGCTGCGACGCGCGGTCGGCACCAAAGCTGGCTTGCAGCGTGGCGACCACGGCATCGCCCTGAAGCAGGCGTACTTCGGCTTGCAGGGCGGATTTGCCGGCGCGCAGCAGGCGACTTTCAAGGATGGCATCGCCGACAGTGGCGGGGCCGATGAAGGCGATGTGAGCGGCGCGTAACGGGCGGCCTTCGCCTTGCCCTTGTTGCAGATGGGTTTGCAGCAAGGCCGCGACCAGGCCGCCGTAGGCTGCACGCCCCTGACCCCAGCCAGCGGGAATGACGATGGTCTGGCGGCAAACGCTTGAATTGCGCTCAA
Source organism: Pseudomonadota bacterium (assembly GCA_040385225.1). Lineage (GTDB taxonomy): Bacteria > Pseudomonadota > Gammaproteobacteria > Pseudomonadales > Moraxellaceae > Perlucidibaca. The sequence goes on along the minus strand of JAZKHU010000002.1, from coordinate 1,133,788 downwards.
GGCTTCCGTGTTGCTGCAGGATCTCACTGAAACGCATAGCAAAACTCCGGGTTGATCGACGGGGGCTAGACGAAAAGAGGGCGGCCGGCCATGGCCATGGTCAGGCGCAGCAGGGCATCCCAGGCGCGCTCCGGCGACTGCCCCTTGATGGCCTTGTCTACATCAATCACGCCACTGGTCAGGCGTTGCAGACGAATCAGCGACAAACGACGCAGCGCCTGCTGGGCCGGCCCCTGGCGCTTGGCCCAGAAGCCAAGCTGATTCAGTGCTTGCGATGACAGACCCTGCTGTCCGCTCTGGCTCATCTGTTCGGCGGCTAGGGTGAGTGCGCGCAGGTCTTTCTGCAGCGCCCAGAGCACCACCGACTCGGCCTGACCTTCGCTTTCCAGGCCGAGCAGCAGGCGCGCGGCGCGACTGGCATCGCCGAGCAGCACGGCATCGGCGAGATCGAAGACGGAGTAGCGTGTGCTGTCGCTGACCAGACTGGCGACGGTCTCAAAGCTGATGTCGCTGCCATCGCTGAGCAGGCGCAGTTTTTCCAGCGCCTGGGCGGCGGCGAGCAGATTGCCTTCGGTACGATCGGCGAGCAGCTGCAGGGCTTCGTCAGGGATGCGCAGACCTAGCGCCTGAGCGCGGGCGCCGAGCCAGCCGGGTAGGGCGCTGGCATCGACCGGATAGAGCGTGATCTGCACGCCGTGGTTATCCAGCGCGGTGAACCATTTCGATTTCTGCGCCGCACCGTCGAGTTTGGGCAGGGTGATCAGCAGCAGGGTGTCTTCCGGTGGCCGTTGCGCAAAGGCGATGAGCACTTCCGCTGCGGCGGCATCGGGCTTGTTGCTGAAGCGCAGCTCGACCAGCTTGCGTTCGGCGAACAGCGACAAGGCCTGACTGTCGGCGATCAGGGCATCCCAGGAGAAGCCGCGTTCGATGCTGTGAATCTGGCGTTCGCTGTAGCCCTGCTGCGTGGCGGCCTTGCGGATCAGGTCGGTGCTTTCCTGCAGCAGCAGGGGCTCGTCGCCAGTCAGTACATAGAGGCTTTGCAGTCCGTCACGCAGGTGTCGCTCCAGATGCTCGGGGCGCAGCTTCATGGTTTGGCGGGCTGGGCCTGTGCGGGGGCTGCTGGCGTTGCTGCGTCCGCTGACAGTTCGCTGGCCTGAGTGCGGGAGAGTTGTGTCAGCAGCTGCGCGACGGCCTGCTGGCGCATGTCTTCCTTCAGCGTTTCCTCTTCGTCGAATTTCCCGACGATGCGGGTGTTGTCGAACTGATAGGTGCGACGGAGACGAATCGAGCGCTCAGGCTGGGCGGGGATGCCGCTGGCGTATTTGAGCTGGAAGTTGAGCTCGTAGAACAGTGTGTATTCGGCGGCTTTGGCGAGACGGTCAACGGTGCTGGTCTGGCGTGTCACCGTTTCACGTGTGATGTGCACTTGCATCGGGGCATCTGCCGAGACGATGCCGCCCATGCGCTGGATGCCGGCGCTGACACGATCTTCTAGGGTCGGCACGGTGCTGACGACAGCGACGGGCTGCAGCAGCGGCGGCAACGTGAACTGCCCGCGCAGGTGAAAACCGCAGGCGCTCAGGGCGATGCTCAACAAACCCAGCCAGACCAGACGCATACGGTGTACTCCCTCTTTGAGCGATGTCATCAGACGACGATATTGACCAGTTTCTGTTTAACCACAATCACTTTTTTCACCGGCGCACCGGCAATCGTACGCTGGGCATCAGCGTTGGCCAGGGCGGCGGCTTCGATGCTGGCGTTGTCGGCATCCACCGGCACGTCGATCTGGCCGCGCAGCTTGCCGTTGACCTGGATCATCAGCGTCAGGCTGTCGCGGGTCAGGGCGCTGGCATCGACTTCGGGCCAGCCAGCCTTCAGGAGGCCATCCGCATTGCCGAAGGCTTGCAGCAGGGCATGGCTGATGTGCGGCACGATGGGCGCCAGCAGCAGCACGGCGCTGTGCAGGGCTTCGCGCTCCACGGCTAGAGACTGCGCCTGCTGTGCGTCCAGTTTCTGCACGGCATTGAGCAACTCCATCACCGCAGCAATCGCGGTGTTGAAGGTCAGGCGGCGGCCGTAGTCATCGCCGACCTTGGCGATGGTCTCGTGCAGCTTGCGGCGCAGCGCCTTCTCGTCGGCATTGAGCGCTGCCGTGTCCAGCGCCGGCACTGTGCCCTTGGCGAGATGAACGTGCACCAGTTTCCACAGGCGACGCAGAAAGCGATTCGCGCCTTCAACGCCGGCATCCGACCACTCCAGCGACTGCTCCGGCGGGGCCGCGAACATCATGAACAGGCGCGAGGTGTCGGCACCGAACTGGTCGATCAGCGACTGCGGATCGACGCCGTTGTTCTTCGACTTTGACATCTTTTCCATGCCGCCGTGGATGACCGGCTGGCCATCGGCGGCGAGCCGGGCTCCGGTGATGCGGCCCTTGTCGTCGCGCGTCAGCGTGACATCGGCCGGGTTGATCCAGTCCTTGCCGCCGTTGTCCTGCTCGCGATAGAAAGTGTCGGCCACGACCATGCCCTGGGTGAGCAGATTGCGGAACGGTTCGTTGCCCTGCACTAGGCCTTCATCGCGCATGAGCTTGTGGAAGAAGCGCGCATACAGCAGGTGCAGGATGGCGTGCTCGATGCCGCCGATGTACTGATCTACCGGCAGCCACTGCTGCGCGGCTTTGGCGTCTACCATGCCGGTGTCGCACTGCGGCGAGGCGTAGCGGGCGTAGTACCAGGACGACTCCACGAAGGTGTCCATGGTGTCGGTTTCGCGCTTGGCCGCGCCGCCGCAAGTCGGGCAGGTTGTCTCGTAGAATTCGGGCATGCGCGCCAGCGGCGAGCCGGCACCATCGGGCACGACATGCTCGGGCAGCACGACCGGCAGCTGGTCATCCGGCACCGGCACATCACCGCAGGCTGCGCAGTGGATGATGGGGATAGGGCAGCCCCAGTAGCGTTGGCGCGAGATGCCCCAGTCGCGCAGGCGGAACTGGGTCTTGCGGGCACCGTGGTCGCAGGCTTCAAGGTCAGCGACGATGGCATCGAAAGCGGCACCGAAATCGAGGCCATCGTACTGGCCGCTGTTGACGGTGATCAGGCCGGTCTTGTCGCCGTACCAGTCCTGCCAGTCCGTGTCGCTGAACGTGTTGTCGCCGGTGGCGGGCTTGTAGACCTGTGTGATCGGTAGCGCGTACTTGTTGGCAAACGCGAAATCGCGCTCGTCATGCGACGGCACACCCATCACTGCACCCTCGCCGTAGCCCCAGAGCACATAGTTCGCCACATACACCGGCAGCTTGCGGCCGTTGAGCGGATGGATGACGAACTGGCCGGTGGCCATGCCCTTCTTTTCCATCGTCGCCATGTCGGCTTCGGCCACCGAACCGGCCTTGCATTCAGCGATGAACGCCGTCAGTTCGGCATTGCCGGCAGCAGCCCGTACAGCCAGCGGATGCTCGCCGGCAACGGCAACATAGCTTGCACCCATCAGCGTATCTGGGCGCGTGGTGTAGACCTTGAGCTGGCCATCGATGCCAACGCTATCCACTTCGTAATCAAACTGGATGTCGGCACCGAAGCTCTTGCCGATCCAGTTGCGCTGCATGGTCTTGACCTGCTCCGGCCAGCCGTCGAGCTGGTCCAGATCGCCGAGCAGCTGCTCGGCATACTGCGTGATGCCGAAGTAGTACATCGGGATCTCGCGCTTCTCCACCAGCGCGCCGGAGCGCCAGCCGCGACCATCGATGACCTGCTCGTTGGCCAGCACGGTCTGATCCACCGGGTCCCAGTTCACATTGCCGGACTTCTTGTAGATCACGCCCTTGCGGAACAGGCGGGTGAACAGCCATTGTTCCCAGCGGTAGTAGTCCGGCTTGCAGGTGGTGACCTCGCGCGACCAGTCGATGGCCAGCCCCAGCGACTTCAGCTGGGTCTTCATGTAGTCGATGTTGGCGTAGGTCCACGCGGCGGGCGCGACCTGATTCTTCATGGCAGCGTTTTCGGCGGGCAGGCCGAACGCATCCCAGCCCATGGGCTGCAGGACATTGAAGCCGTTCAGATGCTTGTAGCGCGCCAGCACATCGCCAATGGTGTAGTTGCGCACATGGCCCATGTGCAGCTTGCCGCTGGGGTAGGGGAACATGGACAGGCAGTAGTAGCGCGGCTTGGTCGAGTGGTCATCGGCGCGGAAAGCGTCGGCGCGGTTCCATTCGGTCTGGGCGGCAGCTTCGACGGCGCCCGGTTGATACTGTTCTTGCATGGGGATGACTCACGAAAGCGACGGCGGGCCAGCGGAATCGGCGTTCGCCATAATGCGCCATAGAATACCCTAACATCGCCGCCCTAACGACCCGTGCGTGGCAGGAGAAACTCCGTGGTACTGACTCAACTCATCCATCTCGTGCTGCTGCCGCCCGGTCTGCAATGCCTGCTCGGCCTGTCTGCGCTGATTCTGGCCTGGCGCGGCCGGCGCTATAGTGCGTCGCTGCTGGCCGTGTTCGCATTGGTTTCGCTCTATCTGCTGGCCACGCCCGTCGGCAGCGGCTGGCTGTCGCGTCCGCTGGAGGCGCATGTGCAGCCACTGAAGGACCTGACGCAGCTGCAGACCGCCGGCTATGGTGCCATCGTGGCGCTGGGCGGTGGGCGCACGCCACTGGCGCCGGAGTTTGAAGGCCTTGATGTGTCCAGTCCGCAAATGTTGGCCCGGCTGCGCTATGCCGCCCGAATTCAGCGCGCGTCGGGCTTGCCGATCCTGGTCACGGGCGGGATGCCGCTGAGCGGTCAGCGACCGGAGGCCGAGCTCATGGCCGAGAGCCTGCGCGAGGACTTTGGCGTACCGGTGCGCTGGCTGGAACCGGCGTCGAGAACGACGACCGAGAATGCCGAGCTTACAGCCGCTATTCTGCAGCCGCTGGGTATTCGCCAGATCGTGCTGGTCAGTCATGCCAGCCATTTGCCGCGCGCCGTGAAGGATTTCGAGCGCACTGGCTTCACGGTGCTGCCGGCACCCACAGAGTTCACGACCGAGGCCTATGGCTACAGCGTCATCGAGCGCTGGACGCCGCAGAGTGAGGCGTTGAGCAACAGCCGTCGCGCTTTGCATGAGTGGCTGGGTCTTGCGCGTAATGCCTTACGCTAAATAACGTCACTGATAGCGCAAGGCATCAATCGGCTTCAGCTTGGCGGCGCGATTGGCCGGGTAGAAGCCGAAGAAAACGCCAATCGCCGCGGCCACGCCAAACGCCAGCAGCATTGAGCTGAGCGTGACGATGACCAGCAGATCAAACGCCATGGCGGCGGCATAAGCCCCGGCAATGCCGACGCCAACACCGATGAAGCAGCCCACCAGCGAGATCAGGATCGCCTCCAGCAGAAACTGCATGCGGATGGCATTCGGCCGGGCGCCGATGGCCATGCGGATGCCGATCTCGCGGGTGCGCTCGGTGACCGACACCAGCATGATGTTCATGATGCCGATGCCCCCGACCAGCAGTGAAATGCCGGCGATGGCCCCGAGCAGCAACGACAGGATGGCGGTGGTCTCGGCCGCCGTCTTGGCGATGGCGGTGAGGTTTTGCAGCGTGAAATCGTCATCGGCATCGGCGCTCAGGCGATGCCGTTGGCGCAGCTGATCACGCAGCTCCTGTTCGGCCTGCGGCATCACGGCCTCGCTCTCGGCTTGCACCATGATCAGGCGTACCGAGCTGCGGAAACGGTTGCCGGAAAGCTTGCGCTGCGCGGTGGTGATGGGGATGACGACAGTGTCGTCCTGGTCGCGGCCATCGAGACTCTGGCCCTTGCTGCCGAGCACGCCAATCACCTGGAATGGCACGTTGCGGATGCGCAGGGTTTCGCCAATGGGGTCGTTGTCGCCGAACAGGTTGCTGGCGACCTGCTGGCCGATGAGCGCGACCTGCGCCGCCGATTGCAGCTCTGGCGCATCAAAGGCATAGCCCGACGTCACCACCCAGTCGCGCAGGCCGAAGTAGTCGGCGTTGCTGCCGATGATAGTGGTGTTCCAGTTCTGCGTGCCGTAGATCACCTGTGCGTTGGATTGCACCACCGGGGCCACGGCAATGACATGGCGAGTGTTCTTAAGTGCCGTGGCATCTTCAACGGTAAGGTTGGGCGCGCTGCCAAAGCCGGTGCGCACGCCGTTCGAGCTAGTAGCACCGGGCAGGATGATGAACAGGTTGGATCCCATGCTCTTGATCGACTGCTCGATGCGCGCCTGCACGCCTTGACCAATGGCGAGCATGGCGATGACCGAGCCGACGCCGATGATCATGCCGAGCATGGTCAGAAAGCTGCGCAGGCGGTTGGCTTTGAGTGCGAGCAGGGCTTCGCGGAGCATGACCAGGATCATGGCGTGGCTCCATCGCGCGGGTCTGTGCTGGCAAGCGCAGAGGGCAGATGAGCGGCCGCCGTCAGCCCGGCCTGCGTGTCGCCATCCCATGCTTTGTGGCCATCGACCAGTCGCACCAGCCGTGGTGCGTGGGCGGCAATGTCGGGCTCGTGCGTGACCAGCACGATGGTGATGCCTTCTTCCTGATTCAGGCGGCGGAACAGCTGCATGATTTCGTCGCTGGTGTGCGTGTCGAGGTTGCCCGTGGGCTCGTCGGCGAGAATCAGCGCCGGCCGGTTGACCAGCGCGCGGGCAATGGCGACGCGCTGCTGCTGGCCGCCGGAAATCTGCCCGGGCAGGGCATCGAGGCGCTGGCCGAGGCCGACCTTGGCGAGCATGTCGGCGGCGCGTTGCTTGCGCTCGGCCAGGTGCACGCCTGCATAGATCAGCGGCAGCGCGACATTGTCCAGCAGGGTGCTGCGCGGCAGCAGATTGAAGCCCTGAAAGACGAAGCCGATGTAGCGGTTGCGCAGGTCGGCGAGGGCATTGGCATCGAGTGTGGTGACGGCCTGGCCGGCGAGCGCAAAGTGGCCGGCACTGGCGCTGTCGAGGCAGCCGAGGATGTTCATCAGCGTGGATTTGCCGGAACCGGACGGGCCCATGACGGCGACGAACTCACCGGCTTCGATGGCGAGATCGATGCCGTGCAGAATGCGCACCGGCCCGACCCCGCTGGGGTAGTCCTTGATCAGGCCTTGCAGGCGGATGACGCTGGTCATCAGTCGTTCATCCGGAATTTCATGCCCTTCTTGGCAATCTCTTCCTGACTCAGTTCCTGTTCGATGACGACGGCATCGCCGACCTTGAGTGCGCCACCGACAATCTCGGTAAAGCGTCGGTCGGTGATGCCGAGCTTGACCGGCACGGCGCGCAGGCCATCGCTGCCGTTGATCCAGACCTTGCCGCTCTGGCGGGCGCCGCGATTCTTGCTGCGCGTGGCGTCAGCGGGTTTTTCGGAAGTGGCCACATCCGCCAGCTTGGCATCCTCCGGTGGCCGGAAGCGCAGCGCTGCCGTCGGCACGCGCAGCACATTCTGCTTTTCCTGCGTGTTGATGCTGACATAAGCGGTCATGCCCGGCAGCAAAGACTCATCGACATTATCAACGGCGACGACCACGGCATAAGTCACCACATTCTGCTCGGTTTTCGGGTTCAGCCGCACCTGCTTGACCACGCCATCGAAGCTGCGATTGGGGAAGGCATCGACGCGGAATCTGGCGGCCTGGCCGACACGAATGTCGCCGATGTCGGATTCGGTGAAGTAGGCGTCGATGACCATCTCGCGCAGGTCCTTGGCGATCTTGTAGAGCTCGGGTGTCTGGAAGCTGGCGGCCACGGTCTGGCCGACATCGACGGCGCGCAGCACGACCACGCCGGACACCGGCGAGCGAATCACCGAGTAGCCAAGATTGACCTGATCGCGCTGCACTTGCGCACGTGTCTGGGTCACACGCGCTTCGGCCTCACGCAGCGCCTGGCGACTCTGATCGACCTCTTGCGATGACGCGAAGCCATCCCTGGCCAGCGGCTGTATGCGCGCCCAATTGCTGCGCGCCAGCGCCAGCGAGGCTTCGGCGCTGTTCTGGTTGGCTCGTGACTGCGTCAGCTGCGCTTGCAGGATGGCATCGTCGAGGCGCATCAGCACCTGCCCGGCTTCGACGCGATCATTGAAGTCGGCGCTGTACGATCGCACGATGCCAGAGACCTGCGTGCCCACCGACACCAGCGTGACCGGGCTGAGCTGGCCGTTGGCCGCGACACTCTGCGCGATGTCGCCCCGGTCGGCTTTCTCGCTGCGGTAACGGATGCCGTTGTCGCTGCTGCCGCAGGCTTTCAGGCCGATACCGGCAAGCAGGGCAAGCGCGCCGATGATCAGGGCCCAGCGACGGCGAGCGGGGGTGAAAGCGATCATGGGCGAAACTCCATAGCGGTATCGCGTACCAGAAGGCCGCTGGCTTGCGCGAGTTGAAGGCGGGCGGCGGCGAGATCGAAGCGAGAGCGGGCGTGCTGCTGGCGGGCATCGGCGAGATTGCTTTGCGCGGCCAGCACATTGAGCAGGTTGCCGAGGCCGGCCTGGTAGCGGGCGAGGGCGGCACGGGAGGATTCGCTGGCGGCCGCAAGCAGACTGTCGGTGGCGGCAATGCGCGCTTGTGCCGTGCTGAACTGCTGCCAGGCCAGCCAGACATCAAGACTGACCTGCTGCTGTATACGCGCCAGTTCGATGCTCTGCTCGGCGATTTGTGACTGCGCCAGGGCTTCCTGATGACGCTGCTGGAAGCCGGTGAACAGTGGCAGAGTGGCGGTAAGCGCGACTTGTCCGCCCTGGTTCTGACTCAGGTCGTCGCGACTGTTACTGCTGCTGGCAGACAAGGACAGCCGAGGCCGCGCCTGAGCAGTAATGCGATCAAGCTCGGCGCTGTTGGCGTGTACGCGCAACTGCTGTGCCAGCAGCTCCGGTCGTCGCTCCTGAGCCTGTATCAGCAGCTGTTTGAGTTCGGGCGGCTGGGCGCTGGCGTTCGCACGCAGGTTGTCCAGCTCACTGTCCTGATAGTCCAGCGCCAGTGCCGTGTCAGCGGCGTAGCCAGCGACCACGGCGAGCCGCCCGGCGCTGGCGGCAAGTTCGCCCTGACGCTGGATGAGTGTGAGTCGGGCCTGAGCCAGCGCGGTCTCGGCCTGGAGTTCATCTTCACGCGTGGCGACGCCGATGAGCTGGCGCTGGCGCGCTGCCCTGGCGGTTTCTTCGGCGGCGAGCAGCGAGGCTTGCGCGGCCTCCAGCGTGGCGCGGGCACTGAGTTGGGCGAACCAGTTTTGCACCGCGCTGATGGCGACTTGCTGGCTGACCGTGTCCTGACTGGCTTGCAGGGCCGCGAGCGTCTGCTGCGTGCCGTCGAGATTGGCGCGACGACCGCCGAAGTCCCAGAGCAGCCACTGGCTGCTCAGGCCGAGCTGGGTCTGTCGTTCGGCACCGGGCACGGCGGCATCGCCGAGACGCTCGCTGAGGCTGGCACTAGCATCCAGCGTCGGGTAATAAGCCGATTTCGCGATGCCGACGCGCTCGACCTGGCTGCGACTGCGCTGCCAGGCCGCGCGCGTGTCCGGGTTGGCGCTCAGGCTGCGGTCGATGAGTTGCGCCAGCGTCATGGCTGCTGGCGTGGCTGCCGACGGCGTGGCGGTGCTGTCATCGGCCTGCGCGATGCATGCCAGAGCGATGATCAGGAGAGTTGCCGTAATGCGCCGCATGTAAGCCTCAAGTCAGATCAAAAGGGGGTCGTTACAGTGACGCCATCGCACGAGAAACGTTGACGGCGTGGCCGGGGTCAATCGGCATTGCCATGACGCTGCTGGTGCAATGCCGAGCGCAAGGCATCTTCCAGACTCGCATGCTGAAAGGTATAGCCTGCCTGCAAGAGACGGCTGGGAATGACACGCTGACCATCCAGCAGCAACGTCGACATCTCGCCCATGGCCAGCTTGAGCACGCTTGCCGGCAGGCGCAGGAAGGCGGGGCGGCGCAACAGCCGCGCCAGTGTCTGCGTAAACTCGGTATTGGTGACAGGGCGCGGACCGGTGACATTGAAAGCCCCGTGCAGCTCAGGGTCATTGAGCAGGCGCAGGATGATCTGCACCACATCCGTCAGCGATATCCAGGACAGGTATTGCTGGCCACTGCCGAGCGGGCCGGCGAGGCCAAGACCGAACAGCGGCAGCAGCTTGCGCAGAAAGCCGCCGCCGGCACCGACAACAACGCCGGTACGCAGCAGGCAGACGCGCAGGCCGTGCGTCTCGGCGCTGGCCGCAGCCTTCTCCCAGGCCTGGCAAAGCTCATGCACATACTCGACGTGGGGCAGTGCACCTTCCTCCAGCACCTTGTCGCCCTGACTGCCATACCAGCCGATGGCCGAGCCCGAGATCAGCACCTTCGGTTTCTGCCTCGCGCGCCGCATCCAGTCCACCAGCGCTTCGGTGAGCGTGATCCGGCTGTCATGCAGCTCGCGCTTGCGCTGCGCCGTCCAGGGGCGGTCGGCAATGCCTTCGCCCGCTAGATTGATGACGGCATCGTAGACATCATCACGGGTCAGTTCGTCCAGAGTGCCGATGACGCGAAGTTGGGCGCAGGCAATCGCTTCCTGATGCCTCAGCGAGAACTTGGCAGGGCGCCGGCTCAGCACGGTCACGCGATGGCCGCCGCCCAGTGCTGACGGGCCGAGCAGCGTCGGCAGCAACAGGCTGCCGATGAAGCCGGTACCACCGGTAAGCAGAATATTCATGGCGACAGCGCCTCGCTTATTTAGAATGGCGTCAGTCTAGCGAGAATGGCTGAAAAAACGAGGTCTACATTGAGCATCGCCACCCATGTCATCACCGGCTTTCTCGGTGCCGGCAAAACATCGCTGATCAGCGCCTTGCTGGCGCAGAAGCCGGCGAATGAGCGCTGGGCCATCGTCGTCAACGAGTTTGGTCAGATCGGTATTGATCAAGTCGCCTGGTCCGGCGCGGGCGTGATGATCAAGGAAGTGCCGGGCGGCTGCATTTGCTGCACGCAGAACCTGCCGCTGCAAATCGCTCTGGGTCAGATTATCAGCCAGTCGGGTGCGCAGCGGCTGTTAATTGAGCCGACCGGGCTGGGGCATCCCGCCGAGCTGCTGCAGATGCTGCGCGAGCCGCACTGGCAGGCCAGCCTGAAGCCGGCCGCGACGCTGTGCGCGATTGATGCGCGGCAGCTCGACGATGCCCGCGTGACCACGCACGAGACCTTTCAGGCGCAGGTGGCGGCGGCGGATTTGCTGGTGTTCACCAAGGCCGATTTGCTCAGCGATGCACTGCGCGAGCAGGCCGCGCAATTCGCTTCGGCTCAAGGCCGTCCATGGGTGTTTGCCCAGCCCGATCAGGTTGACTCCGGCTGGCTGGATGCAGCCTTGCTGAAGCCGGTGACGCAGCGCCGCTCACTGCTGCATCTGCGCCCGCAAGGCGTCGCCGTCGAGCTCGCTGCTGCGCCGCAAACGCCGCCGTTTCATTACCACGAGCAGCGTCAGGGGAAGGATGTCGGCGGCTGGATTCTGCCGGCGGACTGGGTGTTCGGGCACGATCCGCTGCTGACCACGCTGCTGTCATGGCGCACGGCGGAGCGGGTCAAGGGCGTGTTCCATACTGATCAGGGATGGATATTCTTCAATGCCAGCGGCCATGACATGACGATCAAGAGCACCGAGTATCGTGCCGATAATCGCGTCGAGCTGATCAGCGCGGAGACACTGGACTGGCCGGCACAGGAGCAGGCCTTGCTGGCCTGCCGTGTGCCGCTTTAAGCGCCAGCGCCTTGCGTGCGCTGTCCGCGCCACAGGCCGAGTGCCAGCAGCACACCGCAAATCAGCAGAATCGGCATCACGCCATGGCGCTGCCAGAAAGTCAGGCCCTGCGCCGGATAGACATCACCGCGCAGCACGGCAGGGACGAAACGCGGCGCGCGGCTGACGACTTTGCCCTGATCATCAATGATCGCCGTTATGCCGTTGTTGGTGCCGCGGATGATGTAGCGTCCGGTTTCCTTGGCGCGCATGCGGACCATCTCGAAATGCTGATCGGGGCCGATGGAGCGGCCGAACCAGCCGTCGTTGCTGACCGTGGCGAGAAAGTCGGCCGGTTTTGACAGACGCTGCACCAGCGACGGATAGGCGATCTCGTAGCAGATGAACGGCGCCATGTGCTGCGACTTCACCAGCAGTGGCGCCTGATTGGCGGGGCCCCAGGTGAAGCTCGACATCGGCAGATCAAAGAACGGAATGGCACCGCGCAGCCAATCTTCGTAAGGAATGTATTCGCCAATCGGCACCAGCTGCTGCTTGTGATAGAGGCCAAGGCCATCACCCATGGCGGCGATGCTGTTGTAAAACAGCACGCCGGTACGCGCTTTGTTCCAGGTCGCGTAGGGCACACCGGTGACAAAGGCCGAGCTGCCTTTGAAGGCATCATTTTCGATGTCGGCCATGACCTCCTGCGCTTCGTGGGCGAACATCGGAATGGCGGCTTCCGGCCACAGCACGAGGTCACGACCCCATTCACTGGCAGACAGATCACGGTAGATTTTCACGGTCTTGTCGCGCCACTCCAGCGCCCACTTCGATTCCTGCGGAATATTGCCCTGCACCAGACTGACCGACATGCCGTTGCTTTTGTCGATGAGGGTCCAGTGGATGGGATTGAGCAGGCCGCCACCTACCCAGAGTGCAATTACCGTCAGCAGCGGCAGCCAGGCTTTTGCGCCCTCACGCACCACCAGAAACAGGGCGATGCCGGTAATGCCGGCCGCCAGACTGACGCCGTAGATACCGAAAAACGGTGCCCAGCCGGCCAGCGGCGTATCGATGAAGCCGTAGCCGGTCATCAGCCAGGGGAAGCCGGTGAGCACCCAGCTGCGCAGCCATTCGCCGATGACCAGCAGCGCCGGTAAGGTCAGCCAGCTCAGGCGATCCAGCCTGAGGCGACCGTAGAGCCAGCCGACAGGGATGAACAGCAGCGCCATCAGCGCCGCGACAAAGGTCAGTAGTGCCAGTGCCAGCGGCCACGAGGTATCGCCAAAGTCGTGCATGGACACCACGAGCCAGCTGCCGCCGTGCAGCCACAGGCCGAAGCCGAACAGGAAGGCCATCCGGGCGGCGCGGCGAGCCGGTTGCCCGTGCAGCAGCTCGGCGAGCAGGCCGGTGGCGATCAAGGCGACCGGCCACCAGCTCAGCGGCGCCAGCGCCAGCGGCATCAGCAGGCCGGCCAGCAGGGCCAGCCACAGGGAGATCGTGGTCGGGCGCACGGCGTGCATCCATTGTGAAAAACGGGACATGAAGCGGGACTCGCGGGCAGGTTAGCTGGGTTCGACTTTCAGCAGGCGAATGGTGCGCGAGTCGGCGGCGAGGATGGTGAACTTCCAGCGCTCCAGCACAATCTGCTCATCCTTTTCCGGCAGGCGTTCAAAGCCGTTGATGACGATGCCGGCAATGGTGTCGAAATCGTCGTTGTTGAAGCGGCTGCCAAAGTGCTCGTTGAAATCGGCAATCGGCGTCAGCGCCTTCACCACCCACTCTTTCGGGCCGGTTTCGCGGATCAGCACATCTTCGTCGTCTTCGTAATCGTGCTCGTCGTCGATCTCGCCGACGATCTGCTCCAGCGCATCCTCGAGCGTGACCAGGCCGGCAATGCCGCCGTACTCGTTGACGACAATCGCCATGTGGCTCTTCTTGCTGCGGAACTCGCGGATGAGCTTATCGAGATGCGTCGACTCCGGCACATAGAACGCTGGGCGCAGATAATCCTTCAGCGCGATGCGGTCGCGACCGTCGAGAATGAGCTTGAGCAGGTCTTTCGCGAACAGGATGCCGAGGACTTCATCGGGATTGTCTGCCGCCAGCACCGGAAAGCGCGAGTGCGCCGACTCGATCAGGCCGGGCAGGAATTCGCGCAGCTCGTCATCGCTGCGGATGGCGACCATCTGCCCGCGCGGAATCATGATTTCGCGCACCTGGCGCTCCGAGACTTGCAGCGTGGACTCGATGATGTGCAGTGCTTCCACATCCATGAGGCCGCGCTTGGCGGCATCGCGAATCACATCGATAAGTTCGTCGCGCGTCTCCGGTTCGCCGCCCCAGACATCGGTCAGTCGGCTCAACCAGGATTTCGGACTGTCGCCCTCGCTCATTACGGTAGTTCCCTTGCTGTTGCTATGGAAGTGGCGGCGGTGTCGCCGGGTTCGTCATCGTACGGGTTGTCCCAGCCCAGCGTGGCCAGGATGGCAATTTCCAGTGGCTCCATGCGTGCAGCATCGGCCTCTTCAATATGGTCGTGGCCGAGCAGATGCAAGACGCCGTGCACGGTCATGTGCGCCCAGTGCGCGTGCAGCGGCTTGCCTTGCTCCAGCGCCTCGCGCGCCACCACCTCGGCACAGATGGCGAGGTCGCCGAGCGGCACTTCGTCTAGTTCGGCGATCAGCTCCGGTGGCAGCTCGGCCGGGAACGACAGCACATTGGTCGGCTTGTCCTTGCCGCGATAGTCGCGATTCAGCGTCTGGCTTTCGGCCTCGCCGACGATGCGGATGTCGAGCGTGACGCTTTTCGACGCAGGCCCGGCAGCCGCTGCAGCCAGCGCGGCCTCGGCCCAGCACAAAAACGCCGCTTCGCCGGGCAGGTCCGCGATCAGCGCGCTGTTGCCGGCCAGCTCATCATCAATTTCCAGCCACAGGTCCAGACTCATGATCGCTCCGGGCGCGGCGGTTGTTTCGCATCCCACTTCTCGTAAGCATCGACGATGCGCATGACCAGCGGATGACGAACCACATCGCGCGACGCAAAGCGGGTGACATGAATGCCGTTGACGCCATCGAGAATGCTCAGCGCTTGCGCCAGACCCGAGGGCTGGCCGCGCGGCAGATCGATCTGGGTGATGTCGCCAGTGATGACTGCTTTCGAGCCATAGCCGAGGCGGGTCAGGAACATTTTCATCTGCTCCGGCGTGGTGTTCTGGCCCTCATCGAGAATGATGAAGGCGTGGTTCAGCGTGCGACCGCGCATATAGGCCAGCGGAGCCACCTCGATGACTTCGCGATCGAGCAGCTTGGCCACGCGCTCGAAACCGAGCATCTCGTAAAGCGCATCGTAGAGTGGGCGCAGATACGGATTGATTTTCTCCGACAGGTCGCCGGGCAGGAAGCCGAGCTTTTCGCCGGCCTCGACCGCCGGGCGCACGAGGATGATGCGGCGCACCTGATCGCGCTCCAGCGCATCCACCGCACAAGCCACGGCCAGATAAGTTTTGCCCGTACCCGCCGGGCCGATGCCGAAGCTGATGTCGTGACTGAGAATCTGCTCGACATAGCGGCGCTGATTGGGGCCGCGCGGGCGGATCGAGCCCTTCTTGGTGATCAGCACTGGACCTTCGTCGAGGTCCTCCTGCGCGGCGGCTGTGCGCCGGGCGCCGGTGTTGGCGGCTGGCGGCTCGGGCTGCTGACTGAGCGCGATCTGCAGCACCAGATGTACGGTCTCCGAGGCCAGCTCGTTGCTTTCCCCGGTCTCGTCGTAGAGCCGTTGCAGCACGTGCTCGGCGAGCGCGATGGCCGCTTCGTCGCCGTGCAGTACCCACTGGTAACCACGCTGATTGATCGTTACCTGCAGGCGCTTTTCGATGAGCTTGATGTGTTCATTGAACGGGCCGCAAAGCAGCGCGAGTCGACGCGGATCTTCAGGCGTCAAAGGCAGGTTGCGATGGCGCGTTGCGGGGCTGTTCAAGGTGACGATGGGCTCATGCCGGACTGGTATTGCAGGATAACCGAAAGCGGGCATAGCGTCATGGCACAGGCAGCGTACGAGTATGGTCACGACTTTTGTTACTTCAGCCTATTTTCGGCTTGAGAAGTTTGTCGGGTCTGCTATGGTCGGCGCAATGACTTGCGGGTCATCTCATGAAAACAACGAGGACAGACCCTCATGCCTACGCTGGCAAACGCGGCACCCAATCGCATCGACCGTCCCCGTCACCACATCAGTGCGCAGGCCTCGACGCTGGGCTGGGCACTGTCCCTGACGATACGCCCGCTGGCCACCATGGCGGCCTACTCGCCGGAATCGATGATGAACATCCGGCGCATCTTCCGCATGACCGGTGCCGTGCTCTCGCATCTGCCGAAGAATGTCAGCATCACGCCCGTGCTGTCGCCGGAGGTTCGCGGCGAGTGGGTGTGCGCGCCCGAGGCGGTGAAGTCGAAACAGGTCGCGCTCTATCTGCACGGCGGCGGCTACTTCTTCGGCGCGGCTGCCATGCACCGGCAGATCACCTGGCGTGCCTCGCGGGCGCTGGCGCGTCCGGTACTCGCCATCGATTACCGTCTCGCACCCAAGCATACCTTCGAGGCCTGGCGTGACGATGCCGTGCAGGCCTACGAATACCTGCTCAGCCGTGGCTATGCCGGCGAAGACATCGTGGTGGGCGGCGACTCGGCTGGTGGCCACCTCACGCTGGTGCTGCTGCAAACGCTGCGTGATCGCGGCCTGCCACTGCCCAGCTGTGCCATCTGCATCTCGCCGTGGACCGACCTCAGCTGCGAGTCGCCCTCCATCCGCGATAACGAACGCCGCGATCCGATGATCCCTGCGCCGACGCTGCGCACGCTCTCGCAATTCCTGCTCCGTGACCGCAACCCCTACGATGCCCTGGTGTCGCCGCTGCACGGCGACTTCAGCGGCCTGCCACCGATGTTCGTCATCGTCGGCAGCACGGAAGTCCTGCGCGATGATTCGCGCCGTCTCGCCGCCTGCGCCCAGGCTGCCGGCGTGCCGGTGCGCTACGAAGAGTGGCATCGCATGCCGCATGTGTTCCCGATTTTCGCCGCGATACTGCCGGAAGGGCGCAGTGCCTTCGAGCACATGCGCGAGTTTGTTCGCGGCGTCGAAAGCAAGCGGCAGACACGCGCGGCGTGACGGGAGAGGGCGGGAGCAGGTAGCATCGCGCCATGAACTCTCCCGCCCAGCAAAAAGTCCCTGAAGTCACTCGCGCCGAACAGAAGCGAGTGCGTGATCTGCACAGCAAGAAAGGTCGTCGCGAACATAACGCCTTCCTCGTCGAAGGCGGCAAAAGCGTCGCCGAACTGCTCGCCGCCGACTGGCCCGTGCTCGCTGTCTACGCCAGCCACGAGGCGGCGCCGTCCTTGCGTGATGCCACCGCGCGACGCGGCATGCGCCTGCACGAAGTCAGCGCCAGCCTGCTCACCAGTCTCAGCACCTTCGAAAGCAACGACAGCGCCATTGCCATCTCCGGTCAGCGCTCCTGGCCGCAGCAGCCCTTGCGTGCCGGCGAACTGACACTGGTGCTCGATGACATCCGCGACCCTGGCAACCTCGGCACTATCCTGCGCCTGGCCGACTGGTACGGCGTGACGCAGGTCGTGTGCTCGCCGACCACCGCCGAATGGCAGGCCCCGAAAGTGATTGCCGCCAGCATGGGCTCGTTCCTGCGTATGCCGCTGCTGGTACGCGAGCTGCCGGAGTTTCTGGCGCAGGCCAAGGCGGATGGTGCCGAGGTTCTCGGCGCGGTGCTTGATGGCGAGAATACGCATCGCCTGCGCCAGCCGGTGGCGAAAGCCGCGGGCGCGGTGCTGGTCATCGGCAATGAATCGCATGGTTTGAGTGCTGATGTGCAGGCGCTGCTGACAAGACGGCTGACGATTCCGCGCTTTGGTCAGGCGGAGTCGCTGAATGCGGGAGTTGCCACCGGCATTTTGCTGGATGGCTGGCGGCGGGGTTAAGTTATGGAGATACCAATGATTCTGCACCACTACGCGCTATCCCCCTTTTCGGAAAAGATGCGCGCCATGCTGGGCACGGCGAATCTGCCCTGGCAGTCATGCATCACCCGCGAATTGCCGCCACGCCCGGTGTTGGCGGCGCTTGCCGGTGGCTACCGCAAGATTCCGGTGGCGCAAATCGGTGCCGATATTTTCTGCGACACCCGCGTCATCGCCAGTGAAATCGCGGCGCTCAGCGGCATGCCGCAACTGGCCTTGGAATCGGCGGACGACGCCACGCAGGCCTACGCCAACGCGACCGACCTGCATGCATTCATGGATGTTTTGGCCGCCTCGGCCACGATGACCGCCGCCCGCAAAATGCTCGCCACCATGTCGGTGCGTGACTTCATCGGCTTCTTTGTCGATCGCATCCGCATCGGTGCCAAGGCCAAGGTCAAGGCCGGCAATCCGCGCCAGGCCAAGCAGCGTGTGCTGGCGCATCTGGCGGCCACTGAGCAGCGTCTGCAACAGCAGCCGTACCTGTTCGGGCAGCAAGCGACCTACGCCGACTTCTCGACCTATCACAGCCTGTGGATGGCGCGCGATGTGGCCGAATGGCCGGCGCTGAAAGCCTACCCGCTGGTCATGGCCTGGATGGACAGGCTGCAGGCCGTGGGGCAGGGGCAAAGAACAGAAATCAGCGCCGAGCAGGCACTCAAGATCGCGCACGATGCCACGCCGCGAGCCATCGCCAGTGAGCATCAGCAGGATGCGCGGATCGGTCAGCGCGTGGGTATCGCACCGTCAGACTATGCCCGCGACGCCACCATCGGCCGGCTGGTGGGCGTGACGCCGACGCGCTGGATCATCGCCCGCGACACGCCGGATCTCGGCACACTGCATGTGCACTTTCCGCAGACGGGCTTTGCGCTGCGCGTACTGTCCGAAGCTTAATAGCTAGTAGGGCGCGCTCATCAAGGGCGTGACTCAGCTGCTTCAGGATGTGCTCAACAAGAATCCGGCCACCACGGTGGTGGTGATTGATGAGGTGAGTACGGATAACTGAGGCATCAAGGGTGAGCAGGTGACGGAGTTGAGGAAGCAGGCAGCTTCAATTTGAGCGCGGAGATGTACGGGGCTTATTAGGCTGCTTTCGACCCGAAGCGGACAAAGGAGGCAGCCATCCCAGCTTTCTGGCGAGCTACTTGTGCAAGCAGTTGTACGTACCTGCTGCTAAAGCGTGCTGCAGGTCCACCATACCATCTTTGAACACTTGTTCGACTCGGCTCCGCAAGGCCTTGGTGCCATCCTTGATGGGTAATCCGGCATTGGCTTCGTACAAGAAGCTATTGATCTGCTCTTCAGTGGAGCGTTTTTTATGTGCAATCTCTTCAGGATAGGATTGGACTCCAAAGCACCGTGCTACTCAAATGTGGGATGACGGCGACGTCCTAGCTAATAACTAACAGTCAATTTCATCAAAATAAAACCGAAGACTTATAAAATCTCAGCCCTGTTTAGAGCTTAAATGTACATGGGTTACAAATATAAAACATATTTCCTGATGATTTTTTTGAATTTTTATAAAAATATATAGGAGCCCTATGATTTTATAGCCACCAAGGAATGCTTTATTATTTATTTCGTGATAATTTTGAGAAAGTAGCGTATATTTTATTTAAAATAAATAACGAGAAATTAAAAATGATTAAGGGCTTCCTGTTAAATTATAAGTCGATGTATACGAGGCTTTGGCGTATTGATATTTGCTTGTCATTGATTTTTTTAATTGTGGCAATTTTTATTCCTGCATGGTATCAGTGGCATGCGCAAATCCCAGATGAAAAAGAATTAAATATATCTAGTGGATTTTACGTGTCAGATTATAAAGGTAAGGGAAAGTATTTGGATGGGATTAGGACGGATTCTGGAGTTTTTTATTTTAACTGTTCAACAGGGTTTTATTTTGATAGCAATAGGTCGTGCATCCGTAGTTATGAGATAAAAAAATTTGCTAAGAATATAAAATCTGAAGCTATCTGGTTTGATTTGCCAACTTACATTTTTGGTGGATCTAATAAATATTTAGTTAGGCTTGTAGTTGGTGAAAGAGAAGTATTAAGTATTTCTGAGTCTAGGGATAGAATTGAAAGGGCTAATAGTGTGGCGGTAAGTGGATCTATTTGTATGGCGCTTGTCTTTTTATTTATTTATTTAGTTATTGTGCCGGCAATTATCAAGCAAAAAGCTAAAAAATAAATAATTATGTTATTGTGAGGGGCTTTATAATTTCGCTCATGGTAATAGTCGGTGGGCCAATACCATGCATGACATATAGATATTGTAAATATGACGAATTTTTAATGGGCTGTATATTAGAGGCTTAGTAATTATTTTAATATATGTTTTTTTTGGACTAAAAGCGCTGACTTATTTGATGAAGAGAAAATCAGAAAATTTGCCACTAAAAATGGATAATTTTTCTGGGTATGTTTATATTATTCAAATTATTTATTTATTCTTCTTTATGCTAACTTCGTAACGCTGAGATGCTAGGAATTAGTTACGCATTTCATATCGAGAGAGACGAACATGCAATTGAGGGCCTACAGTCCATCCGTGGCTTCAAGTATTCGCATTCGCACGCGATTGCAAATTTTGTAATGGCTAAATCATCTCGGGCACTTTCTTAATCAAAATGCCCGCTTCGGGTCGTAAGTCGACATTGAGCTCAAGCGGTTATTCGCGCGACACCACGACCAGCGCGCTCTTCAGTCTGACCGTAGCCGTCACTCATGGCTGGCCAACAAATTCCACGATCGCTTTCGCCAGCTCCTCCGGCTGCTCCATCGGCATCAGATGCCCGGTGTCCAGCTCCTGAAACACCGCACCGGCAATCTCGTCAGCCAGCACCTGTGTCAGCGCCCTCGGCACCATCTGATCCTGACTGCCCGCGATCACCAGCGTAGGTGCCTGAATCAGCGCCAGCTCGGCGCGAATGTCCACGCGCGCATCGAGATCGGCCTGCCGCGCCATGCCGGCCCAGTTGGTGAATTTCACGATGGCCGCCACGCGCTTTTCCAGCACGGCCGCTGGCTGAGCGCTGAGCCACTGCGGGTTGCAGCCGGTGAGCAGAATGAAGCGCGCCATCAAGGCATGATCGCGGGCAATCAGCTCGCGCCAGAGGCCGAACTGCAGCTCGCTGCGGCTGTCGGTGCCACCGGCAAAGCCTGCCACCAGCACCAGCGAGCGCACGCGCTGCGGATGTCGCGCCGCCAGTGCCGCCGCAATCACCGCCCCCAGCGAATAGCCGACCAGATCAAAGCTCGCCTGACCACAAGCATCGGCCACAGCCACAATCTGCGCCACTAGGTCATCGAGCTGCAGAGGCTCGCCGCTGTCTGTGGTCTGACCCGAGCCGGCATAGTCGGGGCAGATTACGGTGTGCGCCGGGGTGAGATGACGCAGTAGCTGGCCCCAGTGCGAGAAGCCATCGCCACCGGTGCCGTGCAGCAGCAGAAGCGCCGGGCCGCTGCCCTCGACGGTATAGTGTACGCGGGCCGTTGGGGTGTTGGCGAAAGGCATGGGGGTGCTCCGAGAAAAATGCGTGTTATGGAATGGCGCGTGACAGTGTGTCTGCCATTCGCGTTTGCCAGCCGGGCCCCGTGGCTTTCCAGCGCTCCAGCACATCCGGTGGCAGGCGCAGACTGATGGCAACCTTGGTGACGGCGGCGCGTGGGCGACCGCGAGGCTTCAGCAGCTCGGTGGCGACATCTGCCCGGAGAAGACGGGGCAGTATTTCACGAGCGGGCCGAAAATGAAGCATGTCGGCTTCGCCAAGCTCGCGGACTTCGCCGTCATCAAGCGTCAAGGGTGTGACTTTTTTCATAAAGGCTAACCTCGCGAGCGTTGGCTCGCCGAAAACCACATATTGTGTATACACAAAAATTAAATTTGGCAAGTTTAATCAGTCTTGGCGCGAAATCCAGATTCGTTGTCTAGACTCTTTGTGCGGTATTGAAATTACTCAATATGTAACTAATAATAGTTGCTATGGCAGGAAGCCATCATGACCAAGTCAGAAAAACTGCAAGCGCGCTTGATGGATCTTGAGCGAGCATTTACTTGGCAGGAGCTGAGAGCGGTGTTGCTGCAATTGGGCTATGTGCAGCACGAAGGAGCGGGTTCGCGAGTCAAGTTTGACAACGGCAATCCTGATCACTTGGTGAGCCTGCATAAGCCTCATCCGGGAAACGAGCTGAAACGATATGTGCGCCGACAGCTGATTGAAAAGCTACGCTCGGGAGGTCTGATTTCATGACAAAACTAATGCAATACAAAGGCTACTACGGCTCCATCGACGCCAGCCCGGAAGATGCCTGCCTGTATGGCAAGCTCGAATTCATCGCGCCCTTGGTGAGCTACGAAGCTGAGACAGTGCCTGCTCTGGTCGAGGCCTTTCATGCGGCTGTGGATGATTTTCTGGCGACCTGCGAGCAGCAAGGCCAAACGCCGGACACGCCCTGCAAGGGATCATTCAATGTGCGCGTGGGGCATGAGCTTCACATGCAGGCGGTGATTGCGGCGCGTGAGGCGGGAGTATCGCTCAATGATTTTGCCCGACGAGCCATTGAGCGACAGCTGTCTGCCAAGCCCTCAGCGCGCCTCGTGCCACAGCGGAATGCGCCCGCTCGGTAGGCCCAGACCGACCTGCGTTTCGGCATCCGACTCAACCCACAGCGGCGTACCGGCGCGCAGGGCGTTGATGGACTCGATGCCATCCACCAGCACATCCGCGAAGCGGCCGATCAGCGCGGCATCGCCGGGGAAGTGAATCCAGCGTGTGTTCTCGGCGATACCGACGAGGTAGCCGGGGTAGCGCTTGGACGGGCGGTCAATGAGCACGCGCTGGACGCTGCCGAGCAGGGCATCGGTCTTGCGGCCGGTGTTGCGCGCAATCTGCGTCTTCAGCGTGGCCAGGCGCTCTTTCTTGACGGCATCCGAGGTGTCATCGGGCATCTCGGCGGCGGGCGTGCCGGGGCGCTTGGAGTAGACAAAGCTGTAGGAGTGATCGAACTCGACGAAGTCGATCAGGTCCATGGTGTCCTGGAAGTCCTGATCGGTTTCGCCGGGGAAGCCGATGATGAAGTCCGAGCTGATGAAGATGCCGGGTTTGGCGGCTTTCAGTCGCGTGATGATGTCTTTGTAGACACTGATTTCGTGATTGCGCTTCATGGCCGCCAGAATGCGGTTGGAACCGCTTTGCACCGGCAGATGTACATGCGCCGCCAGTTCCGGCACATCGGCGTGGGCGGCGATCAGCTCGTCGCTGAATTCCAGCGGATGCGACGTGGTGTAGCGCACCCGGCTGATGCCGGGAATGGCGGCGACGGCGCGCAGCAAGTCGGCAAACGAGCAGACAGCGCCGTCATGCTGATCGCCGCGATAGCCATTCACATTCTGGCCCAGCAGCGTGACCTCGCGCACGCCCTGGCGCGCGACCTGCGCCACTTCGGCGATGACATCATCAAACGGACGCGAGACTTCTTCACCACGGGTATAAGGCACAACGCAGAAAGTGCAGTACTTCGAGCAACCTTCCATGATCGAGACATAGGCCTTGTGGCCCTCAACGCGCGGCTCGGGCAGGAAGTCGAACTTCTCGTTTTCGGGAAAGCTGACATCAACCTGCGAGCGCTGCTGGCTGAGGTGCTGATTGAGCATTTCCGGCAAGCGATGCAGCGTCTGCGGGCCGAACACCATGTCCACATAGGGTGCGCGATCCAGAATCGCGGCGCCTTCCTGTGACGCCACGCAACCGCCGACACCAATGACCATGTCGGGGCGGGCGTTTTTCAGGCGCTGCCAGCGACCGAGCTCGGAAAACACTTTTTCCTGGGCTTTCTCACGAATCGAGCAGGTGTTCAGCAGCAGCACATCGGCCTCTTCCGGCACGCCGGTCCGAATCAGGCCATGCGAGCTCGCCAGCAGGTCAGCCATGCGAGACGAGTCGTACTCGTTCATCTGGCAACCCTGGGTTTCGATATAGAGCTTTTTGGCCATGCTGCTGTACTACCGATTTTGCGTGAGGGCGTCATTATACAGGTATGCTTGAGTATGCGTGGAGGCACCGGCGACGGGCCTTGCGCCTACCTTATCAACACGGCTTGCGGGAGACATCATGCGCGTTCAGTGCAAGCGTTCGATACGGCTCTGGTGTCTGGTTGCGCTCCAGGCGCTGTCGCTGACCGGCTCGACACTGGCCTATGCCGGCGATGCCGATTGGCTGGCCGCGCGCACGGCGTTTCGTGCTGGCGATAGCGCTGCTCTGGCGCAGGCGAAGGTGGCGATGGCCGGCTCGCCGTTGGCGATCTATGCCGACTTCTGGCAGCTCTGGCGGCAATTGAAAGACAACGATACGGCCACCATCGAAGCCTTTATTGCTCGCGATGAGCAGGGCTACCTGAGTGAGAAAATTCGTGGCGAATGGCTGCGACAATTGGCGAAGCAGGGGCAGTGGCAGGATTTCCGTACCCAGTTCGTCAAGTTGAAGGATGCCAGTGACACCGAGCTGCAGTGCCTGTACTGGCAGTCTGTGCTGGCCGGCAAGGAAGAGATTCCCGCCAGTAATGCCAGGGCGCTGAGAGTCTCTTTGTGGCTGACCGCGAAAGATCTGCCGTCAGCCTGTGCGCCGGTACAGTCGGCCTTGCAGGCTCAGGGCGTTATCACGGATGAGGATCGCTGGTTGCGCTTGCGTTATGCGCTGGAGGCCAATGCCGCCGGTCTGGTGCGACATCTGTTGCAGCAGCAGAGTGCGGATTTGTCGCCGGAGGCGCTCAAGGCCTTGCAGGCGGACCCGCAAGCCTTCATCGCCAGTGCAGACCTGACGGCGCGTGATCAGCGCGAGCTGGTGGCATACGCCTATGGCCGCTGGGCGCGAATCGATCTGGCCGCCGCCGGTGCGCAGCTCGCTGCACAGTCGGAGCCTCTGGCAGAGCAGGCGGCAGTGGCCTGGCGACAGGTGGCACTCGCCGCCGCGCGCAGCTTTGACCGTCAGAGCGAGGCCTATTTTCAGCGTAGCGAGACGGCATTCTGGCCGGATAATCATCGTGAAGTCCGCCTGCGTCTGTGCGTGCGTGCAGGTGACTGGTCAACGTATCAGCGGCTGTATGATCAGCTGCCGACGGCATTGCAGGATAGCCGTCCGTGGCTGTACTGGCGTGGCGTTGCTCATGCCGAGCAGGGTCGCGCACGCGCGGCGGGCTATCTCTTCAGGCATCTGGCGCAGGACGATGATTACTACGGTTTGCTCTCGGCCGAGCGTCTGGGTGACAAGCAGCGCCCGCGTGTTGTCGCAGGTGTCATGACGGCACAGGCCGATGCCGAACGGCTGGCACAGCATGCCGGCTTTCAGCGCGCATTTGCGTTGCGTGCCCTGGGCCAGCGCTGGGAGGCTGTGAATGAGTTCAACTGGGCATTGCGCACGGCTGATCAGGCCTTGACGCTGGCGGCAGCGAGAGCTGCCAATGACATCGGCTGGTATGACCGCGCCATCTACGCTGCGGAGCAGACGCACGGAGGCGATGCTGTTCAGTTGCGCTATCTCATGCCATATCGTGAGATGACCATGGCGTTGAGCGAGGAGCGTGCGCTGGATTCAGCATGGGTTTACGGCCTGATGCGGCAGGAGAGCCGGTTCGTGCCCAATGCCAGCTCGGTCGTCGGTGCCGGTGGCCTGATGCAGCTCATGCCGACCACGGCACAATGGGTCAGCAACAAGCTTGGCGTGCCGTATCAGGCCGAGGCGGTGAATGACCCCGAGCAGAACATGCGCATGGGCACCTACTATCTCAGCCATGTTCTGGAAGAGCTGGGGCATCCGGTGCTGGCCACCGCCGGCTACAACGCCGGGCCGCGCCGGGCACGTGAATGGCAGAGTGATGCCGAGCTGGATGCCACGCGCTACATCGAGAGCATTCCCTTTGCCGAGACGCGTGATTATGCGAAGAAAGTCATGACCAATGCCGTGCACTACGCCTTGGCGCTGGGGCAGGGCGAGACCCGGCTGACAGCCCGTCTCGGTTCGATTCCGGCCAGGCCGGCTACTGTGATTGAAGGGCCGTGACAGATGAGTCAGGTATTTCGTGTCTTTGCCTTTTCGCTGGCCATCATGACCGGTCTGATCGGGGTCGGGGTGTGGGCCAAGAAGGCTGACAGCGAGCCGGAGGTCAGCCTGCCGGTGCTGCGTCTTGGCGGCAATTTCGAGCTGCAGGATGACACCGGCGCATCACGGCAGCTGACGGAGTGGCGCGGCAAGCGGGTGCTGCTCAGTTTCGGTTTCACGCATTGCCCGGACATCTGCCCGATGACGCTGGCGCGCTACCGGGCAGTGCTGAAAGCACTCGGCGAGGATGCCTCGCGGCTTCAACCCATTCTCATCAGCGTTGATCCGGCGCGCGACAGCGGCAAGGTGCTGGGTGACTATGTGCGCTACTTTGATCCGCGTATTGTCGGCCTGACCGGCAGCTTGTCTGTCTTGACCGCAGTCGAGCGTTTGTATGGAGCGCAGGTTGTGCTTTCGGCTCCGGGGGAGCCGGTGTCGGTCAGTCACAGCGATTATCTGTACTTGCTCGATGACCTTGGCCGTGTTCGTAAATTGTTTGATCAGCAGGCGTCGGTCGCGGCGATTGTGCAGGATATTCGCATATTGCAGCGAGAGGCTGATGCGCGCTGATTCATGGCGCAAGCGTTCCTGGCGTTGGGTCGCCATCATGGAGTTGTCATGACATCTTGTTTTAATCGTGCGGCACGGTATGCCGGTATGCTGACATTGGCGTTCAGCATGAATGCATCGGCGGCCGTCACGGCCGCACAGGCCTGGGTCCGCGAGGTGCCGCCGCAAAGCACGGTGGCGGCGGTGTTTGTCGAGCTGAACAACACGGGCAGGCGTGCCGAGCATATCGTGGCCATGTCCAGTCCGCTGGCGGCGCGCGTGGAATGGCATGACATGCGCCATGAAAATGGCCGCATGGAGATGTCGCAGCGCCTGAAGCCGGAGCTGCCTGCCGGCAGTCGCACGACGCTGGCGCCCATGGCTAGCCATTTCATGCTGCTGGGCTTGCAGCAGCCGCTGCGTGTTGGCATGTCGGTGCCGCTGACACTCACGCTGGCATCGGGCAAGACCATCAGCCTGCTTGCCGAAGTGCGTCCGAGCCTCTAGCGCCGCATTTCCGATGCGCTGCTTCGGCAGCAGAAATTGCAGTTAATTATCGCCCGTGTGGCGTCAGGATCTTGTCATGGCTTTGCTGTTGCAGCGCGCTCTATTACGCCCCGTATCCCTTGTCATGGCCTTGAGTCTGATCACGCTGACGGCGTGTCAGCCGGCCGGATCAGCACCGGCGGCAGGGGCGAAGAAGCCTCCGGCCAGCGTCGAGGTCATGCCGGTACGCACTGGCGAATGGCAATCGAGCTTTGCCACGCTCGGCACGTTGCGGGCGAACGAGTCGCTGGCCTTGCGCCCGGAAGTTGCCGGACGAGTGACGGCGCTCGGCTTTCAGGAAGGCGCTTCGGTGCGTCGTGGCCAGCTCATGGTGCAGCTCGATGATTCGGCCGCGCGCGCCGAGCTGAGTCAGGCTCAGGCCAATCGCAAGCTGGCGGAAGCTGATCTGGGGCGTGCCCGCAGCCTGATAGCGCCCGGCCTGATTGCCGTCAACGAGGTCGAGCGATTGCAGGCGCAGGCCGCTGTCACGCAGGCTGCGGTGGACAAGGCGCGGTCGGCGCTGAGCAAGACGCGTTTGCTGGCACCGTTCGATGGTCGTGCCGGTCTGCGGCAGTTCAGCCCCGGCGAGCTGGTACAGCCGGGTCAGGCATTGGTCACGCTGGTGTCGCTATCACCCATGAAGCTGGATGTGTCGGTGCCGGAGCGCGAGGCATCCAGTCTGCGCGTGGGGCAGGCGGTATCGGCGACCATCCCGGCCTTGAGCAATCTGCAGGTGACAGGTCAGGTGCAGGCGCTGGAGCCGGCACTGGATGGCGCTGCGCGTGCCCAGCAGGTACGGGTGCTGGTGGCGAATCCTGCCGGCAAGCTGCAGCCCGGTCTGAGCGCGCAAGTACGCTTCCTGCAGGATGCGCCACGCCAGGTGCTGCTGGTGCCGGATCAGGCCATCGTGCCGCAGGGCGGGCGCCAGGTGGTGTATCGCCTGCAGGGCGATGAGGCGGTGCTGACCCCGGTTGGCGTAGGCGAGCGGCAGGGCGGCCTGAGCGAGATCGTATCCGGCCTGAAGGCGGGGGATGTGGTGGTGGTGTCGGGGCAGAACAAGCTGCCTAAGCCGAGCCAGAAGGTGCGTGCGGTGCCGTATGCGGAAACGGTCGGGACGGTTCCGGCTGCGGGGCACTGACGCATGTCATTTTCCGAGCTCTGCATTCGCCGGCCGGTGCTGGCCACCGTGCTCAATCTGTTGGTCATGCTCGCGGGGGCGATGGCTTTCGATCGTCTGACCGTGCGCGAATATCCCAATATCGACATGCCGGTGGTGACCGTGCAGGTGGATTATCGCGGGGCCAGCGCAGCCATCATCGAATCGACGGTGACCAAGGTGCTGGAGGACTCGCTGTCCGGCATCGAGGGCATCGACTTCATGACTTCGACCAGTCGCGCCGAATCCACACAGATTTCGCTGACCTTCAACCCCGATCGCGACATCGACAGTGCTTCCAGTGATGTCCGCGATCGCGTCGCGCGCGTGCGCCAGCGCCTGCCGGAAGAGGTCGATGAGCCGCGCATCAGCAAGGCCGAGGCCGATGCCAATCCCATCATCTGGCTGGCGCTTTCGGCAGACAAGAGTGCGTCGTCTGCTGCTGCCCAGCAGTCGCCGCTGGCCATCAGCCAGGTCGCTGATCGCGTCATCAAGGACAGGCTGCAGACACTCCCCGGTGTCGCCGATATCCGTCTCAACGGCGAGCGCCGCCCGGCCATGCGCATCTGGCTGGATGCCTCGCGCCTGGCCGCGCAAAGCCTGACCCCGGCTGATGTGGAAGCAGCCTTGCGGGCGCAGAATCTGGAAGTGCCGTCGGGGCGTATTGAAGGCGCTCAACGCGAGTTTTCGGTGCTGGCTGAGACCGATCTGAACACGCCCGAGCAGTTTGCCGCCATCGTGCTGCGCAACAGCAATGGCCTGCTGGTGCGCCTCGGCGATGTGGCGCGTATTGAAGTCGGCCCGCTGGATGTGCGCCGGACCACGCGCTTCAATGGCGTCGAAGGTGTCGGCATCGGCATCATCAAACTGTCCACAGCGAACCCGCTGACGGTGTCGCAGGCGGTGACTCAGGCGCTGCCGGAGATCCGCGCGGCCTTGCCGGAGGGCATGAACCTGAAGCTGGCCTATGATTCCTCGGTGTTCATCGACGCCTCCATTCACAATGTCGCGCAGACACTGATCGAGGCCACGCTGCTGGTGGTGCTGGTGATCTTTCTGTTCCTGCGCAGCGCCCGCGCCACGCTGATTCCGCTGGTCACCATCCCGGTCTCGCTGCTCGGCGCGATGGTCTTCATGCAGATCTTCGGCTTCTCGCTGAACACACTGACGCTGCTGGCGTTTGTGCTTGCCATCGGGCTGGTGGTGGACGATGCCATCGTGGTGCTGGAGAACATCTATCGCCACATCGAAGAGGGGCTGGCACCCATCGACGCCGCCATCAAGGGCATTCGCGAAATTGCCTTTGCCGTGATGGCGATGACGCTGACGCTCGTGGCCGTGTTCGCGCCGCTGGCGTTTACTACCGGCCGCACCGGCAAGCTCTTTACCGAATTTGCGCTGACGCTGGCGGCGGCGGTGCTGGTCTCCGGCTTCTGTGCCCTGACGCTGTCGCCGATGATGGCGTCGCGCGTGCTGAAGCCGGTGCATGGCACGCCACCGCGCTGGTCGCAGGCCATCGAGCGCGGTCTCAATGGCATTACGCAAGGCTATCAGCAGGCGCTGATCCG
The DNA here is from genome assembly GCA_040385225.1 of Pseudomonadota bacterium. GTDB lineage: Bacteria > Pseudomonadota > Gammaproteobacteria > Pseudomonadales > Moraxellaceae > Perlucidibaca. The sequence goes on along the minus strand of JAZKHU010000002.1, from coordinate 1,104,137 downwards.
GCTGTTGCCGTGGCGCAAGATGGTCGTTTTGGGCGCGCTGGGCTTGCTCGGACTGGCGGTGATGCTGCTCACGGCACTGCCGAAAGAGCTGTCGCCCATCGAGGATCGCGGCATCATCATTGCCGCCGGTTCGGCGCCGGAAGGCTCGACACCGGCCTATCTCAGCCGCTACACGCAGCAGGTGGAAACCGTCATGCAGGGCGTGCCGGAATGGGCCTCGACGTTCATGATCATCGGCTTTCCGGACGAAACCCGCTTCATGAGCTTCAACCGCTTCCAGCCTTGGGAAGAGCGTGAGCGCAAGGTGCAGGACATGGCACCGATGCTGGCAGGCAAGCTCGGCAATATCCCCGGCCTGCAGATCGCGCCGATCCTGCCGCCGTCGCTGGGGCAGAGCAATCGCAGCAGCCCCATCGAGTTCGTGGTGCAGACCAGCGCCGATTACGAGACCCTGAGTCGCGTCGTCAACGAGCTGATGGCGCAGGCCAATGACAACCCCGGCCTGACCAATGTCAGCTCCGACCTCAAACTCAACAAGCCGCAGCTGTCCATCCGCATTGACCGCGACCAGGCGGCGCGACTGGGCGTGAGCGTGGCTGAAATTGGTCGTGCGCTGGAGTCCTTTCTCGGCGGCCGTGCCGTGACCACCTTCAAGCGCGATGGCTCGCAATACGATGTGCTGGTGCAGATCGAAGACAGCCAGCGCCGTCAGCCCGATCAGCTCGCGCAACTGTTCGTGCGCGCCGGTAACGGCGAGATGATTCCGCTCAGCAATCTGGTGCAGGTCAGCGAGAGCATCAGCCCGTCATCGCTGGGGCATTTCAACAAGCTGCGCAGTGCCACCATTTCGGCCAGTCTGGCGGAGGGCTATTCGCAGGGCGAGGGCGTGGCTTTCATGGAGCAGGCCGCGAAGGCGCTGGCTGATCCGCTGGTGAGCAATGACTGGAGCGGCCCGACGCGCGAATTCCTCGCGGCCAGCGGCGCGTTGTCGATGACCTTCGTGCTGGCGCTGCTGTTCATCTATCTCTTGCTGGCGGCGCAGTTCGAGAGCTTCAAGCACCCGGTCGTGATCCTGTTCACCGTGCCGCTGGCCATGCTCGGTGCCGTGCTGGCGCTGCGCCTCACCGGCGGTAGCCTGAATGTGTATAGTCAGATCGGCCTTATCACGCTGGTCGGTCTGATAACCAAACACGGCATTCTCATCGTGGAGTTTGCCAACCAGCTGCGTGACCAGGGTGTGGCGCCGGCGCAGGCCGTGCTCGATGCCGCCGTGCAACGTTTGCGGCCGGTGCTGATGACCACGGCCACCATGGTGCTCGGCGCTTTGCCGCTGGCATTTGCCACCGGTGCCGGTGCCGAAGCCCGGCATCCCATCGGCTGGGTGATCGTTGGTGGCATGAGTCTGGGGACGTTGTTTACCTTGTTTGTGGTGCCTGCCGTCTACCTCTTGGTGAGTGCGCGCGGGTCATCAGGAGAGCTTCGTGGCGCATGAGAAAAACCCGGCGGAAGCCCTGCTGAGGCCGCTCAAGGAGCGTCTGGATGTGCTCAGCCAGCCGCGCCTGAGGCTGGCGGAAAACGACCACTTCAACGGCAGCCGCTTCTTCAATCCGTGGTTGCGCACCGGTCATGGCTTGCGTGATGCTCTGCGCTGGATGCGAACGCGCAAGCCCGCCGAGTGGCCGCAATGGCAGGCCAACGGCCCGGCGCAAGTGCCACCGGCCTGCTTCAGCCAGCGTCTCGATGATTGGCAGGTGACCTTCATCAACCACGCCACCGTGCTGATCCAGATCGGCCCGTGGAATCTCCTCACCGACCCGGTCTGGTCGGATCGCGTCAGCCCGCTGCGCCAGATCGGCCCGCGCCGCGTGCGCAACCCTGGCCTGCGCCTGGACGAGCTGCCGACCATTCATGCTGTGCTGCTCAGCCATGATCACTATGACCATCTCGATGTGCGTTCGCTGATGTGGATTGCCCGGCGTGATCAGCCGCTGGTGGTAACTGGCCTAGGCGTGGGCGCGGTGCTGCGCCAGCATGGCATTGAGCGCGTCAGCGAATGTGACTGGTGGCAAAGCGTCGAACTCGGCCCGCTGACCATCCACTTCGTGCCAGCGCAGCATTTCTCCGGACGCGGTGCGCGTGATCGTAATCGCACGCTCTGGGGCGGCCTCTGGGTCAGCAGCGAGGCCGGCAGCTGTTTCTTTGCCGGCGATACCGGTTACGGTCCGCATTTTGCCGAAATTCGCGAACGGCTCGGTGCGCCGCGCCTGGCTTTGTTGCCGATCGGGGCCTACGAGCCGCGCTGGTTCATGGGGCCCGTCCACATGAACCCGGATGATGCCGTGCGCGCCCATGTTGATCTTGGCGCGCGGCGTTCGTTGTCCATCCACTTCAACACCTTCCAGCTCACGGATGAGGCGATGGATCAGCCCGTTTCGGACTTGCAGGAAGCTTTGCAAAAGCATGGTGTGGTATCGGCCGCGTTTGCCGTGTTGAAAGAGGGGAGTGCGCTGCGGGTTTGAGCCGGTTCAGCTGAACCAGCGCGCCAGCGCAGCCTGCTCATGCAGTTCACGCCCAGCCCCCTGCGGCAGCCAGTTGCGATGCGACACGCAAGCCTGCTGCAGGAAATCAAACAGCGTGACATGCCGGCGCAGCACACGCTCATGGCGATGTGGCAGCAGCGGGTTGAACAAGCCCAGCGGGTCCAGCAGCTGACGCGGATTCTTCTTCATCCAGGCCCAGGAGCCCAGCTCCAGCGTGAACGGCAGGAACAGCTTTTCCGGCTGCTGTTGCCGGGCCTCATCGTAGAGAAAATCCCAGAGGTCGCCGTGCGTGGTGTAGTTCAGGCACTGCGGCTCCATCAGGTAGAAGCTGTGGTTGGGATAAGTGCGATTGAACAGCGCGCGCAGCGCTTCGGCCTCGGCCAGGTGCGGCAGCGGTTGCTGCGTGCGGGCATAGGGAAACCAGAGCTGATCGCGAAAGCCGAAGCCGGAATGACAATCCACCGCCAGTGAAAAGCGGTGCGGCAGCAGACGCTCGCGCACGACTTTGAACACGGCTTCCGCCTCCGGCTGCAAGGGTTCGCCGAGCGCGCCGCGATACCAGGGCAGATGCGGGCTCAGGCGCTGCCCGCCGAGCGGCCAGCGCACATCGCCATCGGCTTCGACCGGGGCATGTCGCATCAGATCCACGCCGGCCGGGTTGGCGCGCGTACCACGCAGAAATCCGCCGGGATTGACGATGGGAATGAAGACCAGGCGCAGCCGCGTCAGCAGATCATGCAGCGTCACATCCCACTGCAGGCGCTCGACGAGATTGCCGAGGTAGGCAATCAGCACCTGGCTGCCGATGCGCTCGACGCCGTGGACGCCGCCGAAGAAGCCGATGGCCGGCACATCCGGGCTGCGATTGCCCATGCTCAGGCACCATAGCGGCAGGCTGTGGCCATCGACATCAATGCGCGTGACGACTTCGCTGACCAGTCGCGAGCCAGCCTTGTCGATGAGGGCATCGAGTGCCAACAACTCAGGGCTGTTGGCGAGATGGCTCATAGCCAGTTGCGTCGCTTGAAGTAGAGGAAGGGCGTGACCGCGGACAGCGCCATCAAGCCGATGGCGAAGGGGTAGCCCGCGCCCCAGTCGAGCTCCGGCATGAAGCGGAAGTTCATGCCATAGATGCTGGCGATCATGGTCGGTGGCAGGAACACCACCGACGCCACCGAGAAGATCTTGATAATCTTGTTCTGGTTCACATTGATGAAGCCGAGCGTGGTGTCGAGCAGGAACTTGATCTTGTCGAACAGAAACGAGGTGTGGGCGATCAGCGACTCGGAATCTCGGATGATGTCGCGCAGGCGCTCGCTGAGGTCGGCATTGAGCATGCCTGAGCGCAGCAGCAGGTAGAGCATGCGCTGCAAGTCGACCATGGAAATACGCACCTTGCCGATGATGTCTTCCTGTTGCGCGATCTCGGTCAGCAGCGATTCCATGTCGTCGGTCTCGGCATTGCCGAGCACCTGCGAGCTGGTGACTTCAAGATCGGCGGCGATGCGTTCGATCATGTCGGCGAGGTTTTCCACCTTGGTCTCGAACAGGCCGATCAGAATCGATTTCGGGCTGCTGATGTTGACCAGACCCTTGCGGGCACGCAGGCGGAACAGGCGGAACGCGGCCAGCTCTTCTTCGCGCAGCGTGAACAGGCGGTCGCCGTTGAACACGAAGGCGGCAGAGATGTTGGTCGAGGACTGGTCGGCGTAGTTCAGGAAGTAGGAGCTGATGTGCAGGCCGTCATCGTTTTCGTAAAAACGCGAGGTGGCCTCGATCTCGTAGAGGTCGTCGATGCTCGGCAGCTCTTGCTGGTAGGCCGTGCGTACCCACTCGCGCTCTTCGTCACTGGGATTGATCAGATCGACCCAGAGGATGTCGGCAATGAGGTCTTCGGCCGCGTTGATGGCAACCGGTTCGAGCAGGCCCTTGTTCAGGGTGAAAGCCATCAGCATGAACGGTGCATCTCCCAAGTGTTGGCGCATTTTAGCAACGCCGCGCCGGCACTAGCTACCGACTTTACGGCTAATCGGTGACAGGCCTGTGAATGCTGTGTAATAGCTAGGCTGGCAGTGTGCGCGCAATCACCAGCGCATGCACGGACTCTGCGCCGGCATTCAGCAATACCTCGCTGAGCACGCTGAGTGTGGCGCCGGTGGTCAGTACATCATCGATGAGCAGGATGCGCTGGCCGGCCAATGTCTCACCATGGCAAGCAAAGGCCGCAGCGAGATTGTCGCGGCGTGCATCCCGGTCCAGGCTTTTCTGCATGGGGGTATCGCGTTGCCGTTGCAGCGTAGATGTATTGCAGGCGATGCCGGTGAGTCGCGCCAGAGCCTTCGCCAGCAGCAGCGTCTGATCGTAGCCACGCTGGCGCAACCGGTGCGGATGCAGCGGTACCGGCACGATCATGGTTGGCTGGGCATCCGGCTCGATGCGTGCCGCCATGAGATCGGCAAACAGATCGGTCAGTGCCAGCTGATGGTGATACTTGAACGCCGCGATCAGGCGATCGATGGGGAACTGGTAGTGGAATACCGCCTGCGCCTGTTGCCAGGACGGCGAACTCAAAAGGCATTCTGCGCAAATGACAGTTTCGCTTTCTTCCGGCAAAGGCAGGGCGCAGACCCTGCAGGCATGACCTTGCCAGGGCAGATCAGCCAGGCAGGCGGGGCAAAGGCAGCGTTTTCCCGCCGGCTGTAAACACAGCAAACACTGGTTGCCACGGACATTGTCAAATAATTTTCCAACAACAAGTTGACGATAGTGGCCCAGCGTCGCCAGAATCGGCCGCATCCGCCGGTAGCTTGACTGGCTAGTCAGAGTTTTCATGCCATGACCTCATCCTTGATTCGTCACGAAATTCGCCATGACTGGAATCGCACCGAAGTGCGTGCCCTGTTTGATCTGCCTTTCAACGACCTGCTGTTCCAGGCCCAGCAGGTGCATCGCCAGCATTTCGATGCCAATGCCGTGCAGGTCAGCACGCTGCTCTCGATCAAGACCGGCGCCTGCCCGGAAGACTGCAAGTACTGCTCGCAGTCCGGCCATTACGACACCGGCCTCGACAAAGAGAAGCTGCTCGCCATAGAAAAGGTAGTCGAAGAAGCCAGAAATGCTAGAGAGAAAGGCGCATCTCGTTTCTGCATGGGCGCTGCCTGGCGCAGTCCGCGCGAAAAAGACATGCCCTATGTCATTGAGATGGTGAAGCGCGTGAAGGCGCTCGGGCTGGAAACCTGCATGACGCTGGGCATGCTCGATGGCGCTCAGGCCGGTCAGCTCGCCGAAGCCGGCCTCGATTATTACAACCACAACCTCGACACCAGCCCCGAGCATTACAACCAGATCATCACCACGCGCACCTATCAGGATCGTTTGGATACGCTGACGCATGTGCGCGATGCCGGCATGAAGGTCTGCGCCGGCGGCATCGTCGGACTCGGCGAGAGCCGCGAAGATCGGGTCGGGCTGCTGACGCAGCTGGCGACCTTGCCGGCGCACCCGGACTCGGTGCCGATCAATCAGCTGGTGAAGATTGCCGGCACGCCGCTGGGCGATGTCGAAGATCTCGACCCCTTCGAGTTCGTGCGTACCATTGCCGTCGCCCGAATCCTCATGCCGAAGAGCATGGTGCGCTTGTCTGCCGGTCGCGAGCAGATGCCGGAGTCGCAGCAGGCGCTGTGCTTCCTTGCCGGTGCCAATTCCATTTTCTACGGCGAGAAGCTGCTGACCACCGCCAACCCGGAAGCTGAGGCCGATCGCAAGCTGTTCCAGCGACTGGGCCTGACGCCCAAGGTCGAAGAAGCGGTCACGCTGAACGCAGGCGAGGTCGGCCGTTTCGTGCCGGCGGCTGCCCCGGCACAACCGCTGTGGCGTGATGCCATGGCCGATGCCGTGCGCGTTTGAGGCAGGGGTGACGCAAGAGCTTTCGTCAGGCAGCAGTCTTTCGCCAGGCTGGCAAGGCTGGCTGCAAGACACGCTGACAGCGCGGCGCGAACAGCATCTGCTGCGCGTGAAGCGACCGCTGCAATCGCCGCAAGGCCCGCAGGTTCGGGTCGATGGCCGTTGGCTGCACAACTTCTGCAGCAACGATTACCTCGGGCTGGCGAATGAGCCGGCGCTGGCTGAAACTCTGGCCAGCGCAGCACGCAGCATGGGCGTCGGTGCCGGTGCTGCCGGGCTGGTCTGTGGTCATCATCAGGCGCATGAGGCGCTGGCCGAGGAGCTGGCGGACTGGCTGGGCGTGGAGTCGGTGCTGCTGTTCGGCAATGGCTATCTGGCCAATGTCGGCGTGCTGCAGGCGCTGGCCAGCAAGGGCGATGCCATTTTTCAGGATCGCCTGAACCACGCTTCGCTGCTCGATGGCGGTCTGGCCAGTGGCGCTCGTCATCAGCGTTATGGCCATATTGATGTCGTCGATCTGGCGCGACGACTCGGCGATGACACCTCGCGGCGACGACTCATCGTCAGTGATGGCGTGTTCAGCATGGACGGCGACCTTGCGCCGCTGCCCGAGCTGCTGCACTGCGCCCGTCAGCACGATGCCCTGCTCATGCTCGATGAAGCCCATGCCTTCGGCGTGATCGGCGCGCAGGGGCGCGGCAGCGTCGCGAACTTCGGCCTGGCAGCGGGTGCGGTGCCGCTGCGCATCGGTACGCTGGGTAAGGCCTTCGGTGTTTACGGCGCCTTTGCCGCCGGCCCGAAATTGCTTATGGATGTACTGCAGCAGACCGCACGCACAGCGATCTACACCACGGCGTTGCCGGCGGCGCTGGCGGAAACCACACGCCATGCCCTGCGCCTGCTGCGGGCGGATGACTGGCGCCGAGAGCGTTTGCAGATACTGACCGCGAGGCTGCGTCAGGGCTTGCTGGCGCAAGGCTGGCAGCTGATGGCTAGCACCACGCCGATCCAGCCCATTCACATCGGCTCGTCCGAGCGTGCCATGGCGCTGAGTGCGGCGCTGGCGGTGCGCGGCTTCTGGGTCGGCGCGATTCGTCCGCCAACGGTGCCGGCAGGCACGGCGCGCCTGCGCCTGACCTTGTCGGCCAGTCATGACGATGCCGCGCTGGATGCCTTGCTCTCGGCCATGGCCGAGCTGGCTCCCGAATTTGCTACCGAGACTGAGACATGACCGCGTTAGTGCTTTACCACGACACTTATGCTTGTACAGGCAATGACGGTGAGAGCGCGCCGGAGCTGGTGCTGCTGCATGGCTGGGGCATGCATTCGGTGGTCTGGGATCCGATCGTGCCGGCCTTGCTCGAGCACTATCAGGTTACCGTGATTGATCTGCCGGGCATGGGCCGCAGCCCGCTGCCGCGTGGCGACTACGACCTCGACTATGTCATTCAGCATGTGCTGGCCGTGGCCCCGCCGCGTGCGGTCTGGATGGGCTGGTCGCTGGGTGGCGAGATCGCCACGGCCATCGCGGCACGACATCCCGAGCGCGTATCGGCGCTGCTGCTGGTGGCCAGCAACCCCAGCTTTGCACAGCGTGAAGGCTGGTCTTCCGCGATGGCATCGCAGCAATTGCAGCAGTTCCGCGATTTCTACGAGGAAGACCCGGAAGGCACGCTGATCCGCTTCCTGTCGCTGCAATGTCGTGGCTCGCGGCGCATGAAAGAGGACATCCGATTTCTGCAAGAGATCATGTATCTGCAAGGGCTGCCGGCACCGCAGGCCTTGCGTGCCGGCCTGCGCCTGCTCGCCGAGATTGATGTGCGCGCCGACTTCCAGCGCCTGACTCAGCCGGTGCAGGTCGTGCTCGGTGCCAATGATGTGCTGGTGCCGGCGACGCTGGCCCCAGCCTTGCTGAATCTGGTCAGCGGCAGCCAGCGCATCTGCCAGGTCAGCGTGCTAGCCGAGAGTGGCCATGTGCCGTTCCTGTCCGAGCCGGATGCCTTTTTGGCGGCAGCGCTGCCATTTCTGATGGCGCGGCGATGACCGCCTGGCAAGCCACGCTGCGTCGGCGTTTCGATCGTGCCGCGAGCGGCTACGAGGCGCTGGCGCAGCTGCAGCAGCAGAGTGGCGAGCGCCTCGCGGACGCCATCATGCGGCAGACGGTTTTGCAGCCGGCACGGGCTGAGCGCATCCTCGATCTCGGCTGCGGCACGGGTTGGCTGTTGCGTCACGTGCACCAGCATTGGCCTGCCGGGCCGGTGCCATCCTTGTTCGCGCTGGACCTCAGCGAAGGCATGCTGCAGGCAGCGCAGGCTGAAAACGGCCCGCTGCGCATCTGTGCCGATGCCTCGTCGCTGCCGTTCGTCAATGCCAGCATCGACCTGATGGTGAGCAACTTCGCCTTGCACTGGTGCGATGACCCGGCGCAGGTGCTGGCGGAAATGCATCGCGTCAGCACGGCCGATGGCCGCGCCTTCTGCGTGATTCCGGTGGCTGGCAGTCTCGGCGCCCGTGGTGAGCAGGCCGGGCAGGGTGCCTCCTTGCGTGATCTGCAGGACTGGCAACAGGCGGTGGCCGATTCGCCCTGGCAGCTGGTGAGCGGCGATGTCGAGCAGTGGGTGGAGCATCACGATACGCCGGCGGCCTGGTTGCAGACCTTGCGCGCCCTCGGCGTCACGGCGCGGCGGGCAGCAGTCTCCGGGCTCTCCGGCCGAGCCGCCCATGCCGAGCTGCAACGTCATCTGGAGCTGGCCCGCGAGCCGGCCGGCATTCCCTTGCGCTATCAGGTCTGGCGCATCCAACTGCAAGCCTGAACTTTTTTGGAGATGTCATGCCGGCCTATTTTCTTGCAGGCACCGATACCGATGTCGGCAAAACCACCACAGCGGTGGCGCTGTTAAGTGCTGCCGCAGCGATGGGCTACACCACGCTGGGCCTGAAGCCGATCGCTGCCGGCTGCGAGCAAACGCCCGACGGCTGGCGCAATGCCGATGCGCTGGCGCTGATGGCTGCCAGCACGGTGCCCAAGCTGATTTATGACGAGATCAATCCGGTAGCCTTGCCCGAGGCCTGTTCGCCGCACATCGCAGCGCGGCTGGCCAATCGCCGTATCACGGTGGCGCAGCTCACCGGCTATGTGCGCGGTAGCCTGAGTCGTCGTGCCGAGCTGACGCTGGTCGAGGGCGCGGGCGGCTGGCGCGTGCCCATCAATGATCGCGAGCTGCTCTCCGGTCTGGCCAAGGAGCTGAATTTGCCGGTCATCCTCGTGGTCGGGCTGCGCCTGGGCTGCCTGAACTCGGCCATCCTCAGTGCCGAAGCTATTCTGCGCGATGGCCTCAAGCTGGCCGGCTGGGTCGGCAATCATCTGATGGCAGACTGGACGCATGGCGACGACAACATTGCCACACTGCACAGTCTGCTGCCGGCGCCGTGCCTCGGCATCGTGCCCTGGCGGCCAGCGGAAACGGCGGTTGAGCGCAGCCAGTATCTGAGTCTTTCGGCGCTGGCCTTGCCGGTGCGAGTCTGAGCAGTATTTGTCCTAGTGCGCGCTCGCGCGTTCCAGTCATAAATTCCGGCTCGAAGCAGGCGCTGTGCGGTGTTGAAAGCGTGAACCATCAGTCACACATCGGGCTGGGTTGACTACCTTTTATTCACTACACTTCACTGCCTTGCGGAAGCTGAGTCGAGTTTGTTTGCTCGTCGTGGCTCGCTTCGCAATCCTTGCAGACGGGCTGATGCCCCATTTTTACCGAGGTCATACACCATGGCATTTCAATACAAGGCACCGCAACGCGACATGCAATTCGTCATGCACGACGTACTCGGTCTGGAAAATCTCTACACCGGCCTGCCCAAGTTTGCCGATACCAACCGCGAGCTGATCGACAGTGTTGTCGAAGCCGCCGCCCAGTTCTGCGAAGGCGAACTGGCCCCGATCAATCGTTCGGGTGACGAAGAGGGCTGTACCTTCGACAATGGCGTCGTGACCACGCCGAAGGGCTTCAAGGAAGCCTATGCCAAGTTCGTCGAGCTCGGCTTCGGTTCGCTGTCGGCAGAAGTCGAGCATGGTGGCCAGGGCCTGCCGCCCACCGTCGGTATCGCGCTGAGCGAAATGATGGGCACCGCCAACTGGTCGTTCGGCATGTACCCCGGTCTCTCGCACGGTGCCATCAACACCGTTGAAGCCCACGGCACGCCGGAACAGAAAGAGGTCTACCTGACCAAGCTGATCAGCGGCGAATGGACTGGCACCATGTGCCTGACCGAATCGCATGCCGGCTCTGATCTCGGCTTGATTCGCACCAAGGCCGAACCGCAGGCTGACGGCTCCTACGCCATCACCGGCAACAAGATCTTCATCTCCGCCGGTGAGCATGACCTCGCCGACAACATCGTGCACATCGTGCTGGCGCGCCTGCCGGATGCGCCGAAGGGCACCAAGGGCATCTCGCTCTTCATTGTGCCGAAGTACATGCCGGACGGTACTCGCAATGGCGTTGCCTGCGGCTCCATCGAACACAAGATGGGCATTAAGGCCTCCGCGACCTGCGTGATGAACTTCGACGGCGCCATCGGCTTCCTGATCGGCCCGCCGAACCGTGGCCTGAATTGCATGTTCACGTTCATGAACACTGCCCGTATCGGCACTGCTGTGCAGGGGCTGGCTGCTGCTGAAGGCTCCTTCCAGGGTGCGCTTGAATACGCCCGTGATCGTCTCGCCATGCGTGCGCTGACCGGTCCGACCAACCCGGAGAAGGAAGCCGATCCGATCATCGTGCATCCGGCCGTGCGTCAGCTGCTGCTGACTCAGAAGGCATTTGCCGAAGGTGGTCGTCTGCTCTGCTACTGGTTGTCCACGCAGAACGACATCATCCAGGGCTCGACCGACGAAGATGCCAAGAAGAAGGCTGACGAGCTGCTGTCGTTCCTGACGCCGATTGCCAAAGCCTTCCTGACCGAAACCGGTTACGAAGCCGCCAACCACGGTGTCCAGGTTTACGGTGGCCACGGCTTCATCCGTGAGTGGGGCATGGAGCAGATCGTGCGTGATACGCGTATTGCCCTGCTGTACGAAGGCACCACGCAGATCCAGGCACTCGACCTGCTCGGCCGCAAGGTGCTGCAGACCCAGGGCGCGATGCTGCGCAACTTCACCAAGCTCATCCACAAGCTTTGTGAAGCCGAAGCCGGCAATGCCGCCATGGCCGAGTTCACTGGCCCGCTCGCCAAGCTCAACAAGGAGTGGGGCGATCTGACCATGAAGATCGGCATGAAGGCGATGTCGAATCCGAACGAAGCCGGTGCCGCAGCAACCGATTACATGATGTACTCGGGTTATGTCACCCTTGGCTACCTCTGGGCCTGGATGGCCAAGGTTGCGCAGGACAAGATCGCCGCCGGCGAAGGCGATGCCGCTTTCTATGAGGCCAAGATCAAGACCGCGCAGTTCTACTTCAAGAAGATCCTGCCACGTACGCAGTCGCACGCCGACATCATCGACGGCGGTGTCGATGTGCTCATGCAGCTGCACGCAGACGCCTTCGCGTTCTGAGGCTGACGCAGCGGTTGCAGCACACGGAGGCCCGCGATTGCGGGCTTCTGTTTATTTAATTGCGGCGTGATGGCAGTCGTCATGCGCCTTAGCAGAGAGGGATTCGATATGCCGGTTTTCAAGGCTCCGCTGCGCGACATGCGCTTCATCCTCGACGAAGTTTTTCAGGCCAGCGAGCTCTGGGCGCGCTTGCCGGCACTGGCCGACCAGGTTGATCGCGACACCGTCGATGCCATCCTCGAAGAAGCTGCCAAGTTCAACGAGAATGTGGTTTTCCCGCTCAACCGCAGCGGCGACGAAGAAGGTGCGAAGTTCGATAACGGTGTGGTGACCACGCCGGCCGGCTTCAAGGAAGCCTTCGCGCAGTACGGCGAGGGCGGCTGGATCGGCCTCGGTGCCGACCCGCGCTGGGGCGGTCAAGGCATGCCGAAGATGGTCACGGTGATGACCGAAGAGATCATCTTCGGCGTCAATCCGTCGTTCGCGCTGTATCCGCTGCTCGGCATTGGCGCTGCGCTGGCCATGTCGCAGCACGCCGGCGACGAGCTCAACGAGCGCTATCTGCCGAAGATCTATTCCGGTGAGTGGGCTGGCACCATGTGCCTGACCGAGCCGCATGCCGGTACCGACCTCGGCATCATCAAGACCAAGGCGCTGCCACAGGCGGATGGCTCTTACGACATCACCGGCACGAAGATCTTCATCACCGGTGGCGAGCATGATCTGACCTCGAACATCATCCATCTGGTGCTGGCGAAACTGCCGGATGCGCCGGCGGGCTCGAAAGGCATTTCGCTGTTTCTGGTGCCGAAGTTCCTGGTCAATGAAGATGGTTCCGTCGGTGCGCGCAACGCCGTGGCGGCCGGCAACATCGAGCACAAGATGGGCATCAAAGCGTCCGCGACTTGCGTGATGAACTTCGACGGTGCTAAGGGCTGGCTGGTGGGCGAGGTCAACAAGGGCCTCGCTGCCATGTTTGTGATGATGAACTACGAGCGCCTGTCCATGGGCCTGCAGGGCATCGGCGCCTCGGAAGTGGCGTATCAGAATGCCGCTGCCTATGCCAAGGACCGTATTCAGGGTCGTTCGGCAACCGGTGCCAAGCAGCCCGAGAAAGCCGCTGACAGCATCCTCGTGCATGCTGATGTGCGCCGCATGCTGCTCAAGGTACGTGCCCACAACGAAGCTGGTCGCTGCTTTGCCATGTATGTGTCGAAGTACCTCGACCTCGCCAAGTACAGCACCGATGCTGACGAGAAGGCTGCCGCGACCAACATCGTGGCGCTGATGACGCCGGTGGCGAAAGCCTTCCTCACCGACAAGGCTTTCGAGGCTTGTGTCGAGGCGCAGCAGGTCTTCGGCGGTCATGGTTATGTCCGCGAGTGGGGCATGGAGCAGCTGGTGCGTGACACCCGCATCGCGCAGATTTACGAAGGTGCCAACGGCATCCAGGCGCTGGATCTGGTCGGTCGCAAGCTGGTCAGCAATCAGGGTGCGTTCATCGACACCTATCTGGCGGAAGTGCGGGCGCTGATCGCGGCGACATCGGTCGATCCCGCCTTGGCGGGTTATGCCGCAGCAACGTCAGCTGCCGCCGATCAGATTGCCTCGGCAGCCGAGTGGATTCTGTCGGTGGCTCGCACGCAGCCGAACGAGGTCAGCGGTGCCTCGGTGGACTTCCTGCACGCTTTCGGCCTGCTCTGCTATGCCCATATGTGGTTGCTGATGGCACAGGCGGCGAGCAAGCAGTCCAGTGATTTCCATGCTGACAAGCTGGTGGTGGCGACGTTCTTCTACGCCCGCTTGCTGCCCGAACTGAATGCCCGCGTCACGGCGCTCAAGGCCGGCTCGGACATGATCATGGCGCTGGATGCCGCCAGCTTCTGATGCTGCTGTGTGCTGCACAAGAAACCCGCTTCGGCGGGTTTTTTGTTGCTCAGAGAGATGACTTGCCTCGATGTCAGTTTGGTGTAACCATTCATTATCAAAAAGTTACATAAAGTAACAATAAAAATAATAAATGGGTCCCCTCTATGCGTGCTTTGCCTGTCATGCCGCGCCGTCCTTTCGGCTTCTTGCTGCCCGTGTCGATCCTCGGCGTATTGCTTGCTGCCTGCAGTGGTTCGCCACAATCAGAGCGGCCTCAAAGCGGCCGCTTCATCGATAGCGCGGTGCAGGGCCTGATCTATCAAACGACGCTGGCAGCCAGCCAGACCGATGCGGCCGGGCGCTTCCTTTTTCGCAATGGCAACACGGTTCGTTTTGCGCTTCTGCCTGACGTGCTGCTGGGTGACGCGCCGGTAGCGGCGAAAGCGGTCATGACGCCGCGCGATCTGTTTCCAGGCGCTACTGCCTCTGACCCCCGCATCATCAATCTTGCCCGCGTGCTGCAGTCGCTGGATGCCGACCGGAATACCGCCAATGGTATCGACCTGCGCCAGGCGCAAGGCGAGCTGGCAAACCTGCCGGTGGCAGATCGCGTCACGGCGCTGGCACTGAATGTGGCGCCGGCAGAGCTGGCATCTGCCAACCCCAAGCTGATGAGCTATCTGCAAAATGCCAACCGGCCTTTGGTCAGCGAGGCGGTTGCGGCGCGTCATCTCGAATGCAGTGAGCAGGATGTACAGAACGGACAGAATCCGGACGGGCAGTGCGCTGCCGATCCGGTTGTCATTTCAGCGCAGACAGCCACGCTGTCCATTCTTGAGGGTCAGAGCGAGCATGTTGAGCAGATCGAGCTGACGCTCTCTGCCGCCAGCGACAAGCCGGTCACGGTCAGCTACGCGACAGTGGCGGATACGGCCATAGCGGGTAGTGACTTCACTGCCGCCAGCGGCACCATCACTTTTCCGGCCGGCAGCACCAGCCGCAGTATTCCGCTGAGCATCCTCGGCGATACGCTGGCCGAGACTAACGAGCGCTTTACCGTGTCGCTCAGTGCGCCGCTGAATGCGACGCTGGCGACCACGGTCATTACCGTCAATATTCTCGATGATGACACGGTGGCAACAGCGGCCGTGCTCACGCTGCAAGCCGCGACGCTGCCGGAGTCAGCCGGCGATGCCAGCGTCAAGGTGCTGCGTCAGGGTCAGCTTGATCGTGCGCTGACCATCCGTGTCAAGGCGCTCGATGGCACGGCCAAGGCTGGGGAAGACTTCGTTCGCGCCGAGGCGCTGTTGACCATTCCCGCGCAAGTCACCGAATTCCTGATCCCGGTCTCCATTGTTCAGGATGCCGCTATCGAAACTGACGAGAGCTTTACGCTGGCGGTGAGCAGTGAAGATCCCCAGGTCAGCGTGCTTGGCTCGCCGGCCACCATCACGATTACGGATGATGACCGCGACGAGACCTTGCCTGTGCTCAGTCTGGCTGCGTTGACGGCTTCGGAGGACAATGTCGAGCACGTGCTGAAGGTTGTGGCTGTCTTGTCTGAGCCGGCGCCGCGTGCGTTGGAGCTGCATTACCGGACCATGCCCGGCAGCGCCCGCAGCAGCGGCGAGCGTGCAGACTTCGTGCCCGTGTTCGATCAGATCGTGATGGTGCCAGCCGGTGCCACTTCCGTGGATTTGCCCGTGAGCATTCTGGGTGACCGCCATGAAGAGCGTGACGAGTCTTTCAGCGTGGCAGCGCGTCTGGCGCAGAATGCCGAGCAAAGCGCTGTGGTGACGCTGAGCAACGATGAAGACTTGAAGCTGCTGCAGGTTGGCAGCGCCAAGATGGCGGCGGCACCGACCAACGCCCAGATTGCCGGTGAAATGGAGTCGTATGCCGGCGGCATGCGCAAACAGTTCTTCCATCTCGGTGGCTATGGCTTCGGCCCCTTCAAGTTGCTGCCTGGTTATGGCCCGGCACCAGAGCTGCGCGTCGGTGAAGCGCCGCTGCCGTTATCCAATCCGCCTGCCGGCGCGCGTTGCATCAGCCCGGACATCAGCGCCACCAACACCACGCCGGAAACCTGTACCGATGTCATCAATGTCCGCGTCATGGTCCTGCTCGATCCCAAGACGGCCGAGCGCGTTGCCTTTGTCACGATCGATGCCATCGGTGCCGGCAACCTGATTCAGGATGCCGTCAAAGCTGCCGTGAACCGTGCCAGCTGTGCTATGGATCTGTGCATCCCGACACGCAATGTGCTCTTCGGCCAGACGCATACCCATGCCGGGGCCGACTTGCAGGGGCTCTGGGGCGGCGTACCGGAAAGCTGGCGTCAGCAGGCGCTGGTTGGCGGTGCCGAGCAGGCCACGACCCTGGCGCTGCACAACAGCCGTCCGGCGCGCCTGAGCATGGCGCGTGGCGATGCGGATGAGTTCAACAATTATCGTCGCCCGAAGTTCCGCCGCGAGGCCTTGCATCAGGCCGACCCGACCGTGACCCTGCTAATGGCAAAAGCGGATGACGCCGACACGACCAGCGCCACGCTGGTGGGCAGCCTGATGCAGTACGCCGCGCACCCGACATCGATTGGCAATGACGACTACAAGCTGCCGGATGGCACGGTGGTGCGTGTGCCGCATCCAGATTATCCGCTCGGGGTCACGGAGGCGCTGGAAGAGCGCTTTGGCGCTGCCGGCCTGTATTTTAATGGCCCGATTGCCGATGCCTCACCCGGTGGTGCCACGGTTGGCAGCAACGAGTACGAGCGCGTCAAGTCGCGTGGCCGTGCCTTGGCGGCAAAGGCCTTTGGCTATCTCGCCGATCACACCGTGGCGATTGATCCGGTGCTGACCGTGGCGCACAAAGAGGCCGTGCTGCCGGTGTCCAACCCGCTCTTCCTGAGTCTGGGGCTGCTCAGCCAGTTCAATGGCTATTACCAGTTCAGCCAGGTACCCAAGGATGACATCCCCGGCTTCGATCAATTGCCGCCGGATGCCCTGGCGCAATTCGAGGCCGTGCAGAATCAGCTGCCGCAGCCGGCCCCGACAGCGCGCACGCTGGTCAGTCGCATCAGCCTGGGTAGTGACGATGCGCTCGATGCCGACAAGAATCGTCTCGAAATCGTCACCATTCCCGGCGAGACCACCAATACCTATGGCCAGATGATTCGTCGCCTCGCCAATGAGTCTCCGCTGACCGATGCCAAGCCCAAGCGCCATACCATGCTGCTCGGCCTGACGCACAACAGCTTCGGCTACATCATTCCCGAAGAAGAGTTCAGTTATGTCGATCCCTCGGGCGAGGCTGGCTTGCTATTGCCCGGAACGGCTTACGAGGAGTTTGTTTCGTTGGGGCCGCTGACTGCTCCTTTGCTGCGTGCGCAAGCGTATGCACCACTATTTGGCGTGGAGCTACCGAACCCGGACTTTCTGCCGCCTGCGTTGACGGATTGTCAGGTGGCTCTGGACTTCGGCAGCTGTCTCATCGGTGTAGGTCAGGATCGCCTGATGCAGCTGCTGGGTTTGCCGGAGGGCCTGTTGTCGAGCTTTAAAGAGGGGCTCGTCTTTCTGGCCGAAGGCTGCCACAGCGTAGCCGGGCCGCTGGAGCCTGGCTGTGCTGTGTTTGATGCGCTCGTTGAAGGCAGCGAGAGCTTGCCCACGACTCCCGGAGGCGGTGGTGTCCCTGCACCCGGTGATTCTGGTGGCGATGATGTCGCGTTGTTACCCGAAGTGCTGCGCAGCACCACGCTGGGTTGTGACTTCATTGATCCGGCGAACTGCCTGCTGCCGTTCCCGAACAATCATTTCACGCAAGCGGCCGACACGGAAACCGGCAGACAGGTCAGCCTCAATCCGCTGGCCATGCCGCGTAATGTGGCCGGCAAGCCGATTGATCCCACGGATCAGAATCGTGCCGACGGCTTCTCGCCGGGCCAGACGATCTTGCTGCGAGTCCCTGGCCTGAGTCTGGATAAGACGGCTGCGGCCGGCATGCCGGTGCCACGCATCGGCAAACCCGGCTTTGGTCAGCGCATGGAGAACAGTCTGCATCCTGATTCAGCCATCGTTGTCTATGACGTGACCGACAAGCAGCCGCACCTGGTCTGGGCTGAGCTCGATGCCAATCTCACCGGCTACACGTCCTGCGATATTCCGGCGCCGTTGCAAACCCTGGCGGAGCTGGGCGATCAGCAGGCCTTTGCCGATGCCGTGCAGACCTTCCGCAGCGGCTGCAATGCCGGCATCAAGCCGGTGACCGATGCGCGCGCCGGCAATGATCCGGAGAGCGATCCCGGCCCCTTGCTGATCATTCGTCCGGGCATCAATTTCGAGCATGGTCATCGTTACATTGTCGCGTTGCGTCAGCTGCGCGATGAGCAGGGCGCACTGATTGCCGCGACACCGGGCTTCCGCCTGTGCCGCGATCAGGCGGACAGTCCGCTGCGTCAGCTGCCGGCGGTGGCAGCGCGTTGCGCGGCGCTCAGTGCGGTGCTGCTGACCCTGAAAGACGATGCCGGCATTGATCCGGCCACGCTCTACAGTGCCTGGGATTTTACCGTGGCCAGTGAGCGCAGTGTCACCGGTCGCCTGCTGGGCATGCGTGATCAGACCCTGTCGGCAGGCACGCCGGGCTTCGCCATCACAGCGGTTGAGGATCAGCCCTATGTCGCCAGTGCTGGTGACTGCCGCGATGGTGGTGCCAGCGACAACTGCATCGCCCGCATCATTCGCGGCACCATGACGGTGCCCAACTTCATTGACCGACCGGTGACCGCGACCGGTCAGAGCGATGTTGATCGTCAGGTCGGCGGCAAATTCTGGTTCGGCACACCGAACCCCGGCCCCTACGATGTGCCACAGCCCTTCCCCGGCCAGGCTTCGGTCGAGGTTCCTTTTACCTGCCACATCCCGCGGGCGGCCTTTTCGGGCAGCCGCAGCACCGCCAGCGCGACCAGCATGACGGTCAGGCCGTCGCGCGTGTCGCTCTATGGCCACGGTCTGTTTGGCAGCCAGAGCGAGATTGGTCAGGGCCAGCTGCGCCGCTTTGGTGGCGAGCACAATTACACCTTCTGTGCCACTGACTGGGTCGGTATGTCAGGCATCGCTGATGTGGCCAATGCCGCGACCTTGCTGCTTGACCTGTCCGGTTTCCCGACGCTGTCTGATCGTGTTCAGCAAGGTATCCTCAATTTCGTCGTCATGGGCCGCTTGCTGAAGGCTGACGATGGCTTTGTTGCCGATCCTGCCTTCCGCAGTGCCGATGGTCGTTCGCTGATCGACAACCGCGAGGTTTTCTACGACGGCAACAGTCAGGGTGGCATCGATGGTGGTGTGGTCGTGGCCATTTCGCCCGACATCCATCGCGGCGTGCTCGGCGTGCCGGGCATGAACTACAGCACGCTGCTGCAGCGCAGTGTCGACTTCGACGGCTATGCCCGCCTGATGTATGCGTCCTATCAGAACACGGTCGATCAGCAGCTTGCCTTGAGTTTCATCCAGATGCTCTGGGATCGCTCCGAAAACAACGGCTATGCGCAGAACCTGGGCGATGGCGTGGCTGGCAGCATCAGCATCGGTGGGCGTACGCAAGTGATTGGCAAGCCCAACCACAGTCTGCCCGGCCTTGATGGCAAACCGCTGCCGGCGAAGCAGATTCTTCTGACGCCGGGTTTCGGTGATCATCAGGTGAGCATGATCAGTGCAGAGGTCATGGCGCGTACGATGGGCGTGGAGGGCGCTGATGTGTTCTTCAAGCGTCCAAATCAGTGCGCTGGCGATGTCACCCATTGCCATGCCACGCGCGCCGACTTTCTCGCGCAGCGGCATCCGGATGCCAGTCCGCTGCCGGGTCTTGGTCTGTTCGATGAGTCCGGTTATGCCGACAAGGAGCGCATTGCCGGTTCCGCCATGATGCTTTATGACGAAGGCAAGACGGCCACGCCACCGGCGGACAATCGTCCTCCTGATGCCGATGATTTTGATCCGCATGAATACCCGCGCAACACCATCATTGCCCGCTGCCAGAAAGCGCGCTTCCTGCGTGCCGACGGTCGCCTGATCTATGACGATCTGCTCGCCACGCCAGAGGCCTGTCCGCAGATGGATGGTGCCGGTGTGTCCTTCACCGGTGATGCTCCGGCATTGCCGGCTCCCGACACACCGACTGAGGAAGCGGCTACGGTCACCTCATACGGCGGTGGTCTTGTCGGTGCGCTGGCGCAGTTCATGGCGAGCCTGAATCAGGCCATCGTGGCGCTTTTCAATGGTGATCCTGAAGCGGCCTTGCTGGCCGGGCAGGCGGCTTTCGAGCAGTTCGGCGGTGCCCTTGCCGACGCCTTCACTGGCGATGATGGTCCGGTAGCCGCCATCGCGGATGCCGGCGGTGCTGCGCCGGATCCGCAGGGCATGTTCGATCGCTTCCTCAGTGGCATCGGCCGTTTCCTCGGCTTGCAGGATGACCCGGCCTCGGCGGTAATAGCCATGCGTCCGGCGCGTGCTGCCGAGGCGGTGGTGATGACCGGCGCACAGTTGCCGGGCTGGTCTGCTCCTTCGGCAAAAGGGCAGGGCTATCCGTATCCTTCCGGTGCCAATATTACCGGCCAGGCGGATGAGGCCGAGCAGCTCTCGCCACTAAACCAGATTCGTGATCCGCTGCGTGTCGGCGAGGTTCGCGATGCGCACAATGGCGAGATGCTCTATCCCCTGGCCGGCCAGTCCATTCCGTTCGGCGCGCCGGTTGACGAGATCGCTGCGTACAAGTGGACCGGTGCCGGCTTCGAGGAAATTCCCGTCCAGGTCGACGAAAAGTTCCCGTTCTTCCTGGCCAATGCCGGCTCGACGTTTTCCATATATTCCGGGACGGACCCTGAGCTGACGTACGCCTGGGATAGCGAAAACTGGGATGCCCGTGATGCCGCCGGCAATCCCTGCCTGGCGTCGTATCCGGCAGGCAAGCCGGACCCTGTCGCCAGTCTCGACGATGATGACGAAGTCGTGTTCATGGCCAGCGATGCCGGTGCCATGGCCCCAATCGGGGCGTTGCCGGCCAAGGCCACTCAGGTGCAGATGGTGCGTTTGCAGGATGCCACCGATCCGCAGGCCGAGCGTGTCGTTTATCTGGTGCGTCAGGCCGGCGGCTCCAGCTTCCGCAGTAAGCCGACCTATGTGCGCTACCAGCGCCATGCCAATGCCGATCAATGGATTGATCGCTCCTTCTTCGCGAACGACGACCCCGAAATTCTCGGTTCCAGCAACACCAGCTACGGCCCGAATCGCAAGGGCACGGTCTGTCTCGATGGCCGCACACCGAAGGCCTCCAACGACCGCTTCCCGCGCGATGGTCTGGTCGTGGAAACCGATACCTATCGCTGGGAAGCGAGCGGGCGCTGGATGATCCGTGACATCCGCATCAAGGCGCCGGGCGTGGCCAAGCCGGACTGGGCGCAGATCAAGAATACGCGGCCGGATCTGCTTGATCGCTGGAAAGGCCGTGCCTTCCAGCAGTCGCCGGACTCGACCATTTCGCTGGTCGGCTTCGAGGACGAGCAAGTGAACTGGGAGGCCAACTCCAGCCTGCTTGGCGAGCGTTGCGGCCCGGTGCGCTGCATGCGCGAAGTCTGGGGCGCCGACTCCGGCACCAACGTGACCAAGACGGAAACGTTCTATCGCGATGCCGTCAGCTATCGCTACCGCATCCGCGTGCACCCGATTCCGCCGGACGGCCTCTACACCAGCTGGGACTACAACCGCAGTGCCATGCTGCCGAGTGCTGCCGAGCTCGCCAACGGCGTCGAGCCCGGCCGTTACTTCACTGCGCTGCGCCCTCAGGGCGTACCGGTGGATGGCATCAATGACGACATCGGCCAGATTGATTCGGTGGCACCGGTTGCCGGGCAGTGCATCACGTCAGATGGCCCGCGCCCGCCCGATGCCAAAGGCCGTTGTCCACTATTCCTGGATATCGCTGATCCGACCTTCAATCTGCCGCTGGCCTTCAGTAATTGGGAGCAGATATCCGGCAAGGGCAACAGCGGCGCGCTGGTCTATACCTTTGCGCTCAAGGGTGCGACATCGCTGGCGAATCCGCTGGTGGTGCCGTACTACCGTGACGATGCCTGTCTCGACGACGGCACCGGCGATGATCCGGTGCAGCGACCCTGGCCGGGCGAGTCCAGCGCCGACAGCCGCGTCATCGCAGGCTATGCCCGCAACGATGCAGTCGAGCGTGGCGGCAATGGCAATGGTCAGGTGGATTGTGCCGAACAGCAGGGGGTGTATGGCGCCAACGGCATCCACTACTTTGTCACGCACGATAGTGACAATGCTTTTGTGCCGCTGACCACGACGGAGGTTGATGGCGAGCAATGGCAGTTCATGGTGCCGGCCGCACAGCCGCGTAATGTCGGCGATGCCTATGCAAACATCATTCGCGTGCCGCTGCTGGCCGTGGCGGTGCCGTTGACGCCATAAGCCGAGGGGGGCACGGCTTGTAATGCCGGAGTTGATCTGAAAGGGCCCGCCGAGTGCGGGTCCTTTTTTATCTCATCTCAGAAGCGCGTAGAGAGTCCGATTCGTTTCTGTTTGCGTTCAATGGCACGCATCGTGGCCAACGCTTCCAAGTAGCCTTCCTTCAAGCCGCTGAGCTCGCGTACCGAGCTTGAGCTGTTTTGATAGTACTCCGCCAATTGTGCAGCAGTCGCGTATTCCGGCTGGGCCATGAGTACGGACAGATCACGCATCAGGCGCACTTTCTGCTGCTGAGCAGTGCTGCAGTTGGCACCCGACACAGCGCGGCTGTAGGTCCAGCTGGGTTTGTAGGCAATGCCGGTATCACAGCGCCAGCGCTCAAGGCGTTGTGCAATTTGCCCGTAGGTTCTCGGTCGCTCCAGCAGTTTCGGGCCCAGCACACGGCTGACCCTGGCTTTCAGGCGTTGCAGATTTTTTAGCTGTGCCTGTGCCTCCGGCTTTGGGGGGAAGCGCTGCAGGTCGGTGATTCGTCGAATCTGTGCCTGCTGATAAAGCAGGCCGGCATCCGTCAGGCGCCCCTGCTTTATGGCTGTATTGGCAGCTACCAGCAGTGTCAGCGGGTCGGCGTGCAGGCTGTTCTTGAGCAGACTGTCGAGTTGGCCTTGCTGAAAGCCGGTACTGCCGGCAAAGACCGGGCTTTCGGCGGTTGCGTTATAGCGATAAGCCGGACTGGCCTGGCTCTGCGCAGGCTTGTGGCTGTTGCAGCCGACGAGGCTCAGCGCAAGCGTACTGGCGATGATCAGCGGTGTTAACGAAGGCAGTGCAGCCTGCTTCATGGTATTAGCCCATCAGCATGGTTTTAAGCAGATCGTTCACGGCTGCCGGGTTGGCCTTGCCGCGTGAAGCCTTCATAACCTGCCCGACAAAGAAGCCAAACATTTTCGCCTGCTTGGCTTCGTCGCTGGCACGGTATTGTTCGACCTGAGCGGCATTGCCGGCAATCACGTCCCGAATGACAGCCTCGATGGCGCCGGTATCGGTTTCTTGTTTTAACCCTTGTTGCTCAATGATCTCATCGGCACTGCTACCTTCGCTAGTCATCAACGCTGCAAACACCTGTTTGGCAATTTTGCCAGAAATGGTGCTGTCATTAATGCGCAGGATGAGACCGCCAAGCTGCTCCGGTGATACCGGGGAATCGACGATGTCGAGCTCGCTACGATTCAGTGCCGCCAGCAGCTCGCCGGTGACCCAGTTGGCCACCGGCTTGGCGGCAGCAACACCACCGGCAGCTGCCACGGTAGCTTCAAAGAACTCGGCCAGATCACGGCTGGCGACGAGTACGCCGGCATCGTAGGGCGACAAGCCCAGCGCGCTTTCAAAGCGTGCGCGCTTGGCCGCCGGCAGCTCCGGCAGACTGGCGCGGATCTCGGTCAGCATGGTGTCATCAATGATGACCGGCAGCAGATCCGGGTCGGGGAAGTAACGATAGTCGTTGGCTTCTTCCTTGCTGCGCATCGAGCGTGTTTCGTTCTTGGCCACGTCATAAAGCACTGTGTCCTGGCGAATCGTGCGGCCGGACTCCAGTTCGTCCATCTGCCACATCACTTCCGCTTGAATGGCCTTCTCGATGAACTTGAACGAGTTCACATTCTTGATTTCGCGGCGCGTGCCGAACGGCTGGCCAGGTTGGCGGATGGACACGTTGCAGTCGCAGCGCATCGAACCTTCGGCCATGTTGCCATCGGAAATATCGAGGTAGCGAATCAGCGCGTGGATAGCTTTGGCGTAGGCCACGGCCTCTTTCGCCGAGCGCATGTCCGGCTCCGACACAATCTCCAGCAGCGGCGTGCCGGCGCGATTGAGGTCGATGCCGGTCATGCCGGAAAAGTTCTCGTGCAGCGACTTGCCGGCATCTTCTTCGAGATGTGCGCGGGTGATGCCGACGCGCTTCACCGTGCCGTCATCGAGTGTGATGTCAATGTGGCCCTTGCCCACGATGGGATGGTCCATCTGCGAGATCTGGTAGCCCTTGGGCAGGTCGGGGTAGAAGTAGTTCTTGCGCGCAAATACCGAGTGACGGCCGATCTCGGCATCGATGCCAAGGCCGAAGCGCACGGCATGACGCACCGCGCCGATATTGAGCACCGGCAGCACGCCGGGCATGCCGAGGTCGATCAGGCTGGCCTGCGTGTTCGGCTCGGCACCAAAGGTGGTGGCGCTGCCGGAAAATATTTTCGATTGCGTGTTGAGCTGAACATGCACTTCCAGCCCGATGACGATTTCCCAGGTCATTATCCGTGTTTCCTCAGGCGAAAGCGGTGGGCAGTTGGCGGTGCCAGTCAGTCACTTGCTGATAGCGATGCGCAACATTAAGCAGGCGTGCCTCGCTCCAGTACGGCCCGATCAGCTGCAAACCCACCGGCAGGCCGCGCACGAAGCCGGCCGGAATACTCATGCCGGGCAGGCCGGCGAGATTGGTGGCAATCGTGTAGATGTCCTGCAGATACATCGCGATCGGGTCTTCCTGCTTGGCGCCGAGCGCGAAGGCGGTCTCCGGTGCGGTCGGGCCGAGAATGACATCGCAGTGCTGGAAAGCGATGTCGAAGTCCTGCTTGATCAGGCGGCGCACGCGCTGGGCCTGCAGATAGTAGGCGTCGTAGTAACCCGCCGAGAGTGCATAGGTCCCGATCATGATGCGACGGCGCACTTCGGCGCCGAAACCCTCGGCCCGCGAGCGCTTGTACAGGTCTTCGAGGTCCTTCGGGTCTTCGCAGCGATGGCCGAAGCGCACGCCGTCAAAGCGCGACAGGTTCGACGAGCACTCGGCTGGCGCGATCACATAATAGGCCGGCACCGACAGCCCGCTGTTAGGCAGATCGACTTCCACCACCGTGGCACCGAGCTTCTCGATCTCTTTGATGGCGGCATGAATCAGCGCCGCCGTATCGGCATTCAGGCCGTCACCGAAGAACTGCTTGGGCAAGCCCACGCGCAGGCCTTGCAGCGAATCATTGAGGCTGGCGCGGTAGTCCGGCACCGGATGATCAATCGAGGTCGAATCCTTGGCGTCGTGCCCGGCCATGACCTGCAGCAGCAAGGCGGCGTCTTCGGCGGTCTGCGTCATCGGACCGGCCTGGTCGAGGCTGGAGGCGAAGGCGATCATGCCCCAGCGCGAGATGCGACCGTAGCTGGGCTTGAGGCCGGTGAGGTTGCACAACGCTGCCGGCTGACGAATCGAGCCGCCGGTATCGGTGCCGGATGCGGCCGGAGCCAGGCGCGCCGCCACGGCAGCAGCGGAGCCGCCGGAGGAGCCGCCGGGCACGCGCGTGACATCCCACGGGTTCTTCACCGAGCCGTAGTAGGAGGTTTCGTTCGACGAGCCCATGGCGAACTCGTCCATGTTGGTCTTGCCGAGCATGACTAGGCCGGCGGCGTCGCAGCGGCTAATGACTTCGGCGTTGTACGGCGAGATGAAGCTGTCGAGCATCTTCGAGCCGCAGGTGGTCTTCACGCCCTGAGTGCAGAAGATGTCTTTTTGTGCCAGCGGAATGCCGCTGAGCAGGCCGGCACTACCCTTGCTGCGCGCGGCATCGGCGGCCACGGCCTGTGCCAGCGCGCGCTCCGACGTCACCGTGATGAAGCTGTTGAGGCCGGCATTGGCCTTGTCGTCATAGCGCGCGATGCGGTCGAGGAAGTGCTGCGTCAGTTCCACGCTGGAAAAGTCGCGGCGCTCAAGGCCGAGGGCCAGGTCGGCCAGGGTCAGGGTATGCAAAGTCATGTAGGTATCTGCTGCTGAATTATTCGACGACGCGGGGCACGAGGTAGCAACCATCCTGAACGGCGGGTGCAATGCTCTGGAACGCTTCACGCTGATTGTGTTCGCTGACGCGGTCGGCGCGCAGCGGCTGGGTGGCATCCAGCGGATGTGCCATGGGCTCGATGCCCTGGGTATTGGCCGCTTGCAGCTGATCAATAAGGCCCAGAATGTTGTTCAGGCTGTCGGTGACGCGCAAATTTTCATCAGAGGGCAGTTGCAGGCGGGCAAGATGGGCGATACGCGCCACCTGATCGGTGGTCAGGGCCATGAGGGCTAACTCCGGACTGGGCCGCCAAAGGGGCAGCCACAAAGGATTGCGAGGTATTAAAGACTGCAACTTATCACAGAACAGAACTTGTCCAAAATGGTCTCTTTGTTTAACCTAGCGCCACTTGAATGCTTGTCACACCTCTGTTGCAGGCTCGGCTTCTTCGCGCGGCGCCACGCGCTCATCAATTCGGATACGCTCATGTTGTTCAAACGCCTTCTCGGGATGTTCTCCACCGATCTCGCCATCGACCTCGGTACCGCCAACACGCTGGTTTATGTGCCCGAGCGCGGTATCGTGCTCGACGAGCCGTCGGTGGTTGCCATTCGTACTTCGGGTGCCACCAAGACGGTGGTTGCCGTGGGCATGGACGCCAAGCGCATGCTCGGCCGTACCCCCGGCAACATCGCGGCCATCCGCCCCTTGAAGGATGGCGTCATCGCCGACTTCGAAGTCACGGAAAAAATGCTGCAGTACTTCATCAAGCGCGTGCATGACACGGGCTTCATGCCGCCGCGCCCGCGCGTGCTGGTCTGTGTGCCCTGCAAGTCGACACTGGTCGAGCGCCGCGCCATCCGCGAATCCGTGCTCGGTGCCGGTGCCCGCGAAGTGCGTCTGATCGAAGAGCCGATGGCCGCTGCCATCGGTGCCGGTCTGCCGATCGAGCAGGCCTGTGGCTCCATGGTCGTCGATATCGGTGGTGGTACCACCGAAATCGCGGTGATCTCGCTGTCCGGCTCGGTCTACTCCGACTCCGTGCGCATCGGCGGCGATCTCTTCGACGATTGCATCGTGTCTTATGTGCGTCGCCAGCATGGCTGCCTGATCGGTGAGGCCACGGCCGAGCGCATCAAGCAGGAAATCGGCACGGCATTCCCCGGCGGCGAGCTGCGCGAAATCGAAGTCCGTGGCCGCAATCTGGCCGAAGGCGTGCCGCGTACCTTCACGCTGAACTCCGATGAAATCCTCGGCGCCATCCAGGACCCGCTGGCCGGCATCGTCACCGCGATCAAGAGCGCACTGGAGCAAACCCCAGCCGAGCTGTCCGCCGACATCGCCGAACGTGGCATGGTGCTGACTGGTGGCGGCGCGCTGCTGCGTGACCTCGACAAGCTGCTGGCCAAGGAAACCGGCCTGCCGGTGATCGTCGCCGAAGACCCGCTGACCTGCGTCGCGCGTGGTGGTGGTCGTGCCCTCGAGTTCATCGACAACATCGCTTACGACATGCTGTTCCAGGACTGATCGTCCGCTGGATTGAGAGAGCCGGCCAATGTGCCGGCTTTTTCATGTTTTAGCGTGCACTACGGCTTGTCTCTGCGGCTGGGCCGTGTATAAAAACACAACGCAACGCGGTGCTCTCGGGAGGCCATCATCGACAACTCGCTGTTTACCCGTCAACGGGGTGACCGCATTCATCTGGTGGCCACGCTCGCGCTCGCACTGACCTTGCTGGTTGGCGACAGCCTGCAATGGCGCTGGCTCGTCAGTCTGCGGACATCGCTTTATGATGGTGTCGAACCGGTTTATCTGGCGATTGCCTGGCCGGGTACGGCACTGGATGATCTGGCAGACAGTATTCGTTTCGGCTCGGCATTGAAGCGTGAGAATGCGCATCTGCGGCAGGCCAATCTGGTGCTGTCGGCGCGCGTGCAGAAGCTGTCGTATCTGACCAATGACAATGCGCGTCTGCGCGGCCTGACCAGTGCCGCAGAGAATATCAGCAGTCGTGTCATCGTGACCGAGGTCATCGGTGTCGATCCGGATATGACCCGGCATATCCTGATTATCAATCGCGGAGCAAGAGCAGGCCTATACAAGGGACAGCCCATGCTGGATGCGCGTGGCGTCGTGGGTCGGGTGCAATGGCTGGGACTGAATACGGCACGTATCATGCTGATCTCCGATCGGCAACATTCCGTACCCGTACGTATCAATCGGAATGGTATGCGTGCGATTTTGAGCGGTACCGGCGATCCTGCCGATTTGAGTCTGCAGTTCGTGCCTGAAACGGCAGACATCAAAGTCGGCGATTTGCTGGTCACGTCGGGTTTGGGGCAGGACTTCCCGGCGGGCTATCCGGTTGGACGGGTTTCCCGCATACGCAAAGTGGCTGGTGAGCAATTCCTCGATATTTCGGCGCAAGCCGTTGCGGCACTGGATCGCAGCCGCTATCTGCTGGCGTTGTTTGAGCGGCCGTCAATGGTCGATTCCGGCCCGATGCCGTCTCCTGCTGTCCTTGCAGTGCCACCGGTCTTGCCCGCACAGGCAACGACTGCTCCTGCTCCGGCATTAACGGCGCCTGCAACTTCCGAGGTGCCTAATGGCTAAGCCCCGTAGTCCTTTCTTGCCGTTGATCTGGAGTCTGGCGGGTGCACTGCTGATGAGCATTCTGCCTTTGCCGGATATCTTGCAGCCCTGGCGTCCGGAGTGGTTGACGCTGGTCCTGCTGTTCTGGGTCATGCATGCGCCAAACTGGGTGGGCCTTTGGTTTGGCCTGATCCTGGGTCTGCTGCTGGATATTCTGTTGGCCAGTCCGTTCGGGATGCATGCCAGTGCACTGGTTCTGGTGGTGTATGTGGCGCGAATGACGCAGCGCTGGTCGGGCGTCTTTTCTGTCCGTCAGACGACTGCCTTGGTCTTCCTGTTGATCTTGCTGGGTCGCTTTGTCACGTATGCTGAGCTCTCGTTGCTTGGCGAGAGGCCGGCTGACCTGAGCTTTTTCCTGCCCGCCGTTGCCAGCGCCCTGATCTGGCCGACGGTGCTGCTGTCCTTGCGCCGCTGGACGCAGCGTTAATCATGGCGGGCGGTCTGTATCTGGCCTCTGCCTCCCCTCGGCGCGCTGATTTGTTGCGGCAGATTGGCATTACAGCGCGCTGTTTGCCGGCCGATGTCGATGAATCGCTACGCACCGGAGAGTCAGCCTGCGATTACGTGCAGCGACTTGCGCTAGCCAAGGCGGAAACGGTTGCGGCGCGTCTGGGCCATATCCGCGAACCGATCTGGGTTCTGGCGGCGGATACCACGGTCTTTGCGGCGGGCGAAATTCTGGCGAAGCCAGAGAGTTTCACGGATGCCAAACGTATCTGGTCACATCTGCAGGCCTCTGATCATTGCGTGCTGACCGGGATTGCGCTCTGGCATGACGGTGTTGTGCTGCAGCGTGTGGTCAGCACCAGTGTCGATTTTGCCGGCATTCCCGAGGCTGAGCAGCGCGCCTACTGGGAGAGCGGTGAACCGCAGGACAAGGCGGGCGGTTATGCCATTCAGGGGCGGGCGGCGTTGTATATTCGCGGTATCGAGGGCAGTTACAGCAATGTGGTGGGTCTGCCCTTGGCCGAAACAGCGGCGCTGCTGCGCCAGGCCAACTATCCGTTGTGGCTGTAAAGGAGTTGCATGCGCACGCTAACCACTGATGAAGTCCTGATCAATGTCACTCCGATGGAGTCGCGCGTTGCTTTGGTCGAGAACGGCGTGGTCCAAGAGCTCTTTATTGAGCGCACGGCGCGGCGCGGACTGGTTGGCAATATCTATCGCGGCAAGGTGGTGCGGGTTTTGCCCGGCATGCAGGCCGCATTCATCGATATCGGTCTCGAACGCACTGCCTTCCTGCATATCAATGAGGTACGACTGGCCCCGCAGGGTGTCCGTCCGCAAACGATCCAGGAGTGCATGCACGACGGCATGTCGGTGACCGTTCAGGTCATGAAGGACATGATGGGCAGCAAAGGTGCACGCCTGACCATGGATCTGTCGATTCCGTCACGCTATCTGGTGTACATGCCTTACAGCGACCAAATTGGCGTGTCACAGAAGATTGAAGACGAGGCTGAGCGTGATCGTCTCAAGCAGTGGATCCGGCGCTTGCGTGAGTCTTCTCCGGATGAGCTGGGTGGTGGTTTCATTATCCGCACCGTTGCCGAGGGTGCGCACGATGCCGAGCTCGATCACGACATGGCCTTCCTGCTCAAGCTCTGGCGTCATGTTCGCGAGCGGGCGATCTATACCAATGGTCCTGCGTTGATTTATGAGGAGTTGCCACTCTCGTTGCGTACGTTACGCGACATTGTCGGTGCCAGTGTTCTCAAGGTGCTGATTGATTCGCGCGAAAGCTTTGCCAAGGCGATCGAATTTGCACGCGAGTTTGTGCCTGGTCTGGAGACCCGGCTGGAGCACTATCCGGGTGAGCGGCCATTGTTTGATTTGTACAATGTCGAGGATGACTTGCAGAAAGCCTTGCAGCGCAAGGTTCTGCTCAAGTCCGGCGGTTATCTGATCATCGATCAGACCGAGGCGATGACCACCGTTGACGTCAATACAGGCTCCTTTGTTGGCTCGCGCAACCTCGAAGACACCGTTTTCAAGACCAACCTAGAGGCGACGCATGCCATCGCGCGGCATTTGCGCCTGCGCAACCTCGGCGGCATCATCATTCTCGACTTCATCGACATGCAGGAAGAGGATCACCGGAGCCAGGTCCTGCGCTCGCTGGAAAAAATGCTCATCCGTGATCATGCCAAGACAAAGATTACGCAGGTCTCCGAGCTCGGTCTGATCGAGATGACGCGCAAGCGCACACGCGAGTCGCTGGAACATCTGCTCTGCGAGAGCTGCCCGATCTGCAGCGGCCGTGGCACCGTGAAAACGGCAGAAACCGTGTGCTTCGAGATCTTTCGCGAGATACTGCGTGAGGCGCGTGCCTATGACGCTGCGCATGGCTATTCGGTAGTGGCCAATCAGCGTGTGATAGACCGGTTGCTGGGTGAAGAATCGGCGGCGGTTGCCGATCTGGAGCACTTTGTCGGCAAGCCCATACGCTTTCAAGTCGAAGCGATGTATCACCAGGAGCAGTACGATGTGGTTTTGCTCTGAGTTTCCCGGCGAGTTAGCGCCGTGACACATGTCGTGTCACGCTTTGACCGCATCCTGCATCGCAGCCTTGCGGTGTTGGCTGCAGTATTGATTCCGCTTGCACTGATTGTGGGGCTGGGCCGTGAGTTGCTGCCCTATATTGGCGAGCAAAAACCACGCATCGAGCAATGGCTGAGTGCCAAGGCTGGTCTCGATATTCGCTTTGCCTCGATCGAAGGGGACTGGCGGCAGCTCAGCCCTATCCTTACTGCCCGTAATATTTCATTGCGTGATCCGGCGCATCCTGACCGCGTGTTGTTGACACTGCCCTCGATATCGACCACGCCCGACTGGTGGGCCACGTTGCGTGATCGCAGCCCGCGGTTGCGCACGACCCTGTCTGGCTTGCAGCTGACCGTGCTGACCAATGCTCAGGGCGAAATCAGCGTGCAGGAATTTGCCGGCCTAGGTCAGTCTGATCCCGCCAAAGCGCTGCAAACGTTACGCTGGCTTCTGGCCCAGCCGGGTTTGTCCTTGCAAAATAATCAGCTGCGTTGGCGCGTGGCGGGTGAGCCTGATCTGAAAATCCGGGATTTGCGGCTGACGCAGTTCAACGGTCATAACGACTATCGCCTGCAGGTCGGGTTTCGGCTGGAGCAAAGCGACATTGAGCAGCAGGCTTTGCTGGTCATGAGCAATGATCCGTTGCAGTGGCGCAAGAGCCCTTGGCAGGTTTATTTGCAGCTGAATAATCTGCCTGTCTGGCAGCCTTGGTTACGCGGGTTGCAAACATTATGGCCACTGCCTGCCGGCTGGCGGGTGCAGTTGCGCGAAGGCAATCTCAAGCTCTGGCTAAGCAGTAGCGCTGGTGCTCCCACAGCGGCGACTGCAGTGCTCGGGCAGGTTGCGGCAGCCCTTAACGTGCCGGGTTATGCAGAGCAGGTCGCCAGTTCGGTTAGTGGGGTAATGAGCGCGCAGCGCAAAGCGGATGCATGGGTGCTGGGGGGTGATGACCTCTCCGGTCGCATCAACGGCATGGCCTTACCCTTGCGTCGTTTTGCCGTGGATTACAGTCCGACGCAGATGACGCTTGCCGCTGCACGCATGTCCCTGCCACAGCTGCAGGCGCATGCGCAGCGATTACAGCTGATTCCGACAGCCTGGTCAGCGCGTATTGCTGCGGCAAATGTGCAGGGTGTATTGCCACGCGTTCATCTACAGCTGCAACGGGGTCAGACAGGCTGGAAGCTTCAGGTTGCCGAGGCAGAGTTCAAGGCATTCAGCATGCAGCCGGAGGGCCGCCGACCGGGTGTTGAGCGTATGGCTGGCTGGTTCCGCAGTGGCGTCAATGCAGGCATGGCGTATTTTGATACACGTCAGGCCCGGATACTGCTGCCAGAGATTTTTCATGAGCCGATTACGGTTGATCGTCTGGAGGGCGGACTGCGTTGGCAGCATCGGAATGGTCTCTGGCATATCGATAGTGATGTCCTCAGGCTGGTCAATGCTGATGCAGAAGCAAGTGCGCAGTTCGCCCTGCGTCTGCCTGAAGCAAATCCTGCCGATGGACAGCTTGAATTGCTTGCAGGCCTGCGCAAGGGCAAGGTAGCCAGCGCCTGGCGCTATGTGCCATGGCACTCTGCAGGTGAGCATACGCTGGCTTGGTTAAAGCGTTCGCTGGTGGCAGGAGATATCGAGCAGGCCACTTTTCTGCACACGGGTCCTTTACGTGGTGGAGCAGGTGGCGGTCACCTCGACATGCAGTTCAATTTGAAAAATGCCACGCTGGATTATCTGCCGGGCTGGCCGGCGCTGTCAGACCTAGATGCGGTTGTCGATATCTCTGATCACGCGCTCAGAGTGCGCGGTGAGCGGGGTCGAATACTGTCTGCACAGGCGAGCAAGCTCGTTGCGGAGATTCCTGATCTGAAGCATGCGACTCTGTCGATCGATACGGACTTGTCTATCGATCTTGCCGATGTAGACAGGCTGCTGGCCGAGTCACCATTGCGCAGACATACAGAGGCTGTGGCGCAGCGGCTTGAGCTGTCCGGCCCGGCACAGGCACATCTGGCCTTGCGTGTGCCATTAGCCACCGGCATGACGGATGTGCGCGTGGATGCTCAGCTGAAAGATGCAGTACTGGCATTGCCTAACGAGAAACTTCGTTTCGAGCAGGTCAATGGTGCTCTGAGCTTCGACAGTCGTAGCGGTTTGGACGCGAAGGCCTTGCAGGCCAGATTCTGGCAGCAGCCGGCGACGATTCAGCTGCAGGGCGAACGTCGTGGCGGACGCTGGTGGCAGCAAAAGGTGCAGGTACAAACTCCGGTGGACATGGTGGCGTTATCACGCTGGTCCGAGGTTGATATTTCGCGTTATGCCCGTGGTACTGCGCCTGTCTCGGTCGCCGTCAACTTGCCTGTGGCAGCACCGGGACTGAGCTCATTGAGTATCACCAGTAATCTGCTCGGGACGCAAATTCTGCTTCCGGCACCTTTGGGGAAAGCTGCTGGAGTGCCTTTGCCGCTGCGTTACCAAACGACGTTGGGTAATAACCAGGAGCACAAGGCTAGTGCCATTGTAGGCAATGATCTGCGTGTCGGAATTGTATCGCGTGAGGGACGGATACAGCGTGCCTTGCTGCGCTATGGCGTGCCCGGTCTGGCCTGGCCAGCACAGCCGGGGCTGGTGGCCGAGCTACGTGCTCCCAAGGTCAATGCCGTTGCCTGGCAGTCATTTTTGGCAAGGCCGGTGCTGACGGTCCAGGGGCGCAAGGATGCCGCGGCCGGGCTGCCCGAGTTACGTCAGATCAGCCTGGAAACTGATGATCTGCAATTAGGCGAGGAGCGTTTTGCCAGTACGCGAATCAGAGCTGTCAGGCAGGACAAGGGCTGGGATTTGCAAGTGAAAGGCCTGCAGCCGTTACGTTGGCCGAACTGGCCAGTCACGGAGGTCGCCGCCACCTTGCAGTCACAAGGCAGTGCCTGGCAATTGTCGCCGCTGACGGTGAAGCAGCCGTTGCTGAGCTTTGCGGGTAGTGTGGCTTGGGGGCAGGCAGGTAATGAGCAAACCCTGATCAAGGGGCAGCTGGACGCCGCGGACATTGGTGAGGTCATGGCGCAAATGGGTATTGCGCATGCCCTGAGTAGTGACTCGGTGGCAGCCAGCGGCGAATTGAGCTGGCCGGGTGCACCCAACGAATTCAGCCTGAGTCAAAGCTCAGGCTCTGTCGATGCCACGCTGAAGCAGGGGCATTTGAAAGAGGTCAGCGGTGTCAATTTGGCGACCCGGGTCTTTGGCCTGATCAATGCCAGTAATCTCTTGCGTCGTCTGCGTTTCGATTTTACCGATATCACCCGCAAGGGTTTGAACTACGACAGGATTACCGTGAAGGGAGATCTCAAACAGGGTGTGTTCAAGCCTGCCCAGTTTGATCTGGAAGGGCCGACAGTGCAGATCCGTGGTCGGGGTTGGGTCAATCTGAACAATCAGACGCTGGATCAGCAGTTGCGTGTGGGGGTGCCGGTGAGTAGTGCCGTGCCGGTGCTGGCCGGGTTTCTGGCTGGCCCCATTGTGGGTGGTGCGCTGGTGGCCGCCGATCTGTTGCTGGACAAGCAGCTGGCGAAGCTGACGTCAGTGCGTTATCGCGTGACTGGACCCTGGGATGCGCTGGTGGTGGATGATGAGACCCTAGAGTCGCTCCCGGCATCGGTACTGAAAGCGGAGAAAGCTGAAGCCGGCACTACCGAGGCCAAGCCATGAGCGCTGTTGCTCCGTGCGTCGCTGCCTGGCAAATGGTCAGTAGTGCGGACTGGCCGGAGAATCAGGCCAGCCTGGCGCGTGGTTTTGCCCGCGCGGCAGCAGCGGGTGTGCGGCTGCTGGTATTGCCGGAAAATGCAGCTGTCTTTGGCGCAGGCGCACAGCTGATCATGGCTGCTGCGGGTGATGCCGTGATGTCATGGCTCTCGGAACAGGCCGCCGAGCACCGGCTGACCTTGGTGGCGGGCACGCTGCCATTATCCTCCCGGGCCGATGGCAGCCCGGTTCCTGATGGTCGTGTGCGCAGTGCTGCGCTGGTCTGGGGGCCATCTGGCGAATTGCTGGGGCGTTATGACAAGCGTCATCTGTTCGATGTTGATGTCGCCGATGCCCAAGGTCGTTATCAGGAATCTGCAACGTATGAGCCTGGTAATCAGGTCGCCGTGATTGAGACCGAGCTGGGCAAGCTCGGCATTCTCACCTGTTATGACCTGCGCTTTCCCGAGCAGGCGCGCGAGTTGCGCCGTCAGGGCGCCGATATTCTGGTCGTGCCTGCGGCTTTCACGGCAGTGACGGGAGCCGCGCACTGGCAGGTACTGTTGCGCGCACGAGCCATCGAAAACCAGTGTCTGGTTATTGGCGCGGGGCAAGGTGGACAGCATAGTCCGCAGCGGCAGACCTGGGGTCACAGCCAGGTCATCGATGCCTGGGGCGATGTCCTGGCGGAGAGGCACGAGCCGGGTGAGGGCCTGGTGACGGCCGTATTCGATGTTACAGAGCAGAACAGACTGCGTCAGCGCATGCCGGTGGAGCAGCACCGGCTGGGCTGATCAAGCTTGCGGCACGCCCCTTCTCAGAGTGACAGCGCCGCCAGCTCGCGCAGATAGATCCACAGCTTGTGGCGAGCGGGTCGCGTGATTTCGTTGATTTCCGTGCTGCCTGCCGCTTCCGCACTGATGACTTCCTTGCGCGTCAGCCGCACCAGCGTCCGCAGGGTGTGGCGATCGGCATCGGGAAAGCGTGACATGACTTCGCCGAGCAACTCATCACCATGCGTGATCAGGCGTGCCAGCAACAGGTCGAGCTGGCGCTGCAGTGCCGGATTGCGCAGCGGATTCAGCGCATTCAGCAGTGCCGCCTCATCCACCTGACGCATGAGCTTGCCAATGAACTGGCGCTGCCGGCGGATGGCTTCGTGGGCCTTGAGGCGCTTGAAGTCGAGCAATGCCTTGAGCAGCGCCTCATCAATAGGTAGCTTGCGCAGCTGCGCTTCACTCATCTCGGCCAGGCGTTCGCCCAGCGCTTGCAGGCGATCGGATGACTTTTTCTGGTCCGCTCTGCTCGGGCCAAAATCCTCGTAGTCATCTTGCGGGGTCAAATAGCCACTCATGTCGCTCTCCGGCAGCCGCGGTCATGGGCTGGAACGGCGGGCATGATAGCAAGGTTGCGCCTACTCGGCTTCGTCAAAACGACGTCCCGCCAGACTTTGCACTGCCGCCAAGGCGGCATCGGCATCAGCGCCAGAAACGTGCAGCTGCAATTGCGTGCCCTGACCGGCTCCCAGCATGAGCAGGGCCATGATGCTGCGGGCATCGACCAGGCGCTCGCCACGGCCGATACGCACGCTGGACTGGAACGGGGCCACGGTCTCGACCAGCTTGGCGGCAGCACGAGCATGCAGTCCCAGCTTGTTGATGATGTCCAGCGTGGTCTGATGTTCAGCCATGCTGACCTCGACGGCTGAGTTCGCGATGACGCAGCTGCAGGTTGGGCAGCTCGTCAGTCAGTGCGGCAAACAGGCGCTCGGCCAGGTACACCGAGCGATGCTGTCCGCCAGTGCAGCCGATGGCAACGGTGACATAGCTGCGGTCGCTGGCTTGCAGCTCGCGTACCCAGCGCAGCAGGAAGTGGAATATATCCAGATACAGCTCTTCGACCAGAGTCTGGCCGGCGAGAAAATCGATCACGGCGGCATCGCGGCCCGTCAGGTCGCGCAGCGCGGTTTCCCAGTGTGGATTGGGCAGGCAGCGTGCATCGAAAACCAGATCGGCATCGAGCGGGACGCCATGCTTGAACGCAAAAGACTGGATCTGTACGGCTTGATGCGCCGAGGCGACAGGCTCCAGACGCTGCTTCAGAACTTCACGCAGGTCATGCACAGAGAGTGAGCTGCTGTCGACACGCAGGTCGGCGCGTTGCGCCAGCGGCTCCAGAAGTTCGCGCTCATAAGCCAGGGCTTCATCCAGCGAGCGCTCCGTGTTGCTGAGCGGATGGCGGCGTCGGGTCGAGCTGAAGCGTGCCAGCAAGATGTCATCACGGGCATCGAGAAAGACAATTTCGGGCTCGCAGCCTTGCTCGTGCAGAAGCTGGGCAATACTTTCATAGCGTGTCAGGTCGCGAATACGGTTGCGGGCATCAATGCCGACAGCCAGACGTGCCGGGCGCTCTTCAACGTCATCGCGAAACGTGGCAACCAGCTCGGGCAGTAGTGCTACCGGCAGATTGTCGACACAGTAATAGCCGAGGTCTTCGAGTTGGTGCAGTGCGGTTGATTTGCCGGAGCCTGAGCGTCCACTCACGATTACCAATTTCATGTCAGGGCTCACCCGATCAAAGTCATGGGCTCTATCCTCACGGGCCGGCGCGGGCTTGGCAAGAGACAAAGACCCTCTTGATGCAAAAACAGGCGGCGGCAAAAACACGAATGCCCGGCTTTGGGCCAGGCATTCAGTTCAGGCGCAATATCCCGGATGGGGATCAGTGCGTTTGGTGCTTCTCTTTATGTCGCACAATTTGTCGGTCCAACTTGTCCGACAGGGCATCAATGGCGGCGTAGAGATCTTCGGACTCGGCGATGGCAAAGAGTTTTGCCCCCGACGTTCGAACTACCGCTTCAGCCTTTTGTACCAGCTTGTCGACGCTCAAAATGACTTGCATGCTGGTGATATGGTCGAAGTGTCGCTCGACCTTGGACAGCTTGCTGGCCGTGTAATCCTTCAGAGCGTGAGTGAGTTCAACGTGGTGTCCACTAATGGTCATCTGCATGAGACGCTTCCTCGCTTTCGTGGGTGACGACAGCGGGGGCCGGAGCTTCCAGCGTTCAGCGGGTCGGACGGGCAGAGTGGCCTTGCAGCCAGGGTGTCCGGGCGGCCTGTCGAGGTTGGAAGCAGAGGTCCCCAGTTAAAACTGAGTGACACGGTACGTACTTCGCTACATTCAACAACCGGTATGACTTGACTCTAGCACAG
Organism: Pseudomonadota bacterium; assembly: GCA_040385225.1. Taxonomy (GTDB): domain Bacteria; phylum Pseudomonadota; class Gammaproteobacteria; order Pseudomonadales; family Moraxellaceae; genus Perlucidibaca. The sequence continues at coordinate 1,065,860 of JAZKHU010000002.1, read as the reverse complement.
GGTCTCGGGATCAAAGCAAGCGCTTTCTGTCGCTTGATGAGGCGATATTCAGTGACTCTCTGTATTTGGCGATGGTGCGTCTTGCAACTTCAATGCCCTGAGCCTGAAGAAGATCAGCAATTTTGTTATCGCTCAAGGGTTTGCGTTGATTTTCGGCAGCCACGAGCTGCTTGATCATGGCGCGGATGGCCGTTGAGGAGGCCTCGCCACCGGCACTGGTGCTGACGTGCGAAGAGAAAAAGTACTTCAGCTCGAACAGGCCGCGTGGCGTGTGCAGATACTTCTGCGTGGTCACGCGCGAGATGGTCGATTCATGCAGACCGACCTCATCGGCGACGTCGCGCAGGATCAGCGGTTTCATCGCCACCGGGCCGTCATCGAGGAAGCCACGTTGGTGTTCGACGATGCAACTGGCCACTTTCAGCAGCGTTTCGTGACGGCTTTGCAGGCTCTTTATCAGCCAGCGCGCTTCCTGCAAATGGTCACGGATGAACTGGTTGTCGCGGGTACTGTCGGCACGGCGTAGCATGGAAGCGTAGCCGCTGTTGACGCGCAGGCGCGGTGCTGCATCGGGGTTGAGCTCGACGCGCCAGCGACCGTGCAGCTTGCGCACCACGACATCGGGAATTAGCGCCTTGTCATCAGTGGTGGTCCAGCCTTCGCCGGGGTGCGGCGTGAGCTCGCGAATCAGCTTCAGGGCGCGATGCACTGCCGCTTCACTGAGCTTGGTCAGGCGCATCAGTCCGGCGAGATCGCCATTGGCGAGGCGATCACAGTGCTCACCAAGCAGCAGGCGGGCATCGGCCAGGCCGGGGGTGCCGGCATCGCGCTGGCTGAGCTGAATCAGCAGACATTCTGCCAGGTTTCGAGCGGCCACGCCGGGCGGATCGAATTGCTGGACACGATGCAGCACAGCGATGATTTCATCCTCTTCTGCTTCTTGCTGACGCCAGTGCATGGCCGTTGCAGCGAGCTCTTCGAGGCTGACGGTCAGGTAGCCGCGCGCATCCAGGCCATCGATGATGGCATCGGCGATGAGGCGGTCAAGGTCGGAGAAAGGGGTCAGGTTGAGCTGCCAGCGCAAGTGATCCTGTAATGTCTCTGTGGGGGCATTGCGACTTTCAATGGGGTCGCCGTCTTCATCGAGGCTGTCGCCACCACCACTGCCGCTGTTGCCAACGTAAATGTCATCCCAGGCGGTATCCACCGGCAAGTCGTTGGGCAGGTCGTTCTGATGATCGAGGTCGAGTGCCTGACCTGCGGCATCGGCCATCTCAGGCGCGCCGGCGGTCACTTGTGTCAGCGGGTCAGAGGACGCATCCGAGCCGTCATCGAGCTCCAGCAAGGGATTGCTGTCGAGCGCCGATTGCACTTCTTGCTGCAGCTCCAGCGTCGACAGCTGCAGCAGCTTGATCGCCTGCTGCAGCTGCGGTGTCATGGTGAGGTGCTGCCCCAGCCCCATCTGGAGCCCGATTTTCATCACAGTGAAAATTGCTCCCCAAGATAGACTTCACGAACCAGCGGGTTGGCCAGAATTTCTTCCGGCGTGCCCTCGGCGATTTCCACGCCGGCGCTGACAATATAGGCTTTTTCACAGATATCGAGCGTTTCGCGTACGTTGTGATCCGTGATCAGCACGCCAATGCCGCGCTGCTTCAAGTGCATGATGATGCTCTTAATATCGGCAACAGAGATCGGATCGACCCCGGCAAACGGCTCATCGAGCAGAATGAACTGCGGGTCGCTGGCCAGGGCGCGGGCGATCTCGACACGGCGACGCTCACCACCGGATAGGCTCATGCCGAGATTGCTGCGGATGTGGCCGATATGGAATTCAGCCAGCAGTGATTCGAGCTTGGCCTGTTGTGCGGCTTTGTCGAGATCCTGACGTGTTTCCAGAATGGCCAGAATGTTGTCCTGCACGCTGAGTTTGCGAAAAATCGAGGCTTCCTGCGGCAGATAGCCGATACCTTTGCGTGCACGCCCATGCATGGGCAGGTGCGAGATGTCTTCGCCATCAAGGCGAATTCTGCCGCTGTCCATCGGCACCAGGCCGACAATCATGTAGAAGCTGGTGGTCTTGCCTGCCCCGTTGGGGCCGAGCAGACCCACGATCTGTGCACTTTCCACCGACAGACTGACATTTTTGACAACGGTGCGGCCCTTGTAGCTTTTCGCCAGACCTTCCACTTTGAGCAAGCTCACGGCTTGATGCTCCCGTTGTTGCTGGCGGGTGTTTTGCCGCCGGTGCGTGCCGATGGCGGGAATGTCAGCTGCACACGCTGTGTGGAGTTGCCACTGGCTTCGATCTGCTTGCGTAGTGTCGAGTAGACAATCCGCGGTCCGCTGAAGGTGGCGCTATCCTGCCGCAGTACGGCATTGCCGGACAGCGTGATCACACCCGTGTTGTTATCGAAAAGAATTTCGTTGGCATCTGCTTTGACCAGACCTTTTGCAGGGTCTGTTTTCTGCTCGTAATGAGCTTGCTTGCCGATGGTGCGAGCGGTCTGCAAGTTGCCGCGAGCGTCGACCCGCAATGTCAGCGTATCGCCATTGACGCGCAGTGTGCCTTGTACGATCTGTACGTTGCCGCGATAAAGCGCTTCGCCGGTTTTTTCATCAAACAAGGCATTGTCAGCGGTTATTTGAATAGGCTGCTGCGCATCTTCAGGCAGAGCCAAAGCCAGTGCCGGCGCGGTCAGTGGCAACAGCGCCAGCAACGCACGAGCAGCCAGCGGCTTAATAGGACGGTGCATAGTGAACCTCGACGGCAGAATTCAGTTCGACGGTTTTGGCGCGCAGGTTGGTGCTCATGCCTATCCCGGTCATGGTGCCACGCGGGCTGATGACGCGCACAGCAGCAGGACTGTCCAGTACATCCCCGCGGGGATTGGCGTGCAGGCGCGAGGTTTCCAGACGTAGCGGTTCGGCGCCTTGAAGGCGCTGAGCGACGACATTGCCCGACAGCCACAGATCGGTAGCCGGATCAGGACTGTCGGCATTTGCCGCAGTCAATGTCCAGAGCGGTTTACCCTGGCTGTACAGCTGAATATCTGGTCGCGTCAAATGAAAGCGCTCGGGTATTGCGTAATGGGTCAGTTGCCGGCCTTGCATGCGGCGCAAGAGCTGGCCCTGGGTATCGGTCTGCCAGAGCTGAACCTGTTCAACAATATAGTCTGGTCCGCGACCGTCGTCTGTGGCGACAGTGTCAGGCGTGAGCCCGCCCCAGCCGTAATACGCCCCTGCACCAACAGCAATAAGCACTGTGGACAGTTGCAGCAGCGGGCGGATATCCATGTCAGATGGCCAGGTAGGGCGCGAGCGCCGCGTCGTAGCGATCCTGAGCATGTAGCAGCAGGTCGCAGACCTCGCGTACGGCGCCGCGACCGCCGGTGAGCGTGGTGACATGGTCGGCGCGGGCGCGCAGCTCGCTGTGCGCATTGGCGACAGCAATGCCCAAGCCGGCGGCGAGGATAGCGGGCAGATCAGGCCAGTCATCGCCAACATAAGCCACCTCTTCAAGCTCGTAGCCGAGCTCGCTGGTCAGCTCTTTCAATGCCACCAGCTTGTCTTCGCGGCCTTGCAGCAGATGCCTGATTTTCAGGTTGGCGGCGCGTCGCTGGACAAGCTGTGTGGTGCGTCCGGTGATGATGGCGACTTCGATGCCGGCGCTTTGCAACATCTTGATGCCGTGGCCATCCTGGGTATCGAAGGTTTTCAGCTCCTGACCATCTTCCGCGAAGAAGAGGCGACCGTCGGACAGCACGCCATCGACATCGAGCGCCAGCAGGCGAATTCTTGCAGCCTTTTCCTTGATACGAACCGAGAGCATCAGACCACTCCTGCTTTCAGGAAACCATGCATGTTGACCGCGCCCAGCGGACGACGCTGGTCATCCACCACGACCACGCCGTTGATGCTGCGCGCTTCCATCTCGGCCAGCGCTTGCGCCGCCAGAATACCAGCGGGCACGGTCAGGCAGTTCGGCGTCATGACCTGTTCGATGGGCGTCACGCGGATGTCGAGATTCTGGTCGATGGTGCGACGCAAGTCGCCGTCGGTGAAGAGGCCGACCAGGCTGCCACTGGCATCGACCACGGTGGTCATGCCCAGGCCCTTGCGTGTGATTTCCAGCAAGGCATCGCGAATCGGCGTGCCGACCTTGACGATGGGCACTTGCTCGCCCTTGTGCATGATGTCATCGACGAGCAGCAGCAGGCGGCGGCCGAGCGCGCCACCGGGATGCGACAGTGCGAAGTCTTCGGCGGTAAAGCCGCGTGCCTCCAGCAGCGCCACGGCCAGGGCATCGCCGAGGACCAGCGTATTGGTGGTCGAGGAGGTGGGTGCCAGGCCGAGCGGGCAGGCTTCCGGCGACTTTCCGATGGTCAGGGCGACATCGGCGTGGCGGCCCATGCTGCAGTCGGCCAGTGCCGTGATGCTGATGAGCTTGGCGCGCAGGCGCTTGATGACCGGGATGATGGCGAGAATTTCGTGGGCTTCGCCGGAGTTGGAAATGGCGACCACGACATCCTGTGCGGTGACCATGCCGAGATCACCGTGGCTGGCCTCGCCGGGGTGCATGAAAAAAGCCGGGGTGCCGGTGGAGGCGAGGGTGGCAGCAATCTTGTTGCCGATATGGCCGGACTTGCCCATGCCGGTGATGACGACGCGGCCCTTGCAGGCCATGAGCAGTTCGCAGGCGCGGCGGAAGTCGTCGCCAATCAGTGGTCGCAGGGCTTCGATGGCATTCAGCTCGACCTGCAGCACGCGCTGGCCGGTTGCGACAAAATCGACATTACTCATGGCATTTATCCTAAAAGCACATACAAATTCAGTGCCAACTCTGTCAGGTAATTATGGCCAAGCCAAGGGCTTGCCACCAGCCCTACGCTTTGATTCCGCCGAAAAAGATCCGGTGCTATGATGCGCGTCTTTACTGGCCCGAAATTATTGCCATGTCAGATTCTTCCAGCGATTTGGTGCATATCCGCGACCTCAGCTTCAGTCGCGGTAATCGGCTCATCTTCGATCGCGTCAATATTCGCATTCGTCGCGGTCAGGTCACCGCCATCATGGGGCCGTCGGGCTGTGGCAAAACCACACTGTTGCGTTTCATTGGCGGTCAGCTGCGTCCGGACAGCGGCGAGGTCTGGGTCGATGGTCAGAATGTACCGACACTCTCGCGTGATGACCTGTTCAAGCTGCGCGCGCGCATGGGCATGTTGTTTCAGTCCGGTGCCTTGTTCAGCGATCTTTCCGTGCATGAAAATGTGGCCTTCCCGCTGCGTGCCCACACCCAGCTCAGCGAAAGTCTGATTCACGATATCGTGCTGATGAAGCTTGAGTCTGTAGGCCTGCGCGGTGCCGAGCAGCTGATGCCGGCCGAGTTGTCGGGCGGCATGGCCCGTCGCGCTGCACTGGCTCGTGCCATCGCGCTCGATCCGCATCTGATCATGTACGATGAGCCCTTTGCCGGGCAGGATCCGATGGTCATGGGCGTGCTTGTGCGTCTGATCCGCACGCTGCGCGAAGCCCTCGATCTGACCTCTGTCATCGTCTCGCATGATGTCAACGAGACGCTGTCCATCGCCGACTACATCTATGTGCTGGCCAATGGTGCCGTGGTCGGCGAAGGCTCGCCGGAGCAGCTGCGCGCGTCCGAATCGCCGTTCATCCAGCAGTTCCTCAATGGCAGCGCCGAAGGTCCGGTGCGCTTTCACTATCCATCGCAGCCCTGGGCTGACGTGCTGGGAGCTTGAGATGCTGATGCGTGTTCAGGCACTCGGTGCCCGTGGTCTTGATGTGGTGCGCACGCTCGGTGCTGCGTCTGTATTTCTTTGGCAGGCACTGGTGTGCTGGCCGCGCTGGCGTCTGGCGCTGCCGCTGCTGATTCAGCAAATCTATGCGGTGGGTGTGCTGTCGCTGGTCATCATTATCGTCTCTGGATTGTTCATTGGCATGGTGCTTGGTCTTCAGGGCTACAACATTCTCATTACCTATGGCAGCGAACAAGCGCTCGGCACGTTGGTGTCACTGACGCTGACGCGCGAACTCGGGCCGGTGGTGACAGCGCTGCTTTTTGCCGGTCGTGCCGGTTCGGCGCTGACCGCCGAGATCGGTCTGATGAAAGCCACCGAGCAGCTGTCGAGCATGGAAATGATCGGTGTCGATCCGTTGCGGCGCATCGTTGCGCCACGCTTCTGGGCCGGTGTCCTGACCATGCCCATGCTGGCGGCCATCTTCACGGCGGTGGGCATCCTCGGCGGACGTCTGGTGGGTGTGGACTGGCTGGGCATCTTTGAAGGTTCGTATTGGGCCAACATGCAGCAGTCTGTCGAGTTTGCCGATGATGTGCTGAACGGTCTGATCAAGGCGCTGGCCTTCGGTATTGCCGTGACTTGGATCGCCGTATTCCAGGGTTACGATTGCGAGCCCACCAGCGAGGGCATTTCGCGTGCCACCACGCGTACGGTGGTTTATGGTTCTTTAGCGGTTCTGGCGCTGGATTTCATCCTGACCGCCGTCATGTTTGGAGGCGTCTGATGCGCATTAAATCCCTTGAATTGCTGGTTGGTGCCTTTCTCTTGCTGGCGTTTGGCGCACTGATGTTTCTCGCCATCCAGGTCAGCGGTCTGTCCGGCGAAACCAGCAAGGAATCGTACCGCGTACATGCCTTGTTCCAGAATGTCGGCGGCCTCACTGAGCGTGCCAAGGTGACTATCGCCGGTGTCAGCGTCGGTCGCGTCGAGTCCATCACGCTGGATGCCAAGACGCAGCAGGCGCGGGTCGAAATGGCCATCAACAGCGATGTCAGCGATATCAGCACCGATTCGGTGGCGGCGATCCTGACCTCGGGTCTGCTTGGCGAGAAGTACATCGGGCTGACCCCGGGTGCGGACGAAACCTATCTGAAGGAAGGTAGCCGCATTGAGCAGACCCAGTCGTCGCTGGTGCTCGAGGATCTGATCGGAAAGTTCCTGTTCAACAAGGCCACGGAAGCGCCCAAGGCTGCACCGGCTGAGTCAGCCGAATCAGCCGATGCAGCGTTCTAAGCCTGACATCACTTTAAGGATAGCGTCATGAATCGTTTGTTAGGAATGCTGCTGGTATCTGCTGTTGCGCAGCCTGCATGGGCTGCCAGCGTGACGGCCTCCGTTGCTGTGGCCAATGTTGCTGCAGTGAATGCTGCAGTGGTGGTGAATGCGCCTGAGGCCAACCCGCAGGTTGTCGTGCAGAAATCCATCGACAGCCTGGTGACGCGGATCGTCAAGGATCGCAAGGCTTTGCAGAAGAGCCCGGCGGCCCTGTCAGCGCTGGTGGATCAGAACATCACACCATTCGTGGACATTCCCGGTATTGCCCGTGGTGTCATGGGGCAGTATTTCCGCCAGGCGACACCCGAGCAGCGTGAGCGCTTTGTGGCTACGTTCAAGCAGAGCATGATTCGTACCTATGCCAATGGTCTGGCGGGTTACAACAACCAGAAAATCGTGGTCAAGCCTTATACGCCCGGTGCCGATATGACGCGTGCGCAGGTTGATGTTGAGGTCACGCTGGAGTCGGGCACGCTGGTGCCGGTGACTTTCCAGATGGTGCGTGACGGTGCGGGGGTCTGGAAGGCTCGTAACCTCATCGTCAATGGCTTGAACCTGGGCCTGACGTTCCGCAAACGTTTTGCCGATGTCATGGAGCAGTCCGCCGGCAACATCGATAAGGCTATTGCCGCCTGGTCGCCAGATGCGGCAGCGGTTGATGTCGTAAAGGCGAAGTCATGACAGCAGCCGTTTCGCGTCTGAGCGAAGAGAATGGGCTGGTCCTGACGGGCGCTGTCGACAGCAGCAATGCTGGTCAATGCGAGGCTGATGGCCTGGCGCTGATGGCGACGCTGGCCCCTGGTCTTTGTATCTGTGATCTGGCCGGCCTGACCACCGGCAACAGCGTCACTGCCGCCGTCCTGATGTCCTGGCGTCGCGCTGCGGCTGCGCGCCAGCAGACATTGCAGCTGCGTGCCATCCCCGAGCGTCTGCAAGCGATCTTGCAGGCCAGCAACCTACTCCCTGTTTTCACCTCTGCTAACTAACGAGTTCCGATGAACGCTGCCGAGATCCAGTCCCTGCTGACTGCTGCCATTCCTGAAGCCCCCCACATTGCGGTTACCGGTGATGGCGGAAAATTTACCGTGACCATCGTGCATCCGGCGTTTGAAAGCCTCCGACCAGTGGCAAAGCAGCAGCTTGTCTACGCGCCCTTGCAGACGCATATTGCCAGTGGCGCAATTCATGCCGTCAGCATGCAGACGCTGACGCCGGACGAATGGCGCAAGATGAAGTTGTTCGGCTGATTATTTCGCTCATTTCTCAAGGCAGAGCTTCATGGATAAATTATTGATTACGGGCGGTCGTGCGCTGAATGGCGATGTCCGTATTTCCGGCGCGAAGAATGCTGCACTGCCTTTGCTGGTGGCACCGCTGTTGGCGGATGGTGTGGTCAACATCGGCAATGTGCCGCATCTGCAGGATGTCACCACGATTCTGCAAGTCCTTGGTTGCATGGGCGTTACCGTCACCATGCAGGACAACAATCAGGTACAGATCGATGCCCGCACGCTGACCAGTGCTGTCGCACCCTACGAGCTGGTGCGTACCATGCGCGCTTCCATCCTCGTGCTCGGTCCGCTGCTGGCGCGCCATGGCGAAGCCACGGTGTCGTTGCCGGGCGGCTGCGCCATCGGCTCGCGCCCGGTCGATCAGCATCTGAAGGCACTGGAGAAGCTCGGTGCGGAAATTCGTGTCGAGAACGGCAACGTTCATGGCAAGGTCAATGGCCGCCTGAAGGGCGCTCATCTGGTGTTTGACATGGTCACCGTCGGCGGCACGGAAAACATCCTGATGGCGGCGACGCTGGCCGAAGGCACGACCATCATCGAGAACGCGGCGCGCGAACCCGAGATCGTCAACCTGGCCAATATTCTGATTGCCATGGGTGCCGATATTGAAGGCGCCGGCAGCGATACCATCGTGGTTCGTGGGGTCGAGTCGCTGCATGGCTGCAATCACGATGTCATCCCGGATCGCATCGAGACCGGTTCCTACCTGTGTGCCGGTGCCATCACCGGTGGTCGCGTGCGTACCACGGCAGCCGATCCCAAGCAGCTCGACTCCGTGCTGCTCAAACTGCAGGAAGCGGGTGCCCACATCACCACCGGCGCTGACTGGATCGAGCTCGACATGCAGGGCCGCCGCCCGAAAGCCGTGAGCTTTCGTACCGCGCCGCACCCCGCTTTCCCGACCGACATGCAGGCTCAGTTCATGGCGGTGAATACCATCGCCACGGGTGTCAGCACGATCAGCGAAACCATTTTTGAAAACCGCTTCATGCATGTGCCGGAGCTGAGTCGTTTTGGCGCAAAGATTGCGGTGGATGGCCATACCGCCATCATCACTGGTGTTGACAAGCTCATGGCTGCGCCGGTCATGGCGACCGACCTGCGTGCATCGATGTCGCTGGTGCTGGCCGGTCTGGCTGCGGAAGGCAGCACGGTGATAGACCGTCTTTATCACATGGATCGTGGCTACGAGCGTCTGGAAGAGAAGCTCATTGGTCTGGGCGCTGATCTGCGTCGCATCTCCTCGCGGAGCGGACGATGAGCCTGATCATTGCCCTGTCGAAAGGCCGTATCCTGAAAGACACGCTGCCGCTGCTGGCCGAGGCCGGCATTGAGCTGCTGGAAGATCCGGACAAGAGCCGCAAGCTGATTTTCCCGACCACGCAGGAAGGTGTGCAGATCGTCATCCTGCGCGCCACCGATGTGCCGACTTTTGTGCAGAATGGTGCTGCCGATATCGGCGTGGCCGGCAAGGATGTGCTGGTCGAGCACGGTGCCGATGGCATGTACGAGCTTGTCGACTTGCAGATTGCGCGCTGTCGCCTCATGGTTGCTGGCAAGGTCGGAGCGGCCAAGCCGGCGCGGCGCTTGCGCGTCGCCACCAAGTTCGTCAATGTCGCCAAGCGCTATTATGCCGAGCAGGGTGAGCAGGTCGAGATCATCAAGCTGTACGGCTCGATGGAGCTGGCGCCGATCATGGACTTGGCCGATCGCATCGTGGATGTGGTCGATACCGGCAAGACTCTGAAGGAAAACGGCCTGGAAGCGCTGGAGCTGATCATGCCGGTGAGTTCGCGACTGATCGTGAACAAGACCGCCATGAAGCTCAAACAGGCTAGAATTCAACCCTTGGTAGATCAACTTCAGGCCGCAGTCACGCGCCGTGAAGTTGCCCACGCCTGAGACCTCCGTCGGCCCCGTCGTGACGATGCCGGGCCGAGAGTCCGGCAGTCAGCGATGAGAAAAGACATGACGGTGATGCAACGCTACAACAGCCAGGATGCCGACTTCGGTCGCACGCTGGATCAATTGCTGGCCTGGGAAGGCGTGTCGGATGCTGCCGTGCAAGCCACGGTCAATGAGGTCATTGCCCGCGTTCGCCGCGATGGCGATGCCGCTGTCGTCGATTACACCAATCGCTTTGATCATGTTCAGGTTGCCGGCATGGCGGCGCTTAGCATTGCCTTGCCGCGACTCCAGGCAGCGTATGAAGGCTTGCCGGCAGATCAGCAGCAGGCACTCACCGTCGCCGCCGACCGCATTCGTCGCTATCACGTGCATCAGCGTCAGGGCTCATGGCAGTACACCGAGGCCGATGGCACCGTGCTCGGCCAGCAGGTCATGCCGCTGGATCGCGTCGGCATCTATGTGCCCGGTGGCAAGGCGTCGTACCCATCTTCCGTGTTGATGAACGCGATTCCGGCCAAGGTCGCTGGCGTGGCCGAGGTCATCATGTGTGTGCCGACGCCACGGGGCGAGGTCAACGAGCTGGTGCTGGCGGCGGCGTGGATTGCCGGCGTCGATCAGGTCTTTACCATTGGTGGCGCGCAGGCCGTGGCCGCGCTGGCCTATGGCACGGAGTCGGTGCCGCGTGTGGACAAGATCGTCGGGCCGGGCAATATCTATGTGGCCACCGCCAAGCGTCAGGTCTTCGGTCAGGTCGGCATCGACATGATTGCCGGGCCCTCGGAAATTCTGATTTATTGCGATGGCAAGACCGATCCGGCGTGGATCGCCATGGACCTGTTTTCGCAGGCCGAGCATGACGAGCAGGCGCAGTCGATTCTGCTCAGTTCGGATGCCGTATTTCTCGATGCCGTCGCTGCTGAAGTCGAGCGCCTGCTGCCGACGCTGGAGCGCGAGGGCATCGCCCGTGTGTCGCTGAGTGAGCGCGGCGCGCTGATTCAGGTGCGCGACGAAGCCGATGCGCTGGCGCTGATCAACCGGATTGCGCCCGAGCATCTGGAGTTGTCTGTCGACAACGCCGAAGCGCTGCTGCCGGAGATTCGCCACGCCGGTGCCATCTTCATGGGGCGCTACACCCCTGAGGCTTTGGGCGACTATTGCGCTGGCCCCAACCATGTTCTGCCGACGTCCGGCACGGCGCGGTTCTCGTCGCCGCTGGGCGTTTACGACTTCCAGAAGCGCAGCAGCCTGATCGGTTGCTCTGCGGCCGGTGCCTCGACGTTGGCCAAGGTTGCTTCGGTGCTGGCGCGTGGTGAAGGGCTGACCGCGCACGCGCGTTCAGCGGAGTATCGTCTGTTACCGGATGCCGCGGTGAAGACCTGTGTGGAGCCCAAAGCATGAGCCGTTTCTGGAGCCCGTTTGTCCGCGACCTCGTGCCCTATGTGCCGGGCGAGCAGCCGAAGATTGCCAATCTGATCAAGCTCAATACCAACGAGCATCCGTTCGGGCCGTCGCCGCGTGCCCTGGCGGCCATGCAAGCTGCCGTGAGCGATGACCTACGTCTGTACCCCGACCCCAACGCCGATCAGCTGAAAAGCACGATTGCCGACTACTTCGACCTCGCCAGCCAGGGCGGCGACAAGTCCTGGGTCTTTGTCGGCAACGGTTCGGACGAGGTTCTGGCGCATGCCTTCCACGGCCTGTTCCAGCACGACAAGCCGCTGCTGTTTCCCGACATCACCTACAGTTTTTACAAGGTCTATGCCGGCCTGTACCACATCGCTCATGAAACGGTGGCGCTCAACGAGCGCTTTGAAATTGATCCGGCGGATTACGCTCGTCCGAATGGCGGCGTGATTTTCCCCAACCCGAATGCACCGACCGGCTGTCTGTTGCCGCTGTCAGCCATCGAGCAGATCTTGCAAGCCAACCCCGATGTTGTGGTGCTGGTAGATGAGGCCTATATCGACTTTGGTGGTGACACGGCGGTGAGTCTTGTTGGCCGCTACGAAAATCTGCTGGTCACGCAGACGTTATCGAAGTCACGCGCGTTGGCCGGTCTGCGCGTTGGCCTGGCTATTGGTCAGCCGGTCTTGATTGAAGCGCTGGAGCGTATCAAGAACAGCTTCAACTCCTATCCGCTGGGTCGCGTTGCACTGGCCGGCGCGCAAGCCGCCATCGAAGACAAATCGCACTTCGCGGCGATGCAGCAGATGGTCATCATGCAGCGTGATTCGCTGGAGGTGAAGTTGCAGCGTCTCGGTTTTGAGGTCCTGCCGTCAGGCGCCAACTTCATCTTTGCCCGTCACCCGGCGCATCGCGGCGCCGATCTCGCTCAAGCGCTACGCGAACGAGCCGTACTGGTGCGCCACTTCAAGCTGCCGCGCATCGACGACTTCCTGCGCATCACCATCGGCACCCCCGACCAGCATCGCTCCTTGCTCACCGCTCTAGAGGAAATCCTGAGCTGACCCTAACCAGAGAGGCAGCGCAGCGATCGCTGAATACGGTGTGCAGGTGGATTACTGTTGACGGGCATCTGTTAGCCCGACAACAGTAATCCACCTGTGCGCCGGTCACTCCTCCTTGCTGCGCTGCTTCGGCCGTTCTCCCATGGTGACCGTCAGCGTGCGCAGCTTGCCGTCACGCAGCACCTCGATCTCGGCATGGGTCTTCGGCTTCAGGCTGGCGATCTGGCGGATGACCTGATCGGCACTGGTTACTTTCACGTCCATGACGGTCTTCAGCTCATCGCCAGCCTGCAAACCGCCGCGCTCGCCCGGGCCGTCGGGCATGACGCCGGCAATGATAGTTGGTCGTGTTTCGCTCGGGCTGCGTGCCTCATCGCCACGGCTGCCAATCTCGATACCGAGCCAGCCGCGCACGACATGGCCCTGGCTGATGATGTCCTGCATGACCTGTTTGGCCAGTGGTGCCGGGATGGCAAAGCCGATGCCCATGCTGCCACCCGAGCGCGAATAAATCGCCGAATTGACGCCGATCAGATTGCCGCTGACATCGACCAGCGCGCCGCCGGAATTGCCCGGATTGATGGCGGCATCGGTCTGGATGAAATCTTCGTAGGTGTTGATGCCCAGCCCGCTGCGGCCAATCGCTGAGATGATGCCTTGCGTCACGGTTTGACCAACGCCGAAAGGGTTGCCGATCGCCAGTACGACATCGCCCACGGCGCTTTCAGAGGTCTTGAACGGCAGCACCGGCAGCTTGTCGAGCTGTACCTTGAGCACGGCCAGATCGGTATCCGGATCGGTGCCGATGACCTTGGCGGCGACTTCGCGGCCATCGCGCAGGGCCACCACGATACTATCGGCACTGGCCACCACATGGTCATTGGTGAGAATGTAGCCATCGCTGGATACAATCACGCCGGAGCCGAGACTGGAGGCCGTGCGTTCACGCGGCAGCTGCTCGCCGTGAAAGCGGAACCACGGGTGTTCGAGCAGCGGATTGGTCATCGTGCGGATTTTCTGCGTGGTGTAGATGTTGACCACCGCCGGTGCGGCACGGGCTACCGCCGGGGCATATGACACCGGGCCTGAGCTGGCGCTGCCCGCGTTCGGCAGGGCATATTCCTGAGCCAGACTGGGTGCTGCGGACGTGGTGCTGCGTGGCCAGCTATCATGCCAGCTCACATAGCCGACAACGCCGGCCAGTGCCAGCCAGGGAAGGGCGGTTGCAACACGCATGTGCGACTCCTGAAAAATACTGCGCCGTGTGCGCAGGAACAATGACTTTCAATATGGGGCTGACCCCTGCCGCTGACAAGAGGGCAACGCCGAGGTTGATCATGCAACTCAACGCTTTCCTGCAAGCACTGGATGACCTGCTCCAGCCAGCGAAATTCAATGATTACTGCCCGAATGGATTGCAGGTCGAGGGCCGCGCTGACGTGCGCACCCTGGTCACTGGCGTCACCGCCAGCGAGGCATTGATCGATGCCGCGATTGCTTTGAATGCCGATGCCATTCTGGTTCATCACGGCTATTTCTGGAAAGGTGAGCGCGCCGAAATCACCGGCATGAAGCGTCGCCGCATCGGCAAGCTGATCTCGCATGATCTGTCACTGCTGGCTTATCACCTGCCGCTGGATGCGCATCCTGTGCTCGGCAATAACGCGCAGCTTGCGCAGCGTCTCGGCTTCGTCCGGGATGGCGCCCTGTTCCCGAATGATCCGCGTGCGGTCGGTGATATCGGGACCCTGGCGCAAGCCATGAGCGCCGATGCCCTGAGTCAGCACATCGCACAGGTGCTGGGCCGCAAGCCTCTGCACATCGCCGGCAGCGACAAGCGCATTCAGCGTGTGGCCTGGTGTACGGGCGGTGCGCAGGGGTTTATCGAGCAGGCCATTGTCATGGGTGTGGATGCCTATTTCAGCGGCGAGATTTCCGAGCCCACCGTGCATGCCGCGCGTGAGTCAGGTGTGCATTATTGGGCGATGGGGCATCACGCCAGCGAGCGTTACGGCGTGCAGGCGCTGGGCGAGTGGTGCGCTCGTGAGCTGGGCCTGACACATCACTTCGTTGATATCGACAATCCGGCCTGAGCCGCTCAGGGCTGCAGGCGACTCAGCTGCCAGCCACCGTGCTCATCGAGCAGGTAGAGCACGCGGTCATGCAGACGGCTGGGGCGACCTTGCCAGAACTCGACCCGATCCGGTGTAAGGCCATAGCCACCCCAATGAGATGGACGCGGCACCTGTTCGGGAAAGCGTGCCTTGAGTTCGATTTCGCGTGCCTTCAGCGTTTCAGCATCGGCCACGGGCTGACTTTGCTCTGACACCCAAGCACCGATACGGCTGCCGTAGGGTCGGGAGGCAAAATAGGCATCCGATGCGGCATCCGGCAGTTTGGCAATCCGGCCTTCGATGCGGATCTGTCGCTCCAGCTCGGGCCAGAAGAAGGTCAGGGCGGCAAAAGGCTGTGCTACCAGTTGCTGGCCCTTGCGGCTCTGGTAATTGGTAAAGAAACAGAGCTGACCGGCCTCGATGCCTTTCAGCAGGACGATGCGTGCGCTGGGTCGGCCATCGGCATCCACCGTGGCCAGGTTCATCGCCGTGGCTTCATGCACGCCAGCTTCCAGCGCGGCATTGAGCCAGCCCTGCAGCTGCAGTAATGGATCAGCATGGCAGTCGTCAGGAGCAAGCCCATGACGGCCATAGTCGAGGCGAATGTCGGCCAGGTTCAGCTTGCTCATGCCGGTAAATCACCGAGCAGAGCTGTGGTCTCCGGCGACGCAAAGAACGCTTCCAGATGCTCCTTGATGCGGCGTTCGATATAGCCCGATTCGACCCATGCCGTTACCAGCGGCGAACCGATGGCGATGACTTCGCGCACGATCTGCTTGCGGGTAATGCCGAGGCCGAGAAGCACATCCATTGCCGTCTGATCGCCGGCATGGGCATACCAGCCCTTGATCAGGTAAGCCACCTGCTGCTTCATGAAATCGGTCTGGCGGATCTGGTTCCAGAACACCATGGCCATGTAGCTCATGCCCTCAATTTCGAGGTGGCGACTGGCCTGGCCCAGCTCATAGGCTTCGAGGTGCGGCCAGAGCTGATCGGCAAAGGCGCGCAGCTGATCCTCGTTGAGGGCCTTGTTGACCAGTGCCTCGCTGAACGCAGCGGTGCTGCGCACATTCGACTGCAGATAGTTCTTCAGTGTTGCTTCCACGGTCTGTTCGAGATTGCCGAACTTGCCCATCATGCCCTTGCCGGCTTTCAGTAACGACGACATGCCGGGCACATTGCGCGATAACGGATTTTCGGTGAGCAGATAGTCCTGGATGGCATGGAACAGCACATCCGAGAGCAGACGATGATAGATCGGGCTGCCGAGCACGGCGTGAATGACGTCGCTGCGCAAGGCCGGGCGCGAGACTAGACGCTCCACCATGAAATCATAGATCTGACGGTTGATCAGCTGCCGCATCGGCATCTGCTGATGATTGGGGTTGTTCAGTCCCATCTCGACGAGCATGACCACCTGCTGACGCAGCGCTTCCGTGGGCTCATAGCCGAGAATATTGCGTTCAATCCAGCCGATGATGACCTCTTCACTGAAGAGTTGCGGCACCGTGATGCGTTCGAGCAGATCGCAGTAGGCGCTGGCTTCGGTCTTGAGGTGATCCTGCAAGGTCTCGCCGGACAACTCGCGCAGCAGAAATTGCAGCTGTGCGGTCATTAGCTGGTGAGCGATGGGATGCATGGCAAACTCCGTGAACATCAAACTGATGCGCAACATAACGGGTTGAATCAGCAAAATCCATGCTGAAAGCCTGCCTCAGGTAAACGAAACGTTGACCTGAGGCGTAGATTTTGAAATAACATTACCTTGCTGGCATCAGTTGCCGAGCCATTTACTATAAAAAGCGAGTCTAGCGGCATGACTTTCCGAATTGCTGGCCGACCTGTTTCAGGTCTTTTTGCCACATTCCAACATTCGCTTCTGCGCCTGTCAGGCCTGCTGCTGATCGTCTTCAGCACGACAGTCATCGCGTCTCCGTTTTCCTATTTTACCGATAAGGATCCTGCCGAGAACCTGCAGGTGGCGGTGCCTCCTGCTGCTGCCGATGACATGGCTATGACAGCGCTGACGCTGATGGGCACCCCTTACAAATACGGCGGCACCTCACCTGAGGGTGGCTTCGATTGCAGTGGTTTGGTGCAATACATTTATCGTGACATCAGCACCGTCACCTTGCCGCGTACAGCGGCTGAAATGGCCAACCTGGCTGGTCGCGATGTCACCACGCGTGAGCTGGTTGTGGGCGACCTTTTGTTTTTCCGTCTGGGCAGCTCCTCACGCATCAATCATGTCGGTGTCTACATTGGCAAGGATCGCTTTGTGCATGCGCCACGGACTGGCACGAATGTGCGTATCGACAAGCTCGATAATCGCTACTGGATGCGCTATTACGACAGGGCCCGCCGCCTGTTCACGGATGAAGGCAATTTGCACAGTGCGGTCAGCATGGACTCGCGACAGCGTGTGCAATAAACGGTTGCAATAAAAAACCGGCCGAGGCCGGTTTTTTATTGCCTGCAAGGTCTTACTTCTCGACGAAGGCGCGCTCGATGACATAGTGCGCCTGCTGGCCATGGCGTGACTCGGTGAAGCCACGGGCTTCCAGCATCACCACCAGGTCTTTCAGCATGCTCGGGCTGCCGCACATCATCACGCGGTCGGTTTCCGGGTTCAGCGCTGGCAGACCGATATCGGTGAAGAGTTTGCCGCTCTCGATCAGATCAGTCAGGCGACCCTGATTGCGGAAGGCTTCACGCGTCACAGTCGGGTAATAGATCAGCTTTTCACGCGCTTCGGCCCCGAAGAACTCGTTGTCGTGAATCTTGTCACTGATGTACTCGCCATAGGCCAGCTCGCTGACTTCGCGCACGCCGTGGCAGAGCACCACGTTTTCGTAGCGTTCGTAGACTTCCGGATCCTTGATGATGCTCATGAACGGTGCCAGACCGGTGCCGGTGGAGAGCATGTACAGGGTCTTGCCGGGCAGCAGGTTGTCCATGATCAGGGTGCCGGTAGGCTTGCGGCTGACCATGAGCTTGTCGCCCGGCTTCAGGTGCTGCAGTTTCGAGGTCAGCGGGCCGTTCTGCACCTTGATGCTGAAGAATTCGAGATGTTCTTCGTAGTTGGCGCTGACAATCGAATAGGCGCGCATCAGCGGTTTGCCTTCGGTCTCCAGACCGATCATCACGAAATGGCCGTTGTGGAAACGCAGGGCCGGGTCGCGCGTGGCCGTGAAGCTGAACAGCGTGTCATTCCAGTGATGTACGCTGAGGATGGTTTCCTGACCGATCGAGGACATGGCATTTCTCTAAAAGTAGCCGCCATGTGTTGGCGGCATGTCACAAGGTATGGAACTATTTTAGCGGGTCAGCCATATCAGCACCAACGCATAAATTTGATTTTACATATCAGTCGGGCTGAATTCAGGCGGATCGCTCGCTGAGCCAGTTCGCCATCAGGCGCCAGGCCTCTTTCGGTGCCTTGCTGCCGGCGAGGATGCCCATGTGGCCGCCGGAGATATGCTCGAAACGGCTATCGCTGCTGCCGACCAGCGCCAGCAGGGGCCGTACGGCATCGGCGGTGACCATGGTGTCGCTCTTGCCGGCAAAGGCCAGCAGGGAGGCCTTGATCTGCATAAGGTCTGCGGTCTGATCGCCGATGGTCATCAGGCCGTCAGCGAGATCGTTGTCGATCCAGACGCGGATCAGCATGTCCTGCACGATGCCGCCGGGGTAGGCCACCATGTTGTCGAGGAAGGCGCCGTTGGTCGCGTGATTGACCACATATTCGCGATCACCGAGCTGCTTCAGCAAATCCCAGTAGCCCATGATCGAGCCCACCGGGCTGAGCATCTTGAACGCCAGCACATTGGCCCAGCCCGGTGTGTGCAGCCAGTTCGGGTTCAGGTTGTGGACGCGGAAGCTGGTGTTCTTGCGCACCCAGTCGGCCTGCTTGGCCAGCTGCTGATACATCTTGCCGATGACGCCGGAGGCATGGCCATCAACCGGCGTGCCGACAATGACCATGTTGCGAATATGCGGATCGCGGCTGAGCGCGCTGTAACCCAGCGTGAATACACCGCCGAGACTCCAGCCGTGCAGCGTCAGATCCTGCACGCCGGCATGCTGACGCACGCGATCCAGGAACAGCGGCATGAATTCGGCGATGTAGGTGTTCAGGTTGTAGTGCGTGTGCTTGCGGCCGGGCACGCCCCAATCAATCAGGTAGACCTCATAGCCGCGCGCGAGCAGGTACTTGACCAGGCTGCGGTCGGGGAATAGGTCATAGATGCTCATCTTCACCGCGAGCGGCGGCACGATGACCACGGGCACGCGATGACGCCGCTTTTCGACTTGCAGTGTTTCGCCATCGACAGGGATGCGCTCGTCGCTCAGTGGCGTGTAGTAGCGCAGCTTGATCAGGCCGTCATCGTGCAGTACCTGATAGGGAGTCTGGTCGGCCAGCGTGAGCTTTTCGGCGCGCAGAAAGCGGTCGCCGGCATTGCCCAGAGCGACTTCGGCGCGTTCGCGCAGCTCCTGCGAGCGAGCGCTGAGCACGGCAGTTTGCTGGCTCACGCGCTGGCGAATCTGTTGCGTCAAATCCTGAATTTTCATGTGATCTCCCGGCATCCCGGTACGCCGCCGCAAAGGCAGCGCTGCCGTATGCCTGTCATGGCGCGAAATATAGCCCAGGTGCTGGTAAATGCACTGACCGTTATGGTGAAAGTCACTGCCATTTCGGACAATAAGACGAGTTTGTGGCAGAGTCTGCGCCAATCAGCAAACGCATGTTCTGGAGCGTGTCATGTCTATTGGTCATCAGTTGCACGTCGTCAGTTCCGTTCTGGCCTCAACATTCGCGGTCTGGCGCGGAGCGTCCGTATTCAAGCAGAAGAAAACACCGGCCGAGCGGCCCATCCTGTTTGATATCGAAGCATCTCCCTACTGCCGCCTCGTACGTGAGGCCTGCACCGCTTTGCAGCTGGACATCGAGATTCGCCCCTGCCCGAAAGGCGGCACACGCTTCCGTCCGGAAGCCGAGCGCCTGGGCGGCAAGCAGCAGTTTCCGCTGCTGATCGACAGCAACAGCGGCGTTGTGCTCTACGAGTCGGCGGCCATTATCGAGTATTTGTTCAAGGCCTATGGTCGCGGCGAAACGCCGAGCCGCTATCGCGGCACTGCCCTGAACAAGGGTGAAAGCTTTGCCGCTACTATCGCGCGCGGCCTCAAGGGCTTGAAAGTGAAGCCATCGCAAGCACCGGCGCAGCCGCTGGCACTGTGGAGCTTCGAGGCCAGCCCGTATTCGCGTCTGGTGCGCGAGCGTCTCTGCGAGCTGGAGCTGCCGTACACACTGCACAATCTCGGCAAGGAACAATGGGCCGATGTTGGCCCGGCCACGATGCGCGTCAAGCCCGGCCCCTATGTGCCGGTGCCGGGCGGCAAGCGCGATGCCTTTCTGAAACAGTATGGCCGTGTGCAAGTGCCGTATCTGGAGGATGCCAATACTGGCGTAGCGCTCTTTGAGTCTGAAGATATCCTCGCCTACCTCGACCAGACTTACGCGCGCTAAGCGCAACGGAGCCGCCTCATGACGACCCTGAAAAACCCTGTTGTGGCCGCGCTCTTTGAAGCGCACGTGCAGCACAGCCACGAGCTGCTCACGGGTGATGGCCTGATCCCGCATCTCACCCACGAGCTGGATGCCGATCTGGCCAATGCCGCCTTGCTGACGCTCAATGCCGTGATGACTCGCGACATGATCAAGGCCACGGTACAAGCCTATGCCATCGAGATGCCGATGGCTGGAGGCATCCCCGAGCTGGTCGGCGATATTGCCCGCACCCTGCATGCCCACCCGATACAGGACAGCACGCGCCTGATTGATGTCATTTCCGACCAGCAAGTGCGTGAAATCGTCGCCAAGGCCGTGGAGATGCGTGAAGTGCGTGAGCGCATCATTCATGAAGTGCTGGGCAATCCGGTGCTGGCCGACATGGCTGGAGACCTGATTCTGCGCGGCATCAAGGGCTATCTGGCGCAGGGTAACGAGGCGGCGAAGAATATCCCCGGCGCGTCGGCGTTGATGGGCTTTGGCAAGTCCATGCTCAGCAAGGCCTCGCCTGATCTGGAAAAGAAGCTCGATGATGGCTTGCAGAGCTATGTCCACAAGAGCACGCAGGCGACCTTGCGCAGCAGTGAAAAAGCGCTGCTGGAGCGGCTCAATGACAAGACCTTGCAACGTATTGCACTGGACTTCTGGGCTGAAGTGAAGCATCAGCCAGCGAGCTCATTGCGCCGCTTTGTCAGTGCCGAAGCGCTCGAAGAGTGCTTCGTTATCGGTTATGAGTACTGGCGCAGCGAGCTCCGTAAAACGCCCTATTACAAGGCCATCATTGATGTCGGTGTCGATGCCTTTTTCGACAAGTACGGCGACAGCTCGCTGGCCTTTATTCTCGAAGAGGTCGGCGTGACGCGCGAGATGATCCTGCGCGAAGCTGTACGCTTTGCACCGCCTGTGCTGGCAACTTTGCATGAGCAGGGGCTGCTCGACGGCATTATTCGTCGTCAGCTGCTGCCGTTCTATGCCTCGGGTCGCATCGAGACAGTATTGGCAGCGCACGGAGCGTAAACGGTGGCGATCTCTCTGAAAGATCAGCTCCTGAAGGCTGGTCTGGCTGACAACAAACGCGCGCGCCAGGCTGATCACGCCAAACGCCAGGCGGCGAAGGGCAGAACCGATGGCGAGAGTGCGGCATCGGCGGTACAGAAAGCCCGTGAGGCTCAGCTCGAGAAGGATCGCGAAGCCAGTCGCCAGTTGGTCTTGCAGCAAGAGCAGAAGGCCGTGGCGGCACAGATTCGCCAGCTTATCGAGGCGCATCGCATCGAGCGCAAGGGCGGTGAGCTGAGCTATCAGTTCACGGATGAGCGCAAGGTCAAGAAGCTGCTGGTCAGCGAGCCACAGCAGTATCAGCTGATTCATGGCCAGATCGCCATTGTCCGGCTCGACGAGCGTTACGAGCTGGTGCCAGCGGCCATCGCCGAGAAGATCCAGCAACGCGACCCGACACCGATTGTCCTGCTCAATACCCGCCAGACCAGTGCAGTTGCGGATGACGATCCCTATGCCGACTACCAGATCCCTGATGATTTGATGTGGTAACACCTTGTTTCATTCATATTGATGACGCAGCACATTAGAATGTGCTGCGTTTTTAGCCGAGGTTCGCAGCAATGTTGAAATGGATCATTCTGGCGATGTTTATCGCTTCTGCGCTTTATGTGCAGCGCCGTGGCAAGGTCAAGCACAAGTTTTCACGCCAGTTTTTCGATCATTCCACGCTGATGGCGCCGATCAACGTCATCATGTACTGGTGGTCGAAAGTACCGACCACACCGTATCTGTCCAGCGATCACTTTGCTGACCTGAAGCAACTTGAGGCAAATTGGGAGACGATCCGCGATGAAGCCCAGGCGCTCGCTGACAAGGGCCTGATCAAGGTCTCCGCTGAATACAACGACGCCGGGTTCAATTCCTTCTTCAAGGTCGGCTGGAAGCGCTTCTATCTGAAATGGTATGAAGATGGTCATCCTTCCGCCGCCGAACTCTGCCCGAAAACCACGGCGCTGGTGCGCAGCCTTGATTCGGTCAAGGCGGCAATGTTCACCGAACTACCGCCGGGCAGCCGTCTGGTCAAGCATCGCGATCCGTATGCCGGCTCGCTGCGCTACCACCTGGGTCTGATCACGCCGAACGATGATCGCTGCTTCATCGATGTCGATGGCGAGCGCTACAGCTGGCGCGATGGCGAGGGCGTTATGTTCGACGAGACCTACATTCACTACGCCGAAAACAAGACTGACCAGAATCGCATCATCCTGCTCTGTGACATCGAGCGCCCAATGACAGCACGCTGGGCGCAAGCCTTCAACAGCTGGTTCGCGCGCAATGTAATGACGGCGGCCAGCTCGCCGAATACCGATGGCGACAAGACGGGTGGCATCAATCAGGCCTTCCGCTACCTGTATCAGGTTCGCCTGCGCGCCAAGGCGCTGAAGAAGACCAATCGCACGCTCTACTATGTGCTGAAGTGGCTCATTCTCGGTGGCCTCATGGCCTGGATCTTCATTTTCTGATGACCACTTCATGATCAGTCAGCACGCCGGGCAATCGTTCAGCGACTACGCCCGGCTGTCGCCGGACCTGGTCATCGACGCTATCGAGCATACGGGTCGTCTTTCGGACGCGCGTGTGTTTGCGCTCAACAGCTACGAGAACCGCGTCTACCAGGTCGGCATCGAAGACGAATTGCCGCTGGTGGCCAAGTTCTACCGGCCCGGGCGCTGGAGCGATGCGCAAATTCGCGAAGAGCACAGCTTCACGCTGGAGCTGGCGGCGGCTGAACTGCCGGTGATCGCGCCCGTGGCCAATGCCGATGGCGAGACCCTGTTCGGCTATGGCGACTACCGTTTTGCGCTGTTTCAGCGCAAGGGTGGGCAGGGACTGGAGGCTGGCGATCTCGATCAGCTGCATCGTGTCGGCATGTTGCTGGGGCGTGTGCATCAGATTGGTCGCCAGCAGCCGTTCAGCCAGCGCCCGGTGCTGGATATCGAGCGTTACCTGACTCAGCCTGTGCGCCAGGTCGAAGCGCGCTTGCCGGCGCATTTGCTGGCGGCCTATCGCGCCGTCATCATACAGTTGAGCACGCTGATACAGGCCAGCGGTCTGGCGCAGCTGCGTCACATCCGCACGCAGGGCGACACTCACCCCGGCAATATTCTCTGGACGCGTGACGACGGCCCTTGGCTGCTCGATTTCGACGATTGCCAGTCGGCCCCGGCCGTGCAGGATTTGTGGATGCTGCTCAGCGGCTCGCGCCCCGAGCAGGAGCTTCAGCTTGCCGAGGTTCTTGATGGCTATCAGATGTTCTGCGATTTCGATGTCCGCGAGCTGGCCGGTATCGAGGCGCTGCGCAGCCTGCGCATGATCCATTACGCCGGCTGGCTGGCGCTGCGCTGGGAGGATCCGGCTTTTCCGGCGGCTTTCCAGTGGTTCGATACCCCGCATTACTGGCAAACCCACATCGGCGAGCTGCAAATGCAGGTCGAGCGCATGGGCGAGCCGCCGTTGCGCATGCTCTGATCCCTGGCCGAGCAAGGCGCCGCTGCCATTCGTCGTGTGATTTGGTTGACGTCAGTCAGCGCCAGACGAGAGGTAGTGGGCGTGACCGGCTGACTGGCGTATGGTCATTATTGACCTGACGACTGTCGGGTTGACGATATCGGAGACCTGTCTTCATGACGCCCAATACCTTCAATGATCTGCTGAAAGACTGGACGGCGCGACAGCTGTCGCAGCGGCAGAAGGTTACCCGCACCATCAGCTTGTACGACACCGACATGGTCAAGGTGAAAGCCTTGGCCGCCGTCTTTGGTCTGAGCGAGCAGGAGGTCGTGGCCAGCATCATCCATCATGGCCTGTTCGAGCTGGAGTCGAAGATTCCATATGAGCAGGGCAGCAAGGTGATTCGTGTCGAGGAAGGTGAGGATATCTACGAAGATATCGGCGTAATGCCGCGTTATATCGACAAGATCAGGGACATTACCCGCGGACGGTGAGGTTTTTTGCTGGTTTCATGGGCTTCAGCCCGGGTTCGCGCGTGATGCCGAACCCGGGCTGTTTTTTATCAGGCCTTGCTGAACGTGAAGTTCCTGAAATTCGGCTTGCGCATCTTCATCCAGTATTTCCAGGTGAAACCCGGCCAGACCGTGAAGTTACGACCCGTTTCGCCGTCGATATACCAGCTCTTGCAGCCACCCTCGCTCCATACCATCTTCTGCAGCTCAGCCTGGATCTTGTCGTTGTAGGCATCCTCAGCCGCCGGCTTCACTTCAATGATGTTGGCCTGTTTGCGATCCATTTCCTCCAGGCAGGCGATCACATACTTGATCTGCTGCTCGATCATGAAAATGATGGAGTTGTGGCCTAGCGCCGTGTTCGGGCCCAGCAGCATGAACAGGTTCGGCAGATCCTTCAGCGTGGTGCCGAGGTAGGCGCTCATGCCGCCCGTCGTTTCGCGGGTCTCGACGCCGCTGCGGCCGTAGATCTTCAGCGGGCCCAGCGGATCGGCGACATCAAAGCCGGTGCCGCAGATGATGGCATCGACTTCGTGTTCGACGCCGTTGGCATCAATCACGCTGTGCGCGCGCACTTCCTTCACGCCGGCAGCGATGACATCCACATTGTCACGCGCCAAGGCCGGGTAGTAGTTGTTCGAGAACAGCACGCGCTTGCAGCCGATGGTGTAGTTCGGCGTCAGCTTCTCGCGCAGCACCGGATCCTTGACCTGATTGGCCAGATGCCAGCGCGCCAGCTTCTCGATCACCACCATGAGCTTGGGATTGACGAAGCCCAGCGCAAAGCCTTCGGCCTGCCAGTAGATGCTGCTGCGGAACAGACGCTGCGATACCGGGATGAACTTGAACAGCTTCTTCACATTGTCGTTGATCAGGCCATCCGGCTTTGGCACCAACCATGGCGGCGTGCGCTGGAACAGCACCAGCTTGTCGACCTTGGGAGCGATTTGCGGCACGAACTGGATGGCGCTGGCGCCGGTGCCGATGACGGCGACGCGCTTGCCGGTGAGGTCGTAGTCGTGGTTCCACTGCGCCGAATGGAAGGTCGGGCCGGCAAAGCTGTCCAGCCCCTTTACATTCGGCAGTGCCGGGCGGCTGAGGCCGCCAATGCCGGAGACAACAACGCGGGCGGTGTACTGGTCACCGTTGCCGGTGGTCAGCTGCCAGTGTTTGTCAGCTTCCATCCAGCGCGACTCGATGAGCTCGCTGTTGCCCCGGAAGTGCGGCATCAGGTCATATTTGTTGGCGCACTTTTTCATGTAGGCGAGAATTTCGGCCTGACCGGAATAGAAGCGTGACCAGTCCGGGTTCTGTTCGAACGAGAACGAATACATGTGCGACGGCACATCGCAGGCCGCGCCCGGATAGTGATTATCACGCCAGGTGCCGCCGATGTCGGCGGCTTTTTCGAGGATGATGAAATCCTTGCGGCCGGCCTTTTTCAGGAAAATGCCCATGCCGAGGCCGGAGAAACCGCTGCCGATAATGGCAACGTCATAATGAGGAATGGTCATTGGGGGCTCCCGTCGCTGCTGCCGGCTGTTGCTGGCAATTGATGTGACGAAAGGCTATCACGAATGTGACAGTGCGTGATGTGATGGTTGTGCAAAAACGGCCTGATGCGCAGGCCGTTTGTCCGATTAGCGCTGGATTCGGGAAATCTTGCTGCCTTCGATGCTGAGGCTGGCCATCAGCCCTTGCTGATCGAAGACGAAGGCATAGGTGTCGCCGGTCAGGGTGGTAGAAGTCAGGCTTTTTGCGAGGCCGTCATTGACCACAACAACATTGGGGCCGACGCCGACTTCCCAACCCTTGCTCGCTTCCAGGTAGCTCAGCGACTTGTCGTTCATCAGGAACATGACATAGCCATAAGACTGTGCGCCGGCTTGCAGGCCCCACGAAGCGGATACTGAGTTGTAGTAGCCGCTGGCGGCGCCGTTCTTGAGCAGCACACCTTCGCCATAGCTGCCGCCGAAGATCAGGCCGGCTTTGACCACATTCGGGAAGACCAGAATGCCGCTGGCCTGCTTGCCCATGGCTGCGGCCACGGGGTTGCTGCGATAGAGCTTGTCGAGTGCCTGGCTGGCTGACCGATTCAGGTCTTCTGCGGTAGCGGCGGTTGCCACGGGGCTGACCAGCGCCAGTGAAAGCGGTGCGGCAATGCCGAGCAGAGCGGCCAGGGTCACGCTACGGAAATTGTTCATGGCAGACTTCTTTTTGCGGAATGAGCAACCTATAACGCTTGAGCAGGCATTTGGTGCGCAAGTGCGTCGAAAGTGCCAGCCAGCCTTTGTCGCATCGCTTCATTGAGTGTGCAGCGCAGGTACTTGCCATCCCGCGTGACGCTGATCAGGCCGGCGGCGACCAGCTCCTTGATGTGGTGCGAGATGGTCGGTGCGCCAATGTCGAGCTTGTCGATCAGCTCTTGCAGAGCGCAGCTGTGCAGTACGGCCCCCTGACTCTCGGCATGACGCAGCAGACGCAGGTAAATGGCGAGACGATGCGGATTGCCCAGCGCACGAAACGCCTGCGCCAGCTCGCGGGCTTCGCGTGAGGGTATCAGGTCGGTCGCGCAGGGCAGGGTCATGACGGGTCTGGAGGTTGTGTCGATAGCATGAGTATGCCTGTCAGTTTGACAATCATCAAACTGTTCGATAGTTTTGAAACTGAGCAGTATTCTTAATTCAGGAGTTACGCAGCATGTCGAACACGCGCCAAGCCACCGCCGGCACCATCAGCATCAATGGCAAGGATCGTTACCACGAGCCGGCCCCGGACCATATTGATGTCGAAGAATTCCGCAAGGTTGTCATCAGCCGGCGTTCGGTGCGCAAGTTCACCGACAAGCCTATCCCGCAGGCGGTGATGGATGATTGTCTGGACATGGCGCTGCTGGCGCCGTGCTCGTCCGGCCTCCAGCCCTGGGAATTCTATGTGGTGCGTACCCCTTCGAAAAAGGCCAGGCTGGTCAAGGCCTGCATGAGCCAGCTCGCGGCCAAGACCGCGTCCGAGCTGATTGTCTGTGTCGCCCGTACGGACCGTGTTGACGAGTTCTCGCGCAAGATGCTGCGTGAATGGCCGATGCCGGATGTGCCGACGCTGGTCAAGCGTTACTACCAGCTCATCCCCTACAACTATGCGCCAGGCCCGCTGAACAGCTTCGCCATGGTGAAGAAGGCGGCATTTGCCGTCGGTGGTCTCGTCGCGCCCGTGCCGCGTGGCCCGTACACCAGCTCGGAAGTGCAGCTCTGGGCGGCCAAGAGCACGGCGCTGGCCTGCGAAAATCTGGTGCTGGCTTTCCGTGCTCACGGCTATGACACCTGCATGATGGAAGGCTTCGATGAAGTCCGTGTGCGCAAGTTGCTCAAGCTTGATGACGCCGCCTTCCCGGTCATGGTTGTCGGTGCCGGCGAACGGGCGGATGATGGAGTCTTCTGGCCACAGGTTCGTTTCGAGCGCGAGTTGTTCGTGCACGAGGTGTGACATGACGACGCAACACTGGATGATTTATGGTGCCAACGGCTATACCGGCGAGCTCATTGCCCGTCAGGCCGTGGCGCAGGGGCTGCGCCCGGTGCTTGCCGGTCGCAGCGCAAACAAGCTGCAGGCGCTGGCCGGCGAGCTCGGTCTGGAGCACCGGGCCTTTGGCCTTGATCAGCCAGAGGCGGTAAAAAAAGGCTTGGCCGGCATCGATCTGGTCATGCATTGCGCCGGCCCGTTCTCGGCCACCAGCACGCCCATGGTCGAGGGCTGTCTCGCGGTCGGCTCGCATTATCTCGACATCACCGGCGAAGCTGCCGTGTTCGAGCATGTGCACATGCTGACCTCGCGGGCGCGTGAGGCTGATGTCGTGCTCTGCCCGGGTGTCGGCTTCGATGTCATCCCCACCGATTGCGTGGCGGCCAAGCTCAAACAGTTGCTGCCGGATGCGCAGTACCTGTCGCTGGGCTTCCAGTCGTCCACCGGGCCGTCGCCGGGTACGTCGAAGACACTGGTCGAGGGCTTGTCGAAGGGCAGTCTGGAGCGTCGCGACGGACGTCTCGTCAGTGTGCCGCTGGGCAGCAAGCATCGCGACATCGACTTCGGTCGCGGTCCGCGCTCGGCGATGGCGATTCCCTGGGGCGATGTCTCGACCGCGTACTACACCACCGGCATCCCCAATATCGATACCTGGATTCCGTTGCCGAAGTCGGCCATCTATGGCGCCAAGATGATGAATCTGGGCAAAGCCGTTTTTGGTCTCGGCTTCGTGCAGAACTTCCTCAAGCGTCAGATTGATCAGCGTGTGAAGGGGCCGGATCTCGCCACCCGCGCTGCTCAGCCGACTTACGTCTGGGGCGAGGCACGCAATGCCGCTGGCGTCACTCGCAGCGTGCGCATCCGTACCAACAACGTTTACAGTCTCACGGTGGATGGTGCGCTGGCGGTGGTGACCTGGCTGCTCAACAACCACCCGCAGGGCGGCAGTTACACGCCTGCCATGCTGATGGGGCCGGAACTGGTCGAGAGCCTGCCTGGCTCAGGCACGTTCCAGATCAGCTGATGCCGGATCAGCGTACGCTGCAGCCCGAGCTGCGTGAAATCAGTACGCAAACGCTGGGGCATTACAACGCGTCAGCCGATGACTTTCGCGCCGGCACGCGTGATCACGATGTCAGTCAGAACATCGAGGCGCTATTGCGGCACCTCGATGCCTCGTCAGTGCTGAGTATTCTCGATTTCGGCTGTGGCCCTGGCCGCGATCTGTGTACCTTTTCAGCGCGCGGCCATCACGCCATCGGTCTCGATGGTGCCGAGCGCTTCGTCGCCATGGCGCGTAGTGACAGCGGCTGCGAGGTCTGGCATCAGAACTTTCTGCAACTGGACCTGCCGCCGGCGCGCTTCGATGGCATCTTTGCCAATGCATCGCTGTTTCATGTGCCGATCAGCGAGCTGCCACGGGTGCTGCAGCAATTGCATGCCAGTCTGAAGCCCGGTGGCGCACTGTTCAGCTCGAATCCCCGTGGCGGCAATGAGGAGGGTTGGAGTGGCAATCGCTATGGTAGCTACCATGACCTGGCTGCGTGGCGGCGCTTGTTAGCCACGGCCGGCTTTGTCGAGCTGGAGCATTACTACCGGCCCGCCGGATTACCTCGTGAGCAACAGCCCTGGCTGGCCAGTGTCTGGCGAAAGCCGGCAGGCTGAGCCGTCGCGTTTATCTGCAGATAGGGTAAGCTTGCCGCCACACAACGCTTGTGCCCGACTCAAGCCTGGTCGCTTCTGACTTTAATCGAGAGAAAAATCATGAAAAAGCTGTGGGCAGTTTTTGCGATCCTGTTAGCGTTCACGCTGACCACTGAAGTAGCACACGCCAAGCGTTTTGGTGGCGGCAAGTCATTTGGTCGTACCTATCAAACCACGCCGTCGCAGCCGAGCAAATCCAGCGCTGATGCGCCTGCGCAGCGTCAGCAAATGGCGGGTCAGCCGGCCAAGGCTGCAGGCAAGGGCATGATGGGCGGGCTGCTTGGCGGCCTGCTGGTCGGTGGTCTGTTTGCGGCACTCTTCGCGGGTGGTGCCTTCGAGGGCTTGCAGTTCATGGATATTCTGATTGCCGCGGCACTGGCATTCGTCGCTTTCAAGATTTTCCGGCTTTTGCGCCAGGGCAATGCCCCGGCGGGTGCGCCCGTCCGTGCACCGCAACCTGCTTATGCCGGCACACCGAACGCTGCGCCGCCGGTCTTTGGTAATCGTCGTGACAACTTTGTCAGCAGCAGCCCGGTCAGTGCCGGCAGCGATGCCATCCCCATGAGTTTGCCGCTCGGCTTTGATACGCCGGCTTTCCTTGATGGCGCGAAGGAGCATTACCGCACCCTTCAGGAGGCCTGGAACCAGAATGATCTGGCCAAGATCGAAGAGTATGCGACGCCTGCGTTGTACG
Organism: Pseudomonadota bacterium; assembly: GCA_040385225.1. Lineage (GTDB taxonomy): Bacteria > Pseudomonadota > Gammaproteobacteria > Pseudomonadales > Moraxellaceae > Perlucidibaca. Next base: position 1,035,476 of record JAZKHU010000002.1, on the reverse strand, counting down.
CCGAGCTGGTTGCCGAGCGTGCGAGCCTGCCGGCAGCCCAGCACACCGAAGTCATCCGGGTCGATTCCGAGCTGGTGCGTGCCGATGAAAAATTCGGCCTCGCCGAAGTCAGTATTCGCTTCAGCGGCCGTTATCGTGATGCCGTCGAGGGCGTGGAAGAGGATTTCACGGACATCTGGCACCTTGAGCGTGACGGTGCCAAGGCCGAAAATCCGTGGCTGATCACAGGTATTCAGTCGGCCTAAGTGCTCCTTGAATGAGCCGCTACGCTGTCCTCGACTTTGAAACCAACGGCCTCATGCCCGATCAGGGTGGTCGTGCCTTGGAAGTCGCGGCCGTCTTGCTGCAAGATGGCCGGATTGTTGGCTCCTGGCAAAGCCTGATGAACCCTGGCGTGCGCGTGCCGGGTTTCATCACCTCGCTGACGGGCATCACGTCCGCCATGATCCGCACGGCGCCGTCCCCCGAGCTTGTCATGGCCGAAGTCGCGGAGTTTGTCGGGGATGCCATTATCGTCGCCCACAACGCCAGCTTCGACCGCAAGTTCTGGCAGCACGAACTATCGCGAATCGGCCTGGCGCATCAACACGAATTTCTCTGCACTGTCCTCATCGCACGTCGTCTTTACCCGTGGGCCAGCAACCACAAGCTCGCCACCCTCGTAGACCTGCACAACATCCCTGTCGACGGCCGTCACCACCGTGCCCTCGCGGACGCCAGCATGACTGCGCATTTGTTCTTGCGCATGCAAGCCGATCTGGCCGAGCTGTATCAAGGTGCCGAAGCCGCTCCCGGCTTCCTGAATACCTACCAGAAAACCGTCAAAACTCAGCTCAAGTCCGCTCCTGAATCACCCCGAGTGAGTGCCTGGTAGCGGTTGCTCGTCGAGCTTTTTATGCACTGAAGCAGGTCTGGCGCTGGGGGAAAGTAGTGCAGGAAACGTTCGAGGCATGGATGCCGAGAAGAGCGCCCAGGGAGGGGTTCACAGCGTTTTCCAGCACTACTTTCCCCCAGCGCCAGACCGTATATACAGCGCATAAAAAAGCCCGGAACAAGTCCGGGCTTTTCGTCACAGCAGGGCGGGCTTAGGTCAGCTGAGCCATGTTGATCTTGTCGGCCTGATCCGTGTACTCGGCCATCTTGTCGAAGTTCAGGTAACGGTAGATATCACCTGACATCGCATCGAGCTTGCCCGCGTACTCCATGTACTCAGCCACTGTCGGCAGCTTGCCCATCACGGCGGCGACAGAAGCGAGCTCTGCCGAAGCCAGATAGACATCGGCACCCTGACCGAGACGGTTCGGGAAGTTACGCGTCGAGGTCGACACGCAGGTGGTGTTCGGCGCAACGCGAGCCTGGTTGCCCATGCACAGCGAGCAGCCCGGCATTTCGGTGCGGGCACCGGCACGGCCGTAGATGTTGTAATAGCCTTCTTCCATGAGCTGGTGCTCATCCATGCGCGTCGGCGGAGCCAGCCACAGACGGGTGGCGAGCGAACCGCCTTCCACCTTGTCGAGCAGCTTGCCGGCAGCACGGAAGTGGCCGATGTTGGTCATGCACGAACCGATGAAGACTTCATCGATCTTCGTGCCCTGAACCTGCGACAGCGGCTTGGCGTCGTCCGGATCGTTCGGGCAGCACAGGATCGGTTCCTTGATGTCGTTCAGGTCGATCTCGTAGATGGTGGCGTATTCGGCATCCTTGTCGGCGCGCAGCAGCGACGGGGCGGCCAGCCACTTCTCCATGGCGACGATACGACGGGCCATGGTGCGGGCATCGCCGTAGCCGTTCGAGATCATCCACTTCAGCATGGTGATGTTCGAGGTCAGGTACTCGGCAACCGACTTCTCGCTCAGGGTGATCGAGCAACCGGCGGCGGAACGTTCAGCCGAGGCATCCGACAGTTCGAACGCCTGCTCGACGGTCAGGTCTTCGAGGCCTTCGATTTCCAGGATGCGACCATTGAAGACGTTCTTCTTGCCCTTCTTCTCGATGGTCAGTTCGCCACGCTGGATGGCCGCGTAGGGAATGGCATGGACCAGGTCACGCAGGGTGATGCCAGGCTGCATCTTGCCCTTGAAGCGGACCAGCACCGATTCCGGCATGTCCAGCGGCATGACGCCGGTGGCGGCGGCAAAGGCCACCAGACCGGAGCCGGCCGGGAAGGAGATGCCGATCGGGAAGCGGGTGTGCGAGTCGCCGCCGGTGCCGACGGTGTCCGGCAGCAGCATGCGGTTCAGCCAGGAGTGGATGATGCCGTCGCCCGGACGCAGCGAGACGCCGCCACGGTTCATGATGAAGTCCGGCAGGGTGTGATGCGTGGTGACATCGACCGGCTTCGGGTAGGCGGCGGTGTGGCAGAACGACTGCATGACCAGATCGGCGGAGAAGCCGAGGCAGGCCAGATCCTTCAGTTCGTCACGGGTCATCGGACCGGTGGTGTCTTGGGAGCCGACGGTGGTCATGTGCGGTTCGCAGTAGGTGCCCGGACGCACGCCCTGGCCTTCCGGCAGACCGCAGGCGCGACCGACCATCTTCTGAGCCTGGGTGAAGCCCTTGCCAGTGTCGGACGGTTGCACCGGTGTACGGAACAGGGTCGACGGAGCAAGACCGAGGGCTTCGCGGGCCTTCTTGGTCAGGCCGCGACCGATGATCAGGTTGATACGGCCGCCAGCGCGCACTTCGTCGAGCAGGACCGGGGTCTTCAGCGGGGCCTTGGCGATCTCGGCACCGTTCTTGGTGGCGGTCACTTCAGCACTGTCATGGTTGATGTGCAGGACGATCTCGTCGCCCATGTTCATCTGGCCGACATCGAGTTCGATCGGCAGGGCGCCGGCGTCTTCCATGGTGTTGAAGAAGATAGGGGCGATCTTGGAGCCGATGCAGACGCCGCCGTCACGCTTGTTCGGGATGTGCGGCAGGTCATCGCCGGTGAACCACAGCACCGAGTTGGTGGCGGACTTGCGGCTGGAGCCGGTGCCGACCACGTCGCCGACATAGGCCACGATGTTGCCCTTGGCCTTGAGTTCTTCGATCAGCTTGAGCGGACCGACTTCACCCTGCTTGGCCGGGACGATGCCGTCGCGGGCGTTCTTCAGCATGGCGTTGGCGTGCAGCGGAATGTCCGGACGGCTCCAGGCGTCTTGCGCCGGCGACAGGTCGTCGGTGTTGGTTTCGCCGGTGACCTTGAACACGGTGACCTTGATTTCGCGGGCGACTTCCGGACGGCTGGTGAACCATTCGGCATCAGCCCAGGACTGGATCACGGCCTTGGCATAGGCGTTACCGCCCTTAGCCTTTTCTTCCACGTCGTGGAAGGCGTCGAACACGAGCAGCGTCTTCTTCAGCGCTTCGGCGGCGGTGGCGGCGAGAGCAGGGTTGTCGAGCGCGATGACCAGGGGTTCGACGTTGTAGCCACCGAGCATGGTGCCGAGCAGGTAGGTTGCGCGTTCTTTGGTCACCAGCGGCGAGCTGGCTTCGCCCTTGGTGACGGCAGCCAGGAAGGCGGCCTTGACGTAAGCGGCCTGGTCAACGCCGGGCGGAATACGATTTTCCAGCAGGTCGACCAGAAAGGCTTCTTCGCCAGCAGGCGGGTTTTTCAGTAGTTCAACCAGCGAGGCAACCTGGGCTTCATCCAGGGGCTTCGGGGGAACGCCGAGAGCGGCGCGTTCGGCAACATGTTGACGGTAGGCTTCGAGCACGGGATGTGTCCTCTACGGGGGCGGCGGAATGCTGACCCAATGGGCTGCCGGCACCGAAGCACACAGCATGCCAATCTGGGAAAGTACGGAATTCGGTTGAAAATTGTAGCGGAAAGGCCTGCTGAAAGTAAGGCTGTTCATCCTTCGCAGCAGCCTCCGTTAGTCGCAAATCCCTCGCGACCGGCAAATCGGCTCACTTGAAGCCGAAGCGCTCGTCCAGCGTACCCTTGTCCTGCGGACTTTTTGTGGCGTAGTCGCGCGGTGGCTCATAGCCGACCAGATCGGCTTCGCTGTACTGGTCGAAGGTGTGCGGAGCGCGCACTTCCGGTGTATTCAGGCTGGTGAATTCGTTGGCTGGGTTGGCATCCTTGCTGCGCTTGGGGTCGTCGCAGAGAAGCTGGGCGCCTTGCACCAGATGCTGATGGACTTCGCGATAGCGCTGAGTCAGTTCGTTGACGCGCTCGGCGGTTTCGCTGAAATGATTGCTGACATCGCTCTGATAACGGTCATGGCGTGCCTGCAGGTCCTGCAGCAGCGTTTCCAGCTCCTGAACGCGGCGGTCCGGTGCGTGACGCTTGGTAATAACCACGCCGGCTGCTGCGCCCAGAATAAAAACCAGCAGATAAACCAATACACCCATGTTCCGCATCTCCTGAGGCGCTGCGCTAAAGTGGCATTGGCGCAGCTGCCTGCTATCTATACCATCTGGCCCCACTCGTTTCAAAGTGCAGAGTACAGGAGGGTGCATGTCTGAGGCCATTGTTGTTTCGTCGCAGGAGCCACGCTCTTTGATGTCGGATGCTCCCGTCGGCGGCTATGTGCCAGGCGAGCATCGCCTCATGGTATCGGGGCCGGTCGGTCAGATCGAGGTGGCACTGAGTGTGCCCTCGGGCGCGGTCAGCGGCTTTGCCATTGTCTGCCACCCGCATCCGCTGATGGGCGGTACCATGGACAATAAGGTCGTGACCACACTGGCGCGTGTCTGTCGCGATGCCGGCCTGATGGCGATTCGTTTCAACTTTCGCGGTGTCGCCGCCAGTGCCGGCAGTTTCGATCAGGGCATCGGTGAGCAGAGCGATGTGCTGGCGCTGGCGCAGTGGGCGCAGACGCAATTTGCACGGCCCTGGCGCGTGCTCGCCGGCTTTTCCTTTGGTGCTTATGTGTCTGCGCAAGTGCAGCTCGGCTTGAGTGCGGATGCTGCAACTGCATCAAAGCCCCGACTTTGGCTGGTTGCGCCGCCCGTGACGCGCTTTGTTCTATCAGCGCAAACCTTGCCGGCGGGTACGCGTGTCATCTATGGCGATGCTGACGAAGTGGTCGACCCGACGGCCATTGCCGATTGGTTGCGGGCGGCATCAGATGATGTGCAAATCACGGTGGTGCCGGATGCCGGACATTTTTTTCACGGTCAGCTGAGTGTACTGAAGGCATGGGCACAGAGCGCATGCAGGGAGACTGAAGATGCACGTTAAGTCGGGCCTGAGCCCGCTGCAATGTTATGAGCAGGATATCGCCAGTGGTCAATTTCAGTTTGATCCTGCCCAGAACAGTGCCGTAGTGGCGCTGACGGAAGTGCATGCTGCACTGATTAAGCGCTTTGATATCGCCAAAAAGGTGCGTGGGCCTGCGCGTCTGCGCGAGATCAAGCGCCAGAAAACACCGGCTCAAGGACTTTACTTGTGGGGAGGGGTAGGGCGTGGCAAGACCTATCTGATGGACCTGTTTTTCGAGCAGATCCCGTTTCGCCGCAAGATGCGCGTGCATTTCCATCGCTTCATGCAGCGCGTGCACAAAGACCTGACGACCCTGCAGGGCACCAAAGATCCCTTGAAGGCAGTCGCCGAGCTGATTCACGACGAAGCCGTGGTGATCTGTTTCGATGAGTTCTTTGTCACCGACATCGCCGACGCCATGATCCTCGGCGGCCTGTTCGAGGCCTTGTTTGCCCGTGGCGTAACCTTGGTGGCGACCTCCAACATCGTGCCGGATCGCCTTTACGAGAACGGTTTGCAGCGCCAGCGCTTCCTGCCGGCCATCGCCATGGTCAAACAGTTCTGCCAGGTCATCAATGTCGACTCCGGTGTCGATTACCGCTTGCGCGTGCTGGAGCAGGCCGAGCTCTATCACGCGCCGCTGGATGCTGCCGCGCAGGCATCGTTGTCGCGCAGCTTCCGTGAGCTGTCCAATGCCTCGCCTGCTTTGCAAAGTCCTATTGACATTAATGACCGTTCGGTCGAGGTTATCGCCCGCACCGACGATGTGTTGATGTGCCGCTTCGCCGAGCTTTGCGAAAAGCCCCGCAGCGCCCATGACTACATCGAGATTGCCCGCGAATATCACGCGGTCCTGCTGGCGGATGTGCCGGCGCTGGGCGCATCCAACGATGATGCCGCGCGGCGCTTCATCAACCTGGTGGATGAGTTCTACGACCGTAGCGTGAAGCTGATCATTTCGGCCGAGCGCCCGATTCTCGAACTTTACGATCAGGGCCGGCTGAACTTTGAATTCCAGCGCACGCAAAGTCGTTTGCAGGAAATGCAGTCGCGAGAGTATCTGGCGCGCGAGCATCGCCCCTGAGTGTTCAAGCTCTTGGCAGGGGGCGGGCGGCGCAGAACATCGCGACCAACCACTACCTTACTGGGAGCTACACCATGATTCCGCGTACCTTGTTTTCCGCCGACCACGAAGGCTTTCGTGACACCCTGCGCAAATTCCTCGAAAAAGAGTCCGTACCTCACCATGCGCAATGGGAAGAGGACGGTCAGGTCTCGCGCGAGCTGTGGCTGAAGGCCGGCGAAAACGGCTTTCTCTGCCCGACGCTGCCGGAAGAATACGGCGGCCCTGGTGCTGACTACCTCTACTCCATCATCGTCATGGAAGAAATCGCGCGGATGGGCCAGAGCGGCATCGGCTGGGGCCTGCACACCGATATCGTGGCACCGTATATCGAACATTATGGCAACGACGCCATGAAGCAGCGCGTGCTGCCGAAGATGGTCAGTGGCGAGCTCATCGGTGCCATCGCCATGACCGAGCCGGGTGCCGGCTCCGACCTGCAGGGCGTCAAGACCAATGCCATCGACAAGGGTGACCACTATCTGCTCAACGGCTCCAAGACTTTCATCACCAACGGTCAGATGGCCGATGTCGTCATCGTTGTCGCCAAGACCGACCCGTCGCAGGGCGCCAAGGGCATCTCTCTATTCCTGGTTGAGCGCGGCATGCCCGGCTTCGAGCGCGGCCGCAACCTGCACAAGGTTGGCATGAAGGCGCAGGACACCTCCGAGCTATTCTTCAATGATGTGAAGGTGCCGAAGGAAAACCTGATCGGCGTCGAAGGCATGGGCTTTGTCTACCTCATGCAGGAGCTGCCGCAGGAGCGTCTGGGCATCGCGGTCAATGCCGTGGCGCAGATGGAAGGTGCGCTGCAGCTGACGCTGGACTATGTGCGTGAGCGCAAGGCTTTCGGCAAGCGCATCGGCGATTTCCAGAACACGCAGTACAAACTGGCGGAAATTCATACCAAGATCGAAGTGGCGCGCACCTATGTCGATCGTTGCATCGAGCTGCACATGCAGAAGAAGCTGGATATTCAGAGTGCAGCTGCGGCAAAATACTGGGTAACCGACCTGCAGTTCGAAGTCGCCGACGAGTGCGTTCAGCTCTTTGGCGGCTACGGCTACATGTGGGAGTATCCGATTGCTCGCATGTGGGCAGATTGCCGCGTGCAGCGCATCTACGGCGGCACCAACGAGATCATGAAGGGCATTATTGCTCGCACATTGATCTGATTGTTGCCGGTCAGTCCCTGGGAAAGCGCCTGAGCGTGAATTTTTATTCGCTTGGGCGTTGTCAAAGTCGATGACCTTGGGTACTATTCGCGACCTCATTGCGACAGCCTGAATTTCAGGGGTCGCGGACTCTGTTTTTATGAAGGCATGTTGACATGAAGACTTTCAGTGCCAAGCCCGCAGACGTTAAGCGCGACTGGTTCGTCGTTGACGCCAGCGGCAAGACTCTCGGCCGTTTAGCGACCGAAATCGCAAGCCGCCTGCGTGGCAAGCACAAGCCGGAGTTCACTCCGCACGTTGATACTGGCGACTACATTGTGGTCGTGAACGCTGCCAAGGTTGCCATCACTGGTAACAAGGCGCACGCCAAGGTCTATTGGCACCACACCGGTTTCCCGGGTGGTATCAAGGGCGTGAATTTCGAGAAGCTGATTGCTGCCAAGCCGGCAGCGCCGATCGAAATCGCCGTCCGTGGCATGCTGCCGAAGGGTCCGCTGGGCCGCGACATGCTGAGCAAGCTGAAAGTTTACGGTGGCGCCGAGCACCCGCATTCTGCACAGCAGCCCAAAGAACTGATCATCTGAGCCGAGCGCCATGACAACAAATTACGGAACTGGCCGTCGCAAGACTGCGACTGCACGCGTTTTCATCAGCCCCGGTACTGGCAACATCGTTGTCAATGACCGTCCGCTGGACATCTACTTCGGTCGCGAAACTGCGCGCATGGTTGTTCGTCAGCCACTCGAGCTGGTTGAGCTGCTGAACAAGTTTGACATCATGGTCACCGTCGCTGGCGGTGGTATTGGTGGTCAGGCCGGTGCCATTCGTCATGGCATCACTCGTGCTCTGGTCGAATACAACGAAGAACTGAAGTCGCCGCTGCGTAAGGCCGGCTTCGTGACGCGTGATGCCCGTGAAGTCGAGCGTAAGAAGCTCGGTCTGCGCAAGGCACGCAAGCGTCCACAGTACTCCAAGCGTTAATATTGGCCGCCTTCGGGCGGTCGATAATGGGGAATCGTCTAACGGTAGGACTACGGTCTCTGACACCGTCTGTCTAGGTTCGAATCCTAGTTCCCCAGCCAATTCGAAAAGCCTGCAGAGAAATCTGCAGGCTTTTTTATTGGTTGCTGAAAAGGTGTCGCTCGTCGGGACAAACCCCCTGCAATACCGGTGTTTCAGGCGATCAATCGCCTTGTCACTCGTAGGTGATTTCATTACCATTACTCGGTTTTCAATGCAGTGCCGAAGTGCCCGTAAAGTGAGCATGTTCGGTTGCCATTAGCTGATTCGGAGAGTGCGTCAATGAGTACTGACGGCGTAAATGTCGATCGCCGGCGCCTGTTGATCGGTGCCACTGCAGCCATGGGCGCAGTTGGCGTCGCAGCGGCTGCGGTTCCCTTCGTGAAGTCCTGGAATCCGAGTGCCAAGGCGAAAGCTGCCGGTGCATCGGTCAAGGCGGACATCAGTCAGCTTGAAGTCGGTCAGCGTGCCGTGTTCGAGTGGCGCGGCAAGCCGGTCTGGGTGGTTCGTCGTACGCCGCAGATGCTGGCGGATCTGCCCAAGAACGATGCCGATCTGAAGGATCCGTCGTCGGCCGAGGAAGGCCAGCAGCCTGCATACGCACGTAATGCAGTGCGCTCCATCAAGCCGGAATTTCTGATTCTGACGGGCATCTGTACTCACCTGGGCTGCTCGCCGTTGTTCCGTCCCGAGGTGGCTGCTGCTGATCTCGGTGCAGACTGGAAGGGCGGCTTCTTCTGTCCTTGCCATGGTTCGCGTTTCGATCTGGCCGGCCGCGTTTACAACAATGTTCCGGCGCCGACCAATCTGGTGGTGCCGCCGCACATGTATGAATCCGATGCCATCGTTGTCATTGGTGAGGAGAAAGCATAATGGCGAACATCGGCAAGAGTCTGATGGGCTGGGTGGATGCGCGCTTCCCGGCGACTGAAACTTACGAATATCACATGTCGAAGTATTACGCCCCGAAGAACTTCAACTTCTGGTACTTCTTCGGTGTGCTGTCCATGATTGTGCTGGTCAACCAGCTGGTTACGGGCATCTGGCTGACCATGTCCTACAACCCGTCGGGTGAGGGCGCGTTTGACTCCATCGAATACATCATGCGTGATGTCGAATACGGCTGGTTGCTGCGTTACATGCACTCCACCGGCGCTTCGGCGTTTTTTGTCGTGGTTTATCTGCACATGTTTCGCGGTCTGCTTTATGGCTCCTACAAAAAGCCGCGCGAGCTGGTCTGGCTGTTCGGCATGGCGATTTATCTGGCGCTGATGGCGGAAGGCTTCTTCGGCTACCTGCTGCCCTGGGGCAACATGTCGTACTGGGGTGCCCAGGTCATTCTTAACCTTGCTGGCGCTGTGCCGGTGGTGGGCGAAGAGCTGGTGACGTGGGTTCGCGGTGACTATCTGATCTCCGGCATTACGCTGAACCGTTTCTTTGCGCTGCATGTGGTCGCAATTCCACTGGTATTGGTCGCCCTGGTGTTCATGCATCTGGTCGCACTGCATCACGTCGGCTCGAACAACCCGGATGGCGTCGACATCAAGAAGGTCAAAGATGAAAACGGCATTCCGCTCGACGGTGTCCCGTTCCATCCGTACTACACCGTGCATGATCTGGTCGGGATTGTCGTCTTCCTGGCAGCCTTCAGTTCGGTACTGTTCTTCTTCCCGGATGGCGGCGGCTACTTCCTGGAGCGGCCGAATTTCGAACCTGCCAACCCGTTGAAGACGCCTGAACATATTGCGCCGGTCTGGTACTACACGCCGTACTACGCGATCCTGCGTGCGGTGCCGTCCAAGCTCGGCGGTGTGATTGCCATGGGCGCGGCTATTGCCATCCTGTTTGTCTTGCCCTGGCTGGACAAGAGCCCGGTCAAGTCGATGCGCTACAAGGGTACGCAAAGCAAAATCTGGCTGACTCTGTTTGTGATCAGCTTCATTGGTCTCGGCTATCTCGGTGCCGTGCCATCTGATCCGGTAAAAACGGTGATTTCGCAGATCCTGACGATTATCTACTTCCTGTTCTTCTTGCTGATGCCTTTCTATACCTCTATGGAAACCGTCAAAACCGTTCCGGATCGCGTGACTGGGGGAGCACACTGATGAAAAAGCTGATTCTCTCGCTTTTCCTGGTATTTGCACCGTCGGCTGTTCTGGCCTCGGGCGGCGGTGGCTGTGGTGAGCTGCATGAATGTGAGCATGCTCCTGTCGATCTGCGCAACAAGGAGTCGCTGCAGCACGGTGCGCAGTTGTTTCTGAGCTATTGCTCGGGTTGCCACAGTGCCAAGTACCTGCGTTACGAGCGCATGTCGCAAGACCTGGACATCGATCCCAAACTTGTTGAAAAGTACATGATGTTCACTTCCGACAAGATCGGTGATCCGATTGACCCGAAAGTGAATCATAAAGACCAGGCCAAGTGGTTCGGTAATGCCCCGCCTGACCTGTCACTGGAAACGCGTTTCCGGTCACCGGACTGGGTATATACCTATCTGCTTAACTTCTATCCGGATGACAAGCGCCCCTGGGGTGTCAATAACCGCGTCTTCAAGGATGTCGGCATGCCGCATGTGCTGGATCCGCTGGAGCAGGAGCTGGGTCCGGAAGAGTTCGAGGCTGCGGTTGGCGATCTGGTGAACTTCATGACCTATATGGCAGAACCCAGCCGTCTGACGCGTGAAAACATGGGTATCTGGGTCTTGCTGTTCCTGGCATTGCTGATGGTCCCGGTGTACTTGCTCAATAAAGAGTTCTGGAAAGACGTCAAATAAGCTGGCCGGCCAGTGCCTTGTGGCATGGCCGGTTCTTGACAAAGGGGGACGCCTGAACAGGTGTCGCCCTTTTGTCTTTTTTGTTGTTAGGAGGGTTTCATCATGGCAACCGCTGCGCGTCGCGCCTCAATGACGTTTTATTCGGATGCTGCCGATCATTACAGTCACCGTGTTCGTATTGTCCTGGCGGAGAAGGGTGTTTCGGTCGATGTGGTCAATGTGCGCGATAACAATCGTCCCGCTGATCTCGCCGATCTGAACCCGTATAACCAGCTGCCAGTCCTCGTCGATCGCGAATTGTCACTGTACGAAACCAAGATCATGATGGAATACCTCGATGAGCGTTTCCCGCATCCGCCCTTGCTGCCGGTGTATCCGGTCGCGCGTGCGCAGGCGCGCTTGCTGGCCTATCGCATCGAGCGTGACTGGTGTGCGTTGGTGGATACCGCTCTTGCCGGCAAAGGCAAGGAGTTGCTCATTCAGAAAGCACGCAAGGATCTGCGCGACAGCCTGATCACTATTGCGCCGATTTTTCAGGAAAAGTCATTCTTCATGAGCGACGAGTTTTCGCTGCTTGACTGCATGCTGGCCCCTATCCTTTGGCGACTGCCCATTCTGGGTGTCGAACTCCCTGAGAAAGCCTGTGCGCCGATGTTGCGTTACATGGATCGCATCTTCCGGCGTGATGGCTTCCTGGCCAGCTTGACCGATGTTGAGCGTGACATGCGTCGCGGAGTCTGATTGATGGCACTGAAAGGCACGCGGCCGTATCTGGTGCGCGCGATCAACGAATGGATCATTGATCAGGGCTGGACGCCGCATTTGCTGGTCAATGCCTTCTGGCCGGGTGCGCAAGTGCCTGAAGCCTTTGTTGAAGATGGCCGTATCGTGCTGAATATCAATCCCTCGGCTGTTCGCGAGCTGTTGCTGAACAATACGGAAGTGTCTTTCTCGGCCCGCTTTGCGGGCGTGCCGCATTGGGTGCAAGTGCCCATAGGTGCCATTCTGGGCATCTACGCGCGTGAAAATGGAGAGGGCTTGTTCTTTGAGGAGGATGAGTACTCGCCTGACACGCCGGGTGAGGACGCCATGGTGCCTGCTGCGCCGTCAGCGGCGAAGAAGGCACGTCCCAGCTTGCGTGTCGTGAAGTAGCGAGATATCCCTCAGGCTCCGGCGTTCGCCGGAGTATCAGGCAGTACATCAACAATTTTCACAATGCGCGTGACGCCATCCAGCGCCTGCAAGCGGACGATGGCGCGATCTGTTTCGCGCTGTGTCAGCTTGCCCATCAGATACAAGGTGCCATTGATGGCCGTGACGGTGGCCTGGCTGCTGCGCAGGCCGTCTGCAGCCAGCAGGCTGAAGTTAGCCTTGCGTTCCAGAAGGTCATCGCCCAGGCGCTGACCGATGCTGCGGTTGACGCCGATACTGAGTTCGTTATGCACGATCTTGACGTCGCTGTAGCTTTTCGCAACAGCCCCGACCTTTGCTTTCAGTTCTTCATTGGGGACTTCCCCGACCAGCAGGATGGACTGATAGAAACTGATGACCTCAATGCGGGCATCGCTGGCGGCAGGCACGGTCTTGTAGATATCAACGCGTACCGATTGCGCCAGACTGAAATCATTCAGGCGCGATGCCGTTGTGCGGGTGCCTGGCTCGGCGACACTGGGGCCGACACCGACTTTGGCGAGCGTGGTGCAGCCGCTCAGGACGGCGGTGGCGAGCGCAAGAGCACTCAGGGTACGAATGCTGCGGTGCAGCGTGAGGGCGTTAGGCAAGGTCGGGATCTCCGAATAGTGAGGCATCGATTAAGGCGCAACAGCAGTGCAATGTAAACAATTGTGCTTCATGTACCCGATAAGCGCGATGTTCAGGTATTTGAATGAGAGCATCCTTGGGCTCCAGGAGCCTGGCGACTTCGCCGCCACTGGCACCTGTGATGGCAATGACGGGGCAGCCACGCTCATGAGCCGCTTGCACAATGGCGATAATGTTTGCGGCATTTGCGGTCGCAGACAGCACGACCAGGACGTCGCCGGGCTGCGCGAACGCGAGAAAGGGCCGAGAGAAAGACTCTGTCAGGCGATTGTCCTGTGCAAGCGCGCTCAGCGTGACGCTGTCGGGCGCCAATGCCAGCGCTGGCAACGCCGGCCGCTCATGCTCGAAGCGATTGAGCATCTTGCTGACAAAGGATTGGGCATTGGCGCCTGAGGCACCATTGCCGCAGCAGATGATCTTGCGCTCATGAATGAGGGCATCAACCATGATCATGGCAGCATGCGATATGGCGTCTGACTGCTCTTCGGCCAGACGCGAAAGCATGTTCATGCTGTCATGGCACATTTGCGTGATTTGGGCGTGCATCAATATTCTCTAGATTGCGGTAAAAGCGGCCTGCAGCCAGTGGCGTTGCCAGGCAGGTGGCGATCCCTCAAACAGCATGACATCAAACCGTATCAGGCATTGCTGCCAGTGTGGCTGCAGGCATAGAAAATAACGTGCCGCGGCAATGATGCGCTGCTGTTTCCGATGTGTCACCGAGGCGGCTGCGCCACCGAAGTCGGCACGGCGACGCCAGCGAACCTCGGTCAGGATCAGCCACTGGCCTTGCAAGGTTATCAAGTCAATCTCGCCACGGCGACAATAAACATTCCGTGCAATCAGTTCGTGCCCCTGGCTCTGCAGAAATGCGAGGGCAGCATCTTCGGCTTGCCGTCCGGCTTGTTGGCTGAGGGATCTTGCAGGCAGGCCTGTTTTGGGGAGCGGCATGTGTTGGTCCTGGGGTTTCATGCTGATGGTGTAGTTCACAAAACCTGCTTTTGCCACTTTGTCTTGGAGAGAGCCCTGCTATGCCCTGATAATGTCGCCCTCATCAAAGAGGGCCGCTGGCCATGTCTGCATGCATCAAACCGGGCTGTTTATATGTGGTGGCAACGCCGATTGGTGATGTGACGGATCTCAGCTCGCGTGCGCAGCTTGTGCTGGCCGGAGTTGATCAGGTGGCCGCAGAGGATACCCGTACGTCAGCTCGCCTGTTCGAGCAGCTGGGGCTGCGGACGCCCTTGACGGCTGTGCATGACCATAACGAGGCGCATCGCGTCCCGGGACTGATTGCACGCCTGCAGGCCGGAGAAACCCTGGCGCTGGTATCGGATGCCGGTACGCCATTGATCAGCGATCCGGGCTATCGCTTGATCGCTGCGGCACATGATGCCGGTGTGACGGTGGTGCCGGTGCCGGGGCCATGCGCTGCCATCGCGGCGCTGAGTGCTGCCGGGCTGGCGTCTGACCGGTTTCATTTCGAGGGCTTTCTGCCTAGTCGTCAGGGGCCTCGTCTCGCTCGCCTGAAGCAGCTGGCGGAAGCGACGCCGACACTTATCCTGTATGAGGCGCCGCATCGTATTGTGGAGACGCTGGAGGATCTGGTGGCCACGTTTGGCGGGGAGCGTCTGGCGACACTGGCCCGGGAGCTAACCAAGACTTTCGAGACTATACGACGTGCGCCACTGAGCGAGCTTCTGGCCTGGGTCATGGCAGACAGCAATCAGCAGCGCGGCGAGATTGTGCTGGTTGTTGCCGGCGCGCCGGAGCGTGAGGCATCGGATACGCGCGCGCTGTCCGCTGAGTCGATTCTGAGGGTTCTGGTGCGTGAGTTGCCGGTCAAGCAGGCTGCTGGCCTGGCTGCAGAGATGATGGGTCTGAAGCGAAATGCGTTGTACGACATGGCGCTGGCATTGAAGCTGGAGAGCGAATCACCTTGAGTTCACGGGCCTGCCCCCTTAAGCTGCGCGCCGGAGTCGGCTGGGCGATCGCTGCCATGCGTGCATGGGGGAGGAAAGTCCGGGCTTCACAGGGCAAAGTGCCAGGTAACGCCTGGGCGGCGTGAGCCGACGGAAAGTGCAACAGAGAGCAGACCGCCGAACGGTCTTGGCTCGCTTCGGCGGGTTGAGACGCGTGGTAAGGGTGAAACGGTGCGGTAAGAGCGCACCACGAGTCTGGTAACAGACCGGTACGGCAAACCCCACTTGAAGCAAGACCAAATAGGTGTCCATACGCGCGGCCCGCGCGGGACACGGGTAGGTTGCTCGAGCCCATCGGCGACGATGGGCCTAGAGGAATGATCGTCCACGACAGAACCCGGCTTACAGGCCGACTCCACCTATTCTGTTTTGCGTGTATGGTTTGTATGGGTATTTCGCTTATAGCGAAAAAATCTAGAGGTCGCCAATATACTTAAGTATTGGTGCAAGACATCCATGCAAGTCATTGATTTATATGGGCAACGACTTCTTTTTCAATCTTCGGCCATTGCCGCAAGTACCTGATTTAATTAAACAAAATGTTACTTATAACCATGGGCTCTGCAGGTTGACTGCATGGACTCTGCTCTCTATATTTGCCCGCAGAGTGGGGAAAAGTGTGATTTTGTGGTTTTTTATGTTCCCAATCCCTCGCTCCAGGAAGAAAGCACATGTTTCGCGGCTACGACGAACTGACCATGGACGCAAAGGGGCGCATCGGCTTGCCGACGCGCTACCACGACCGTGTTCGGGCGGAGTGTCAGGGCAAGTTTGTGCTCACCGTGGATATCCGTGAATCCTGCCTGGTGCTCTACCCGTTGACCGAGTGGGAGCTGATCGAGGCTCGCTTCAACGCGCTGCCTACCTCCAGCGCCGCCATGACGCAGCTCAAGCGCCGCATTCTCGGCTATGCCACGGAAATCAATCTCGACAGCGCCGGTCGCTTTCTGGTCAGCCCGGAGCTGCGTCAATTCGCTCATCTCGACAAGTCGGTGGTGCTCGCCGGCCAAGGCAAGAAGTGTGAAATCTGGCACAAGCCATCCTGGGATGCATTGCAGGCGGACTTGTTGAGCGCGGACTTCTCCGCAGCCGAGCTGGCGCAAGCCATCGACTCTCTGGCGCTTTGATCATGACTGATTTTCAGCACCTGACCGTACTGTGTGACGAGACCGTGGATGCGGTGCTCACCAGTACGGCTGGCTGCTATATCGATGCCACCTTCGGTCGTGGCGGTCATACGCGCAAGCTGTTGGCGGGACTTGGCCCGCAGGCGCGGGTGATTGCCTTCGACAAGGATCCGCTGGCGATTGCCACGGGCGAGGCGCTAGCCAAGGCCGACCCGCGCTTCAGCATCGTGCATGATTCGTTTGCCAGCATGAAGTCGCACGTCAGCCGTCTTGGCTTGTTGGGCCAGATTGCCGGTGTGCTGGCCGATCTGGGCGTGTCATCGCCACAGATTGATGATGCTGAGCGCGGCTTCAGCTTCATGAATGATGGTCCTCTGGACATGCGCATGGATTCATCGCGTGGTCAGAGTGCGGCTGAATGGCTGGCGACGGTAAAAGAGGCAGACCTTGCAGATGTGCTCAAGACCTACGGCGAGGAGCGCTTTGCCAAGCGTATTGCCAGAGCCATTGTGGCTGCTCGCGCCGAGACCCCCATTACGCGTACCAAACAGCTTGCCGAGATTGTGGCAGTGGCGCATCCGGCCTGGGAAAAGCACAAGAATCCCGCTACACGCAGCTTTCAGGCGATTCGCATTGCAGTGAATCGTGAGCTGGGTGATCTCGAGGATTTTCTTGAGCAGAGTCTGGCAGTGCTTGCGCCGGGCGGACGTCTGGCGGTGATCAGCTTTCATTCGCTGGAAGATCGCATGGTCAAGCAGTTCATTAATCGCGAAGTCAAGGGTGATGACTTTCCGCCGGGATTGCCGGTGACCTGGCAGCAGATGAAGCCGGGCCTGAAGAAGCTTGGTAAAGCCATTGAGCCCAGTGCCAGCGAAGTGGCCATGAATCCGCGTGCACGCAGTGCGCATTTGCGTGTTGCCGAGCGTCTGCAGGTGTTCGCATGATGTGGTCTACGCGTGTGAGCGCCGTGGCCCGCATGGTCATGCAGCCGGATTTGCGTCAGGCCGCGGCGATTCTGCTGGCGCTGATTGCCGCCTCTCTCGGTGTTGCCTATAGCGTGCACAAGTCACGCATATATTTGAATCAGCTGCAGACATTGCAGGTCGAGCGTGATCATCTCGAAGTTGAGTGGGGTCAGCTGCTGCTGGAGCAGCAGGCCTGGGGCGCATACGGTCGTATCGGCAAGGTCGCGACCGATGAGCTGGGTATGCGTACGCCGGCTCCGCATGAAGTCATGATGGTGCGACCATGACGCCGCGCTCGCCGATCAAAAAGGCCGATGCTGCCGTGCTGCAGTTCCGTCATCGCCATTATTTCATGGTGGGGGCGCTGTCACTGCTGCTGGCTGGGCTGGTGGGGCGCGCCGTCTACCTGACAGTGATTGATAGCGAATTCCTGCGCAAGCAGGGAGATGCGCGTTCCTTGCGTATCGAGCCGGTCATGGCCATGCGCGGGATGATTCTGGATCGCAACGGCGCGCCGCTGGCAGTCAGCACTCCGGTGGTCTCGATCTGGATTAATCCGCGCCAGGCGATTGCCGGCCATGCCTCGATCAGCACGCTCGAGCGTGATCTGGCGTTGCCGTCCGGGAGTCTGGTGGCTCGCGTCAAGCGCAATGCCCGCAAAGGCTTCATGTATGCCAAGCGGCATCTGTCACCCGCTGCTGCCGAGCTGGTGCTGGCCAAAGACCTGCCGGGTGTCTATGGCATGACAGAGTATCGTCGCTTTTATCCTGAAGCCGAGGTGACCGCGCACATGATCGGTTTTACCGATCTTGATGATGAGGGTAAGGAAGGTCTGGAGCTTTCCCTAGATAGCCAGCTTGCGGGCGAGGCGGGCATCAAGCGTGTGGTCAAGGATCTCAAGGGGCATCGTATTCAGGATGTAGCCCTGATCAAGGCGGCGAATCCGGGCAAAGACATCACGCTCAGCTTTGATACGCGTGTGCAATACGCAGCGTATCGTGAGCTGGCACGCGGCGTTGCCGAGCACAACGCGACAGCTGGTGTGCTGGTATCGCTGGATGTCGATACGGGCGAAGTTCTGGCCATGGCGAATCTGCCGTCATACAACCCCAATAATCGCAAACAGCTGACCGTGAATGCGCTGCGTAATCGCGCCGTTACCGATCAGTTCGAGCCGGGTTCCACGCTCAAGCCCTTTACCGTCGCTGCAGCCTTGGAAAGTGGCAAATTCAATGTGCACAGCCATTTCAATACCAGCCCGGGCACCTACAAAGTGCTCAACAAGCTGATTCGCGATCATGAGAACTATGGCGTGATCGACATGCCGACGCTGCTGACCAAGTCCAGCAATGTGGCCTCGGCGCAAATCGCGATGTCGCTGCCACGCGATACCTTGCCGCTGCTGCATCGCCGTCTGGGCTTCGGACACAACACAGGCAGTGGGTTTCCCGGTGAGAGTGCGGGCAGCATGCAGCCGGCCAGCCGCTGGAATCCGGTGGAAGTGGCAACCATGTCGTATGGGTATGGTGTCACTGTAACCGCCTTGCAGCTGGCACAAGCTTACGCCGCGATTGCCAGTGGCGGCATTCAGCGTCCGATCAGCTTTATCAAGGTGACGGGGCCGGTGGCCGGCAAGCGTATTCTCGATGAGAAAATTGCCCGCGCCATCATTCCCATGATGGAGACCGTGGTGACTCAGGAAGGTACGGCGTTGCGCGCTGCCGTCCCGGGCTACCGCATTGCCGGCAAGACCGGTACTGCGCACAAGGCACAGGGTGGCGGCTATGCCAGTGATGCTTACATGTCGCTGTTTGTCGGCATGGCACCAGCCAGCGCGCCTCGCGTCGTCACGGCGGTCATCATTGATAATCCGCGCAAGGGTGGCTACTACGGTGGCCTCGCAGCAGCGCCCGTGTTTTCGCGCATGATGTCGGACACTTTGCGCCTGATGAATATCGAGCCGGATCGCAGCGCCGAGCGTCTGGCTGATCAGCATCGCTTCCCGCACCCGTCAACCTGGGCTCGCCCGGGTCGGGAGGGCTGACATGAAGACCTTGGCTCAAATCTGGTCGGAAGTTCCTGCGCAGTGGGCTCAGATCGTCGTTCCAGCCTTGGTGTCGGATTCGCGTCAGGTTAGGGCGGGTAGTGTTTTTGTGGCGCTGGCAGCCTTGCATCACGATGCTCGTAGCCACATTCCGGCAGCCCTGGCTGCGGGTGCCGGCGCTGTTCTGGCAGAAGCCGGCGGTGACTGGCTGGCGCATGCCGAGGTCAATGGCGTGCCGGTACTGGTGGTGGCGGATCTGACGCAGCGACTGGGCGAGTTTGCCGCGCGCTTTCATGATCAGCCGGCGCAGGCCATGACGGTGATGGCGGTGACCGGCACCAACGGCAAGACCAGCATTGCCAACCTGATTGCTGGTGCAGCGCTTGAGTTGGGTCAGCGTAGTGCCGTCATCGGTACGCTGGGTAATGGCTTTTATGGCGAACTGGCGGCTTCGCAGTTCACCACGCCGGATCCGCTGCAGTTGCAGGGTTTGCTGGCCGGTTTCCGTGATCAGGGCGCGCAACTGGTGGCCATGGAAGCCAGCTCGCATGGCCTTGAGCAGGGCCGCATGGTTGGCACGCCGATTCATACCGCGTTGTTCACCAACCTGACGCGTGATCACCTCGACTACCACGGCGACATGGCCAGCTACGCGGCGGCCAAGGGTCGTCTGTTTTCGTGGCCGGGCCTGAAGGCTGCCGTGATCAATGCCGATGACGCGCAAGGCGCGCTTTACCAACAGCAGCTTGCAGTTGGCGTGCGTTGTCTGTGCTACAGCCTGCAGGCTGACAGCGATGCCGAGATTGTTGCCGAAAGCGTGCAGCCGTCATTGAGCGGTTTGCTTCTGCACGTGCGCACGCCCTGGGGCCGGACTGAGCTGCGCAGCCCGTTGCTGGGCCGTTTCAATGCCAGCAATTTGCTCGCCGTGCTGGGCGGCTTGCTGACTCTGGGCTATAGCCTGGAGCAGTCGGCACAGGCGCTGTCTGTCGTGGCCCCGGTTGCCGGTCGCATGCAGTGCTTGCGTGAGGGGCAGTCGCCGCTTGCCGTGGTTGACTATGCCCATACGCCGGATGCCCTGGAGCAAGCCCTGAAGGCTGCTCGCGAACATACCGAAGGCAAGCTCTGGTGCGTGTTTGGCTGTGGTGGCGGTCGCGATACCGGCAAGCGCTCGGAGATGGGCCGCATTGCCGCCACACTCGCCGATGTACTGGTGCTGACCACCGATAATCCGCGCGAAGAAGCGCCGGAAAGCATTCTGCAGGATATTCAGCAGGGCCTGAACGGTCGGGCAGCAACGATCATTGTCGATCGTGCCGAAGCCATCGCCCATGCCCTGAAAAATGCGGCCTCTGATGATGTCGTGCTGATTGCCGGCAAGGGCCACGAGACCTATCAGGAAGTCATGGGCGTGCGTTATCCCTTCAATGATGTGGAACAGGTACGGCTCGCGCTGAACACCAGGAGTACAGCATGAGACTGTCTGAAATCGCCGTGGTGGTTGCTGGCGAATTGATCGGTCTGGATGCCGATGTCGGCAGCTTTTCCAGCGATACCCGCACGCTTCAGGCCAATGATGTCTTCATTGCGTTGTCGGGGCCGAATTTTGATGCCAATGCGCTGGTCAGCCAGGCGGCCGAAAAGGGCGCTGTCGCAGCCGTCGTGTCGCGCATGGACCCGAATGCCGGCATTCCGCAGATCATCGTCAATGATTGTCACCAAGCGCTGGGTCAGATTGCGGCAGCCTGGTGTGCGCGTTTTCCGAATGTGGTGCGCGTGGCCATGACTGGCAGTGCCGGCAAGACCTCGACCAAGGAAATGACAG
Organism: Pseudomonadota bacterium; assembly: GCA_040385225.1. Taxonomy (GTDB): domain Bacteria; phylum Pseudomonadota; class Gammaproteobacteria; order Pseudomonadales; family Moraxellaceae; genus Perlucidibaca. Next base: position 1,014,430 of record JAZKHU010000002.1, on the reverse strand, counting down.
CGCGCATCTTCGAGCAGCAGGGCGAAACGCTGGCGACACTGGGCAACCTGAACAATGATATCGGTGTGCCGCTGACCCTGCTGCGCCTGCGTGACGAACATCAGTTCGGCGTCTTCGAGCTCGGCGCCAATCATGCCGGTGAAATCGCCTACACCTCCGGCCTGGTGCGTCCGCGTGCGGCGGTCATCATCAATGTCGGCACGGCGCACCTGGAAGGCTTCGGCAGCCGCGAAGGCATCGCCCGGGCCAAGAGCGAAATTTACGATGGTCTCGCTGCGGACGGCACGGCCATCGTCAATCTGGACGATGACTTTGCCACGCTCTGGCTGACCCAGTTGGCCGGTCGCAAATTGCTGACCTTCTCCGAGCGCCAGGTGGCCGATATCTACGCGACCGATATCACTTCCGGCGACATGCCGCAGTACGCGTTCACCTTGCACATCGGTGCGCAGGCCATGCCGGTGCAGTTGCAGCTGCTCGGTCGCCATCAGGTCATGAACGCGCTGGCGGCTGCGTCGCTGGCCCATGCCTGCGGCATTTCGCTGGCGCGGATTGTCGACGGCCTGCAGAAGACGCGTGCGTTTTCAGGCCGCACGGTGCCGCACAGCCTGGGCCAGCAGCGCTACGTCATTGATGACACTTACAACGCCAACCCGAGCTCGATGAAGGCAGCGATTGATCTGCTCGCCGAGCTGCCAGGCCGTCATGTGCTGGTGTTGGGTGACATGGGGGAACTGGGCGGTGCCACGGCATCGGGCCATCTTGAAGTCGGAGAGTATGCACGCATGAAAAATATCGACGCCCTTTATGCCACGGGTCAGCACAGCGGTCAGTATGCCGCCGGCTTTGGTCCTCAGGCGCAGCTGTTCCCCGATCATCATGCGCTGCTGAAAGCCCTGGAGGCTGAATTGCAGGGCGTGGTTACCATCCTCGTCAAAGGCTCGCGCAGTGCCCGCATGGAGCGTGTTGTGCAGGGCCTGACCGGCGAAGCAGGAGCGCACTGACATGCTGCTATGGCTCGCGGATCAACTGGCACAGCACTACAAGGGGTTTGGTGTTTTCAACTACCTGACCTTTCGTTTCATGCTCAGCATCGTCACGGCGTTTGCGCTGTCGCTGTGGTGGGGGCCGCACCTGATCGAGAAGCTGAAGGAAATGAAGTTCGGTCAGGCCATCCGCAATGATGGCCCGCAGACGCATCTGGCCAAGACCGGCACACCAACCATGGGTGGCGTGCTGATTCTGCTGACCATTGCCGTCAGCACGCTGTTCTGGGCGCGTCTCGACAATATCTATATCTGGATCGTGCTGGGTGTGATGGTGATCTTCGGTCTGGTCGGCTGGGTCGATGACTATCGCAAGGTTGTCGAAAAGAATCCGCGTGGTCTGCCCAGTCGCTGGAAGTATTTCTGGCAGTCCGTGGGCGGTATTGGCGCAGCCGTGGTGCTGTTCTACACCGCGAAGACCCCGATCGAGACCAGCCTGATCGTCCCGTTTTTCAAGGGCGTGATCATTCCGCTCGGCCTGTTCTACATCGTGCTCAGCTACTTCGTCATTGTCGGTGCCAGCAATGCCGTCAACCTGACTGATGGCCTCGATGGCCTGGCGATTATGCCGACCGTGATGGTCGCGGGTGCGCTGGCGATCTTTGCCTACCTCACCGGCAACATCAAATTTGCGACGTACTTGCAGATTCCGTTTGTCATCGGCGCTGGCGAGCTCATCATCATCTGCGGCGCCATCATCGGTGCCGGCCTCGGCTTCCTCTGGTTCAACGCCTATCCGGCTCAAGTCTTCATGGGCGATGTCGGCGCGCTGTCGCTGGGTGCGGTGCTCGGCACCATCGCCGTCATCGTGCGTCAGGAAATCGTGCTGTTCGTCATGTGCGGCGTCTTCGTCATGGAAACGGTGTCGGTGATGCTGCAGGTGGCTAGCTTCAAGCTGACCGGCAAGCGCATCTTCCGCATGGCGCCCATTCATCACCATTTCGAGCTCAAGGGCTGGCCGGAGACCCGCGTGGTTGCGCGTTTCTGGATCATCAGCTTCATGCTCGTGCTGGTCGGTCTCGCGACCCTGAAGCTGCGTTAAGGAGAGGCGAGCATGCTCATTCAGCGCGACGGTTTGCGGGTGGTCATCGGTCTGGGCAAGACCGGGCTGTCCTGCGTCCGTTACCTCAAGGCGCAGGGCTATCCGGTGGCGGTCAACGATACCCGTGAGCATCCGCCGGGGCTGGCTGAGCTGCGTGCCGATTTTCCGGATGTTGACGTCAGCCTGGGCCAGCTTGATGCCGCATTGCTGTTGCGTGCCAGTGAAGTCATCAGCAGTCCGGGCATCTCCATTCGCGAGCCGGAAATTGCCGCCGCGATCGCTGCCGGTGTGTCGGTAGTCGGTGATGTCGAGCTGTTCTGCCGCGCCGTGAAGGCCCCGATCATCGCCATCACCGGATCGAATGCGAAGAGCACGGTGACCACATTGGTTGGCCTCATGGGTGAAGCCGCCGGCAAGCGCACCGGCGTCTGCGGCAACATCGGCACGCCGGTGCTGGACATGCTCGCCGAGGGCGAGAAAGACCTGTATGTGATGGAGCTGTCGTCGTTTCAGCTGGAGACCACGCACTCGTTGAAAGCAGCTGTGGCGATTGTGCTCAACATCAGCGAAGACCACATGGATCGCTACACCGGCATGGTTGATTATCACCAGGCCAAGCACCGCATTTACCGCAACTGCCAGCGCTTCGTGTTCAATCGCGATGATGCCCTGACCATGCCCCTGATTGCCGATGACCTGCCGCGCGCCAGCTTCGGCCTGAGCGCGCCGGACCTGAATGATTTCGGTGTTCGCGTTGTTGATGGCAAGCCGCATCTGGCACGTGGTCGCGACCCCATGATGCCGGTCAGCGATCTGCAGATTTTTGGTGACCACAATGTCGCCAATGCCTTGGCCTGTCTGGCGCTGGGCGAGGCCGTGGGCCTACCGCTGGAGGCCATGCTGAGCACGTTGCGCGCCTTCACCGGCCTCAAGCATCGCTGCCAGCGTGTCGCGCTGCACAACGGCATCGGCTGGTACAACGACTCCAAGGGCACCAATGTCGGCGCCACGCTTGCCGCCATCAATGGGCTGGGTGCCGCCATCAGTGGCAAGATCCTGCTCATTGCCGGCGGTGTCGGCAAGGGCCAGGACTTCACGCCGCTATCGCCCGCGATGGCGCAGTTTGGCAAGGCGCTGTTGCTGATTGGCGAAGATGCGCCGGTCATTGACTTGGCGATTGCTGCAGCACTGCCGCGCCATCACTGCAACAGCCTCGACGAGGCCATTGCCAAGGCACTGAGCATCGCCAGGCCGGGCGATGCCGTGCTGTTGTCGCCAGCCTGCGCCAGCTTCGACATGTTCAAGCACTACGAAGATCGTGGCGATCAGTTTGTTGCCGGCGTACGCCGCTTGGTCGAGGGCCACTGATGACCAGCCAGAGCATGAATCATCCTGTGCAACTGCTGCGAAATATCGTGGCCGAGCTGAGTGAGCGCCAGGTTTTACTGGTGGCTTCCGGCTTCCTGTTTTGCATTGGTCTGATCATGGTCGGTTCAGCATCCATGGGTGTGGCCGAGGCCACATTTGGCAACCCCTTCTACTTTTTCATTCGCCATGCCATCTATCTCTGCATCGGTCTGACGGTTGGCGCACTCGTACTGCAGGTGCCGATGCAGTTCTGGAGCCGCTATAGCTACTGGGTATTCCTGGTCGCCTTGATTCTGATTGCGATTGTCCTGATTCCCGGCATCGGCCGTCGCGTCAACGGCAGCATGCGCTGGATCGGTTTGGGCGGTATTACCCTGCAGCCCTCCGAAGTCATGAAGCTGGCCGCGGTGCTGGCCATGGCGGCGTATCTGGTGCGTCGTCAGGATGAAGTACGCAGCAATTTCTCCGGCTTCATGAAGCCGCTGGCCGGCCTGTTTTTCGTGGTCATGTTCCTCATGCTGGAGCCGGATTTCGGCGCCAGCATGGTGGTCATCATGGCAACCACCAGCATGCTGTTTCTCGCAGGTGCTCCACTCAAGCAGTTTCTTGGCGTGATGGGCGCGGTGACGCTGGCCGGTATTCCTGTGGTCATGGCAGAGTCCTATCGCATGAAGCGTCTGCTGGCCTTCACTGACCCCTGGGCGGATCAATATGACACCGGTTATCAGCTGGTGCAGAGCTTGATCGCCTTTGGTCGCGGCGATTGGTTTGGTGTGGGCCTGGGCCACAGCGTACAGAAACTGTTTTATCTCCCGGAAGCTCATACCGACTTTGTCTTTGCCGTTTATGCCGAAGAGTTCGGCTTGATCGGCGTGCTGGTTCTGATCACTGCCGTGGCGGCACTGGTGACCGCCGCTCTGCGCATTGGTCAGCGCGCCGAACGCGCGGGCCAGTTTTACTCCGCCTATGTGGCTTATGGTCTGGCGGTGATGCTGGGCGTGCAGTCGGCCATCAATATTGGCGTCAACATCGGTTTCTTCCCGACCAAGGGTCTGACGCTGCCACTGGTCAGCTACGGTGGCTCCAGTCTGGTCATGGTCTTCGCGGTACTCGCCATTCTCCTGCGCATCGACGCCGAGTCCGGTCAGGTCAATGAGCGTGGCGTGCGCCGCGCAGAGGGAGGCAGCCATGGCGCTCGTTAAATCCGTGGTGGTGATGGCGGGTGGTACCGGCGGTCATGTCTTCCCGGCGCTGGCAGTTGCTCGCGCCTTGCAGGCTCAGGGCGTACGTATTCACTGGCTGGGCACGAAGGCGGGCATTGAAGCGGACCTTGTGCCGAAGGCCGGCTTTGATATTACCTATCTGGATGTCGGCGGCTTGCGTGGCAATGGTCTTAAACCGTTGCTCAAGGCACCGACGAAATTGCTGCGCGCCGTCTGGAAAGCCATGCGGGTTTTCTCTGCAGTGAATGCGGATGCCGTCATTGGTCTGGGTGGCTATGTCACCGGTCCGGGCGGCCTGGCAGCGCGGCTGTCCGGTCTGCCGTTGTATATCCATGAGCAAAATGCGATTGCCGGCTTTACCAACAAGGCTTTGTCGAAGTTTGCCACGCAGGTGCTGCAGGCGTTTCCGGATGCCTTTGATGCCTGTGCGAAAGTGACCTGGGTCGGCAATCCGGTGCGCGATGAGATCGCCACGCTGGCACAGCCGAGCGCCCGCTATGGTGCTCGTCGTGGTCCGCTGCGTGTGCTGGTCATGGGCGGCAGCCTAGGTGCTGTTGCCTTGAACGAACTGGTGCCGGCGGCCTTTGCCGAGCTGCCAACGGAGCAGCGTCCGCTCATTCGCCATCAGGCCGGTCGCAAGCATGCCGACAAGGCTGCTGCGGTTTACGCCAGACTCGGTGTACAGGCAGAAATTCTCCCCTTTATTGATGATATGGCCGCCGTTTACGACTGGGCCGATCTGGTGATCTGCCGCTCCGGGGCACTGACGGTTTCCGAGATTGCGGCTGCCGGTGTGGCGTCGATCCTGATTCCGTTTCCGCATGCGGTGGATGATCACCAGACCGCAAACGCCAGATTCCTCAGCGACATCGGCGCCGCGCGTCTGTTTCAGCAGCGTGATCTGACACCAGCCGCTTTCGCCATCACGCTGACCGAGCTGCTTGATCGCAAGGCACTCAAGGCCATGGCTGAAAAAGCCCGCACACTGGCCAAGCCTGACGCTACGGCGCTGGTCGTCAATGCCATTTTGAGAGGTAATGCATGAAAGCGATTCCGCGTACGCGTCTGATCGAAATTCCGGAAATGCGCCGCATTCGCCGTATTCATTTTGTCGGCATCGGTGGTGCCGGCATGTGCGGCATCGCCGAGGTGCTGCTTAACCAGGGTTATGAAGTGGCCGGTTCCGATGCCAAGGCCGGCAAGACCACGGATCGCCTGAAGTCATTCGGCGCCGAGATCTTCATTGGTCACGATGCCGCTCATATCGCCAAGGCGGATGTGCTGGTGGTGTCGACCGCGATTGACCCTAGCAACCCGGAAGTGAAGGCTGCGCAGGAGCGTCGTCTGCCCATCGTGCGTCGTGCCGAAATGCTCGCCGAGCTGATGCGCTACCGTCATGGCATCGCTATCGCCGGCACCCACGGCAAGACCACCACGACCAGCCTGATTGCATCAATCCTGGGCGAGGGTGGTTTCGATCCGACCTATGTTATCGGCGGTCTGCTCAACAGCGCCGGCACCAACGCCAAGCTCGGCAGCAGCCGCTACTTCGTCGCCGAAGCCGACGAGAGCGATGCTTCCTTCCTGCATCTGCAGCCCATGGCTTCGGTCGTCACCAACATCGACGCCGATCACATGGACACCTATGGCGGCGACTTTGAGGTGCTCAAGCGCACCTTTATCGAATTCCTGCACAACCTCCCGTTCTACGGTCTCGCCGTGGTCTGTGGCGATGATCCGGTGGTGCGCGAGCTGCTGCCGAAGATCGGCCGTCCGACCATCACCTACGGTTTCGATGCCGACAACGATGTGCGTGCCACCGATGTCCATCAGGAAGGCCTGCAAACGCATTTCACCGTGCACCGTACGGGCTGCGAACCGTTACGCATCACGCTGAATCTGCCCGGTCTGCACAATGTTTTGAACTCGCTGGCAGCCATCGCGATTGCCACTGACGAAGAAGTCGAAGACAGCGCCATTGTCAGCGCGCTGGCCAGCTTCCAGGGTGTCGGCCGTCGCTTCCAGCGTCTGGCTGAAGCCGGTGGCGTGCAGCTGGTGGACGACTACGGTCATCACCCGCGTGAAGTCGCTGCCACTATCGCCGCAGCGCGTCAGGCCTTCCCGGGACGTCGCCTGGTGATGATGTTCCAGCCGCATCGTTACAGCCGTACCCGTGACTGCTTCGAAGATTTCGTACAGGTCCTGTCGACCGTGGATCAGCTGCTGCTGCTCGATGTCTACAGTGCCGGTGAAAAAGTCATTGCCGGAGCCGACAGCCGTACCCTGGCGCGCAGCATCCGCACCCGTGGCCTGGTTGATCCGGTGTTTGTGGAAAAGCTCGATGAATTGGCACAGCTGTTGCCTACGCAATTGCGCGCGGGCGATGTGCTGCTGACGCAAGGTGCCGGCACGGTCGGCGCGATTGCGCTGGAGCTGGCCCAGAACGGTCTGTATCTGACCGCTGCGAAAAAGTGAGATTGATGATGAATATGGTTGATGTGAAGCGTTTTGGTCGAGTCGCGGTACTGCTGGGCGGTACAGCCGCCGAGCGCCCGATTTCCCTGATCAGCGGTGCTGCGGTGCTGAAGGCCTTGCAGGCTGCCGGTGTCGATGCACACGCTTTCGATCCGGCCGAGCGTGACATCGTGGAAGTGCAGGGCTATGACCGTGCCTTCATCGTGCTGCACGGTCGTGGTGGCGAAGATGGCGTCATGCAGGGCGTGCTTGAACAGTTCGGCGTGCCCTACACCGGCAGCGGTGTCATGGCCTCGGCCATCGGCATGGACAAGGCGCGCACCAAGCAGCTTTGGCTCGGCTGCGGTCTGCCGACACCAACCTATCGTCGTCTTTCGGCCAACTGTGATTTTGCCGCTGTCGTCGCCGAGCTGGGTCTGCCGCTGATGGTCAAGCCGTCACGCGAAGGTTCCAGCATCGGTATGGCCAAGGTCTACAGCGTGGACGATCTGGCCAAGGCTTATGCCGTGGCTGCCGAGCACGACAGCGAAGTCATCGCCGAACATTTCATTGAAGGCAGCGAGTACACCGTGAGCATGCTCAACGGCAAGGCGCTGCCGGTGATCCGCATGATCCCGGCCAACGATTTCTATGATTTCGAGGCCAAGTATCAGCGTAATGACACGCAGTACAAGATTCCCTGCGGCCTGGCGGCAGAGGAAGAAAAGCAGCTGCAGCAAATTGCCGAAGAGGCTTTCGAGGTCCTGGGCGCACGCGGCTGGGGTCGTATTGATGCCATGCGCGACAGTCAGGGTCGTTTCTGGTTGCTCGAAATCAACACCGTGCCGGGCATGACCGATCACTCACTGGTGCCGATGGCCGCGCAGGCTGCGGGTATCGATTTCACGCAACTGGTGTTGGCGATCCTGAGCCAGACCCTGAACGCGGAGACTGCCGCATGAGCAGCCAGGTCACGCGTCGTCCGGTAGCTCGCCAGGCTGCAGCCCGTCCGGGCTTGCTGGCCGCTATGGGCGCGCGCTGGCAGTCGCTGTCCTTGCAGGGTTCGCGTTGGTTGAACGCTGGTCTTTGGCTGGCTTCGGGCCTGGCCTTGCTGGTGGTGATCAGTGGTCTCAATGTGCTGGCCAGGAATTGGGCACTGGAAACACCGATCCGCCGTGTGCAGATTGCCGGCGATCTCGTGCAGACCCAGCGCGGAGAATTGCAAGCGGCGCTTGAGCGCACGGTGCGTGGCAATTTCTTCACGGCCAATCTCGATGAGCTGCAAGTGTTGGCGCAGCGCTACCCCTGGGTGGCACAGGTTCGTGTCAGTCGCCAGTGGCCGGATCAGGTTCGCGTCACGCTGACCGAAAAGCAGGCGCTGGCGCACTGGGGTAGTGACGGTCTGGTGAGCCGTGCCGGTGAGGTGTTCCGGCCGCAGCGTGTCATCGGTCTGACCCGGCTCCCGCATCTGGATGGCCCGCGGGCGCAAGCGCGCTTTGTGCTGCAGCAGTATCAGGCCATGGATCGTGTCTTGAGTCGTGTCGGGCTGCATATCGAGTCCTTGCAGCTGACGGACCGGATGAGCTGGCTGGTCATGCTCGAAGGCGGCGTCGAGGTTCTGGTGGACGCTCAGGATACCCTGGCCAAGCTGGAACGTTTTACGGTGCTCTATGACCGCCAGCTGGCGGCAGACATCGGCAGTATTGAACGCATTGACCTGCGCTATCGCAATGGCGTCGCCATTGGCTGGCGTCAGAGTTGATCTGAATTTTTTGGATGAGGTAAACGGTCGTTCGCGACCAGGAAGGCAGAGATGGCAAATATGACACAGGCACCCATGATCGTTGCGGTAGACATCGGCACCTCCAAGGTGGTCTGCATGGTCGCGCAAATCAACCAGGCTGAGCAGAGCCTGGAAATTGTGGGATATGGCATGAAGCCTTCACGCGGTATGCGCAAGGGCGTCGTGGTCAATATCGACCAGATGCAGGAAGCCATTCAAAGTGCCGTGGCCGAAGCCGAGCTGATGGCCGATTGCCGCATTCATTCTGCCTACATCGGCATTGCCGGCAGCCATATCGGTGGCCGCAACTCGCAGGCGGTTGTCGCCATCCGCGATGGCGAAGTCACGCAGACCGACATCGAGCGCGTGATCGACGCCGCCAAGTCCGGCGCCAACCCGGCCGATCAGCGCATTCTGCATGTGCTGCCGCAGGAATTCATTGTCGATGACCAGGGCGATGTGCGTAATCCGCTGGGCATGGCTGGCGTGCGCCTCGAAGGTCACATCCACCTCGTCACCTGTTCGGCCAACGCCGCGCAAAACCTGGAAAAGTGCGTACGCGGTGCCGGTCTGGCGATTGATGACATCGTGCTGGAGCAGGTTGCCTCCAGTCATGGTGTGCTCACGGACGACGAAAAAGACCTCGGCGTCTGCCTGGTCGATATCGGCGGCGGTACCACTGATATCGCGGTCTTCGTGCGCGGCGCGATTCGTCACACGGCCGTCATTCCCATTGCCGGCGATCAGGTCACCAATGACATCGCCATGGCACTGCGAACACCAACGCCGGCGGCAGACGAGATCAAGGTGCGCTATGCCTGCGTCGTGCCGCAGATGGTCGATCCCGAGCAGACCATCAGCGTGCCTGGCATGGGTGATCGCCCGGCGCGCACGCTGGCCCGACAGACGCTGTCAGCCGTGGTTGAGCCACGCTACGAAGAATTGTTCAGCATCGTGCAGATGGAGCTGGAGCGTTGCGGCTATGCCGACCAGCTCGCTGCCGGTGTGGTCATGACGGGTGGTTCGGCAAAGATCGAAGGGGCGGTGCAGCTGGCCGAATCCATCTTCCATCTGCCGGTTCGCATTGGTATGCCGAAGTCACTGAAGCTTGGCGGCATGGAAGAACTGTTGCACAACCCGATCTATGCCACCGGTATCGGCCTGCTGTTCTATGGCATGCAGCGTACCCTGGCATCCGGTCAGAACACATCGGCCCGCGCAATTCGTCGTGAAGATGAAGGGGCGAGCCTGATTGGAAAAATGAAGGGCTGGTTCGCCAGCAACTTCTGAAAATTTTGCTCTCGCGAGCAAACGTTTTACCGATGGCCAGGCGGGTCATTGGCAAGGGCAGGATGCCTCACGGCGTAGTACTTATAAAAATCGGCGGAAGCCCTTCGGGGCTGGAGAAACATCATGGCGAACATTTTTGAACTGGCAGACAACACCCCGGAACTGGGCACGGCGATTATTAAGGTGATTGGCGTGGGTGGCGGCGGCGGCAACGCGGTCGAGCACATGGTCAACAGCGATGTACAGGGCGTGGACTTCATCTGCGCCAATACCGACAAGCAGGCGCTCAACAAGATGAACGCCAAGACCTTGCTGCATCTCGGTGACAACGTCACGCGCGGTCTCGGTGCTGGTGCCAACCCGGAAGTCGGTCGTCAGGCTGCGGTCGAAGATCGTGACCGCATTCGTGAGGCCCTGGCGGGCTCCGACATGGTCTTCATCACCGCCGGCATGGGTGGCGGCACCGGTACTGGCGGTGCGCCGGTGGTGGCTGAAGTCGCTCGTGAGATGGGTATCCTCACGGTTGGCGTGGTCACCAAGCCGTTCCCGTTCGAAGGCAAGAAGCGCATGGACGTGGCCGAGCAGGGCATCGAAGCGCTGTCGCATCATGTTGACTCACTGATCACCATTCCCAATGGCAAGCTGCTGCAGGTGCTCGGCAAGGTGTCGCTGGTTGATGCCTTCAAGGCTGCCAACAATGTGCTGCAGGGCGCTGTCCAGGGCATCGCCGACATGATCCTGAACCCGGGCGTGATCAACGTCGACTTCGCCGACGTCCGCACCGTGATGTCCGAGCAGGGTCTGGCCATGATGGGCACCGGCTCCGCCAAGGGTGAAGAGCGCGCGCGCATCGCCACCGAAATGGCCATCCACAGCCCGCTGCTCGATGATGTGCAGCTCAAGGGTGCTCGTGGCGTGCTGGTGTCGATCGCTGCCAATGAAAGCCTCGGCCTCGACGAGTTCTCCACGGTCGGTGACATCGTTTCGAACTTTGCCTCGGAAAGCGCCACGGTGGTCATCGGTACCATTCTCGATGAAACCCTGGGCGATGAAATTCGCGTCACGGTAGTGGCCACCGGCTTGCCGAAAGCCAGTGCCATGCGTGCCGCGCAGCCCAAGGCCGGCATGAGCCTGGTGGCGGCAGCGCCGACTGTTCAGGTCGCACAGCAGCCGCAGATGGCCGCACCGGTGCAGCAGGTCGTCAATGGCGGCAGCTTGCCGATGCCGGAGCAGGACCCCTATGCGAAGTACGATCGCCCGACCTGGGAGCGGAACGAGAAGGCGGGGAATGCACGTCGTGGCGACACGAACCTGCTCAACATCCCGGCCTTCCTTCGTCGCCAGGCCGATTGAGCAGTCGGGGCGGCTCTGCTACCATGAGCCACCTTTGACATGATTTGTTACAAATGCTCAAGCAACGAACCGTCAGACAAGTCATCCGCGCCAGCGGTGTCGGCCTCCACAGTGGCGAGAAAGTCTTTCTCGCCCTGCGGCCCGCGCCTGTCGATTCGGGCATCGTGTTTCGCCGCACGGACCTCGAACCGCCAGTCGTGATTCCGGCACAAGCTTTGCTGGTGCGCGAGACCATGATGTCATCCAACCTCGTGATGGGTGATGTCCGCGTCGGTACCGTCGAGCACATCATGTCGGCTCTCGCGGGCCTTGGCATCGACAACGCCGTGATCGATGTCAGTGCCCCCGAGATTCCGATCATGGACGGCAGCGCCGGGCCTTTCGTGTTTCTGATTCAAGCCGCCGGAATCGTGGAACAGGAAGCGCCCAAGCGTTTTGCCCGCATCAAGCGTCGGGTCGAGGTCAGAGAGGGTGACAAGATCGCCGCCTTCGATCCCTACGACGGCTTCAAGGTATCGTTCACCATCGACTTCGATCATCCGGCTTTCCGCGATGAGCATCGCTGGGCCAGCGTTGACTTCTCCACGACTGCCTTCGTCAACGAAGTCAGTCGTGCTCGTACCTTCGGCTTCCTGCGTGATATCGAGTACCTGCGTGCCAACAACCTCGCGTTGGGCGGCAGCATGGACAACGCCATCGTGGTCGATGACCAGGGCGTGATGAACGAAGACGGTCTGCGTTTCGAAGATGAGTTCGTGCGTCACAAGATGCTCGATGCCATCGGCGACCTGTATTTGTTTGGCGTGGGCATTCTTGGTGCCTACGAGGGCTTCAAGTCCGGCCATGCACTGAACAACAAGCTCCTGCGAGCCCTGATTAATGACCCGGATGCCTGGGAAGAAGTCACTTTCATGGACGAGCGTCTGACGCCGATCAGCTACGTCAAAGCTGATGCTGTGCACTAAATAATCAATTCGCGCCTACTGTATGGCGTTGAATTTCTGCATAAATAGTGCGTTTTTTAAGCGTTTGTGCCCTTGCGATTTTTCAGGGTATGCCTTGCCAAACGACGGAAACCTCCGCTAAGCTCCGAATTCTCCAAGGAATCTGCCATTTCCAGCAGGTGCTTTGCCGTCTTCTCACTAAGACTTGGCAGAGTTTTTGCAGAGACAGGTAGGCGTGGAGACGCTGGCTTGATGAGGATGCGCAAGCGCTGAACGGAATGAAATTCAGCGTGTTGTTTCAGTTGCTGCAGCAGGATTTTCTGCAGGTAGCGCAACTGACTGGCGGTAGTTGCGTGATCAGCGCACACCGTGAGCGTGCCTTCTCGCAGCGATGTTAACCGGCACGAAGACCGGATGGATTCATCAACAATTTGCTGCCATATCGCTTCATGTATTGCGCGCAGGGCATTCCCCTGCAGCAGTGGCGTAAAACTGCCGAGCTTGAGCAAGTCTCTGAGTGCGGTTGGTTGGGCGTTGCGTGTCATGAGGGTAGGTCGCAGATCAAGGCGTTCAGCATGCGCAAAGTGCGCGCGTTCGCCAAGAGGTAAACGAGATGAACATTATTTTTTTCAACCGCAAACATAATCGTCCGATTCGTTTGCAGCTGAATCCCAGATTGATCGGTACGGCAGCCGTAGGCTTGTTTGTGCTGGCCAGCAGCATTGGTGCCGGCAGTTATTGGGCCTATACCCGGCTGACTGGGTCGCCGGTCGCTGTATTGAGCGCAGCAGACCTGGCTCAGCAGGAAGAGCTGGCAGCCATGTCGGCACGCATGGCCGATATTCAGGCGCGGATGATGCGTATTGATGCACTGGGTGCTCACCTGGCTGAAAGCGCCAAGGTGAAAGGCGATGAGTTTGATTTCTCGCACAAGCCGCCGATGGGTGGCCCTGAAGATGCGATTGCCCTGCCGGCGTCCAGCTCCGAGCTCGATCGTACACTGTCGTCACTGGGTAGCGAGCTGCAGTTGCGCGAAGCTCAGCTGCTGGCGCTGGACAAGGTGTTGCAGAGCCGGCGTCAGCAGGTGAACCTGAATAATATGCCGGTGCATGATGCCTACATCAGCTCCAGCTTCGGCTATCGCGCCGATCCTATGACCGGTCGCACGGCATTTCATGGCGGTATCGATTTTGCCGGTACGGAAGGCAGCGATGTATTTTCGGTGGCCGATGGCGTTGTCACCTATGCGGGTCAGCGTAACGGCTATGGCAACGTCGTTGAGGTCAATCATGGTGATGGCCTGGTCACGCGTTACGCACATGCTCGTGCCGTGGCGGTGAAAGTCGGCGATATGGTGAGCAAGGACCAGCTGGTTGCCTACATGGGCTCGACAGGACGCTCGACCGGGACGCATCTGCATTATGAAGTGCTGCGCAATGGCAAGCAGATTGATCCTGCCAGCTTTATCCGGGTTGCCAAACGCTGAAAAAGCCTGATTTCCTGATCAGCAACAGCCCGGCCCTTGTGCCGGGCTGTTGCTTTCTGCGCCAGTCGCCCACGCAACCCTTTCACGTCAAAGGAAAGCAGGTAGAATGTTGCGCTGATTTGCCCATCTTCTGAGTAGTGACCATGTTTTCTCGCCTTGTCAGTGGCTTGTTCGGTACCAAAAATAATCGTGAACTCAAGCGCATGCGCCAGATCGTCGAGCGCATCAATGCCCTCGAGCCGGCCATGGACGCCTTGAGCGATGATGAGCTGCGTGCCCGTACAGCATCGTTCCAGCAGCGCTTCCAGTCGGGCGAAAGTCTGGATGCCTTCCTGCCGGAGGCATTTGCCGTCTGCCGGACAGCGGCGCAGCGTGTGCTGGGCATGCGCCATTATGATGTCCAGATGATCGGCGGTATTACGCTGCACGAGGGGCGTATTGCCGAAATGCGCACCGGTGAGGGTAAGACACTGACGGCCACACTGCCGGCATATCTGAATGCCCTGTCGGGCGAAGGCGTGCATGTGGTCACGGTCAACGACTACCTTGCCGCGCGTGATGCCGAGTGGAATCGTCCATTATTCGAGTTCCTCGGCCTCAGTGTCGGTGTGGTGCGTTCGCAGCAGCCGCCTGAAGACAAGCGTGCCGCCTATCGTGCCGATATTACCTATGGCACCAACAACGAATTCGGCTTTGATTATCTGCGTGACAACATGGCATTCCGTCTGGAGGATCGTTTCCAGCGTGGCCATGCCTATGCACTGATCGACGAAGTCGACTCCATCCTGATCGATGAAGCGCGGACACCGCTGATCATTTCCGGGGCCAGTGAAGACTCGTCGCGTCTGTATACACAAATCAATCTGCTGATCCCGCGCCTGACGCGTCAAGCCGAAGAGGCGACGGTGGATGGTGGGCACTACTGGATCGACGAGAAAAGTCGTCAGGTCGAGCTGACCGAGGCTGGTCACGAGTTTGTCGAACAATGTCTGGTAGAAATGGATCTGCTGGCCGAAGGCGAAAGCCTGTATTCGCCGGCGCATCTGAATCTGCTGCATCACGTGCATGCCGCCCTGAAGGCGCATGTGCTGTTCCAGCGTGATGTGCACTACATCATCAACGGTCGTGACGTGGTCATTGTCGACGAGCACACCGGTCGTACCATGCCGGGCCGGCGCTGGTCCGAAGGCCTGCATCAGGCCGTGGAAGCGAAAGAAGGCGTGACGATTCAGGCCGAGAATCAGACGCTGGCCACGACGACATTCCAGAACCTGTTCCGCCTCTACCGCAAGCTGTCCGGGATGACCGGCACCGCGGATACCGAGGCGCCGGAGTTCCATCAGATCTATGGTCTCGATGTCGTGGTGATTCCGACGCATCGTCCGATGGTGCGTAAGGATCACGATGATCTGGTCTATCTGAGCCCGGTCGAGAAGTACCAGGCCATCGTCAAGGACATCAAGGACTATCGCGACAAGGGCGCGCCGATTCTGGTTGGTACGGCCACGATTGAAACCAGTGAGCTGCTCTCGCGCCTGCTGCAGCAGGAAGGCATCGAGCACCGTGTGCTGAATGCCAAGTTCCACGAGCAGGAAGCCGAGATCGTGGCTCAGGCCGGTCGTTCCGGCACGGTGACCATCGCCACCAACATGGCGGGTCGTGGTACCGACATTCTGCTCGGCGGCAACTGGAAGGTTGAAGCGGCGAAACTGGGCGATGCCATCACGCCGGAGCAGACCGAAGCGCTGCGTCAGGGCTGGGAAGATGATCATGCCCGCGTCATTGCGGCGGGTGGCTTGCATATCATCGGCTCCGAGCGTCATGAATCGCGTCGTATCGACAACCAGCTGCGTGGCCGTTCCGGGCGTCAGGGTGATCCTGGCGTGACGCGCTTCTATCTGTCGCTGGAAGATGACCTGATGCGCATCTTCGCCAGTGATCGCGTGAAAAGCATGATGAAGTCGCTGGGCATGAAGCCGGGCGAAGCGATCGAGCATCCGTGGGTATCGAAGTCGATTGAAGGCGCGCAGCGCAAGGTCGAGGCGCGCAACTTCGATATCCGCAAGAATCTGCTGAAGTACGACGATGTGGCCAATGAGCAGCGCCGCGCCATCTATACCCAGCGTGACGATATCCTCGGCTCGGCCAGCATCAGCGAAAATGTCACGCTGATTCATGCCGATGTCGTGGATAGCGTGATCAATGCCTACATTCCGCCGCTGAGTCTGGACGAGCAGTGGGATGTGCCGGGTCTGGAGCAGGCGCTGCAGGCTGACTTCGGGCAGCCGCTGCCCTTGCAGGCCTGGCTCGATGCCGACAGTAAGCTCGATGAAGAGGGTCTGCGTGCACGTGTGCGTGACGCTGTGTTGCAAGCCTGGCTGGACAAGCGCGAGCGTATGGGTGATGACACCGCCAATCAGCTCGAAAAGCAGGTCATGCTGCAGATTATTGATCGCCACTGGAAGGATCATCTGGCGGCCATGGACTATCTGCGCAAGGGCATCCATCTGCGTGGCTATGCCCAGAAGAATCCGGAACAGGAATACAAGCGTGAAGCTTTCCAACTCTTCGAACAGCTCATCAATGCGGTCAAGCTCGAACTGATTCAGACCCTGGCGCGTCTGCATGTGCCAACCGCTGAAGAAGTGGCGGCGATGGATGCACAGCGCGAAGCCGAAGCCAAAGCCATGGCGCTGCATTTCGACCATGCCGATGCCGCACAGGCTGAGGCCGAAATGGCAGCGATGGAGTCGGGCGAGCCGCTGCCTGTGCCGACACCCGCTGCCGCCGAAGAGCCGCAGACGTTTGTGCGCGATGGCGCCAAGATCGGTCGCAACGATCCCTGCCCCTGTGGTTCGGGCAAGAAATTCAAACAATGTCACGGTCAGCTCGCCTGAGTCAGGCAGCCACCAAGCAAGGAGTTCGTCATGGCCGTGGGTGATCTGTCGCTTCCTGTCATGCTGCCGGTCAACGGTGTGCGTATTGGTATTGCCGAGTCGGGCATTCGCTACAAGAATCGTCGCGATCTGGTGGTTTTCGAGATTGCAGAAGGTGCCAGCACGGCAGCGGTGTTCACCACCAATGCCTTTTGTGCGGCGCCGGTGCATGTAGCCAAGGCCCATTTGCGAGCTGGTTCGCCACGCTACCTGGTGATCAATACCGGTAATGCCAATGCTGGCACCGGCGAGCCCGGCATGGTGGCGGCGCAGGTTTCCTGCCAGTCGCTGGCGGCTTTGACCGGTGTTGCAGAAGCGCAGGTGCTGCCGTTCTCCACGGGAGTCATCGGCGAGCTGCTGCCGGTTGCGCGTCTGCAGGCGGGCTTGCCGGCGGCGCTGGCGGCGCTGGATGCCGACAGCTGGGTTGCGGCCGCCAACGGCATCATGACCACTGACACGCTGCCCAAGGGCGCCAGCGAGCAGTTCACGGTCGCTGGCACGACCTACACCGTCACCGGCATCTCCAAAGGTGCCGGCATGATTCGTCCGAACATGGCGACCATGCTCGGCTATGTCGCCACCGATGCCGCTGTTGCCCCGGCGCTGTTGCAGTCTTTGCTGCGCGATGTCGTCGAAGGCTCGTTCAACCGCATCACCATTGATGGCGACACCTCGACCAACGATGCCTGCGTACTGGTCGCCACCGGCAAGGCCGGCAATGCACCGCTCACGGCTGCCGAGGGCGAGCTCTACACCGCATTGCACGCGGTGCTGACGCGCGTGTTTCTGCGTCTGGCCCAGCTCATCGTGCGTGATGGCGAAGGTGCCACCAAGTTCATGACGGTACGCGTGGAGGGCGGCGGCAACATCCAGGAATGTTGTGATGTCGCCTATGCCGTGGCCCATTCGCCGCTGATCAAGACCGCGTTCTTTGCCTCTGATCCCAACTGGGGCCGCATCCTGGCGGCCATCGGTCGTTCCGGCGTGCCGGCGCTTGACGTTTCGAAGATCAATGTCTGGCTTGACGATGTGCTGCTGTGCCAGAACGGCGGTGCTGCGGCTTCCTATACCGAGGCACAAGGCGCCGCAGTGATGCAGCAGCCGGAGATCACCATCCGTATCGATCTGGGCCGTGGCTCGTTCAGTGACACGGTGTGGACCTGCGATTTCTCCTACGATTATGTGAAGATCAACGCCGATTACCGATCCTGAGCTGTCATGACTCGTCAGCGTGTTCAGGTGGTAGCCGCGGTCATTCGGGCTCCGGATGGCCGTGTGCTGCTGGCGCAACGCCCGCAGCACAAGCATCAGGGCGGCCTTTGGGAGTTTCCCGGTGGCAAGGTCGAGCCCGGCGAAACCGAGGTTGTGGCGTTGCGGCGCGAGCTTCAGGAAGAGCTGGGTCTCCGGGCTGAGGCGCTGTCGCCGCTGATTCGCATTCAGCATGACTATCCTGACAAATCCGTAGAGCTGTCGGTGTGGCAAGTCACGCACTGGACGGGTGATTCCTATGCCTCGGCAACGACAGGCAGCGAAGGCCAGCCGGTGGCCTGGTTCAGCCCGGAGGCGTTGCTGTCGCTACCTTTTCCTGCCGCCAATACTCCGATTGTGTCGGCAGTGCGCCTGCCTGCGATCTGGCGCGTGACGCCGGCGCTCACCTCGTTACCAGCCGTGCTGGACTGGGCTGAGCAACGACTGGATGCCGGCCTGAGTGCGGCCGCTGCCGAGCGTGAGGGCTGGCTGCTGCGTCTGCCGGATTGGTCGCTGGCGAATTATGTAGAGGCCGCCGATGCCGTGCTGGCATTGCTGGCGCGTGCCGCCTCGGCGCAGCCGGCGAGCGCTCCGATTGCGCTGTGTCTGCATGGCGATCCGGCCGTGTTGCAGCAGGTGCCCGCTGCCGCCGGCTTCCACCTTAATCGTACTCAGGTGCAGCAGCTGCGTGAGCATGGCCAGCTTGCAGCCAGCTTGCGCAGTCGCGCAGGCCAGCTCTTGTCGGCTGCCGCACATGACGAAGCCGAGCTCGCGGCCGCGCTCGCCATCGGGGTCGATAGTGCCTGGCTGTCGCCGGTGCTGGCGACGCCATCGCATCCGGGAGCACCGTTTCTGGGCTGGACACAATGGGCGCAATGGCTGGCAAAAGTGCCGATGCCAGTTTATGCCCTTGGCGGTCTGGTCACGACGGATGTCGCTGCGGCTCGTGCCTTGGGGGGGCAGGGCGTAGCGGGTATCAGTCAGTTCTGATTCGCATCAAACTCGTCGAGATCAGGCGGTGTGGCGCTGGGGATGGCGTACTTTTCCGAAGCCCAGGCTCCCAGGTCCAGCAGGCGACAGCGGTCGCTGCAGAACGGCTTGAATGCTGACGCCGGGCCCCAGACGACCGGCTTCCGACAGCTGGGGCACTTCACGACACGCGTGACATTGTCGTTTTCCATGTTCTTGCTCATTGTGCTGCCAGCTCCAGATAGTGTGCATGCAAGGCATCAAGCCGGGCATGCAGCTCGGCCAGGCTGCCTTCATTGCTGATGATGTCGTCGGCACGTGCCAGGCGCTGCGCGCGTGACCATTGTGCCTTCATGATGGCCTCGATCTGTGCTGGCGAGACGCCGTCCCGGCTGCTGGCCCGCTGCATTTGCGTGGCCTCCGCAACATCAATAAGCAGGGTGTGCTGTACCAGATTGACCTGGCCGCTTTCCCAGAGCAGGGGAGAGGCCAGCACGGCATAGCGCGATGTTGCTGCTGCCAGCTGTTGCCTCAGGCTGTCGCGAATGGCGGGGTGGGTGATGGCTTCTAGTGCCAGGCGCTGGGCCGGATCGGCGAAAACGCATTGGCGCAACCAGGGCCGGTTCAGGCGGCCGGCATGCTCGCCTGTGGCGATGATGGCGTCGGCCCCGAAGTAGTCAGCGATAGCGGCCAGAGCGGGTGTGCCCGGCTCAACCACCTCGCGTGCCACGACATCAGCATCGACGACCGTTACACCGAGCGCTTGCAGATAGTCTGTGGCGGCAGTCTTGCCTGAGCCGATGCCGCCAGTCACGCCGAGTATCCAGGTTGCCATGTCGGCTCCGTATTTATAGTGGCAGCGGATGCCAGAACAGAATCAGGCCCGAGACGGCCAATGCCGGGCCAAAGGGGAATTCGCCCTGCTTGCCTTCGCGCAGTCGGAACCAGAGCGCGATACCCAGGCCGAGCAGCGATGACATGAGCAGCAGCTGTGGCAATACCAGCCCGCCAAGCCAGGCTCCGAGGGCTGCGAGCAGCTTCGTGTCGCCGCCACCGAGGCCGTCACGACCCGTAACGGCGCGAAAAATGCCTGCCATTGACCAGAACACCAGATAGCCAGCCATTGCGCCCCAGACGGCGTGACTCAGGCTCAGGCCCAGCGGGTTCTGTCCGATGCTGGCGAGAAACAGGCCTGCCCACATGAGCGGCAATGTGATGCGATCGGGCAGCCATTGGCTGTCCCAGTCTATGAGTCCGCCAACGACCAGTGTCATGGAGAAGGTGTAGATGGCGATCGCCAGCATGGGTGTTCCTGCCTGATGCCAGGCGATGACGGCGAGTATCGCACTGAGCAATTCCACCACGGGATAGCGCAGGCTGATCTTCCCCTGGCAGTGTGCACAGCGGCCGCGCCGAAACAGCCAGCTCACGACCGGGATCAGGTCGCGAGCGCGTATGGGTGTCTGGCAATGAGGGCAGTGCGAACGGGGCAGGCTGAGCGATAGCGGCCTGGGGCTGGCTGTCCCGGTTTCGGCCGCTGCCGGCGGTGCAATGCCTTGCTCTTCGAGATAGGCGTCCAGCTCCGACTTCCATTCCTGCTCGATGATGCGCGGCAGGCGATAGATAACGACATTGGCAAAGCTGCCCAGCACCAGACCCAGCAAGGCAATGAGCGAGATGAGCAGCGTGTAGTCCATCAGATCGCATTTCCTAGTTCAAACAGCGGTAAATACAGTGCCATCACGACCGTGCCGACGAGTATGCCAAGCCCCGCCATCAGGGTCGGTTCGAGCAACTTCAGCAGCAATCCGCAATGGTTTTCGAGCTCGGCCTCAAACTGTCTGGCCAGCTCGTCCAGCAGGCTGACGAGCATACCGGATTCTTCACCAATCGCGATCATCTGTGTGCTCAGGGCAGGGTAGGTGGGCCATGTTGCTAGACTGTCGGAAAGACGCTGCCCTTGCGCGACGGCATCAGCGATGGCAGGTTGTGCCGATGCCAGTGGTGATTCGGCCACCAGCACGGCAGTCTCGTGCAAGGCCTCAAGCAAAGGCAGCCCGGCACGCAAGGTTTCATGCAGCGTGCGATGCCACAGTCCAAGCCAGTGGGCCTGAGTCATTGCCCCAATGAGTGGCAAGCGCCATAACACAGCGTAGATGCCACGACGAAATCGCGCACTGATCTGCCATTGTCGGGAGATGCCGCCAAGCAGCAGGCTCAATACCAGTACACAGGGCAGGCCGGCGCGTTGCACCAAGTGGCTCAGCGCCATGATTTTCAGTGTCAGCCAGGGCAGCTCCGCACCAAAGCTGTGATACAGGTCAGCAAAGCCGGGAACTACCCGCCAGAGCAGAAATACAGTCACCGCCAAGGCACCAATGAGCACCATCAGCGGATAGCGCAAAGCGCTGCGTACTTGCTGTTGCAGGTGCAGACGCCGGGACTGCCAGATCGCCAGGCGCTCCAGTTGCACATCAAGCTGGCCGGAACGCTCGGCGATGGCAATGAGCTGAGTGTCGCTGGCGCGGAAGCCGGCTTGTCTGGCCAGCACCGACGCCAGACTATGGCCTTGCTCAATACCTGTGATGACCGGTTGCCAATAGCGTTGCTGAGCTGCGGGCTGCTGCAGGTTCATTAGTGCCAGTGCCGGATGCAGCGCAATGCCGGCGCGTAGCAGCGTGGCCAATTGCTGCAACCAGCGCTGCTGCTGTACTGCGCTGGCCGGCCGTGCCTTAGCCGGATTCATTGCCTAATACTCGCTGCAGTTCGGCGCGGCTGATATCGCCTCGTTGCCATGAGGCTTCGGCGCTGGTACGCAAAGTCGGCCATCCGGCTTGCACTGCGCAGGCCTGCAACATCTGCCGATCAGCACCTTGCAGGCAAAGCTTGGCCACTGCCGATGACATTTCGATGTGTTCAAACAGCCCTAGTCGCTGCTGATAGCCTTGCTGGCAATGATGGCAGCCGTGGCCGGCAACAAAGCCCTCGCCAGGAGATTCAAGCTGCTTGCAGTGCTGGCAGAGTTTTCGGATCAGGCGTTGCGTGACCACCAGACGCAAACAGTCGGCGAGCAGATAGCCTGGCAGACCGAGATGGCGTAGCCGCGTCAGTGCCTCAGTGGCCGATCCCGAATGCAGTGTCGACAGCACGAGATGGCCGGTTTCGGCTGCTTGCATGGCCATTTCGGCAGTCTCACGATCACGAATCTCGCCGACCATCAGGACATCCGGGTCTTGTCGCAGCAGTGCCTTCAGAACCTGAGCGAAGCCGAGGCCGATGCGCGGTTGTATCGGCGTCTGGTTGATCCCTGGCAGCAGGCGTTCGACCGGATCTTCCACCGTGGCAATGTGGCGATGGCGTAAATTGAGGTGCTGCAGGCATGCATAGAGTGTGGTGGTCTTGCCGGCACCGGTAGGGCCGGTGATCAGGATGAGACCATCGGGTTTGCTCAGGCTATGCAGCAGGGCTGTCTGGGTTGATTCAGGCAGAGTCAGACTGGCAAGTGTCGGCATTTGTCCTGAGTCTGCCAGGCGCAAGCAGAGTTTCTCACCGTGCAATGTCGGCAGGCTGGCAATGCGGATATGGCTGAGTCCCTGAGCACCATCGAGCAGACGACCATCCTGGGGCAGGCGCTTTTCGGCCAGATCCATCTGTGCCATGACTTTCAGGCGTGAAACCAGACGCGGCTGCCATGTTGCGGGAACCTCAAGCCAGTCTTGCAGCAGGCCGTTGATGCGCAGGCGGAGACAGGCGCCTTGCGCTTGCGGATCAATATGCAGATCGGATGCTCCCAGTTGCTGTGCGCGTTGCAGCAGCCCTGTCACCCACGGCACTACTTCCTGATCCTGTCTCGGCAAGACCAGACCTTCCGACAAGATAAGGCTCATGCTGGTGGCCTCAGGTCGACAAGCCAGTCTGCTGCTTGCTACAGGCTGTTGCCGTGCCGTTGGCCACGGTTTTGCCTGTCCAGATTGCATCGCCTGAGGTTGTATCGACAGACATCTCGATCTTGCAGGCACCGGCCTCGGTGTTGCCGACCATGGCCACGGTCAGGGTGCCGCTTGTGCTGTTCAGGCTGATGCCGTTGGTGCCGACATACTTGGGTTGCGGCAGTGCTAATTGCAGCTCGGTATTACTGTCGCAGGCACTGCTGCTCATGCCGTTCTCCAGCAGGCACTCTGAAATCGCCAGTTTCAGAGGTTCGATCTGGCTGAGATTCACAGACCATTTAGCTCTCATAACATAGTTCTGGTATTGCGGAATGGCCACGGCAGACAGTACGCCGACGATAGCAACGACGATCATCAGCTCGATCAGGCTGAAGCCTTGCTGGGAAGTCATGGGGAAAGTTTTCATGGGGGTGGCCTCCTTGCCTGGACGTAGTGCCGGTGGGCATTACGCAGAGCTTCCTGCTCTGCACAAAGGCTAGGAAAGACTTCGGGCTTTCGCTAGGCCGGAGGCGAAATATTTACCCGCGCACTTGCTGCCATGACGAGTGCTTGTCAGTGCCGGATCGGCTCGTTATCATCGCCGCCCACGCAGACGCCAGTCTGCGGTGCTGCCGGCATAGCTCAGTTGGTAGAGCAGCGCATTCGTAATGCGAAGGTCGGGGGTTCGACTCCTCTTGCCGGCACCATTTTTGGCTGATCAAAGCCTTTTGCTCGATATCTCCTCAGAAGTCATCACAAATGTTCTGCAGTGCCGGGTTTCTCTGCTTGGCGTCACGGCTTGCCGCTGGCAGCATGAATCCCCTTGTTGGAGAGGGTGTCACCATGAAAAGTCTCGCTTTCATGCATCGCAACGATACGCGCTTTGCGGTCGGAGATTTTTCGCCCGTGTTGTCGGTGTTCTCGCATTACGAGCTTGGCAATACCATCTCGCCGTTTCTGCTGCTGGACCATATCGGACCGGGCCGCCTGCAGCCTTCGTCACGACGCAAAGGTGTTCACGAGCATCCGCATCGTGGCTTCGAGACGGTCACGATCGTCTATGCCGGGGAGGTCGAGCACCGGGATTCGACGGGAAGTGGCGGCATCATCCGTGCCGGGGATGTGCAGTGGATGACGGCCGCTGGAGGCATCCTGCATGAAGAGTTCTTCAGCGAAGCCTTCACCCAGCGTGGTGGTCGCTTTGAGATGGTGCAGTTGTGGGTCAATCTGCCGGCACGCAACAAAATGGATGCGCCGGCTTATCAAAGCCTCGCCAGCGCAGATATCCCCACACAGGTGCTACCCGATGGCGCGGGTTCGGTTCGCGTCATTGCCGGTCATTTTGCCGATGCTGCCGGCCCGGCCCGCACGCATACCCGCATGAGCATCCTGGATGTGCAGATGCGTGCGGGTCATGAAGTAGTCTTCGCGACAGCAGTCGGGGATACGGCGCTTGTGTTTCTGCGCTCCGGGCGTCTGCAATTTGCGCCGGATGAGCAGCTGGAGGTGGACGGCATGGCGGTCATGTCCAGCCGTGAGGCCGATTTTGCGGTCACTGCTCTGGAGGATAGCCACGCACTCGTGCTGACCGGGGCCCCGATCAATGAACCGATCAACGGACATGGCCCCTTTGTCATGAACACGTACGAGGAGGTCTTGCAGGCCTTTGAGGACCTGAAGCAAGGCCGACTCGGCTCCAGCCCTTAAGCCAGCGCGGCGATCTTTTCGCGCTGTAGCGCCAGCGCGGCTTGTGCCCGCTGGTTTTCGGCGATCTTCTCGCGTTCCTTGGCAACGACCTCGGCAGGCGCACGTGCCACAAAGGACTCGTTGCCGAGTTTGGCTTCGACGCGTGCCACCTCCTGGCCGAGACGCGCGATCTCCTTGTCCAGACGTGCGACCTCAGCGCCCACATCGATCAGGCCGGCGAGCGGCACGCCCAGTGTCATCGTGCCGATGAGCGCAGTCGATACCGGCGGCAGCTCGGCTTCGTTGGCGACCACGGTGATGCTTTCGAGACGGCCTACGAAGCGCAGCAGCGCAGCCTGGCGATCGAGGCGGGCGGCATCTTCGCTGCAGGCATTCGCAACGAGCAGCGCCAGCGGCTTGCCCGGCGAGATGCCGAGTTCGCCACGGATGTTGCGCAGCCCGGCGATGACCTGCTGAACCCACGCCACTTCGGCGGCAGCCTCGGCATCCACGCGGGTCAGATCCGGCTCCGGGAAGCGCGCCAGCATGAGGAACTCGCCGCTGACATTAGCGAGCGGCTTCACGCGCTGCCAGATCTCTTCGGTAATGAACGGCATCAGCGGGTGGGTGATGCGCAGAATGGCTTCGAGCACACGCACCAGGGTGCGGCGAGTCGCGCGCTGCTCTTCGGCACTGGCGGTCGTCTCTGCGGCCAGCACCGGCTTGGTCAGCTCCAGGTACCAGTCGCAGTACTCGTTCCAGACGAAGTCGTAGATGGTCTGCGCAACATGATCGAAGCGGTACTCCTGCATCGACGCGATGACGGCGGCCTCGGTCTCCTGCAGGCGCGAGATGATCCAGCGGTCGGCCACCGAGCGTGCCAGCGGCAGCGATTCATCCTGCCCACAATCCTGACCCTCGGTCTGCGACAGCACATAGCGTGTCGCGTTCCAGAGCTTGTTGCAGAAGTTGCGATAGCCTTCGACACGGTTCATGTCGAACTTGATGTCGCGACCGGTCGAGGCCAGCGCGCAGTTGGTGAAGCGCAGGGCGTCGGTGCCGAAAGCGCGTATGCCTTCCGGGAATTCCTTGCGCGTCGCCTTCTCGATCTTCTCGGCCATCTTCGGCTGCATGAGGCCGGTGGTGCGCTTGGCTACGAGGTCGTCGAGCGCGATGCCGTCGATGATGTCGAGCGGGTCGAGCACGTTGCCCTTCGACTTCGACATCTTCTGGCCTTCGCCATCGCGCACCAGACCGTGCACATAGACGGTCTTGAACGGTACCTGCGGCGTGCCATCGTCGTTCTTCATGAAGTGCATGGTCATCATGATCATGCGTGCGACCCAAAAGAAGATGATGTCGAAGCCGGTGACCAGCACATTGGTCGGATGAAAGGTGCTGAGGTCCGGCGTCTTGTCCGGCCAGCCGAGCGTGGAGAAGGTCCACAGTGCGGAGCTGAACCAGGTGTCGAGCACATCGTCGTCCTGGCGCAGTGCGAAGTCGGCGGCGAGGCCGTGCTTGGCGCGCACTTCAGCCTCATCGCGACCGACATAGACTTGACCGGCGTTGTCGTACCAGGCCGGAATGCGGTGACCCCACCAGAGTTGACGCGAGATGCACCAGTCCTGGATGTCGCGCATCCAGGCGTAGTACATGTTCTGGTACTGCTCGGGCACGAACTTGATGCGGCCGTCCTCGACGGCTTCCAGCGCCGGCTTGGCGAGCACGGCGGCCTTCACATACCACTGGTCTGTCAGCCAGGGCTCGACGACCACGCCGGAGCGGTCGCCGGTCGGCACCTTGAGCGCATGCGGCTTGATTTCTTCGAGCCAGCCTTCGGTTTCGGCCAGCGCAACGATCTGTTTGCGCGCCACGAAACGGTCGAGGCCGGCGAAAGCGGCCGGGCAGGTCTCGGCGGGCAGCGGTGCAAACGTACCGCCGGCCATCACCTCGAAGGTCGCGAGGATGGCCGCATCGCGATCGAGCACATTGATCAGCGGCAGGTCGTGCCGCTTGCCCACTTCATAGTCGTTGAAGTCGTGCGCCGGCGTGATCTTTACGCAGCCGGTGCCGAAGTCCTTGTCAACATAGGTGTCGGCGATAATCGGAATCAGGCGGCCGGTGACCGGCAGGCGGATCATCTCGCCAACGAGATGCTGGTAGCGCTCGTCTTCCGGATGCACGGCGACGGCACTGTCACCGAGCATCGTTTCCGGACGCGTGGTGGCGACCACGAGATGGCCATTGCCGGACGCCAGTGGATAGCGGAAATGCCACATTGAGCCGGTTTTTTCTTCCGACAGTACTTCCAGGTCGGAAATCGCGGTGTGCAGCTTCGGATCCCAGTTCACCAAGCGCTTACCGCGATAGATCAGGCCGTCCTCGTGCAGGCGCACGAAGGCCTCCTGCACGGCCTTCGACAGGCCAGCGTCCATGGTGAAGCGTTCGCGCGACCAGTCTACCGACGAGCCGAGGCGACGAATCTGGTTGGTGATGGTGCCGCCGGACTGCTCCTTCCACTCCCAGATTTTCTCCAGGAATTTGTCGCGGCCGAGGTCGTGGCGGCTGACACCGTTGGCGGCGAGCTGACGCTCGACCACCATCTGGGTGGCGATGCCGGCGTGGTCGGTGCCCGGCTGCCAGAGCGTGTTGTGGCCGCGCATGCGGTGGAAGCGCACGAGGGCATCCATGATGGCGTTGTTGAAGCCGTGGCCCATGTGCAGCGAGCCGGTGACGTTCGGCGGCGGGATCATGATGCAGTACGGCGTGCCGGTGCCGGATGGCTTGAAGCAGCCTTCGGCTTCCCAGTGTTCGGCCCAGCGGCGTTCGATGTCGGCGGGGTTGAAAGTCGGTTCCATCATGATCTCGCAGAAAACAGGTCGGTTGCCCCGGCACGGACGGCGGGGCAGCGTGTCAAAACGCCGATTATAGCGGGGCGACGGCCTTGCGTGTGACGCGTGCGCGCCAAACTTGCAGAAGCGCTACCGGATACATGACGACCCCGAAGGCACAGAGCGCTGTCATCACACTGGCGGCGGCAGAGAGCTGGCTGGCGACCAGCGTGGCGGCGGTCAGATTGCGTATCACTACCATGCTTTCCAGACCCTGATGCGGTGCGGTGGCCCGGCGGCTGACCAGCCCCAGCAGCAGCGTCAGTGCGGCGGCAGCGAATGCGATATCCGGATGCTCCGGCAGGCGCGGCAGCTCGCGCCAGGCAATCAGGGCGATCAGCATCAAGACCGACAATGAAGCCAGACGCTCCAGATTGCCGGCGAGTGCCGGTGACGCGGCATGGCGCCGAAACCACGCCAGTCCGAGCTGAAAGGGCAGCCATTGTGCCAGCACCAGTGCCGCCAGCACGATGAACGCACTGATTGCGGCTTCCTCGCCACCGAGCAGCGCCAGTGTTGCCAGCGGCAGGGTGATAATGGCGATGGCCGCGCTGGCGATCATGAGTGCGACGACGCTGCCCGAGGCAGTGCCGGTATTGCGTGCCAGTGCCGCACCGGACGTGCCGCAGCCCGAGAGCAGACAGATGAGCAGACCGAGACTGGTCAGGCGATCAGTCAGTCCAAGGTATTGCAGCAGTAAAATCAGCAGCGTGGGCAGAGCATAAGCCCAGAGAAGATGACGCGTAGTCAGCAGCTCCCGAAACGGCAGTCGGCTTTCGCCAGCTGCGCGAGCGCTCAGCGCCAGCATCACCAGCCAGGCACTCAGCGGTGACAGTATCATCAGCCAGTTCATCTCAGCCCTTCAATTCATGCGCCTGCACGGCATAACCCAGGCGCTTGTATTCCTTCCAGTGCCCGCGCGCCTGTTCGCGCTCTTCGCTGCTGCCGGCGACAATCTCGATCACACGCTGAAAGCGCTCGAACCCGGCCGGAATGTCAGCGCCGAGATTGATCAGGATGTCGCGGCTGTCGGTCGGCAGCGTCTCCCAGCCGATGCGTACCGGCGGTGGCGGCGTCGGGCCGTCACCGACCAGATGATGCGGAATGAAGGCTTCGGCCTTGAAGGCCCAGAGCAGCTCGTCCAGCGCTTCCGCTTCGGCTCGGTTCGCCGCCTGCAGCAGAATCTTGCGATTCTGCTGCCAGGCTTTGTCCACCAGTCGGCAGGCCGTGGTCAGGCGTGCCGACAGGGGCGCGTCAGCCGCGAGCACATAGAAGGTGATTTCCACGAGCGCCTCAGGCCGCTGCGCGGGCGCGCAGGAATTCCAGCAGCAGCGGCACCGGGCGACCGGTCGAACCCTTCTGCGCGCCACT
Source organism: Pseudomonadota bacterium (assembly GCA_040385225.1). Lineage (GTDB taxonomy): Bacteria > Pseudomonadota > Gammaproteobacteria > Pseudomonadales > Moraxellaceae > Perlucidibaca. Next base: position 985,411 of record JAZKHU010000002.1, on the reverse strand, counting down.
CAGCCAGGCCGTGCCGGCGATGTCGAGATGCGCCCAGGGGTAGGCCTTGGTGAAGCGCGCCAGATAGCAGGCGGCGGTGATCGAGCCGGCAGTCGGGCCGCCAATGTTGGCGATGTCGGCAAACGGCGAGTCCAGCAGCTCCTGGTAGTCGTCCCAGACCGGCATGCGCCAGGCACGGTCATCGACCCGCTGGCCGGCGGCGAGGAGTTCGTCGGCGAGGGCGTCCTGCGTCGAAAACAGACCGGACGCGACCTTGCCGAGCGCGACCACGCAGGCGCCGGTCAGCGTCGCGATGTCGACCACCGCTGCCGGCTTGAAGCGCTCCACATAAGTCAGCGCGTCGCAGAGCACGAGGCGACCTTCGGCGTCGGTATTGAGAATTTCCACGGTCTGGCCGGACATGGTTTTCACGATGTCGCCGGGGCGCGTGGCCGTGCCCGAGGGCATGTTCTCGGCGCAGGCAATCACGCCCACCACATTGAGCTTGAGCTTGGCGAGCTTGATCGCCGCCATCACGCCGAGCACCGAGGCCGCGCCACACATGTCGTACTTCATCTCGTCCATACCGGCACCCGGCTTCAGGCTGATGCCGCCGGTGTCAAAGGTGATGCCCTTGCCGACCAGTACCACCGGGGCATCCTTGGCCTTGCCGCCGTTGTAGGTCATGGTCACCAGCTGGGCTTCGTGCGCGGAGCCGGCCGATACCGAGAGCAGGCAGTGCATGCCGAGCTTGTGCATTTCAGCCTCGCCGAGGACTTCCACGCTGACACTGCCGTCGTCGCCGAGCGCGCGCGCCATTTCAGCGAGATAGCCGGGGTAGGCGACATTCGGCGGTTGGTTGCCGAGGTCACGGGCGAAACTCTGGCCGGTGCCGATGCACTGGCCCCAGATCAGCGCATCCTTGGCTGCCTTCAGCTCGGCCTTGTCGGCGATGGCAAAACTCAGCTTGGCGAGCAGATCGCCGGCTTCCGGCTTCTTCGACTTGTAGTTGTCGAAGCGATAGCTCGCTTCCAGCGCAAAGCGCGCGAGATCGCTGACGCGACTGGAAAGCGAGCTGCCAGCCACCGGCACTTCGGTCAGGGTGGACAGCGCCTTGCCGATCTTGCCTGGAATCGCCTTCACGCTGGCCAGCGCAACCTTGTGCCAGACCTGTAATGACAGCTCGCCGCTCTCCGGCAGTGCGCCGGTGCCGACGACCAGCACCAGGCCGGCCTTGATGCCGGGCAAGCCGTAAAGCGGCAGCGTCTGGCCAGCTTTGCCGTCGAAACCGGCATGCGTCAGTGCACGGGACAGTGCGCCATCAGCAGCGACATCCAGCGCGGCAGCACTGGCGCCGAGGGTCTTGCCCGAGACGGCAACAACGAGAGCGGGATGCTTGTCCAGCGCGAGGGCAGAGGCGGCAACGGCGACGACGGCGAGTTCCATGAACTTCTCCAGACAGAATGCAGGGTTATGGCGGTAACATCATGTGGCAAGACAAAGCCGGAGCGATGTTTGATAATCTCCCGCTAGTGTAATGGTCAGGGCGGCTTTTGCCAGCGTAGCGCAGGCGCCCTGAACGCTATTTTCAAACCGTCATTTTCCACCTGTCATCAAGGATGCTTGTGTGATCATCCGCCGATACCTAGCCACGCAAGTGCTGGCGACCAGTTTTGCCGTGGCCGGTCTGCTCACGGTCATTCTGATGAGTAGCCGCGTCATTCAGTTTTTCGAGAAGGCGGCGAACGGCAAGATCGCTGTCGATCTGCTGAGTGCCGTGCTGTGGTACCGCTTGCCGGGCTTTTTGGAGCTGATTTTGCCGCTGGGTCTCTTCATTGGCGTGTTGCTGGCGCTTGGCCGGCTATATCTCGACAACGAAATGGCAGTGCTGGCGGCGGCAGGTGTGGGACCGGGCCAAATCATTCGCTGGCTGCTGCCAGCCACGGCGCTGGTCACCGTGCTGACCGCCGTGATGGCGCTGTGGTGGTCGCCCAGTGGTGTCGCCGAATCTGATCGCATCTACGCCGAGCAAGCCAATCGCAGCACGTTCGAGCTGATTCAGCCGGGGCGTTTCCAGCGTGTCGGCGAGCGTATGCTTTATGCCGACATGAGTCCGGACAAATCTACCTTGCGCTCTGTCATCTTGCTGGAAGCGCTGCCGGCTCCTGCCAATGCAGCCGCGACTGGCGAGCGCCAGGTCATTGTGCGAGCCCGTGAAGGGCGTCGTGTTGCAGACCCTGTGCTCGGGCCGGACACCGTTGAGTTGCTGGATGGCGAGCGCTGGTTATTACGCGCCGGGGCCGCGGATTACCAGCGAGTCACTTTCGAGCGCTACCGCATGCGCCTGAAGCAAATGGAGACTCCGGTGATGGGCAATAACGTCGCGGCGCTTGCCACGCCAGCCTTGTGGCAGGCCCGTAGCGATAGTCCCAAGGCCTCAGCCGAGTGGGGCTGGCGCACGTCGCTGGTGCTTATGGTGCCGATTATTGCCCTGCTTGCGCTGCCGCTGGCCAAAGTCAATCCACGACAAGGGCGTTACTTGAAGCTGCTGCCTGCCATCGTCTTGTATCTGAGCTATGTCGTGCTGCTGGCAGCCGTCAAGAATGGTGTCGAGAAAGAATCACTGGATGCCAGCGTGAACTGGGGCGTACATGCCATCTATCTTTTCCTCGCGCTGGTGATGCTATGGGGCTCGCCTCGTCGGCATGCAGCAAGCCGGAGCTCAAGCACATGAGTCGGCTTGGGCGTTATGTCAGCTTTACGGTGTTGTCGAGCATGTTGCTGGTGCAAGCGCTGTTGCTGGGCCTGGATCTGGTCTTCAGCTTCATTGGCGAGCTTGACAACGTCAAAGGCAGCTACGGTGCTTATGATGCCTTCCGCTACACGCTCTATGTCCTGCCTGGCCATGTCTATACCGTTCTGCCTATGTCGGCACTGATCGGAGCACTGGTCGGTCTCGGTGCGCTCGCCTCCAGTTCAGAGCTGACCGTTATGCGTGCTGCCGGCATCAGCATTGCGCGCATCGTGGCCTGGGTCATGGCCGGGGCTCTGTCCATCATCTTGATGGGGCTGGCGTTGGGCGAGTTTGTGGTACCCGTCACGGATCAGCAGGCTGAAACTCTCAAGGCGCGAGCGCAAGGCCAGGATTACACCCCCGGGCGCATCAATGGCTACTGGCAGCGTGAGGGCCAAGAGCTCATCAATATCCAGCTGGTGACACCGGAGGGGCAGTTACTGGGCGTCAGCCGCTATCGCTATGATGAGCAGGGCCTGTTGCAGGAGGCCAGCTTTGCGGCCACCGGTGAGTATGTCGGCAAGACCGGCTGGCAGCTGCGTGAGCTGCGGACAACACATTTTCAACCGGATGGCAGCAGCAAGGTCAGCGAGCAGAAACAGATTCTCTGGCCGGTTCGTCTGACGCCGGACTTTCTGCACGTTGCAGCCGCAGACCCCGAACAGCTCGGGCTGGCCGAGTTGCGCTTATATGCGCGCTACTTGCACAAGCAAGGTCTGGATGCCGGCAATTACGAGTTGCAGTTCTGGAAAAAAGCCTTGAGCCCGCTGGCGGTATTTTCCATGGTATTGATTGCCTGCTCATTCATTTTCGGGCCTTTACGCTCGGTGACGCTGGGTCTGCGCATCATTACAGGCGTGCTGGTCGGGCTGGTGTTTCGTTATAGCCAGGATGCCGCCGGGTTTGCCAGTTTGCTGTTCCACGGTTCACCCTTCTGGGCGACCCTGCTGCCGATTGTGCTATGCCTCATGGCCGGCTCTTATGCCATTTACCGGGTACGCTGATGATGACCAGCTGGCAACGATGGTCCGCGACTGATATAGGCAATCGCCGGGCACAGAATGAAGACGCCCTGGTCTGTCGCGACTATGAGGGACTTTGGGCGGTCATCGACGGCATGGGCGGCATCAATGCCGGCAATGTGGCCAGCGCGGCGCTGGCGCATGCCATTGAGCATATGGAGCTGAAGTCGTCACTGGCCGATGCGGTCGATCAGATCGAGGATCTGGTCCTGGCCGTGCATGATCAGCTCTACGAGTTCTCGCAGCAGGACAGTCCGCGCCGTACGCTGGGCTGCACACTTGGCCTGATGCGTCTGACCCAGACCTGGGGCCTGCTCGCCTGGGTTGGCGATGTCCGCATCTATCGCTGGCGCGAGCAAGGTCTGACGCGCCTGACTCAGGATCATCTGGGGCCTGAGCAGGAGCTGACACGATTGATTGGCGATGGCGAACTGCTGCCCGACTTCGCTATCGTGCGAGTACAGGCAGGTGACCGCTATCTGCTCTGCAGCGATGGTCTGCACAACGAAATCAGCGATGCCCGCCTCGCATACTGGCTTGCGCATGAGCCGGAGATTGCGCAGCGCGAGTTGGTGGCCGAAGCCTTGGCAGCGGGTGGTCGTGACAATCTCAGCTTTGTCATTCTCGATGTCGACAGTGACGGTGAAGCATCTGCCGCGAGGACGATGCCATGACGACAGCAGGCGATGATCTCAAGGAAGTCAACGCCGCCTTGCGTGAGCTGGTGCGCTTGCAGCTTGCTGGTGAGTTGTCGGCGCAGGAAGCCTGGCAGACACGTCGGCAGATGCTCGATTCTGTCGAAGCCGCCTGGCATGCCCTCAGTCAGGATCTGACGCCGGAGGCTCTCGCCAGCAAGCAGGTGCTGAAAACACCCGTGCAGCCACGACTGAGTGTGCGCCAGCGCCTGCAGCAGCTCCCCCAGTGGCAGAAGCTTTTGCGTTGGCCGCAGCCGCCTAAGTGGCGCTGGCCACGCTGGCAGACGCTGCAGTGGCAGCCTCTGGCCAAAGCGTTGGCTCATCTGCCTTGGTGGTCACTGTTTTTGGTGGCGGCACTGGCTACTTTCTATTATGTCAGTACGCTCTGAACGCCTCGCTCAATGCGATGACTTGTCACCAAACAAGCCTAGAAAGCGATAAGGTTTGCGTGCTGTGGGTGGTATGCGCAGCACAGCGGTGTCAGACAGCTGATCATGGAAGCTGCGCCCTGAGCCATAACTGAATGGCAGCAGGGCCCACAGATAATTGGCGGCCAGACCGGCGAAAACACTGATGGCGAGCACCCGCAGGTCATGCGGATGCAAGAGCCAGGATGCCGTTGCAGACAGCAGCGGCAGCGCACTGGCGGCGATGAAGCGCTGCAGGCTGCGCTTCCAGCTCAGGCGCTGGCCATTGAGGTCGCGTAACTCCAGGCGCCAGGTCTGCATGCCTAGGGTTTGTCCGCTGCGCGTCCAGCAATAGCCATAAAAGCAGAATATTGCGCCCATGCTGAGCGGAAACATGAGGCCCTGCCGTATGACGGGCGAGAGCAGGGTGGCACTGTTGCCAGCAGCGGCGGCAGAAGGCGTGAAAATTGCTATAACGATGACATTGATCACGGCAACCAGCGCGACCAGCAGCAGGCTGTCGTAAATCAATGCGATCAGGCGGACGCCGATGCCGGCACGTGGCAGTGCCTGGATGCTGGGGGCAGGTGTCACAGGAGTGCGCTTTTTCCGACCGTAAGCAGGGCGACGAGACATGACTCGGACTCAGGAATTGAGGGAGCTGAATAATAACTGAATGCGATTGTAGCGAGGGTGCAAATATGGTGCCGAGAAAGGGAATCGAACCCTTACGATGTCTCCACCGGCGGATTTTGAGTCCGCTGCGTCTACCAGTTCCGCCATCTCGGCCCGAGAAGGTGCGCGGATTATAGCGATGCCATGAGGGTCGTCAAGCTTTGTCGCGGCGAAACAGCCCGGGCTGTTATACTGCGCGCCCTTTGATTCCGGCAGACCGCGAGTTGGCATGCAGCGCAGCGATTTCCATTTTGACTTACCCGACGAGCTGATCGCGCGCTATCCCCTGCCCGAGCGCAGTGCGTCGCGCCTGCTTTGTCTGAATGCCGACAGCGGTGGCATCCGTCATGAGCACATGCGCAACCTGCCGTCCTTGCTGCGTGCCGGCGATCTGCTGGTGTTCAATCAGTCGCGCGTGATGCCGGCACGTCTGTTCGCGCACAAGGCCAGCGGCGGTCAGGCGGAAATCCTGATCGAGCGGCTGCCTTCGCCGCAAGAAGCGCTGGCACATGTACGCGCCAGCAAATCGCCCAAACCCGGCAGCGAACTGATTCTGGCCGATGGCACGCGCATCCGCATGCGTGAGCGCGCCGGTGACCTCTTCCTGCTGGCTGCTGATGAGCCCTGGCAAGGCCTGATGGCTCGTCTCGGCGAAATGCCGCTGCCGCCGTATTTTGGCCGTGCTGCCGAGGCGTCGGATCAGGAGCGCTATCAGACGGTGTATGCGCAAGAGGCGGGCTCCGTGGCGGCGCCCACGGCCGGTCTGCATTTCGATGAGCCCTTGCTGGCGGCCCTGCGCGCGCGCGGCATCGAGACGGCTTTCGTGACGCTGCATGTAGGAGCTGGCACCTTCCAGCCAGTGCGTGCCGATGACCTGCGCGATCATGTCATGCATGCCGAATGGCTCACCGTCAGCGCCGAAACGGTGGCGGCGGTGCAGGCTGCGAAAGCCCGTGGCGGCCGCGTCGTGGCGGTAGGCACGACCAGTGTTCGTGCGCTGGAGTCAGCGGCCTGGGCAGGGCAGGGCACCGATCCTGACGCGTGGTCGCTGGCCGCCGGTTTTCCCGCCGGTAACGACCGCGCCGTTGAAACGCTGCAGTCCTTTGCCGGCGACACGCGCATGTTCATCACGCCGGGCTATCCCTGGCAGCTGGTGGATGCGCTGGTGACCAATTTCCACTTGCCGGAATCGACACTGCTCATGCTGGTGTCGGCGCTGGCCTCGCGCGAATCGGTGCTGGCGGCGTATGCCGACGCCATCGCTCAGCGTTATCGTTTTTTCAGTTATGGCGATGCCATGTTCATTGCGCGCGGCCTTACAGCCTGTGAGCCCGCCGATGACACGGCCCGGCCTTCGGAGTCCTGATGCAATTCACCCTGAAAGCCACCGACGGCAAGGCCCGTCGCGGCGAGCTCACGTTTGATCGCGGCACGGTGCAGACGCCGGCATTCATGCCGGTCGGCACCTATGGCACGGTCAAGGGCATGCTGCCGCGCGACATCCACGCGATTGGGGCCGAGATCATCCTCGGCAATACCTTCCACCTCTGGCTGCGACCCGGCACCGAGGTCATCAAGGCACACGGAGATCTGCACGGTTTCATGCAGTGGCAGGGGCCCATCCTCACCGATTCCGGCGGCTTCCAGGTGTTCAGTCTTGGTAAGCTGCGCAAGATCACCGAGGAGGGCGTGAAGTTCCAATCGCCGGTGGATGGCAGCCGCGTGTTCATGAGCCCCGAAGACAGCATGCACATCCAGCGCGACCTCGGCTCCGACATCGTCATGATCTTCGATGAGTGCACGCCGTACCCGGCCACGCATCAGGAGGCCGACAAGTCGATGCAGCTGTCGCTGCGCTGGGCGAAACGCTCGAAGGATGCGCACGAAGGCAATCCGAACGCGCTCTTCGGCATCGTTCAGGGCGGCATGTACGAGGATCTGCGTCTGCAGTCGCTGGCCGGTCTGGAAGCGATCGGCTTCGACGGCTATGCCATCGGCGGCCTGTCTGTCGGCGAGCCGAAAGAAGACATGATCCGCATCCTCGATTTCCTGCCCGAGCATCTGCCGGCCGACAAGCCGCGCTATGTCATGGGCGTCGGCAAGCCCGAGGACCTGGTCGAGGGCGTGCGTCGCGGCATCGACATGTTCGATTGTGTCATGCCCACCCGCAATGCGCGCAACGGCCACTATTTCGTCACCGATGGCATCGTCCGCATTCGCAACAGCCAGTACAAGACCGACACCGGCCCGCTTGATCCGCACTGCGATTGCGAGGCCTGCACCGGGTTCACCCGTGCCTATCTCTACCACCTCGACAAATGCGGCGAGATGCTCGGTGCCCAACTCGGCACCATCCACAATCTGCGCTATTACCAGCGCCTCATGGCGGGTTTGCGCGAGGCTATTGAAACCGGTAGATTGCAGGCCTTCGTGGATGACTTCTATGCCCGACGTGGCCTGCCCACGCCCCCGCTTAACCCTTAAAACTGGAGTGTTGCAATGAGTTTCCTGATTTCTGATGCCATGGCTGAAGGTGGCGCTGCTGTTGCCGGTCAACCGTCCATGACGGGCCAGCTGGTCATGCTGGTCGGCTTTGTGGTGATCTTCTACTTCCTGCTCTGGCGTCCGCAGGCCAAGCGCCAGAAGGAAGCGCGCGCGCTTGTCGACAACCTGCAAAAGGGCGATGAAGTGGTTTTCGCCGGTGGTCTGCTCGGCCGTATCGTCAAGCTCGAAGGTGACTTCGCTGTGGTCGCGCTGAACGACACCATGGAAGTCAAAGTCCAGAAAGCATCGGTTGTTGCCAGCCTGCCCAAAGGTACGCTGAAGAGCCTCTGAGTTATTTTGCGCCCGAACGATCGGGCGCTTCCCTTTTTTGTGTCTGCAGGTGTTCGCATGCGTTTCCCCGCCTGGAAATATGCCCTGATCTTCTTGGTCATGCTGGTCAGTACGATTTATGCCCTTCCCAACTTCTATCCGGACGAGCCCGCTTTGCAGGTCTCTGGCGCGCAAGCCAGCGTGCCGGTGGATGCTGAGCTGCTCAAGCGTGCTGCGTTTGCGCTGGATGAAGCCAAAATTGTTCATCATGGTGATGAAGTTCAGGCGAAAGGCGTGTTGTTGCGCTTGAAGACACCGGAGGCTCAGGTGCAAGCGCAGGCCATCCTCCGTCGGGCTCTGGGCGAGAATTATGTGGTGGCACTGAATCTGGCGCCGACCACGCCAGACTGGCTCAGCAGTATCGGTGGCAAGCCGATGAAGCTGGGTCTGGATTTGCGTGGCGGTGTCCATTTCAAACTTGAGGTTGATGTCAATAAAGCCCTGGAGCAGCGCCAGGAGGGCTATGTTGCCGATATCAAGAAGCTGCTGCGCGACAAGCAGCTGAGCTATCGCGCTGTCTCTGAATTGCCGGATGGCGCATTGGAAGTGCGTTTTGCCTCCACAGCCGATCGAGATGCAGCACAAGGCTTGCTGCGTACCGAGCTGCCGGACTTTCAGGGTGAGGCGATTGAGGGTGGGGAAGGCCCTGCGCTGACGCTCAGCTTCACGCCTGCAAAGCGTCGTGAGATCACGGACTATGCAATCGGTCAGAATTTGACCACATTGCGTAATCGTATCAATGAGCTCGGTGTTGCGGAGGCCGTGGTGCAGCGCCAGGGCAGCAATCGCATTGTGGTTGAGTTGCCGGGTCTGCAGGATACTGCCGAAGCCAAGCGCATCCTTGGGCGTACAGCCAGCCTGGAGTTCCGCTTTACCAGCACGGAGTCGGCGGAAGGCTTTTCTGCTCCCCCCGGCACCGAGCGTTTTGAGCGCAGCCAGGGTGGCATGGTCTTGCTGGAGAAGCGCAAGATCGTCACCGGTGAGCGCGTGACAAATGCACAGTCGAGTTTTGATGAGCTGTCGCAGCCGCAGGTCAATATCAATCTCGACTCCCGCGGTGGACGCCTGATGGCCGATGCCACGCGCGACAATGTCGGTCGGCAAATGGCGGTTTTGTTTGTCGAAAACAAACAGCGTGTCCGCTTTGATACCGATGCGGCGGGCAAAGTCACGGAAGTGCGCGAGCCTTACATCGATAAGCGCGTGATCAATGTTGCTACTGTGCAGTCCATGCTCGGCTCGCAGTTCCGCATTACCGGTCTGGATTCGCCGGCGGAAGGTCAGGAGCTGGCGTTGTTGCTGCGTGCCGGAGCCCTGGCCGCGCCGATGTACTTTGTTGAGGAGCGCACGGTCGGCCCTAGTCTCGGTCAGGATAATATCGACAAGGGCATGCTTTCCACACAGGTTGGTTTTGCGCTGGTAGCGATCTTCATGGTGATTTTCTACCGCGTTTTCGGCGTGGTGGCGAACATTGCCCTGTTCTTCAATGTCGCGGTTCTGGTCGCGGTCATGAGTGCCATTGGTGCTGCGCTGTCATTGCCCGGCATCGCCGGTATCGTGCTGACTGTCGGCATGGCCGTGGATGCCAATGTGCTGATTTTCGAGCGTATTCGCGAGGAGCTGAGGCGGGGGTTGTCGCCGCAGTCATCGATTGTCGCGGGCTATGACCGTGCTTACGGCACCATTCTCGATGCCAACCTGACGACGCTCATCGTTGCCGTCATTCTGTTCTCGATCGGCACCGGACCGATCAAGGGCTTCGCCGTGACACTGGCCATCGGCATTCTGACTTCCATGTTCACGGCGATTACGTTTACGCGTGGCCTCGTGCAATTAATTTATGGTGGCCGTCGCGTCACCCGCTTGAGTATTTGAGGACGCGTCATGTCTGAGCCCCGGATTATTCGTTTTATGCGGTTTCGCCGCGGCATGGCCATTTTTTCGGCTGCCGTGGTTCTGGTAGGTCTCGTTTCGCTGGTGACCAAAGGCTTGAATCTGGGCCTTGATTTCACCGGCGGCACCGCGGTTGAGCTGCATTTCGAGCAAGCTGTGCAGCAGCAGGAAATCAGTCGGGCCCTGGCGGCAGCGGATGTTGAAGATGCCGTTGTGCAATACCTTGGCGATGCCAACTCGGTGATTGTGCGTCTGCCGCCACAGCCGGGCGATGCCACCAGCCTGGGCTTGAAAATTGCCAGTCTGGCCAGTACGCCCGGTAATCCGGCCGAGGTCCGACAAGTAGATAGTGTCGGCTCGCAAGTCGGTGATGAGCTCTATGCCAACTCGTTGATGGCGATTGCACTTTCACTGGCCATGATGATGCTTTACGTCGCGCTGCGGTTCCGTTTCAAGTTTGCGGTAGGCGCGGTGATTTCGCTCTTTCATGATGTGTTGTTCACGGTTGGTGTGTTCTCGCTTTTCGGGTTGCCGTTCGATTTGACCGTACTGGCCGCCGTACTGGCGCTTATTGGTTATTCGCTGAATGACACGATTGTGGTGTTTGACCGTATTCGTGAGAACTTCCGCAAGCTGCGCAAAGCCGAAGCTATCGAGATTGTTGATATTTCGCTGACCGAAACCTTGCGTCGTACCATCATGACCGTGGCGACCGTGGCGCTTGTGGTCTTTGCTCTGCTGCTGGTCGGCGGCCCTGCGCTGCACTGGTTCTCGGTGGCCATGCTCATCGGTCTCTTTGCCGGCACGTACTCGTCTATCTACATTGCCACCAGCTATGCATTGGCGATGGGCTTGTCCAAGGAAGACTTCATTATCGAAGTCAAGAAAGAAGAGGATGACCGTCCATGATTCGCGTTCACCACCTCAATAACTCGCGCTCGCAGCGTATTCTCTGGCTGCTCGAAGAGTTGGGCTTGCCCTACGAGGTGGTGCGCTACCAGCGTGATGCCAAAACCATGCTGGCACCGCCTGAGTTGCGTGCAGTGCATCCGTTGGGGAAGTCGCCGGTCATTACGGATGATGATATTACCGTCGCGGAGTCTGGTGCGATTATTGAGTATCTGATTGAGCGCTATGGTCAGGGACGGTTGCAGCCGGCGACCGGTACGCCGGAGCGCTTGCGCTACACGTATTGGCTGCATTTTGCCGAAGGCTCGGCGATGCCGCCGTTGTTGCTCAAGCTGGTGTTTACCTTTCTGCCAAAATCGCCAGCGTTACCAGCGTTGTTGCGACCTTTGGTGCGCAAGGTTGCTGAGGGGGCGCAAAAAAGCTTCATTGACCCCCAGATCTTGCAGCACCTGAACTATCTGGAAGCAGAATTGGGGCGTGCTGAATGGTTCGCTGGTAATGAGTTCACGGCTGCTGACGTGCAGATGAGCTTCCCTGTTGAGGCAGCTGCTGCCCGTGGCGGGCTGGATGCGCGCTGGCCGAAAGTGGCGGCATTTTTACAGCGTATTCAGGCACGTTCGGCCTATCAGCGGGCATTGACAGCGGGTGGTCCTTACCAGCTGATGGGTGGATGAGCTCACGCAAGTACAACAAAGTGCTCACAAATCAAGCTTGTTGTTGTTTGAAATTTAGGCAACTCTTGACTCATTCCTCACTCACTGAATAGTGGCGGGCATGAAAAAGAAGCTGGTGATTGCAATTTCCTTGGCAGCAGGCAGCGCGCATGGCGTTGAACTGAGGCCTTGGCTATCGCTGAAAAACCTGTTTGCCGAGCTGCCTGCGCCATTAAAACCGTTGACCAGCGAAGAGAAGCGCTTGCGTAGTGCCTTCGACTCTATTGAAGGGGGTATTCGTGCATCGGATGCCGGCCTTAGCCTGGTGAGCAGCGAATCCAGTCTCGATGGCGTTTCCTGCGCGCAAACGGGTTGCCAGAATGCCAATGCGGTGAGCTTCAGTCAGCAGCGTAATGGGCTGTCATGGAATCTGCCGAACACTGGCGACTTTCACTTGGCACCGCGTGCAGAAGTTGTGCGATATCAGTGGTCGAGCCCGACTCAAGGTCTGGCAGCAACCAGCAACTTCGGCATGGGTTTTGGGATAGACAGCCTTTACAAGCTGGGCGACGGATTTTCTGCGTATGCCAGTGCCGGCATGATGCAAATGACTCGTGGTAGTGCCTATGAGGGCCTGTTCGGTTTGCGTCGGCAGTTCAATGATTCAAATTTGTTCATGGAAGCGCGCTGGGCTGATATGGGGCAGCCCGATCAGCTTGATAATGCGTATGACTTTAGCAATCTGCGCGTGGGTATCTCGCATCAGTTCAAAGGGCTTTGATGGCGCCTCGATGATGCATCTCGGCGCCAGCTCCTGAGTCCGTCAGCGCTTCAGTGCTTCCGGCAGATGTGGTGCCAGTGTTGTCAGCAGACCTTTGAATACCTTGGCATTGCCGGCAACGATGTTGCCGCTTTCCATATAGCCATGACCGCCTACAAAGTCGGACACCAGACCGCCGGCCTCACGAATGATGAGCTCGCCGGCAGCGATATCCCACGGTGCCAGCCCGAACTCGAAGAAACCATCAAGACGCCCGGCGGCCACATAAGCCAGATCCAGCGCGGCTGAGCCGGCGCGACGAAGACCCGCTGTCTGGCTGGCGACAGCCTTGAACATGTTCAGGTAGCCATCCATTGCGTGCATCTGATCCGGGCGGAAGGGGAAGCCGGTGCCGATCAGTGCACCTTCCAGACCACGGCGCTCGGATACGCGCAGGCGACGACCGTTCATGGCCGCACCACCACCACGACTGGCACTGAAGGCTTCGCGGCGCATCGGATCGAGCACCACGGCATGTTCGGTGACGCCGTTATGCTGAATGGCAATCGATACCGCGTATTGCGGGAAGCCATGGATGAAATTGGTGGTGCCATCGAGCGGGTCGACGATCCAGAGCCATTCCTGCTCGCCGCCCTTGCCCGCCACAAAGCCTGACTCTTCAGCCTGAATCGCATGGCTGGGGTAGGTCTTGCGGATGAACTCGATAATAGCGCGCTCGGCGGCTTTATCGACTTGCGTCACGTAATCATTGAGGCCTTTGGCTTCGACATCGACGAGATCGAGGCGGTCGGCGGCCTTGGCGATGATGTCGGCGGCCAAATTGGCGGCGCGCAGCGCCATGGTCAGCATGGGTTGCATGGAACAGACTCTGATAAAGAACGGTTGAGGCGCATAGTGTAACATGCGCGCCCTATGAACATCTCGACTCGCATCATCCTCGTCAACACGACCTTACCGGCCAACATCGGTGCCGCTGCTCGTGCCATGAAAACCATGGGCCTGCACGACCTCGTGCTGGTCGCACCCAAGCAATTCCCGCATGCCGATGCCAGTGCGCTGGCTTCCAGCGCCTCTGATGTGCTGGCGCAGGCGCGTGTTGTTGCCACGCTGGAAGAGGCGATAGCCGACTGCCAGCTGGTGCTCGGTGCCAGTGCGCGCAATCGCACCATCGGCCTGCCGCAGCTCGATGCCCGCAGTGCTGGCGAAGCCGCCGAGCAGCATGCGCGTGTGGGTGCCAAGGTTGCGTTTGTGTTTGGTCGTGAGGATCGTGGCCTGACTAACGACGAGCTAATGCTTTGCCATGCCCATGTGTTTATTCCGACCAACCCGGAATATGGGGTGCTCAATGTGGCGGCGGCGGTGCAAGTGTTGGCGTATGAGGCGCGCATGGCCTGTTTGCTATCGAAGTCCGAGGACGCCGCTGAGCCGGAAGCGGGGGGATTCAGTCTGTGCGATCGCCGCGAGAACATCCCTGTAGGCTCGCACTCGCCATCCATGGCTCGTGAAGTCGCACCAACTGAATCCCCCCGCTCCCAGCTCAACGACAGCTCAACTCCCGTAGTCACTACCGGCGGGGCCTCCAACCCACCCTCCAGCGATGTTTCGCCAGTGGTAGGTTCGACCATCCACCAGACTTCAGTGCATGAGCAAGCTGTTGCGGGTGCGGATCTGACTCAGGCAGGGGCATTGCGAGCCATGGATGGCGAGCACGAGCCTACAGGGATGTACTTGAGGCGTCCCCAGCCTGAGTCAGATCCGCACCCGCAGCCGAGCATGCCCATGACCCTAGTGCCTTGGGATGAGGAACTGGTAAATGGCGAAGACATGACCCAGTTCTATGCCCACTGCGAACGCACGCTGATTGCCATCGGCTTTCTCGATCCCGAAAATCCCCGTCAGATCATGACGCGTCTGCGCCGTCTGTTTGGGCGCACACGCCTGGATCGTCCGGAGTACAATCTCTTGCGCGGCTTTTTCAAGCGCGTGCTGGCGCTGAGCGGCGAAAAAGTCGGTCGTGGTGGCGTATCCCTTACCGCGAAATCCTCGGGGAAAACCGATGTTTGAACGCATTCGTGAAGATATTGACTCTGTCTTTGCCCGTGACCCCGCTGCGCGTACGCGTTTCGAGGTGCTGCTGAATTATCCCGGTCTGCATGCCGCGATGGCGCATCGCTGGTCGCATGCCTTGTGGATGGCGAACTGGAAGGGTCTGGCTCGATTCATTTCGACGTTGTCGCGATTTTGGACCGGCATCGAGATTCATCCGGGTGCGAAGATCGGCCGCCGCTTTTTCATCGATCACGGCATGGGTGTGGTCATCGGTGAGACGGCCGAGATTGGCGATGATGTAACGCTCTATCACGGCGTCACATTGGGCGGCACGTCTTGGGATGCCGGCAAGCGCCATCCCACCCTAGAGAATGGTGTGGTAGTCGGGGCGGGCGCGAAAGTGCTGGGCCCCATCACGATTTCGGCGGGCGCACGCATTGGCTCCAACGCCGTGGTGGTGAAACCGGTGCCGGCCGGGGCGACGGTGGTCGGTACGCCGGGCCGCATCATTGTTCGCAGTGAGGTTGACGAGGTTGAGCAGGCCCGTCGCGACTATGCCGCGAAGATCGGCTTCCAGGCCTATGCCGCCAACCCGGATCTGCCGGATCCGGTACTGGATGCCATGCGTGATCTGCTGGACCACATGCAAGCCAACGAGGCGCGCATGGACATGTTCTGCAAGGCCTTGAAAGAGGCGGGTATCAATGTCTGCGATCAGAAGCCCGATGCGTTGCTGGCAACAACGCTGGCGACGGTCAAGCCGGACTAGCAAAGCACGTGCGATCTCCCTACAATCCCGACCGCTCCACTAGGTCTAATACTTGACTGTTTCACTGGGAATTAATATCCTACTGAAATACTAGGGCAAGTGTTGGAGAGCATGCATGCGATTGACTACCAAAGGCCGCTACGCCGTGACTGCGATGCTGGATCTGGCGTTGCATGCGCAAAAGGGGCCGGTCAGCCTCAGCGACATTTCCGAGCGCCAGTCGATTTCGGTGTCGTATCTGGAGCAATTGTTCGCCAAGTTGCGCAAGGGCGCGCTGGTCAGCAGCGTGCGCGGGCCGGGCGGCGGTTATCAGCTGGCGCATGAGGCGAGTGCCATTTTTGTCGCTGACATCATTGATGCCGTGGATGAGTCGGTAGATGCCACGCGCTGTGGCGGCCAGGGTGATTGCCAGAAAGGTGTGACCTGTCTTACGCATGAACTGTGGACGGACTTGAGCGAGCAAATCCATCATTTCCTTGCCAACATCAGCTTGCAGGAATTGCTGACGCGGCGACAAGTGCAGGCGGTGGCCATCCGCCAGAGCGAGGCGCAAGTGCGTCGTCGCCAAGATATCGAAGCCGGTGCCAGCTTGGCGGCGGTGAACTGAATTGAGTGCTAGGGGTTATTCATGAAGCGTCCGATCTATCTCGACTATTCCGCGACCACACCGGTGGACCCGCGCGTGGCCGAAGCCATGATGAACTGCCTGCGCGTCGAAGGTAATTTCGGCAATCCGGCATCGCGGTCGCATTTTTACGGCTGGCAGGCAGAAGAGGCCGTTGAGGATGCGCGTGGCCATGTTGCTGCGCTGGTCAATGCCGATACGCGTGAGATCGTCTGGACTTCCGGTGCTACCGAATCGAACAACCTCGCCATCAAGGGCGTGGCTGGCTTCTACAAGAGCAAGGGCAAGCACATTGTGACCTCGAAGATCGAGCACAAAGCGGTGCTGGATGCCTGCCGTCAGCTCGAGCGCGAAGGCTTTGAAGTGACTTATCTTGACCCGGAAGCAGGCACGGGCCTGATTCATCCGGCAGCGGTGGAAGCCGTGCTGCGCGATGACACGCTGCTGGTGTCGCTGATGCATGTGAATAACGAGATCGGCACCATTACTGACATAGCGGCGATTGGCGAGATTACCCGCGCTCGCGGCATCCTGTTCCATGTGGATGCAGCGCAGTCGACCGGCAAGATCGACATCGATCTCGAGACGATGAAGGTTGATCTGATGAGCTTCTGCGCGCACAAGACCTACGGCCCCAAGGGCGTGGGCGCGCTGTATGTGCGTCGCAAGCCGCGCGTGCGTCTGGAAGCGCAGATTCATGGCGGCGGTCACGAGCGTGGCATGCGTTCGGGCACGCTGGCCACGCACCAGCTGGTCGGCATGGGCGAAGCCTTCCGTCTGGCCAAGCTGGAAATGCACGCTGAGCAAGATCGTCTGCGCGTACTGCGCGACAAGCTCTGGATGGGCCTGCAGGGCCTGGAGCAGGTCTTTCTCAATGGCGATGCCGTGCAGCGTATCGCCGGCAACCTCAATGTCAGCTTCAATTTCGTGGAAGGCGAGTCGCTGATCATGGCGTTGAAGGATCTCGCGGTGTCGTCCGGTTCGGCCTGTACCTCGGCCTCGCTGGAACCGTCCTATGTGCTGCGCGCACTGGGCCTCAGCGATGAACTCGCGCACAGCTCCATTCGCTTCACCCTCGGTCGCTTCACCACCGAGGAAGACATCGATTTCGTGATTGGCCACGCCAGCCAGGCCGTCAACCGTCTGCGCGACTTGTCACCCTTGTGGGACATGTTCAAAGACGGCGTTGACATCAGTTCCGTGGAATGGGTCGCGCACTAAGCGCCCCCTCTGCAACCAGGAGAAATATCATGGCTTACAGCGACAAGGTCCTCGACCACTACGAAAATCCGCGCAATGTCGGCAAGCTCGACAAGCTCGATGATTCCGTCGGCACCGGCATGGTCGGCGCGCCGGCCTGCGGCGACGTGATGCAGCTGCAGATCAAGGTCAACGACGCCGGCATCATCGAAGATGCCCGTTTCAAGACCTATGGCTGCGGTTCGGCCATCGCTTCCAGCTCGCTGGTGACCGAATGGGTCAAGGGCAAGACCCTGGATCAGGCAGCCACCATCAAGAACACGCAGATCGCGCAGGAACTGGCGTTGCCGCCAGTGAAGATTCACTGCTCGGTATTGGCGGAAGATGCCATCAAGGCAGCGATTGCCGATTACCGCCAGAAGCACGGCGCGTAAGCCTGCTTTTTGCTGAAGAACTGGAGAGGCAAGTGGGCATCACCCTGACTGAATCGGCTGCACGCCATGTACAAGCTTGCCTGGAAGGTCGCGGCAAGGGCGAGGGCATTCGTGTCGGCATCAAGACCTCCGGCTGCTCGGGCCTGGCCTATGTGCTCGAGTTTGTGGATTCGGTAGATGCTGGCGATCAGACCTTTGACTCCTTTGGCGTCAAGGTGATTGTCGATGCCAAGAGCCTGGCGTACCTCGATGGCACGCAGATGGATTTCGTGAAGGAAGGCCTGAACGAAGGCTTCAAGTTCACCAACCCGAATCAAAAGGGCGAGTGCGGTTGCGGTGAATCTTTCACCGTCTGAGCGGAGTGTTGGCGTGAACCTGAACACCGATTACTTCAGCCTGTTCGGCTTGCCCGTGGCGTTCGCGCTGGATGCCAATGCCTTGCAGCCGACCTGGCGCGCCCTGCAGCAGCAACTGCATCCCGACCGTGTTGCTGCCGATGACAGCGCTGCCCAGCGCCATGCCCTGCAAATGACCTCGCACCTCAACGCTGCCTACGACACGCTGCGCGATCCTGTTCGTCGTGCCCGCTACCTGCTGGAGCTGGCAGGTCATGGCAGCGATGCCGAGCGCGTCAGCGTCATGGATACCGATTTCCTGATGGCCCAGATGGAGCTGCGCGAGTCACTGGAAGAGGCTGCCGCGCTGCATGAGCTGGACGCCATTGAAGCCGAAGCGCAGGACTGGCTGGATGCGTTGCTGCGCGAATTCCCCTTCGACTACGCCGCTGAAGATTGGCCGGAAGCCACCGATTGTTTGCGCAAAATGCAATTCATGACACGCCTGCTGGCCGAGATTCGCGAGCAGCGTGAACGCCTTGAAGACGAACTGGACGATTTCTGATGGCCTTGCTGCAAATTGCCGAACCCGGCCAGAGCCAGGCACCGCACCAACACAAACTCGCCATCGGCATCGATCTGGGCACCACGCATTCGCTGGTGGCCACGGTGCAAAGCGGTTTGCCACGTGTACTGCCGGCAGCGGATGGCAGCCTGCTGCTGCCCTCCGTGGTGCGCTATCTGACGGATGCTTCCGTGGTCGTCGGCGAAGCCGCACGTCAGGCTGCGGCTAGCGATGCCCTGAACACGCTGGTATCGGTCAAGCGCTTCATGGGGCGCGGCCTTGAAGCCGCACACCAGCTCGGTGAGCAGCTGCCCTACGAGCTGGTCATGCACGATAACGGCATGCCCTATTTCAACACCATCGCCGGCCTGAAAAGCCCGGTCGAAGCCTCGGCAGAAATTCTCAAGGTGCTGCGTGAACGCGCCGAAACGGCTCTCGGTGGCGACATCACCGGCGCTGTCATTACCGTGCCGGCCTACTTCGACGAAGCGCAACGCCAGGCTACTAAGGATGCCGCCACGCTGGCCGGCCTGAAGGTGCTGCGTCTGCTCAACGAGCCCACGGCGGCGGCGGTCGCCTACGGGCTCGACCAGCACCACGAAGGCATCCACGCCATTTACGATCTCGGCGGCGGCACCTTCGATATTTCCATTCTGCGTCTGCACCAGGGCGTGTTCGAAGTGCTCGCCACCGGCGGCGATTCGGCATTGGGTGGTGATGACTTCGATCATGCCATTGCGAGCTGGATCATGGTCGGTGCCGGCATTGTCAATCCGGACGCCGAAGTGCAGCGCCGCCTCTTGCAGACCTCGCGTCGCGTCAAGGAAGCGCTGAGCTCGCGCGAGTCGGTGCCGCTGTCACTGGCGGCTGGCACCGGCGGTGCACCGGCCGATTGGCAGGCGACACTGACGCGTGAGCATTTCGAGTCGCTCATTGCGGCCCGCGTGGACGACACACTGAGGGCCTGTCGTCGCGCTCTGCGCGATGCCGGTCTGAAGCCTGCCGACCTGACCGAAGTGGTGCTGGTCGGCGGCTCCACGCGCGTGCCGCTGGTGCGTCGTCGTGTTGCTGAGTTTTTCGGCAAGCCGGCGCTGGATCATCTCGACCCGGATCAGGTCGTGGCGGTCGGTGCGGCCGTACAGGCCAATATTCTCGCCGGTAACAAGCCTGACAGTGATCTGCTGCTGCTTGATGTCATCCCGCTCTCGCTAGGCCTCGAAACCTACGGGGGCCTGGTCGAGAAGATCGTGCCGCGCAACACCACGATCCCGGTCGCGCGCGCGCAGGAGTTCACCACCTTCAAGGATGGCCAGACCGCGATGAGCCTGCATGTGCTGCAAGGCGAGCGCGAGATGGTCAGCGATTGCCGCTCACTGGCACGCTTTGAGCTGCAGGGCATCCCGTCGATGGTCGCCGGTGCCGCGCGCATTCGTGTGCTGTTCCAGGTCGATGCCGATGGCCTGCTCAGCGTCAGCGCCGAAGAAACTATTTCCGGTGTGCGTGCCGAGATCGTCGTGAAGCCATCTTGGGGCTTGCAGGATGATGACATTCTGCGTCTGTTACGCGAGTCCCAAGCCGCCGCCGTGCAGGACATGCAGGCGCGCACGCTGGCCGAAGCCCGTGCCGAAGCCGAGCGCCTGTGGATTGCCACTGAAGCGGCGCTGGCGCAGCAGGGTGATCTGCTCAGTGCGCCCGAGCGGGCCGAATTGCAGGCTGCTGTGCAGGGCTTGAAAACGCTGGCCGCTGCCGACGATGCCGCGGCCATCACTGCCGCGGCTGACGCGCTCAACCACGCCAGTGAAAATTTTGCTGCCCGGCGCATGGACGCCGGCATCCGTCAGGCCTTCACGGGCAAGACGCTGACTGATTTCGAGGAAAACTGACATGCCCAACATCATCCTGCTGCCGCACCACGAGATCTGCCCGAACGGTGCCGTGATCGAGGCCGACGTCGGCGAGACCATTTGCGATGCTGCGCTGCGCCAGGGCTATGCCATCGAGCACGCCTGCGAGAAGTCTTGCGCCTGCACGACCTGCCATGTGGTGGTGCGCGAAGGCTTTGACTCGCTCAATGAGCTCGATGAGCTGGAGGAAGACATGCTCGACAAGGCCTGGGGGTTGGAGGCGGAGTCGCGGTTGTCGTGTCAGGCGGTGATGGGAACTGACGACCTCGTGATTGAAATTCCCCGCTATACCTTGAATCACGCTTCAGAGAAGCATTGATAGGTCGGCCGGCGCTGACGGGTAATACAAGTCGCGCACGCCGTGAATACATCCATGTAGGCTCTCATGCGCCATCCATGGCGCATGACGGCGCGACCTGTGTTACCCGTCAGCGCCGACAGCACTCTCATACGCCACTGAACTTCCGTATTCCAAAAAGGGTGGGTTCGCCACGCACCACCTGAGCGATGTTGAGCTGACTGCAGAGGTTGGGCCACACGCGGACCAGCTAAAGAACCCAAACCATCTCTAGCAGTTAGCCATATACGCCGGTATAATTCGCGCCCAAGTTCCTGCATGTCATTCGCCGGACGCCTTTTTCTCATTGTGACACTGGAGCCGACCATGGCCGTTGAACGCACGCTTTCCATCATCAAGCCGGACGCTGTTGGCAAGAACGCCATTGGTGCCATTTTCAGCCGTTTTGAAGCCTCCGGCCTCAAGATCGTTGCCACCAAGATGAAGCACCTGTCCAAGGCTGAAGCTGAAGGCTTCTATGCCGAGCACGCTGGTCGTGGTTTCTTCAATGACCTGGTTGCCTTCATGACATCGGGCCCGGTTGTGGTCAGCGCGCTGGAAGGCGAAAACGCCGTTCTGGCTCACCGTGACATTCTCGGTGCCACCAACCCGAAAGATGCCGCTCCGGGCACCATCCGTGCCGAC
This sequence comes from Pseudomonadota bacterium, assembly GCA_040385225.1. Taxonomy (GTDB): domain Bacteria; phylum Pseudomonadota; class Gammaproteobacteria; order Pseudomonadales; family Moraxellaceae; genus Perlucidibaca. Next base: position 963,866 of record JAZKHU010000002.1, on the reverse strand, counting down.
TTCGCTGTCAGCATCGATGAAAACGCTGCTCACGGTTCGGATTCGACGTCGTCGGCTGCTCGTGAGATTGCATACTTCTTCAGCTCGCTGGAAGTCTGCGCGCGTACCCGCTAAGGTCGCGTCAAGCCCTGCAGGTATTGCCGTGCAGGGTCGCCGTGAAAACGGCGAAGTGTTTGCAAAGGCCGCATTACACAGGTATTGCGGCCTTTGTGCATGAAAAAAGCGCATAAAATTGCGTAAAGCGCTAAGCTCATGCTCTGCGCCATCCCCCGACATAACTGGTGTAATAACCCGTCGAGCTTGCCATGACTGATGTTGCCAATACTGCTGTTGTTCCCCCCGCCAAGGTCAATCTGATCGGCCTCAGCCGTGAGCAGATGGAGGCCTGGTTTGCCACCATCGGTGAAAAGAAGTTTCGTGCCGGGCAGGTCATGAAGTGGATTCATCAGCAGGGCGTGACCGAGTTCTCGGACATGACCAATCTGGCGAAATCCTTGCGCGTCAAGCTTGAGCAATTTGCCGAAGTGTGTCCGCCCAAGGTCACCTACAAGCATTTTTCGGCGGATGGCACGCGCAAGTGGATCATCGAAGTCGGCCCCAATGCCATGGTCGAGACCGTGCTCATTCCCGATGGTGAGCGCAAAACCTTGTGCGTCTCCTCCCAGGTTGGATGTGCTCTCGACTGCAGCTTCTGCTCGACCGGCAAACAGGGCTTCATGCGCGATCTGACGCCGGCGGAAATCATCGGGCAGGTCTGGATCGCCAATCGCTCCTATCTGGATGAGGGTGAGTTCAGCGGGCGCAATGCCGATGGTGAGCTGACACGCACGCGGGCACTGACCAATGTCGTGATGATGGGCATGGGCGAGCCCTTGCTCAATCTCGATGCCGTCATTCCCGCCATGAGTCTCATGCTCGATGACTTCGCTTACGGCCTGTCCAAGCGTCGTGTCACGCTGTCGACTTCAGGCGTTGTGCCTATGCTCGACAAGTTCACCCAGGCCATCGATGTCTCGCTGGCGGTATCGCTGCATGCCCCCAATGACGAGCTGCGCAACGAGCTGGTGCCGATCAACCGGAAGTATCCGCTGAAAGAGCTGATGGCGGCCTGCAAGCGCTGGCTCTTGCACCATCAGGGCAGTGAGGTGGGGCGTCGTCGCGTGACCATGGAGTACGTCATGCTGGAGGGCGTCAATGATCAGCCCGAGCATGCCAGCCAGCTCATCGAGCTGTTGCGCGATGTCCCCAGCAAGATCAATCTGATTCCGTTCAATCCGTTTCCGCACGCCCCCTATGGCAGTACCCCGCGAGCGCAGATCATTGAGTTTCAGAATCAGCTGATTCGTGCCGGTTACACCTGTACTATTCGCACCACACGCGGTGATGACATTGACGCAGCTTGCGGACAGCTGGTCGGTCAGGTAAAGGATCGTACGCGTCGTGCGGAGCGCTGGCAGGCGCAGGCACGCAATAATGAAATTATCCGGGTTTGACCCGCAACTTGTTAAGTTTTGAGGAATGTTTCCGTGAGCTCGCCTGACGAACTGGATGTATCTGTGGATGCCATCAGCACCGGCCCGACGCCGGGGCAGAAACTACGGCTGGCTCGCGAAGCCCGGGGCTTGTCACTGGACGACGTTACTGCCGAAACCAATCTTTCGCCCAAGTATCTGCAGGCGCTGGAGGCGGATGACTATGCCGCTTTGCCGGGTCTGGCATTTGCCCGTGGCTATGCCCGTCGTTATGCACAGCTCGTGCATCTGGACGGCTCGGCGTTGATCGCCGAGATGGATCTGCTGGCAGCGGCGCAAGGCATCACGGTGCCGGCATCATTGAGTGCATCCAGTTCGTCCATGCAGCGTGCCAGCATAGGTATTTCCCAGGTTGCAACACGCAAAGCCAGCGATATGCCGAGCAGCCTCAGCAAGGCCATGACCGGGTTGAAGCAGGTCAATATGGCCCAGCTGTTATCACTGGGCTCGCTGGCTCTGTTGCTGTTGCTGTTGCTAGGGACTTTGTTCTGGCAAAGCAACGATGACAGTAATACCGAACCGATGGCCGATAATGGTGTTATCGACATTGATGCTGACATGGCCCAGCAGGCACCGCCCGATGTGTCCGTCCCGGCAGTGCCGGTGCCGGTAGCCACTGTCGAGCCGGCTGCCTCTGAGGAGCTGCCAGCAACAGATGTCCCGGATGAAGCAGTTGTGCTGCCAACCCCTGGTACGGTAGCTGCCCCGGCGGCGGCACTGCCTGCAGTAGCAGCACCTGCCTCGTCAGTCGCGGTACCTGCACCTGTTGCGGCACCCGTTGTGGCCAAAGCGCCACCTGCGGTTCCGGTTGTGCTTGCGCCCGGCACTGCTGCCTTAGCCGCTAAGCCTGCTGCGGCAGCGCCTGTGGTTATTCCTGTGACGGCTACCCCGGCCCCGGCCCCGGTCCCCAAGGCTGCCAGTGTGCCGCCGGGTATCGACAGCCTGAACTTCAGCTTTACCGGCAAGTCTTGGATCAGTGTCCGTGATGCCACGGGCCAGGAGCTGGTCTACGGCCTGAAAAATGCCGGACAGGCAGTCACGGTCACGGGGCAGGCGCCATTCTCGATCAACATCGGTAACGTCAATGTCACGGCCCTGAGCCGTAATGGTCGTGCGGTGAATTTGAAGCAGTATGCGCGTGGCGAGATTGCCAGTTTCCGTCTGGCACCATCGGCGGCTCCCAAGCCGTAATCAAACGCCCTTGAGCCTGCGCGACGGCTCTTGTCGTCATTGAGGAAATGCCTGATATGCATGAGTCACCGATCAAGCGCCGCCTGACCCGAAAGATTCGTGTCGGCAACATTTTCGTGGGTGGTGATGCCCCGATCACGGTGCAGACCATGACCAACACCGAGACCTGCGATGTCGCGGCGACGGTGGCGCAGATTCAGCGTTGTGTCACGGCGGGTGCCGATATCGTGCGTGTCTCGGTACCGTCCATGGAGGCTGCTGCTGCGTTCGGTCTGATTCGCAAGCAGGTGCCGGGCGTGCCTCTGGTTGCCGACATTCATTTTGATCATCGCATTGCGCTGGCGGTGGCGGAGCAGGGCGTCGACTGCCTGCGCATCAATCCGGGCAATATCGGTTCCGATGACAAAGTGCGTGAGGTGGTGGCAGCGGCGCGTCACCACGGCATCTCCATTCGTATCGGGGTCAATGCCGGCTCGCTGGAAAAGGATCTACAGAAGAAGTACGGCGAACCCACAGGGGCTGCGCTGCTTGAGTCGGCCATGCGCCACATCGACATTCTGGATCGCCTGAACTTCCACGAATTCAAGGTCAGCGTGAAGGCATCCAATGTCTTTCTCACGCTGGATGCCTACCGCCTGCTGTCCGCGCAGATCGACAACCCGCTGCATCTCGGCCTGACCGAGGCCGGCGTGTTCCGCTCCGGCACTGTGAAGTCGGCCGTGGCCATGGGCGGTCTGCTGCTCAACGGCATTGGCGATACCCTGCGCGTGTCGCTGGCAGCGGAGCCGGAGGATGAAGTCAAAGTCGGCTTCGACATCCTGAAGTCACTGGGCATTCGCTCCAACGGCATCAATTTCATCGCCTGCCCGAGCTGCTCGCGTCAGGAGTTCGATGTCATCCGCGTCATGAATGCGCTCGAAGCGCGTCTCGAAGATGTGCGCACGCCCATGGATGTGTCTGTGATCGGTTGCAAGGTCAATGGCCCGGGCGAGGCCAAGGAGGCCGACATCGGCGTGGTCGGTGCCTTGCCGAAGAGCCTGGTGTATCGCAACGGTGAAAAGAGTCATCTGATCGACACCAATAACCTGGTCGATGAAATCGAAGCGATGGTGCGTGCCAAGGTGGCCGACAAGGCTGCCGCCGATGCCAAATTAATTGTCAAAGCGTCGGCGGAATAAGCCGGACGCATCTGGATATTGTTCATGAGTCGTATTAACGCCATCCGTGGCATGAATGACATGCTGCCCGAGGCCACGCCGCGCTGGCAGCAGCTGGAAGGCGTGTTGCGCACACTCATGCAGCGCTATGGCTATCGTGAAATTCGCCTGCCGGTGGTGGAGCCGACGGCGCTGTTCAAGCGCGCCATTGGCGAAGTCACCGATATCGTTGAAAAGGAAATGTACAGCTTCGAGGATCGCAGCGGCGAGTCCCTGACGCTGCGCCCGGAAGGCACGGCCGGCTGTGTGCGCGCCTGCCTGGAGCATGGCCTCACACACAACCAGAGCCCCAAGCTCTGGTACACCGGTCCGATGTTCCGCTACGAGCGTCCGCAGAAAGGCCGTTACCGCCAATTTCATCAGTTTGGCGTGGAAACCTTTGGCCAGGCCGGTGCCGACATGGATGCCGAACTGATTCTGCTCAGTGCGCGCCTGTGGCGTGAGCTCGGTCTGACGGATGTGGTCACGCTGGAAATCAACAGCCTCGGCGAGAGCGAGGGCCGTGCCCTCTATCGTCAGGCGCTGGTGACGTATCTGGAGCAGTTCCGCACACAGCTCGATGACGACTCGCAGCGCCGCCTCACGACCAATCCGCTGCGCATTCTCGACAGCAAGGATGCCGGCACCCAGGCGTTGCTGCGCGATGCCCCGCAGCTGGCCGACTATCTCGATGACGGCTCGCGCCAGCACTTTGCGGCATTCCGTGATCAACTCGATGCCTGCGGTGTCAGCTATCGCGTTAACCCGAATCTGGTGCGTGGTCTCGACTACTACAACAAGACCGTATTCGAGTGGGTGACCACGGCGCTGGGCTCGCAGGGCACGGTTTGTGCCGGTGGCCGCTACGATGGTCTGGTCACGCAGCTCGGTGGGCAGGCCACCCCGGCCGTTGGCTTTGCCATCGGTCTCGAGCGTTTGGTCCTGCTGCTCGATGCTGTCCAGCCGGTTAGTGAAAGCACAGAGGCTGATGTCATGGTGCTGGCGGTTGGCGAAGGCACCTCGCAACAGGCTGTGGTGCTCGCCGAACAGCTGCGCGATGCATTGCCGGCGCTGCGAATCGTGTATAACTGCGGCGGTGGCAGCTTCAAGTCACAGTTCCGCAAAGCCGACAAGTCAGGTGCGCAGCTTGCACTGATCATCGGCGAGGCAGAAGTGACGCAGCAGACCGTCGGTATCAAGTGGCTGCGTGCTGACCGCGAACAAATTTCCTGTGCCATGACCGATGCCGCCGAACACATTCGGCAGGCATGGGCGCAAGGCTGATTAACGAGGGGTAGGTTGTGAGCTATAACGAAGACGAAACCATTGAGCAATTGAAAACCTGGTGGCAACGCTACGGCACGCCAGTGCTGCTCACTATCGCAGTGGTTTTGCTCAGCTTTTCCGGCTGGCGCTACTGGAGCAATACCAGCATCGACAGCGCAACCAAGGCTCAGGCCTTGCAGCAGCAGATGTCGTCGGCCATGCAGCGGGTCAGCATCAATGCTGAAGACAAAGCGGCCAATACGGATGTTCAACGCATTGGTCGTCAGCTCATTGATGAATACGCGAGTACCCCGTATGCCGTCGATGCGGCTTTGCTGCTGGCCAAGCGTGCGGTTGACAGCGGTGACCTGGCGGCTGCTGAAAAGCAGCTGCGCACCGCACTGGAGCTCAAGCCCGGCGCTGAAATGAAGCTGCTGGTACAAACCCGCCTGGCGCGTGTGCTGGCCGCTCGTAAACAATATCCGGCTGCATTGGCGGTACTCGATGATGCAGGTGATGCGGATGCCGCAGCGCCGCTGGTGTCGGAAATTCGTGGCGACATTCTCCTGCAGCAAGGCCAGCGTGACGCTGCGGCAAAGGCTTACGCTGCCGCCGATGCGGCTCTGGCCGCACGCGATGAGGCACGTCCGGTGCTGGATCTGAAGCTCGCCGAGGTTGGGCTGACGCCTGCCAAGCGTGCCAGCGATGTGATTGGAGTGCAGCCATGAAGCTTCTGATGCTGGCAGCCGCTCTCGCGGCACTGACGCTGAGTGCCTGCAACAGCGTGCCTGTTGCGGATACCGCTACGGCAGCCCCGCTGAAAGCGGGCGAGCTGGCCCGCCTGCCGGAAAAAGCCATTGGCATGGACGACCGCTGGTCAGTCAGCATCGGCAACGGTGCTGGCGGCGAGGCATTGTATTTGGAGCCTGGTGTACAGGCGCCGGCGATTTACGTGGCCAGTCGCGATGGCGTGCTGAAGTCCATCGGTCGTGCTTCCGGTTCGTTGCGCTGGAAGGTGAAGCTCAGTGATGGTGTCACCGGCGGTGTTGCCGTTGATGACGACCTGCTGATTGTCGGTACGGATCAGAGTGATCTGCTGGCCATCAACAACAAGAATGGCAAGCCGGTCTGGCGTGCTGCGCTGGGTTCGGCACTGTTGTCCACGCCGCGCCTGAACGCCAAGGAAGTTGTGGTGCAGACGCTCGACGGTCGTGTCCAAGTCTTTGAACGTGCCACCGGCAAGCGTCGCTGGCAGTTCGATACGCCGGTTCCGCCGCTGTCCCTGCGCGGTAATGCTGCACCAGTGATCAGCAATGACAAGGTTTACGCCGTCAGTGGCCAGGGTGACCTGTATCAGCTCGATCTCGCATCTGGCTTGCCGATCTGGCAGACCCGCGTCACCAACTCGCGTGGGCGTGGCGAAATCGAGCGTCTCATGGATATCGACGGTGATCTCGTGCTCGACAGCAACGGCACGCTGTACACAGCCGGCTTCCAATCCCAGCTGACGGCAACCGATACCCAGCAGGTGCGTCGTCGCTGGCAGCTCAACGTCTCCACCACGGAAAGCGTGGCGGTGGACAATGCCCAGGTCTATGCCGTGGATGTTGACGGTACACTGGCGGCTATCAACAAGATTACCGGTGCCCTGGTCTGGAAACAGGAGACCCTCAAGGGTCGCAAGCTGCTGGCGCCGGTGATCTGGCGCGGTCTTGTCGTGATTGGCGATAGCGAAGGCTATCTGCATGTATTCAGTCCCCTGGACGGCGCCGTGCGTGGCCGTGAACGCGCCGCCCGCGAACCGCTCATGAGCGTGGTCGTGGATGCGCCGCAATTGTTGACGCTGACTGTGGATGGCACCTTGCGTGCCTGGGACATGAAGCTCTAACCGGCAGTTTGCCGGCCTTGAGAAACGATAGATGAAACCTGTTATTGCCCTGGTAGGGCGCCCGAATGTCGGCAAATCCACGCTCTTCAACCAGCTCACGCGCAGTCGCGATGCGCTGGTTGCCGACTTGCCTGGTCTTACCCGTGATCGCAAATATGGCGATGCCAAGAACGAGGAAAAGTCGTTCATTGTCATCGATACCGGCGGTATCGGCGAGTCCGAGCAGGGCATTGATGCGCCCATGGCCGAGCAATCGCGCCTGGCCATCGAAGAAGCCGAGATTGTGCTGTTTCTGGTCGACGCGCGCGCCGGCCTGACCCCTGCCGATACCCAAATTGCCAACGAGCTGCGCGCCCTCAGCAAGCGCGTGCATCTGGTCGTCAACAAGATCGACGGCATCCAGGAAGAAGTCGCGCTGGCCGAATTCCACTCCCTCGGCTTTGGCGAGCTGTACGGCATCGCTGCCAGTCACGGTCGCGGCATTACGCAAATGATCCAGGCCGTGCTCATCGACTATCCGGAAGATGAGGAAGAGGTCGATGACCCGGAAGCGGGCATCAAGATCGCCATCATCGGTCGTCCCAATGTCGGCAAGTCGACGCTGGTCAATCGTCTTCTCGGCGAAGACCGTGTGGTCGTTTACGACATGCCGGGCACGACGCGTGACAGCATTTACATTCCCTACGAACGTCAGGGCCAGCGCTACACACTGATCGATACTGCCGGTGTCCGTCGCCGTGGCCGTGTCGATGAAGTCGTGGAAAAATTCTCCGTGATCAAGACCCTGCAGGCCATTAAGGATGCGCATGTGGTGGTCATGGTCATGGATGCGCATGAAAGCATCGTCGATCAGGATTTGAATCTGCTCGGTTTCGCCCTCGAAACCGGCCGCTCCATCGTCATCGCCATCAACAAATGGGATGGCATGACCGATTACGAGCGCCAGACCCTGAAGACCGACATGCAGCTGCGTTTCGACTTCATTCCCTATGTGAAAGTGCACCTGATTTCGGCCAAGTACGGCACCGCGGTCGGCGATTTGTACCCGTCCATTCAGCGTGCTTTCGAGTCAGCCATGATCAAGGTGCCGACCAGCCAGCTCACCCAGCTGCTGGCGGATGCCATCGAGCAGCATCAGCCGCCGCTAGTGTCGGGGCGTCGCATTAAGCTGCGCTATGCGCACATGGGCGGCTCCAATCCGCCGCTGTTTGTCATTCATGGCAACCAGACCGAGTCGGTGCCGAAAGACTACAAGCGTTATCTTGAAAATGTCTTCCGCAAGCATCTGCGTTTGCAGGGCACACCTATCCAGCTCGAGTTCAAGACCAGTGACAACCCCTACAAGGATCGTGTCAACAAGCTCACGGAAGCTCAGTCCGAGCGTCGGCGTCGTTTCGTGCAGAAGCACAAGAAGCGTGAACGCAGATAGCCCCGGGCATGCTCGCCTCGGGTGCTTTTCGGCGCTGCTGCTGGTCCTGAGCCAGATGGTCAGCGCCGATGACCTCGGTTTTGACGACAGCATCGCGATTCCGACAGTGATTTCTGCAACCCGTTTGCAGCAGTCCGTTCTTGATACGCCGGCATCCATCACGGTCATCGACCGTGCCATGATTCGTGCGCTTGGCGCACGCGAGCTGCCCGATATCCTGCGTCTCGTGCCCGGTATGGTGGTCGGTCGTGAGTCCGGCTCCGAGACCTTTGTCGGCTATCACGGCACCTCGGCCGATGGCGCCCGCCGCATGCAGGTTCTGGTCGATGGCCGCTCGATCTACGAGGCCGCGCTGGCGCGTGTGGACTGGATCGGCTTGCCGCTGGATGTGGAAGACATTGAGCGCATCGAGGTCGTGCGCGGTCCGAACTCCGCGACCTATGGTGCCAACAGCTTTTTTGGCGTGGTCAACATCATCACCCGCAGTGCCCTAGAAGTACCGAATGCCGAAGTGCTGGTGCGCAGCGGCGACGACCGGATTGGCGATGGCTTTGCACGACTGTCTCTGCATGGCCTGGGGGGTGACTGGTCGTGGTCGGCGTTTCATCGTGAAGACTCGGGGTTCGATATCGATGCCCGCAAGCAGACGCCGTTCAATGATGACAAAGTCGTCGATGGCGTTTACGGCAAGGGTCAGTACACCACCATCAACGATGGCCAGCTCGTCTTTTCAACGGGCTTTTCACGCATGGTGGCCGAACAGGCTCGTCGTAACGACACCTCGATCTATCGCGAAATGCCGATTGCTACGCTCGATACCGGCTATGTGGCGCTGCAGCTCGATCAGCCATTGACGGCCACGCATCGGTTGCAGATCAAGGCCAACGTCAACAGCTTGCAGCGCGACGAACCCTGGTATGTGCGAATTCCCTATCTGGTGGTATCGCCGGAGCTTGGGGCGTTATTTGCTCAGGACAAGGATGAGGCCAATGCGGTTGTTGATGATCCTGTTGCGGCCTGCGTTAGCACGGCCCTGCTGACCAATGCGCGCTTGCGGGCGGTGTGTCTGCGTCTGGCAGACAGCAACTACACGAACCCGCGCGACTACACCACCAACCAGAATTACCGCGAGCAACGGCGCGAACTGGATATCAGCGATCTCTGGGTACCCTGGAGCAATCTGCGTATTGTCGTTGGCGGCAACATCAGTCAGTCCTTCGCGAGCTCGCGCAACTTTCTCAATGGCGATGCCGAGAACTCATCGCTCTCCGGCTTTGGTCATGCCGAGTGGCGTTTTGCCGAGCACTGGCTGCTCAACGTGGGCGCGCATGCCGAGCGTGATGACGAGGCCGGCAAGAGCACATCGCCACGTGCGGCGCTGTCCTGGCAGTTTCAGCCCAATCAGGTCCTGCGCCTGATTCATTCACGCGCGGTGCGGACGCCGGATATTTTCGAAGACCAGGCCGATGCACATTATTACGCCACCACCGATGACCGTTCGCAAAGTGCCTACGATGGCGCCTTTTATCAGTCCGCGAAGTCGAATGGCCAGGCAAAAACAGAGCGCATCCGTTCTAACGAAATCAGCTATTTCGCCCAATACAGCGCGATTCCGCTCAGTCTGGATGTGCGGCTGTTTCGCGACGAGCTCGACCTGACACGTAACCAGCTCGAAATTGATGATTTCATCATCAGCGATTACGAGTACTACCTGATGCGTGGCGTCGAGATCAGCAGCGAATGGCGGCCCTCAAGCTTCCAGCGCTTGCAGATTAATTACGCTCGACTCGACATCAACAAGCCGCCCAGAGGTAATGAAAATACCGACTTTGTGCCGAAGCACAGTGGCAGTGCTGTCTGGGCCTGGCATGACCCGACCGGCTGGCGGGCATCCCTGGCGTATGGCTTCTATAACAATTTGAACAAAGAGCTGTTTTTTGATCGTCTTGACCTGCACGCCGGCAAGGTTCTGAAAGTCGGTCAGAAGCAGTCTCTGGATCTCGGGCTGAGCGCTCAGGTCAGATTGACGCGCGATGCCGAGTTGCGTCGCAACAATGGCGTTAATGAGCCGCAACGAGTCTGGGCCAGCGTGGGCTGGCGATATTAATCCCGCAGGGGGTCAAGGATGATAATGGCGCTGGGCAGAGGATGTGCACAGCACAGGCAGCGCATTTTGCCGGCCTTGCTGGCGCTCAGTCTCGTCTGGCTTTCGGCGCCGGCGCTGGCGGCGACCATCATCAAGGTCTGGGGTGCGCCGGATGCGGCGCTGCAGGCATTGCGCCTGAATCAGCCCGGGCTGCAATGGTTGGGTGAGGTGAATGAGGCCGCTGGCGACAGTGTAGCGCTGCACATTGCCTGGCAGCAGGAGGCCTACCAGCATGTTTTGGCGACAGGCAGTCGTGCGCCGGTGTTGGTGTTAAGTCAGCAGCCGATGCCGGCAGGGCGTTTGCGTCATCAGGATGCAGCATTGACCTGGGGGCCGCCATTGCTGCAGCAAGTGCAGCTGGCGCGACGCCTCATGCCCTTGGCCAAGCGTATCGGCGTGCTCTATCGCGAGCCTCTGCGCGAAGACTATGAGCGCTTGCGGGAGGCGCTTGCTAGCACTGGCAGCACGATCACGCTGGTGCCGCTGATCGTTGATGCGCCGTTGACAGCACGTGCCATCGCGGAAGCAGCGGAGCAGGTGGATGTGCTGATTGCCAGCAATGATGACCGGCTGTTCAATCGCGACAGCGCCAAGTTGCTGCTGCTGACGGCCTATCGTCATCAGCGCCCGGTCATCGGACCAACCCCCTCCTTCGTCAGCGCCGGTGCCGTGGCGACTCAGGCCGTTCCGAAAGCAGCATTGCTCTCGGCGATTCTGGCCCGGGTCATGCGCTGGCGTGACACGGGCCGCCTGGGTGACAGTCAGGGCATCACGCAATTTGCGCCTGTCCTCAACCCTCAGGTAGCGCGCTCGCTGGATATCATCCTGAGCCCGGATCTTTTGCGCGAGGTGCAGCCATGAGCCAGCAGATCCGTCTCAGTCAGCGTCAGTTGCGCCTTGCTGTGCTGTCGTTGGCGCTGGTGCCGGCCATCACGTTGCTGATCTTCCTGATGGTCTCTGCCACGCAGATCCGCCTGCAGGATGATCTGCGTCAGCTCGAAAGCTCGGCACAACAGACGGTCGAGCAATTGGCCGCAAGCACTGACTACGCCCTCATGTCGAATCAGCCCGCGTTGATCAGTACCGTCATGATGCGTGTGGCAGAGCGGCCGGAAGTTGCTGCTTTGCGCATTCATGACGCCAGCGGACGGCTTTGGTGGCAAGAGCGGCCTCGGGTCGTCGAGAAAAAGTACGCGGCTGAGGATCTGCGTCACTACAGTGCGGTGGTCGTGACGCCGGCATTGTCTGTCGATCCGGATGACTGGCTCAGTGTGGATGCCGCCAGGCCATCTCCGGAAAAGCTCGGCGAGGTTCATCTGTGGATCGCCACCGACATCATCGTTCAGCATGAGCGCAGCATCCTGATTCAGATCGGCATGCTGGGCTTCTGCGCTCTGCTGCTGATTTTTGTGATTGCCTGGTGGATTGCCGAGCGCGTACTGGCCCGCTATGCCTTGCTGGCCTATGACGAGCAGCGTCAGCGCGTGATCAGCCAGGACTTGATGCGTCAGGCCGACAAGCACTGGCGCACGGAGCAGGCCTTGCAAACGCGTTGGGGCAAATGGTCACACGATGTGCGTACGCCCTTGCATGGTGTCAGCGGCCTGCTTGAGCTGCTCGATACCACGCCGCTGGATGCCGAGCAGCAAGCCTATGTGCGCTCGGCACGAGAGGCGGCGGGCGCACTCGAGCAAAACCTGCGCAACAATCCGCTGGCGGATGTCAGCGAGCAGCTCGATGGCCTCAATGATCTGGCGTTGCAGCGTGCCCAGGAAAGCTGGCGCGGCCGGCGTATTCTGCTGCTCGAAGATGACCCGGTCAGTGCCCATCTGATGACGACCTTGCTGCAGTCCTGGGGTGTCAGGCTGACCTGCGTAAGCACCGGTCATGCCGGCTTGCAAGCGTTGCAGCAGAGTTGGGATCTGATTTTGCTCGATGGCGAACTGCCGGATTACAACGCCGCCGAATGGTGGTGTGCCATGGAGCTGCTACCAGAGAGCACACGGGCAAGGCAGGGTCCGATTGTAGTCATCACGGCGCATGATGACGATGAGCATCTTGCCCTGTTTCAGCGGGTTGGCTTCGATCCCGTGCTGATCAAGCCCGTCCGTGGCCGTCAGCTGCTCAGTGTGCTGACACCTCTCTTGCGCGTGCACTAATCGGCGGCGTCAGGCTCAGCGATCGGTCTCGGGCACGATGACCAGCAAGCGTCGCGGATCAATACGGGCATCGTTCAGGCTCACGGTCCAGTGCAGATGGGGCGCCGTGGCGCGCCCGGTGGCGCCGACCAAGCCGATAACGCTGTCGGACGTGACCTGATCACCTGCTTTCACGCGAATGTCACTAAAGTGACAGAGCATGGAAAACAGGCCCTGGCCATGATCAATGATCACGGTGCGTCCATTGAAGAAATAGTCGCCAATCAGTGCCACGCGACCGTTTGCCGGCGCATGCACCGGCGTGCCGGACTTGCCGGCAATGTCGATGCCCAGATGTGGTGCCCGTGGCTCTCCGTTAAAGAACCGGCGCAAGCCGAAAAGGCTGCTGACCCGCCCTTGCAGAGGCCATTGAAAACGTGGCCAGCTGGCCTTGTCGGCCAGCGTATGCACGCGATAAGCCGCTTTCTGCTCTGCTGCTTCGCGCTCGAAGCGCTCGAGTTGAGCAGGGTCCGGACTCACATACTGAGTCTGCGTCAGTGTCAGGTGCTGCTCGGCATAGGCGCGATCGAGCACCTGGGTCTCCGCCAGTACGCTGCCATCGGCCGCCAGCAGAGCCTGCGCGCCGGCGTCGGAAAGTCCGAGACCGACAACCGCCCTGATCTCGCCTGCGACGTCGCCGACCCAGACCGGTTGTCCCCGGTAGTGCGGACCCTGGCCGCGTTTCGACGCCGTCAGCACGTCCGCAGAAACGGGCACGAGCCAGAGCCCCCCGGTGACGGTGGCCGCATTTTTCTGAATGACCGGTGCATCTGTGGCGGCACACGCGGTGAGAGCCCAGGTCAATATCAGTAAGGGTATCGTGACAAGGCGTGAGAATTGATTCATGTCGCAGTCCCGGGAAGCATGATGGTCGTAACGGTTGCGGTAATTTCACCCTGACCGAGGCGTGCCCGGATAGGTTGTCCGGGCTTTACCTCGCTGGCCTGGCGGACCACGTCGCCGTGTGCGTCAGATACGATGGCATAGCCACGTGCCAGCACCGCGAGCGGGCTCACGGAGTGGGCGCGCTGCATTAGGCCGACAAGTTCGCGCCGTTGTCGCTGCAATTGCTGTTGCAGGGCACGTTGGCCGCGCAGGGCCAGGCCATCCAGTCGCTGCTGCAAGGCTGGCAACTGGCGGGCAGGGTGGCGAGCCTGCAGGCGCAAGAGACGTTGCTGCAGGCGCTCGCGACGCTGGCTCATGATCTGCTGCATCTGGCGAGTCAGGCGCAGTTCAAGTTCGTCGAGGTGCTGGCGCTGATCCTGCAGCTGCCGGGCCGGACTGCGCAGGCGTCGCTGCAAGTTGTGCAGGCTGAGCTGATGCCGCTGTCGCTCACGCTGCCAGGCGCGCAGCAGACGGCTTCGGGCCAGCACGGTCTGTTCGCGCCATTGCTGCTGATCCGGGCTGACCAGCTCGGCGGCGGCGGATGGCGTCGGCGCACGCATGTCCACGACAAAATCGGCGATGGTGAAGTCGATTTCATGGCCTACGCCGCTGACTACCGGCACCGGCATATCAGCCAGCGCACGTACCACGGCTTCTTCGTTGAAGGCCCACAGATCCTCCAGCGAACCGCCGCCGCGCGCCACGATGATCACATCAAACGGGGGGACTGCATGGCCACCGGCATCGGTGAAGCCCTGATCATGTAGCTGCTTGAGCAACATAAGGCCGGCCACGATGGCGGGCGGTGCTTCTGTCCCCTGCACAGGCACCGGAATCAATGTCACCGGCAGGCCCGGCGCCCGTCGTCGCAAGACCTGCAGAATATCGCGCACAGCCGCGCCGCTGGGCGACGTCACCACGGCTACACCCCGCGGATTGGCAGGCAGTGCGCGTTTACGCTCCGGGGCAAACAGCCCCTCGGCCGCCAGCCGTGCCTTGAGCATTTCATACGCCTGCTGCAGCGCGCCGCGCCCGGCATCTTCCAGATGTTCAACCAGAAGCTGGTAGTCACCCCGTGGCGCATAGAGGCTCACGCGCGCCCGCACCAGCACCTGCTGGCCGTTCTGTGGTGGCTGCTGCAGTTTCGCAGCTGTGCGTGCGCCCTTGAACATGGCCGCACGGACCTGTGCCTGGTCATCCTTGAGGGTAAAATACAGGTGGCCGGAACTGGGCGCCGACACATTGGACAGCTCGCCGCGCAGCCAGATCCGTCCGTAATTGAACTCCAGCAGCTCGCGCACGCTGCCATTGAGCTGGCTTACGGTGAGAACGGTGGGGGTTTGCGACGACATGGCTTGCCTCGATAGCGAATGAGCTTGAGTGAGTATAGACGGCGCATCACGCTCTGTTTGCTGTCATCGAGCGCGTCAGGTGCTGATTCTGGTGTTTTTTCAACAGCCTGCCATTTGGTATCGACAAAGAGACTTGCACAAAATGTCCTGCATGGGGTTGTCGGGGCTGCAACGCGAGATTCACAACTTGCTGGGAGCAAAGTTGATTGTTGCCGAGCCGGTGCGTATCAGCTCGCGAGAGCTTTTCCCGAGCATGAAATACCGGGCAAACCCGGAGGCCCCGCTCTTTTCGGCGCTGTGTCGCCTGGCTGAAGTCTTTCAATACAGTGCCTATGTGCCGACGTGCCAATATCCGGCAGATACCTATTATCGGGCGCGCGCCGATGTCAGGCTGCGTGAGCTATAGCGAGGGTGCAGACTGCACGGCTGGCACTGAAACAGGTATACTATGCGGCTAATTTCGGCGGCGGAAAGTGTCGCCCATCACACAGTGCGGTCGCCAGATCGCCCACGGAGTAGCGCCATGCTCGACATCGTTCAAGAAGCCCTGACCTTTGATGACGTCTTGCTGCTGCCCGCGTACTCCAACGTGCTGCCCAAGGATGCCTGCCTGAAAACGCAGCTTACACGCGGTATTCAGCTCAATGTGCCGCTGGTTTCCGCTGCCATGGATACCGTCACCGAAGCACGTATGGCCATTGCCATGGCTCAGGAAGGCGGCATCGGTATTCTGCACAAGAACATGGACATTGCTGCCCAGGCCGCCGAAGTCCGTCGCGTGAAGAAATTCGAAGCCGGCATGGTGCAGGATCCGATCACCGTCAGCCCGAAGACCACGGTCGGCGAGCTGATCGAGCTGACTCAGGCCAACCGCATCTCCGGTGTACCGGTCATGCAGGGCGATCAGGTGGTCGGCATCGTCACCAGTCGCGATTTACGCTTTGAAACGCGCATGGATCTGCCGGTGTCGGCGATCATGACGCCACAAGACAAGCTGGTGACGGTGAGAGAAGGTGAATCGCCTGAGCGTATCAAGGCGCTGCTGCACGAGCACCGCATCGAGAAAGTGCTGGTGATCGATGGTGATTTCCGCCTCAAAGGCCTGATCACGGTCAATGACTTCCAGAAAGCCGAGCGCTACCCGAATTCCTCGAAAGACAGCCAGGGCCGTTTGCGCGTCGGCGCGGCCGTCGGCACCGGTGCTGAAACGCCGGCGCGCGTCGAAGCGCTGATCGAGGCTGGCGTTGATGTGCTCGTGGTCGATACCGCGCACGGTCACAGCCAGGGCGTCATCGACCGCGTGCGCTGGATCAAGGAAAACTACCCGTCCATGCAGGTCATCGGTGGCAACATCGCCACGGGTGAGGCTGCACTGGCACTCATGGAAGCCGGTGCCGATGCCGTCAAGGTCGGCATCGGTCCGGGCTCGATCTGCACCACGCGCATCGTCGCCGGCATTGGCGTGCCGCAGATCTCCGCCATCGATCTCGTGGCCCGCGCGCTGAACAACCGCATCCCGCTCATCGCCGACGGTGGCATCCGCTTCTCTGGTGATATCGCCAAGGCCATCGCTGCCGGTGCCAGCTGCATCATGGTCGGCTCGCTGCTGGCCGGTACCGAAGAGGCACCGGGCGAGGTCGAGCTGTTCCAGGGTCGCTATTACAAGGCGTATCGCGGCATGGGCTCGCTCGGTGCCATGGCGCAGCGTGGTGGTGGCTCGGCCGATCGCTATTTCCAGGATGCCTCGGCTGGCGTCGAGAAGCTGGTGCCGGAAGGCATCGAAGGGCGCGTCGCCTACAAGGGCCCCATGAGCGGCATCATCCATCAGATGCTCGGCGGCCTGCGTTCGAGCATGGGCTACACCGGCTCGGCCAATATCGAAGATATGCGCACCAAGCCCAAGTTCGTGAAGATCACCTCGGCCGGCATGAAGGAATCGCATGTGCACGACGTGACCATCACCAAAGAAGCCCCGAACTACCGCGTAGGCTGAGAGCCGTAACATGACCCACGATATTCACGCCCACCGCCTGCTCATCCTCGATTTCGGCTCCCAGTACAGCCAGCTCATTGCCCGCCGCGTGCGTGAGCTCGGCGTGTATTGCGAGCTGCGCGCCTTCGACATGACGGACGACGAGATTCGCGCCTTCAATCCGAAGGGCATCATCCTCTCCGGTGGCCCGGAGTCGGTGACTGAGGCCGGCAGCCCGCGTGCGCCGGAAAGCGTGTTCACGCTTGGCGTGCCGGTGCTGGGCATCTGCTACGGCATGCAGACCATGGCCGAGCAGCTCGGCGGCCGCGTCGAGGGCTCAGACATCCGCGAGTTCGGCTATGCCGAAGTCACCGTCGAGTCGGATCTGGCGCAAGCCACCAACAACAGTGCCGACACCCGTCACGATGCCTTCTTTGGCGATCTGCACGACCGTCGCAACGATGCCGGTGAATCCCTGCTCGATGTCTGGATGTCGCACGGCGACAAGGTCGTCGCCATCCCTGATGGCTTCCGCATCACCGCGTCCACGCCGAGCTGCCCGATTGCTGCCATGGCCGACGAAGCCCGCGACTTCTACGGCGTGCAGTTCCATCCGGAAGTCACGCACTCCAAGCAGGGCGGCGCGCTGCTGCAACGCTTCGTCCACGACATCTGCCAGACGCAGGCGTTGTGGACCCCGGAAAACATCGCCGAAGACGCCATCCGCCGCGTAAAAGCGCAAGTGGGCGATGATCAAGTGCTGCTCGGTCTCTCCGGCGGCGTCGATTCCTCCGTGGTTGCCGCACTGCTGCACAAAGCCATTGGCGACAAGCTCACCTGTGTCTTCGTCGACAACGGTCTGCTGCGCAAGGGCGAGGGCGATCAGGTCATGGCCATGTTTGCGCAGAACATGGGCGTCAAGGTCATCCGTGTCGATGCCGAAGCCGAGTTCCTCGGCAAACTCGCCGGCGTCGCTGACCCGGAAGCCAAGCGCAAGATCATCGGCAACACCTTCATCGACATTTTCGACCGCGAGTCCGCCAAGCTTGCGGCTGGCGGCGTGAACTGGCTGGCCCAGGGCACAATCTATCCGGATGTCATCGAGTCGGCGGCCAGCAAGACTGGCAAGGCTCATGTCATCAAGTCGCATCACAACGTCGGCGGCCTGCCCGAGCACATGAAAATGCAGCTGGTCGAGCCGCTGCGTGAGTTGTTCAAGGACGAAGTCCGCAAGCTCGGCCTCGCGCTGGGCCTGCCGTACGACATGGTCTATCGCCACCCGTTCCCCGGCCCCGGTCTGGGCGTGCGCATCCTCGGCGAAGTGAAGAAGGAATACGCGGACATCCTGCGCGAAGCCGATCATATCTTCCTCGAAGAGCTACACGCGGCCGGCTGGTACCACAAGACCTCGCAGGCCTTTGTCGTGTTCCTGCCGGTGAAGTCGGTCGGCGTCGTCGGCGATGGCCGTCGCTACCAGTGGGTGGTGTCGCTGCGTGCCGTCGAGACCATCGACTTCATGACCGCGCGCTGGGCGCATCTGCCTTACGAGTTGCTGGAGAAGGTCAGCAACCGCATCATCAACGAGATCAGCGGCATTTCACGCGTGGCTTACGACGTGAGCAGCAAGCCGCCGGCCACGATTGAGTGGGAATGAGCCGCCGGCCATGAGCGAGCAGGCTGAGCGTGATGAGTATTTCATGCGCCTGGCCCTGGTCGAGGCCGAAAAGGCTGCTGCCAAAGGCGAAGTGCCTGTGGGGGCTGTCGTTGTTGCGGCGGACCGGCAAACCGTTCTGGCCTTTGCCCACAATCAGCCCATCAGCAGTCATGACCCCACGGCGCATGCCGAGGTCGTGGCGTTGAGAGCGGCAGCGCAAGTGCTCAACAACTACCGTCTCGATGGCTGCACGCTGTATGTGACGCTGGAGCCTTGCACCATGTGCGTGGGTGCGCTGGTGCATGCACGGCTGCAGCGCGTGGTGTTTGCGACTTCGGAGCCAAAAGCGGGCTCTTTGCAGAGTGCGCGGCAGCTTATGGCGCCAGAGGCGGGGTATTTCAATCACCGCTTTGTCTGGCAGGGTGGGGTGCTGGCTGAGGAGGCGAAGGCGCAGCTGCAATGTTTTTTTTCAGAGAGAAGACGGCTTCAGTAGGCGAAGCGTATACGAATTCTGGTAGCGTCTCTTCGGTGGAAGAGTCTTGTTGGCATGAAGACGTGCAAAAGCTATACTGAAAATGTTGTTTTGCCCAAAACGAATGGATTTGAGGATTTAAAAATGAAGAAA
Organism: Pseudomonadota bacterium; assembly: GCA_040385225.1. GTDB lineage: Bacteria > Pseudomonadota > Gammaproteobacteria > Pseudomonadales > Moraxellaceae > Perlucidibaca. The sequence goes on along the minus strand of JAZKHU010000002.1, from coordinate 944,532 downwards.
ATTGCTCTGGCAATGACAGTTGCAATGCTTTCCGCAACCGCTTTCGCGGCTGATGAAAAGCCATTGGCTTTGATCGGTGGTGTAAAAGGCGCAGTGATCACGACGGTTGTTGTGGCCGGTGTGGCCGTTGCTGCTGGTAACAACGGTAGCTCGAACACCTCAGGCACAACCAAGTAAGATTGGTCTGCGCTGAAAGCCAGCCGAGATCTCGGCTGGCTTTTTCTATTTTATTTCTGAGGTAATCGAGATGATCCGCACTGACCGTTTGTGGCGTTTTTTGCTGCCGGTTGCTTTTGTCTTCACGCTGCCTGCCTGTGTGTTTGCGCCAGGTCAATACGTCACGCCAGACAGCTGGCTGGGGCAGCGTGAAGATGAAGCAGTGGATGTGATCCCGGTTACCCCGAAGTTGTTTGTGATTGATCCGTCGCTGTCGCGCACGGCTGATCCTCTGCCTGTAGAGCTGACGCAACCGGTCAGCAGGGTATATCGCATGGGCCCGGGCGATATCTTGAACGTCACGGTCTGGGACCATCCTGAACTGACGATTCCTGCGGGTACTCAGCTGAGCAATAGTGACGCCAATGGTCGCGTGGTTCGTCCGGATGGCACGCTTTACTATCCGTATGTCGGCGCGATTCAGGCTGCCGGCCTGACGGTCGATGAGCTTCGCTCGGAGCTCGCAAAGCGGCTTGCTAAATACATTGCAGCGCCGCAGGTTGATGTTGCCATATCGCGCTACACAAGCCAGCGTGTCTATCTGGGTGGGGCATTCAAGACTACGCAGCCCTTACCAATTACTTCTACAGCGCTCACGTTATCAGATGCTATCGGCCAGGCTGAGGTGAACTCGCTGGAAGCAGATCTTTCGGGCTTGGTGCTGCTGCGTGATGGCCAGCAATTTGCCCTGAACATGGATCGCCTGACCAAGGCTGGCATTGCGCTATCGAGTATCGTGTTGAAAGCAAATGACACGCTTTACCTGCCGTATAACGATCGTCGCAAAATCTATGTACTGGGTGAGGTTTCTGCACAACGCGCGCTCGCGTTCAAAACGGACGGGATCAGCCTGGCCGAGGCGTTAGCGACTGTCGGGGGGCTGCGTCAGGAAACATCGAAGGCCCAGGCGGTGTATGTGATTCGTGGTGCTGAGCGCGAAAGCGCCGGTTTTGCCACCACGGTGTACCAGCTCAATGCCAACTCAGTGACCGCTCTGGCGTTAGCTGACAGGTTCCAGCTACGTGCGGGTGATACGGTTTATGTTGGCCCGGCCAAGATTACGCGTTGGAACCGCTTCATCAGCCAGCTATTCCCCTCGGCTAGCTTGCTGCGTACGGCTGACAGCATAGTCAACTAAGACTCACCCGGGGCAGCGCCATGACACGGATTTTAACGGCCAGCCTTGTAGTGTTGGCAGCTATCGCCAGCGCCGCCTGTACACCCTTGGCGCGCAGCAGTTTTGATTCATTGCGGCAGCTCGCCAGCAGCACGGATTTGCGTATTGATACCAGTCAGTTGGCTGCCGATACTGCTTACGCACTGGCGACGGTAGGCGGCAACAAGCTGCTGATCGGGCGTGGCAAATCCCGAGATTTTGGTCAGGACACCTGGTACACAGCTACCAATCAGGTATTCATTTTCGAGCAAGGCCTGCTGGTACAAACCGTCGGCTTGCCCGAAGACTTGCAGAGGGTCAGCTTTGCGACTCCGCATCCGTTGCAGCATGAAAAAATCAATATGGCGGCGCTTGCCTTGCCCGCTTTGGTAACGCGCCACATCAGTCGATCAGGCCTGGCAGTCGAGCAAAGCACCTACCGTTTGCAGTCATGTGGTCATGACACCATGAGCACGTGGTCGCAAACGCGCGATGTAATTTGCCTTGATGAAGAGCTGGTGTCATCCACGGCCGCGACGCCTTTACCGGGGTCACGCTACTGGCTGGATAAAACCACCGGTGAGTGGGTGAGCTCAGTGCAGTGGATCAGCCCGACATGGAGCCTGCGCATGTCGCCTCGTCCGAATGCGCCGGCGAGTACGGAGAGCCTTACGCCTTTCAGCGTATTGCCGGCAGGGCAGCATGTTCATTCCCTGGTTGCGGTAGCGCCTACGCGCTTAAGCCGGCTATTACTGGACTTTCCCCTGAAGCAGCCGGCCCAGGCGGGAGCAGCATGGTTAACGATGAGCCAGCTCCCGGCCCAGCAAGCCTTGAAGCGTGGCGTCTTGTTTGATCTGGATCAGCAGTTGGCGCGGGTGAAGCACCCAGCGGAAAAAGCACAGCTGAGGCTGTGGCGCGACAGAATCGCCGCACAGCCTGCCACCGGGCGTGTTGCTTTGCCTGTGTTGCAGCCACGATGGCTGCAGGTGAATCCGCGTGAAGATGTGGTGCTTAATGGTGGTGATCAGCTGTTGCGCAGTGTGAAGTCGCCTACATCGGTGAGCTTGATGGGTGCGTTGCCGGTGACGTGTCATAACGACTTGAGTGTCACCTCCAGCATCAGTCAGCTCGTGGCGGCCTGTCTGCAGGGCACCGCTATGCCGGATACGGTTTGGCGAATCTCTGTGCAGGGTCAGACTCAGCTGGTTTCGGTAGCGGCCTGGAATCACGAAGCCGTAGATGCCCACCTAGGCGATCGGATATGGATACCGTTGGCGAGCTTGTCTGAGGCGGCCAATGCCGATATCGCGAAATGGCTGGCTACTCAGCCGGACCTCAGCAGCAGGGTTGAGCCATGATGCTTCGCTACGGACTTTTGCTGATGGGCATGGTGTCGTCAGTGCATGCTCAGGGACCGGCGGTCACCGCCAGTGACTGGGGTGGTATCGGCTTGCTGCAAACGCCCACGGCACGCATGGCGGAGGCTGGTGAGGTGGCTTTTACACTGAGCAAGACCTCACCCTATGTGCGTTACAACTTTACCTTGCAGCCGTTTGACTGGCTTGAGGGTGGCTTTCGTTATATCGATATCACCAACCGGAAATTCGATCCGGACTCGTCTATTTCAGATGGCAAACAGTCACTGAAAGACAAAAGCATCGATGTGAAATTTCGTGTCGTCAAAGAGAGTCGCCATTTGCCCCAAGTGGCCGTGGGTTTGCGCGACTTAGGCGGCACCGGCAAGTTTGCTGGCGAATATGTGGTGGCCAGCAAGCGCTGGGGTCCAATCGATGCCAGCATCGGTCTGGGCTGGGGTTATGTGGGCGCGCGGAGTGATTTCGGTAATCCGCTCAATGTCATTTCGGACTCGTTCAATACGCGCCAGGGGTCTGAAAGCGGCCAAGGTGGCAATGTCAACACGGGATCGTATTTTCGGGGTCCTACCGCCGTTTTCGGTGGTGTGCAGGTGCAAACACCACTCAAGCCGCTGCTGATCAAGTTGGAATACGAAGGTAATAATTACCAGTCAGAGCCTGTCGAAAATGATCAGGAACAAAAATCACCGGTGAATGTGGGCCTGGTATATCGCATTTCGCCCAGCGTGGACTTGCAGGCGGCCTGGGAGCGCGGTAACACGGCCATGCTGAGCGTGTCCCTGCATACCAATCTGGCGAAATCCAAACCCTTGCCGCGCCCCAGCGAGCCATTACCACGCGATATCGAGCTATTGGCAGAGGAGAGGCCCGGGCACTCGGTGAACTGGGAGAAAGTGGCCCAGGATTTGAATAACGAAGCTGGCTTGAGCGTTCAGCACATGGGTCTGCGTGGCAATGAGCTGATCATCAGCGCCGAGCCCACGCGTTACCGCGATGCCGAAGAAATGATGGACCGTGCTTCACGAGTGTTGCACAGCGAAGCCCCCCCGCATGTAGAGTGGTTTACTGTTGCACAGGAAGATCATGGCCTGCGTGCCATCGACTGGTCTGTGGATCGTAAGGCCTTCGTTGCAGATCGCCTGGGTGAGCCAGCGCAGGGAGACGTGTTTCAGGCGGCACCACCTTCGCAGGTCAGCACGCAAACTTGCCTGATCCAGGACTATCCGAAGCTTGCTGGCGGGTTGGGCGTAGGCTATCAGCAGTCGGTGGGTGGTCCGGATGGCTTTCTACTGTATCAAATCACCCTGGATGCTGAAGGCACGTGGCGACCGCGCCCCGATCTGTGGGTCTCAAGTCGGGCTAGTTTGCGCGTTCTGGATAACTACGAAGAATTCAATTTTACGGCACCCAGTAACCTGCCACGGGTTCGCACGTTCATTCGTGAGTACCTGACCACGTCAGAACTGACATTGCCGGTATTGCAGATCAACAAAACCTGGCAGCCAGCGCGTGATGTTTACTTCATGGCGTATGCGGGCTTGCTGGAAAGCATGTTTGGCGGTGTGGGAGCGGAATGGTTGTATCGCCCGTTTGGTGAGTACTGGGCTGTTGGCATCGATGTTAATGCGGTACAGCAGCGTGACTTCGAGCAAGGCTTTGGCTTCCGGCCCTACCGTGTTGCGACTGGCCACGTCAGCGTATATGCCGATACGGGTGTTGCGGGCATTCAAGCCAAGATACAGGCAGGGCAGTACCTGGCAGGCGATAAAGGCTTGACCCTGGATTTCTCGCGGAAATTTGCCAATGGCGTTGGCATTGGTGCATTCGCAACGTTTACCAATGTGTCGAAAGAAGAGTTTGGTGAGGGCGCTTTCGACAAAGGCATTTACGTGAATATTCCGTTTGATCTGATGCTGGGCAGTGCCACCCGTTCGGTAGCCAAATTGAACTGGAATCCGCTCACACGTGACGGTGGTGCGCGTTTGAACCGCAGCTTCACGCTGTTTGACTTAACGCAAGACCGTGACCGCTTGCTGCCAGTCAGCAAGCCGTAAAGGCATGAAAAAAACTGACAGTCAGGCGTTCTCAAGAAACTACGCGCAATCTTGTGGCGGTAGCGTGTCCGGGCTCTCCATATTGTCAACTGAGTGATTTATGTTTGAACGAATTCTAGTGGTGTGTGTCGGCAATATTTGCCGTAGCCCCACCGCCGAGCTCATGCTGAGGGCCGCGTTGCCGGACAGAGACATCGGCTCGGCTGGCCTGGGGGCCTTGGTGGGCCATGACATGGACAAGCAAGCCAGGCTTGTGGCTGAGGCGGCTGGCTTGGATTGTCCTGTGCATGAGGCCCGGCAGATCACCCGTGAAATGTGCCATGCCGCCGACCTGATTCTGGTCATGGAGGCTCGGCATCGCGAAGGTGTGACACAGCTGTGTCCGGAAGCCAGAGGTAAAACCTTCCTGCTGGCGCAAGGCCTTCAGCCATCTGACATAGCGGACCCCTACCGCAAGAGTGCAATGGTTTTCGAACAGATTTTCAAGCAGCTGCAGCAGGCCAGTCAGGCTTGGGTGCAGCGCTTGTCCCGTTAATATCGACCCGTTTAGCAGGTATTTTTCTTGAATAGTTCACACGTCTCCATGCCACCCCAATCACCCACTGCCCTGCAGGATGAGAGTGATGAAATCGATCTGCGTGCCCTGCTGAGTGTGACTCTGGGTGCTCGTGGCCTGATTGCAGGCTTCACTGTAGCTGCGCTGGTGCTGGGTGGTTTGTATACCTGGATTGCCACGCCGATTTATGAAGTCGATGCCAGTGTCCAGGTTGAAGACAACAAGGGTAGTGGCCTGGGAACGGCAGTCAAGGATCTGGATGGTCTGTTTGAAGGCAAGTCTCAGGCGACTACCGAGATCGAACTGTTGCGTTCACGCATGGTGCTGGGGCGTACGCTGGATACGCTGAATCTGGATATTGTAGCGGTGCCGGATTACTTCCCGGTCATTGGTCGTGCCATCGCACGTCGCCATGTTGGCGTTTCGCCTGCGGTGGGTTGGCCGGGGTTTACCGGCTTCGCCTGGGGCGGGGAGGTCATCAAGGTGACGCGCTTGCAAGTGCCCAGCGAGTGGGAAGGCAAGACGCTGACACTCACCGCACGGGCCAATGATCGTTATGCCTTGTACAGCCCGGCAGGCGAGCTGCTGGGTGAAGGGCGCGTGGGTGAAGAGTTCGTGCCCAGCCTTGGCCAGGGTCGCATTGGCTTGTTTGTGCGAGAGTTGAAAGCGGCGGAAAATGTCGATTTTGAAGTCACCAAACGGCCACGCTTAAGCACGATCAGCAATCTGCAACAGCAGTTTTCGACGAGTGAAAAAGGCAAGCAGTCAGGCATTATTCAATTGTCACTGAAAGGTCCGGATGCAGCCTTGGCAGTGACGACGCTGAACACGATCGCCAATCAGTATGTTCGCCAAAACGTTGAACGTAAGTCTGCTGAGGCTGAGCAAACCCTCAAATACCTGGATCAGCAGCTGCCGGAAACGAAACAACAGCTGGAAGCCGCCGAGGTGCGTTTCAATGCCTTCCGTAGCCGAAACGGTACGGTGGATGTGACCAAGGAAAGTGACCTGCTGTTGCAGCAGTCTGTTGCGGCAGAAACAGGCCTGGTGGAGCTGCAGCAAAAGCGCAAAGAGTTGCTGCAGCGATTCACCGCCGAGCACCCCAGCATCAAAGCCATCGACAGCCAGATTGTTGCCATTCAGGCTCAGCGCAGCAAGTTTGCCGGCCAGGTAGACGGCTTGCCGCAAACACAGCAGGAAGTACTGCGACTAACGCGTGATTTGCAGGTTAACCAAGAGATCTACACGGGGCTGTTGAACAACACGCAGCAGCTAAAAATTGTGCGTGGCGGCACCGTGGGCAATGTACGCATTGTGGATTATGCCGAAAAGCCGTTGAGTCCGGTGGCGCCTCAAAAAGCCATTATCCTGCTTCTGTCACTATTGCTAGGCCTGATGGCAGGTATTGCCGCAGCATTTATTCGTCAGGCGCTGAAAAGTGGTGTGAAGAATCCGAAAGATATTGAGGCGCGCACGGGTTTGTCGGTCTTTGCCACCATTCCTCATAGTCTCAAGCAGGATGAACTGCAACGAAACCGCTCGCGCACCAGCGGCAAGGTACAAGTGCTCACTCATGTGGATGACCAGGATCTTGCGGTGGAAAGCCTGCGCAGCCTGCGTACGACCCTGCACTTTGCCACTTTGGATGCGGCCAACAATCGCATTCTGGTGACTGGCTCTGCCCCCTCGGTGGGCAAAAGCTTTATCAGCGTGAACCTGGGTGCTGTATTGGTCACCAGCGGCGAGCGCGTACTGGTGATTGATGCCGACATGCGTCGTGGTCATATCAATGAGTATTTTGGCCGCCCGCGTGACAAAGGCCTGTCTGAAGTGATTGCCGGTGTGTTGCCTTTGCAGGAGGCTATTTATGCGACCCCCATACCGGGTTTGGACTTGCTGACGACCGGTAAAATTCCGCCAAACCCGAGTGAGCTGCTGTTGCACCCGCACTTTGCCGAGCTCTTGAGCACTGTGTCTGCTCAGTATGACCGCGTGATCATTGACTGCCCGCCGATCATGGCGGTTACCGATGCGGCGATTGTGGGGCGTCAGGTTGGCACGGTGCTATTGGCAGCCCGCTTTGCTGTTACCCCCATGAATGAGTTGGAAGCCGCTATTTCGCGTTTGCGCCAGGCAGGTGTGCCGGTTAATGGCATTCTCTTGAATGGGGTGGATCAGTCGGCAGGCTATGGCTATGGCTATGGCTACGGTTATCAGTACACGTATGCGTATCGCTCGACCAAGGACTAATACAGGTCATGATGAAGTTAGATGATGTGAAACTGGCGGTGCTGGGTCTGGGCTATGTGGGCTTGCCGCTGGCGGTGGAGTTCGGCAAGAAGCGCTCCGTTGTCGGCTTCGACATCAATGCCGGGCGTATCAATGCGCTCAAGGCTGGTCATGACAGCACGCTGGAAGTCAGTGACGAAGAGATGGTGACCGCCACACACTTGTCGTTTAGCGCCAATATGGCTGATCTGAGCGCGTGCAATGTGTTCATTGTTACCGTGCCGACGCCGATTGACGAGCATCGCCAGCCGGATCTGACTCCGCTGATCAAGGCGTCCGAGACCATCGGCAAGGTATTGAAGCAGGGCGACATCGTGATCTATGAGTCCACGGTATACCCCGGTGCTACGGAAGAGGATTGCGTGCCTGTGCTGGAGCGGGTTTCCGGTCTTAAGTTCAACACGGACTTCTATGCAGGCTACAGCCCGGAGCGTATCAATCCGGGTGACAAGGAACATCGTGTCATCAACATTCGCAAGATCACCTCGGGCTCGACACCGGAAGTGGCAGACCTGGTGGATGCCATCTACAACGAGATCATCGTGGTGGGTACCCACAAGGCGCCCAGCATCAAGATTGCCGAGGCGGCCAAGGTCATCGAGAACACCCAGCGTGACGTCAATATCGCGCTCATCAACGAACTCGCGCTGATTTTCAACAAGCTGGGCATTGATACCGAAGAGGTGCTCAAGGCGGCGGGCACCAAGTGGAACTTCCTGCCGTTCCGTCCGGGTCTGGTGGGCGGGCATTGCATCGGCGTGGATCCGTACTATCTGACCCACAAAGCCCAATCCATAGGCTACCACCCGGAAATCATCCTGGCCGGCCGGCGCCTAAATGACAGCATGGGCGCCTATGTCGCTAGCCAGATGATCAAGGCGCTCATGAAGCGTCGCATTCATGTCGATGGCGCCCGCGTGCTCATCATGGGGCTGACCTTCAAGGAAAACTGCCCGGACCTGCGCAATACCAAGGTCATAGACATCATCCAGGAGCTGCGCGAATACCGTGTCGAGGTGGATGTCCACGACCCCTGGGCGGAGGCTGTGGAAGCTGAGCATGAATACAGCCTGACGCCGGTGAGTCAGCCGCAGGCTGGAACCTATGACGGCATCATTCTTGCTGTTGCTCATGGCCAGTTCCGGGACATGGGCGAGTCGGCCATTCGTGCTCTGGGCAAGGCTCAGCACGTGCTCTATGACCTGAAATACATCCTGCCCAAGCAGTCTTCCGATCTTCGTTTGTGATTCAGGTGGTCCCAAGACATGACACGTTATGAGCAGCAGCTGAGCGCACTGCCGCAGGCGCCCAGAAAGTGGCTGATCACCGGCGTCGCCGGCTTCATTGGCAGCAATCTGGTGGAAGCCCTGCTCAAGCTGGACCAGTCCGTGGTCGGGCTGGACAACTTTGCCACCGGGCACCAGCACAATCTGGATGAGGTGCGGGCGGGTGTGAACGCCGCCCAGTGGGACAATTTCAGCTTCATCGAGGGCGATATCCGCAGTCTGAATGATTGCCGGCGCGCCTGTGAGGGCGTGGATTACGTGCTGCACCAGGCGGCACTGGGCTCGGTGCCGCGCTCCATCAACGACCCGATCACGACGAACCAGACCAATATCGATGGCTTCCTCAACATGCTGGTGGCGGCCCGTGATGCCCAGGTGAAGAGCTTCACCTATGCTGCCAGCAGCTCCACCTATGGCGATCACCCAGGCCTGCCCAAGGTTGAGGATGTGATAGGCAAGCCGCTTTCGCCCTATGCCGTGACCAAGTACGTCAACGAGCTTTATGCTGATGTGTTTGCGCGCAGCTACGGATTCAAGGCCATAGGCCTGCGTTATTTCAATGTGTTTGGCAAACGGCAGGATCCGAACGGAGCCTATGCCGCTGTGATTCCCAAGTGGACAGCGGCCATGATCAAGGGTGAGCAAATCTTCATCAATGGTGATGGCGAGACCAGTCGTGATTTCTGCTTCATCGAGAACGTGGTGCAGGCGAACCTGCTGGCTGCCACGGCAGTTAATCCAGATGTCCGTAATCAGGTGTACAACGTAGCTGTTTCAGGCCGAACCACGTTGAATGGCCTATTCAGTGAGCTGAGAAGTGCGTTAGTCACCAGCGAGGTTTTGTATTCTAAATCAGCTATTTACAGAGACTTTAGAGAGGGTGATGTTCGCCATAGCCAAGCTGATATTAGGAAAATAGAGCGGCTTTTAGGGTATGTGCCTAGCCACGATATCAGCAAAGGTATTGCCCAAACTATGCCGTGGTACATCGCTTCTTTGAAATAAGGATACTCCCGTGTACATCACAGCCGTAGGAGTGATGCGACGAACGAAACATGGGATAAGCGCGGCTTGATATGCAGTTGCTGAACTGGTTGACAAGCTACGACTTAGTGGCGACGAGTAACAGTGTCTGGCGCGGACAGTGGTATGTCCCGTGAGACACGCATATGCAGGTAGGAAACTAAGGTCATGAGTGAAATCCGCCGTGGGGCGCTGTTGTCCTACGCGACTATCTTGGTCGTCAACTTGTCCGGGCTTTTGCTGACGCCGTTCATCATCCGGGCGTTGGGTAATGCCGAGTACGGCCTGTACCTGCTGATTGGGTCGCTGGCGGCGTACTTGGGTGTGCTCGATTTCGGGCTGAACAATGCCGTGACCCGCTATATTGCTCAGTGCGCTGCGAAGAGGGATCGGACCCAGGAGGCACGGTTTCTTGGTGCGGCCTTGGTCGTGAATGCGCTGGCCGCAGCCGTAATCATTGGCTTGGGGGCGATCTTCCACGCTAAAATTGATGCGTGGTTCAGTGACACGCTCGACTCGGGCCAACGGGATCAGGCGCGGATCATGTTGTTGTTGCTGATCGCGAACGTGGTGTTGACAGTTTTGTCGGGCATGTTCACGGCGATCTGTGCGGGGCATGAGCGATTTGCGTTTCCGAAGGTTGTGAATCTTCTGCGTTACCTAGTGCGAATCGGACTTGTCTTTGTGATCTTGGTAGCCGGCGGGGGGGCAGTGCTACTGGTTGCTTTGGATACGGCACTTGCGTTCCTAGTGCTTGTTGTCAATGCGTTTTACGCGATCAAAAGCATTGGAATACGGGTCGAGCTGAGGTCCCTTAGTCTGAGTCTGGTATTCAGCGTATTGACATTCTCGGCTTGGGTTTTCCTTTACGCAGTGATCGGTCAGGTTCAATGGCAGGCCGGACAACTCGTTATCGGCGCGAGCATCGGTGCGGAGGCTGTTGCGATCTATGGTATTGGCATTATGTTTGGCGGCTACTACGCAGCCTTTTCAACTGCAATAACTAATCTCTTTCTGCCGCGCGCAACCTACATGACAGTAACCAATGTTGGCCGAGAAAAGTACAGTGCAGAGATGGTGCGAATAGGCCGCATGGCACTTTTGATTTTACTCCTGATTCTCGGTGGATTTGTATTGTTCGGTCGAGATTTTATCTTGCTGTGGGCGGGACCAGAGTATGGTGCCGCGTGGTTTGTGGCCACTGTCATTATGCTTGCGTACACAGTTCCATTGATTCAGACCTTTGCGCACCAGCTGCTTGAGGCAAAGGGGATGATCGCGTTCAAAGCAAAAGTCTATCTGGTGGCACTCCCCCTTGGGGTTGCTCTAGGCTACCGACTTCTTGAAGCATTTGGTGTTCCTGGAATGGCCATTGGTATGGCTACAGGCTGGGTGGCTGCGACCATCGTCTTGAACATTTACTATCAGTACGCTCTTGGCATTGATGTTCCTATTTTCTTTGCAGCGGTTTCGAAGGGTATTTTGCCTGCATTTGTGGCGTGTCTGGCTTTTGGACTCTTGCTTAACCTGTTGCCGATACAAGGCTGGAGTGGGTTTTTTGTTCGAGTCGCTGCATTTGGTTCTCTGTACATCATCCTGATGTATCGCTTCGGGATGAATGGATCTGAACGGCGTCAAGTAAAGTCTACGATGAGTCAGCTGAAAGCAGGGAGGGTGTCGTGAACGTGGGTACTGCCAGTGTGTGCGTGAGGCGGTTCGCGGTATCGGACGCTGTGGGGATGAGCTCAGAATGAAGATCGCGACCATCACTTGCCATGATGTCTACAACTATGGTGCATCACTGCAGGCGTACGCATTGATGCACTATCTGGAAAGCCTTGGGCATCAAGTCGAAATCATCGATTACAAGCCAAGCTACTTGAGCGGTCATTATCGACTTCTGGCAGCAGAGAGTCCGCGTGTAGGGAGCAGTCGTTTGAAGGCGCTCCTTTATGTATTTGTCAAGCTGCCCGGCAGATTGATGATGAGGCGCCGAAAGTGGGCGTTCGACAGATTCCGGGATAACCACCTGAAGTTGACGTCCACAAGATACGGCAATTTTTCTGAACTGCGGGACAACCCACCGTCAGTAGATTGCTTCATCGCAGGAAGTGACCAGATATGGAACACCTTGCGGCCCAACGGGAAGGACCCTGCGTTCTACTTAATGTTCGCTCCTACGGGTGCCATTCGTGCATCATACGCGGCGAGCATTGCGACAGATGTCGTTGAAGAAGGTGATCAAGCATTGATGCGGGACGGCATCTCTGCCTTGGATCATGTTTCCGTGCGCGAGTCGATCGCGGTCGAGATGCTAGAAGGAATGGGTGTCGGCAAAGTTACGCATGTTCTAGATCCAGTATTCTTGGTTGCAATGGAGGCGTGGCGTGACATCGGGGCAAATCATCATGATGGGCAGAAATATGTTCTTGTCTATGATTTTGACGAGTCAGACGAGGTGCGACGAGTCGCAATAGAGTTGGCGGAGAAAAATGGGTTTCAGATATATAGCGTCAGTCAGGGGGGGTACGTATATGCACACAGGAGGTTCCCCCATGCTGGTCCTGCTGAGTTCGTTTCTCTGATACGCAATGCGCAGGCTGTGGTCACCAACTCTTACCACGCTATTGTGTTTAGTCTGATATTTGGCGTTGATTTCTATACGGCGGGGCGGGTGGAGAATATCAACTCGCGCATGGCGGATCTTCTGGCGCAGTTTCAGCTAGATATGCATACGCTGATAGATATGCGTCAGCATGAAGAGAAAGTCAGGCGTAAGCTGGAAGAGCGATTGCTGATTTCGCAACGCTTCTTGTTCGGGGTGCTTGCACGATGAGTAGGCTTAAGAATAAAGCTCATGCACTTGTTTTTTGGCAGAGTCGTGTGGGGGAGGTGTTGAACAAGATCTACGATATCTGGATTTTCTACCGGTACTCATTTTTTAAGGATTTATCCAGCCGAGAGAATTACGAGGCCTGGCTCACCAAGCAGTATCACATCGTTGAAAAAGGGCTGGCCATGCCGTCGCCTAAGAAGAACTTTGGCGCCGAGAAGATTCGGCTACTTGTCAAGGTTTCTGAGCAGTATATGGTGGAGTATGGTCAAACAGATCTTCTGCAGACAGTTTCCTCAACACTGCTCTCCTATCTCAGCGCAAACGAGGAGCTTGCGGCAGACAACCCTGACCTTCACTGCTTGATCGAGCGCTTTATTACGAGTGTTAGTGTCAATGAGAAAGGCGGTACGAAGCTTGTAGCCCCAGCTGTATTTCCAGGCTTCGAAGGATTTGTAAAGGCGCGATCTAGTATCCGTTCCTTCAATGCCATTGAAGTGGATAACGACCTTGTGACCAAGGCTGTCGACATTGCCAAGTACTCGCCGTCGGTATGCAACAGGCAGGGCTGGAAAGTCCACATGTATGCTGAAAAAAATAAAATATCGGGGTTGCTTTCGCTTCAGGATGGGAATGGGGGGTTTGGTCAGACAATAAACAAGCTGCTCATTGTTACAGCGGACTCAAGATGTTTTACTAATCTAGAAAGTAATCAGCTTTTTGTGGATGGTGGGTTGTTCTCAATGACGCTACTTCTTTCTCTGCACAGTATGGGGGTTGGTAGCTGCTGTCTGAATCTATGCGTCCCTTACACTCGGGAGCAGCAGATCAAGAGCCTAGGTGAAATTGGCGAGTTCGAGCGACCAATCATGATGATCGGCATTGGGAATTACGATAGCAAAACCAGGGTTGCGATATCGTGTAGGAAGGACTCTGATCAAATCCTTCAGTTGCACTAGCCGCCCTCCTGTTGCTGGAATAGTGATGATCTCTTGCAGTCTGTGGCTGTACAAGTCGTTGGAGGCCGCGGTGCTTCTCTCGCGCCTACATAATTCAGCGCTTTCATCGTACAGGTTCGCAGTATGAAGGTTCTTTATGTAGTCAACGGCATCCGAGGAAGCGGTGGCTTGGAGCGTGTCCTGTTGCACAAGGCATCGTATTTTTGTGACATTTATGGCTATTGCGTCAGTATACTAATACTCAATGAGCCGTCGGGTGAACCGTTCTACCCAGTAAGTCCAGCTATAGACATCAGTCATTTCTATGCGTGCGGGTCGAGCCTCTCTTATCTCAGGGCATACCGGAAAGGACTGCGGCAGGCCGTGGCGCAGTTCCAGCCAGATGTGGTTTGTGTCTGCGATGACGGCCTGAAGGGCCTGCTGGCGCCGCTGCTGCTGCCGCACACTCGCCCAGCGCTTGTGTACGAACGCCATGCTTCGCTCGAGCTGATGCGCTCGCCGTGGCAGAAAGCCGTCATGCGTCCGCTGGCGAGACTGTATGACCGGCTGGTGTTGCTCACCCGGGGCAATGTGAAGGAGTGGGGCGCCCCGGGCGCGATTGTCATTTCCAATCCGTTGCCGGACTTCAAGGCTGCTGCATCCGTGCAGAGGAAGCAGCAGATCCTGTGCGTGGGCAGTCTGAGCCACAACAAGGGCCAGGACTTGTTGATAGAAGCCTGGGCAAGGATCGCCGCACGACACCTTGGCTGGACCGTGCAAGTGTATGGAAAGGGCGATCCGACATCTTGGATCGCGCAGGCGGCTGCCTGCGGCGTCGCTGATCAGATCGAGTTCCACCCGCCGGTTGCCGACATCGCCACCAGATACCAGGAAGCCAGTTTGCTCGTGTTGCCATCACGCTCGGAGGGGTTTGGCATGGTGCTGTTGGAGGCGATGTCTTGTGGCACACCGTGTATTAGCTTCGACTGTCCCAGCGGTCCTGGCGACATCCTCACCGATGGTGAGGATGGTGTGCTTGTGTCGACGGAGGACGTTGCCGCGCTGGCGGAGGCCATGAGCTCACTGATCGACAACCCTGCTCGGCGGGAGGTCTTGGGCCGGCAAGCCCGCATTACGGCGCAGAAGTATCGGATCGACGAGATCGCAGGCCTTTGGCATCAATTGTTTACTACGCTGGTGGCGCGCAATGCCTGAGATGCACACAAGTGACAGTGACCGTGTGGCAAAGCGGAACATTCTGCTGATCATCCCTTATGGTGGCGTTGGCGGCATGGAACGTCTGGCGTTGAACCTGTATCGCTACTACCGCAGCCTGGGCGACCGGGTGAAGGTGATAAAGCTGGTCCGGCTGCCGGACGACATCGTCAACTTTGGTGAGGATGAGATCGCCTTGTCCGAACGGGATTTGGCACAGATGTCCCCACTACGGCGTGTCGGCCTCTATCTATCGACTCCATTCTCCATCGCCAGAGCTGTCCGGATGCATGGGATCACCCATTCGATCGCCATGGGCGATATGGGCAATCTGTTCAGTTCGTTGAGCCTTTCCCGTGAATTCAAGGTTGCAAGCATCCACTCGCTCAAGAGCGTTGAGCTGGCCTCCAATGCCGTGCTCAATCGGATTTTTCTGTTGGCCTACCGAACCACGTATCGTCGCTTTGATCGCGTGGTGTGCATCAGCAGGGCAATACGCAAAGACCTGCTGGAGAACTGCGGTTACCGTTTCCCGGACAACCTAGTGGTGGTCTACAACCCGCATGACTTGTTAGCGATCACCGAGGCAGCGGCGGAAGCACTGCCGACGGATGAGGCTGCGCTGTTCTCGGACAGGACGGTGGTGTTTCTGGGTAGATTGACCACTCCAAAGGCTCTCTGGCATCTGATTAGGGCCTTCCAGTCCGTGCTGGGCCGTGGCACGTGGGCACGCCTGGTCTTCATCGGCGACGGTGATGCGGATATGACTGCCTATCTGCGATCGCTGGTAGAGGGCTACGGCATAGCAGCACAGGTGACGTTCCTAGGGCGCAGATCCAATCCGTACAAGTATCTTGCCCAAGCCGACGTGCTCGCTTTGAGTTCACATTTCGAGGGAACGCCCAATGTCATCGTTGAGGCGATCGCGCTCGGCGTGCCTGTAGTGAGCAGTCATTGCACCGATGGCGTGGTGGAGCTGATGAGCACGCGCGATGTGGCGGCACTCGACACGCCGCTGGAGTTGGAGGCTGGCATCATGACACCGCCACTCAGCGGGCGCCGGGACGAAATCACGCACCGGACACCGATGATGCCCGCCGAGCAGGCGTTGGCAGCTGCTCTCAATGACGTGTTGTGCAATCCAGAATATCGCGCATTAGTACGCAGAAGCCGTGAAGTACTTCTGCAAAAATTTGACCTAGTGCGGTCTGCCGAGGCTTACTTGGCGCCCCTTACGAAGGCGGCTGCTTCGCAATGATAGAGTTTATACCGCTGCATAACTATGCGTTTGTAGTCAACACAATCATGATGGCCGCAGTTGTGCTGCTGGCCTTGTTTGTGGCACGAACTCCTGAATTGGTTGTCGAACACGCTGGCATAAGAAATGACTTCCCGCGTACTGTTGGAAATGTACTGGTTATTGTGCTTTGTCTTCTGATCGGTCTGAGGCCTATCAACTACGCCTTTGGCGATATGGGGACCTACTACAAGCATTTTGTTGAGTATGCAGGCGGGGCTAGCCTTGAGGGAAAAGACCTCATATTTGAAGGGCTGATGTGGCTGTTTGCGCAAGTGAATGCGCCAGGGTTATTTTTTTTGTTTTGTGCACTGGTGTATCTGCTCCCTTTGCGAATTGCCAGTAAGCGCGTGCTGGGCAATTACTGGTCATTAGGGTTTGTCTTTCTTGCTGCCCATGTATCATTTTATGGGTTCGCCGTCAATGGCATTCGTAATGGAATGGCAATGTCGGTATTCACACTCGCACTCACCATGCCGGCACGTCGTGCTTGGTCGCTGATGGCGTTAGCGGTGGGTTTGCACGGCTCATTGATCTTGCCAGCTATGGCATACATGGCAGCGAGCTTTGGTTTTAAAGCAAGATGGGCCATTGCTTTTTGGGTGATCTGTTTGGTTGTGTCTTTGACAATGCCAGGAGTTGCAGTGTTACTGGCTGCTTGGTTGCCGGTTGATGGTCGGCTGCAACAATACGCGGCAATAGGTAATGAATATGATGATCAGTTTTCCAGCACTGGATTTCGCTGGGACTTCCTGCTTTACGGGGCGTTGCCCATCCTTGTTGGCTGGTACTTTATCTTCAAGAAGAAGCGGTTTGATAGGTTCTATCTTCGGCTATTCATTACCTATGTCATCGCAAATGCATTTTGGTTGCTCCTTATTACACTCCCTTTCTCTAATCGGTTCGCCTACCTTTCGTGGGGTATCATGGGGTTAGTCTACGCTTACCCGCTCATTAAATGGAAGATCTTCGTTCAGCAGCATGTCGTGTTTGTTCTGCTGCTGCTTGGAGTAGCCAGTTTTAGCTACGTGTCCCAGTTATGAAAACAATTACTGTATTTACGCCAAGCTACAACCGAGCGCATCTTCTCGGCAGGCTGTATGAAAGTCTTTTGCGGCAGACCAACCAGGATTTCATTTGGCTGGTGGTCGATGATGGCTCCACCGACGCCACCCACGAGTTGGTGACCGGCTGGCAGAAGGAGGAGCGGATCCAAATCCAGTATATATTCAAGGCCAACGGTGGAATGCATACCGCGCATAACTGGGCGTATAAGCTGATCCGTACGGAATTGAATGTCTGCATCGATTCGGATGACTGGATGCCCGACAACGCAGTCGAGAGAATCCTGTCGGTTTGGTCTAGGTACCGGAATGATTTGGATGTCGTGGGCCTCATAGGTCTGGACGTAGACTTGGAAGGTAATACCATCGGCTCTGGCCTCCCCACCGATGGCACTCGTTCAACCCTGGGCGAGCTGTACCAGGTGCATCGCTGTACCGGCGATAAAAAGCTGGTATACAAGAGCAGCGTGACAGCCAGCGCACCCAGGTTCCCGGAGTTCGAGGGTGAGAGGCTGGTGCCGCTGAGTTGGCTATATACCCAGATCGACCAGATTGGGTACTTGGTGACCATGAATGAGCCACTAATAGTAGTGGAGTATCAAACGGAGGGTTCTTCGGCGAACGTTTTGAAGCAGTATTTTCAAAGCCCTCGCGGGTTCCGTGCGTTGCGCGAAGTGAATATTCGTTACGCTGTGAAGCCTGCTTACCGGATAAAGAATATTATCCACTACGGATTTTCATCAATTGTCGCGCAGGACTGGTGGGGGTGCATGCGGTCGCCGACGCCGTGGTGGTCCTTGCTCACATTTCCGGTCAGTGTGGCCTTGTACTTCTGGCTTAGTATCAGGCTCAGGCTCGTTGGAAGGTTCCGGAAATGAAAGTGCTAAGGGTTATCAACTCCCTTGCTATTGGTGGGGCTGAAACATCGATCGCCAACAATGTGCCAATTCACAAGGCCAATGGCATAGACATGGATGTGTTGCTGCTCGACGGCACGCGTACGCGCTTTCTTGATGAGCTGCAGCAGCACGGCGTGAAGGTGTCGTGGCTTGGGCGTGGAATCAATCTTTACAATCCGCTGCTTGTACTCAAGTTGTTACCGATTTTCCGTGACTACGATTTGATCCACGTGCACCTGTTCCCGGCACTTTACTGGGTTGCATTCGCGAAACTATTGTCTCGCTCCAAGGCAAAGCTGGTTTACACGGAGCATAGTACCCACAATCGCAGGCGCGACAGGTTCGCATTCAGGTTGCTGGATCGTCTTGTGTATTCGCAGTACACCGCGATCATCGCAATCTCGGATGCGACCAAACTGGCACTAGACGAACAGGTCGGAATGCCGGGTAAATCTGTGGTAATCCCCAATGGCGTGCAGATTGCGAACCTGAGGCGGTCTTCCGCGACACTGCCAAATAGCTTGGCGACCAAAATTCGGGGTAGGAAGGTACTTGTCCAGATTGCCGGTTTTCGTCCCGTGAAGGATCAGGACACGACAATTCGTGCCTTGACTGAGTTGCCAGAGGACTATGTGGTGATCTTCGTAGGCGACGGTGAGCGCCGAATGATCTGTGAAGATCTAGCCGTGGAGTTGGGCGTGGACAATCGCGTCTTTTTTGCGGGCCTGCAAGGCGATGTTGCGCCATTCATCAATTGTGCAGACTTGGTGGTGATATCCAGTCACTGGGAAGGATTTGGACGGGCAGCGGTGGAGGGCATGGCGCTGGGCAAGCCGGTCGTGGCAAGCAACGTGAGTGGTTTGAGTGGGGTCGTGGGCGGAGCCGGTCGATTGTTTGACGTGGGCAACTACAAGGGGCTTGCGAAGATGACTCTAGAGTTGATGGACGACCAGGTTGCCTATGCTGAGGCGTCGGAGAATAGCCGGGCGCGGGCCGAAGAGTACGATGTCAGCTTCATGATTAAAGGGTACGAGCGGGTATATACCAGCATCCTCAAAGACAGCGTCTGACGCAGTGAAGCCAAAGTAGTCGGCTGTTTAGTTTTTCGGAGAGTAGTCAGCGATGTGTGGAATGACCGGCGGCTGGAGTCGTCAGCGATTTGGTGAATTGAAAGGCGCGCTGCCGCGAATGACCAATGCCTTGGTGCATCGCGGGCCGGATGATGACGGGCACTGGTTTGATGAAGAGGCCTGTATTGGGTTGGGCCATCGCCGCTTATCCATTGTCGATCTGTCGCCCGCCGGCCACCAGCCCATGGTCTCGGCGACCGGACGATGGGTCATCGCCTACAATGGCGAGATATACAACCATCTAGAGCTGCGTCTGGATCTGGAGGCGAAAGGCAGGGCACCTTCTTCATGGCGGGGACATTCCGATACGGAAACGTTGCTGGCGACCGTCGAAGAGTGGGGTGTGCCGGAGGCACTTGTGCAATGCACTGGCATGTTTGCCTTTGCGCTCTGGGATTGCCAAGAGCGTTCGCTATGGTTGGCACGTGACCGCTTCGGCGAAAAGCCGCTTTACTACGGCTGGAATCGGGGGGTGTTCCTTTTCGGGTCGGAGTTGAAGGCGCTGCGTGCATTTCCCGGCTTTGAAGCATCGGTGGACCGAAGGGCGTTGGGACTTTTCCTAAGCCATAATGCGGTGCCGGCGCCTTTCAGCATTTATGAAGGAATTTCCAAGCTGCTGCCTGGCCACTGGTTGAAATTGGACTTTACCGCGCTAGAACGTGGTGACTTGCCCGACCCTCAAAGCTACTGGTCTGCCTCAGAGGCGGCGAGGAGCGGCATACAGGACAGGTTTGCCGGGAGTGAGACTGAGGCTGTTGATACGCTTGAGCGGCTGTTGCTGCGAACGGTTGGCCGGCAAATGGTGGCGGATGTTCCGCTTGGGGCATTTCTTTCGGGAGGAATCGATTCGTCTACTGTGGTTGCAATGATGCAGGCGCAGTCAACTATGCCTGTACGAACCTTCTCGATTGGATTCGATGAGGCGCATTACAACGAGGCCGCGCATGCTGCAGCTGTTGCGCGGCATCTAGGCACACAGCACACTGAATTGTACGTTACGCCTGAGGATGCCCTTGGCGTCATTCCGCGGTTGCCTTACATGTACGATGAGCCATTTTCGGATTCGTCACAGGTTCCGACAGCACTGGTCGCGCAGTTGGCTAGGCAGCATGTCTCGGTTGCCTTGTCAGGGGATGGTGGAGATGAGCTTTTTGGGGGATATGGCCGCTACTTCTTGGCGGTCCAGTTGTGGCGGTGGTTACAGCCCATTCCTTTCCCTGTTCGCAAAGTCATGTCAGCTGCGATGACTGCAGTCCCCGTCAGAGCCTGGGATAGATTGCATGAACTGGGGTCGCCATTTATTCCAGTGCATCGGAGGCTGAGCTTACCCGGGGATAAGTTGCATAAAGGGGCTGGCATCCTCGCTGCACCATCCGCGAGAGAGCTGTATCGAGGCCTGATCACGCAGTGGAGGGCCGGGGAGCTTCTGGGGGAGGCCATGCAGCAGCCTCTTAGCTTCGGCCCAAAACGTGACGGTGCAATGCCGACATTGGCTGAGTACATGATGCTTGAAGATGCTTGCCACTACATGCCGGACGATAATCTAGTCAAGGTTGATCGAGCGTCCATGGCGTGCAGCCTGGAAACGCGTATTCCATTGATAGATCACAACGTGTTTGAGTTTGCATGGAGTCTTCCGCTTGATTACAAAATCAAAAATGGCAAAGGAAAGCACTTACTGCGTCAGGTTCTTTACAGGCACGTGCCTGAAGCACTGATCGAACGACCGAAGATGGGCTTTGGCGTTCCGATAGGCGACTGGTTGAAAGGCCCGTTGCGCGAGTGGGCAGAGGCCCTCATAGACCCGAGGCGTCTGGCGGCAGAAGGCTATCTCAATCCTGACCCGATCATGAAGAAGTGGAGTGAGCATCTGGCGGGGAACAGAAACTGGAGCGGACATCTTTGGAGCGTCCTAATGTTCCAGGCTTGGCTGGACACACAGAAGCAAGTCGAGCTGGTATGACATCATCACGGCTCTTGCTGCTTGCGGGATTCGCCGCCTCCATTTCGACGTTTCGTGGGCCGCTGATTCGCGCGCTCTGTGATGTGGGCGCTGAAGTTGCTGTCGGCGCGCCGGGTGTTGAGGAGTTACCTAAGCTGCATGAGGAGCTGGCCTCGATTGGCGTGGTGCTTCATGACATTCCGCTGCAGCGCACGGGAGCCAATCCTGTTGCTGACATCGGTTTGCTCGTGTCTTTGTATAGACTGATGCGCACTGTCAGGCCAACCATTATCTTGCCATACACAATCAAGCCCGTGATCTATGGGACCATTGCGGCGTGGCTCGCGCGCGTGCCGCGCCGCTACGCACTGGTCACGGGCTTAGGCTACGCCTTCACCGGTACCCGGCAGGGACTGGTAACGCTTCTTGTGCGCATGCTGTACCGATTTGCGCTGCGCCGGACGCACAAGGTGTTCTTCCAGAATCCCGATGACGAGCGCCTGTTCCGTCAGCTTGGCTTGTTGCCGGCGAATATTCCATCAGTGGTAGTCAATGGGTCGGGCGTGGATGTTACACAGTTCTCGTCGCATCCACTTCCCGAGGGAGCACCTGTTTTCCTAATGATCGCTCGTCTGTTGGGCGACAAGGGCGTGCGCGAATATGCCGAGGCGGCGCGCAAGGTCAAACATACCAACCCCGGTACTGTGTTCCAACTTGTGGGCTGGATTGACAGCAATCCCGACGCCATTGCCCAGGCTGAACTGGATGGCTGGATCGCTGAGGGCGCAATCGACTTCTTGGGTAGGCTGGATGACGTGCGGCACGCTGTGGCCGGCTCCTCCGTCTATGTCCTGCCATCCTACCGAGAGGGCACCCCCCGAACCGTGCTGGAGGCCATGGCCATGGGGCGCCCAATCATTACCACGGATGCGCCAGGCTGCCGTGAAACGGTCATGCCGGGCGAGAATGGTTTCCTGGTCCCTGTGCAGTCGGTGGATGCCTTGGCGGATGCCATGCTCCGTTTCATTCAGGAGCCAGGGTTGATTCAGCGTATGGGGCTGCGTTCGCGTGAAATAGTGGAAGAGAAATATGACGTCAACAAGGTGAACGCGGTCATGCTGCGTGAGATGGGTTTGTCGTGAAACGCCTGATTGATGTATTCGCGGCCTTGGCTGGTCTACTGCTTTCTCCTGTGCTATTGCTTCTGGCGTGCTTGATACGTCTCAAGTTGGGCAGCCCCGTAATTTTTTCGCAGCAGCGTCCGGGACTCCATGGCAGGCCTTTCTGCATGCTGAAGTTTCGCTCTATGACCGATGAGCGTGATGTGAGTGGGGTGCTCTTGCCGGATGAGCATCGTCTGACAGCCTTTGGCCGCAAGCTGCGCAGCACAAGCCTGGATGAGTTGCCTAGCTTGTGGTGTGTGCTCAAAGGTGACATGAGTCTGGTTGGCCCGCGCCCGCTGCTGATGGAGTATGTGCCACTCTATTCGCCCGAGCAGGCGAGGCGGCTGGATGTGCGCCCGGGCATCACCGGCTGGGCCCAGATCAATGGCCGTAACGCCATCAGCTGGGAGGAGAAGTTCGCGCTGGACGTCTGGTATGTCGACAACCAGTCGTTGTGGTTGGATATCAAGATACTTTTTCTGACCGTGAAAAAGGTGCTGGTGCGTGATGGCATCAGCGCCGAGGGTGAGGCCACCATGCCGACGTTCACTGGAACAAAGGCGCCATGAGCACCCCCCTGTACGCTGTTTACGGCAGTAGTGGCTGTGGTCGCGGCATCATGCCGTTGGCACGCGAGATGCTGGTGGCAGAGAGCATCGCACCTGATCGTCTGGTGTTCATTGACGATGCGCCGGTACGGCAGTTGATCAATGGGCAGCGGGTTTGCAGTTATGCCGAGTTCATGGCGCTGCCGGCGAGCAGTCGTCACGTCGTCATCGGTATTGCCAGCAGTGCCGTGCGTGAGCAGCTGGCAGGGCGGCTGCATGCCGACGGCGTGCAGGCCTGGTCAGTGCGGGCCGCCAACGTGGTCATCATGGACGATGTGCAGTTGGGCGAGGGTACGGCGCTCAGTCCCTTTGTCACGCTCACCTCAAACATTCGCATAGGTCGGCATTTCCAGGCCAACCTATACAGCTTTGTCGAGCATGATTGCGTGATCGGTGACTTCGTGACCTTCGCGCCCGGCGTGAAGTGCAACGGCAATATCGTCATCGAAGACCATGCCTATATTGGCGCTGGCGCGGTCATCCGCCAGGGCAGACCGGGCCGGCCACTGGTGATAGGGCGAGGGGCGGTGATCGGCATGGGGGCGGTTGTCATCCGGGATGTACCGGCCGGCGTTACAGTGGTCGGAAATCCAGCCCGACCGATCCGGCGCTGATCCGGCGCTTGCCATGGTCTTGTCGGCAATACCCTACAGTCGGCCCGTTGCTTTTTCATGCTAAGCTTCGCCACGTTTTGCGAGGGGTGACGCCGGTGGTTGGCAGGAACAGATGCATTGCCACCTTTAAGCTGTCTCCGCACGCTACAGCCCTAACATAGTCAGTACTAACCCCCCATGTTGAACACACCATTCTCCCCTTGGCCGAGCTTCACACAGGAAGAGGCCGATGCTGCCTCGCGAGTCCTGCTGTCCAATCGGGTCAACTACTGGACCGGGCAGGAGTGCCGCGAATTCGAGAAAGAGTTCGCTGCCTGGACCCAAGTGCCGCACGCGATTGCCCTTGCCAATGGGACGGTGGCGCTGGATCTGGCCCTCAGGGCCTTGGGTATAGGCCCGGGCGATGAGGTCATTGTCACGCCGCGTACCTTCCTGGCCTCGGTCAGTTCCATTGTCACTATCGGCGCGATTCCGGTCTTTGCCGATGTCGACCCCGACTCCCAGAACATCACGCCGGAGACGGTGGCGAAAGTGCTGACACCGCGCACCAGAGCCATCATAGCGGTTCATCTGGCCGGCTGGCCCTGCGACATGGATGGCCTAATGACACTGGCGCGCGAGCAGGGTCTGGTCGTGCTTGAGGACTGTGCCCAGGCTCATGGTGCGCGCTGGCATGGTCGTCCGGTGGGTGGTCTCGGACATGCTGCGGCCTGGTCTTTCTGCCAGGACAAGATCATGTCCACGGGCGGCGAGGGCGGCATGCTGACGACCTCGGATCCGGATCTGTGGTCGCGTGCCTGGTCCTACAAGGATCATGGCAAGAACTTCGATGCGATCTATAACCGCGAACATCCGCCGGGCTTTCGCTGGGTGCATGAGTCGTTTGGTACCAACTGGCGCATGCTTGAAGTGCAGGGCGTAATCGGGCGCATTCAGTTGCAGCGCATATCGTCATGGCAACAGGCGCGTCAGCGCAATGCCGAGGCCATTCTGGCCGCCTGTGCCGAATTACCGGCCCTGCGTGTGCCGCAGGTACCGGCTCACATCGAGCATGCTTGGTACCGAGCCTATACCTTTGTGCGCCCCGAGCGGTTGGCTCCCGGCTGGTCTCGTGATCTGATCATGGCCGAAATTAATGCCGCTGGTGTGCCATGCTTCGGCGGCTCCTGCTCTGAGGTTTACCTCGAAAAAGCATTCGATAACACAGGCTGGCGCCCGGCTGAGCGCTTGCCGGTCGCTCGCGCATTGGGCGAAACCAGTTTGATGTTTCTCGTGCATCCCACGCTCACCGAGGCAGAGATTGCCAAAACCTGTGCGGTGCTCACCGAGGTCATGACGCGTGCCACAGCGTAAAACGGGCGCGAAACTGCCCTCGCCACATTGGTCCGTTTGGCTGCAGGAAAGCCCGCGGCGGTTCAAGCAGCTGCTCTTGTTGGCGATTGACTGGGCTGCCTTGCCGCTGATGCTGATAACAGCACTGAGTATTCGCTTTGGCGACTGGGGCCTTCATGGCCTGACCGCACACACCGTGTTTTTGTCCGGCGTACTCATGACCCTGTGTTTTGTGGTGTGCCACATCTACAGCGCTGTGGTGCGTGCCTTTGATGAGCATTTTCTGCAGTCAGTCATGCTGGCGTCGGTGGGCTGGTCCGTTCTGTTTTTGCTCTGTGTAACCGGCGGATTCGTTCAGGAGCTACCGCGTAGCATCCCGGTCATGAGTGGCTTTTTGTTGTTACTCCATGTTTGGCTGAGTCGTGCCGCCATTCGAGCTTTTATTGGCCGCCGTCTGGGCCAGCATGAGCAAAAAACCCGGCTCATGGTCTATGGCGCAGGCCAGGCCGGGCGTCAGCTGCTGGCAGCCGCAGCAGGCATGTCCAAGTATCGTGTACTTGGCTTCCTGGATGATAACCCTCAGTTGATTGGCACGCATATCAATGGCTTGCCGGTTTTTGCGGGCTTTGCCGCCAGTCATCATCTGGCCGCATTGAAGGTTGACGAAGTCATTGTCGCGATTCCGTCGGAAACGCGTATTCGCCGCCGCGAAATCGTTCATGCCCTGGAGGGGCACGGTGTGTATGTGCGGCTCCTGCCGGGCCTGGACCAGATCATGGCGGGTCAGATTTCGTTGGGCGATGTGCGCGAAGTCGATATTCTGGACCTGCTCGGGCGCGACCCCATGCCGCCGGATCTGAGTCTGTTTCAGCACCATATCAAGGATCGTGTGGTCATGGTCACCGGTGCGGCGGGTTCGATTGGCTCTGAGCTGTGCCGGCAGATTCTCACCGCACACCCGGCATCCCTGATTCTGTTCGATCACAGCGAGTTCGGCCTGTACGCCATTGACCGCGAACTGCGCGAGCGCTTTCCGGATGCCTGTTTGATTCCTGTGCTCGGTAGTGTGTTGCAGCAGCAACGGTTGCAGCGCGTCATGCAGTACCACCATGTGGAAACGGTCTATCACGCGGCTGCATACAAGCATGTGCCGCTGGTGGAGGCCAACCCGTTTGAGGGCGTGCGCAACAATAGCCTGGGGACTTACCGGGCGGGCTTGGCCGCGCGCGAGGCCGGTGTGGAAGTGTTTGTGCTGGTCAGTACGGATAAAGCTGTGCGCCCGACCAATGTCATGGGGGCCTCCAAGCGCTTGTCGGAGCTGGCCTTGCAAGCGCTTGCCGCTGAGCCGATTTTGCCTAACCAGCTGGGAACCTGTTTCAGCATGGTGCGTTTTGGCAATGTGCTGGGCTCATCCGGCTCTGTGGTGCCGGTGTTTCGTCAGCAAATTGCTGATGGCGGCCCCATTACGCTGACGCATGCGGATATTACCCGCTATTTCATGACCATTCCGGAGGCAGCGCAGTTGGTGATTCAGGCCGGCGGCATGGCGCAGGGTGGCGAAGTGTTTTTGCTGGAAATGGGCGAGGCGGTACGTATTCTGGATCTGGCGCGACAAATGATCCGCCTCTCTGGCCTGACGGAGCGTTCGCCGGAAAACCCGGATGGCGACATAGAGATTGTGTATACCGGCTTGCGTCCGGGCGAAAAGCTGTATGAGGAGTTGCTGATTAATGATGCTGGTGTGCAGGACACCGAGCATCCGCTGATCTACAAGGCCCATGAGGACGCCATGAGTCTGGCGGAGCTGGATGCCGTGTTTGCCGAGATTGAGCTATTAGCTGCCGAGCGCGATACCTTGGGGCTGAAGCGGCTTCTGTTGTTGAGACTGCCGGGTTACAAGCCTGATTTTTCAGCGCCGGATCACTCGGCTTGCTTGCATGATCGCCGGGAGACACACGAGTCAATTGCCTACTTTGAGCAGGCATTGCAGGATGAAATGACTGATTGATCGCGTGTTGTCGCCGGGTTCTGACCACCCCGGCGATGACGGCACCAGCCGAGCTCTCGAGTTTTAAGCCCGCTTTCGCGGGTTTTTGCATTTTTGGGGCAGGGGATGTGGTGCCAACCAGGCCGAACAGCGTTGGTACGCCCCTGTTTTCCCGGCATAATCTGGCGACATAAGAAAACCAAGGGAGCACTGCTCGCGTGATCAGCACTGTTGTTCTACCTGTTGCCGGCCTCGGCACGCGTTTCCTGCCGGCAACCAAATCGGTCCCGAAAGAGCTGCTGCCCATTGTTGATCGCCCGCTGGTGCAATACGCGGTGGAAGAGGCTTTCCGGGCCGGCATCCGTCATGTCGTGCTGGTGAGCTCACCGCTGAAGACAGCGCTTGAGCGCCATTTGCAGCCTGCAGACGCTGTGCTGGTTGCCGAGCTGGAGGCCAAAGGCAAGCGTGACTTGCTGGAGGCATTGCAGTCGGCCACGCCGGCAGGGCTGACCCTGAGCGTGGTCTATCAGCCGCAGGCTTTGGGCCTGGGCCATGCCGTGCTCTGTGCGCGCGAAGTCCTGGCGGCGCTGCCAGGAGGCGAGCAGCAAAGTTTTGCCGTGATGCTGCCGGATGACTTTATTGATGCGCCCGGGCAGGGGTGTCTTGCCGATATGGTGGCGCTGCACCGCGATACCGGTGCCTGGTCGTTGGCGGTGGAGGAAGTGCCGCCAGAGCAGACTGACAAGTACGGTGTGGTATCGCTGGCTGAAGGCTCCTTGCGCATGACGGCCATGGTGGAAAAGCCGAAACCGGCAGAGGCTCCCAGCAACCTGGCGGTGGTGGGTCGTTATGTGCTGCCCGGCGCCGTGTTCGCGGCACTGGCGGAGGTCAGGCCCGGAGCCGGTGGCGAGATTCAGCTGACCGACGGCATTGCAGCGCTGCTCGCCAGCCATGACATTCGCGCGCATCGTTTCAGCGGCGTGCGTTACGATTGCGGCAGCAAGCTCGGGTATGCCAAAGCCAATTTCGCGTTGGCGTTGCGCGACCCGGGCATGGGGCCGGCGCTGAAGGCGTGGCTGAAGGCTGAGGATCTGGCATGACGACAGAGCTGCGTCACAAGTTGCCGAGCTGGCAGCAGTTGCGCCATCACGAGGCACCGCGCTGGCAATCACTGCATTTGCGTGATGTCTGGCATGGTGACACTGGCGCCACGCGCATTGCAGCTCTGGTGCGGAAACATGATGGCCTGCGTCTGGATTTCAGCAAGCAGCGGCTGGATGCCACGACGCTGGCGCATCTGCTGCAGCTGGCGGATGAGGTGGATTTGTCGGGGGCGATTGCCGGCTTGTTGCGCGGAGACCCCGTCAATACCACGGAGCATCGTCCCGCCCTGCATACGGCGTTACGCTTGCCGGCCAGCGCTTCTTTGCCGGTAGCGGGTGAGGATGTGGTTCCTGCGATTCACCAGAGCCTGGCCCGCGTACGAGACATGGTGCAGCGCATTCATGCCAAGCAATGGCGCGGCGTGACTGGCGAGGCCATGACCGATGTGGTCTGTATCGGCGTGGGCGGCTCGGATTTGGGGCCACATCTGGTGACCAATGCCTTGGCGGAGTTTGCCGTGCCCGAGGCGCGTGGCTTGCGGCTGCATTTCGTCAGTTCGATTGATGGCACGCAAATCGCCGATCTGCTGCATACGTTACGGCAGGACACCACGCTCATCATCATTGCGTCGAAGTCATTCACCACCATCGATACGCTGTCGAATGCAGAAACCGCACTGACCTGGATGCTGCTGCGCCTGCCTGATCGTGAGCGCGTCTTGCGCCATCATGTCATTGGTGTCTCAGCCAGGCCCGAGAAGATGACTGCCTACGGTATTCCCGAGGCTAACCAGGTGCTGCTCTGGGATTGGGTGGGCGGGCGCTTTTCACTCTGGAGCGGTATTGGCCTGCCCATTGCCCTCAAGCTGGGCATGTCAGGTTTTGAGCAGTTGCTGGCGGGTGCGCACGCCATGGATGAGCATTTCGCGAAGGCCCCCTTTGCCGATAATCTGCCGGTCCTGATGGGCTTGCTGATGGTGTGGAACTCCACCTTTCTCGGTATCAACGGGCAGGCCATTCTGCCTTATGACGCCCGATTGAAGGTGTTTCCGAGCTATCTCACGCAGCTGGAAATGGAGAGTAACGGCAAGTCAGTGGATCGCCGTGGTGACCCCGTGCCTTACGATACCTGCCCGATTTTGTGGGGCGAGGTGGGCTCAAATGCCCAGCATGCGTTTTATCAGTTGCTGCATCAGGGCACGCAGGCGGTCGCATCGGATTTCATTGTGCCGATTTTGCGTTATCAGCGCGTGGATGAGGCCGGTCTGGCCTTGCAGAATCAGCATCTGCTCTCGTTAGCCAACTGCTTTGCGCAGTCACAACTGCTCATGCTGGGCGACGATGAGGGCGAGAAGCATCACTATTATCATGGTAACCAGCCATCGAGCACATTGCTGCTGGACAGCCTGACGCCTTACAGCCTGGGCCAGCTGATTGCTCTGTATGAGCACAAGGTTTTCGTTGCTTCGGTCATCTGGGATATCAATCCCTTTGATCAATGGGGCGTGGAGCTGGGCAAGAAAATTGCTGCCACGACGCATGCTGCACTGGCGGCTGCTTCACCGGATTTGTCGGGGTTTGATTTGTCAACGCGTGAGTTGTTGAAGGCGGTGCGGGCGTGAGAATTGTCCTGCATGGCAATACCTTGTTTGCGTGGACTGCCGCTACCCAACTGGCGGCCCTGGGTCATAGTGTGACGCTGTGTCCCGCCTGGAGCGTGCTGATCACCAGACCGGACGATGAAGTGGCGCGTGAGTTTGGTCTCACAGACTCACTGAGCGATCAGATTCTGGCTCAGCGTCTGAGCTTTGCCAGTGGCATCGACTTTCTGAGCCCGGACAAGCCGGTGGTCGATCAGCATTTGCTGGCACTCGATGGCAGCGTGCGGCGCTTGCAGGATCAGTGTGAGGCCCTGGTTTGTGCTGCCTGCCTGCGTGCCGATGGCGAACCTGTGCCGGCGTTTGGTGTGCTTACGGCATTCCCCGCAGGGACGTTGCGCAAGCTCAGTGACTACCTTCAGCAGGTTTTCGATTATCAATGTCGTCAGGCCATTGCCGATCAGCGTATCTTGCCCTCTCGCGGGCCGCTGACATTTGCCTTGCCTTTGTTTGTGCGTGCGGGTTCGGCACTGGCGGACTTTACTGCTCCGCCTTTGCTGCTGATTGGTTGCAATGAGGAATCGGCACGCACTTTATTGTTTGAGGCACTGCGCCCTGTTGTGCGCAATGCCCGGGAAGTCATGTGGGTGTCTCTGGATGCTGCCGAGCTTATCAAGAGCGCTGTCAATGCCATGCTTGCCACGCGCGTCAGCTTCATGAACGAGCTGGCCTCGCTCTGCGAGCATTTGCGTGTGGATGTGGATGTGGTGCGCCAGGGCATGGCGGCAGACCCCCGTATTGGCCGCGCCTATCTTGAGCCGGGTTGTGGCTTTGGCGGGCCGAGCTTCTCGGGTGAGGTCATCAATTTTTCACAGACATTGCAGCAGTCTCTGGGCCATTCCACGTTAATTGGCACGGTGATGGACATCAATACGCGTCAGCGTGAGGAACTGTTCCGCAAGGTCTGGCGTTATTTCCGGGGTGATTTGCGGGGGCGCTGCTTTGTGGTGTGGGGCGCTGCTTACAAGCCTGGTTCCGCCAGTGTGCAGGAATCAGCCGTACATCCCTTGTTGCAGGCTTTATGGGCACAAGGGGCACGCACCGTCGTTTATGATCCCTTGGCGGGTCAGAGCCTGGCCGAGCATTACACGGATCAGCCATTGCTGCTGGTGGCAAATACGCTGGCGGAGTCATTGGAGGGCGGTACAGAGCACGCCCTTGAGGCAGTGATCGTGGTTACAGCCTGCGACGAGTTCAAGTCGCCCGATTACCGATTGCTGCATCAGCGTTTAAAGGCACCGGTAATTTTTGATGGCCGCAATATTTACGATCCTGACTTTATGCGTCAGTCCGGTTTTGTCTATGTCGGGATTGGCCGCGGTGACTCTGTATGAGCCCGCATTGTTTTCAATGCCTTGTTTGAGTGTCACTTATGAGTTCTTTGCTCTCCAGACTTCCTGCCTTCAAGGCCTATGACGTGCGCGGCCCGGTGCCGGCGCAGCTGCACATTGACATGGTGTATGCCATTGGCCGTGCCTATGCCCGCGTGATTCAGCCGCAAGGCCCGGTGGCGATCTGCTTCGATATTCGCGATACCAGCCGCGACTTCGCCCGTGCCCTCGCTGCCGGCCTCAACGCCGAAGGCGTTGCCACGCGCGACATCGGTCTGGGCGGCACGGAGATGGTCTATCACGCTGCCGGCCAGCCGGGCATGGGCGGTGGCATCATGATCACGGCCAGCCATAATCCGGTGGGCGACAACGGCATCAAGATGGTGCGTGCCGAGGCCCGCCCGATCAGTGGCGATGATGGTCTGGGCGAGATGGAAGTGCTCACGCGCGAGCTGCTCACCGAGCAGGCAGAGGCGCTGGGGCAGAGCGATGGCTATGCCTTTGGCCCACTCACCGATGGCAGTCAGTATAAGGTCAGTCCGGTCCTGCATACCGTGCTTGATCTGCACGACAGCTATGTCAGCAAGGTGCGCGCCTTTGTCGATTTTGCCGGCTTACAGCAAGCCCTGCAGGCGCGTGCCGATGCCGGGCGGCCGTTGCAGCTGGTGGTTAATGCCGGCAACGGCTGTGCCGGTCCGACCTTCGATGCACTGGTCGCCGGCCTGCCGATGACCATCACCCGGGTCTTCCACCAGCCCGATGGCCAGTTCCCCAATGGCGTGCCTAACCCGATGCTGGCCAGATGCCAGGAAGATACGGCCGCGGTGGTGCGCCGTGAAAAAGCCGATCTTGGTATTGCTTGGGATGGTGACTTTGACCGCTGCTTCTTTTTCGATGAGACCGGCGCCTTTATTGAGGGTTATTACCTCGTGGCCCTGCTGGGCACGCAGCTTTTGCAGCACGAAGCCGGCGGTGCCGTGGTGTACGACACCCGCATGACCTGGAACACGATAGCGCAGGTCGAGGCTGCCGGGGGGCGTGCGGTGGTCAGCAAGTGCGGTCACAGCTTCATCAAGGCGGCCTTGCGCAGCGAGAACGCCGTGTACGGCGGCGAGATGTCGGCGCATCACTATTTCCGCGACTTTCACTACTGCGATTCCGGCATGATCCCCATGCTGCTGCTGCTTGAGCGCCTGGTGACAGAGGATCAGCCCTTGTCATCGCTGGTAGCCCAGGCGCAGGCAGCGTATCCCTGCAGTGGCGAGATCAATTTCAAGGTCGCGGATGCCAAAGCGGCGATTGCCCGAGTTGACGCTGCGGTGCAGGCTGAGCTGGTCGCTGGCCGTGAGACACTGGTCGCCGCGTCAGCGCTGGATGGCCTCAGCCGCGAGTTCCCGCAGTGGCGCTTCAATCTGCGCATGAGCAATACCGAACCGGTGGTGCGCCTGAATGTGGAGGCGCGTGCCGATGCTGCGCTGATGCAGGCCAGGACCGCCTGGTTGCAGGCATTGCTCGTGCACGGTGCCTGAGTTCGACTCTGCTTTTCAGGAATGAAACATGATGTCTGTCAGCTCGCCGCGTCGTTGGTATTTGCTGCAATGTAAGCCGCGCGAAGTTTTTCGCGCCAGCGAGCACCTTGCCAACCAAGGCTTCATGGCTTTTGTCCCCACATTGACGCGTGAGATTGTGCGCCGCAGCCGTCGTGAGCTGCTCGTCGAGCCCCTGTTTCCGCATTATTGTTTCGTGCATCTCTGTGATCTGGCCGACAACTGGGCACCGATCCGCTCAACCCGTGGCGTCAGTCGTATTGTGCGTTTCGGCGATATGCCGCTGGCGGTGCCGGATGCCGTTGTGGTTGCCCTGCAGCAGCGCGAATCCGCCGGGCAGGCGGGCGATATTGCTCCGCAAGCTCTATTTGAACCGGGTCAGCAGGTGCTCATTTCCGAGGGGCCGCTGGCGGGCTTACAGGCGGTTTTTTCGACGAGTGATGGCGATGAACGCGTGATTCTGCTGTTGAAAATACTGCACCAGCAACAGCGTGTGCATGTTCCTCTGAGCCATGTTCAGGCCGTAAAGGATTAAGCTTGGCGTTTGTCATGCATGAAATTATGAGAAGTCAGTTATGACCCGCTATCTGCTTTCGATAGATCAAGGTACGACCAGCACACGCGCCATCATTTTCGATGAGCTGGGCAACAAACGCTCCATGGCACAGGTCGAATTGCAGCAGCATTTCCCCGCCGATGGCTGGGTCGAGCACGATGCCATGGATATCTGGTGGGCTACGGAAACCGTCTGTCGTGATGTCTTGCGGCGCGTCGGTCTGCATGCCCGCGATCTTGCGGCCATCGGCATCACCAATCAGCGTGAAACCACCGTGCTCTGGGATCGTAGCAATGGTATGCCCTTGCATAAGGCGATTGTCTGGCAGGATCGCCGTACCGGCGAGACCTGTGCGCAACTGAAAGCGGCCGGTCACGAGGCCATGGTGCAGGACAAGACCGGCCTCCTGCTGGACCCTTACTTTTCTGCCACCAAGCTGGCCTGGCTGCTCGACAATGTGCCCAATGCCCGTGAGCGCGCCGATCGGGGTGAGCTCGCCTTCGGCACGATTGACAGCTGGCTGCTCTGGCGACTGACCCACGGTCGCCAGCACGCCACCGATGCTACCAATGCCTCGCGTACTCTGCTGTTCAATATCCACACCCAAGAGTGGGACCCGGAGTTACTGCAGTTGTTCCGGATTCCAGCCTCGGTATTGCCGGTGGTGAAAGACTCCAGCGATGACTTTGGCCACTCGGCGCCGGATTTCCTCGGCGCCAGCGTGCCTATCTGCGGCATGGCCGGTGACCAGCAGGCGGCCCTGATCGGTCAGGCCTGCTTCCAGCCTGGCATGGTCAAGAGCACTTACGGCACGGGTTGCTTCATGGTGCTCAACACCGGCTCGACCGTGGTGCAATCGACTAATCGCCTGCTGTCTACCGTGGCTTACCGCCTCGATGGCAAGCCCACCTATGCCGTGGAGGGCTCGATCTTTGTCGCGGGAGCAACCATTCAATGGCTGCGCGATGGCCTCAAGCTCATCGGCTCCGCCTCCGAGACCCAGGCCATTGCCGAAGCCACCGGTGATAGTCGTGGCGTCTACATGGTGCCGGCCTTCACGGGCCTTGGCGCGCCGTACTGGGATCCGCGCGCACGCGGTGCCATCTTCGGTCTGACCCGTGATACTGGCATTGGCGAAATTGTGACGGCCGGCCTGCAGTCGGTCTGCTTCCAGACCCGCGACCTCATGGAGGCCATGACACGCGATGGCGGTGATCCGGTCATTACCTTGCGCATTGACGGCGGCATGGTGGTCAACAACTGGGTGGCGCAATCACTGGCCGACATCATTGGCGTGCCGGTGGATCGACCGACCGTGACCGAGACCACGGCGCTGGGTGCCGCCTTCCTCGCCGGCCTGCGTGTCGGCGTATTCCGCTCGCTCGACGACATTACCGAGCTTTGGCATTGTGATCGCCGCTTTTCACCGACGATGCCGGCTGAAAAGCGCAGCAGCTTGTATGCTGGCTGGCTCGATGCGGTGCGTCGCGTCGCATCGCAGCCGGTGACGGAATAACACGATTATTTAGTGTGCAGCCGATATCAATCTTGCCGCTGCTCAGGAGTTGAACATGTCGCACGTCTTAGTCACGGGTGGTGCCGGTTACATTGGCTCTCATACGGTTCTGCAATTGCTTGAGGCCGGCAGTCGTGTGGTCGTTCTGGATAACCTGAGCAACAGCAAGCCCGAGGCGCTGCGCCGTGTCCGTGCTTTGGCGGCTGCCGCACTGAGCTGCGATCCGGAGCAGGTGCCACTGGTTTTTTGCCATGGCGACATTCGCGATGCCAGCGCCTTGAATGCCGTTTTTGAAGCGCATCCGGACATTGATGCCGTTATCCACTTTGCTGGTCTGAAGGCAGTGGGTGAGTCCGTGCAGCAGCCGCTGCGTTATTACGATAATAATGTGGTGGGCAGTGTGCGCTTGCTCGAAGCCATGGCGGCGGCGCAAGTGCATCGGCTGGTGTTCAGCTCATCGGCCACGGTTTATGGCGACCCGCATGCCGTGCCGATTCGTGAAAGCTTCCCGCTCAGCACCACCAATCCCTACGGGGCCAGCAAGCTGCACATCGAGGATATGCTGCGTGATCTGCATGCCTCGGCCCCCGCGCAATGGCAGATTGCCATCCTGCGTTATTTCAACCCGGTGGGGGCGCACGCCAGCGGCGAGATTGGCGAAGATCCGAACGGCATTCCCAACAATCTCATGCCGTACATTGCCCAGGTGGCAACTGGCAAGCTGCAGCAGCTGCGCGTGTTTGGCAGTGATTACGCGACGGTGGACGGTACCGGGGTGCGCGACTACATCCATGTCGATGATCTGGCGCGTGGGCATCTGCTGGCGCTGACGCGCCTGGCCCGCGGCACGGCGGCTGCGAGCGGCGAGGCCACAGGCAATCTGGTCACGGTCAATCTGGGCACCGGCAAGGGCTATTCGGTGCTGGAGATGGTCAGTGCTTTTGCGGCCGCGGCCGGCAAGCCGATTCCGTACGAGCTGGCGCCGCGCCGTGCCGGCGATGTCGCGCAGTGCTATGCCGATCCGGTATTGGCAGCGACAGAGCTGGGCTGGCATGCGGAAAAGGATCAGAGCGACATGTGCCGTGATCACTGGCACTGGCAGTCGCGTAACCCGATGGGCTACGGCGACTGAGCCAACGACGTCAGGCGGGGAGCCCCACCAGCAGAAATTCCAGCAGCGCTTTCTGGGCATGGAGCCGGTTCTCGGCTTCATCCCAGACCACGGCTCTTGGATCATCGAGCATGTCTTCCGAAATTTCCTCGCCACGATGTGCCGGCAGGCAGTGCATGAACAGGGCATCGTCGCTGGCCAGATCCATCAGGCGCGGATTGACCTGATACATGGCGAAGCGACGCTTGCGCACGCTTTGCTCGGACTCCTGGCCCATGCTGGTCCAGACGTCGGTGGCGACCAGGTGTGCGCCTTCAGCAGCTTCCTCGGCGGTTTTCACCAGTTCGGCGCAATGGGCGTACTGCTCGAGCAGCTCAGGATCGGGCTCGAAGCCGTAAGGACAGGCGATGCGCAGCTTGAAGCCGAACTGATGCGCAGCATGCACATAGCTGTTGCACATGTTGTTGCCATCGCCGATCCAGGCAAATTCGCGGCCGGCCAGCGCGCCACGGTGCTCGACAAAGGTCTGCAGGTCGGCGAGCAGCTGGCAGGGGTGATGATCATCGGTCAGCGCGTTGATCACCGGCACCCGTGAATGCGCGGCAAAGCGCTCGATGGTGTTGTGCTCGAAGGTGCGGATCATCACGGCATCGACCATGCGCGAGATCACGCGGGCCGAGTCCTCGATGGGCTCGCCACGGCCGAGCTGGGTATCGCGTGGCGACAGGAAGATGGCCGAGCCGCCGAACTGGGCCATGCCGGCCTCGAACGAGACGCGGGTACGCGTCGACGACTTTTCGAAAATCATCGCCAGCACACGATTTTTCAGCGGCTCATGCACCACGCCATCGCGCAGCATTTTCTTCAGCACGATGGCGCGATCGAGTACGGCCTGCAGTTCGGCAGGCGTGAAGTCGAGCAGGGTGAGAAAGTGACGCGTACTCATGCCGCCACCACGCCTTCGGCGGTCAGGAAGTCGCGCACCAGTGTGCTGATGCGCTGCACCAGCTCATCGGCCTCGGCGGCATTTATGATCAGTGGCGGCAGCAGACGAATGCGATTTTCCGCGCTGACGATGAGCAGTACGCCCGCTTCACGGGCCAGTGCCACCAGCGGCGCGGCAGAGGCGACGGGCAGAATCACGC
Organism: Pseudomonadota bacterium; assembly: GCA_040385225.1. Lineage (GTDB taxonomy): Bacteria > Pseudomonadota > Gammaproteobacteria > Pseudomonadales > Moraxellaceae > Perlucidibaca. The sequence continues at coordinate 907,587 of JAZKHU010000002.1, read as the reverse complement.
CGATCATCAGGCCGGCGCCTTCAACGCAAACACCGTAAGCGCCGAGTTCGTTGCGGAAGCCCTGCATGATGCGCTCGCCCATGGCAGCGGCATTGGCAATCGGGCCTTTCAGCAATTCCTGAATCGTGGTCAGTGCCGCGCGCGAGCCCAGCGGCGTACCACCATAGGTCGTGCCGTGCTTGCCCGGGCTGAACAGGCTGGCGGCCTTGCCCGCTACCAGCGTGGAGCCGATCGGGAAGCCGTTGCCCAGGCCTTTGGCCGTGCTCACCACATCGGGCAGGATGTCGGCGTGCTGGTAGGCAAAGTACTTGCCGGTACGGCCGTTGCCGGTCTGGATTTCGTCGACCATGAGCAGCCAGTCGTGCTGATCGCAGATATCGCGCAGATCCTTGAGGTAGCCAAAGCCGTTGTGCGCGGTACGCACGCCGCTTTCGCCCTGGATCGGCTCGACCAGAATGGCCACGATGTCGGCATTCGCAGCGGCGACCTGCCTGATGGCGTCAAGGTCATCGAACGGTACGCGGACAAAGCCTTGCACCAAGGGGCCGAAGCCTTCCTGAATCTTGCTGTTGCCAGTGGCCGTCAGCGTCGCCATGGTGCGACCGTGAAAACTGTTTTCCATGACGATGATGGTTGGTGTGGCAATGTCTTTTTTATAGCCATGCAGACGCGCCAGCTTGATGGCAGCTTCGTTGGCCTCAGCCCCGGAGTTGCCAAAGAACGCATGGGTCATGCCCGAGACCTGGCAGAGCAGATCAGCCAGCTGCTCCTGCAGCGGCACGCGATACAGGTTCGAGGTGTGCACCAGCGTGGCGGCCTGATCGGCGATGGCTGCAGCCACGACCGGATTGGCGTGACCTAGCCCGCAGACGGCGATGCCGGCCGTGGTGTCGAGGTAGCGCTTGCCGTCGGTGTCCCAGAGCCAGACACCTTCACCGCGCACGAAGGCGACCGGTTGCCGGGCATAGGTCGGCATCAGGGCGGGCGTGACGGGCGGTAGGGCGGACGTGCTCATGACTAATCTCGAAAAAAGGTCTGCGGGCCGAGAAGGCAATCGCGGAGTGTAGCGCGGGCGCTCTTGCACGCCAACAACGCGCGCAAATCTGCTAGGCTATAGGCATCTTTAACTGATCATTTCGAGAGCACCATGGACATCGAAACCCTCATCAAGAAGCAAATCGCCGACAACAGCGTCATCCTTTACATGAAGGGTACGCCGCAGTTCCCGCAGTGCGGCTTTTCCGCGCGCACGGTGGAAGCACTGACCCAGGTCGGCGAGCCGTTTGCCTACGTCAATATTCTGGAAAACCCGGAAATTCGCAGCACGCTGCCGCGCATTGCCAACTGGCCGACCTTCCCGCAGCTGTGGGTCAAGGGCGAGCTGATCGGCGGCTGCGACATCGTTATGGACATGGTGCAGAAGGGCGAGCTGGCTCCGCTGATCAAGGAAGCTGTGGTCAAGGCGTAAGCGGAATAATTCGCATGATGAGCCCGGAGGTTTCCATGTTGTCTGTTGTCATGATGGCGCTGCTGTTTCTCGCCGTGCTGGTGGTGGTACTCAGCGTCAAGCAAGTGCCGCAAGGCTATGAATGGACCGTGGAGCGCTTCGGGCGCTACACCCACACGCTGGGCCCCGGCCTGCATTTCATCATGCCGTTCTTCGACCAGATCGGTCGCAAGCTCAGCGTCATGGAGCAGGTGCTGGACATTCCGGCGCAGGAAGTGATCTCGCGTGACAACGCCATGGTGCGTATCGATGCGGTCTGCTTCTATCAGGTTATCGATACCGCACGCGCGGCTTATGAAGTGCAGGGCCTCGGCTACGCCATCCAGAATCTGGCGATGACCAATATGCGTACTGTCATCGGTTCGCTCGATCTGGATGAAATGCTGTCGCAGCGTGATCAGATCAACGGTCGCCTGCTGGCAGCCATTGACCAGGCCACCAGTCCGTGGGGCATCAAGATCACGCGTGTCGAGATCAAGGACATCACACCGCCGACCGATCTGGTCGAGGCCATGGCCTCGCAGATGAAGGCCGAGCGCATGAAGCGCGCCTCGATTCTTGAGGCGGAAGGGCGTCGTCAGGCTGAAATTCTCACCGCGGAAGGTGAGAAGGTCGGTCAAATTCTGAAGGCAGAAGGTGAACGTCAGGCTGCGTTCTTGCAGGCGGAAGCCCGTGAGCGTCAGGCACAGGCAGAGGCCAATGCCACAACAGTCGTGTCGGATGCCATCGGCAGCGGCAATTTGCAGGCGATCAACTACTTCATCGCGCAGAAATATGTCGAAGCCTTTGGCCAGCTTGCTGCATCGAACAATACCAAGGTCATCATGATGCCGGTCGAGGCTACGCAGCTGGTCGGCAGCGTAGCCGGCATCGGTGAACTCATGAAGGCCATTCAGGGCGGCAACGACGCCGTCACGAAGCGCTGATCATGACCGCCGCGCTGTGGTGGATCGTGGCGCTGGCGCTGGGCGGCCTGGAGCTGCTCAGTGGCACCTTCTATCTGCTCATGCTGGCGCTGGCCGCTGCCACCACGGCAATTGCCGTCTGGCTGGGCATGAGCGATGGCGTTGCCCAAGGTGCCCTGTTTTCAGTACTGGCGCTCCTGCTCTGTGTGCTCTGGTCACGGCGCAGACCTGCGCTATTGAAATCGCAGGCCAGTGCCATCAACCAGGGCAGTGCACGTTGGCTCGGCCGTGAACTGGTCTTGCCCGATGGCATCGTGCAAGGTCAGGCCCGTGTGCAGCTCGACGACAGCCACTGGAGCGTGCGCGGCCCTGACTGCGCGCCGGGCACGCATGCTGTCATCACTGCCGTTGAAGGCAATGTCCTTGTGGTCACAGTCAAGGATTGAAAAACGCCGCAACGCCAAGCATGCTTGCGGCACATTATTAGCACCCCACCCACCACCTTAAATCAGGAGATGCCTCATGGCCGTTCTCGTTGGCAAGCCCGCCCCGGATTTCACCGTACCTGCCGTCCTCGCCGATGGCACCATTGTTGAAGACTACAGCTTCAGCGCCGCCACCAAAGGCAAGTACGCGCTGGTGTTCTTCTACCCGCTGGACTTCACTTTTGTCTGCCCGTCCGAGCTGATCGCCCTTGATCACCGCATCCCGGACTTCAAGGCCCGCAACGTGGAAGTGGTCGGCGTCTCGATCGACTCGCACTTCACCCACAACGCCTGGCGCAACACGGCCGTCAACGACGGCGGCATCGGCCAAGTCAAATACACGCTGGCAGCTGATATCACCCACGAAATCGCCAAGAACTACGACGTCGAATCCGCTGGCGGCGTGGCTTTCCGTGGTGCTTTCCTGATCGACCCGGAAGGTGTGGTGCGCTCGCAGCTCATCAACGACCTGCCGCTGGGCCGCAGCATGGACGAAATTCTCCGTCTGTTTGATGCCCTGCAGTTCCACGCCGAGCACGGCGAAGTCTGCCCGGCCAACTGGAAGAAAGGTGACAAGGGCATGGACGCAACGCCGGCTGGTGTTGCTAAGTACCTGTCGGAAAACGCCGACAAACTCTGAGCTCGGGCTCCCTGTAGCCTGAGTTGAAAGCAGAAGACCTCGTTTCGCCGGCTACGGACGCCGGTGAAACGAGGTCTTCTGCTTTCACGGCCAGCGTACCGGTGCCGGAACCCGGTGCAAAGTCGAATTCGAGCCCCCCTGTGCCCCGCCCCTGAAATGGTGCAAAGTCCAAGAGAAGACGTCCCTGCGACTGGGGGATACTTTTAGCGGGCGTCCGTAGCCCGCAAAAAGTATCCCCCAGTCGCAGGAGCCAGCCTCTCAAAAATATGCACCATTACATGGCACACCCCTTGCTACATCCCATGCGTAACCAGGACGGAATGCCATGAGTGTGATTGCAACCCCTTTCGATGAGATGTACGCCGGCAACGGCAAGGTACGCCCGCACTACCGACACTATGGCGACTGGCTGGCCCAACGCCCGGCCGAAGAGATGGCGCAGAAGCGTCAGGAAGCCGATCTGCTGTTCCGCCGCGTCGGCATCACCTTTGCTGTCTATGGTGACGAAGCCGGTGCCGAGCGCCTGATTCCCTTCGACACGATTCCGCGCATGATTCCTGCCTCGGAATGGAGCGTTCTTGAGCGTGGCCTGCGCCAGCGTGCCCTCGCATTGAACCTGTTCCTGCACGATATCTATCACGGGCAGAAAATCCTCAAGGCCGGTGTGATTCCCACCGACATCATCCTGAAGAATGCCGATTACCAGCAGGCCATGGTTGATGTCACGTTGCCGAATCAGGTCTATGCGCACATTGCTGGCATCGATCTGGTGCGTGGCGATGACGGCACTTACTACGTGTTGGAAGACAATTTGCGCACGCCTAGCGGCGTGTCGTACATGCTCGAAAATCGCAAGATGATGATGCGTCTGTTCCCCGAGCTGTTTGCCACGCATGCGGTGGCGCCGGTCGATCATTATCCGACGCTGTTGCTGGAAACCTTGCAGGCCGCCGCGCCGGCCGGGGCCAACAGCCCGACGGTGGTGGTGCTGACACCGGGCCGCTACAACTCGGCGTATTTCGAGCACGCCTTCCTGGCGCAGCAAATGGGCGTGGAGCTGGTCGAAGGCCCGGATCTGTTCGTGCGCGACGGCTATGTCTGGATGCGCACCACCTCCGGCCCGAAGCGGGTCGATGTGATCTATCGCCGCATCGATGATGCCTACCTCGATCCGCTCGCGTTCAAGCCGGATTCCGTGCTCGGCGTGCCCGGCATTCTTTCGGTCTATCGCGCTGGTCGTGTCGCGATCACCAATGCTGTCGGCACCGGTGTCGGCGATGACAAGTCGATCTACCCCTACGTGCCGGACATGATCCGGTTCTATCTCACCGAAGAGCCGATTTTGCAGAATGTGCCGACCTGGCTGCTGCGCAATCCGGATGATCTCAAGTATGTGCTCGATCATCTGCCCGAGCTGGTGGTGAAGGAAGTGCACGGTTCTGGCGGCTACGGCATGCTGATCGGGCCGACCAGCTCGAAGGCCGAGATCGAGGCCTATCGCCTGCGTATTCTGGCCAACCCCAGCGAGTTCATTGCGCAGCCGACGCTGTCGCTGTCGACCTGCCCGACCTTTGTGGAGAGCGGGGTTGCGCCACGGCATCTCGACCTGCGGCCGTTTGTGCTGTCGGGCAAGGAGGTGGTGATGGTGCCCGGTGGGCTGACGCGCGTGGCGCTGAAAGAGGGTTCGCTGGTGGTGAATTCATCGCAGGGCGGCGGTACCAAGGACACCTGGATTGTGGAGGATCGCGCATGCTAAGCCGTACTGCATCCTGCCTGTTCTGGATGGCGCGCTACATGGAGCGCGCGGAAAACCTGGCGCGCTTGCTGGATGTGAGTCAGCAGCTGGCCCTGATGCCGGGCGCTGACGAGTCCGTGGTGGCGATGCCGCTGGACATCATTGACCTGCGCGAGCAATTCGAGGCCACCGGCAAACCGCTCAATGCCGAGGAAGTCGCGTACTTTCTGATGCTGCAGAACGACAGCCCGTCGAGCATCATGGTGTCGCTGCGGCAGGCGCGCGAGAATGCGCATGTGGTGCGCGGCACCATCACCGGCGAGCTCTGGGAAGCCGTGAACGCGACCTGGCTTGAAATGAAGCCGATGACGCGTGCCAAGCTGCGCAGCCAGGGTTTCAGCCGCTTTCTGGAGTGGGTGAAGGAGCGTTCGCATCTGTATCGCGGCGTGCTGGTCGGCACCAGTCAGCGCAACGATGCCTTCCATTTTTCGCGTCTGGGCACTTATCTGGAGCGCGCCGACAATACCGCGCGCCTGTTCCGCTATCACCTGGAGGCGTTTGCCGCGCCTGACCAGACCGGGCGACCGTCGTACTACGCCTGGGCGGCTCTGCTGCGCTCGCTGTCGGCATTCGAGGCCTATCGCGATAGTTACCGCGACAGCCTGAGCGTGGATCACATCGGCGAGCTGCTGGTGCTGCGCGAGGATTTGCCGCGTTCGCTGCATGCCTGTTTTGCCGAGATCAACGACACGCTGGCGCAGATTCAGGGCGAACAGGGCCGTGAGGTGCGGCGACTGGTGGCCGAGGGTTATGCCCGCCTGCGTTTCGGCTCGTGGAGCGAGGACTTTGCCGCCGACCCGGTGGCGGTACTCGATCAGCTCATCATCGACTTTGCTATCATTGGCGAGGCCGTGGCCCAGGCTTACTGGGCCGAGAGTTGATGCGGCCCTATCGCTAGCGAGTAAGACATGACCTACTGCATTGCCCTGAATCTGGCCGAAGGTCTGGTCATGGCGTCCGATACCCGCACCAACGCGGGTGTCGATCATATTGCTACCTTTGCCAAGATGACGGTACTGGAGTCTCCGGGCCGGGCCGTCATGGTGCTGATGTCGGCGGGTAATCTGGCCACGACGCAAAGTGTGCTGAGCCTGCTGCGCCAGCGCGTGGCGGATGACGGCCAGCCGGCCATCCTGCATTCGCGCTCGCTCTACGATGCGGCGGTGGAGATTGGGCAGCTGCTGCGCGACGTGATATCGCGCGACAGTGGTCAGCATGCGTCGGGCGTCGATTTCGGCTCGTCGTTTCTGCTCGGTGGTCAGGTGCCCGGTGAGGCGCCGCGCCTGTTCAACATCTATCCGCAGGGCAACTTCATTGAAGCCACGGTAGACACCCCGTACTTTCAGATCGGCGAGGCCAAGTATGGCAAGCCCATCATTGATCGTGTGGTGAACTTTAATACGCCGCTGCGAGAGGCCAGCAAGTGTGTACTGATCTCGTTCGACTCGACCATACGCTCGAACTTGTCGGTGGGCTTGCCGATTGATCTGCTGCTGTACCGTCGCGATGGCTTTCAGGTCAGCAGCAAGCAGCGTATCGGCGAAAACGATCCTTATTATCAGATGATCCGCCAGACCTGGTCGCAGGGCCTGCGTGATACCTTTGCGCGCCTGGCTGACCCGGACTGGGCGAACTGACGGTTAGTCGGCTGCTTCGGCGGCGTCGTTGCCACCAAACGGAAAGGCGGATTCCCAGCGATTGAGAATGCCGCAGAACAGCTCTGCCGTGATCTGCGCATCATAGAGCGCCGAGTGTGCTTCGCTCTGGTCGAACGCCAGTCCCGCAGCTTCGCAGGCGCGGGCCAGCACGGTCTGTCCATAGGCCAGACCAGCCAGTGTGGCGGTATCAAACACCGAGAACGGATGGAACGGAGACTGATTTTTCAGGCTTTGTCGTTCAATCGCGGCATTCAGGTGGGCCAAATCAAAGTTGGCGTTATGCCCGACCAGGATGCAGCGTTTGCAGCCGGTGTCTTTCTGCACTTTTTTCAGCGCATTGAAGATCTCGCGCAGGCCGTCAGCCTCGCTCACCGCCAGTCGCAGCGGGTGGCTCGGGTTGATGCCGTTGAACTTCAGGGCGGCCGGGTCGAGCACCAGACCGGGCTCCGGCTTCAGATGGGCATGGAATCGCTGCACCGGCTGCCAGCTGCCATCGGCATCCGGTAGCACGATGACGGCTGCCACTTCCAGCAGGGCATGCGTGCCGGCATCGAAACCAGCGGTCTCGACATCCACCACCACCGGCAAAAATCCGCGAAATCGGGCTTTGATCAGCGGATTGGCGGTCAACGCACTCAGATCAAGATCGTTCACGCCTGCACCTGCCAGGAGATGCTCTCGCCGGCGCGGACAGGCACCACTTCCTGGCTGCCGAAGGGGTAGCTGGCCGGGACTGGCCAGGATGACTTCACCAGCGTGATGCGGTCGCTGTGACGCGGCAGCCGGTAGAAGTCGGGGCCGAAGAAGCTGGCAAAGCCTTCGAGCTTGTCGAGGGCGCCAGCAGCTTCAAAGGCTTCGGCATAGAGCTCGATGGCGGCGTGGGCGGTGTAGCTGCCGGCGCAGCCGCAGGCGTTTTCCTTGGCTCCCTTGGCATGCGGTGCGCTGTCGGTACCGAGAAAGAATTTCGCGCTGCCGCTGGTTGCGGCCTCGATCAGGCGGGTCTGATGGCGACCGTGCTTGAGAATGGGCAGGCAGTAGAAGTGCGGACGGATGCCGCCGGCGAGCATGTGGTTGCGGTTGAACAGCAGGTGATGTGCGGTGATGGTGGCGGCGACACGATCCGGTGCGGCGTTGACGAAATCCACGGCATCGCCGGTGGTGATGTGTTCGAGGACCACGCGCAGCGTCGGGTGACGGGCCACCAACGGTGCCAGCACGGTGTCGAGAAAGACCTTTTCACGCTCGAAGATGTCGATGTGATTGTGCGTGACTTCGCCGTGGATGAGCAGCGGCAGGCCGACCTCAGCCATGGTCTCGAGCACGGCATCGACCTTGCTCAGATCGGTCACACCGGACTGCGAATTGGTGGTGGCCCCGGCCGGGTAGAGCTTGACGGCATGGACAAAACCGCTGGCCTTGGCGCGCAGGATGTCATCACGCGTGGTGCCTTCGGTGAGGTAGAGCACCATGAGTGGCTCGAATGCGGAACCGGCGGGGCGGGCGGCAAGAATGCGCTGGCGATAATCGCCGGCCTGTTCCGGCGTGACGGCTGGCGGCATCAAATTCGGCATGATGATGGCGCGGCCGAAGTAGCGCGCCATGGCCGGGACGGTGTGGGCGAGCAGATCGCCATCGCGTAGATGCACATGCCAGTCGTCGGGGCGGGTAATAGTCAGTGATTGCATGGCGATTCCAGGGGTCGTCAAACGCGGCAAAGACGCATAGGCTACCGGATGGTGGCCGGCGGGCAAAGGCCGCATTTACATCGAGCATTGAGCATGGCGGTAGACAAAGCACAAAAGGCAGCCGGCTGGGAAGCCGAGTACGACAGTATTCGCGAGCTGTTGTCGCACAAATTCGGCTTGCTGCGCTTTCCCAATCCGCTGGAAGCCGAGGTGCGCGAGCACATTCGCCAGCGCGCTGTCGCTACGCTGCGAGAAAGCTACTGGATGATTTTTGTGCTCTATCTGGCAGGCGTGGGCCTGGCAGTCCAGCAGTTCGCCGCGCCGTGGCGCTTGCGCCAGTTCCCTGATGATTTTCAGGTCACGATGTGGATGTTCACGTTTTCGGGCATTGCCGTGGGTCTGGTGGCCATCTGCATTCGCTTCAAGCGCCTGGATCCCTGGCACAACTGGTATGTCTCGCTGTCGTCAATCATTGCCTTGATCTGCCTGACCATCGGCCCCTCGTTTTATGATGATCCCGAGCTGCGTCAGCACTCCAGCTATTTTGTCATCTATGTGCTCTTCATTATTTATGGCGTGGCCAACTTGCGCCTGGCGCAGGGTGCGCTGATCGGCTTCAGCAGCCTTGCGGCCTCATTTCTGATTCTTTACCTCGCAGATCAGACCAACGAAATGTCCATGCTGGTGCAATACGGTGTGATGGCCAATCTGGTCGGCTGCGGCAACGCCTATGTACTGGAAGTACGCGATCGTCGTCTGTATTTGCAGGCGCGCATGCTCGAGCTGGAGAAGCGCCAGCTCAATCGCTTGTCGGAGCGCATGGTGCAGCTGGCGCGTGAGGATGGCCTGACCGGCCTGGCCAATCGTCGTCATTTCAATGACTCCTTCATGGTCGAGTGGGAGCGCGCCCGGCGTGAGCGTCAGGCGCTGGCACTGGTGTTTATCGATGTCGATCACTTCAAGGCCTATAACGACAATCACGGTCATCTCGAAGGCGATCGTGCCTTGGTCGCCGTGGCATCGGTGATCAAGCCGCTGGCCCGGCGTGCCGGCGATCTCGCGGCGCGTTATGGTGGCGAGGAGTTCGTGCTGCTGCTGCCGAATACGCCAGCGGAAGGTGCTCGTGAAGTGGCCGAGGAAATGCTGGCAGTCATGGATGCGCGCAAGATTCCGCACAAGGCATCATCGGTGGGGCCATATCTGAGCATCAGCATCGGTGTGGCCAGTCTGGTGCCGGATGTGCATCTGGCACCGTCACAGCTGATTGATCTGGCCGATGCCGCCTTGTATGCGGCAAAAGAGGGCGGTCGTCACCAGGTTGTCGTCAACGATCTGGGCTGAATCGCCGGGTGTTGCAGCGGTTCCCCGCTGGTGGCAGTTTCGCGTACAATTTGCCGCCTGCTTTCGCTGCAACCCGTTTCAGCGTCTGCCCCCATTTTCCTGCGCGTGAGTTCTATTCATGGCTGACATCAAGAAGGTCGTTCTGGCCTATTCCGGCGGTCTCGACACCTCCGTCATCGTTCGCTGGCTGCAAGACAACTACGGTTGCGAAATCGTCACCTTCACCGCTGACCTCGGTCAGGGCGAGGAAGTCGAGCCGGCGCGCGCCAAGGCTCAGGCCATGGGCATCAAGGACATCTTCATTGAAGATCTGCGTGAAGAGTTCGTGCGCGATTATGTCTTCCCGATGTTCCGCGCCAACACTATCTACGAAGGCGAGTACCTGCTCGGTACCTCGATCGCGCGTCCGCTGATCGCCAAGCGTCTGGTCGAAATCGCCAACGAAGTCGGCGCCGATGCCATCTCGCACGGCGCCACCGGCAAGGGCAACGACCAGGTCCGCTTCGAGCTCGGTGCCTACGCGCTGAAGCCGGGCATCAAGGTCATCGCGCCGTGGCGCGAATGGGACCTGACCTCGCGTGAAACGCTCATGGCCTATGCCAAGACCCGCGATATCCCCATCGATTTCGCCAAGGCCGGCAAGAAGTCGCCGTACTCCATGGATGCCAACCTGCTGCACATCTCCTATGAGGGCGGCGTGCTGGAAGACCCGTGGACCGAGTGTGAAGAGTCCATGTGGCGCTGGTCGGTGGCCCCGGAAGCGGCCCCGGATGTCGCGACCTACATCGACCTGACGTTCGAGAACGGCGATGTCGTTGCCATCAATGGCGAGAAGCTGAGCCCGGCCACGGTGCTGACCAATCTCAACCAGATCGGCGGTGCCAACGGCATCGGTCGTCTCGACCTGGTCGAGAACCGCTACGTCGGCATGAAGTCGCGCGGCTGCTACGAAACGCCGGGCGGCACGATTTTGCTCAAGGCGCATCGCGCCATCGAGTCGATCACGCTCGATCGCGAAGTGGCGCATCTCAAGGATGAGCTCATGCCGCGCTACGCTTCGCTGATCTACAACGGCTACTGGTGGTCGCCGGAGCGCCTGCTGCTGCAGGGCCTGATCGACAATTCGCAGGTGCATGTCAATGGCGTGGTGCGCCTGAAGCTGTACAAGGGCAATGTCATTGTGGTCGGTCGCCAGTCGGCTAACTCGCTGTTCGACACCCGCATTTCGACCTTCGAGGACGACGGTGGTGCCTACAACCAGGCCGATGCCGCCGGCTTCATCAAGCTTAATGCGCTACGTATGCGCATTGCGGCTAACAACGGCAGGGCACTGCTCGGCAAGTGACGTTCGCCACCCCCGCCGCGTTCCTGTTTTTCGGGCTACGGACGCCCGCAAAACAGGAACGCGGCGGGAGTGACAGCGATCTTCGGTGTGGGGTGTTGTGGTTGAGTGAAGAAAGCCTGCGATTAGCAGGCTTTTTTGTGGGTGGGTGGATTTTAATCTCATTATGAGATAATTTGTCTGTGTGCAAGGAGGCGGCAGGATGCGAGTGATCAGTAACAAGGTGTTGGTCAGGTTTGGGGTGCGCTATCCGCAAGCAGGGGAGCCGCTGCAGGTTTGGCGCAAGATCATCGAATGCACGGCTTTTCAGGGCTTTGCTGATCTCAGGCGGGCGTTCAATACGGTGGACAGGGTGGGCGATTATTATGTTTTTGATATTGCGGGTAACAAATATCGCTTGATCGCTGCTATCCATTTCAATACGCAAATGCTTTTTGTTCGTCATGTACTCACTCATGCCGAATACGACCAGTGGAGGCCATGATGCTGGCTGTCAAAGAAATTGAAGGACATTTCGTGGCGTTGAGTCGCAGTGTGCCGTTAGGCCCGGTCAATTCCGAGAGTCACTATGACAAGTTGATCGAGGTCATGAATGAGCTGATGGATGCCGGCGCTGCTGACGAGACTCATCCACTGGCGGCTTTGCTGGCAACGATTGGCGGGCTGGTGGGTGATTATGAGCAGAGCCGCTACAAATCCGAGCCGGTGTCTGCGGTCAGCATGCTGAGCTTCCTCATGTCACAACACGGGCTACGTCAATCTGACTTGCCGGAAGTCGGTAGCCAAGGCGTAGTCTCCGAGATATTGAGCGGAAAGCGTGATTTGAATGTGCGTCAGATTCAGGCGCTGGCAGCACGATTCGGCGTTGCCCCTGCCGTATTCATTTGAAGCCACGGCTGCTGCCGAGCCTGGACTCGGCAGCAGCGTTACCAGCTAAGGCGTTGTCAGCTTCAACGGCACCACCAACGTCCCCTCTTTGGCGGCCCCCTGGCCCTGATCGAGCAGAAACACCCGCTCCGCCGGCACAGCTTTGCTTTCCAGCAGTGCCGCGACAATGACTTGGCCACGTTGCTGGGCGAGCGCATTGAGGGCGTTGTCGCTGATGGCTTGCAGGCCGGCGAGGGCGTCGATCAGGCGTGCTTCAAAGCCGGCCTCGTTGAGCTCCATCTTGCCGCTGGGTGCGGGCACTTGCGACAGTTCGCGCAGGGCATTCACGGCTGAGCGGCTTTGGGCCTGACGCAGCAGGTATTCCAGTGCTTCGATGCGGGTGTCTTTGCGGCCTTGCAGGCGCAGGGCAACGGCAGCTTCAACTTTCTGACGCTGGAGGGCCGCACGATCAGCCTTGGCATCGCTGAGTCCGCGTACTTCGAGTTGCAAGGCCGGGCGTGAGCTCAGCACCTTTTCCAGCTTGCCGAGGTTGTCGAGCGCGGCCGGGCTGAGCTCGCTGCTGCCGACAGCGAACGGCACTTCGCCGAGACTGCCGCCATCGCCACCAATCAGGTTGCCGAGCACGCTGAAGGGTGCAGTAATGGCGCGCTGCAGCAAATTCACGAAGGCTTGCCAGATGATCGGACCGATGGAGAACTCGGGGTTGTCGAGACTGCCGCTCAGGGGCAGGTCGATGTCGATGTTGTCATCGACATCACGCAGGATGGCGACAGCCAGCTTCAGCGGCAGGCCGATGGATTCCGGCGAATCGACTTTTTCACCCAGACGCAGCTGACGCAACACGACCTTGTTCTCGGCTTTCAACTGACGCTTCTGGATCTGGTAGTTGAGGTCGAGGTCGAGTTTGCCGCGGTCGATGCGGTAGCCGGCAAAGCGGGCGGCATAGGGCGTCAGGCTGCTCAGTTCGAGTTGGCGGAACTGCAGGGCCATGTCGAGGCTGAGGTCGCTGGCGAGAGGATTCATCTGGCCACGAATGCTGACTTCGCCGGAGGGTGAGACCACACCCTTGAGGTCGACTTTGGCGCTGGCGACATCACGGCTGTCGAGACCGGTGATGCGGCCTTCGAGCTTTTCGATGCCGGTGGCAAAGCCGGGCGTCATGCTCTGGTCGCCGAAGAGCATGGCGCTGCGGCGAATTTTCACCGTATCGATGCGCACCGACATGGGTTTTGCGGCAGGAGACGCTGGGGCGGGTGGCGCTTTCGCGTCAGCTTTGGGCGCGATGGCCAGTTGCGCCAGATTGAGCTGGCGATCCGGCGAGATCAGGACCTGGCCGAAGAGGCCGTCTGTATCGATGTTGCTGATGCGCAGTTGATCGCGCTCAAGCTGCAGATCAAGCCCGTTGACTTGCAGGCGCTGGGCGGCGAGCAGACGGACATGGTCGTTGCGATTGAGAATGGTGAGCTGCTGCACGCCCGCGTTGCCGGTCAGGCGCACACCCGCTTTCGGGTCCCATTTCAGCTGCAGCTCGCTGCCGGCCGTACCTTGCTTGAGCTCGATAGCCAGTTGTTGCGCGAGATAGGGCTGTACCAGCGTCAGCGGTAGCGCGCTGCTGTTCAGATTGAGGCTGATCGCCGGCTGCTTGATGTCGACTTCGCCATCGATGGCGATACGACCTTGCCGGAGCTGAGCCGTGACTTGCAACGGCAGCGGTTCCGGCGCCGGCCAGAGCAGCGGGCCGGTGCTGACATTGATCTTGTCCAGCGTTGCCTGCATGGCCGGTTGCGTGCTGGCGTCGCGCCAATGAATCGCCCAGTCGGTCAGCGCCAGTTGATCCAGTGTGAGCTGCCAGGGTTTTGCCGGAGCCGTGGTGTCGGCAGAGGCCGCGTCGGTCTTGGCATTGCGGCTTTTACCGGGCTGGGTCAGCGCCTGCAGCAAGGGCAGATTGCCACGGCTGTCACGTTGCATCTGCAGCGCTGCGGTGGCGGCGCTGATCTTGCCGATGTGCACGGTCTGCGCTGGCCAAGCGACGTCGATCTGGCTGATGTCGAGTGTCGGCAGGTCAAACAGCGGCTGCTTGAGCTGGCGCGGCAGGCGTACCGACAGATCGCGCAGCTGCAGCGCGGCATCAGTGATCTTCGCCGAGGCCTGACCGTTCACGACCTCTGCCTGATAGGGCAGTTGCAGCGCAAGCCGGCCATTGCTCAAGGTCAGCGGCAGAGGCTCCGGCAGCATGGCTTGCACGCGCGTCAGCGGCAGATTGGCGAGGCTGAGCCTGCCCTGGCTGCGCAGGTTCTTCAGGTCGATGCGGCCGTCCCAGGTCAGCTCGGTGTCATCGTCGAGACGTGTGCTGAAGGCGATGCGGCCATCTTCCTGGCTGGCGTAGGAGCGCAGGTCGCGCACTTCAATGCGGCTGGAGGCGAGTCGGACATCCACAATCGGTTTCAGATGCTCATCGCGGAAATGCAGCTTGCCCTGATCCAGCAGGAAGTGATCGATGGCCCAGCGCAGGTTCGATGGCGGCTCGTTCGGGTCCGACGGCGGTACCAGCTTGAGCAGGTTGAGCTCGCCGGCGGGATTGATCACAGCATTCACTTCCGGCCCGATCAGCATGACTTCATCAAGGCTGATGCTGCCGCGCCAGAGCGAGGCCAGCGAGAGGTTGACGCGAATCTGTTCGGCGGCGACCAGCGTCGCGCTGCCATCCTGGATGCGCAGCTGTTGCAGCGCCAGCTCACCCCTTAGCGGGTTGATGCGGATGTCGCCGACACTGAGCTGCACCGGCAGTTTCTGCGCGACGGCCCAGGGCAGCACACGCTTGAGCAGCGGCGGGCCGCCGAGCCAGAGCAGCAGGCACAGCACCAGCCAGCCGGCGAGCAGACGAATGCTCCAGACTTGCCAGCGCGGGCGTTTCTGTGGCGGCGTGTTTGACTGCTTGGCGGTGGCTTGCTCACTCATATTGCTTGTCCTTGAAGTCGCACAGGTCTTCGATCCGGCAGCTGCCACAGCGCGGTTTGCGCGCGATGCAGGTGTAGCGGCCATGCAGAATCAGCCAGTGATGGGCGTCCTGCCGGAATTCGGCGGGCACATGGCGCATTAGTGCGGCTTCCACGGCATCCACATCCTTGCCCTTGGCGATGCCGGTGCGGTTGCCGACGCGGAAAATATGGGTATCCACGGCAATTGTCGGCCAGCCGAAGGCGGTGTTGAGCACGACATTGGCGGTCTTGCGGCCGACGCCGGGCAGACGCTCGAGTGCGGCGCGATCTTCCGGCACTTCGCCGTCATGCTCATCGAGCAGGATGCGGCAGGTCTTGATCGTATTCTCGGCCTTGGTATTGAACAAGCCAATGGTCTTGATGTACTGCTTGAGGCCATCGACGCCGAGAGCGAGCATTTTTGCCGGGGTATTCGCAACGGCAAACAGCGGTCCGGTGGCCTTGTTGACGCCGACATCAGTGGCCTGCGCCGACAGCAGCACGGCAATCAGCAGCTCGAACGGGCTGCGATAGTGCAGCTCGGTGGTCGGGTGCGGATTGTCGGCACGCAGGCGGGCAAAGATTTCCTGGCGTTTGGCGGCATTCATGGCAGGCAACACAGGCGTCGAATTTCAGGCATTCTATCGTGCAATCTACGAGGCAGTAAGGACAGGAGCAGCAGCAATGACGAATCGCAGTGGCAAAGGCGCATTGATTACGGGAGCATCGGCAGGGTTGGGCGAGGCGTTTGCCCGCTTGCTGGCAGCCGAGGGGCACGATGTCATGCTGGTGGCGCGGCGCGCGGAGCGCTTGCAGGCACTGGCCGACGAGCTGGCAGCGGCCTATGGCGTGTGCGCACTGGTCTGCGCCACGGATCTGTCGGATGCCGGTGCGGCGGCACAGGTGCAGGCGGCAGCCGAGGCGGCCGGCTTCCAGGTCGATATCCTGATCAACAATGCCGGCCTCGCCGAGCCGGTGTCGTTCCTGAATTTCCCGGTGGACAATGTGCGCGCCATGATCGAGGTCATGA
Organism: Pseudomonadota bacterium; assembly: GCA_040385225.1. Taxonomy (GTDB): domain Bacteria; phylum Pseudomonadota; class Gammaproteobacteria; order Pseudomonadales; family Moraxellaceae; genus Perlucidibaca. Next base: position 891,333 of record JAZKHU010000002.1, on the reverse strand, counting down.
TCACCGGCCTCACCGAGCTGTCACACCGCTTTGCCCAGGGCATGGCCGAGCGTGGCTGGGGTCGCATCATCAATGTCTCGTCGCTGGCGGCGTTTGCACCGAACTCACCGGGCATGCTCTACACCGGCATCAAGAGCTATGTGCTGAACATGTCGCAGGCGCTGGACATGCAGCTGAAACCGTCGGGTGTGCATGTCACCGCGCTCTGCCCCGGCTTCACCTGGACGGAGTTCCACGATACTCAAGGCACTCGCGAGTGGGCCAATCAGCTGCCGGCCTTTGCCTGGCAGGATGCGCCGACGGTGGTGAAGGCGGGCTGGGATGCGGTGTCACGCGGCGAGCCGGTGTGCGTGCCGGGCGTGGTCAACAAGGCCGTGGCATCGTTCACCAAGCATCTGCCGGAGCGTCTGCGTTATCTCGTCGGCAAGCATGCGCGAATGGTGAAGTGAGGCGGGTGTTTTACGGCTGACTTGAGGGCGGCGTGGTGGCCTGATCCAGGGCCTGCTGCGCCTGCTCGGCAGCATCTTGCAGCGCCGGCAGCTGGGCGTGCAGAGCATCGGTGTTTTCGCCGCGTGCCTGCAGTGCGCTGATCTGCTTCTCGACTTTCTTCAGCTGGCTGCGCGCCATGGCGGCGGCAATCATCAGGTTGCTGCGCTCGGCGGCGCTGAGGCCGGTGCTGGTCGCGCTCGGCGTCGGCGCTTGAACATTGGGCTTTGCCTCCGCTTTCGCGGCTTTGCGTCTGGCCGCTTGCGCTGCCGCCGTCGCGAGACGCTGGTTTCTTGCCAGAAAGCGCTGACGAGCCTTGTCTGCGCGGGCTTTTGCTTGAGCCAGGGCCTGCGTGAGTGCATCTGCCGAGGGCAGATCTGCGGTCAGCGGCGGATGCCAGGTCATCGGAATATCGGGGCCGGGCACAAGGTCGATGCAGTCGACCGGGCAGGGCGGCACGCAGAGATTGCAGCCGGTGCACTCTTCCACCAGCACGGTGTGCATGAGCTTGGCGGCGCCGACAATGGCATCGACCGGACAGGCCTGAATACACTTGGTACATCCGATGCACTCGTCTTCGCGAATGAATGCCACCAGACGATGCACCGGTGTCACGCCATAGTCAGGATCGAGCGGCAGGGCCGGCACTTGCAGCAGCTCGGCCAGTGCCGCAATGGTGGGTTCGCCGCCGGGCACGCAGTGATTGATCGCGGTGCCGTTGGCGATGGCCTCGGCATAGGGCCGGCAACCGTCAGTCTTGCACAGGCCGCACTGGGTCTGTGGCAAGAGCGCATCAATGCGGTCGATCAGTTCGGCCGGCACTAGCTCAATACGAGCGTTGATGCGGTTGGCGATGCTGTTGTGGGCGGGCGGCACGGGCATGGTCTGGGCTGGCTTCGGTCAACTAACAGGGCGCAGAAGCGGCGGAATCTGCAGCTGATTATTGCATCGTGACGCCGACTGCGGCAAAGTCGGGCGGTCTTTAATTCTGGCAATCAATAATGTCTGATCTTTTGCATCAATCCGCCCTGCAACTGGCTGCCCGCATTCGTGCCGGCGAGCTGACTTCTGTGGCGGTGGTCGAGGCACATATTGCCCGGTTGCGTCAGGTCAACCCTGTGCTCAATGCCGTGGTTGTGGATCGTATTGCCGATGCCCGCGTGGAAGCCGCCGAGGCTGATCGCGAAGTAGCTGCCGCGCGCGTCGCCGGCACGCTGGAGCAGTTGCCGCCACTGCTCGGCGTGCCTTGCACCATCAAGGAGAACTTTCATTTCGCCGGCATGCCCAATACGGCGGGTCTGGTCAGTCGTGTTGGCCGCAAGGTCGCCGAGGATGCCCCGACGGTGGCGCGTCTGCGTGCCGCCGGTGCGATTCCGCTCGGGGTCACCAATACTTCCGAAGTCTGCATGTGGATGGAAAGCTACAACCGCGTCTACGGCCTGACCAACAACCCCTACGATCCGACCCGCACCGTCGGCGGCTCGTCCGGCGGCGAGGGTGCGATTGTCGGTAGTGGCGCGTCCCCGTTCGGCCTGGGGGGCGATGTCGGCGGCTCGATTCGCATGCCGGCCTTCTTCAACGGCGTGTTCGGGCACAAGTGCTCGCCGGGGCTGATCACCAATGAAGGTCAGTTTCCGGGGCCGTCGGGCAATATTGATCGCTATCTGGCAACGGGGCCGTTGTGCCGTCGTGCCGAGGATCTGGAGCCCTTGCTGCGGATTCTCGGCGGTGCTGATGCGAAACGCCTGAAGCCGGTGGCGGATGTGGACGTGTCCACCTTGCGCGTTGTGCAGTTCGCCCGCGAGCTGGCCATCACGCCCGATGCCGATCAGACAGCTGCGCGCGATCGTGCCGTGCAGGCTCTGATGGCGCGCGGTGCCCGTGTCGAGGCCGTGCATCTGCCGCTGATGGCACAGGCACGTGACCTGTGGACGGCGATGCTGGCCAGTGCCGGCAGTGACAGCACCTTCGCCGACCACATGTTCGGTACGCGCAGCCCGCTGGCACCGCTGAAAGAGCTGGGGCGTCTGGCCCTGCGCCGCTCCGACCATACTTTCCCGCTGATTGCGTTGTCCTTGTTCGAGCGCTTGCCGGAGCTGACCCCGGCGCGCACGCGCAAACTATGTGGCCAGGCACTGACGCTGAAGCTGCAACTGGAAGATACGCTGGGCGATGACGGCGTGCTCATCACGCCGACCTATCCGACGGTTGCCCCCAAGCACTACAAAGCCTTGCTGCCGCCGTTCAATTTTGTCAATTGCGCGATTTTCAATGCCCTGTCGCTGCCGGTGACGGCGGTGCCGACCGGCCTCAATGCCGGCGGTGTGCCGACGGGCGTCCAGGTTGTTGCCAAAGAAGGCAACGATCACCTGACCCTGGCCTGTGCGCTGGCGCTGGAAAGCGCGCTCGGCGGCTGGGCTTACCCTGTTGTTTCTAATGTGATTCCCGGCGCGGTTGCGCGTTAAGGAGAGGTTGATGGAAATTCGTCGTGGCATGGCCGAGGCCAATGGTATCGAGCTGGCCTATGAAGACATGGGCGATGTGCTGCATCCGCCCATTTTGCTGATCATGGGCCTGAGCGCGCAGCTGCTGCTGTGGCCGCTGGGTTTTTGCGAGCAGCTGGTGAAGGCGGGTTATCGCGTGATTCGTTTCGATAACCGCGATATCGGTCTGTCTACGAAGATGACGCAGATGAAGGTGGTCGGCCCGGTGTGGAAGCGCTTCCTGCGCGCCCAGCTCGGCCTGCCCAGCCCGGTGCCGTACAACCTGCACGACATGGCCGAGGACGTGCGCGGCTTGCTCGATTTCATGCAGATTCCCAGCGCGCATGTGGTCGGGGCCTCCATGGGCGGCATGATCACCCAGGTCTTTGCCGCGAAGTACCCGCAGCGCGTGCGCTCGGTCGGCATCATTTTCTCCAGCACCAACCAGCCGTTTTTGCCGCCACCGAAGCCGTCGGCGCTGAAGCCGCTGATGTCGGGGCCGGGCAAGGGTGCCACGCGTGAGCAGATCATCGCGCATTCGGCGAAGTTCATGCGCATCATCGGCAGCCCGAAGTATCCGTTCACGCAAGACGAAATGATTGCCATGGCCAGCGAGATGAATGCGCGCAGCTATCATCCGGCCGGCGTGGTACGCCAGTTTAACGCCATTCTCGGCACCGGCAGCCTGAGGCCGCTGACGCGCAGCATCAGCAAGCCGACGGTGGTGATTCACGGCACGGCCGATCCGCTGGTGCGTCCGGCCTGCGGCAAGGCCATCGCGCGCAATATTCCGAAGGCGCGTCTGGTGATGATTCCGGGCATGGGCCACGACTTGCCGCCGGGCGTCTGGGAGCGCATTACCCATGCGCTGATCGTCAACGCCAAGCAGGCCTGAGCGGGCTTTCAGCGAGCTTGCCGCCAGCGGCTTGGCGGCAGGCCGGTCCAGTCCTTGAAGGCGCGACTGAACACGGCCAGTTCGGCGTAGCCCAGATCCAGCGCCAACCGGGTCAGATCAATGTCGCTGTCAGCCAGATGCGTGCACGCCAGCTCATGGCGCACGGCGCGCAGACGCGCATCGTAGTGTGTGTTCTCCGCCTGCAGCCGGATCTGCAGCGTTCGCGGGTGCAGGCCGACCAGACTGGCCACCGTCTCCAGTGAACATTCTCCCGTGGGCAGCAACGCCGAAATGCTGCGATCGACCTGCATGCTGACGGACACCGGTGCCAGCTGCCAGTCATCGCGCCAGTGCTGCTGCAGTCGTGCCTGCAAGCGCGGGGTCACCGCTACCGGCTGTGTTAGCAAGCCCAGCGGATAGCTCAGCGAGTAATCACGCCCGCCGAAGTGCACCGGACAGCGGAAGGTCTCTTCACAGGCGCGCACCAGCGCTGCTGAGGGACGCGGCATGCCCATGCGGACGATCTGCGGCGGCAGATGCGATGGCTGAAGATCCGTCATGCCGCGCTCCAGCAAGGTCAGGCTGAGCATCATCATTTGCCGGCAATCGATGTCGTCGGCAAAGGCCAGCTGCAGGTCCAGCCGGATGGCGTCATCTGAGAGCTCGCTGTGCATCTGGATGCCGCGCGCATGAAAGCCGAGGTTGCGCTGCAGGCCGAGCAGGGCTTCGCCCATCGTGTTCTGCTGACACAGCCAGGCGCCCAGCGCGCCAACCACTTCCAGTCCTTGCTGGCGTCCCAGCAAGAGGCCGAACCCGGGCTCGTCCAGAGCTTGCGCCGTGCGTTCGTAGAGGTCAGCCAGCCGTGGATAGGACAGATACAGATCCGGGTTTTGCAGCGCCGTGACCGGCAGGCCGACATCGCTGAGCAGCGCCACCGGGTCGTGTCCATGGCGGCGGACCAGATCGGCATAGCCCAGCAAGCCGCCGCTGCGCGCGAGGTAGCGCATGAAATTCATCCAGCAAGACTCGTGATTTATCAAATCATGCCGGTTTTCGGGCGCTATTGTCGAGCCATGACCTCTTTATTCATGACAACAACAATGCAGGCCCTGACATGACCACTCGCTACGATGTGCTGATTCAACGCGGACGCTATTTCGACGGAACCGGCGGGCCATCCGCGATTCGCGATGTCGCCATCAAGGACGGGCGCGTGCTCAAGGTCAGTGCTGATCCGCTGGATGCCGCCCAGGCCGCACGCATTATCGATGCCAGCGGCCAATGGGTCACGCCCGGTTTTCTCGACACCCACACACATTACGATGCTGAGGTGATCGTCTCGCCCAGTCTGTCGGAGTCGGTGCGCCACGGCGTCACCACGGTGCTGGTCGGCAGCTGCTCGCTGAGCATGATCTGCAGCGATGCCGAAGACGCCTCGGACATCTTCACCCGCGTGGAGACGGTGCCGCGCGAAAAAGTGCTGCCGATCCTGCAGCAGCACAAGACCTGGCGTACGGCGCGCGAGTGGGTGGATTACATCAGGACGCGTCCGCTCGGCCCCAACCTCATTTCGTTTCTGGGTCACAGTGATCTGCGCGTGGCCACGCTCGGCCTGCATCGCGCCACGGATCGCGCCGTCAAGCCCACCGAAGCCGAGCTGCAGAGCATGGAACAGCTGCTGGAGGAGGCGCTCGATGTCGGCTTCCTCGGCCTGTCCACCATGCGCCTGAAGTGGGACAAGATCGACGGTGATCGCGAGTGGTCGAAGAGCCTGCCCAGCACCTATGCCCGTTTTGCCGAGATGCGCCGGCTCAATCGCATTCTGCGTCGTCGCGGCCGGGTGCATCAGGGCGCGCCGAATGCGGCCAATCCCTTCCAGATCTTTGAATATGTCGGCGCGGCGCTGGGCTGGCTACGCCGGCCCATGAAGATGACACTGATCGCGCTCATCGAGCTGAAGGGCAACATCACCGTGCGGCCGATGGCGCAGATGGTGTCGCGTTTCATCAATGCCCTCGGCGGCAATTTCCGCTGGCAGTTCCTGCCGACGCCGTTCACGGTCTATGCCGATGGCATCGATGTGGTGTTCTTCGAGGAGTTTGGTGCTGGCGAGATGGCGCTGGACCTGCGCAATCAGGTCGAGCGCAATGCCCTGCTGAAAGACGAAGCCTATCGCCGCAACTTCCGCAAGTTCTATGGTGAGAAGCTGAGCCCGCGCGTCTGGCAGCGCGACTTTGGCGATGCCATCGTGCTCGAATGCCCGGATGGCACGCTGGTTGGGCGCAACTTTGCCGACATCGCCCGTGAACGCTCGGTGCATGTGGTCGATCTGTTCCTGGACCTGGTGGTCGAGTTTGGTCGCGCCCTACGCTGGTACACCACGGTCGGCAATGATCGCGAAGCCACGCTGCTGAAGCTGGTGCAAGACCCGCGCACGCTCATCACTTTTTCGGATGCCGGCGCGCACATCCGCAACATGGCTTTTTACAACCTGCCGCTGCGCTTTCTCAAGCTCATCAAGGGTGCTGCCGATCGTGATCAGTCAGTGATGACCATGGAAAAGGCGATCTGGCGCCTGACCGGCGAGCAGGGCGAGTGGTTCGGCATTGATGCCGGCCGTATTCGCGAGGGCGATCGCGCCGATCTGGTGGTGCTGGATCCCGCCGGCTTTGATCAGGACCTGCAGCAGGTGTCGTGGGCTGACATGGAGAACTTCGGCTTGCAGCGGCTGGTCAATCGCAATCCGGGGCTGGTCCGCCATGTCTTCATCAATGGCCGCGTGGCGGTCAGCGAGGGTGAGGTGATGCCTGAGCTGGGCCAGGAGCCGGGCTTCGGCACCTTCCTGCCGGCGCATTGAGTCATGGACAACACGACGTCACTGAGTGCCTGGCGAGCTCGCTTTCTGGCACTGCCGGTACCACAGCCGACATCCATTCCGGGTTTTCGCCGGGTGGCGTTTGTCGGGCCGTTCTGGTTGCGTGGCAGTGCGCCGACTGCGATCGGGCTCGGCGGTCTGCCGGGCTGGCTGGGCAAGCGTTTCAGCAGCGAAACGCAGGCGATCAATGTGCTGAAGGGCGGAGCAGAGCGTCTGCCCATGCAGGTTGAGCTGACCACCTCGTGGCTGGATGGCAAGCCAGTACTGGTTTGCCGTTACGGGCCCGAGGCGCCATTCCCTTGGCGACGGGTGCGGGACGAGTTCCGCGTGTTGTCAGACAGAACCTGGCTGGGCATGACCCTGATTGATCTGCCCGGCCTGCGTCGCACGGGCTGGCCGTTTCTGCTGATCCGTGAAGATCAGGCCGCTTTCGCGACCTCACTCTCCAGCTTTTCACGCCAGTAGGCCACGAGGGCGCTGTTTTCGTGATCCCAGGGATGGAAGTCCGGCTTGAAGAAGTCCAGATATTCGCTGGTCAGATTGCTCAGGATACCGTTGCGGCCGAACAGCTTGTTCAGGCCGAACGCCCAGCTGCGCAGATTGAACAGCTGCTTGTCGCGCGCCATGAATTGCAGCTGGAAGGCTGACACCACGGCGGCGAGGATGACTGACGCAAAAATCTGGAAGACCACGCGCTCGGCGTAGTTGTTGCCCGGTACCTGCTTGTAGAGATCGAAGGCGACGGCCTTGTGCTCGGTCTCTTCGATGGCATGCCACATCCAGATCGGGCGCATCTCGTCCGACAGATTGTTCATGGTGTCGGTATCGGTGAGCAGGCGGTTGGCGATGATGCCGGTGAAGTGCTCCAGCGCCACGGTCACGGCCAGCTGCTGACGCTTGGTCAGGATGCGCCGGCCGAGGTTGAGCAGGCCGAGGGTGAATTTCTCGGCACGCAGCGCCGGCAGGCCCTTGGCGGCCAGCATATTGTTCATGCTGACATGTTCCAGCGAATGCATGGCTTCCTGGCCGATGAAGCCGGAGATGTCCTTGGCGGTGACATTTTCACCGGCATGCTCGCGCAGGGCGCGCACGGAGTCGACGAAGAAGCGTTCGCCAACGGGAAACAGGGTGGACAGCGTGCCCATGAAGTGGGTGCAGAACGGGTCGTTGAAGGCCCAGTGGTCCGGCACCTGATTGGCATCAAACGCGAAATCCATGCGGGTCGGCTTGATCTGAATCACATCCGGCGTGGCTTTGCGTGCGGCTTTAGTACCCATGACAAGAGCTCTCGAAAACGTGACGACAGAGTCACGACAAGACAGAACTTACCGGTTCTATGTAACAGTGTCAAATGTAAAGGTTGGAATATTTCCGACTTTATTCGGTTTCAGGCCTTCTTCACGAACCCGGATTTCAGCTTCATGGCGCCGATGCCATCGATCTTGCAGTCGATGTCGTGGTCGCCATCGACCAGGCGGATGTTCTTCACCTTGGTGCCGACCTTGACCACCAGCGATGAGCCCTTGACCTTGAGGTCCTTGATGACCGTGACGGTATCGCCATCGTTGAGCACGTTGCCGTTGGCATCCTTGATCACGCGTGCGCCGTCACCGGCGTCGGCGGTCTCGGTGGCCGACCACTCATGTGCGCAGGAAGGGCAGATGAGCAAGTCGCCATCGGCATAGGTGTAGTCGGACTGGCATTTCGGGCAGGGTGGGAGCTGGCTCATACAAGGCTTCTTTTCAGGCTGGTTTTGAATCGGAAAGGCGGGCGCTTAACCAGCTGCCGATGTCGGTGATTTCGTCCAGGCAGACGGCATGCGCCATGGCGTAATCCTTCCAGACCACTTGGCCGCCAAGGCTTTCCACCACGGCAGCGGCGGCGCGACCCATGGCCAGCGGTACCACATCGTCGTGACGACCGTGGGCGGCGAGCATCGGCACGGTCAGGCAGGCGGCGTTGAGCTCATCGCGCAGCAGCTCGGGCGTGGGCAAATAGGTGGACAGCGCGAGGATGCCGGCCAGCGGCTCGGCGTGCGTGAGGCCGGTTAGCCAGGCAATCGCGCCGCCTTGCGAGAAGCCGGCGAGCACGATGCGGCTGCAGGGTACGCCGCGTGCATTCTCGGCGGCGATGAGCTGGCGGATGGCCTCGCGGCTGGCGCAGATACCGGCGACATCGACTTCGCGCTGGTCGCCATCGAGCGAGAGGATGTCGTACCAGGCTGGCATGACATAGCCACCGTTGATGGTCACCGGAATCGCCGGCGCATTCGGGAAGATGAAGCGCACGGCGGCATCGGCCGGCAAGTCCAGCTCGCGGATGATGGGCACGAAATCATTGCCATCGGCACCGAGGCCGTGCAGCCAGATCACGGTCAGCGTGGGGTTGGGTGCGGTTTCGCGGGTGATGACGGAGAGCGGGGACGGCATGGCGCAAGGATCCTGATGAAGTGCAGGTTGCGGAGTGTAGCGGTGATTGACAGCCTGCGACGAGTGTTGCTTGCTTGCGCGTCATCCATTCAGTCATGCCGCGCCGGTCATGCCTGTGAAAAAGCTGCCGAGGAAGTTCGCATGAAAAAGCTGCCGCGTGATGCGCAAAACGACTACACCCGCGAGATGGCTGCCGCCCGCCGCGCCGTGGTCACCGCCGAGACCGGTGCCGATCTGACGCATACCGGCAGCTATTCGCTGGACCCCGCTGTGCTGCCCGGCAATATCGAAGGTTTCTCCGGCATCGTGCAGGTGCCGATGGGCTTTGCCGGGCCGTTGCTGGTCGATGGCGAGCACGCGCAGGGCGAGTTCTACGTGCCCATGGCGACCACCGAGGGCACGCTGCTGGCCAGCTACAGTCGCGGCATGCGCCTGACCCGCGAGGCCGGCGGCGTGCGCACCACGGTCATCGATGACGCCATGCAGCGCGCGCCCATTTTCGTCTTCAGCGATGCCCGCTACGCACGCGACTTCGGTCTCTGGGTCGAGGCCAACTTCGTCCACATCAAGGCCGCCGCCGAAGAGACCACGCGCTCGGGCCAGCTCCGCGACATCCAGCAGTTCAGCATGGGCAAGATGCGCTGGCTGCGCTTCAATTTCACCACCGGTGATGCCGCCGGCCAGAACATGGTGAGCAAGGCCACCCACCACGCCTGCCAGTGGATGCTGGCACAGCAGCTGCCGGGGCTGGAGCATTTCTCGCTGGCCGCCAATTTCGATACCGACAAGAAGCATTCCCAGGTCAACAGCCTGCACACGCGCGGCAAACGCGTGGTGGCCGAAGTCACGCTGCCGGCCGCGCTGCTGCGCGATGTCATGCACACCAGCGGCGAGGCGCTGTTCAAGCAGCGTCAGTTGTCCAACATGGGCGCGCTCATGGCCGGCTCGGTCAACAACGGCGCGCATTTCGCCAATGGCATCACGGCCATGTTCATCGCCTGCGGGCAGGATGTGGCGAACGTGGCCGAGTCATCCGCCGGCTATGTGCATGGCGAGCTGAAGGCCAACGGTGACTACTATTTCTCGGTGACGATTCCGGCGCTGATCGTGGCGACCTATGGCGGCGGCACCGGGCTGCCGACGCAGCGGGAGTGCCTGGAGGTGATGGGCTGCTACGGCCAGGGCAAGGTGCGCAAGCTGGCCGAGATTGTTGCCGCCATGGTGCTCTGCGGCGAGCTGTCACTGGCCTCGGCGATTGTCTCGGACCAGTGGGTGTCGAGTCACGACAAGTACGGGCGCAACCGGCCCTGAGCTGGGCCGGCGTGCGCGTCTGGCTTACTTCACCGCCATGCCCGGCTGCGCGCCGTCATCCGGCGTGAGCAGGAAGATGTCGCTGCCACCGGGGCCGGCGGCCAGCACCATGCCTTCGCTCATGCCGAACTTCATCTTGCGCGGGGCGAGGTTGGCGACCATGACGGTGAGGCGGCCGACCAGCACGCTTGGGTCCGGGTAGGCGCTCTTGATGCCGGAGAAGACCTGGCGGGTTTCGCCGCCGAGGTCGAGCTGCAGACGCAGCAGCTTGTCGGCACCGTCGACGTGCTCGGCCGAGACGATGCGCGCGACACGCAGATCGACCTTGGCAAAGTCCTCGATGCCGATCACACCCGGAGCCTCAGCGGCGGGCTTGTCGACCTTCGCGGCAGCCTTGGCTGGCGCAGCAGGCACCGGCTGGGCATTCGCCAGCGAGTCTGTCGAGTCTGCCACCATGGCCGCCACCAGCACCGGGTCGACGCGTGTCATCAGCGCCTGGAATGGCTCGATGTGCTGACCGAGCAGCAGTTCGCGACGCGACTCCCAGTGGAAATCAGGCAGATTGAGGAAGCCGGCGCTCGCTTCGGCCATGGCCGGCAGCACCGGCGCAAGGTAAGTCATGAGCTGGCGGAACAGGTTGAGGCCGACCGAACACACGGCCTGCACGTCGGCATCCATGCCCTCGACCTTGGCCAGTGCCCACGGCTTCTTCTCGTCGATGTACTGGTTGGCGCGGTCGGCCAGCGCCATGATTTCGCGGATGGCGCGGCCGAATTCGCGCGCTTCGTAATGCGCAGCGATGCTGTCACCGGCGGCGATGAAGTCGGACAGCAGCTGAGGCTCGGCGCAGTCGGCGCTGAGCTGGCCATCGAAGCGTTTGCTGATGAAGCCGGCGCAGCGGCTGGCAATGTTGACGACCTTGCCGACCAGGTCCGAGTTCACGCGCAGGGTGAAGTCTTCGAGGTTGAGGTCGATGTCCTCGACCTTGCCCGAGAGCTTGGCGGCGAAGTAGTAGCGCAGGTATTCCGGGTTCAGGTGCTGCAGATAGGTCTGCGCCTGGATGAAGGTGCCGCGCGACTTCGACATCTTCTGGCCGTTGACGGTCAGGAAGCCATGCGCGAACACGCCGGTCGGCTTGCGGTAACCCGCGCCTTCGAGCATGGCCGGCCAGAACAGCGCGTGAAAATACACGATGTCTTTGCCGATGAAGTGGTACAGCTCGGTGTCGCTGCCAGCCTTCCAGTAGTCATCGAAGTCGAGGCCCGGCGTCTTCGCGCACAGGTTTTCGAAGCTGGCCATGTAGCCCACCGGGGCGTCTAGCCAGACATAGAAGTACTTGCCCGGCGCATCGGGAATCTCGAAGCCGAAGTAGGGCGCATCTCGTGAGATATCCCAGTCGGCCAGTCCGGACTCGAACCACTCGGCGAGCTTGTTGGCGACCTCTTCCTGTAGCGTGCCGCTGCGCGTCCACGCCTTCAGCATGGCCTCGAAATCGGGCAGCTTGAAGAAGTAGTGCTCCGACTCCTTCTCTACGGGCGTGGCACCGGAGATGGTCGAGCGCGGGTTCTTCAGCTCGGTCGGGGAATAGGTCGCACCGCAGACCTCGCAGGAGTCACCGTACTGGTCGAGCGCGCCGCACTTCGGGCAGTCGCCCTTGATGAAGCGATCGGCCAGGAACAGCTGCTTTTCCGGGTCGAAGAGCTGGCGGATGGCGCGTGTGGCGATGTGCCCGCCGGCTTGCAGCGAACCGGCGGCTGCACCGGGCATGCCATCACGCAGGCGCGTGTAGATCTGCGAGGCGCGGGCGCGGTTCTCGTCGGAATGCGTGGAATGGTAATTGTCGAAGCGGATGCCGAAGCCGGCAAAATCACGCTCGTGCTCGGCCTTCACATTGGCGATCTGCTGCTCCGGCGGCAGGCCGTTCTGCTCGGCCTTGAGCATGATCGCGGTGCCATGGGCGTCGTCGGCGCAGACGTAGTGCGCCTCGTGACCGCGCGCGCGCTGGAAGCGCACCCAGATGTCGGTCTGGATGTATTCAACGAGATGGCCGAGATGGATCGGGCCGTTGGCGTAGGGCAGAGCGCTGGTAACGAGCAGGCGACGGGTCATGTTTTCTTCAGGAGCTTGGCAATCGATAAGCTGCAAATCATACCACCAGCCGTCGCTGCAGGCTCGATGACATGATCGTTACCGCGTTGAAGTCTCGCCCGAGAGTGTCAGCAGCATGCACGCTTTGAGATCAGCCTTTGCCATGCGCATGTTGTATTCGGCACGGATGATGGCGTAATCCTCTGCATGGCCTCCGGCACCCTTCTGGATATCCATCTGGCGTTCAAGTTCACAGAGGGCACCGTCTCCTTCGCGTGTAATTTGTTGAAGCCAATACTTCAGGTGCGCCGGTGTTGCCTGGATTTTCAAGCTGCCACTGCTGAGAGGCGGCTCCTTGGCTCCTAGGATTCTCTCGGCCATCCACACTGCCCAGTCCGGTGAGCCATAGTCCCCGTCAGCCTTGCGCCCCCGGCCGTCAGCCTTGAATGGATAATATTGTTTCATCAGTCGCCAGTAGACCGATGCCTGCTCCGTAAAGGTGTCGCGTGGCACCGTGCAGCGCTCCGGAGCGAGCTCTGCCATCTGAGACGGATAGCGCTCGTATTCCTCGCGTGAAATGTCCGGGAACGTCCGTTGCGGACACTGTGGCGATGACACGAAGCGAGGTGTCAGCAGACGCCCGCTTGCCGCAGTGCCTGATGAGCCATCTGATGCAACCGCATCCGCGACGGCGCGGGTAGCATCGCCCTTGCTTGCGCCGCCGGACCTGGCCTCGGCATAGGTGGCCGCCGCGCCAATCAGCGCCGTTGTCCCCGACAGTACGTTGTTCCAGAATTTCTTGCGTGACTCGGCCTTGGCATCATTTTCGGCTGCCTGAGCTTGTTCCGCCGCAATGCGCGCCTGCTTTGCAACGGCAGCAGCCTTTGCCCGTTCGATCTCGTGTGCGCTTTGAGCGTCACTGATAATGCGCGCAACCTCAGCGTCGCGACGGGCTGTTTTCTGAGCAGTCAGCAAAGGTGCTAGGGTGGATTCCACGGATTTTTGTGCAGCTTCTATATCAGCTGCATGGCTGGCCTTGAAGGCCTCATGGGCTGCCAGAACCGGCATCACTTTTTCTGCCCATAGCATGGTGCAGTCGTTACGCTTGCAGCGGTAATAGTTTTGCGTGGACGGGATGCTTCCCAGTATCTTCTCCTGAAGGCACGCATTGCCGTCCGGGCCGCATTCAGCTGGCCAGCCTCCTTCTGAACGCAACAGCGTATAGATCACCTTGCGTTGTGATGAATACTCCATTGCCATCGGCGGGTTGTTCCAGAGTGTTTGCGCAACCGGTGTTCCGATGGCACTCCTGTTGCGGCTGAAGCTGCTGCCTTCCCAGCTGAATGAGTCAATGGTTCCACCCTGGTAAGTTCCTGATGAGAAAGACGTTACCGTCGACTCTCCAATCGGCCTGCCGTTGAAGTACCACTGGTGCTGAATCAGGGAAATCCTGTCTTCATTGGTGCGTACCAGCAGGGTGCCCGGGCCAAGTGCCATGCCGTCCACGCATTCGCCCAGCCAGCTTTTGCGAAGCGTGGAATCAATGATCGTTTGCCGGTACTTTTCATCAGGGACCTGAGTGATCAGCTCGCAGCCTTCGCGTGTTCTGGCAAGGATCTCTCCGGCTTGCAGTGTGGCCTCGGTTCCACGCCTGCCTTCGTCAGAGTCCTGAAATATGGTGTCTGCGGGAAAGCCGCTACTCACGCCGGCCATTGGCTGGGTAATGGAAACCGAGGTGAGAAAATGCCGCAAAGTGGCAGGATTTACCGACTGTACTCCGGCGACCATGGAGAACTCGACCGCCTGATTGATGACGTCGGCGATCATGGTCGTGCCTTCGCTGAAGGCAGTGCCATCGGGCCGCTTTGCCGTGAAGTAGTTGACGCCGGCCTCGCGTGCCCTGCCGTCAACGTCTGACCAAGGGCCACTGGACAGCAGGGTGCCGCTGCTCGGCCAGTACGCTGCCGTCTGACCAAACGACCAGTTGGTCTGGCCGGCGGCATCAAAATTGATCAGTGTGGCGAAGCCCGGAGACTTGCCTTCCGGGTCGGAAAGCACGGCCACATGGACTCCCTGCGGCACCCCGCGCTGGAACCAGCCGAATTCGCGTGCCTGCCGCTTGCGCCCATCAGCGGCAGGCGGCAGTTCGATTATCACGTCGGCCACGCCGTGCACCCGGCCATTGCGGCATTCGCCGCTGTAATCCAGCAAGACGCCCGGCCGTTGGGGGGCTAGGGCACAATTACCGGCAGCGAAGGCTGGAGCGGACAGCCACAGGCCGGTCATGCAAAGGAAGGAAAGCAGACGGTGATGACTCATGACTGGATAAATCGATTCCGAAGTTATCGATTTATCCAGCGCCGAGGGGTGTTGTCAATCGTTCTTGTTCTGCTGCATCTTAGGCTGCGTTAAGCGCCTTCAGCTCATGCGGCGCCAGCGCCTTGATGCGATCGACAATCAGGTGACGGTTGTCGTGCTGCCAGGGGTGAAAGCCCGGCCGGTAGAAGTCCAGGTACTCCGGGATGATGCGGGTGAGCATGCCTGGTTTCAGCAGCATGAATTTGGCGAAGCCCAGCGCATCGCGCCAGTTGCCGAGCTGGTTGTCGTGCTTGAGCAGGCTGTACTGCATGCGCAGGGTGACCAGCAGGAAGAAGAAGGTGGCCGCGGCCATGGAGCGCACGCGCAGCCAGTAGTCGCCATCGACCGCCTGGTAGACGTCGAAGGCCACAGCCTTGTGTTCGGTTTCTTCCACGGCATGCCACATGAACATGTCGGCATAGACGCCATCCAGATCCTCGATGACATCCGACTGCTTCAGCATGAGATTGGCGAGAATGGCGGTGAAATGCTCGAAGCCCACCGTCATGGCCAGCTGTTCGCGCGGGCTCCACTTGTTCTTGGCCCAGGCCAGCGCACCTTTCATGAACTTCAGCTTGCTGGTCAGCGGCAGCTGATGCTGGTCGATCAGTGCCTGATTGAAGGCCTCGTGCTCCTTGCCGTGATTGGCTTCCTGACCGATGAAGGCGCGGATCTGTGCGCGCAGTTCAGGGTCGGTGATGTTGTTTTCGAAGTTGCGCACGGAATGAATGAAGAAGCGCTCGCCATCCGGAAAGGTCGTGGACAGGGCGTTCATGAAGTGGGTGATCCATGCGTTGCCCTTGTACCAGTAGCGCGGAAGCTCGGGAATGTCGTAATCCATGCGACGGACGCGAATGGTGATGGGTGTCTTGCTGATCATGATGAGTCTCGCTGAGTTCATGTCACGTTTTTGAAAAGGCCTGAAAAATGCCTGCAAATGAACTCTGACTGAGGAGTCGTCATGGCAGAAGGTGGTGAAGAGACGAGAATCGGTCATTTGCGGACAGAAGGAGATATTGCCGGGCTGTTCGTTTCGTTACACACCGTGCACGCAAATCGTCTTCTATTTGCGATTCAATATCGTAAATTGTTTCTAATACGACCAATGTCTACTGGTATTGCTTCAATTGCCTGAGCTTGAAAAGCTGAAGATGGTTATGGTTGCAGTGGATGGAACTCATGAAACGCACTGATGCAGCATTGCAGAAAGCCAGAGCTCTGGTCTGGCATCCGGGCAGGGTGGCTGCTGTCGTGCTTTCGCTGGGTCTGCTGATGGCGGTCGCTGTCGCGACGATGGTTGACGTGCATCAGCAGGCTGAGCGCGACAAGGTATTTGAGGCACTGACGCTTCGCGCTACGGATCAGCTGCGAATTCGTATGCGCGGCTATGCTTATGGTTTGCGCGGTACACGCAGCGTGATTCTGGCGGTGGGCAGCAAAACGATCAGGCGTCACCAGTTTCATGAGTATCTGGCCTCCAGGCATATCGATCAGGAGTTTCCGGGTGTACTGGGTTATGGCTTTGTTCGTCGTGTGCCTGCCGGTACGGAGTTTGAGTTTCTGCGCAAGGCGCGGGCCGATGGCGCTCCGAACTTGGTCATTCGCGAGTTTTCGCCAAACCCGGGAGAGCGCTGGATCATCCAGTATCTGGAGTCGTCAGCGGGAAGTGCCTCAGCCATCGGGCTTGATCTGGCGTCGGAGAGCAATCGGCGCAATACGATCAGACAGGCGATCAATAGTGGTGAGGCTACGCTGACACCGCCGATCACGCTGGTCCAGGCAAAATCACGGCCGGCCCGGGGCTTTCTCATTGTGCTGCCGGTCTATGCCAGCAGTGATACGCCCGCCACCGTCCTTTTGCGACAGCAATATGCTGTCGGCCTGACCTATACCCCTTTCCTGATCGACAAGGTGCTGAGCGACTTCGATCTCTATGATGATGCCTTCTCCATGACTATCCGCGTCAGGAGCGCTAACAATCAGCTTGCGACGGCATTTTCGTCCCGGCATGCCGATCAGCCTGCCAGCAAAGGCTTGATCCGGTCGCAAACGTTGAGCCTCTATGGCCAGCAGTGGCAGCTGGAATTCAAGGCCAGACCGAATTTCATCCGGTCGATGCATCATGTCAGTCCGCCATTCATCGTGATTCAGATTGCCTTTATCAGCGCGCTGCTGGCGGCACTGATCTATGCCTATCTGACGTCGCGTCAGCGCAGTCTCGAGGACTGGCTGGACAAGGCCCGGCTCGGCGGCATCATTCGCAATGCCAACGATGCCATCATCGGTCTTGATCTGACTGGCGGTGTCACGTCCTGGAGCCGAGCAGCGCAAAGCATCTTCGGCTATGCCGAGGCAGAAGCCGTGGGCCGGCGTCTGTCCGACCTGATCGTGCCGCGTGCGCTGCAGGGTGAGCATGAGTCGCTGCTGGAGCGTGTCAGTCGTGGTGAATCGGTGCCTAATGTCATCACGCGCCGTTGCTGTCAGCGCGAGCACGACATTGATGTCGGCATCACAGCTTTCCCCATTACCGATGAGCGTGAAGGTGTGGTGGGTGCCGCCATGGTCATTCGTGATGTCAGCCAGCAGGTGGCATCCGAGGAGCGCGTACGCCTGCTCAATGCCAATCTTGAGGGGCAGGTGTCGCTGCGTACGGCAGAGCTGGAGCTGGCACGCCGTGATTTGCAGACCATCTTTGATGCCATGCCGGCGATGATCGGCTACTGGGACAAGCATCAGCTCAACCGTGTTGCCAACAAGGCGTATCAGCAATCGTTGCAGTGCACGGATCAGCCTTTGCAGGGCATGCATATGCGTGACTGGCTCGGCGAAACGGCCTATGAGGAAAGCCTGCCCTATATCCAGGGGGCCCTGCGCGGTGAGCAGCAAGTCTTCGAGCGCACACTGATGTCAGCGGATGGCCAGCACCAGCGTCACACGCAGGCACACTATCTGCCGGACATCGTTCAGGGTGAGATTCTGGGCTTCTACGTCATCATCAACGATGTCACGGAAGTCACCGAGAGCCGGTTGCAGCTGGAGTCGCTGCTGCGCCATAACGAGATTCTGCTCAGTACCATCAGCCAGCAGATGCTCTATTCGGTAACGGATCGTCAGGGTCGTATTCTGGAAGTGAATGACAATTTCTGCCGGGTCAGCGGCTACTCCCGTGAGGAGCTGCTGGGTCAGAATCACCGCATGATCAACTCGACCCATCATGGTTCGGAATTCTGGCATGACATGTGGCGCACCATTTCCAGCGGCAAGGCCTGGCATCATGAGGTCTGCAATCGCAGCAAGTCGGGTGATCTGTACTGGGTAGACAGCGTGATTGCGCCTTTTATCGGGCCTAGCGGTGCGATCGAGCGTTTTGTCTCGCTGCGCACCGACATCACGCAGCGCAAGCAGGCTGAGGCCGAGCTGACACGCGTGGCCGACCTGCTCAGCAACGTGCTCAATGCCGCGTCGGAAATGTCCATCATCGCCACCGACAAGCAAGGCGTGATCACCTTGTTCAATGCCGGTGCGGAAAGCCTGCTGGGCTATCAGGCGAGCGAATTGATCGGCCTGCGGCGCGTGAGCGAGCTGCACTCTGCCGAAGAAATCACGGCGCGTGGTGCCGAGCTGAGCGCGATCTGCGACGAGCCGGTGCAGGGCTTCCGCGTGCTGGTGCATCAGCCCGAGCGGGTCGGTGCCGAAGTGCGTGAATGGGACTATCTGCGCAAGCAGGGAACACGCGTGCGCGTGTCGCTGGCGGTGACGGTGATGCGTGATCGCGATGGCAACATTACCGGCTATCTGGCGATTGCCCAGGACATCACGCAGCGCATCGAAAAAGACCATGCATTGCAGGAAGCCAAGCAGTTCGCCGAGCAGGCCAATGAGGCCAAGAGCAGCTTCCTGGCGAACATGAGCCATGAAATTCGCACGCCCATGAACGGCATCATGGGCTTGTGCTACATGCTGGAGCAGCAAAGCATGCCGGCGGCTTCGCATAATCTGGTGCAGAAAATCCAGAGTGCCAGCCAGAGCCTGCTGGGCATCATCAACGATGTGCTGGATTTCTCGAAGATCGAGGCCAACCGTCTGGAGATCGAGCTGATTCCGTTCCGGCTTTCAGCGCTGATTGATGACCTCGCCGGCATTGCCCGTGGCACGCTGCGTGACAAGGATGTGGAGCTGGTCATCTCGCCCGTGCCGGCCATTGTCGACTATGTGCTCGGGGATCAGTTGCGTGTCGGGCAGGTGCTGACCAACCTGCTCAGCAATGCCGTCAAGTTCACTCAGCATGGTCGCATCGAGCTGGCGGTGAGCGTGCTCGCGGCGCCGGATGCGGAGAGCAATATTCGGGTGCAGTTCCTGATTCGCGATTCCGGCATCGGGATCTCCGAAGACAAGCTGCAGCTGATCTTTGATGCCTTCAGTCAGGCCGACACCTCGACATCGCGCAGCTATGGCGGCACCGGCCTGGGTCTGACGATCTGCCGTACGCTGACGGAGCTGATGGGCGGCAAGATCGAGGTCAGCAGTGTCATGGGCGAAGGCAGCTGCTTCCGTGTCGAGCTGCCGCTGAAGCTGGCGCCGGATGCGTTGATCAACATCCACAGCCATGGCGACGCCCATGCCGAGGCCGGTCCGGATCACGGCAAGCGCCTGCTCGGACTGCGCATTCTGATTGCGGATGACAGCGAGCTGAATCGCGAAGTGGCCGAATTCATTCTCAATGGCGAGGGTGCCAGCGTAGAAACGGTACCTGATGGCCAGGCTGCCGTGAACCTGATCCTGGGCAGTGCCAGCACTTACGATGTGGTGCTGATGGATATCCAGATGCCCATCCTCGATGGCTACGATGCCACGCGGGCCATCCGCGCCATTCCGCGCCAGCAGGGCTTGCCGGTGATTGCCCTGACGGCCGGTGCGATGGCCTCGCAGCGCAAAGCCGCACTTGAGGCCGGCATGAACGGCTTTGTCGCCAAGCCGTTCAATGTGGATCAGCTGGTGGCGACGGTGCGTGCTCATGCCCGCAAACCAGCTGCGGCACCGGTCGTGGCACAGGCAGGCATGGATGCCGAGCTGAACGATGCGATCCAGGCGTTCAAGCAGCGCTTTCTGAGCAATCGGCTGCCCAATCACCTGCAGCAGCTCCAGGCCTATCTGGCGAGCGAAGCGGGCGCGTCACAGGCCAGCCTGCGCGCGGCGCTGCACTCCATGGCCGGTGAGGCCGGCATGGTTGATCTCGCCGAGATCGGGGATGTATCGCGTCATCTCGAAACCCTGATTGATGGTCAGGAAATTTCAGAGGAATCCCTGCGAAATCAGGTACTGGCACTCACCGCCACGATAGAAACGGCAATCGCGCACGCGGTTTAGGTGCAAAGCCGGCGTCAGCCAGCTAGCATACGTTCCTCATTAACGCGGACACCCCCCAGCCTCATGAGTATCACCCGCGCGACGGTCGACGCCGTCCTCGCCGCCCACAGCGACCCCTATCTCGGCCCTGCTGCCACCTATCTGCTGCTCGCCGTCCCCCAGGATACGCAAGTCACCGATGATGGCCGCGTTTTCGCCCACATTGCGCTGCCGTATCCGCACGCGAATCCGGCCGAGGCCTTCGGCGTCAAGCTCGAAGCTGCGCTGCATGTGGCCGGTGCCCGTGATGTGCATATCCGCTGGTCGCTGGCGATTCCGCGCATCAAGCCGCAGGGCGAGGTGGCGCCGCTGACGCTGGCACGCAATGTCATCGTGGTGGCATCGGGCAAGGGTGGCGTCGGCAAGTCCACCACCGCCGTGAATCTGGCGCTGGCGCTATCGCGCGAGGGGGCCAAAGTCGGTCTGCTCGATGCCGATATTTACGGCCCGAGCCAGCCGACCATGCTCGGCATCGGCAATGGTAAATACCCGGACACGGTGGATGACGCCTGGTTTGTGCCGCATCACGCACATGGCATCGAGGTCATGTCCATCGGCTTTCTGTTGCAGGGCGATACGCCGGTGGTCTGGCGCGGCCCGAAGGCGACCGGTGCGCTGATTCAGCTAGTGACGCAGACGCGCTGGTCGTCGCTGGATTATCTGGTGGTCGATATGCCGCCGGGCACCGGTGACATCCAGCTCACGCTGGCGCAGCGCGTGCCAGTGGGTGGTGCGGTGATCGTGACCACGCCGCAGGACATCGCCACCATGGATGCCAAGAAGGGCATCGAGATGTTCCGCAAGGTCGACATCACCGTGCTCGGCGTGGTCGAGAACATGGCGCAGCACATCTGCTCGAACTGCGGTCACACGGAGCATATTTTCGGCGAGGGTGGCGGTGCGCGCATGGCGGCGCAGTACGAGACCACGCTGCTGGCGCAGCTGCCGCTGGATCGTCGCATTCGCGAGCAGACGGACAGCGGTGTGCCCACCGTCGTGGCCGAGCCGGATGGCGAGCTGGCCGGTTATTATCGCGAGATGGCGCGCCGCACGGCAGCCCGTCTGGCGCTCGGCCCGCGTGTAGCCGATACCCGCATTCCCTTGAACCCGACGCACTAAGCGTACCGACCGAGAGCGCAGCATGAGCATCAAATCAGATCACTGGATTCGTCGCATGGCCGAGCAGCAGGGCATGATCGAGCCGTTCGAGCCGGGTCAGGTTCGGCATTCGCCCGTGGATGGCCACAAGATCGTGTCTTACGGCACGTCGAGCTATGGCTACGATGTGCGCTGTGCAAACGAGTTCAAGATCTTCACCAACATCAATTCGACGATCGTGGATCCGAAGAATTTCGACGACAAGAATTTTGTCGATGTGGTGTCGGATGTCTGCATCATTCCCCCGAACAGCTTTGCGCTGGCGCGCACGGTGGAGTATTTCCGGATTCCACGGTCGACGTTGGTGGTGTGCCTGGGCAAGAGTACGTATGCGCGCTGCGGCATCATTGTGAATGTGACGCCGCTGGAGCCGGAGTGGGAGGGGCATGTGACGCTGGAGTTCTCCAATACCACTAATCTTCCAGCGAAGATCTACGCTAACGAGGGCGTGGCGCAGATGCTGTTCTTTGAGTCGGATGAGATTTGTGCGACTTCTTACAAGGATCGGGGTGGGAAGTACCAGGGGCAGACGGGCGTTACGCTGCCTAAAACTTGAGTCGGCCATCCGGTGCGGCCTGACACCGGAAAACACGCCACAAGTACGTCCATGTAGGCTCTCATGCGCCATCCATGGCGCATGACGGTTTTCCAGTGTCAGGCCGCACCGGATGACATCGTTCATTTTTCGGGCGTTCGCGCCGTGATCTTGGAGTTCCCACATGACGCATCGCAGCACGCTCGATTTTCTGCTGAATGATTGGCTGCAAGCTGAAAGCCTTTGTCAGCGTGAGTTTCACGCTGAGCACAATCGCGACACATTCGATGCTGTACTCGATCTGAGTGAGCAGATTGCGACGGAGCAGTTTGCGCCGATCAATCGGCTCACGGATATCCAGGAGCCAGAGTTTGATGGCGTGAAGGTGCATCTGCCGAAGGAGACGCCGATTGCGTTGGCGGCGTTCAATGAGGCGGGGTTGATGGCGGCGAGCAAGCCGGCCGAGGTCGGCGGCATGCAGCTGCCGACCGTGGTCGAGATGGCGTCGATGAGCTTTTTCTATAAGGCGAGTGTGTCGCTGGCGGCTTATCCGATGCTCACGCGCGGCAATGCCAATACCATTTTCGCGCATGGCTCGCCCAAGCAGATCGAGGTGTTTGCGAAGACAGGCTTTGCCGGGACGACCTACGGCACGATGTGTCTGAGCGAGCCGCAGGCGGGGTCGAGTCTTTCTGATATTGCGACTCGGGCGATGCCGGAGGTTGGTGGCGAGGATGATGTGCTGGGCGCGCGCCATCGCCTGACCGGCAACAAGATGTGGATCACCGGCGGCGAGCATGAGATGGGCGATAACATCATCCATCTGGTACTGGCGAAGATTCCGGGGCCGGATGGCAAGCCGGTGCCGGGGGTGAAGGGCATTTCGCTGTTCATCGTGCCGCGTATTCTGGTGGATGCCGAGGGCCGGCCGACCGGGCAGCGCAATGATGTGGCGCTGGCGGGGCTCAACCACAAGTGCGGCTATCGCGGCGCGGTGAATACGCTGCTCAATTTCGGCGAGGGCAAGTTCCCGGTCGAGGGTCGGGCGGGGGCGGTGGGCTATCTCATCGGCGGCGTCGGCAATGGGTTGCGCTGCATGTTCACGCTGATGAACGAGGCGCGTATTGCCGTGGGTCTGGGGGCGACGATGCTGGGTTATGCCGGCTATGAGGCATCGCTCGATTATGCCAAGCAGCGCCCGCAGGGTCGCCACGCCGGTGCCGGCGGCAAGGATCACAACAGCCCACAGGTGCCGATTATTGAGCACACTGATGTGAAGCGCATGCTGATGATGCAGAAGGCGATTGCTGAGGGTGGGCTGGCGCTGGGCCTGTTCTGTGCGCGTCTGGTCGATGAAGAGAGTACGGGCACGCCTGAGCAGGCGAGGGCCGCGGGGCTGCTGCTGGAGCTGCTGGTGCCGATCGCCAAGAGCTGGCCCAGCGAGTGGGCGCAGGAGGCGAACAGCCAGGCTATCCAGATTCTCGGCGGCTACGGCTACACGCGCGATTTCCCGGTCGAGCAGTACTGGCGCGACAACCGCCTTAACATGATCCACGAGGGCACCCACGGCATTCAAGGCCTGGATCTGCTCGGCCGCAAGGTGCTGATGAACGAGGGCGCGGCGCTGAAGGCACTGGCCGCGCGTATTGGGGAGACGGTGACTCGTGCCGGGGCATCTGGCGATGCTGGGTTGCAGGCGCATGGTCGTGCGCTGATGGCGGCTTTGCAGGAGGTTGCGGCGGCGACGCAGGCGGCATGGGCGACGGGTAATCCGGCCGAGGCGCTGGCCAATGCCACGAGCTATCTGCAGGGCTTCGGGCATGTGGTGCTGGCGTGGATCTGGCTGGAGCTGGCGCTGGCAGCGCAGGCGGCGGATGCGGGGCAGTGGCCGTCCGGCTTCCTGGCGGGCAAGCGTGGGGCCTGTGATTACTTCTTCCAGTATGAGCTGCCGAGGGTTGAGGCTTGGCTGGGGGTGGTGGCTAGACGCGAGATGGTTTGTGCGCGGGCAGCTGCGGATTGGTTCTGAGTTACAAAGCTTCGCCAAATCGCTCGTTCTGACATCCGGTGCGGCCTGACACTTGAAAACACGCCGCAAGTACGTCCCTGTAGGCCATCCATGGCGCATGACGGTTTTCCAGTGTCAGGCCGCTCCAGATGACAGCGGTCACTTTTGGGGCTTTGGTGCTCGGATTTTCGCGGTTGGTGGCGCAGTTATGGAGCGTCGACCACGCAGGTAGTCAGGGCTTGTGCTCGTTTGATGAGTGCTTGATCAAAAGTCTTGAAGGCTGTGCGGTGCTCGCTTTTGGCGAGGTGCAGGGCATCGGCAAAATCCAAACCGTTTTCGTGCCAGCTCAGCGCTTTCACAACAGCCGTTGAGCTTTCCAGATGAACGCGGGGCAAGCCGAAAGCGCTACGCAGAGCCTGACAGATATTCGGCGGGGTCAACTCATAGGCATGGCGCAGAACCCAGCCTGCTTCCAACACCACGGTATCTGCAATGAAAATGGCATTGTCTGCAAACAGCCGATGAGCGGCTTGAAACTGGGCTTCATGGTCGCGAGTCAGTAGTCGTACCAGCACATTGGTGTCAATCGCGATCATGTGCCTGGCTCCGAATGGCAGTGGCGATGGCCTTATCCATATCTGCCAGGCTCAGCGGTTTGGCTTGCTCGAGCTTGGATTGCAAGCAGCCGGCGACATCCTCCAACGAGGATTCCGGAAGCCCGATGCTCGGTCTGAGCAGTACGCCATCTCCTGTCTCAATCACAATCAGCTCGGTGCCAGCCTGCCAGTGCTGCGCGACCCGAACGCTCTTGGGAATGATGACCTGGCCCTTGCTGGACAGCCTGGTTGTGCTCATGGATATGCCTATGAAGAGATTAAAGTAAGACAAAAGTAAGAATGCCCGATGTGGCGATTTAGGGCAAATCAGCGCCATACCAATAAAGCTAGTACAGGTTTCGCCGAGTCGCTAGTTGCCCTGGGTATCGCTCAATAGTTAAGCCTGACATCAGAGGCCGCAGGGCACAAAAGCACGCCCGCAAGGATGCTTGCCCAAGACAGTGTGACCAGCGTTACGCAAGTGCTCTGCGAGTGCGGACTCCAACGGAGCTACGATGTCTCTATGGGTGCGGTGCGTTTCTAGTATTTCTTGCTCAGGGAATAGTGGGCCGATGGCCAGCAGTTGGGCGAATGTCTAAATGCTGGCCAAGCCGCGAGAATGGAGAAGAGGCAAAACTAGATGAATTATCGCCTGTGCGACCAACTTAAAGTGCAGTTTGGCCGTTGTGGACTACGCGCCACACGTATAGCCAGAACCCGCGCTCAAGGAGCGCGCCGTGGAAAGTGGTTTCGTGGAGCTTCATAATAGCACCCAACGTCGCTGTTCAGCGGCGACTTCGTCCGTTGGAACGCTTTGTTAGAGCTTGCCAAATCTGAAATATGAAACATCAATGTTCCACCGTGCCATATTGTTGTGAAAATCGTTTGCATAGTACGGAATTATGGGGTCCGCTGGGCTAGGCACCAAATCTTCGGAAAATAATAGCCCGGTGACCTTCGACTTGGAGTAGTTACATTTGTCTTTGAAAAAGTAGGAGAGGAATCCATGCACGCCTCTCATCGCATTTACTGCGTCATCCTGAAACCACATTTGAGGGTTCTCGGATATATCGAGAATTCTTGTCCTAGGAGACGAGCCATGGAATGTATCGTCCTCGCCTCTGACCCAATCGACCTTTGACTTCTTGGGATGAACATATCGATCGCGGAGCCTCTTTAGCTCTTGAAGAGACTGCACGGCTTTGCAACCGCGATCCAGTCGTCTATCTCTAAAATAAACTCCCAAGTAGTAGTCAAATTTTGCGATGGGCGATAGCTTATCAATCTCATTAAAAACTCCACACTCAAGCTTTAGCGATTCGATACAAATATTCGCGCATACCTCAGGCAATAGCATCGAACAGGCTATTGAGGCTCGTGCGAAACTAAATTGAGAGTCGTATTCATACAGATTTTCTTCAGCGGCCAGCAGAAGCCTAATACTGTCTCCGAACAGTGCCTCAAATCCGCGATCGTAAGTTTCTGTGGGCTCGTGCACTGGTTGCTCTAACTTAGTTTATCCCGCAGCACTGCGGTGTAATGATTTCGATCTGCTGCATAAAGCGGAGGAGCTGGGGGAGGCTTAAGGCTTTCAATGCTTTGGCAACTTAAAAACAGCATTCCTTGCCGATAAATACCGCAACTCTATTCCTTCCGAGATTGCCACGGAGTAATGCAGTAAGTAAACCTGCCGCATAACACCGCCGAATCCTGAATCGCCGCCCCGATCCTGAGCGCTTTCACCCGAGATACCCCGACACTGGAAAACACGCCGTGAATACGCCCCTGTAGGCTCTCATGCGCTATCCATGGCGCATGACGGTTTTCCAGTGTCGGGGTATCTCGGGTGGCGCTATTCTTCAGGCGCCGGCACAGGTCGCCCAGAAAGCACCGATTCCGCGCGCTTCGAGCGAAATATGGGGTAGAAAAACTGGATGTACCAGCGCTCACTCCCAAGCCGTTTATCATCGGGCAGGCCAAACGCAGGCGGGTAGCGCCGCGTGATGAGCGCAGTCCCGAAAATAATGTCCCAGATGAAAAGCAAGTTGCCGTAATTACCACGGTAATGGCCAATGCCGTCATCCTGACTCAACGCGTGGTGGGCATAATGGGTAGTCGGTGTGGAGATAGTGCGCTCCAGAATCCAGGCCAGCGGATGCAGCCAGCGATGTCGATGCAGTGCTTCGTCCCACCGTGCCTCGGAGTGAGCACCGATAATGACGGCCATTTTCACGATTGAGTAAATTACATAAATCCAGCCAAAGCCTAGATAAATCAACGCGCCGGCTAACCAGAGTCCGGGCATGACGGCGTAATAAAAGAAGTTATTGCGATAAACCACGCGTACACCCATGTAGGCGGCTGAATGATGTGCGCGATGAAATGGCCACATCCATGAGCTGTGAGACATTCTGTGCCACCAGTATTGCGTCATGTCATCGGCGAGTAACAGGGTCACGACCATCGTCCACCACGGCCACTGCGCAAGCGCATCTTGATATTCCGGGAAGTAGCGAGCGCCAAGCCAGTAGCTCGTAAAGAAAATGGTGGGAATAATCATCAATGGAAATATTACGATGACAGCGGCATCCAGGCGCTTGTCTTCTCGAGTAGCTTCGCTTGCAAAAAAGCGACCTCGCCAGATTTCGATGGCAGCAAACACAGCAAATAGGGTGAGTACTGCAACGGCTTGTATGTCGTTCACGCATGAATCTCCAGAGTTAGTCAGTGACTACTCTTTTTTGCTTGCTTAGCGCACCGGCCCCGCCGGCATATCCCAAGGCGTTCCCTTCAACAGCTTCAGCCCGCGCACGCCAGTAGCCGCCGGATACCGCTGCTGCAACGGCATCACAAACTCGTCCGCCAACCCGGAAACCACGAGAGGCGCCTGCCGCAACCACCCCGCAATCCCCGACGCCTGCAACCGCACATCCACCTGCGCCCGAGCCTCCGCAGTCAGCGCCCGATACGCCATCAGCAGCTGCTCCCGGCACGCGACGCGATACCGCACTACTGCCATATGCGGATAAACCGTATCCCCCAACTCCAGATCAAAATGCGTCTCGCCACGGGCATACGCCGACGCATTCACATCCAGATAGGTCAGGTAGTCGCGACTGATCTCGCCAAAAATCGCATTCCAGTCCGAGCTGGCAAAGTCCTCCAGCTCGCCATGCGCCGGGGTGTTGGCCCCATGGGCATTCCACACCCGCCCGACCCAGGCGTAGACGGCCGGGGCGGTATCGATCATCTGCTTGGCCGAGTGCGGGTCTAGCGCAAAGTGGCGGAACATGGAGGCGAAGAAGGCGAAGTCGACGATGCTCGGCCGTTCGCCGAGCAGGAACGGCCGGTCTTGCAGGCGCTGGCTTAGCTGCGCCAGCGTGCGTCGGTACAGCGCCTGCACTTGGGCTTCGTTGTGCGGGCGGATGCCGTCGTCGCGGACGAAGGTCAGGTACTGCCGCCAGCGCATGTACCAGCCCAGGCCGGCGGCGGGGTAGCGCGTGCCGTCAGACAGTTCGCGGCCCAGGCGATGGCGCAGCAGGCGGTGCGAGTCGGCGAAGTTCCAGCGGTAGTACATGGCCGGCCGCCACAGCCATTCGTCCGCGTAGTCTTCGACGAGCAGGGCGATGAAGTGGCTGGCGGGGTCGCGCGGGTAGATCGACGGCCGGCCGTGCTGCTGGTCGAGCCAGCGCATCATCGGCGTGGTGTCTTTCAGCCAGCGTCCGTCCGGGCATTGCATGGCCGGTACTTTCATAACGCCGGTGGCGGGCAGCACGGTGTTGCGCAGCGTGTCGGTGTTGACTTCGATGCGTTCGTGGTCGATGCCGGCGTAGCGCAAGTACGCTTCGAGCTTGCCGCTGTAGTACGACACATCAGACACATAGGCGCGATAGCGCCCTGACGGCTTGGCGGCAGTGCTCATGGCTTACTCCGGGGCTACTCGCAGGGCGACTTGGCGCAGGCGCGGGATGGCCAGCTTGAGGGCGTCGCCGGCGTCGATGCTGTTCAGCCAATCCTGCACGCTGGCTTGGTCGGCGGCGGGCAGGGCGCGGAAGGTGTCGAGGCTGCGTTGCGCCATCCACAGGCTGAAGGGGCGGGCGCCGACGCGCAGTGTGGCGTTGCCCATGGGCACATCAATCATGCCGAGCATGCGTGACCAGCCACGACCGGGCTTGAGGCTGGCGCGGGTGCGTTCCATTTCTCCGAGGGTCAGTTCCAGCTGTGGCCAGAATTCGCCGAACACGGATTTGAACAGCGGCAGCAGGGTGTCGGGAATGACATCGTTGGCGATGAATTTGCCGGCTTTGGGTTGGCTCGGGTTCATCATGCGTTTGACCCAGGCGTGCAGGTTCGGGCGCTTGGCGATGAGTTCGCGGGCGGGCCAGGGGTCGCGGCCGAGATGAGCATAGAGCGGGCCGATGAGGCCGAAGTCGCCCATGCAGGGCTTGCTGCCGAGCAGGTAGGCGTATTGGGCGAAATGGGCGTCGAGCAGGTCGAGCTGTTCGTGCGTCCAGCGCTCGATGATGGCCTGCTGGCCGGGCACCACGCCGACGCCGGGCAGGTAGCTGCGCAGCAGGGTGGCGACGCGGCTGGCAGAGCGATTCTTGAAGTAGCGCGGCATGAAGGGCAGCAGGTTGTCGCCGACTTCCGGCTGGAAGCGGTCGCGGAAGTTCTCCGGGTAGCTCCAGCGGAAGTGCATGGCGGTGGGCAGCCAGTATTCGTCGGCCCAGGCTTCGATCAGGCTGGAGACCATCGTCTGGCGTGGCGTGCTCGGCACCACAGGCGCGTCGGGGAAGCGCTGCTCCAGCACTTCGATGATGTGCGAGGTGTCTTGCAGCCATTCGCCTTCAGGCGTGACGACCACGGGCATGACCTGAGCGCCGACTTTTTTCTGGATGGTCGGCATGGTCCACAGGTGAATGGTCTTTTCCACAAACGGGATGCCCTTGTAGCGCAGATAGGCGCGGGTCTTGCCGCTGTACAGGGAAATTTCCCAGGCGTAATGCAGGTAGGGGCGAGTCATTTGGCGGAAGTTCCTGTGGCGACTTTGAGAGGGGCAGCTTTCGACGCAGCGGCTTTCAGCGTAGAGCCATCGTCCACAAAAATGGGCGATGACCAGGCGCGCTGCTCGGCGGGTGCCAGGCACTCGTCTTTGCTGTCGGTGCGTTCGTCGCCGTAGCAGGGTTTGACGGCGATGCAGCGACCGTGGGCATCAAACTCGCAGCGCAGGTTGGCAGCGTTGATGGTCGGGCTGGCTTTTTCGACGGCGCGCACATAGTAAATAGCTTCGCGGCCCTGGCGCTTGGCCGAGGTGTCGCTGAACTGCACGGTGCAGCCGGCCGGGTCGCCGCTGCAGGCGAAGATCTTCCACGGGTCTTCGATCAGGTCTTTCACATTTTCACTGCGCTGGTTCTGCGGCAGGATGCGCACCACCTCGATACGATCGATGACCTTGCGCGTGTTCGAGGGGTTGTAGCATTCGCCGCGACAGATTTGTTCGATCTGCTTGCTGCCGAGCGCATTCAGGCTGTGCGCCGGGCAGCCGGGCAGCTGTTCGAAGTCGCCGACGGCACGGGCGCGGAAGGTCGGGATGCCGACGCCTTTGACTTCCGAGCCCATCGGCGCGGTCATGCCCTTGGCGCCGAGCAGGTCGAACCAGAGCAGCATGCGCTGGCCGGAGGTGGCGTAGACCTCGCGACGTTTGAGTGCACCCCAGATAGCGTCACGCGAGCGGCCGGGGCTGTGCACGGCGACCAGACCACCGGTGTAGAAGTAAGACTGCGCACGCTCGCTTTCGTTCACTTGCAGGAAATTGAAGCGACTCTGGTTGATGTCGAAGGGAACGGTCTTCGGCTCGGTACCTTTCGGCTTGGCTTCGTCGATGAAGTATTTGCGCAGCGGCATGTCCTGACCATAAACCTCGGTGTTTTCATGCCGGCCGACCTGCTTGAAGCCGGTGCCGGGCTGGGCCGCGTGATTGTCGCTGGAGGCGATGAAGCCGAAACGGAAGCGCAGCGGGCCTTTGCCGTCTTCACCGGGCTCGTCGAAGTTGGACAGTGCCAGCGCGTATTGCGTGGAGCCACCGGTGCGGTAGTTGAACGCGGGCAGGAAGCAATCCTTGCACTGGCCGGCATCGAGCCAGTCTTCCGGCTTCGCACCGGGCACCACGAGATGACCGCCGCGTGCCGCCGCCACATAGTCGTTGCGGGCCTTGATCACGCGCTGTTCGCATTCGGCTGCCGGCAGCGAACCACAACGGTCGCGAATGATCTCGCCGGCACGCCAGCAGGATGGCAGGTAGTTCTTGCTTGGGGCCGGGCAGGTCGCCTTGCCTTCGGCATCGAAAGCAACTTCCTTCCAATCGCGGTATTGCTCGGAGTTGCCGTGCCCGGAGAAAACTTCGATCAGGCGCTGGCGCTCGGGGTCGTGCTCCTTGCGTGTGAGCTGCTTGTCCCAGCTCGAACCCAGCGGCGTGTAGAAGCCCCAGGTATTGCCATGCGGGATGACCAGGCTCTCGCTGCCCCAGTCGCGCAGCTTGGCGAACAGGTCGGCGGGCGTGGTGGCGAATTCAACGCAATCCTTGGGTAGATCACGGACAGGGACGCCATCCGGGCAGGTTTTTTGACGACGCAGTTCGGCGAGCTTGTACTGCTGGTCGTACTGCGTTTGCCGGCTGGCAAAGTCCATGTAGGGCGAGACGATGTTCTGCCATTCGGGACGACCCTGAGCGCGCATGGCGGCGGCTGCCATGCCGCCGGCGCTGATCGGACGGGCCGGGATGCTGGCGTCATCGGTATCGCGCAGGATCACGTTCTTGTGGCCGTAATGCGTTTCCGGGGTATTGCCCATCTGCGTCCATTCCCAGCCGAGGAAGGTCACCATGTCGGGGTTGGCGGGATCGCCGGCGACGGCATTGCATTGGCGGACGGTGTCTTTCAGGTCCTGCCAGTGTCGGGGCGTCAGCGATTCGCCATGTTCGGTGGTGGCCCAGAAGTCGAGACCGGAGCAGAAACGTGCGTAGTCGCAGGCTTCGGCCGGCGGGTGCACGCCATTGCCGTGCATGACCGGCATGCTCCAGGCGAAGGCATCGACCGAGTAGGTGGTGTGTACGTGCAGGTCGCCGAAGAGGATCTGCTTGGCGTCTGGCTGGCCAGCCGTTACGGCGCGATCGGCATCGCTGCGGGCCTTCAGGATCTCTGCCGGCACGGCCTTGCCGCTGATCACGCCCGGCGTTTCAGGGTGGCCTTCGCGATCGACATAGAGCCAGGCTGCTCCAGCGAGTAGCACGAGACCGGCAATTGTTATTTTTTTCATGGTTTGTCTCTACGTCGTCAAATCAGCTTAATTAAACCAGCAAGCGGGTCACGAACCAGAACACGCCAAGGCCGGCGACAGCCGCCGACACGCTTTGCGTGCCCCAGGCGGCAATCTGCGGATGGCGTCGCAGCAACAGCAGCAGCGGCCAGATCAGGGCAATCACGAAAAGCTGACCGAGCTCGACGCCGATGTTGAAGCCGAGCAGGCCGGGAATGAGTTGTGCCGGTGGTAGCTGCAATTCACCCATCAGCCCGGCAAATCCGAAGCCGTGCACGAGCCCGAAAATGAAGGTCAGCGCCAATCGCCAGCGCTGAGGCTTTTGCGTGTCGGCGAGCAGGGCGAAATAGCAGGCGGTGAACAGCAGCAGGCCTGCCATGAGCAGGCTGGTTATCAGCGGCTGTTGGGTCAGACCGGTCGTCAGCGCGGCAAAGGTGAGTAGGGCGAGGAACAGCAGGCGCGGAATCCAGACATCGCGGGCGCTGCTCAGCCAGAGGTTCTCAGCGGCCACCAGGGCGATGGAAAAGCCGATCAGCGCTTCCACACGCGCCTGATCGACCAGCACCCAACCGAGGCTGGCGGCGGCCAGGGTCAGGCTGTGCGCGACGGTAAAGCCGGTGGCGACCCACGCCACCTCGCGCAGGCTGCCGGCGAGCAGAATCAGCATGAGGATGAAAGCGAGGTGATCCCAGCCGCTGAGAATGTGCTCGATGCCGATGCGGATGAAATGCGTGAGCGAGCCTTCTGTTGCAGTTCCGCTTTGGCTGATCGTGAGGGTGGGCGTGGCGAAATTCAGCACCTGCTGTTGAGTGTGATGATCGGCGCTATCAACTCGCACGAAATGCAGGTGCGACGGGGCCACGGTCTCGAAAAGTCGCGTGCGGATCAGCCAGCTTTCAACACTCGGGCAATCGACGCGCCAGGTCGCGGTGACCCAGCCTTCGGACTCTTGCCGGGCTTGCACCTGGCTGGCCGGGCAGCGTTGCTCGCCGGCCCAGAGTTGCAGGTTGGCGGCCAGCAGCTCGCCGACCTGCTCCAGATAGTCGGGTGTGTAGCGCGGGTCGAGCTGAAGTCGACTGAGTTGTAGTTGCGGTACGCGGGCCTGGACATCGGCACCTTTGCGGCTGCTGACTGGCGTATCGAGGGTCCATTGCGAATAGGACGTGCCGAGGTTGTGAGCATGAGCGACCGTGCCGGCAAGCAGCAGCATGAGGCCCGCTAGCACTTGCCGGAGAACGTTCACGGCAGCTTGGCCTTTTCCACGCGATAGCTGCGCTTGAGCCGGTCGAGCAGTGTCTGCACGGCCTGCTCGTCGCTACGTCGGCGCACTTCACGGCGCACCTGCTCGCGCACTTGCGCGAAAGCCGGGGCGGGCGCGAGTTGCTGCTCCTGCACCTGCAGGATGACGCGCTGGCCGTTGTTGCTGATCGGTGCGCTGTCCTGCAGCACGGGCAGCGTCATGGCAGCGTTGACCAGCTCGGGGCCGAGATAATTTTGCAGCTTGCCCAGCGGTAGCAGGCTGTTTGGCACGGGCGGCAGGAAGTCCTTGCGGGTGCCATCGTCACTCAGCAGCCAGGCCTTCACGCGCAGCTGTGCCGGTGGCACGAACAGGCCCGGATGCTCGGCGTAGAAGGCGGCGAGCGCGGCATCATCCTGATCGCCATCGGCGACGCTGGCGGTGGTGGTGAACAGCACCTCCGACACCAGCTGCCCGCGCAGGCGCTGATCGTGCTGAACCAGACCCAGGCTGAGGCCGTGCTGCACCAGCAGTTCTTCATCGATCAGACGATCAAGGATCTGTTGTTGCTGTAGCGCGGTCAGCGGCGTGCGTCGTTCGGAGGCTGTTGCGGCCACGGCCTTGAGCCATTCATCGCGCAGAATCAGGCGCTCGCCGACGCGCGCCACGGCATCGCCGGGCAGGCCGGCGGCGGGCACCTGGCGCACGACGGTGTAGCCGGCAGCCAGCATGCCGCCGAGCAGGCCGAGTATCAGGAGGTGACGTGCGCTCACAGCGACCCGACGTCTATCTGTTTGGAGCCGGCGGGCAGGCTGACAAAGTCACCATCCTGACCGATGCGGATGGGCCCGCTGTAGCGCTCGGCAGCATCACCGAGAAAGGCTTTTTTCAGGCCCGGCAGCGGCAACGGCGGCACGATGTGATTGAGCAGCAGGTAGCCGACCTGGGCCTGCTCGGCGACCTCGGCGGCCTCCTGCGGCGAGGTGTGATAGTTGACGATGTCCTTAAACACCTGCTCCAGATTATGACGCCCGGCAGCGGCGGCACTTTCCTGCAGGATGGCCACCAGCGGCGCTGACAGCGCCTCGTGCACGAGCAGATCGGCGCCTTTGGCGGCCTCGGCTACAGCGGCCGATTTGCGCGTGTCGCCGCTGAGCACCACGCTACGATCCTTGTAGCGGATGCGATAGCCAACGGCCGGATGCACTGGCGCGTGATCGACGGCGAAGACGGAAATTTCCAGATCCTTGTCCTTGATCAGCACCACCGGCTCAGCACCCGGCATGGCAAAGGTCTTGGCGATGGCGCCAAAGCCGGTGGTCGGCAGCACCGTGTTGCCATGATGCGCGACGCGATACTGATGATCCTGCTCATAGGCCTGCAGGAAGCCGCCAACCACGGCATCGACGCCGGGCGGGCCGTAGATCGGCACCGGCTTGCTGTTGGCGCTGGCACCCCAGCGTTGCAGCATCAGCTCGCCGAGGCCATCCATGTGGTCGGAGTGGAAGTGCGTGAGGAAGATGGCCTCGATGCGGCCGGGATTAAAGCCCATCGCGCCGATGTGGCGGGCGCTGCCGCTGCCGGTATCGAAGATGAACAGACGCTGACCGGCCACGACCAGGGTGCAGGGGCCGGAGCGCTTGTCATCGGGAAAGGGCGCGCCGGCACCGCAGAGACCGACATGCAGACCATCACTCAGGGTGGTCATGGTGTCGGTGCTCAGGCGTTTCGCGGCGACCTTTTTCACCAGCGCGACGCTGACCGGTTCGCTGAGCAACTGGTAACCCAGGCCGGCGCTCACGGCCAGCGCAGCAGCCCAGATCAGTTTGCGTTTCATAACAGTGTCTCGACAGGTTGGGCGGCGGATTTCAGCAAGGCATCCTCTACAGCCCAGAGGCGATCTTGCCCCCAGGTCGTCAGTGTGCCGACACGGAAGGAGGGCACGCCCCAGAGGCCGAGACCGAACATTTCGGTGCGATTGCGTTCGGCAGCCAGACGCCAGTTGTCGTGGCGCAGCGCCTGCTGTGCTTCTGTCCAGTTCAGGCCGGCGCGCTCGGCGATGCGGCGCAGACCGCTGTCGCTGCCGGCGTCGATGCCTTCCGCCCAGACCCCGCGCATGAACGACAGCACATAGGCTTCACCCTGACCGATGCGCTCGGCGTAGGGGATGAGCGCCAAGCCGCGTTCGGTGGGACGACCCACCGGATCATTCAGGCAGCCGAAAGGGATGCCACGAACAAAGGCCTCGCGGGCGGTGTCGTGGCTGATGTACTGGCGCTTGTCGGCCGGCACGGGCAGGCCGCGCATGACCATCGGCAGCACGAAGCGCAGATTGACTTTGGCACCGGTGCGCCGGCCCAGCGCGAAAATGCGTGGCGCGACGATGGCCGAATACGGACTGCGGAAGGAGAAGTAGAAGTCGATATCGGGTGGTGCGTTCAAGACGACATCGGCTTGCAGATCCGGCGCTGGCGCAAACAGCAGGCCGCTGACGCCGGGCTTTTGCGCGCCCAGATCCTGCAATCGTTGCTCCAGGTGATAGAGCCTGTCGATGCCCCAGTACCATTCGCCGGCATAGAAGAAGGTGCCGCCAAGATAATGGCCGAGCGTGGCGCGCAGCTGATCCGAATAGTGCAGGTGTGCGTTCACGGCTGCTGTCGAAGCGCTGACCCAAGCTTGCGGATGCGTGATGCCGTCACGCAAGTCGAGCTTGAGCTGCCAGAGATTGGCCATGAGCGGGCCGGCCAGTGCGGCGAAGCGCAGCGGATCGAGTGTGCCAACAAGGAGTGCCGTAGCCTCGGCCAGCGCTGTCGCGGAGGGCTGCCGGCCCGGATCGCGGAAACTCAGATCGTAGTGCTGTGCCAGCCGCTCGGCATCGACCCGGCTGTAGGCCACGAGCTTGTCGCGCTCAGGCGCGGCGGCATCCGGCGGGGCACTCACCACATGCGGAACCAGCTCGATGTCGTAGCGGGCCAGCAGCGTCGGCAGCACGCCGGCCACCAGCGCGCTGTAGGGATCATCGACCTGATGAAAGTAGTGCAGCTGATGCGGTGCCTGTGCTTTCACACGCTTGCGCTCCGCCTTGGCACGCTTGTGCAGCAGGCGTTCGCGCGAAAACAGTCGGCGACTGATGATGGGCAGCAGCAGGGTCTTCAAAGACATGATGAGTCAGCGCCTGTCTTGTTGTTTTTATAGGCATTCGGGTGTCAGTCAGAGCACCTTCGCCAGCACCATGACAGATTGCTTTTTGCATGGCAACCAATGGTTTAGGCGTTAATCGGCATGGCGCAAAATCATAATTTCATGGCGCTTAATCACCACGAATTGCCGGCTTTCGGCTCAGGCCGCGGCCTGTGCCTGCTGACGATATTGCAGGGGCGTGCAGCCGTTGGTTTCGCGGAAGGCATGGGTGAAATTGCTGTGATGGCGATAGCCGAGCTGCTCGGCGATATCGCCGAGGCTGAGGTGAGTGTTGCTCAGGTAGTGCTGGGCCAGCTCCTGGCGCACCTGCTGCAGCAAGTCGCGAAACGGTACACCGGCATTCTGCAAGCGTCGCTGCAGGGTACGGCCGCTGGTGTTCAGGCGCGCCGCGATGTTGTCGATGTTGGTGGCGGCTTTGCCAAGATGATGGCGCAGCGCCTGCCGGACTTGCGCGACCAGCGTCTGGTCATCGAGCTCGCTGAGCTGGCGCTGCAGAAAGGCCTGATGCATGGCTGCGATGGTAGCGTCGGCACCGGGCACGGCAGCCTGCAGATCATCGGCAGCAATGTGCAGCGCGACACATTCATGGCCCCAGTGCAGATGCTCGCCAAAGACCGCCTGCCAGGGCGAGGCATCGGCCGGTGGCGCGCGCATCAGGTCCACGCGCAAGGGCATGGTCAGCTGCGGAATCAGCATCTTCACCAGCGCCAGCGAGGCGCCGACATAGGCCTCGACACGACTGGCTTCCAGCGGCTGCGGGAAGGCAAAGCGGGTGCGGAAGGTCAGCGTGCCCGGCGTTTCGGCGGTCATGCTGATGAACAGGGCGTCGGTCATCAGCCGTGAAAACACGGTCATGCGCTCGATGATCTCGCCGAGATTGCGGCTGCTCAGCAGGCCCAGGCCGAGCTGGGCCCAGTGCTGCGGCCGGAAGTGCGCCGCCACCTGCAGGCCGGCCTTGGCGCCGATGCGCTCGTCGGCGAGCTGCCACAAGGGCTCGATGCGATGTACCGGAAAGCGCAGCTGCGCCACATCGTCGTGCTCACCCAGCTGCATCAGCGTCATCAGCTCGGCGCGCGCGCAGCCGGTCGCCTCCAGCACCTCGATCAGTGCCACGACCCAGCTGCCGTGGATGTGCATGGCTCAGGGCGCCGGCGGCAGTGTCGGTGTTGGCGTCACGGCCGGGTTGGCGTCCTGATCAGCCTGGCAGGCGGCAAAGCGCTGCTTCGGCGTGAGCCCGGCCTGATCGAAAATCTCCGGACGGCAATAGGTGGTCTGCGGCGCGTAATCGCCCATGATCTCGCGCACATCCGTCCCCTTCGGCACACGCTTGATGGCTTGCTTGAAGTTGTCATTGACCAGCATCTGGCGATACAGCAGTACGCCGTCCGGGTAAGCACCCCAGGGCAGC
This sequence comes from Pseudomonadota bacterium, assembly GCA_040385225.1. GTDB lineage: Bacteria > Pseudomonadota > Gammaproteobacteria > Pseudomonadales > Moraxellaceae > Perlucidibaca. The sequence continues at coordinate 853,548 of JAZKHU010000002.1, read as the reverse complement.
CAGGTGATGCCCTGAGCGGCTGTAGCGGCCTGTGGGCGTTCCGCCGTATCGGAGATGGCGACGGTGAAGAAGCCGTCGCCATCCAGCGCCGTGTCCTTGTCGATGCTGCAGTCGGTGTAGCGCTGGGTGGCAAATTCGTTCTGGCACAGCGACCAGTAACGCGCCTGCTCGCAGGCAAAGGCCACGCCGTTCTGGCTGCGATACGTCGGCGCCTTGGCGCGCATCAGGAACAGGTTGCCGTAGCGGCGGGCAAAGGCCGAACTGGTGTAATCGTTGTGGATGTTGCTGAGGAAGCCGCCACCGCCGGTGCTCGGCAGCGCCGGCAGCTGGCTCGCCTGCTCCGAGACGCCCAGCTGATCGATCACGATGTTCATGACCGTGTCCGGCAGGCCGTAGAACGGACGTGATTTCGGCGGATACACGGCGGTCGGGAACGGCAGCGCGAGCTGATTCGGGTAATCGGTGTCGTTGATCAGCTGATTCAGCCCGGTTTTCGGCAACAGGCCGCCGAGATTGGGCAGGAAGGGCTCGCTGCAGGTCGGCAGTGTGCCGATGACCTGACCGGTGGTGCTTTCCAGCGTCAGCAGCGGCAGTGCCACGCCGCCATCCTGACGTTCACCGCTGCCGATATAGGTGCGGTAGATGATGGGCACGACGCCGCCGTTCGGCACTTGCGCCGGGCCGGCACCGACGCTGCCGGTGTAGAAACTGTTGCCGGCGCGCGGATCGGGGGCCGGGCCGAAATTCAGGAAGGCGGTGTAGCGTCCGCCAATCGGGGCGCCTTGTTCGGTAAAGGGATTGCGTGAGCCATTCTGCGGTTTCAGGTCGCGATCGGCGACAGCATCGGTCGGGCGCAAGGCCAGGTCATAGCTGTTGAAGGAGAAGTAGCGCGCATCCGGGTAGACGCCATCAATGCGCAGACGATTGCCCGGCGTCATCGGGATCAGTGCGACCCAGTAGCGCGCGGCCTTGTCCGGGAAGGCGATGTTGGCGGTGTCGGCATCGGAGGCGGCAATCCAGCCACAGCCCAGACCTTTTAGGGCATCGCTGCTGGTGGCCGAACCATCACCGGCCGGGGCGGCGCTGCTCAAGGGAGCAATCAGGCTGGCCAGCGGGTTGCTGTTTGCCGGGGCTGGCGGGCTGGTCGTGTTTGCGCCGCTGTCGCTGTCGGACGAACCGCAGCCGAAGAGGGCGAGGCTGAGGCAAACCGTCAGCAGCGGGCGTGCCGATATGCTTGTTGTGGTCATGAAAAACGCTCCGAAGTCCCCGGAATATACTAATGCGACTGTATTAATGCAACTGCATTCCTGTCTGCCCAGGTCTGTGGCACACTGCGCATTCAATACCCGCTGAGAGCCTTTTTGTGAGCCAAACCCCTGTGCTGGAGCCGATTGCAGATGATGCCCTGAGCATGACGGAAGGCCGTCAGGCCTTGCTGACGGCGGCATTGAAGGCCTTTGCCGAGTTTGGCATGAACGGGGTTTCGCTGCGCAGCATCACGGCGCAGGCCGGGCAGCTCAATCAATCGGCGGTGCGCTATCACTTTGGCGACAAGGAAGGTCTGGTGGCGGCTGTGCTGGCGGATGTGATGGTGAAGCTGGCGCCGTTCCAGCGCGAGTCGCTGGCTCAGCTGCAGGCGCGCCCCGAAGCGCAGGCCTGGACGGCGCGCGAACTGACCCAGATCATGTGTCAGCCGTTTTTGCAGCTGTTTCTCGATGGCCCGCCGGGGCTGCAGCGCATCCGCTTTCTGTCGCGCCTGACCTGGCAGGAGGGTGGCAAAGGCCAGGCCTTGCTGGTGGCGGCGGTGCAGCCTTACTTCATGCAGTTCACGGCGGCCTTGATGCAGCTGTCACCGGAGAAGCCGGCGGCGGCGGTGGCGTTGCATACCTATCTGACCGTGAATACGCTGATCCACGGTCTGGCCGATGTCACGCTGTTGCAGACTCAGCCGGTGTTCGGCCTCGATACCTTGCAAAGCACGCATCCCGGCGCGTTGCTCGACTACTTCTACAACTACCTGGCCGGTGGCTTAGGGAGCTGACGCCGTATTGCCGAGCCAGAGCATGCGGTAGGTCTCGGCGCCATCCTGATGCGTGATCTGCACTGGCAGGAACTGCTGCTTCGGGTCCAGCCACAGCGTGGTGATGCGCGTGCCCTCGGCATTGCGGCGCTGGAACACGCGCACGGCAATCTTCTGCTCGGCCACCGTCAGCGTCTCTGCCGGCAACTCGCTCAGCGTCAGCGCCGTCACGCCCTTGGTATCGGCCATGAGGTATTGCGTCTGGGCCTTGCCGGTCAGCATCAGATCGCTGCGCAGGCGCGCTTCCAGGCTCAGGCTGTCGATGAGATCGGGCTGGTCCGGGTAGCGGCGAACCTTGCCCTTGCGGTCGGTGGTCACCACCTCGCCATCACCGGCGCGGAGAATGCGCACGGTTTGCGGAAAGAACAGCAGCTGCAACTGGCGCTGATAGCTCTCGAACTGCACCTTGCCCTCGCGCCAGCTGAACTGGCTGCGCTCGTCGAGCGAGCCGATGCCGGGCACGGTGGCTTCGGTGTGCAGGTTGCAGACCTGCTGCTGGCAGCTCAGGCTGCGCGTGGCATTGCCGCTGAGATTGCCATCCCAGCTGAATCGGTAGCGATGGCTGCTGGCCGCAAGCGGAAAGCTGGCGTTGCTGCTGGTGTCGGCCGTTTTGGCGGTCAGCGGGGCTGGCGCAAGGGTGGCTGCCGTGTCAGCCGGCTGGCTCGCGCACGCCACAGACAGTGGCGCGGCAATGGCGATGCTCGCGAGCAGGCGCAGAAAAGACATGTGACCTCCGGATTACAGAATGTGGCGATACGGTGCCAGCAGAGGTTCGCCATCGAGCACGATCTGACTCTGCTGCAACGACAGCCGCTGTTCAGCCAGCCAGCCTAGCACAGCGGGGTAGAGGCCATGCTCGGCGACATGCACGCGGGCTGCCAGCGACTCTGCCGTATCGTCAGCCTTAACGCCGACCACCGCCTGCGCGATGACCGGGCCGCCATCCAGCTCCGGGGTGACGAAGTGTACCGAGCAGCCGTGCTCGCTATCGCCGGCGTCGAGCGCGCGCTGATGCGTGTGCAGACCTTTGTATTTCGGCAGCAGGGACGGGTGGATGTTGAGCAGGCGACCGCTGTAGCGGGTCACAAAGCTAGCCGAGAGGATGCGCATGAAGCCGGCCAGCACCACGATATCCGGCTGCCACGCATCGATGATGTTGGCCATGGCGGCATCGAATCGGTCGCGATCGGGGAAGTTGCCGTGGGCGAGCACGGCGGTATCGACCCCGGCCTGCTGGGCGCGGGTCAGGCCGAAAGCATCGGCCTTGTTGCTGAGCACGCCGACCACACGGGCGTTGATGCTCGGCGTGCTGTTGGCGCTTTGACCACAGGCATCCAGAATAGCCTGCAGGTTGGAGCCCGAGCCCGAAAGCAGCACGACGAGGCGCAGGGTCATGACATCAGGCTCCGGCGCAAGCAGTCTTCAGGCAAACACCACGGTCGGTTCGCTGTGCGTGGATGGCACGATCTTGCCGAGCAGCCAAGCATCATCGCCAGTGGACTTGAGCTGGGCGATGGTAGCCTCGACCTGATCCGCTGGCACCACGACAACCATGCCGACGCCGCAGTTGAAGGTGCGGTACATCTCGAAGCGCTCCACATTGCCCTGCGCCTGCAGCCACTGGAACAGCGGCGGCCAGCTCCACGACGACTCGTCGATGACGGCATCGCAGCCTTCCGGCAGCACGCGCGGCAGGTTGCCGGGCAGGCCGCCGCCGGTGATGTGCGCCAGCGCGTGCACCGGCAGGGCCTTGATCAGCGCCAGCATGGACTTCACATAAATGCGCGTCGGCGTCATCACCACATCGGCGAGCGAGCGGCCAGCGAGGTCTTGATTCAGATCGGCACCGGACACTTCAATGATCTTGCGGATCAGCGAATAGCCGTTGGAGTGCGCGCCACTGGCGGCCACGCCAATCAGCACATCGCCGGCCTTCACTTTCGAGCCATCAATGATTTCCGACTTTTCCACCACGCCCACGGCGAAGCCGGCGAGGTCGTAATCGTCACCTTCGTACATGCCCGGCATTTCCGCCGTTTCGCCGCCGACCAGCGAGCAGCCAGCCTGCAGACAGCCTTCGCCGATACCGGTCACCACCGTCGCCGCGGTATCCACATTGAGATGGCCGGTCGCGTAGTAGTCGAGGAAGAACAGCGATTCGGCGCCGCAGACCACGATGTCATTGACGCACATGGCCACCAGATCGATGCCGATGTGCTCGTGGCGATTGAGCTGCAAGGCCAGGCGCAGCTTGGTGCCGACGCCATCGGTGCCGGACACCAGCACGGGCTGCTTGTAGCCGGCCGGGATCTCACAGAGCGCACCGAAACCGCCGAGGCCGCCCATGACTTCCGGGCGCTTGGTCTTCTTCGCGACACCCTTGATACGTTCGACCAGATGATCTCCGGCGTCGATGTCTACACCGGCATCTTTGTAACTGAGCGAAGGCTTGGCGTCTGTCATGGCAAAAAACTCGGCGGGTTGCGGCAAATGAGGCGCGCATTCTAGCAGGACAGTGCTTGCCCGTCATGGCTCCGGCTACGCACAATAGCGACTCCTTGATATCCCGCCGCCGTGGCGCAGGACCTGTGCATGAAAGATCGCAATCGCTGGATGCTGCTGGCCGCCCTCGCGACGCTTGCTTGGCTGTTCTATGCCCTGCAACCTATTTTGCTGCCTTTCTTGGTTGGCGCGCTTTTCGCCTACCTCGGCAACCCGCTGGTGCATCGCCTCATGCGCCTCGGCTGCAGCCGCGTCATGGCCGTCAGCGCGACCTTTGCCACCCTCTGTCTGGCCGGCACCGCGACACTGGTGCTGGTGCTGCCGCGTCTGTGGGAGCAGCTGGTCTACCTCGAATCGCGGATTCCCTCGGTGTTGCGCTGGATGAACCGGCAGGGCATTCCGTGGCTGGAGAACAAGCTTCACGTCAACATCGACCGCATCGACATGGACCGGATCACCGAGTGGCTGACCGCCTTCTGGCGCGGGGCCGACGCCACCACCACCGACATGCTCACGCAAATCGCCCAGTCCGGCCTGCATGTCGCCGCCACACTGGGTCTGATTGCGCTGATTCCGGTGGTGACGTTTTATCTGCTGCTGGACTGGGACGAGGTCATGCTGAAGCTGCGCGCGCTGTTGCCGCGTAAGCTCGAGCCCAAGCTGGTGGCGCTCGCCGAAGAATGCGATGGCGTGCTTGCCGCCTTCCTGCGCGGGCAGCTGCTGGTCATGATGGCGCTTGGCCTGATCTATGGCGTCGGGCTGCAGATCATTGGTATCAAGCTGGCGCTGGTCATCGGTCTGGTGGCCGGTCTGGCCAGCATCATTCCTTACTTCGGCTTTGCCCTCGGCATTGTCACCGCCAGTCTGGTGGCGCTGTTCCAGTTCGGCCTGTTCATCAAGCCGCTGCTGCTGGTGTGGGCGGTATTCGGCATCGGCCAGCTCATTGAAAGTTGGATTCTGCAACCGTGGCTGGTCGGTGATCGCATCGGCCTGCCGCCGGTGGGCGTGATCTTCGCCATCATGGCCGGCGGTCAGCTTTTCGGCTTCTTCGGTATGCTACTGGCCTTGCCCGTTGCCGCCATCCTCGTGGTGCTGCTGCGTCATGCCCATCAGCGCTATATCAACAGCCACTGGTACCACGGTGGGGAACCGCCGCTTGTCTAATCCTTACGATCTGTTCATGCCCGAAGAGCAGCTGCTGCTGCCCTTGCAGTCGCGTCAGGATGTCACGCTGGCTGATCTGCCGGTGCAGGCCTTTGCGCCGGTGCTGTCGGCGCTGGACCAGCTCATGGCCGATTCGCTGCAGCAGCTGCATGTCTGCGGTGAGCCCGGCTCCGGGCGTTCGCTGCTGCTCTCGGCCTTTGCTGCCGCAGCGGCGCAGCGTCTCGGCCAGTGCATCCTGCTGCCGCTGCGCCAGGTGGTGTTTTTGCCGGCAGACATGCTGCAAGGTCTGGAGAGCTGCCCGCTGGTGGTGCTCGATGACATCGAAGCCGTGGCCGGCTGGCCGGAGTGGGAAGAGGGCCTGTTCAATCTCTACAACCGGCTGCAGGAGCAGGGCGGGCGCTTGCTGGTCAGTGCCGCGATGGTACCTGCTGACTTGCCGCTGCAACTGCCCGATCTGCGCTCGCGTCTGGCGCGTGCCAGCGTCCATGTCCTGCCCACGCCGGATGACGGCATTCGCCAGGAACTGCTGCAGACCACGGCCTCGCGCCGCGATTGGCAGCTGGAGCCGGAGCTGGTGCGCTACCTGATCGAGCGCGGCCCGCGCGGCCTTGGTCGCTTCATGGCCATGCTTGACAAGCTCGAACAGCGCGCCTTGCGCGAAAAGCGGGCGATTACCGTGCCCCTGGCGCGAGCGGTGCTGGGCTGAGTCAGAGCGCGCCGCCCTGAGTGGCACGCTTGGCTTTCACGAAGCGGATGGTGAGCACAAACACGCCGGTAATCAGCACGCATTCAATGATGGCCAGCTGCCCCTTCAGGCCCGGCGCAAACGCAGCCAGCACGGCGAAAATAAAGTACAGCATCAGCACATAGCCCAGCCAGGCGGCGCTGCTGGCATTGCCCCGGCGCAAGCCCGGCACGAACCAGAGCAGTCCCAGCGCCTGAATCAGCCAGACCACCAAGGAAGCCAGCAGCGAGAGGTCGGCAAAAACAACTTCGACCGCCATCCACACCAGCAGCGCTGTCAGGCTCCACAGGCTATAGCGCTGCAGTTGCGCGGCCTGAAACTCGTGTAATTCGGCATCATTCATGGGTCATGTCTCAGTAAATCAGTGTTAATCGGTTCATGCTTCAACGTGCAGGGCGGGCTTGCGCCCAGCGTGCGACGCGGCGGCCCAGGGCCTGGCAGAGCGCGGCTTCATCGGGCGATATGGGCTGCTGACCGTCACCGCCGGCCCAGTGCGATGCCCCGTAAGGCGTGCCGCCGGTGCGCGTGTTGAGCAGCGCCGGTTCGGCGTAGGGCAGGCCGACCAGCACCATGCCGTGATGCAGCAAGGGCAGCATCATGCTTAGCAGCGTGGATTCCTGGCCGCCGTGCAGCGAGCCGGTGGAGGTGAAGGCCGCCGCCGGCTTGTCGATGAGCGCGCCATTGAGCCAGAGCGGCGTGGTGCCATCGAGAAAGTATTTCAGCGGCGCGGCCATGTTGCCGAAGCGGGTCGGGCTGCCCAGCAACAGGCCGCTGCAATGGCTAAGGTCATCGAGCGTGGCGTAGATGTCGCCGGTGTCGGGAATCTCCGGCGCGGTCTGCTCGCAATCGGCCGAGATAGCTGGCACGGTGCGCAGTCGTGCGCTCAGGCCGGTGCTTTCGACGCCACGGGCGATGAGCCGCGCCATCTCGCGAGTGGCGCCTTGACGGCTGTAATACAGCACCAGAATGTACGGATCAGACATGCTTGCCTCGACAGCAACGAAACTGGCGGGAATACTAGCGCGAAGCCAGAGAGGATTGCTGCATGAAGCGTTCGGCACGACAACAATTGAGCATGATCGGGCATTTGCTGCGCACCGCCGGCCAGCATTTCCTGCGCGACAACTGTCGCGGGCATGCCGCCGCGCTGACCTTTACCACGCTGTTTGCCGTGGTGCCGATGATGACCGTGGTGTTCACCGCGCTGGCGGCGGTGCCGTCGCTGAAGCCGGTCAGTGCTGAAATTCAGCAATTCATCTTTTCCAACCTCGTGCCCAGCACCGGCGAGGCCGTGCAGCAGCATCTCGGCGAATTCGCCCAGCAGGCCAGCCAGCTCACGATCGTGGGCATCGGCATGTTGTTTGTCACCGCCATCATGATGCTGGTCACCATCGAGCGCGCCTTCAATGAAATCTGGCAGGTGCGTGCGCCCAAGCAGGGCCTGATCAGCTTTCTGCGCTACTGGGCCGTGCTCAGCCTCGGGCCGTTCCTGCTCGGGGCCGGCTTCGTGCTGTCGTCCTACATCATGTCGCTGCGCGTGCTGCGCGATACGGCGGATATCGTCGGCACTGTGCTGCCCGGCATCGGCGTGATTCCGCTGCTGTTCACTGCGCTCGGCTTCACGCTGCTCTACACCGCCGTGCCGAACTGCCGCGTGCCCTGGCGCGCCGGCCTGATCAGCGGCTTTGTCGCCGCCTGCCTGTTCGAACTGGCCAAGCGCGGCTTCGGCATCTTCGTCACCGGCTTCAGCTCCTACCAGCTGGTCTATGGCGCGTTTGCCGCCTTCCCGGTCTTTTTGCTCTGGATCTACCTGTCCTGGCTGATCATTCTCTTTGGTGTCGAACTCAGCCGCAGCCTGGTCTTGCACGATGTCGAGGCTCGTCCCTCGCAGCACCCCCTGCTGGCGCTGATGACCTTGCTGCAACGCCTGCAGTCGCGCCATGCCGAAGGTCTCGGTGTGACCGAAACCGAAGTCATGCGCATCCTGCAGCGCAGCACGCAGTGGGGCTGGTCGCAATGGCAGGACTGGCTGTTGACGCAGCATTTCATGGTGCGCACGGCCGATGGCGACTTCCGTCTCGCCCGCGATCTCGGCCAGGTCGATGTCGCCGAGTTGCTGCCGATGCTGCCGTGGTCGCTGCCTGTAGCAGCCGAGCTCGGCGTAGACGGTCCGCACGATGCCGCCCAGCCCTGGCTGCCGGCTCTGCGCGCCTGGCTGCAGCCGGTCCAGCAGGCTTGTCAGCGGCCTCAGGCCCTGCATCAATTATTGAACGGGGAGGTTTGAGCATGGCACTGAAGTTGGTCAGCAAAGGCCCTGCGGTGCGTCAGACCCTGTATCTGCGCCGCGACCAGCTCACGCTCACGGCCTGGCTCGAAGGCCCGGAAAGCGCGCCCTTGGTCATGCTCGTGCACGGCTTCCCAGACACCCCGCACGGTTGGGATGCCGTCGCGCAGGGCCTGCTCGCAGCGGGCTATCGCTTGCTGCGGCCGTGGTTGCGCGGTTACACGCCGAGCTCGGTGCATCCCGACGCCGATTACGATGCCTATGCCGCCAGCCTCGACCTGCTGGCCTGGCAGCGTGAGCTGGGTCAGCAGCCGATTCATCTGATCGGTCACGACTGGGGCGCGATTGCCGCCATGGCCGCCGTCGCCAGCGAGCCCTCGGCCTGGCAGTCGCTGACCATCCTCGCCATCCCGCCATTTCAGCGTGTCGAGCGCGCCTGGCGCATGCTGCCGACGCAGCTGCGCAACTCCGCCTACATGCTGGAGATGCAATCACTGAATGCCGTGCAAGGCATCCGCGCCAACGACTGCGCGCGTTTGCACGAGCTCTGGCAGATCTGGTCGCCGGGCTGGGACTTCAGCCCGGCCCAGTTCGCGCCGGTGCAGCAGGCCTTCCTCGAAGCCGATGTCGCCTGGGCCGCCACGCGCTATTACCGCGCCCTGTTCACGCCCTGGCGCGGCAACACCCGCATGCTCTATGCGCTGGCGCGACGGGCGCTGAAGGTGCCGACACTGGCGCTGACCGGCGCGCAGGATGGCTGCATGCAGGCCGAGCTCTTCGATGTGCTGGTCGATCCGGCGATGTTCCCGGCCGGCATCCAATGCCAGCGTCTCCCCGACTGCGGGCACTTTCTGCAGGCAGAACAGCCGCAGGCGGTCATCGCGGCACTCTTGCCCCACCTTTTGGCGAGTCAGTCAGGGGGCACGCCACGGTGAGCTGCGGTTATACTCGCGCCCACGTTTATCGTTTATCAATTTGATTGTTCAGCTGGAGCTTCACCATGACCGTCATCAAGAAAGACGACCTCATCCAGAGCGTCGCCGATGCCCTGCAATACATCTCCTACTACCACCCGGTAGACTTCATTCAGGCCATCAACGCCGCCTACGAGCGTGAAGAAAATCAGGCGGCCAAAGATGCGATGGCGCAGATCCTGATCAACTCGCGCATGTGTGCCGAGGGCCATCGCCCGATCTGCCAAGACACCGGCATCGTCACCATCTTCGTCAAGGTTGGCATGGAAGTGCGCTGGGATCTCGGCGACCTGAGCCTCGATGACGCCATCAACGAAGGCGTGCGCCGCGCCTATCTGAACCCGGACAATGTGCTGCGCGCGTCCATCCTGCGTGACCCGGCCGGCAAGCGCACCAACACCAAAGACAACACCCCGGCGGTGATCCACTACTCGATCGTGCCCGGCAACAAGGTCGACATCACGGTCGCGGCCAAAGGCGGCGGCTCCGAGAACAAGTCGAAGATGGCCATGCTCAACCCGTCCGACTCCATCGTCGACTGGGTGCTCAAGACCGTGCCGACCATGGGCGCCGGCTGGTGCCCGCCCGGCATGCTCGGCATCGGCATCGGCGGCACCGCCGAAAAGGCCGCGCTGCTCGCCAAGGAGTCGCTGATGGACCCGGTGGACATCCAGGAGCTGATCGCTCGCGGCCCGTCCAACCGCATCGAAGAGCTGCGCATCGAGCTGTATGAGAAGGTCAACGCGCTCGGCATCGGCGCTCAGGGTCTCGGTGGCCTCACCACCGTCATCGACATTAAGATTCTCGATTACCCGACCCACGCCGCCTCGCTGCCGGTCGCCATGATCCCCAACTGCGCCGCCACCCGCCATGTGCATTTCGAGCTGGATGGCTCCGGCCCGGCCGAACTGGAAGTGCCGAAGCTCGAAGACTGGCCTAAGCTCACCTTCGACGCCTCCAAGTCGCGCCGCGTCAACCTCGACGGCATCACCCCGGAAGAGATTGCCAGCTGGCAGCCGGGCGAGACGCTGCTGCTGACCGGCACCATGTACACCGGCCGCGACGCCGCGCACAAGCGCATGGTCGAGATGTTCGCCAAGGGCGAAGAGCTGCCGGTCAATCTCAAGGGCAAGTTCATCTACTATGTTGGCCCGGTTGACCCGGTGCGTGACGAAGTCGTCGGCCCGGCCGGCCCCACCACGGCCACGCGCATGGACAAGTTCACCGACACGGTGCTGAGCAAGACCGGCCTGTACGGCATGATCGGCAAGTCCGAGCGCGGCCCGTCCGGCATCGCCGCGATCAAGAAGCACAAGGCGGTCTACCTGATGGCCGTGGGTGGCGCGGCGTATCTGGTGTCGAAGGCGATTCGCAAGTCGCGTGTGGTCGCGTTTGAAGACCTGGGCATGGAAGCGATCTACGAGTTCGTGGTCGAGGATATGCCGGTCAGCGTGGCGGTGGATGTGACGGGCAACTCCGTGCACGAGACTGCGCCGAAGATCTGGCAGGCGAAGATCGGGAAGATTCCGGTTTCGGCTTGATGGGTTGAGGTGATGCAAAAAAGCCCGCGATTGCGGGCTTTTTTGTGGGGAGTGGTGGCGGCTATTGGCCGGATTCGACCCGAAGCGGACGAGTGGCACTTCTGAGCCCTTCATTGGCTGTTGCCCGAATTGCTCAGCGCTGGCATGCTCAGCACCATAGATTTTGCGGTATTTGTCGGCAAGGAATGCTGTGTCAGGCTTTTCAAACAGTTGAAATGGCTGAAATCTTTTTTCTCCCTCCGACGTTATGCAGCAGTCTGAATTCATTACGCAGCAGTGAGTGCTGCATAAAGCAAGTTAGGCACAGAGGAAAGGCCGTATGCTCGACCTCGGTTCAACAGACTTTAATCTGGCTGTCTCAAGCATTGACGCGTCAAAGCTCGAGGTTTTGTCAAGCTCCTTGTTCGATGAGTGGGAGGCTTACGTCGATCAGTCGCTGACGTTGCCAGACTACTCTCTATTACTACAAATTGAAGAAGGATCGATCAATTGCTGGGGCAGAATTAAATCAACTGCTGGAGCACTAGTTATTGGAGTAACCGCCTATGGCGGGTTAATTTCAGGGGTTGAAATAATCAGTAAGCAGCTGAAAGCTACAGGTAATTTTTTGTCTGATCAAGCTATGAGTAAGTTTTCTTGTGCGAAGCCTGATGCAACGGTTAAAAGAAAAGGTGGGGTGCCGGCAGCCATTCAAAGGCTCTTCGTTCGCGTACAGAGCGGCGATTTAAGTCCGGTCGAGGCATCTATTCTAGCCGAAACTATCTTGGGGAATGATGCTCATGAAGTCCCGGGGTTTCTGGAGAATTTGTCAAATGCTTTTCGTAATTGTCCCCGTCATCCGCAGCAAGCTCAACTGCCGCTTGATGAATTTACAGAGATAATGCCACCCGAAGTAAATGGTAGCGAACTACCAAAACCCCGTACACGCCGCGCTCCTGACCTTCCGCCACCGCTGCATTACCGCGTTGAAGTATGGCGAGAGTCAAAAAGGAAAAGCAAGCAAACGAAGGTAACAGTTTTGTGAGCAATTTCAGAGCGCTTAACAATCGCATTAACTCGTACAGTCCTCTGCGGTACTCGTTTGTGGCCAATGCCACAAACCTCGCCCCGCTTTGGCCTACCGGTTATGCAAAGCGTTAAGCCTGTGAGGAGAGATTTGGATGACTGAAGCCAAGGTCCAGCACTACGTACCGAAGTTTCTCTTGCGGAACTTCGGTACTGGAAAGAAGGACAAAGTGTGGGTCTTCGATAAGTTACTTAGGAAGTCTTTCGAAACCAACGCCAAGAATATTGCTAGTGAGAGCCGCTTCTACGATTTTGAAGTTGAGGGCACGGCCCTATCTCTTGAGTCGAGCCTATCGAACATAGAGTCGAAAGCTAAGCCGGTTATTGAGAAGATGCTCAACAGTGACTCTACTGCCGGACTTACACATGAAGAGCGGTCGGTGATGGCTGCGTTTCTTGCCATCCAGTTCGTTAGAACTAAAGCATTTCGGATGCAGTGGGCTGATTTTCCCCGTTTACTTCGTGACAAGTTCGAGCGGCTCAATGAGCAGATCACACCTGATTCCCAGGCAGAAAAACTGATCGCTGATCCATCGAAAAACGATATTAAGATCGAAACGACGCGCATGCTTCTAGGCGCTCCAGATACCTACGGGACGCACTTCCTCGGCAAAACCTGGTTCCTAGGGGCCACAACATCTAACGAGCCGTTTTGGATCAGCGACAATCCCATTTCGTTGCAGAATGCTACCGATATGGGGCCGTTCGGCAACCTCGGCTTGGCCGTCAAGGGCATCGAAATATATCTGCCTCTTTCCTCCACTCGTGCACTTGCTATGTGGTGTCCATCGCTGCGCGAAAAAATTGGTAAAGCTGCCCAAACCCTGCGCTCTCCGATTGGAGGCTCGATCGCAAAGACCCTCAAAAACCCCGCCGGAATCTTGGCCATGGATGAAGCACTTAGTAACGGAGGCGTCCTGCCGTATAACTCGGACCACGTCATGAATTTCAACGCGTTGCAGGTTGGCCGTAGCGAGCGCTACGTGATTTCGCCCCAGAATGACTTCAGCTTAGCGCGCAGAATGATCGACGATCATCCACATCTTAAACGGGGGCAGCGGCTTGAGGATGCCACGGCACAGGCCTAACAATGCATCCAAGCCGACGCCGCTTCGCGGCGTGGCTTAACTAAGGCGTTAGGGTTGTGCGGGCGTAAGCATGGATGGAAATTCATAGATAAACCTCAACAACATTTCCACAAATGTGAGTAATTGTTGTGCATCTGCTTGGTTTATTGATGGGATTTCATGGGTGGCTTCATTTCCTTTTTTTCGTATTTGATCTACCCAACCTTTGCCGTTCGGAGGTACGAAACCGTTTGCTGCCAAATAATCAACATAGGCAGCAAAGGGTAACCCCACTTTTGCACCGTGTTGAACAGCAATATTCATAAGTAATTTTCGGCAAAGTAAAGCAGCTGCAGTGTGAGCTCCAACCATGGAACAGTCACGAGCTTCGTTGTACAGCCTCTCAACGTTGGGATCAGTTACTCCTTTTACAGAGCGCCCAATGCGTGGCGAAGGAATTTGCGTATGGTCTGTTTCAAAAAAAGTAGGCCGCTGGCAATTGGGGCATGCAAAGACCCATGCACGGACATTGCTAACGTTTGTTGCTGCATACCACCCTTTGTCTGCGGCTACGGTGTGATCACAGTAGTGACAGACATACCTTCGAACCGCGGGGCTAGTTATTTGTTGCCACTCTATGTGTGTCATGACCTCTCCAAAATTCTAACTTGTTCTAAACAGCATTCCCTACCGACAATTATCGCAGCCTCTTCACGGCTTGTGCATCCTTGCACTGAGCTAATCAAGTAATCCGCCATCAGTATTGTTGCCCACATCCGTCAGCTTGCGTTAGTAGCATCTAAAAAATTTTGAGGGCGAACTAATGCCAAAATCGAATGCCAGATAGCTGATAAAATCAGGAGTTAAATTGCCTCTGGCTTTAAAGCCTGCTTCTACTTAAACCGGGTAAAAGTCGATACTAACGTACATTAAATACGGGCCCTAAAAGAGACATAAGAGGACCAGTGCCGTTAGAATATAGATGATCTATATACTTGCGATATAGGATTCTGCGGATTGAGGTTTCGTCAGACCCACAGGAATGACGGATGTATTCAACAATTGAGTCTAGTTTCCTTTTCGCCACTTTTCGTGGCGAATCACCAGTAATGCTCTGATAACTAGAAAGCATGATATGGTTGGTTAAATTTACGATTGATCCATAAATATCGATATGCAGTCCATGTACGTTCGTATTTGCATGAAAAGCCTCCAACATATCTGTTACACCAATCTCGGGTGTGCATGGAAGGAACGAAACCGAGTTCACTAGCCGATCATATAAATCTGTTAGATACCGGTTACCACTGGTCCTAGCTTTTAGTATTGCATCAGTTCGGACATCATCATCCAAGAAAACATGGCGCTTAACGTGAGTTGGGATAATTAACGCCGATCTTTCTAGCATCTGCATGACTTGATAGTAGCCACCAACGGGAACAATTTTGTACATTGGTTTATGAGCATTCCTATTTTCCTCAAACTTCCCACAAAGCTGTTCAAGTAGTAATTTTGCTTCTTCATCTTCGACAAAGAAAATGAAATCGCTTTTGATTTCTTCATCAAATGCAATTTCACCAAGAACTTGAGCAGGAAATACATTTGTTTTCGTTGTATACGCCCCATGATTATCTTTAGAGATGAAAACTATTTTTCTTCTATCGATATTTTTTATAAGAGTTGATGAGTGTGTTGAGAAAATAACTGTTAGATTTTTATTTTCAACTATTTGGGTTATTTTATTTAAAAGCCTTACTTGCGCCTGAGGATGCAGCGCCATCTCAACCTCATCGATTAATACTAATGAGTTGTTTTCAGCGACCGTAATTTTTTCAGCGAGCTTAAGTACGCATAACTCGCCAAGGCTAAAATTCTTCTCTGAATAGTAGTGAGTCTCTCTTCCTGCTCTGTATGGCACTAGAAATGCTTGGCTTCCTGTTCCTCTCCTGGTGTTAACGAACTTTAAGTCATTCCATTTATTATCGTGAAGTACAGAGGATAGGAAGTCTCTAATCTCATTACTGGCTTGATTGATTCGCCTTGGAATAATTTCTTCTGCGTACGGTTCTACTCTAGTTCCATTTGCTTGAATAAAATAAATGCTTGGATATGGGAACAATGAGAGAATTTTTGCGTTGATCCTTGGCGTTGGTGGCCAGCGTTTTCCGCCATAGGAATATGTAACCTCTTGATCATTAATTTTGTACCGCACTTTCGCATCTTTGAATGTATCTAATTTATCTTGAGTAGCGGTTGTTTTGTAGTGATCTTGAAAGGCGCGACCATGCCTTATTCGATATAAGGCGGCTAGCAGGCTGGTTTTTCCTGATCCGTTTAAGCCTGTAAGAAGCCAGAGCCCACTATTTGGAATATCAAACTCAAGATTAGAGATGCCTTTCAGATTTTCTAACTCAATTCTCATTTATTAATCACTATTTAAATTTTATATAAACTAACTTGTACAGCACTAACTGTCGCAGACTGCGGCATAACATCAGAGGATAAATAAGAAGCTTTAGCCGCTTTAAAGGCTTGAAAGGCCTGACACAGCACTCCTTGCCGACAAATACCACAACATCGTTATGACTTAAGCATGCCAGCGCAGCCCTAGTCCGGCAACCCTCAATGAGAGCTCAGAAGAACCATCCGTCCGCTTCGGGTCGGAATCGGCCAAGCTCAGCTGCACTTTTGCCGTAGCGCCTTGTCAGGTCGCATTCCGGAAGAGAGGCCGACAAGCTGAAGCAATCTGTTCGATGTGTCGATGATCAGTGCCGCAACAGCCGCCCATCACATTCAAATGTGCTAACCGCCTCTTTAAGTCGGCGTATTCCTGCCCGAGTTCGATCGCGTTTCCCGCATCAAGCTCGGGGGCTTCATTCAGTTGAGCGTGGCTCATTCGGGAGGCGTTCGCCCGAAGGCCGCGAATTCGCTGCAACCACGGTTCCCCCTCCGCAAACACCTGATCAAAATGAGTGGGATGAGCGCAGTTGATCATGTAGTAGCAGGGGTAGCCAGATGTAGCATCGTCCACCTGTTCGAGCGCGGCTTTCAGGGTCTGACCGGTCGGGAGCTTGCCGTCGGTTTCCACCGTAAAGGAAATGGCAACGGGCATGCCCGCGCGCTGGGCTGCCTGCGCGATACCAATGGCCTCCTCCACATAGTTCATGGTGATGGCGCACACCATGTCTGCGGCGGAATCAGCAAATGTTGTCATTTGCGCCTGATGATAGCGCTCTGCTTCCTGTGCCGACATGGCGCGATCAGGGACATAGCCGTCCCCGCGAGGGCCTAGGCATCCGCTGATGACTACGGGCGTCTGCTCGGTTTCGTACTCGTGCCGAATCTGCTCAAGCAGGCTGATCGCTCTGCGGTTTACATCGGCTAGCGCCCCGGCTGTGTAACCAAGTTTCTCGCCCCAGTCTGGGTTGGCTCGCCAGGTGGCGCTTTCAAGAATCAGGCCGGTCCCTAAGCGACGCGCAATCTCCGCATAGGTGCGGAAATACTTGCGAAGCGCCGCTTCGCCTTCGGGCGTTTTTAACAGGTGGAATGCAGCGAAGTCTGGGAGCTCCAATCCGTCGTGGAAGATCAGGGTGGTTTCGAGGCCGCCGTCGGTCAGAAAAAGCGACCCGGCAAGCTGCGGCAAGGCACTTCGGTATCGATTCATGTGCTATCTCCTGAAGAATGGAGCGTTGCAACCTGACTTGGTTGATGCAGCCGCTCAGGGTCAAAGCAAACATAGCTCAAAATATCACCAATAGTTGTATGCTGATCTCCTGCATTACAGGAGTCTAGTCATGTCAGATATCGATAAAGTCTTCTCCGGATCAATTCCGGCCCTGTACGAGTCTCATCTCGTCCCGCTGATCTTTGAGCCCTACGCGGCGGATTTGAAGCGTCGTGTCGGTGCCATGAGCGCCTCCCGGATACTGGAAGTGGCGGCGGGCACCGGCGTGGTAACGCGTGCGCTGGCCAGCATCCCCAACGAAAACATGGTCATTGTGGCCACTGACCTCAATCAGGCCATGCTCGATCAGGCCGCTGCGGTAGGCACGGCGCGACCAGTGCGCTGGCAGCAGGCCGATGCCATGGCCTTGCCGTTCGACGATGGCGAGTTCGATGCCGTCGTCTGCCAGTTTGGCGTGATGTTCTTCCCGGACAAGGCCAGAGCATTTGCCGAAGCACGCCGCGTGCTCAAGCCGGGCGGCGTCTTTCTGTTCAATGTCTGGGACGGCCTGCCGGACAACGAATTCGCCGACACCATTTCGACGGCAATGGAGGCCGTCTTCCCGGATGATCCGCCACGATTCCTCGCACGCGCCCCCTACGGCTACCACGACCGCTTGGCCATCGCGCAGGAACTGGCGGTTGCCGGGTTCACCAAGCCACCCCGGATAGACACTCTCACGGCGCGCAGCCGTGCGCCATCAGCTCGCGAGCCTGCGACTGGCTACTGCCAGGGCTCGCCGCTGCGCAGTGAGATCGAAGCGCGCGATGCCTCGCGATTGGGCGAGGCGACTGACAAAGCCGCCGCCGCACTGGCGCAACGATTCGGGCCGGGGGCTGTGGATGGCAAGATCCAGGCGCTGGTGGTGACCATCGAAAGGTGAGTGCAGGCCGCGGCGCTCGCCGTCGCGAAAAATCATACTTTTGTCGGGCTTGTGCATGACCGCCACGTCACAGGCGGGCTAAGATCGCGCCAACCATTTCTCTATACGCATAACAAAAAATCGGAGCGCATCATGCAAAGCACTGTGGATTACCTGATCGTGGGCGGCGGTTCCAGCGGTTGCGCCCTGGCTGGCCGTCTCAGTGAGGATGCCAATGCTCAGGTACTGCTGCTGGAAGCGGGCGGCAAGGGTGATAACTGGCTGGTGAACACCCCGGCGGCGGTTGTGCTGATGGTGCCGAAGAAGTTCAACAACTGGGCTTTCGAGACCGTGCCGCAGCCGGGCCTGAACGGGCGCAAGGGCTATCAGCCGCGTGGCAAGGTGCTGGGCGGCTCATCGTCCATCAATGCCATGGCCTACATCCGTGGTCATCGCAACGATTATGACGACTGGGCGGCGCTGGGGAATACCGGCTGGTCTTTTGACGAGGTGCTGCCGTACTTCAAGCGCTCTGAGGACAATCGTCGCATCAAGAATGAGATGCACGGGCAGGGTGGTCCGCTGGTGGTCAGTGATCTGCAGACCGATAACCCGTTCCAGGGTCACTACCTGGAGGCCGCGCGGCAGGTCGGCTACCCGATCAACGAGGATTTCAACGGCACCGAGCAGGAAGGCGTGGGCCTGTATCAGGTCACGCAGGAGAACGGTGAGCGCTGGTCGTCGTACCGCGGCTATGTCAAGCCGCATCTCGATACACGCAGCAATCTGCGGGTCGAGACGGGCGCGCAAACGCAGCGCATTCTGTTCGAGGGCAAGCGCGCGGTGGGCGTGGAGTATCGCCAGGGTGGCCGCCTGCTGACCGTGATGGCGCGCAAGGAGGTTATTTTGTGCGCCGGTGCCTTCCAGTCGCCGCAGTTGCTCATGCTGTCCGGCATTGGCGATGCCGCCGAGCTGCAGAAGCATGGCATCCCGGTCGTGCATCATCTGCCGGGCGTGGGCAAGAACCTCAAGGATCACCCGGACTTCATCTTTGGCTACAAATCCGACGACAGCAATCTGCTCGGCATTTCGCTCAAGGGCGGCCTGCATCTGTTCAAGCAAATCGCGCGATATCGTCGTGAGCGTCGCGGCCTGGTCAGTTCAAATTTCGCCGAGGGAGGCGCTTTCCTGAAGACCAGCCCGGATTTGCCAGCGCCGAACATTCAGCTGCACTTCGTCATTGCGCTGGTGGATGACCACGCTCGTACTTTGCATCCGGGCCACGGTTTGTCTTGCCATGTCTGCCTGCTGCGTCCGCGCAGCACGGGTTCGGTGACCCTGCGTGACAGTAGCCCGGACAGCCCACCGCTGATTGATCCGCAGTTCCTGTCGGACCCGGCGGATGTCGAGGAGCTGGTTGCCGGCTACAAGATGACCGAGAAGCTGATGAAGGCGCCGGCGCTGGCGAAGTTCATCACTGAGGACCCGTTCACCGCCAACGTGAAGACCGACGATGACATTCGCGCCATCCTGCGACAGCGCACGGACACGGTGTACCACCCGGTAGGGACCTGCAAGATGGGTATCGATGACCTGGCGGTGGTTGATCCCTCACTGCGCGTACATGGCATTGAAGGCCTGCGCGTGGTCGATGCGTCGATCATGCCGACCATCATCGGTGGCAACACCAATGCTCCGGCCATCATGATCGCGGAGAAGGCGGCGGATCTGATCAGGCAGGGCTGAATACCGCCCCTCAGGGCTGATCCAGGAACGCGCTGACCAGCTCAATGGTTTCGGGCTTGTGCAGCATGCCGGAATGCGTTGCTACCACCTTGGGGTGCAGGTCCTGCAGCAGGATATTGGTGACGCCGGGCTCATCGAGAAACTGTCGTGCAACAGGCGTCACCACGAGGTCTTGGCGGGTGGCAACAATGAGCGAGCGAACGCCGGACGGATTCACTTTGTCTTTATGAAAGGATTGCATGAATTCAGATTGGTCGGACTGCTGGACGCAGGCTGGGCAATGCCGCGACGACATGTCAGCCGGTACGCGGGTGGTGCCATGCAGGCTGGGTGCTAATGCCACGAGGCGATCTATACGCCCTGACAGTTCAGGTAATCGCGCTACCTTGAAGGCGAGCAACCCACCCTGAGAGTGCCCGATCAGTGTCACCTTCTCGGCACCGGTGCGCGCCAGCACCGACTGCACAAATTCGCTGATTTGCTGCGCAGACTGATTGATGTCCATCGTGCCGTAAAAGTTGAACGCGTTTTGGCGGCCGTAATTGAGTGCGAACAGGCAGTGGCCGGCCTCTTTCAGTGCCGGAGCCAGTCGCGAGTAGGCGCGTTGTGTGGTGGCGAACGTGCCGTGTATGAGCACGATGGGCGCGCGCTTACCCTGCAGTTCGCAGTCGCCGTTGATGACGCCAGCGGGCAGGCCGAGGGCATCGTTGGCGGCAGCGGTGACAGCGAGCAAACTCAGAGTCGACATGAGCAGCAGGCAAATGCCGCGGGTGTTGAACAGTTGTTTGAGCAAAGTAGGCACCTCAGTGACGTTGCCATGATCTCACGCCTTCCCGCGAACATAAATGCACAGGGCTGAGTGCAGTGGTAACCTCCGCGCCCATGCGCCTCTCCGACCTTCATCAACGCCTCGCCGATCTCGGCGCTCGCCCCGTCCACCGCGATGTGATCATCCGTGCCTGGCTGCAGGGTCTGCCGCTGGATACGGGCAGACGGCATCAGCCCACCGACGATTTCCTGCCCAAGTCGGTGCGCGCCGGCTTGCCGCAACTCAGCGCTGACCTCGACGCTCTGGCCCGCGTGCGCTCCGAACATCCCGGTGCTGATGGCTCGTCGCGCCTGCTGGTGGATATTCCCGATGGCCAGATGGTGGAGACGGTGCTGTTGCCGCGTGATGGCGTTTGCGTGTCATCGCAGGTCGGCTGTGCTGTGGCCTGCCGCTTCTGCATGACCGGCAAGAGCGGTCTGCTGCGTCAGGTCAGCAGCCTGGAGATTGTCGCGCAGGTGGTGCAGGCGCGGCGGCGTCGACCGGTGAAGAAGGTCGTGTTCATGGGCATGGGCGAGCCGGCGCACAACCTCGACAACGTGCTGGAGGCCATCGATATCCTCGGCACGCTGGGCGGCATCGCGCACAAGAATCTGGTGTTTTCCACGGTCGGCGATCTACGCGTGTTCGAGCGCTTGCCTGAGTTGCGCGTGAAGCCGGCGCTGGCCTTGTCGCTGCACACCACCAAGGCCGATCTGCGTGAGCATCTGCTGCCGAAAGCGCCAAAGATTGCGCCGGATGAGCTGCTGGAATTGGGCGAGGTCTATGCCCGTCGCGTCGGCTATCCGATCCAGGTGCAGTGGACGCTGCTCAAGGGCATCAACGATGGCGATGACGAGCTGGAGGCAATTCAGCGTCTGTTCAAGGGCAAGTACGCGGTGCTCAATCTCATCCCGTTCAACAGTCTTGAGGGTGAGGACTATGCACGCCCCGACTACGATCGCACGGTCGAGATCGTGCGCTACCTGAACCATCGTGGCGTGCTCAGCCGGGTGCGCAACAGCGCCGGCCAGGATGTCGAGGGCGGCTGCGGTCAGCTCCGCGCCCGAGCGGTGGATGCCGATAGCCATATCGTCAACATCAGTCGCCTGCGCTAAGCGCCACGTATCATCGTGATGACATCGAAGGGGCAGGCCACGACGCATTTGGCGCAGCTGGTGCAGCCCGGCTCATCGTGCAGGACGGCGCTTTTCCGGCCCAGACCATTCGGCCCGTCGGTCTCCAGCCACAGCACATGCGGTGGGCAGGCGGCGACGCAGCGCCCGCAGCCGGTGCAACGGTCGCTGTCGATCTCGGGCAGGGCGGGGCGATGGGGGCGGGTCATCGCTAATCAATACACGCCAACGGATCGCCACGCGGCGTCGGTGAAGGTCTCTGCGTAAGCCAGCGGACTGCCTTTGACACGCCCGGACAGCCACGCCTTGCAATAGTTCTCCGCCTGCCCGATCAGCAGGGATGCATAGGTTTCGGTGGGCAGTGCCCGAATCGTGCCGTCTTTCACTCCCTGCTTGAGCCAGCCCAGCAGCGCCTGATAGCGCTGCTTGTTGCGCTCGGCCAGATCCTCTTTACGCGGCCCGGTGGCCACCGAATGACGTACCTGAAACAGGAAGCGCGCCAGCTCGGGCTGCTGCGTGACCCAGGCCAGATAGGCCTGAACCAGCGCTGTAATGGCTTGTTTCGGTGTTGTTGCGTCGGTCATGGCCGGCAGCATCAGCGCCAGCTGGTCATCCAGCGCCGCCAGATACAGCGCCGCGATCAGGCCGTCCTTGTTGCCGAAGTGGTGATAGATGGAGCCGATGCTGCTGCCGGCGCGTTCGCGGATGGTGTCGATGGGCGTGGCGTCGACACCGAGCTCATCGAAGCAGGCGAGGGCGCTGCGCAGGATCTGGCGCTTGCCCTGCTTGCGGGCGCCGGGCTCGACGCGATCAAACAGATCGGGGGCGGAGAGGTCGGGAACGGAAAGATCATTCATGAGCGGGCATCTTGACTGAAATAATATTCTAGAATAATGTTCTATTTAAGGTGTGTTTGTCACGCGCCATCATCAGCTTGGAGAGAACATCATGACGAGTACCTTGAACCTCTGGAAAGGCTTTGCCAACAAGCCGGGCGGCAAATGGGCCTTTTCGCGCCTGCTCTGCGTCAAGGCACCGTATTTCGGCAGCATCAGCCCGGTCTTCGAGGAACTGCGCCCGGCCTATTGCGAAGTGCGCATCAGCAAGCGTCGTGGTGTGTTGAATCATCTGGGCACGGTGCATGCCATTGCCATGTGCAATATGGCGGAACTGGCCGGCGGCACCATGACCGAGGTCACCGTGCCGTCAACGCATCGCTGGATTCCCAAGGGCATGACGGTGGAGTATCTGAAGAAGGCGACCACCGATCTGGTGGCGGTTGCGATGCCGATGTCGGAGCCGGACTGGTCTGTTGCCGGGGAGTATCCGGTCCGGGTCGTGGTCAGTGACACGTCGGGCACACCGGTGTTTCAGGCGGTGATCAGCATGTGGGTGTCACCGAAGAAATAAGGCGACAGCTTCAGTCGCCGAGCTTGCGGCGCTCGCGCTCAATCTTGACCAGATAGTGTCGGGGGCCGGGCGCGAGTGCGGGTTCAAGCACAGCATAGCGATCCGGGTTGCCCGCTCGCTTCGCAGCCCGCTTGATATTGCCCAGACCGGCGTTATAGCTGGCAAACATGAATCGCCGCCTGTCATCTTCGTTATCAATATGCGGCCAGGCCTCGTAGAGCTGGCGGTTGTAGTAAATGCCGGCAGCAATGCTCAGTCTGGGATCGAACGGATCGTTCAGATGCGGGTGGCGGGTGCGAATTTCCTGAAATGTTCTCGGCATGATCTGCATCAGGCCCATGGCTCCTGAGCGTGAGCGGACGGCAGGCTTCATTTCGGACTCAACCATGGCCTGTGCCTGGAACCAGCGCCAGTCAGTACCTATGCCAAAGTAGTGTTTCGTATTTTTTCTGAAATGGTCATCGAAGTGGCCGGATGCATTTTTTCGGTTACGCCGGTCGTGCGTCTTGATCCACGGCATGTCGGCATTATTCGTGCTGACGGCAACAGTGTTCGGCGCAACCTGCTTTTCCGGCAGCGGCTCGGCGCGTCCGCTGAACAAGCGATTGAAGCTGCGCTTCAGGAGTCCGGGAGCGCTGTCAGACTGCGCGCGTGCGTCGGCATCCAGCGCTATTGCTTTCAGGGCGTCGACGCTGGCTTTCTGTCTGGCCGTATCGGCCAAGCTGATCACGACGTTAGCGTGATCATTGACCAGTACGTCTCCGGATGCCTTGAGCGAAACGACCAGCAAAAGCAGAAAAACCAATGAGTTTTGCACAATCAGCTCAATTCAGGCTCAGGCCGATGATGATGCCCATGCCAATGCCATTCCCGACAAATATACCGAGCATGACCAAGCCTACAGCCAGATTGCCGCTGGCCAGCGCATCCTTCAGTTGAAAACCCATTCTGCTCTGGAAAATGACGCTGGCGATCCAACTGATCACCAGGCTGAGCACGGAGCCGCAGGTGGCATAAATCAGGTTCAGCACGATCGGGTTGAGTTCGTTCATGTTCTTGTCCTTCTTGGGTTTATAGCGCGGCAATGTGCCGGGTTTTTACAGGGAGTGAAGCGGCATCCACCAGCAGGATGGTGCCGGTGCGCGCGGCTTGCATGGCAAATGGCTTGAGTCCCGAGATGGCGACGGGGCGGCCTGTCTTGACGATGCCGCGAAAGAGAATCAGATGATTCCGGTCAAACACCGTGACATGCGTGGTGGCGGTGGCGATCAGGTAGCTCGGATCAGCCAGCGCAGGTCTGGTTTTGGGCGCGCTGACCTTGTTGGCAGCCATGGATGGCTCGCGCGGAATTGCTATTGTGCGGGTCTCGGTATGGCTAGCCGCAGGGGGCTTGGCAGCGATCAGGAGTTCTGTAGAGGTCGGCCCTGCCTTATTGCTTAAAAAAAATGAAAAGACAGCAATAAACGAGGTGATGGTGACTGCATGGCCGACTTTGCTGTGAATAAAAGCGTCAAAGGCATCGTTGGCCTGGCGTGCGTGCCTGCCTAGTTTCTGCAAGGCGGCTGTGGCAGCTGCGGTGAAATATCCGGAGGGCACGCTGTTTATCGCCACGCGGCTCCCCAGCGACTCATATTGCGCTTGCTGGGCCAGCATCCAGGCATCAAACAAGGCCATGACTTCCTGAACATCCAGTCGCAGACAAGGTGCGTAGCGGCGCAAATAGCTTCTGGCAAAAGCAGGCTCAGTCAGCTCCAGAAAACTTTCGGATTCAAGCAGTTGTAGTGTTTTTTCGCTCATTTGCGTCATTTCTGACACTTGCGCCAAACTGTACCCGAGCACATCACGTCGGGCTTTTAGCCAACGACCGACTGGAGGAAATCCCAAAGGATCCAGGTTTGATGTGATGACGTGTGCTTTCAACGAAAATTACTCAGCGGATGGCGCAGCTGCGATTACAAACAGGCTGCGCCGAGCCTGTTTTCGAGAAAACGCAACATAAGTAATTTTACATGAAATTACAATTGAACAATGAAAGCTACACAATTGATGGCCTGCCTTCAGGTCTCGGGCGAGACCTGAAGGCAATCGAATGCCTGTTGCGGGTTATGCGCCTGCTTAGCCGGCGGCGACGCCATCCAGCACGCGATACACATCTTCCTCGGCCATGTAGCGCGGCACGGCATACATGCCGTGGGCTTCGGTCAGGGCATCATTGGCGATGCCGGCGTAGTCCTTGCGCTCGATCATGCTGCCGGAGCGACGCAGTGGCAGGCGCTCCAGCAGCTCGCGCACGCGTGCCGACAGCGCTTCGGCGGAGGCCGAGTCGGTTGCTCCTGCGGGTGCCAGCTCGAGGTCACGGGCCAGGCTGCCCAGCTTCTTCACGCAGGCGGGCTGATTGAAGGCCAGCACATGCGGCAGCACCATGGCGTTGGCGCGACCGTGCGGCACGCCGTAGCGGGCACCGAGCTGATGCGCGATGGCATGCACATAGCCGACCGCCGAGGTGCTCAGGCAGAGACCGGCGTAGTGCGAGCCCAGCGCCATGGCATCACGCGCGGCGAGGTTGGCCGGTTCGTTGCAAGCGATTTCCAGGTTGTTCAGGATCAGGCGCACAGCGGTGCGGTTGTAGCCGTCGGTCTGGGCATTGGCGAACTGGCTCATCCAGCCTTCGAGGGCATGGGTGAGGGCATCGACGCCGGTTTCGGCGGTGACGGAGGCCGGCATGCCCATGGTGATCAGCGGATCGAGGGCGGCGGCGAGCGGCACCAGGCCGGGATCGACCACCAGTGCCTTGATGTGCGTGACGCTATCGGAAATGACGGCGGCGACGCTGGCTTCGGAGCCGGTGCCCGAGGTCGAGGGCACGACAAAGAAGGGCAGTGCCGGCTGCCGGCCCTTGAGCACGCCGACCAGCTGCTGCGGGGTCTTGCCGGTGGTGGCTGCGAGTGCGATGACCTTGCCGGCGTCGATGGCGGAGCCGCCGCCGATGACCAGCAGGGCATCCGCACGCGCTTGCTGGCAGGCCTGCAAACCGGCTTCGACGATTTCAAAGGTCGGATCCGGGCGCACGCCGGTGAAGATTTCGGTGATGACGCCGCGGGTATTCAGCGCAGCCACCAGCGGATCGATAGTGCCGAGCTTGGCCAGCACATCGTCGGTAATGATGAGCACGCGCTTGTGGCCCTGATCGGCGATGCTGTGGCACAGGCGCACGGCCGAACCCTCACCGAACAGTACCAGCGGCCGTGGCACGGCAAGCACTTTGCCGATGGCCCAGATGGCGCTGAGTTTGGGAAGTGCCTTCAGGCGGTTGGCTAATGCGGACATGGTGCAACGACTCCAGAGCTGAACTTGACTGGGTGGTCACGGTACAGGGCGACGTCGATTTCGGCAAGACTTCGGCGCATTAAGTCGCCGTATATTTGCCGGAAGAACGTATAGTCAGCAGGCAGAACACCATTCATCTTGAGTATGCCAGCATGTCAAAAACCCGTTTCTTGCCTGTTCTTGTTCTGGCGATCGCCGTGGTGGGTGCCTTTGCCCTGAACCCGTCTGCCGAGCAGCATCGTGAAAAAATCAAATCGGTGATTGCCGAGCGCAGCCCGCTGGAGGGCATGCTGGGCCTGGGGCAGCTCACTTCGCTGGTGTCGAAATACCACAGCGTGGGCGTGGCCTCGTATACCACCGTGGGTGAAAAAACCGCCTCGGTGGGAGCGCTTGGCATGGTTTACGTGTCTGAGTAACGCGCATGATGAGCGATGAATTGCAGGTGATTGATCTGGTGCCGGGTGATGGCAAGGCGGCGGTCAAAGGCGCGCTCATCCGCACGCATTACCGCGGCACGCTGGAGGATGGCACCGAGTTTGATTCGTCCTGGTCACGCGGCCAGCCCTTCCAGTGCGTGATCGGTACTGGCCGCGTGATCAAGGGCTGGGATCTGGGCCTGATGGGCATGAAGGTCGGCGGCAAGCGCAAGCTGCTGGTGCCGGCGCATCTGGCCTATGGTGAGCGTCAGGTTGGCGCGCACATCAAGCCGAACTCGGCGTTGATCTTCGAGATCGAGCTGCTGGACGTGCTGACGCGCGACGACTGAGATCAGGCTGGCGACAGGCTCGCCAGCATCTGCCCGGCCAGTATCCGGCCGCTGCACCAGGCACCTTCGACCTTGCCGCCATTGAGCCAGTCGCCGCAAAGACCGAGGCCCTCGGCCGCTTGCCAGACCGCGCCGAGTTGCAGCGGCTGTGCGCTGTCGGCATAGCGCCAGCGATGGGCGCTCCAGGCATCGGGCGTGGAGCCGCCGAGTTCGGCAAATGCTGCCAGCAACGCCTCCGCCACGGTGTCGGCACTGTCTTCGATGTGCGCATCGCTCCAGGCGGCGCTGGCGTGCAGCAGCCAGCAATGCTGTCCGCTGCGGCCGGGTTTGTGGCTGTTCTGCGCGATCCAGCGCAACGGGCCGCGATTGACGAAGGCGGCCTCGAAGCCGAGTTGCAGCGGCGCGCCATAGCGCAGCATCAAGGCCCAGCTGCCACGCATGCGCACGCAGGCCGCCAGGTCGGCGAGCGCTGCCTGCACGGGCTGCAGCAACGGTACGGCCTGAGGTGCCGGGGTGGCCACGACCACGGCGTCGAAGCGCTGGCTCAGCCAGTCGTGCTCTGCCGAGCGCAGTGCCCAGGTGCTGCCGTCGCGGCGCAAGGCCTGTATGGTCGTTTGGGTTTGCAGCGTCAGTGTTTCGGCGAGATAGCGCGCCGGTGCCGTCATACGCGGGCTGCCCACATAGCGTGCCTCCGGACGTGCATGCGGTGACTGTGCCGGCGCATCGCCAAAGACGGCAATCTCAGGATGCCACTCGGTGGCCACGCCGGCGTCTTGCCAGCGCTGTACTTCGGCCTGAAATGCGGCATCGCGCGCGGTGAAATACTGGGCTCCGGTGTCACATTGCCAGACCTCACCGGTGTTGCTTTCACCGCGTTTGGTGCTCATGCGTCCGCCTGCGGCGCGGCTTTTCTCGAAAACGATGACGTCATGCCCGGCGGCTTGCAGGGTGCGGGCACAGGACAGGCCCGCCAGGCCAGCACCAATCACGGCAATTCTTGCAGCAGACTTCATGCGGAGTTCCCGGCGAATGGCGTAATCAACGCATCAATATGGTTGGTGAAGGCATAGTATCGCTGATCAGCCTATCCAGAGCAGGGCCATCGACAAGGCTCCGGCATAGAAAACAGCCACGCTGACGGCGCAGACGAGGCGCGTCAGCAGCGGTGCGCGACCGTGCTGCTGCCACATCCACAAGGCGGCGACCGCCAGCAGCATCTCCGGGATCAGCGGATAGAGCGCAAAGCCGGCAAACTGTCTGACGCCGACGGCATGCCAGAGATGCATCGGTCGCGCGGCCCATTCCCAGATCAGGAAGGCGGCCAGAGCGCCGATAGCAGCGATCAGATACGGGCGGCGCGTAGCTTGCGCGAGCCAGCACAGCGGCCAGAGCAACATGATCCACAGACCCATGAAATAGATCGGTACAACGCCGCCGAGGCGATAAATGCCGTGATCGGGAAAGCTCAGCGTGCCCATCTGCCGGACCAGCATCCAGTCCGCACAGGGCAGCGCCATGGACAAAGGCAGCAGAAACCACCACAGGCGTATGCCCTCGCGATAGCCACGCCACTGACACATGAGCGGCAGGCTGATGTTGTAGGCCAGCGTCAGCAGCAGGATGGCCATGCCGAGTGAGCGGCCTTGCTCATAGAGCGCGACCGGAATGGCAATGGCGAAGAACAGCGCATGAAAGCGCAGGGCATCTTGTACGGCACGGCGAGTGACGTGGGTCATGTGGCGGTCTCCTTCAGGGACAGGTCGGGCAGGACGGCGCTGCCGCGAATGAGGGCATAGAGAATGCGGGTGACCTCATGGCTGAGATGCTCGATGCTCGGTGGCGCGGCCACGGTGAGCCATTCCGCGAGCAGCTCGTTGATGCCGCCGACAATGGCGACGCTGACCAGATGATAGTCATGTGCCGGCAGCTCGCCGCGTGCCACCAGCGCATCAATGTAGTGTTCGATAAGGCTGGCGATGCCGTGTATGGCAGCACGCCGGCGCATTTCCATCGCGGCACTGACGCCGACCGACTCCAGCACACCCACGCGGGCTACGCGGGCATCGGCGAGATAGTGTCTGATCAGGGCTTGC
This sequence comes from Pseudomonadota bacterium, assembly GCA_040385225.1. Lineage (GTDB taxonomy): Bacteria > Pseudomonadota > Gammaproteobacteria > Pseudomonadales > Moraxellaceae > Perlucidibaca. Next base: position 824,257 of record JAZKHU010000002.1, on the reverse strand, counting down.
ACTGCGAGCGGCAGCTTTGCTTCCAGTGATTCTTCCGGCGCTGAGAGTGCCAGCAGCACGGCGTCGCGCAGGTTGCTGATGATGCGGTCGTAAAGCTCGGTGAGCAGGGCCTCCCGACTCGCAAACAAGGCATAGAAATGCCGCGTGGTGACTTTCGCTTCGGCGCAGAGCTGTTCAATCGGCGTGCGTGCATAGCCTTGTCGGGCAAACAGCTCCAGCGCGGTCGCGAGCAGGCGCTGCTGACGCTCGAGTGCGCGCTGCTCGGGTGCGATACCGCGATAGGCGCGGGCCGGTTTGGCGGGAGCGATCAGGGCACTGTTATCTGTTTCAGTCATCAGCCTGTCCGACGGATGGAGTTGTTATTTTTTGACAAGATTTCTTGTCGCAATTACAGTGTCACATCTTTTGCAGACTTGGCAAGCCGGGTCTGCCTCATTTTTTCAGACAACAGCGAGGATTCGGCATGTCACTCATGCAGCCCCTGAAGCACTTCGATGGCACCCGCGATGCTCGTCGCCCCATGGTTCGCGTCGACAATGTGCGCGAAGCCGCGAAAGATTTCCGCCGCGACATGCTGGCCAAGCCGAAAGTGCGCTTCTACAAATCCTTCGAGCTGGTGCGTGTGCCTTACCCGGCCAAGTTCGCCTACCTCAATGCCTTCAGCCGGCCGACGCCGTTCGTGCATCTGTGCAATCGCCTGAGCGTGATCCAGTTCGACTCCAGCGAAGGCATCAAGACCCTGCTGGTTGGGCCCTCGGATTGGGAGCATCAGCGCGAAACGCCATTCTTTGCCCAGCTCGACCAGCAGGCCGGCAAATTCTCCGGGCTTATGGAAAAGATGATCGTGCGCGCCACTGCCACGGTGCTGGATTGCCTGAAGAGCATCGGCCTCAAGCCCGAGGACGTGGATTACATCACCTACGATCATCTGCATACGCAGAACGTCACGCGCTGGCTCGGTGGCAACGGCCAGCAGGCGCTGTTCCCGAACGCTAGGCTGCTGGTCATGCGCGAAGAGTGGGAGAGTGCGCAGGCGCTGATTCCCTGGCAGAACCAGTGGTATTGCCCGGAAGGCATCGCCGGCGTGCCCGATGACAAGCTGATTCTGCTCGACGACAGCGTGGCACTGGGCGATGGCTCGGTGGCCATCATGCGCACCAAGGGCCACACCGAAGGCAATCACTCCATCGTCACTCATGCCGATACCGGGCTGATCGTGACCAGTGAAAACGGCGTCAGTCTCGATGCCTATGAGCCCAAGCATTCGACCACGCCCGGTCTGGCGGCGTTCGCGAAGCAGACCGGCGCCGAGATCATCATCAACGGCAACACCATGGAGTACGTGGTGGATCAGTACATCTCCATGGTTCAGGAGAAAAGCGTGGCCGGCCCTAACCCCAAAGACGAGCGCTTCCCTAATGTTGCGCCGTCGTCGGAAGTGACGGCGTTCTGGCTCTTCCCCGGCACCACGCCGACGGCCACGGTCGGCGAGCAGGAGTTTGGTCAGCTCAGCCTGAAGACAGGAGCAGCAGCATGAGTCTGCATTGGATCGTCACCGGCGCGGCCTCGGGCATTGGTCAGGAATTGGCGAAAGCACTGTTGGCGCGCGGTGATCGCGTTTGTGCCTGCGATGTGCAGGAGACTGGCTTGCAGGCATTGCAAGCGTTTGCTAGCGAGGCATCGGCGTTGCGTTTGGAAATGTTGGATGTGCGTGATGCGCAAGCCTGGAGAGCGTTGGTTGCTCGCGTGGAGTCGGCGGATGGCGCGATCGATGTGCTCGCCAACATCGCCGGCGTGCTCAAGGAAAACTGGGTGCAGGATGCGACGGCGGCGGAGGTCGATTTTCACTTCGACATCAATGTGAAGGGCGTGATCTTCGGCACGCAGGCGATTGTGCCGGGCATGCTGGCGCGCGGCCGTGGTCACATCATCAACATCGCGTCGCTGGCGGGTTTGTCGCCGGTGCCGGGGCTGGGGCTGTACAGCGCCAGCAAGTTCGCCGTCCGTGGCTATTCGCTGGCCGCTGCCATGGAGCTGGCCGACAAGGGCATCGCTGTGACGGCGGTGTGTCCGGATGCGGTGCAGACGCCGATGCTGGACATCCAGCAGGGCAAGCCGCAGGCCGCGCTGACCTTCTCCGGGCCGCGTGCGCTCAGCTCGCAAGAGGTGGTCGACGCCATTCTCGGGCCGGTGCTGCGCGATCGCCCGATGGAGATTGCCTTGCCGGCCTGGCGTGGCGCGACGGCGAAATTTGCCGGCAACTTCCCCGAGCTCGGCAACAAGGCCATCGGCCTGTTCCGCAAGGCCGGCGAGAAGCGCCAGAAGCTGCTTCAAGCGGGTAAAAGTAGTACGGAGCGATAAGCTGGGGGCAGAGCCTGTCGGTTCAGCCCGGCCCCAGCGGCCAGCCCATGCTCAGCCAGAGCGCGAGCAGGCCGCCCCAGCCGATCAGCAGCATCAACGAGTACGGCAGCATCATCGCCATCAGCGTGCCGATGCCGGCTTTCGGCTCGAAGCGCTGGGCAAAGGCCACGACCATGGCGAAGTAGGGCATCAGCGGCGTGACGATGTTGGCGACGCTGTCACCGACGCGATAAGCCGCCAGTGTGCCCTCGGCGGGGATGCCGGCGAGGAAGAACATGGGAATGAAGATGGGAGCCATCAGCGCCCATTTCGCCGAGGCCGAGCCGATCAGCAGGTCCAGCGTGACCGTGAACAGCACAAACAGCAGCAACAGCGTCACCGGCGACCAGGCCAGCGCGCGCAGATTTTCGGCACCGGTAATGGCGACCAGCTGACCGATCTGACTCCACTGAAAATACGCAACAAACTGTGCGGCAAAAAACATCAGCACCAGATAGCTGGCCAGCGTTTTTAGCGTCTCTTCCAGCGCCGGAATGGCCTCGCTGCTACGCGCCCAGCGGGCACTGACACGGGCATAGAGAATTCCGGCGATGCCGGCATATATCGCCACCAGAACCACCACGCCTTTGATCAGCGGTGACTTGGTCACACTGCCATCTTCACCGCGCAGAAAGCCATCTGCCGGCAGCAGACCGGCGAGCGCAAACGCCAGTACCGCCAGAGTCCAGATCAGCACGGCACGTGCTCCGGCCGGGTGCAGATGACTGTCGGCAAAGTCCGTGCTGGCTGCGCCACCGGTCGTTGCGCTGGCACTCAGCCGGGGCATGACGAACTGGTGATTGACCCAGGACACGATGAGTGTGACCCAGACCGTGGACGCCAGCATGAAGAAGTAATTGGCCGTGACCGCAACCTCGGCCCCTGGCTTCACGGTCTGTAAGGCTTCGGTGGCGATGCCGGCGAGCAGGGCATCGACCGGGCCGATCAGCAGGTTGGCCGAGAAGCCGCCGGATACCCCGGCAAAGGCACAGGCAATACCGGCCAGCGGCGGCAGACCGGCGCGCTGAAAGAGCAGGCCGGCGAGCGGAATTACCACCACATAGCCGGCATCGACGGCAATGCTCGACATCACGCCGGCAAACGCCACGACCGTGGGCAGGGCGCGCACGCCACTCAGCCGTACCAGCGATGACAGCAGCCCCGCGAGCAGGCCGGAGCGCTCGGCCAGACCGAGCCCGAGCATGGCCACCAGCACATTGCCGACCGGTGCGAAGCTGGTGAAGTTGGTGACGGTGTCATTGAAGAGATGATTGAGGCCGACCAGCGAGATCAGATTGACGGCGGTGATGGTCTTGCTGCCATCCGGCCAGGTCGCCTGCCAGTTCAGCCCGGCAGCGATGGCCGATGCCACCAGCACGATGCCGCAGAGCCAGACAAACAGCCAGGCCGGCGGCGGCAAGCGATTGCCGAGTGCTTCAATCCGGTCCAGCGTGCGTAAAAAGCGTGAAGACATGCTCAGCCTCCGGTGCCGGGCACTGTGTAGGGGATCAGGGCGGACGCCCAGCTGTGACGCAGCCACAGGCAGCCTGAGAACACCAGTGCCAGCAGCACCACCAGCGACGGCTCCCAGCGCCTGACGCGATGGAAGCCGGCACCGCGATACCAGGCCCAGCGCAGTCCGGCCAGTACGGCAACGCCCAGCATCAGCCCGGCCAGCACATCGCTGAGCCAGTGCAGGCCGAGAAAAGCGCGGGCAATCGCGGTGAAAATGATCAGCGTCAGACTGATGGCGAGCGCCCAGGGTCTCAGGTCGGGCAGAAAGTCTCGCGTGACCAGCACATAGAACAAGCCCCAGATCACGGTGACCGAGAAGGCATGTCCGCTGGGGAAGGATGACTCGTCACGCAGATCAAACAGCGGTTGCGGGCCCGGCATGGCAAACAGCCATTGCAGCGCCATGGGTAGCAACAGACAGAGCAGGCTGGCACTGACCACGAAGCGCAGCGCACGCCATTCCTGGCGCAGGAGCAGCCAGAGTGCCACCAGGCCACCGAGCGTGAGCAGGGCGCGGGCATCGGCGAGCAGGGTGAACGCGGTGAACAGCCAGTCGATGCCGGGCTGACGCAGACGTCGCAGCTCTTCGGTCAGCCACAGGTCCATGCCGCCCATGCCGGGCAGATTGAGTGCGATCAGCGTAAAACCAGTCAGCCCCGCCAAACCGACCATGATGGTCATGAACTGGTTTTCCGGGATGCCGTCGGCACAGGCAAAGAGGCCGGCATCGTGCGGGGCATGCTGCTGTCGCCAGCGTCGCGTGACGCTGTTCAGGCGCGGCAACAGCCAGACCAGAGTGGCGATGCCGACCAGGATGGCGCCGATGAAGACCAGCTGATGCTTACCGGGCAGCAGCGGGTTGTCCACGGCAGCACCGGCAAAGTAGCCGGGCAGAATATTGGGCGGTGCCCAGAGCAGAGCTGACACGACATTGAAGTACAGAAAGCGTGGCAGCGGCATCTGGAAAATGCCGGCAGCCAGCGGTACAAAAGCGCGGATGGGGCCGATGAAACGGCCGAAGATCAGGCCTTTGCCGCCATGTTTCTCAACGAAGGCTTCGCTCGCGGCAAGCCAGTGCGGGTGAGTACGGAACGGCCAGACATGCTCGATGCGATGCTTGAAGTGATGGCCGATGGCATAGCTGATGCCATCACCCGTGATCGCACCGGCGACGGCAAAAAGCAGCACCTGGTAAACATCGATGCCAGTGTGGCCGGCGAGCAGGGTGAGGCCGATCATGACCGGAATAGCGGGAATAATGGAGCCGATGACGGCCAGCGACTCCAGTGCCGCGAGGCCGAAGATCAGGTACAGCGTCCAGTCCGGGTTCAGCGCCAGCCAGTCGCGCCAGGCCCACCAGGTATCAGTCATGTGCATAAACAGGATTTGGCCAGCGGGCAGTTGTTTGCACCCTACTCAGGCAAGGCCGAGCCTGCAAGTGTCATTGTCTGATAGCAGTGAGGGCTGTGCATTTATTAGGCAATATTCTGTTGGCGAAAGCGCAGCGGTGTCTCTCCTGTCCATTGCTTGAACGCCCGAGTGAAGGTGCTCTGCTCGGTGTAGCCCAGCAGCAGCGCAATTTCTGTCAGGCTCAGGCGGGACTGGCTGAGATATTGTCGTGCCAGTTGCTCGCGCACGCGGCGCAGCACTGTGCTGAAGTCGAGCCCGTGCTCGCTCAGTCGGCGATGCAGTGTCCGGCGTGACAGGGCGAGCTCACGGGCGATGTTATCGGCCGTGGCATCGCCGCTTTGCAGTGCCCGCATCAGCACTTCGCGCAAGCGCACGGTGAATTCGCCGGGCTCGGGCAGCGCCTTCACCAGTGCCGTGGCCTGTTGCTCCAGCATGGCATTCAAAGCGGGATCGGCATGATTCAATGCCAGTGCGAACACCGTCAGCGGCAGCAGGATTTCGCTGCAGGGTTGGCCAAAGGCGAGCGGACAGCGGAACAGCTGCTCATGGGCGCTGATGTCGGCCGGCTCTGGAAACGTGAAGTGCAGGCGGCTGTATATGAGGTCATCGCGGCCCGTGCAGGTGCGCAGGAATTGCAGGATGGCGGAGAAATAGACTTCGTCGGAAAGCTGCGGCGCGTTGCCGTATTGCGTGGTCCAGCGCACGCGCAGATCGCCGTCATGGAAGTCGATGACGATGGTGTCGCTCTGGTGCAGCAGCGCCATGAAGCGTTGCGCGCGTTGCAGAGCCTCGGCCAGCGAGGCCGACGTCAGCATCAGGTAGCCGAGCACGCCGAGATGCGCCGGCTTGATGCCCTGACCAATCTCTAACCCGACCTGGCGCTGTGGCAGAAGACGCTGCACGGTATTCAGGCAGTCCCACCATTGCGCATGGGTCATGCGACTGCTGCGGCTGTAGGTCGTCAGGCGGTTGCGCAGGGCGGCAGCTTCCAGATGCTGTGCCTGCACATAGTCGAGCAAGAGGTCAGCCGCGCCACTGTGCAGGTCCAGCTCTGAAAGCGACATGGGGGACTCCGAATGCTGAAAGAAGGGCTGCTGCCATGAAGCAGGGTGGCACGAATTGATAAAAACTTGGCAAGCCCTGTCAATTTTTTTCTGACAAGCCTTGCTACGGTAGGTAGGTCTGAAATGACGAACTCACTATAAAAAGAAGATCCATGAATATGTCATTGCGTGTCGCGCTTGCGTTGTCTGCCGTGCTGTTGTCGGCCTGCAGCGAAGACAGTGTCAATCTGCGGATGGTGGCGCCTGTGTTATCGCCAGCGACTATTGATCTTGAGGCCGCACTGAGTTGTCCGGCGAATGCCGATCTCAGCCATCAGTCTGTGTTGCTTGTGCATGGCACCGGCGCTGATGCCAGCATCTGGCAGTTGAACTATTTACCGCTGCTGAGCAGTCGTGGTTTTGATGTTTGCACGGTGACGCTGCCGTTCCATTCCTGGGGCGATATTCAGAGCGCCACGGAATATGTGGTGCATGCGATACGTGTCATGGCGGCACGCTACGACCAGAAAGTGGCGCTGATCGGGCACAGCCAAGGGGCTGCCGAGATGGTCTGGGCCATCAAGTGGTGGCCGGACATCGGACCGCTGATCTCCGACTACATCGCGCTGGCCGGCGCCAATCACGGCGCACCGATTGCGGATCAAGTATGCATCCTGGGGATTTGCCCGCCTGCGGCCTGGCAGCTGAAGCCCGGGTCGCAATTTTTCGCGACGATGAATGCCGACGATGAAACGCCGGGTGCGCTGCCGTACTCCAGCATCTACAGTGAAACCGATACCACAGCGGTGGCACCAACGTCGGTGATTGGTGGTGCCAGCAATATTGCCGTGCAGCAGCTTTGTCCTGGCCGTCAGGTCGGTCACGCGCAGATGCTGTCGGATGCGGTCGCCTTTGCTCTGGTCATGGACGCCCTGACGCATCCAGGACCGGCCAGTCCCGATCGTATCGACCCTGCGGTGTGCGCAGAGGATCGTGCGCCCGGCCTGGATCCGCAGCAGGCGCAGCTGGATGAGCAGGTGGGTCTGGCCCTGTTCCTCCTCACCTCGGCAGAGGCGGGGCTGGTGGCTGCCGAGCCGCCGCTGCGTGCGTATGCTGTCAAATCTTCTACGAGCCAAGCGAGATAACCATGAAAACAACAAGTCTGGCTTTGGCGCTGGCAGCAGCTTTGCTGCTCGCCGGCTGCACGAAAAGCACGGACGGTGCTCCGTCTGTCCCGGCGGCATCGACCGGTGCCGACACGCCGCGCCTGCATCGCGAAGGCCGCTGGATGGTCGATGAAAAGAATCGCATCGTGCTGCTGCATGGCATCAATGCCGTGTGGAAGCTGGCCCCGTATGCGCCGCCAGATTCGGCGCTGGGCTTCACCGCTGCGGATGCCGACTGGCTGCGCGATCACGGTTTCAACACCGTGCGCCTGGGCACGATCTTCGCCGGCGTGATGCCGCAGGAAGGCCGGATTGACCAGACCTACCTCAATCGCGTGGATCGCGTGGTGCAGCTTCTCGCTAGTCGCGGCATCTGGGTCATGCTCGATTTCCACCAGGACCTCTACAACGAGCGCTATGGTGGCGAAGGCTTCCCGGAGTGGGCGACCCACGACGATGGCATCCCCAACATTGCCGATGTCGGTTTTCCCGGAAACTACTTCCTGCCCGGCACCACGCGTGCCTTCGACAACCTCTGGGGCAACAAGAATGCGCTCTGGGATCATTACCGCGATGCCTGGAAGGCCGTGGCCGACAAGTGGAAGAATCAGCCCTACCTGATGGGCTATGACCTCATCAATGAACCGTTTCCCGGCCTGGATCTGGCCACCTGCGCCGGACCGCTCGGCTGCCCGATCCACGATGACCAGAAGCTGCAAGCCTTTCAGAGCCATGTCTTGCAAGGTATCCGCGAAGTCGATGCCAACAGTCTGGTGTGGCTGGAGCCGAACATCGTTTTCGACTTCGGTGCCAAGTCCAATCTGGGCCTGATCACCAAGCTCACTGACCCGCAATTGGGGTTCTCCTGGCACACCTACTGCCTGCCGGCTGCCCTCCTGCATGCGCAGGGCGTCAATGATGTGCCGGGCTGCGCGCAGCTGCATAGCTTGGTGTTTGGTAATGCCGAAGAGGCCATTGCTCGCATGGGTGCGACCACGCTGTTGACCGAGTTCGGTGCATCCGATGACCTGCCCGACATCACTAATGTGACGGCATTGGCCGATAGCCAGTTCACCGGCTGGCAGTACTGGCATTACAAGGGCTGGAACGACCCGACTTCGGAAGATCCTACCGGCGGTGCGCAGAGCATGTTCGTCAAGGACGATGAGCTCGGCTCGGCCAAGCTCGACAAGCTCAAGCTGCTGGAGCGCACCTATCCGCAGGCGACGGCCGGGGTGCCGGTTTCGCTGGCCTTTGATCCGGTCTCGGCTGAGTTCGAGTATCACTACACCCCGCGTGCAGCCAGCGGCCCGACCGAGATTCATGTGCCGCTGGCGCTGCATTATCCGGCCGGTTACGTGGTCGATGTCACGGGTGCGACGGTGGCATCGGCCGCGAATGCGGGCAAGCTGATCCTGCGCAATAGTGCGGGAGCCGGTGAGGTGGTGGTGCGCGTGCGTCGTCGTTAAGGCAGAATGCAAAACCATATAAAAACAAGAAAAACAATTATGCATGCTGTGAACACTGCTTTTTTATGCGGAATTTTCCTGCTGCTCTCAGGCTGCGGCCCGGATGGTCAGTCCGGCTCTGCCGCTGCCGGCCGCGCGATGGCGATTGCGGCCGAAGCCGCGCCATCACCAGCTCTGACACTGGCGGAGCAGCGTACCTTGCCAAATCCGGCGTGTCCGGAAGACATGCTGGGTACCACCGGTGTGCTCTATCTGCCAGATGACCCCGGTTTCGCGCCCGCGGCATCTGGTGGTCAGCCTGCACCAGCCGATGTGCTCGCAACGCTGCCGGAGCATGTGCTGCTGAGCGGTACGCAGGAAAGCTATACCGACGCGTACTACTACGCCGTGCGTCAGGGCCGCATCTATATCAAGGCCAACGAAGCCGCTACCGGCACTCGCGAGCCCTGGCGCACGCTGTTGCTACCGCGTTGTCTCGATGGCCATGTCACGGCGCTTTCAGCCGATGCCACCACGCTGGTGGCACTTGATGAGGCGCGCTGGCTCTACACCCTGGATCTGAAGAAGAGCAATCCGCAGGGTCTGGGCTGGACACGGCGCTGGGGCCCGGTGCTGTGGACGGATTTCGGCATGCAGATGTTTGCCGATGTGGTGCACTGGGCAACCTCCGATCTGAGTCCTGCGGCCAGTCCGACCTATACCGACAGCGCCGGCCGGCAGGCCAAGGTCGCCGGCATCCTCACCGTCTACACCCTGCGTGCGGATAACCGGTTGACCTATCTCGACCCTTGGCTGCCGTCTGATGAGAGCCGCGAGGTTTGCCCGCCGGAAAACGGCCAGCTGCTCATGGCCGGACTGGCCGGCAGTGGCTCGACAGTGATGGTGGTAGGGCGCAATGGCGAGATCTACACGCGACTCTACGAATTTGATGTGTCCGGCGGCAATACCATCTTCCTCGATTACTCCTGGCAGGATCAGCAGGGTGTCGCCACGCCCAAGGCACAGCTGCCGGCGCCGGACTGGCGGCATCATCCGCGCATTCCCGGCACGTTCACCAACCGTCTTAGCATCCGTCAGGTGCCCGGCGGCACGGATCATCGCATCATGCGTGTCGAGGGCCGCGACAGCGCCGGTCGCACCGGCTACTGGCAGCGTGACATTGCCGAGGCAGCATCCGTGGCCTGGCAATTTGTGGTTACCAACGAGCCGCTGCGTGGCACCGCTTTGCCGCTGTCCGAGCCGCATTTCACGGCAGTCGAGGCCTATGGCTACAGCGGTACGCTGGATGGCTATCCGGCTGTCATTCGTGCTTTCCAGCCGTACTGCTCGCCGGCAAGTCTGCAGATGGATATCGCCGGCTCGCCGCTGACGCTGACCCTGCACAGTACCGATGGCCTGCGTCAGCTGCGCCGTGCGCGCGGGCTCGATGGCACGCCCCGCAACTATCGCGGTGCCGTCGAAGTGTCGGCGCAGACTTGGGCGCAGCGGGCTCGGCTGTCGCAGCCGGTGCAGGACTTCCTCAGCAGCCGTTTCGGCGACAACCGTATCCTGCAAACACCGCTGACGGCGACACGCCAGACGCTGCAGATCCTGCAGCCGTGCTGGAAGCTGACGCGTGACACGGACTGGCCAGATTCGCTGGTCGGGACGCCTGATCCGGGCGCGCTGGTCGGCGAGCTGCTCGATGCACAGAAGCAGGGTCGCCAGCCATCGCTGTGCAGCCCCTGAGTCCGTTCAGGCGGCTTTGGCTCCGCTCTTTATGAATGCACCGATCTCGTCCAGCGCGGCATCGGCCTCGGCGATCAGGGCGTTGAACATCTGGAAGTTGTGCCACAGGCCTTCATAGATGTGGCAGTTCACGGCAACACCGGCCGCTTGTGCGCGTTCGCTGAATTGCAAAGCATCATCGAGCAGAATTTCTTCGCTGCCGGCCTGCACCAGCACCGGCGGCAGCCCCTGCAACTCGGCAAACAGCGGCGACACGCGCGGGTCGTTTGCCGGGATATCGCCGCGATAGCCGTCGCCGCCGCGACGCAGCGCATGCGCCGTCACCATCGGGTCGCGACGGGCATTGCGCGCGACCGAGGGCAGGCTGAGCGTGATGTCCAGATAAGGCGAAATCATCACCAGCCCGGCCGGCATCGGCAGGCCGCGATCGCGCAGCATGGTCGCCAGTGACAGGATGTGCGCGCAGCCGCCGGAGTCGCCGCCGAGCACGATCTGCTCGCCGCGCCAGCCCTTTTCCAGCAGGGCGTGATAGCAGGCCAGACCATCCTGCAAGGCGGCCGGGTAGGGATGCTCCGGCGCGCGGCGGTAATCCACCATAATCACCTGAGCTGTGCCGCGCAGCGCCAGCTCGCTGCCTAGCGCCCGATGCGTGTTGGCCGAGCCCGCAAAGAACGCGCCGCCATGAAAATGCAGCAGCACGCGATCTGCGCGACCGGGCGGCGAAATACGCTCCACAGGCACGCCGGCGAGTGTGGTTTTTTCCACGATGGCCTCAGACCGCGGCCGGAACAGCAGGGCGCCACCTTCCATGGCCTGACGCAGCACGACCACTGGCAGCGGCAGCAGGCTGGGCCATTTGAAGCTGGTGCGCAGGGCGGTTTTGACGATGCGGTGCGCGAGTGCTTGTGGCGGTTTCATGCGGTCTTTCCTGTTTTGGCCGGGCGAGCCAATGTGTTGATGCGCTGTTCGTAGCCCGCATGCGCGGCGTGGTCAAGCTGGCTGAGAATGCGATCATCGCCCAGCAGTCGGCGGCCGCGCACCTGCAACCAGCTTGGAATCAGGGTGTAGGCGCTGTGCGCGATCTGCAGATAGTCCGGCACCGCCACCATCAATCGGGGTTTCAGCAGCGCGCCAACCACGGCTTCGGCGACTTGCTCCGGGGTCACCGAGGGAATGATGCTGCCGGCTTTTTCGGTGCCCGAAGTCAGTTCTGTCAGCACCTTGGACGGCATGATGCAGGTGAATTGCACGCCACTGTCGCGATACTCCCCGGCGACCGCTTCAGTCATGCCGACCACGGCAAACTTGGTGCCGGTATAGACCGCCGAGCCTGGCAGCGCAAAGCGTCCGGCCAGCGAGGCGATGTTGACGATATGACCACTGCCACGCGCCAGCAGGCCGGGCAGGGCGATCTGCATGCCGTGAATCACGCCGCGGAAATTGATGTCGATCTGGGCATCGGCCAGCGCCGGATTCTCATCGAGAAAATAGCCCATGGGCATGATGCCGGCGTTGTTGATCAGTGCATGCAGCGGCCCCAGCGCCGCTTCCGTGCCGGCGATGAAGTCGGCAAACGAGGCGCGGTCACGCACATCGAGCCGGCCGGCATGCGCACCGATGCGCAATGCCTCGCGCTCGGCCAGGGCTACATCAATATCGCCGATGCTGACGCGCGCGCCCTGCGCGATCAGCGCCTCGGCAATGGCCAGACCGATGCCGCGTCCGCCGCCGGTGATGGCAATGACCTTGCCCTGCAATGTGCTCTGCAATGAAGTTCTGGACATCGGTATCTCCCGGCTCAGGCCGTGTGTTTGGTAATAAGGTAGTCGTCGAGCTTGAAGCGGCTGAGCTGGCGGCGCATCTCCAGCGTGCTCCACGGCCACACCGTGCTGTTGCGGCCATTGCGGTCGATGAAGTAGCTGCTGCAGCCGCCGCGATTCCACACCGAATCCTGCAAGGCGGCCTGCACGCGGGCATTGAACTCAGCCATGCGCCCCGGCTCGGTCTCGATGCTGGCGATGCCCTGCGCGCGGGCCTGTGTGATGGCATCCACGATATAAGCGAGCTGGGCCTCAATGATGAGAAACGCCGACGAGCTAACAGCAATGTTGGGGCCGAACATCAGAAAGCCGTTCGGGCAACCGGCGACCATCGTGCCCATATAGCCTTCCGGGCTGCCCTGCCAGACCTCGGCCATGCTCTCGCCGTGGCGATTGAACACGCGCTTGGCAATCGGCGGTTCGGCGACTTCAAAGCCGGTGCCGAGAATGATGACATCGACCTCGCGCGCGCTGCCGTCAGCCGCGATCAGCGTCTTGCCGCGCACTTCGGCGAGGGCGCTGCTGACCACATCCACATTGGCCTGCACCAGCGCCGGATACCAGTCGTTGGATTGCAGTACGCGCTTGCAGCCGATGACATAGTTTGGTGTGAGCCGCTGGCGCAGCTCGGGGTCTTTCACCGTGCGCCGCAGATTGAACTGGGCCAGACGCTGGAATTGCTTCATCGCCGCCACACTCTGCATGCCGCCGTTGAGCGTCTCGAAAATACCGAAGACAGCCCCGCGCACGGCCAGCTGCGCCAGCGGCAGGCGCTTAAACAGGCGCTGAAACAGCGGCGGCAGCGCCTGATCCATCTTCGGCAAAACCCAATGCGGCGTGCGTTGAAACACGCTGAGATGGCCCACGACGGGCTGGATCTCCGGCACAAACTGAATCGCCGACGCGCCGGTGCCGATCACCGCCACGCGCTTGCCGCGCAAGTCGATGTCATGACGCCAGCGCGAGGAATGGAAGATCTCGCCGTCGAAGCTGCTCAGCCCCTGCACCTTTGGCAGCACCGGCTCGTGCATGGGCCCGCAGGCCATGATCGCGAAGCGGGCGCGGAGCTCGCCCTGATTCGTGTTGATGACCCAGCATCCGCAAGTATCCGACCAGGCCGCCTTCAGGGCTTCGTGCTGAAAGCGCACATGCGGCAGCACGCCTTCGCGCTCGGCCGTATCCTGCAAATAGCGCTTGATCTCGGCCTGACCGGCAAAGACGCGGCTCCAGGACGGGTTCGGCGCGAACGAATAGGAGTACAGCGCCGAGGGCACATCGCAGGCGCAACCGGGGTAGGTGTTCTCGCGCCAGACGCCGCCCAGCTCATCGGCTTTTTCCAGCAGCAGAAAATCGTGGATGCCGGCTTCGCGCAGCTTGATGGCCGCCCCCAGCCCGGCAAAGCCGCCGCCGAGAATGATGACTTCGTACATCGGATGTTGTGTATTCATGCGTGGTATCCGTTGGCGTGACTGTTTGGCCATTTATGGAATACAATGTCAGTTAAGGAATTTAATGTCAAATAATGCCGCATTCGTCATTTTCTGCACGGTCAGCTAAGATCGCCTCATGAGTGAAGATCAGAAACTTTCCCGCGCCGAGCGCAACCGTCTGCAACTGCGCGCCGACATCCTGCAGGCTGCTTTTGTCGAGTTCTCCGAGCGCGGCTATCACCAGACCGCGATTGCCGATATTGCGCGCCGGCTCGGCATTGGCCACGGCACTTTCTATCGCTATTTCGAGAACAAGCGCGACATTCTTGAGCATGTCATCCAAGACACCGCCTTGCAGCTCACCGCGCTGCTTGCCGCCGAGAATGCGCCGACGGCAGTGACCACGCTGGCGGACTATGCCGAGCAGTGCCGGCGCATCGCCGCTCGCTTCAGCGAGTTCGCCCATGCCAACCCGAACATGCTGCGGCTGGTTCTGCTGGAGGCCACTTCGATCGATGCCGAGATGACGCAGCGCGTGTTCACGCTGGTCAACACCAGCGGCCATCTGACGGCGGCCTACCTAGCCAATGGTGTGCAGCATGGCTTTTTGCGCGCCGATCTGGATACGCTGAGCACGGGCCATGCGATTGTCGGCATCATCATGGCGGGCATGTTCCGCCTGCTGTCCGAGCCCGGCAATGCCGATGTGCTCAAGCCCTATGCCGAAGCTTGCGTGCGCTTGCTGGTCGAGGGCATGGCGGCGCACTGATTCATTATGGAGACAGCGTCATGTCTGATTCCTGCGGTCATTCCTGCGCCAGCGACAAGCCGGTGGTCGAGGCGCGCTACCGACGCGTACTGATCGCTGCGTTGCTGGTCAACCTAGCGATGTTCGTCGTTGAAATCATGGCCGGCTCTGCGGCAGGTTCCAGCGCGCTGCTCGCCGATGCCCTGGATTTTCTCGGCGATGCCGCCAATTACGGCATCAGCCTGTATGTGCTGGGGCATGCGCTGGTCTGGCGGGCGCGTGCGTCGCTGCTGAAGGGCGCGACCATGGGCGTGTTCGGGCTATGGATTTTTTATTCCACCATCGAGCGCTTGCTGGCTGGGCAAGTGCCCGAGGCCAGCACCATGGGCATCGTGGGCTTGCTGGCGCTGGCGTCGAATGTGGGCGTGGCGCTCATGCTGTATCGCTACCGCACGGGCGACAGCAATATGCAGTCGGTCTGGATCTGCAGCCGCAACGATGCCATCGGCAATATCGCCGTGATGTGCGCCGCCGGGGGTGTCTGGCTGACGGCAAGTGCCTGGCCGGATGTGATGGTGGCGTTGGGCATGGCAATACTTGCCATCGCTGGTTCGGCTCAAATCGTGCGAGCGGCATTGCATGAGCTGCGCGAGGAAAAAGGAGTCGCATGAGCAGCATTCTTTTGCTGAAAACACTGGGACTTTTTGTGGTGACGGCACTGGCCGAGATCATCGGCTGTTTTCTGCCCTATCTTTGGCTGAAGAAAGCGGGTTCGCCATGGTTGCTGGTGCCGGCCGCTGCCAGCCTGATGCTGTTTGCCTGGCTGCTGACCTTGCACCCGGAGGCCAGCGGTCGCGTCTACGCAGCCTACGGCGGAGTGTATGTGGTGGTGGCGCTGCTTTGGCTGCACTGGGTCGATGGTGTGGTGCTGCATGCCAGCGACTGGATAGGAGCTGGCATCGCGCTCATCGGCATGGCGGTTATTGTGTCGGGCTGGAAAACGGTGGCTTGAGTCTGCGGCATTGATAGGGGTGAGTTTTGATGCTGTATCTGATCATCAAATATCTGATCACGGCGGGTGTGGTGGTGGCGGTCTCCGAGGCGGCCAAACGCAATGACCAGGTCGGTGCGCTGATCGCCTCGCTGCCGCTGGTGACCGTGCTGACGCTGATCTGGCTGCATGTCGAGCAGCAACCGATGCTGAAAATCAGCAATCATGCGTATTACACCTTTTGGTATGTGCTGCCCACGCTGCCGATGTTTCTGCTGTTTCCGTATGTGCTGCCGCGTCTGGGCTTCTGGTTGTCGCTGTTGGTGTCTGCGGTGCTGACGGCAGTGCTGTTTGCTTTGCTGACGGTGGTTATGCGGCGCTTTGGTGTGATGCTGTGATTGATGCTTGACTCTGTAGCTGGCTTCAGACTGCAAGCTTGCGTTGCTGTCAACCAGATACCACTTCGGAGCCACACCATGAGCACACCATCTTCCGCAGAGCATGCCTGCTGTTCACATCAGGCCAAGGCTGTTCCATCTGTATCGAATGCGCGTCTTGGAGCGGCTTCCACGCTGCACTGTCTGACCGGCTGTGCCATTGGCGAAATCATTGGCCTGAGTTTAGGTGTCAGTCTGGGCTGGAGTCCCTGGGTCACGATAGCGGTGGCCACGGCGTTGGCGTATCTCAGTGGCTTTCTGCTCGGCTTGCGACCTTTGGTCAAGACGGGCATGTCCTGGCGCGCTGCCTTGCAGGCCATCTGGCTCGGCGAGGTGATTTCGATCGGCGTGATGGAGTTGGCGATGAATTTCACCGACTATCACCTCGGCGGCATGACGGCCGCCTCGGTGCTCACGCCGGTATTCTGGACAAGTCTGCTGCTGGCCTTGGCGGCCGGCTTTCTGGCTGCATGGCCGGTGAATGTCTGGCTGCTGTCGCGACAGATCAAGAAGCCGTGCCACTGAGCTTGTCTTGAGTCGTGACGGCTTCACGCCAGATGAACGGCCTTGACGCCCTCGATGATCGGGCAGCCGGCAATCGGCCCGCAGCCCGAGCATTGATGCTCGAGCGTTGCCAGCGCATCACGGATGGCGGTGAGCTGGCGGATTTTCTCGCTAAGGTCGGCCAGCCGGTGCAGCACGCGCTCACGGACTTGCTGTTTGGTGCCACCGCCATCCTGCAGTTGCAGCAGCTCGGCGATGTCGTCGAGCGTGAAGCCGAGAGCCTTGGCCTTGCGGATGAACTGCAGTCGTGCCACATCGGCATCGCTGTACAGACGATAGCCCGCGTCTGTCCGGCTGGCGGTGCCGAGCAGGCCTTCGCGCTCGTAATAGCGCACGGTTTCGACGGTGACGCCGGCGGCCTTGGCGGCGAAGCCGATCTTGTGGGCGGTCATCAGGCAGTCTCCCGGGTTGCGTACTTGACTCTGCACTTGGGTATAGACTCTAGCATCAACGTCATTACCAGCCACGGCGTCTTCGGGCACCCGACGAGACCATGAATCGTATCCAGCGCAAACCCATTGCCTTGTGCATGAGCTTCGTTCTGCTGATCTTCACGATCTGCCAAGCGCAGGCGATGACGCGCGTGGTGCTGCCGGCCGCAGACATTGCTGCTGCCGAGGCTGCGATGTCCACGAGCATGGACATGCCTGCCGGCTGTCATGAGCCGGTCGCCGCTCAGGCTCCATGGGCGCCGGATTGTCATGATGAATGTCAGAATGTACATCAGGCTGATATTGCCAAAAAGCTGCAGTTGCCGGATGTCATGGCTCTGCCCGCCGTTTTTGAGCTGCCGGTCATGGCGCAAACCGCCAGTGCACAGTCACTGGCCATGTTGCCGGCCTGGGCTGATCCCGGCGATCCGCACCCCGTTATCCGCTTTCAGCGCTTCCTCGAATAGCCCCGCCTCGGAGCCGCTCATCCGGCTCTAATCAGTCTTGCTGCCGATTTTTGTCGGTCGTTGTTCCGTATTTCTGAACCTGATTACCGAGGCTATTTCTCATGATTTCATTGTCCTTGAGCCGTGCTGTGGTGAGTGCTCTCTATAGCATGGCGATGCTGTCGCCGCTCTCACTGACGGCTGCTGAATTGTCGTTTGCTCAAAGTCAGCGGCTGGCGCTGGCTCAGTCATCACAGCTGATGGCTCAGGATGCCGCCATTGCTGCTTCCCGCGAGCTGGCGGTCGCAGCCGGCTCGCGGCCCGATCCGACGTTGAGTCTGGGCATCGATAACCTGCCGGTGAATACGGTGGATCGCTTCAGTCTGAGCCGTGACTTCATGACCATGCGTCGTATCGGCCTTATGCAGGAAGTGACGCGCAGCGACAAGCTGGAGTTGCGTCGCCAGCGTCAGGAGGGCGAGGCTTTGGTCGCCGATGCCGCGAAATCGTTGGCACAGAGTGAAATTTTGCGTGCCTCTGGCAGAGCCTGGCTGGAGAGCTACTACTTGCAGCAGATGCTGGCGCTGGTCGGCGAGCAAGTTCAGCAGGCGCGGCAGCAGCTCATGGCCGGCGAGGCTGCTTATCGTGGAGGCCGCAATACGCAGGCTGATGTGATGACGATGCGCGCCGAGGTTTTGTCGCTGGAGGATCAACTGACGGATGTGCAGCGTCAGCTGCGCGTCGCCAATATGAGGTTGGTGCGTTGGGTAGGTGCCGAGCAGGCCGGTCACGTGCTGACCGGTGAACCTGATACTGATCGTATCCATTTTGAGGTGGCCGAGCTGGAGTCGCACCTGAATCGACACCCGGATCTGCTCATGCTGACACGCCGGGCTGATGTCGCTGAAACCGAAGCGAAGCTGGCGGAGGCCGACAAGCGCAGCGACTGGAGCGTTGAGCTGAGCTATGCCCAGCGCGGTCCGGAGTTCTCCAACATGATGTCGCTGGGCGTGTCGACACCGCTGCAGTGGGATCAGAGCCGTCGCCAGAATCGCGAGCTGGCAGCGCGCCAGGCTTTGCTGGCGCAAGCCCGGGCCGAGCGCGATGACCTGTTTCGTGGGCATGTCGCCGAGGTACGTGTGCGGATTGATGCCTGGCAGACAGGCAGGGAGCGCTTGCAGCGTAGCCGTGAGCAGCGCCTGCCGCTGGCTCAGGCGCGTGTGCAGGCCGTGCTGGCCAGTTATCGCGGCGGCAAGGCTGGTCTCGCCGATGTGCTGGCGGCGCGGCGCAGTGCGCTGGAGCTGAAGCTGCAAACCCTGCAACTGGAAATGCAGACTGCCATCGAGTGGGTTGAACTCAACTTTCTGCTGCCTGAGAGCGCCGGGAGCACGACATGAATATCCGGAAAACTGCTTTGGCAATCGCTGTGTTGGCAGGGCTCGCCGCTGGCGGCTGGGGTTTGTATGCGCTGGGCATGCATCAGGGCATGAGCATGACGGGCACCGGTGCGATGGATACGAAATCGGCCCCGACCAAGGAGAGGAAAGTCCTCTACTGGCACGATCCGATGGTGCCCGGGCAGCGCTTCGACAAGCCCGGCCCGTCGCCGTTCATGGACATGGAACTGGTGCCCGTTTATGCCAATGAACGTGGCAACGAAGGTGCCGATGAAGCCGTGAATGAAGGTGATGTCAGCATCAGTCCGCAGGTGCAGCAGAATCTCGGCATGCGTACCGCCGAGGTCAGGCTAGGCACAGTGCAGTCGCCGCTCTCGGCGGTTGGCAGCGTGGCCTGGAACGAGCGCGATGTCGCTGTGTTGCAGGCGCGAGCCGGTGGCTTTGTCGAGCGGCTGGCGGTGCGCGCCCCGCTGGAGGCCGTGCGTCAGGGTCAGGTGCTGGCCGAGCTTTATGTGCCGGATTGGGTGGCGGCGCAGGAGGAGTTTCTGTCGCTGCGGCAGATGTCTGGTGAAGGCACGGCAGTCCTGCGTGATGGCGCGCGTCAGCGCATGCGTCTGGTCGGCATGACACCGGCGCAGATAGCACTGGTCGAGCGCACCGGCAGGGCGCAGCCGCGGCTGGCCATCATCGCGCCGATCAGCGGCGTGATCAGCGAGCTGGCGATCCGCGAGGGCATGACGGTGATGCCGGGCAGCCCGCTGTTTCGCATCAACGGTCTGAGCCGGGTCTGGGTCAATGCCGAGGTGCCCGAGGCGATGGCCGCGCAGGTCCGGCCGGGCACGGCGGTCGAGGCCGAGACCACGGCGTTTCCGGACAAGGTCTTCAAGGGCCGGGTCGGTGCCATCCTGCCGGAAGTGGATGCCAGCACGCGCACACTGAAGGCACGGGTCGAGCTGGCCAACCCTCAGGCCGAGCTGGTGCCGGGCATGTTTGCCACATTGCACTTCGCCTCAGCGGCGCGGGAGCAAGTCTTGCTGGTGCCATCGGAGGCGGTGATTCGTACCGGCACGCGCACGGTGGTGTTTGTGCGCGAGACGAGTGGCAGCCTGCGCTCGGTGGCTGTCAGCACCGGCAGCGACAGTCAGGGTCAGACCGAGATTCGCTCGGGGCTGGCGGCAGGTCAGCAGGTGGTGGTGTCGGGGCAGTTCCTGGTCGATTCTGAAGCCAGCCTGAAGGGCTTTGATCTGCGGGGGATGAGCCAATGATCGCCGCGCTCATTCGCTGGTCCGTCGGCAACCGTATTCTGGTTCTGCTGGCGACACTGCTGCTTACCGTCGCCGGCCTGTGGTCGGTGAGCCGGACGCCGCTGGATGCGCTGCCGGATCTGTCGGATGTGCAGGTCATCATCCGCACCACCTGGCCGGGGCAGGCGCCACAGCTGGTGGAGAACCAGGTCACTTATCCGCTCACCACCACGCTGCTGTCGGTGCCGGGCGCGAAGACCGTGCGTGGCTATTCCTTCTTCGGCGACTCCTTCGTGTATGTGCTGTTCGAGGATGGCACCGATCCGTACTGGGCGCGCTCGCGCGTGCTGGAGTCGCTGAATCAGGTGCAGGGCCGTTTGCCGGCGCAGGCACGGAGCGCACTGGGGCCGGATGCCACCGGTGTTGGTTGGGTATTCGAGTACGCGCTGGTGGATCGCACGGGCCGTCTCGACCTGTCGCAGCTGCGTGCCTTGCAGGACTGGTTTCTCAAGTACGAGCTGAAAACCGTGCCGGATGTCGCCGAGGTCGCCAGCATCGGCGGTATGGTGCGGCAATACCAGATCGTGCTCGATCCGGATCGCCTGAGGGCGTTCAACCTGACCCAGGCCAGCGTCATCGCGGCAGTGCAGGGCGCCAATCAGGAGGCCGGCGGTTCGGTGCTGGAGCTGGCCGAAGCCGAGTACATGGTGCGCGCCTCGGGCTATCTGAAATCGCTGGATGACTTTCGCCAGATTCCGCTGCGCACCAGCGCGGCCGGTGTGGCGGTGCAGCTCGGCGATGTCGCCACGATCCAGATCGGCCCGGAAATGCGCCGTGGCATCAGCGAGCTGGATGGCGAGGGCGAGGTCGCCGGCGGTGTCATTGTCATGCGCTCGGGCAAGAATGCGCTGGCCACCATCGCGGCGGTGAAGGCGAAACTGGCGACGCTGAAGGCCAGCTTGCCCAAGGGTGTCGAGATCGTGCCGGTGTATGACCGCTCGCAGCTGATCGAGCGGGCGGTGAGCAATCTCGGCTACAAGCTGCTGGAAGAGTTCGTCGTGGTCGCGCTGGTCTGCCTGGCCTTTCTCTTTCACCTGCGTTCGGCGCTGGTCGCCATCATTTCGCTGCCGCTGGGCGTGCTCGCCGCGTTCATCGTCATGCGCTATCAGGGCGTGAACGCCAACATCATGTCGCTGGGCGGCATCGCCATTGCCATCGGCGCCATGATCGATGCCGCCGTGGTCATGATCGAGAACGCGCACAAGCACATCGAGGCCTGGCAGCAGAAGCATCCCCAGCGAAAACTGGTGGGCGAGGAGCAGTGGCAGGTGATCACGGCGGCGGCGGTCGAGGTCGGGCCGGCGCTGTTTTTTTCGCTGCTCATCATCACCTTGTCATTCATTCCGGTGTTCAGTCTGGAAGCGCAGGAGGGGCGGCTGTTCGCGCCGCTGGCGTTCACCAAGAGCTATGCGATGGCGGCGGCTGCCGGCTTGTCGGTGACGCTGATTCCGGTGCTGATGGGCTATCTCATTCGCGGCCGTATCCCGGCCGAACACGATAATCCGATCAATCGTCGCTTGATTCGCTGGTATGAGCCGGTGCTGTCCAGCGTCCTGACGCATCCGCGCCGCACGCTGGCGCTGGCTGTGCTGGTGGTGATTTTGAGCCTCTGGCCGCTGAGTCGGCTCGGCGGTGAATTCATGCCGCCGCTGGATGAAGGTGATCTGCTCTACATGCCGTCGGCGCTGCCGGGACTGTCTGCCGGCAAGGCGGCCGAGTTGCTGCAGCAGACGGATCGTTTGATCAAGACCGTGCCGGAAGTGGCGAGTGTCTTCGGCAAGGCTGGTCGCGCCGATACCGCCACCGATCCGGCCCCGCTGGAAATGTTCGAGACCACCATCCAGTTCAAGCCGCGAGATCAGTGGCGCGATGGCATGACGCCGGACAAGCTGGTCGCCGAGCTGGATCGCGTGGTGCGCGTGCCGGGGCTGTCGAACATCTGGGTGCCGCCGATACGCAATCGCATCGACATGCTGGCGACGGGCATCAAGAGCCCGGTCGGCATCAAGGTTTCCGGGGCAAGCTTGCAGGAAATCGACCGCCTCACCGGCGAGATCGAGCGCGTGGTGAAGACCGTGCCCGGCGTCAGTTCGGCGCTGGCCGAGCGCCTCACCGGCGGGCGCTACATCGATGTCGACATCAATCGCCAGGCGGCGGCGCGTTATGGCCTCAACATCGTTGATGTGCAATCGGTGGTGTCGGCGGCGATTGGTGGCGACAACATCGGCGAGACCGTCGAGGGCCTGCAGCGCTTCCCGATCAACCTGCGCTATCCGCGTGAGATTCGCGACTCGCTGACCAAGCTGCATGACCTGCCGATCGTCACCGAGCGCGGCGCGCAGATTCGTCTTGGCGATGTCGCCACGCTACGCATTGCCGATGGCCCGCCGATGCTGCGCAGCGAGAACGCGCGGCTGTCGGGCTGGGTTTATGTGGATATCCGTGACCGCGATCTGAAGTCGGTGGTGCAGGACATGCAGCAGGCCGTCAGCCGTCAGGTCCGGTTGCCGGCGGCCTATGCCATTTCTTGGTCGGGCCAGTTCGAGTTCCTTGAACGTGCCACGGCCCGGCTGAAGCTCGTGATACCGGCGACCCTTCTGATCATTTTCTTCCTGCTCTATCTGACCTTCGGCCGCATCGACGAAGCCTTGCTGATCATGGCGACGCTGCCGTTTGCGCTCGCTGGCGGCGTCTGGCTGCTGTGGCTGCTCGGGCACAATTTGTCGGTGGCCAGCGGTGTCGGCTTCATCGCGCTGGCTGGGGTGGCGGCCGAGTTCGGCGTCATCATGCTGCTCTACCTCAAGCAGGCCTGGCAAAAACGGTTGGATGCCGGGTTGACCAGCGAGGCCGATCTGCTCGCAGCTATCCATGAGGGTGCCGTGCAGCGTGTGCGTCCGAAGGCGATGACGGTGGCGGTGATTGTGGCTGGTCTGCTGCCGATTTTGTGGGGCAGTGGCACCGGCTCCGAGGTCATGCAGCGTATCGCCGCACCGATGATTGGCGGCATGCTCACAGCGCCGTTGCTATCGTTGCTGGTGGTGCCGGGGGTCTACTATCTGATGCGCCGGTCGCGCTGAGCTAAGGCATTGGCCCAGAGGGCGCGCTTGGCCTCGTAAGGCATGCCGGCATGAGCCGGGCTGGTCGAGGGCAGGCGCAGCAACGCCAATTCCCGAGTGCTGCCGAGCAACGGTTGTACCTGCTTGCGCCAGCTACTTTCGGCCTTGGCACCGTTGAAGCAGATTCGTGTGATGTGCGGATGCTGTTGCAGAAAGCCGGTGAAGTCATTGGCCACGATGCTGGCATCATCGATGTCGGCATCGAGGCTGCCGGGGCGATGGCAGGACGCCAGCACATCCCAAAGCGCGATGCCGTTCGCCTGCAAAGCCTCAAGCCGCGCGGCGTAGGGCAGGTCGGGAGGGAAGCCGAGCACATCAGCGAGGATGCGCCAGAAGGCGTTGCGCGGGTGAGCGTAGTAGGCCTGCGCTTGTAGCGAGGCCTGGCCCGGCATGCTGCCGAGAATCAGCAGCGAGGCATCAGCACGGGCAATTGGCGCAAAGCCTTGTGCTTGCTGACTCATAGCACCTTGTTGAAGAACGCGAACACGCGCTCCCAGCTGTCCTCGGCTGCCGCCTCGTTGTACTTCGAGCGCAGCGGGCTGTAATCGCCGAGTTCGCGGAAGATGAAGGTGTCGTGGTTGTTCATGTAGGAGTGGCCGGCATCCGGGTAGCTCTTCACATCATGCTCCACGCCAAGCTTGTCGAGATGCTTGTTGAGCAGCTTGCCGTGCTTGCCCATGATCA
Source organism: Pseudomonadota bacterium (assembly GCA_040385225.1). GTDB lineage: Bacteria > Pseudomonadota > Gammaproteobacteria > Pseudomonadales > Moraxellaceae > Perlucidibaca. Next base: position 800,158 of record JAZKHU010000002.1, on the reverse strand, counting down.
TGTCTTTCTCGCCCCAGCCGCCGACCACCGGGCAGATGCCCTGCAAGTCGTCGGCCTTGGGCGGCACCATCCCGTAAAACGGCGCCACCACGGCCAGCGGTGCCTGTGCGCCGTAGAGCAAGGCAAAGCGGCCGCCCATGCAGAAGCCCATGACGCCGACTTGCTGCACATCCAGCTCGGGCTCGATCAGCAGCCACTGGCGCACGGCCTCCAGCTGCTCGAACGCCAGACCCTTGCCGGTCTCGTGCGCGAGCAGCGTCTTGGTCACGCACAGCGGCTTCATCGAGCCGTTGTCGTAGAGGTCGGGGACCACCGCCGGGTAGCCGGCATCGGCGAGACGGCTGGCGATGCGGCGAATGTCATCGGTCAGTCCGAAGATGTCATGGATGGCAATCACCGCCGCGCGCTTGCTGTTGCGGCGTGCCGGCAGAAACAGCTCGCACTGCATGGCATGGCCGTTGCTCAGCGACAGGGTGAAGCGGCGATTGGCGACCGTCATGGGGCTGTCCTTACAGAGTCTTGTTGAGGAACCTGGTGTAGAGCTCGGCGCTTTCGCTCGGACGCTCCAGGTGCGGCATGTGACCGATGCCCTTGAACACGAACACGCGCGAGCCGGGAATCTTGCGCCAGACCGAGGCCATGCTGATGTGCAGCAGCTTGTCTTCATCGCCCCAGATGATCAGCGTCGGCACCTTGATTTTGCTCAGCTGATTGTCGAGGCGTGGGCCGTTGAGCTGGTTGAAGATGTACTCGTGACGCGCCACGCGCTCGATGGCCTGCTCACCCACGGCATCCAGCACGAAGCCGGGCACGAACGGCGGCTGGCTCATGGTCATGGCGTAGAAGTCATGGAAGCCGGGCATGTCTTTCGCGAAGAAGCCGTTCTTGCCGGCCTCGATCTGCTGGCGCAGCACGCTAGGCGTGGGGCTGCTGACACCGGCGGCATCCATCAGGCCCACGCTGTGGACTTGCTCGGGATGGCGCAGCGCCAGCTCGGCGGAAATGAAGCCGCCCATGGAGTTGCCGATGACATCGACCTGCGGGTTTTTCGGCTTCAGTGCGGTGATCAGGGCGCTGACCCGATCGGCCTGCGTAGCGGCATCGTAGGCCGCAGTCGGGATGAACGAAGAGTCGCCGAAACCGGGTAGATCGAGCGCGACGATGCAGCGCTCGGCCGGCATCTTCTGCGCCATGCGGAACCAGTGCGCGCCACGGGCGGTGAAGCCGTGAATCATCACGATGCAGGGCTCGCTGCTGTCGAGGTGGCGCGTGAAAACCTTGATGTCATGACCATCGACCGTGACCATGCTGGTGGTCAGGCCGGCGCGATACTGCTCCAGGCCCAGTGCCTTGTCCTGTACCCAGGCACCGAGCGAGGCTTGCGCGAGGCCTGTCGCGGTCAGGCCGGCAGCCAGCAGCAGGGTCTTCAGGGAGAATTTCATGGAGTTGCTCCGCGCCAATCTAATCTGGCGATAGTTGTTGTCAGATATTTTCAGCGCCGAGACTAGCCGAGCTGGAGCCATCTGCCAAGCCTGCTTACAGCCCCAGCTCGGCTTTCAGCAACTGCGCAAAAGCATCGGCCATGGCTGGCGTGAGCAGTGACTTGCGATAGCGCAGTGTCATGAACAGTGAATCGCCCATGCTGGCGACACCGAGCGACACGCCCATCGGCATTGGTGCTGGCGGCGAAAAGAACAGAGACTTCACCACGCCGGCATCGCCCATGTCCGGGGCTTCGGCGAGGCGGCCGAGGTTCGACAGCCAGGTTGTCTCCACCAGGCTCTTGCGCACCAGCGGCAAAATGTCGCGCAGGCGGGCCTTGAGGATGGCCGGCAGCCAGCGTGGAAAGTCGAGCAGATCGATCAGCGTGCCGGCAGCGCCAGCTTCTTTCAACTGGATGGTCTGTGCCGTGATGCTGCGCATGGCTGCCGACAAGTTCGACGTTCCGTCATCCGCCAGCTGCACGGTGGTGTAGGACGAGAAGTTGCTGACGACCTCGAACCACCAGGCCTGCGGTCGCAGGTTCACCGGCATCATCATCGATACGCGGCCGCCCGTACAGCCCTGCTGGCGGTTCCAGCGCTGGATGGTCAGCGCCAGCGCAGCCAGCAGCAGGTCGTTGATGGTTGCCGGCTTTTCGCGCAGCGCCATCACGCGGCGCGTCTCGTCAGCGCTCAGCGCGATTTGCACTGTGCCGTAGCCACGCGGGCTGTTGACCAGGTCCTGATGCGCCCCGGCCAGTCCGGCTACGCGGCCGGGCGGCGACATCGCGGCATCGCGCAGATAGCCCATCAGGTGCTTGATGCGCTCGATGCGCTCAGGCACGGATTTCGCACCCGCCAGAGCCTTCAGGTCACGCACCGTGAGCGGATCAAAATCCGGCACCGGGTCGGGCTGACCGGCGTAATGACGCAGAATGGAGGTGAGCAAACGGAAGGTCGAGAGGCCATCGGCGAGGGTGTGGTTGACGCTCAGCATCAGCCAGTCACCGTCGGCGTGATGCACCAGCGTGGCGTAGAACGCTGGTGCCACGGTGATCGGCACCTTGATGCTGATCAGCCGTTCGCGAGCTGCCGCGATGTCGGTCTCGGTCTGCGCCATGACCACATCCAGCGCCAGGTGATCGCCGCTCTCGGTAATTTCCCATTGATAGGTCACCGTGGCTTCGTGATAAGGCTGCAAGCGTGCTCGTGCCATCGGATGCTTCTGCAAGGTGGCTCGCAGCGCTTCGCGCAAGCGACCTTCGTCGATACGGCCGCTGACCTGTACTTCCAGATGCACGCTCCACGGATCTTCCTGGCGCTCGATGTTGAGAAAGGCATCGTCGAGGTGATTGAACGGTGTTGTGCGCATGGAGTGTCCTTTTATTGTTATTTATGCCGGCACGCGCCCGAACCACGGTTGCGCCTGCTCCAGCTGTGCGGCCAGCCTGAACAGCAAGGCTTCATCACCAAACGGTGCCACAAATTGCGCGCCCAGGGGCAGGCCATCCGACGTCCAGTACAGAGGAACCGACATGGAGGGGGTTCCGGTCAGATTCGAGAGCTGGGTGAAGGGCACGCGGCGCAGGCTTTCGCTGGCCATTTTCTCGACCTGGCCGCTTTGCAACAGCAGTTTGCCTAGGCCCAGCGCCAGCAAAGGCTTGAGCGCAGCCTCCTGCCAGGCGGGTGTTTTCTGTTCGCCAATGCGTGCTGGCAGGCAGGCCTGAGTTGGGGTCAGGTACAGGTCATAGGTCTGGAAAAATGTACTTAGAGCCCGCGAAAAACCATTCCACTTGAACAGCGAGCGTGTGTAGTCCCCGGCAGACAGCGCACGACCAAGCAGGCCCAGCGCCCGTGTATCGAGCTCGAAATCCTGCTCGCGGGCACCGTGCAGGCGCTGCGCCTCGGCCATGTTGGCGGCGGTCTGGCCCATGTACATGGTCAGGAAGCATTCAGCCAGCTCCTGGCCATCAATCGCCGGCGTGGCCTCTTCCACCTCATGCCCGAGCTGGCGCAGTAGCGTCACGCAATTCTCGATGGCTTTGACGGCATCGGGATCAACGCCCAGCCCCAGCGGCGAGCGCGTCGAATAGCCGATACGCAGCTTGCCCGGATCCCGTCCGACTTCTTCAAGATACGGACGCGCCGGTGCCTGAATATGAAACGGTGCGCCGGGATCCGGGCCTTGCAAGGCATCGAGCATGGCCGCGCTGTCACGCACACTGCGGCTGACCACATGTTCACTGGATGCGCCATGCCAAAACTCGGCGTGGCGTGGCCCCGCCGGCACTCGTCCGCGCGATGGCCGCAGCCCGAACAGCCCGCAATACGCCGCCGGAATACGAATCGAGCCACCGCCATCGCTGGCACCGGCCATCGGCACGATGCCCGCCGCCACGGCAGCAGCCGAGCCTCCGGATGAGCCGCCGGTGGTGTATTGTGGGTTCCACGGGTTGCGCGACGGCCCCCACAGTTCCGGCTCGGTGGTGCCTTTCAGTGCCAGTTCCGGCGTGTTTGTCTTGCCGAAAATTACCAGCCCGGCGGCCAGCGCCCGGTTCACATATTCCGAGTTGCTGATCGGCACATAGTTGCGAAAAGCACGACTGCCAGCGGTCGACGCCACCCCGGCATGATCCTGCGCGATGTCCTTGATCAGGAAGGGCACACCGGCAAATGGCCCGCGCAGCTCATCGGCAACCCGCGAGCGGGCAATCTCGTGCATGGGAATGACAATGGCATTGAGCGTGGGATTGACGGTGGCGGCGCGCGCCAGAGCGCAGTCCAGCAGCTCCGCCGGAGTCACCTGTTTGCTGCTGACCAGCGCGGCCAGCCCGAGGGCATCGTGTTGACGGTATTCTTCGAATTTCATCTGTTTTCCTGCCGGCAAAGGTCTTTAGGCAATGTGCCATTTAGTCTGAAACTTTCGTCATCTGATACAAAAAATTACAATCTGGCAAATGAAGTGATACATTGCGGCCAAGCTGATGTGCTACAGGACATCTACCGATCAAAAATAATAAAACGCCTAGCTGACATCGCCATGATGAACAAGACGCTATCTGACCGCGGCCGATTTGCCGTGCTCTGCTACGAGGCCATTGGACGGGCCGGCTACGACGCCGAGACTTTCGTGGAGAGTCTGGGGCTTTCTGCCGAGCAGTTTGCTCAATCCGACTTTTGTTATCCGCACGATAATGTCATTCAATTCTGGAATGCGCTGGAGCTCTACACAGCAGATCCGGACATCGGGCTGGTCATCGGCCAGTGTCTGCCCTCGTCGCGTGGCAGCATTCTCAGCTGCCTTTTCCTCGGCGCGCCCAGCTTTGGCAGTGCGTTGGAGCATAGCCTGAAGTACATGCGCATCTTGTCCGACGCCCTCAGTCTCGGTCTGTATGACCTCGGTGATTTGAGTTATCTGCGCATTCAGTCGCGCTGTCCCTCCGTCAATCAATTCAGGCATTACTCGGAATGTTTGATGTTGGGGCTGATAGATTTTTATCGTGATGTCACCCAAGGCCGGTTTATCCCCAGGCGCATTGATTTTGCCTGTGAAGCTCCCGATAACCTGGGTGACAGGGCCGCAGTCTATGGCTGCTCGCTGCATTTTGGCTGTGCCGAAAATCGTCTCTATTTCGATACCTCGTTGCTGGCCATGTCGTGCGCCTATGCTGATCCCGAGTTGCTGCGCATGCATGAGAATTATGCCCGCACCACCTTGCGCAAGATTGAAGAACAGGATTTTCTGGTCAAAGTGCAGTCTGTCATTGCCAATTTGCTGCAACGTGGCGAAGTTACCCTGGAATTGGCAAGCCGCAGCCTGGGACTGAATGCCACCGAACTGAAATACCGGCTCAGCAATCTTGGCACTCACTTCATTCGTGAGCGGGAAAACTGCAGGCGCAAGCTGGTCAAGGAAATGTTGCGCAAAACCAGCGAAAGCATCTCGCACATTGCCTTTACGGCCGGGTTCTCCGAGCCGAGCACTTTTTACCGGGCCTTTAAGCGCTGGAGCCATGGCGAGACACCGGCAGATTTCCGGGCTCGCCATCAGCAGGCTGGGATGACTCAGAAGTTGTAGGAGCCGTAGAGCAAAATCCGATCACGATCGCGCTCCAGGTATTCGCGAACATTCGAACCGAACTTGGCCTCGTAGCCGGCACCCAATTGCAATTCATTCGGGAAGCGCAGCAAAAGACCGAGATTGGCCACTTTGCGGCCTTCTATGAAGTTGCTTTGTGGCGCAGGTGTGATGCCTTTCAGATCGTGAAAGAAAATCAGGCTGGGCTCGAATACGGCACCGGGAATCAATGTGTTGTAGGCCAGTCGGGTCACGGCTCTGTATCCGTAAGACAGCTCAGTCGGTCGATTCCAGGTCTGTATGGTCGGATTCTGGCGACGGGTATCAGTAGCGCCTGTTGTTGTGCCCGTGCCGTCGGCACCCGGGCTGGTGTGGGTATTTTCACCCGGTCCGTTGAGCGGAAGTTCCTGCGAGCCGGTCATGTTCTCGATGTAGGTGGCGCCAACTTCGAGGATGGCCGTCATGTCATCTGCGCCGAACGGGTTGTGCGGGAACAGCTTGAGCATGGACATTGACAGGTTGTGTACCGGGAAGCGTTCGAAGCCATGTATCAGCTGATTACCTTGCACTTCGAAGCCGCGATACTGGCTGAGATAGTCTGGTACGGCATTGCGCCCACTGGGGATGACGGTGCCGGGCATCAGTGGTGAGCCTGGAGTCGCGACCAGATCCATTGTTGGCAATGCGGGCTGCAATAAAGCGAAAATCACATCGGTAGTGAGAATCTGTAACGGCATGTTGGGGCGATAGGCATATTCGCCAGACACCGCGACCCCGGCAATGTTGGTGTTGAAGCTGAGGCCGAATAGATCGATGTTTTCCGGATACTCCAGAAAGACCTTCAGTGTATCGACGACCAGTGGATCCTGGCCTCCGGGCGCGTTGGCAAAGCCGCCACAATCAAGTGCGGCATCCAGAAAGGCCAGGTTGCCATTGGCACCGGACGAGCGATGCCAGCATGATTCATTGGCTGCATAGCCACTGAGATACGGAAACTGGCTGTGGTAGCGCAGATAATGCAGACTGATTTCAGTGCCGCCGTTAAGCCAGTCTGCAACATAGGTCAGGCGGCCGCCGTACTGACCTTTGTCGGAAGCGTAGCCGAACTCGGCGGGTAGCACCCGCGGGCTATACGAGGTAGATGTAATCAGGCCGTTGTTGCCATAAGGCTCGGACATGCGGTTCGGGTCTTCGTGCTGATTGCCTAGCCCAAGGGTCAGGTAGTCGTTATCGACCGGGTCCAGCGTCGAAGCGAAGCTGCCGTGGGGTGGGGCACGTACAGGCCGCCATTCCAGCGGGGCTACCAGCTCCAGTGACAGGCTGTCCATGATGGGAAAGCTGAGTACGGCCATGTTGACTGGTGTCGAGACATCACTGAGCTGAAAGCCTGGGCGTGCGGCGGCATTCGCATCCAGTGGATTGAGCTGATTCAGATTGTTGAACAGCACCAGCAGGGATTCGCCCCAGGGCAGAACCTGACGGCCGACTTTGAGATTGAAAGATTGGCCGAGAATTTCCGGGGTGTACTGGAAGTAGGCTTTGCGCAGTTCGGCGCGGCGGGCGTAAACGTCCACGACATTGTCAGCGCGCTTTGTTTCTGCGGGCTGGTAGAGGTCGTCTGCGTGAAACTCGGTGAAATCGGCATTGACGGGGTCGTAATAAAACAGACCAGAAAACTCGACCTTGAGGTCGCCGCGCTGCAGCTTTATCTCTGGACTGAACAAGATGGACGAATCAGTGATCTCACCTTTTTCATAGTTCCAATTGCCATCATCGCCATTGGTGCCGCTAAACGAGCCCTTGGCCTTGATCAGGTCACGATTGCCCTGCTCGGTAGTGCAGCCGTTGTTACCGTCATTGCAGAGATTTTCTTGGCCCGGCACCGAGAGCTTGGCAACCTGGTTAAGGTCCCGGTCTTCGGCACGAATGCCGAGACCTAGCAGTACTCTTGATTTGACGCTGTAGTTGATGCCTGCCAGCTCGCCTTCAAGCGCAGAAGCGTAGCTCGCGATGGAGGCAAGGCAAGTTGCCAGCAGAAGTCCGCGGATTGTCATTTTTATTTTTTCCGGACGATGAATCGATGGTTTTTGACACCACGGACATTCATCTCCGCAACGGCAGCCTCTGGCATTGGCCTGCGGGAAATTAGTCATTCTCCCCAGAGCCAATTCATGCATGAATGCTGCTTCGTACACTCGTTGGCTGTGCGCGCAGGCTGTGCCTGAGTGATTGAAAGGCGGCTGTGCCCGGACCCTAATCTTGCGGGAGTAAAATAATAATGAATCAAATTCTCAAGGCCGGCGTCTTGATGCTGATGACAGCATCAGCACAAGCGGGTGTTTCTGCCGCCGAGGCGGATCGTCTGGGCAAGGATCTGACGCCGATTGGTGCCGAGCGTGGGGCATCTGCTGATGGCCTGATTCCGGCTTGGCAAGGCAGAGACTTTTATACCGCCAAGCAAATACAGGTGACCCGACCGGAGCTGGAGGCCTTGCGCAAGGGCAATCCGGCCAATGCCTTTGCTTTGCTGTCTGGCAAGCTGGCCGAAGACAAGCCGCGCCTGACCATCACCCGCGCCAACATGGCGCAGTACGCCGCGCAGCTGACCGAAGGCCACAAGGCCATGTTCCGTCTCTATCCGTCGTACAAAATGAATATCTATCCGACGGTGCGTACCGGATTCTTCCCGGATCAGATCTATGCCGCGACCAAGAAGAATGCAACCTCCGCCCAGCTGCAAGGTACAGATGATCTGACCGGTGCCGCCATCGGCTTCCCGTTCCCGATTCCCAAGAGTGGTGCCGAGGTGATCTGGAATCACCGACTGAAGTATCGCGGCAATGCCGTGCGCTTGATCAATAATTCCGCGATTGTGGCCCAGAATGGCGGCGTTCAGCAGTCACGCTTCATTGCCGATGTGAAATTCATTTACGCTAACTATAAGACTCCGGCCCCGGCCGACAACAAGCTGGCTCTGTACTTCTCGGCCAAGAATCTGGCCCCGGCTCGCGTTGCCGGGCAAAGCACGCTGGTGCATGAGCCGCTGATGGGCTCGCGTTCGGCCTGGCTGTTTGATCCGGGCATCGGCCGCGTTCGTCGTGCGCCGGATGTGGGTTTCGACAACCCGACGCTGGGTGCCGATGGCGAGCAGTTCAACGACCAGGTGGATACTTTCAACGGCTCGCTGGAGCGTTACGACTGGAAGCTGCTGGGCAAGAAGCCGATGCTGATTGCCTACAACAGCGGCCGTATCCAGTCGCCAGCGCTCAAGGTCAAGGACCTGCTGACCAAGGGTCATGCCAACCAGGATCATGCGCGCTACGAGCTGCATCGTGTCTGGGTAGTGGAAGCCACGCTGAAGGGCGGCCAGCGCCATCAGTTTAAGAAGCGTCGCTTCTATGTGGATGAGGACTCCTGGTCGATTGCTGCTGTGGACTGCTATGACAACCGTGATCAGCTCTGGCGCTTCCAGGAAGCTCACCTGACCACCGTGCCATTCCTGCCGACCGTGACGCCCAGCCCCGAGTTCATCTATGACCTGCTGACCGGCCGTTACTACGCCACCGGTCTGATCAACGAGAGCGAGTACAGCGACTGGACCATGGAATTCAAGGACAGTCATTTCCTGCCGCAGAATCTCTCCAAATAAGGATCTGATCGATGTTGAAGTACTTGTTGTGTGCGGCATTGCTGACACTGTCTGCGGGCGTCAGCGCTGCTGCGCCGGCAGGTCACGCAGAGATCATGCCGAAGGCGATATCCAGCACCTTGCTGGATATCTCGCCGTTCTCGAAAGGCTATGTGGTGGTGGGTACCCGAGGGCATATTCTGCTCTCGGCTAATGGCCGTGACTGGACGCAGCAGCCCGTGCCCACTCGCGCCATGCTCAACCGGGTCGTGGTTAACCCTGATGGCCGCCTGTTCGCGGTGGGTCACGATGGCGTGGTGCTGCTGAGCAAGGATCAGGGTCGGCGCTGGAGCATCCAGCATCAGGCCATTTCCGATCAGCGTCCGAACATCCTCTACGATGTGGCCTTTGTTACACCGCAGCGCGGCTACGCCATTGGCGCCTTCGGCTTCATGCTGGTCACGGAAGATGCCGGCCAGTCCTGGCAGGTGCAAGATAATGCCCTGACGCAGTCTGGGCTGCATCTGAATGCCATTGCCCGGCTCGGCGACAACGGTCTGATCGTGGTGGGCGAGCGTGGTCTGGTCGCGGTATCGCAAGATCAAGGCGTGACCTGGAAGCTGTCGGCGCCTGCGTATGCCGGCTCTTTCTTCGGCGTGCTGCCCACATCGGCAAACACGGCGCTGGTCTACGGTCAGCGCGGTCGTTTGTACGACATCAAAGACATCAGTCGCTTGCAGGCCGGCGATCCGGCCAGTTTCGATCCTCTCATTATGCCCAGCCCGGACGATGCACAGGCCCTAAAGCTGGGCTTCCGGCGCATTTTATCGCCAGTCGAGGCCTCACTCTTTGGTGCCACTCGCCTGGCCGACGGCCGCGTGACGCTGGTGGGCGCCGATGCCGCCGTACTGCTGGTTGACTCGTTGTATCAGTCCGCCACGGCACTCAAGCATGCCGGCTCAGCCACCTATTCCCGTGTTTTCAGCAAAGGTAACCAGCTCATGGTCGTTGGCATGAACGGCATCACTCGCTTGACGCTGCCGGAGAATGCGCAATGAAAGAGTCTCTGGTTCTCTCTGAACGCACCCGCCGTGTGCTCGCGGTCATCGAGCCGCTGGTTTTTGCCCGGCGCAAGCTGACGCTGGGCATCCTCGGCCTGATCACGCTGGTGTTGCTGTATTGCGCCAGTCATCTCGCGCCGGATGCCGGCTACGAAAAGACTATCCCGCTCGATCACCCCTACATGGCGGTGTACAAGCAGTACCAACGGGATTTTGGCGGTGCCAATATCGTGCTGGTGGCGGTGCAGAACACGCGGGGCGACATCTACCAGCCGGCCTTCCTGGAGAAGCTGCGCAAGGTCACGGATGATGTCTTCTTCCTGCCCAATGTTGATCGCTCGCGCGTGTCGTCGCTGTTCACGCCGAGCACGCGCTACATCGAAGTCGTTGAAGATGGTTTGCGTGGCGCCGATGTGATTCCGGCGGACTATCAGCCGACGCGGGAAATGACCGAGCAGATTCGCTCCAATGTGCGCAAGGCCGGCATTGTTGGCCGCCTCGTGGCCAATGACGAGCGCGGTGCTATGGTCTTTGCCGAGATGCTGGAAGTCGATCCGGTGACCGGCAAGCGCATCGACTACAAGCAGGTGGCCGATCAGCTCGAAGCCATCCGCGCCCAGTACGAGAAGGATGGTGTGAACATACACATCATCGGCTTTGCCAAGGTCGTCGGTGACATGACCGACGCCACCGGCCAGGTCTTCATCTTCTTCCTGATGACCTTGCTGCTGACCACCGGGTTGCTCTGGATCTACTGCGGCAGCCTGCGCATGGCGGTGATGCCGCTGGCGTGCGCGCTGGTCTCGGTGATGTGGAACTTTGGCCTGTTGGTGGTTTGCGGCATCGGCCTGGATCCCTTTGCGGTGCTGGTGCCGTTCCTGGTCTTGTCGATTTCGATCTCGCACGGCGTGCAGTATGTGAATGCCTGGGTCACCGAGGTTGATGCCGGCAATACCAGCCTGGAAGCCTCGCTGATCACCTTCCGCCGCTTTGCCATCCCCGGCACCATCGCCTTGCTCACGGCGGTGATCGGCTTCGTCACCATCATGATCATCCAGATCGAAGCCATTCAGGACATGGCGCTGAATGCGTCGCTGGGCTGTCTGGCCATCATCATCACCAACAAGGTGCTGATGCCGATCTGGCTGTCGTACATGCCGGTGAGCAATGCCAGCCAGTTCAAGGAATCGCAGCGCGTACGCGAAGCCTTGCTGGATCCGTGCTGGCATCAGCTGAAGAAGCTGACGCGGCCGCTGCCGTCCAAGCTGGTCATTGGCGGTGCGATTCTGGTCACGATCTGGGGCGCCATGCACTACAAGGATCTGCACATCGGCGACATCCAGAAGGGCGTGCCGGAGCTGCGTGCTGACTCGCGCTACAACCAGGACACGGCAACCATTGTCGATAACTACGCCCTCGGTGCTGACATCCTCAAAGTCATTGCCGAAGCCGGCCCGGATGCCTGCATCAACTATGACTGGATGGAAGAGGTGGATCGCTTTGCCTGGCGCATGCAGAACGTGGAGGGAGTGACCACGGCCTTCTCGGCGATGACCTATGCGCGCCAGGTCTATGTCGGCTTCAACGAGGGCCGGCCGCATGCCGATACCGTGCCGCGCAATCCGCAGTCGTTATCGCGTGCGACCAGCCTGCTGCCGAGCAGCGCCGGCTTCTTCAACTCCAATTGCAGCGCCATGCCGGTATTCATTTACCTGAAGGATCACAAGGCGGAAACCCTGGCGCACGTGGTCAGTGAGGTGAAGGCGTTCAATGCCGAACGCAAGAATAACGGCATGACCTTCCGTCTGGCGACCGGCAATGCCGGCGTCATGGCCGCGACCAACGAGGTCATTCATGCTGATGAAATGCAGGTGGTGATCGGCGTGTTTGTCATCATCGTGCTGTTTGTCTGGCTGTCGTTCCGTGACTTCGCCTCGGTGCTGTCGATTGGCCTGCCGCTGGCGATGGTGTCGGTGCTGGCCTATGCCTTCATGGCGCTACTTGGCATCGGTCTCAAGGTTGCGACCTTGCCGGTGCTGGCGATGGCGGTGGGCATTGGCGTCGATTACGGCATCTACCACTACGCCATCTTGCAGGAAAGCATGGGCATGGGGATGAAGCTGGAAGAAGCGCATTACCGCACGCTACAACGCTCGGGCAAGGCGGTGATTTTCACCGGTTTCTCGCTGGCGCTGTCGGTGGCGATGTGGATGTTTTCGGAGCTGCAGTTTCAGCGTGACATGGGTGTGCTGCTGGCCTTCATGTTCCTGGCCAACATGGTGGCGGCGGTACTGCTGGTGCCGGCGATTACCCGCTACATGATTCCGCACGAGATCCGCGATTAAGCGATATGCCAAGTGACTGCCGGTGCTTGCCGGCAGTCACTGCTTCAGCTGTCAGTGCTGCATGCCATCCATGTGCATGTGCTCCATCTCGGCCTGACTCATGCCTCTGTGATCCATCTGGCCATGATTCATGTCCATGCCGCCGCCATGATGCTGCCCGTGCTGCATCAGCTCCGGCCCGATGATTGTCCACAAACCAAAGAGAATAACCAGCGCACCGGCGGTCTGGCGTGTGCCGGGCCGTTGTAGCACGCGGCGCAATTGCGCCGATGCCGTGCCGGTGGCGAGCAGCGTCGGTAGCGTGCCAAGACCAAAAGCGAGCATGACCAGCGCTGATTGCAGCGGCTCGGCACGGGTGATGGCCAGGGCCATGGCGCTGTACACCAGGCCGCAGGGCAGAAAGCCCCAAAGCATGCCGGCGGCTAAGGCCTGTGCCGGGTGTCGTATCGGCAGCAGGCGTTGACGCAGCGGCGCCATCCAGCGCCACAGCGGGCCACCGAGGCGCTCCAGCGCCGCCAGTGCCTGAAACCATCCCGCCAGATACGCCCCGAGCAGCATCATGAACAGGCCAGCCAGCCAGCGGATGGCTGTGCCCACGCTGCCCAGGTCTTGCAGGCCGCTGAGCAGGATGCCGGCGAGCAGGCCGAGCAGCATGTAAGTCAGCAGACGGCCGGTGTTATAGAGCAGCTGCCAGCCCACCAAGGCGATGCCGCGTCGCGATGCCTCCGGCAGCGCATAGGTAAAAGCGCTGCTGAGGCCACCGCACATGCCCACGCAATGCGTGCCGCCGAGCAGGCCCATGACAAAGGCGGTGAGCAGCCAGCTGAGGTCCATCATGATTTGTTCTGTTCAGGGGTGGTCGCGGCCAAGGCCTCGGCGGACTTTCTGGCCGCCTCTGCCAAGCCATGCTGGCTGTCGCGATCATCGAGAATAATGCGATGCGCCGGGCCTTGCAGGTCATCGTACTGCGCGTTGCGCACAGCCCAGGAAAAAAACCAGACCGAGGCCACGAGAAAGATCAGGCTGAGCGGGATGAGCAGGTAAATGACTTCCATGCGGCGTCTCGGTAAGCAGTTATTGGCGCTGGCGCAAACGCAGGGCATTGATGACCACCACCAGCGAGCTCAGCGACATGCCCAGCGCGGCCAGCCAGGGCGGCACGAAGCCGAGTGCGGCCGGCGGCAGGATGGCGAGATTGTAGCCCACCGCCCAGCGCAAGTTCTGCTTGATGATGCCGGCGGTGCGCTCGGCCATGCGGAACGCCGGTACCAGCGCCGGCAGGCGGTCGCCGAGTAGGACGGCATCGGCGCTGGTCTGCGCCAGATCGGTGCCCGAGCCCATGGCGATACCGAGGTGTGCCTGACCGAGACCGGGGGCATCGTTGACGCCATCACCGACCATCACCACCACTGCGCCGTCGGCCTGCAATTTCTCGATGGCCTGCTGCTTGTCCTGCGGTGTCATGCCGCCCTGACAATGATCGATGCCGAGTGCTTCGGCCACGTGTTGCGGCACGGCAGATTGATCGCCGGACATCAGCCAGGTCACCAGGCCGCGCTCGCGCAGGGCTTCGATGACCGGTGCCGCTTCAGGGCGGATCTGGTCTTCCAGCGTGATGCGTGCCAGCGTTTCGCGGGCTGCCATCGGGGCATCACGATGCTGTCGCGTGAGATAGAGCGTGAGCGCACTTTCGCCAGCCTCGGCGCTGCTGTCGCAGGCAAAGCGTGCATGGCCGAGGCGGTAGTCGTAATCGGCATCCTGTGCCGAGACGCCGGAGCCCGGCACCTGCTCGGGTGGCTGTGCAAAGCTTGTCGGCACTACGCCATGCTCTGTAGTGCCTTCCTGTGCGGCAAGCCGGACAATGGCCTGCGCAATCGGATGTGCCGAACCGGCTTCGAGGCCGGTCAGCAAAGTCAGCACCTCGGTGCGGGGCAGGGCAAAAAGCCGCAGGTCGCTGACCGCCAGCTCTGCCGTAGTCAGCGTACCGGTCTTGTCGAACACCACATGTGTGGCGGCGGCCAGCGAGTCGAGGACATGGCCGCGGGTGAGCAGAAAGCCTTCACGGGCGAGCGTATGGGTGGACGCCGTGAGCGCTGCCGGTGTCGCCAGCGACAAGGCACAGGGGCAGGTGGCCACCAGCACGGCGAGCACGGCCCAGAAGGCCTGATCGGGATCAACAAACTGCCATCCGACATAGGTGACGGCGGCCAGTACCAGCACGCGGGCGACAAAGAAGTGCGCCATGCTGTCGGCTTTCTGCGCGATCAGCGGCTTCTCGGACAAGGCTCGGGCGAGCAGCTGCTGCAGGGTGGCCAGCACCGACTCCTGACCCACGCGCGTGACTTCGGCCTGCAAGGCCTGCTCGCCATTGACACTGCCACCGAGCAGATCTGCGCCGGGTATCTTTGCCACCGGCAGCGGCTCGCCGGTGATCAGCGCTTCCGACACACTGCCGCTGCCGGCCACAACGCGGGCATCGCAGGGAATGGCTTCGCCGGCGGCGATCAGAATCACATCGCCGGGCAGCAGATCATCGCTGGCGACAGTCTCCCACTGGCCATCTGCCTGACGCCGCAGCGCCAGACGCGGCTCCAGCGTCATCAGGCTGGCCGCCGTTTCGCCGGCATGCTGACGCGCTTTCAGTTCCAGATAGCGGCTGGTCTGCAGGAAGAAAATGAACATGCAGACCGAGTCGAAATAGGTCTCGCCACTCTGCGTCACCGTGGCGAACCAGCTTGCCGTATAGGCAAAAATCAGCGCGATGGAGACCGGCACATCCATGGTCAGGCTGCGTGCCTTCAGCGCATTCAGGGCGGCGCGGTAGAACGGCCAGCCGGCATAGAAAAATACGGGCGTGGCGACCAGCCCGGAGATCCAGCGCAGATAGTCGCGATATTCGTCGCTGATGCCCTGAAACGCGCCGATATACAGGCCGAGGCCGTACATCATGGCCTGCATGGTGCCGAGGCCGGCGAGAGCGACACGGATGAGCTGGGTGCGGGCCTCGCTCTTCAGCTGTGCTGCGTGCGTGTCGGCCCGGAACGGACGGGCGCGATAGCCGATGCTCTCCAGTGCCGTCAGCAGGCTGCTCAACGGTCGCTGGCTGTCATCCCAGACCAAGCGCAGACGGTGATTACTGAGATTAACCGAGGCCTGAGCGACGCTGCCTTCCTGACTCAGGCGACGCTCGATCAGCCAGGCGCAGGCGGCGCAGCTGACATTTTCCAGACTCAGCTCGGTGCAGGCATAGCGGCCCTCGCGATGCACGAAGTCGCTCTGTGCGGCAGGATGGTCATAGCGCAGCAAGTCTTCCAGCGCCTCCGGCAGGGCGGCGGTCGGGCTGGCGCTGTCGCGCTCCTGGTAATATGAGGACAGGCCGCTGGCAACAATGCTTTCAGCGACGGCGACACAGCCCGGGCAGCAGAATGCCCGCGTCTCGCCGAGCACGAGTGCGTGATAGCGGGCGGGGCTCTTCGCGGAGAGAGCCTGCGGTGCGGCGGCGGGGTTGGGCAGGCCGCAGTGGAAGCAGCTGCTCACTCGGCTTGCAGGCGTATGCCTTCGGCGGATGGCAGTCGACGCGCGCCGGCCACTCGCCATTCCGGCGTCGACAGTTCAATCTGGAACACGCCTTCCAGCGGATGGCTGAGCTGTCCGCGATACTCGTTGCCCATCAGTCGCTGCAGCACCATTTTCTGATCCTTGACGCTCTGTGTGCTGTGCACGAAATGCAAATCTATGCTTGGAGCCTCCACAGGTGTCTTCGAATCGAGTGTCAGCAGGACTTCGCCTGTGGTGGCATCAAGCCTGAGATTGGCAACCAGGCCCAGTGCCAGCGCGGCTTCATCGCGCGTGAAGCTGTTGTTGATGCTCTTGCCGTCTTCGTACCAGTCGTCACGCACTACCGTGTCACGATTGACCACCGCGAGATAGACAAAGCACAGCGAAAGCGCCACGGAAAATGCGGGGATGGCAATCACAAACCACAGCCACGGGTGGCGATACCAGGGAACGAAGGGGGCGGTGTTCATGCTGGGCTCCGGGTGTCGTGAGCAGTTGACGCCGGGGCGTCAGAGCCTGGGCGACAAAAAGGTATTTTCGGTTTTGGCACGCACGTCGGGGTTGCCGCGCTGTGTCACTTCAATTTCAATTTCCACGCGCCGTGCCGTGATTTCATCCGGATTGGCGATGATGGAGATCGGTCGTGTCGCCAGCTCGCCGGGCTGCAGCCGGATAATCATCGGTGAGCCATCGAGATGCACCGGAAACGTGTCGGACTTGGCACGAATCTCGTAATCGGCGGCGGTCTGCGCCTTGTTCTGAATCTTCAGCGTGTAGCTGTTCTCGACCCAGCCTTCATTATTCTCGCGATAGAGCTGGCCACGATCCCGCAAAGCCTCTACAGACAGCGGTACACGGCTGATCAGTGTAAACAGCAGAGTACCTATCATCAGGCTGAGCACGGCGGTGTAACCGATCAGGCGCGGGCGGAACAGGTGATATTTGCCATCGCCAGTCTTGGCCAGCAGATTGTCGGTGGTGTACTTCACCAGACCACGGTCATAGCCCATCTGGTCCATGACGCTGTCGCAGGCATCGATGCAGGCGGCGCACTGGATGCACTCGAACTGCAAGCCGTCACGGATATCAATGCCGGTCGGGCAGACCTGCACGCACATGCCGCAGTCGATGCAATCGCCCAGGCCGTTCTCGATGCTGGTGGTGCCGCGCTTGCGCGAGCCGCGCGGATCACCGCGCTCGGTGTCGTAGGAGATGATCAGCGTGTCCTTGTCGAACATCACGCTCTGGAAACGGCCATACGGGCACATGTGCAGACAGACCTGTTCGCGCATCCAGCCGGCATTGAGATAGGTGGCAATGGCGAAGAACATCATCCAGAAGCCCATCCAGAAATCCAGCGTGTTGGTGCTGATCTGATGCCAGAGATCGCGTACCGGCGTGAAATAGCCGATGAAGGCGAGGCCGGTGGCGAGCGCGATTACCGCCCAGCCGGCATGCTTGAAACTGCGACGCAGGAACTTGCCGACCGACATCGGTGCCTTGTCGAGGCGCATGCGCGCGTTGCGGTTACCTTCCGCGAGCTCCTCGATCCACATGAAAGCCTTGGTCCACACCGTCTGCGGACAGGTATAGCCACACCAGACACGGCCGGCGAGCACGGTCACGGCAAACAAGGCAAAGGCGGCAATGATGAGCAGCCATGACAGAAAGAAGAAGTCCTGCGGCAGGAAAGTCCAGCCGAAGATGTAGAAATGGCGTTCGGGCAAATTGAACAGTACGGCCTGGCGGCCATCCCAGTTCAACCATGGCAGCAGAAAGAAAACCGCCATCATGGTGAACAGCGAGATATTGCGGATGTTCTGGAAAAAGCCGGAAATCGAGCGGGCGTGAATTTTTTCTCGCTTGGCGTACAAATCCATCATCTGTGGCTGATGCACCTTGACGGGATCGGGCGACAGGTCACGGGTAGGAATCTGCTGGCTCATGAGGATTTCCGACGATTCGACAATGGCGTCAAGTTTACTGGCTTTTGAAACAAAACAGCCCGCGACAAAAGGTCGCAGGCCGTGTTTGTTAACGCATTTTAATGATTGCTTGAATCAGTTTTACTTGTGCGACAACGAGTAAACATAAGCAGCCATCAAATGAACGCGCTCAGGCCCCAGGGTCTTGGCAAAGTTCGGCATGCGGTTCTTGCGACCGTAAAGGACGGTTTCCAGCACTTTCTTCTGTGTGCCGCCGTAGAGCCAGGTGGTATCGGTCAGATTCGGCGCGCCCAGCGCCTGGTTGCCCTTGCCATTGGCGCCGTGGCAGCCGGCGCAGACGCCAAAGCGTGCCTGACCGGCTTCCGCGAGATCGGCATTGACCTTGCGGCCAGACAGCGAGAGTGCATAGGCGACCACTTCACGCACGCCTTGCTCGCCCATGGAGTCAAGCCAGGCCGGCATCTGGCCGTTGCGACCGTTGGTCAGCGTTTCCACCAGCTTTTCCGGCTCGCCGCCATAAAGCCAGTCGTTATCGGTCAGGTTCGGGTAACCACTGCCGCCACGGGCATTGGAGCCGTGGCAGACGGCGCAGTTATTGGCGAAAATGCGACCGGCCACTTTCATGGCACGCTCATCCTTGGCCAGCTCCGGAATCGGCGTGGCCGCAAACGATGCATAGAGCGGGCCGTACTGCTTGTCGTAGGCCGCCTCATCTTTCTGCAGCTCGCCATGCGAGGTCCAGCCCAGCATGCCCTGGTACTTGCCCAGGCCCGGATACAGCGCGAGATAGCCGAGTGCAAAGGCAATTGAGCCCCAGAAGCAGATCAGCCACCAGCGCGGCAAGGGATTGTTGTATTCCTTAATGCCGTCGTACTCATGACCGGTCGTGCCGTCTTCGGCCATTTCCGACAGATCCATCTTGCGAGTCCACATCAGCAGCCAGGCCACCACCACGATATTGGCCAGTGCCAGAACGATGATGTAACCGCTCCAGAAGTCAGTCATTTCGTTTCTCCACTCTTCGTCTTGTCAACGCGGGCTTGGTAAATCGGGTCAGAGTCCAGCGCGAGTTGTCCGTCTTCTTCAAAGCGCTTGCGATTGGAGGGCTTGTAAGCCCACCAGCAAATGCCGAGGAAAGCCACCATGGCAAACAGGGTGGAGATGCCGTGCAAGGTCCCGCTGTCCATGATTACCGTACCCCTCTGTCTTTGAAGGCATGACCCAGCTGCTGCAGATACACCACCAGGGCATCCAGTTCGCTCTTGCCCTTGACGGCTTCGGCAGCACCGGCAATCTCGGCGTCGGTATACGGCACACCAAAATTGCGGAAGGTTTCCAGCTTCTTCGCGGTCAGACGACCATCGAGTTCGGCCGTTTCCAGCCACGGGTAGGACGGCATGATCGATTCCGGCACGACATCGCGCGGATTGATCAGGTGGGTGCGGTGCCATTCATCCGAGTAGCGACCGCCAACACGGGCGAGGTCCGGGCCGGTGCGCTTGGAACCCCAGAGGAAGGGGTGATCCCAGACCGATTCGCCGCCGACCGAGTAGTGGCCGTAACGTGCGGTTTCGGCACGCAGCGGACGCACCATCTGCGTGTGGCAGACATGGCAGCCTTCACGGATGTAGACGTCGCGACCTTCCATGGCCAGCGGGCTGAGCTTGATCAGGGTCTTGACCGGCTCAGTGGTTTCCTTCTGGAAGAATTGCGGGACGATTTCCACCAGGGTTGCGAAGCTGATCGCAATCACCGTGAAGAATGCCAGCAGACCGACATTCTTTTCGACTAATTCATGCTTGGAAGCCATTGCGCAATCTCCTTAGGCAGCCGGCAGGTCTTTCGGCGTATCGCCACGGACCGTTCTGAACACGTTGTAGGCCATGATGAACATGCCGGCGAGGAACAAGGCGCCGCCAATCATGCGTCCGACATACATCGGATGGCTGGCGATCACACTTTCGATGAAGCTGTAGGTCAGCGTGCCATCGGCGTTGATGGCGCGCCACATCAGGCCCTGCGTGATGCCGGAGATCCACATGGACACGATGTAGAACACGGTGCCGATGGTGGCGAGCCAGAAGTGCAGGTTGATCAGCGACGTCGAGTACATGGCCTTGCGGTCCCAGAGACGCGGAATCAGCACATACAGCGAGCCGATGGAGATCATCGCAACCCAGCCGAGTGCGCCGGAGTGCACGTGGCCAATGGTCCAGTCCGTGTTGTGCGACAGCGAGTTGACGGTCTTGATCGACATCATCGGGCCTTCAAAGGTGGCGATGGCGTAGAACGACAGCGCAACGATCAGGAAGCGGATGATGGGGTCGGAGCGCAGCTTGTCCCATGCGCCGGAGAGCGTCAGCACGCCGTTGAGCATGCCGCCCCAGCTTGGTGCGATGAGGATCAGCGAGAACGCCATGCCCAGCGACTGCGTCCAGTCCGGCAGCGCCGAGTAGTGCAGGTGGTGCGCACCGGCCCACATATAGACCGAGATCAGCGCCCAGAAATGCACGATCGACAGGCGGTACGAGTACACCGGGCGACCAGCCTGGATGGGCACGAAGTAGTACATCATGCCGAGGAAGCCGGCAGTGAGCAGGAAGCCGACCGCGTTGTGGCCGTACCACCATTGGATCATGGCGTCAGTCGCGCCCGAGTAGATCGAGTAGGACTTGAAGGTGTCGACCGGCATGGCCATCGAGTTGACGATGTGCAGCAGCGCGATGGTGATGATGAAGCCACCGTAGAACCAGTTCGCGACATAGATGTGCGAGGTCTTGCGCTTCACCAGCGTGCCGAAGAACACGGTGGCATAGGCGATCCAGACCACGGCAATCAGCAGGTCGATCGGCCATTCCAGCTCGGCATATTCCTTGGCGGAAGTCATGCCCATGGGCAGTGTGATCAGCGCGCCGACAATGACAGCCTGCCATCCCCAGAACACGAAACTGGCCAGTTTCGGCATGAACAGCGGCGTCAGCGTAGTGCGTTGCACCACATAAAACGATGTTGTCATCAATGCCGAGCCACCGAAGGCGAAGATCACCAGGTTGGTGTGCAGCGGGCGCAAGCGGCCAAATGAAAACCAGGCGGTGTCAAAGTTGAGGGCGGGCCAGGCCAGCTGCGAGGCGATCAGAACGCCAACAGCCATGCCAAGAATCCCCCAGATGACGGTCATGATGGCGAATTGCCTGACCACCTGCATGTGATACGCCGGCGCGGCGCCAGACGGAGCATGGGACATGATTGCTTCCTGTAATAAGTAGCAGATTTAAGCGATGGCAACCTGCAAGCCGCAGTTTCATGCGTCATGCAGGGGCTTGCCATAAGGCAGAGGGTGAACACGCTCTGGCCGCCTGATTCAGGGTATTGGAGCTACTCTGAGCCGGCGCATTTTAGTCGCAACAGCTGCAGTGCGCACTGAAAAAGTAAGGCTATTCCGCTGGTTTTTTCAAGAATTCGATGCCTGACCTGACAGATATCAAGTTTGGAGGTGGCTTGCCCTTGCTGGCATGAAATTGGCGCAGTTTGTGCATGCTCGAAAAAAGGGCGTCCTGATAAAGGATGCCCGAATTCAGTTCGTTGTCTTGCCTGGGTCTTGGGTAGACTGCTGTGATACCAGTATCATGCTGATTGTCATGGCCGCCGGAAGTGCCGGCAGAATTACGATCTGTCTTATATTTATCAAGGGGTTAGTTATGAAAATGATCACTGCAGTCATCAAGCCGTTCAAGCTCGATGATGTTCGCGAAGCACTCTCGGACATTGGTGTGACCGGTCTGACGGTGACTGAGGTCAAAGGCTTCGGGCGCCAGAAGGGTCATACCGAGCTCTATCGTGGTGCAGAGTACGTGGTCGATTTCGTGCCAAAAGTGCGCCTGGATCTTGCTGTCAGCGAAGATCAGCTTGATTCGGTGATTGAGGTGATTACCAAGGCGGCAGCGACCGGCAAGATTGGCGACGGCAAGATTTTCGTCACTGACCTCCTCCATGTGGTGCGCATTCGCACCGGCGAAACCAACGACGACGCACTCTAGTCGTCGATTATCTTTAGTTGAGGAGAGCACCATGCTCAATCGCGTGGCGGGCCTTATCGGCCTTTTCTTGATGCTGCCCGGTCTGGCACTGGCGGCCGATGCGCCGACATTGAATGCCGGCAATACGGCCTGGATTCTGACAGCCACTGCTTTGGTGCTGTTCATGACACTGCCCGGTCTGGCACTGTTTTATGGTGGTCTGGTACGCAGCAAGAACGTGCTGTCCATCCTCATGGCGTGCTTCGCCATTGCCGGTGGTGTCAGCGTGCTCTGGCTGTTTGGCCTGTATTCGCTGACCTTCAGCGATGGCGGCAGCATGCAGGACGTGATTGGCGGCATCAGCAAGATGGCATTTGCTGGCATGAATCGCGAGTCTTTGCAGGGTGACATCCCGGAGGGCCTGTTTGCGGCCTTCCAGATGACGTTTGCCATTATTACGCCGGCGTTGATCATCGGTGCCTTTGCCGAGCGCGTGAAATTCTCGGCAACGCTGATTTTCTGCCTGCTCTGGACCCTTGCCGTTTATGTGCCGGTAGCGCACTGGGTCTGGGGTGGCGGCTTCTTGGCGCAGCGTGGCGTCATCGATTTTGCCGGTGGCATCACCGTGCATATCACTGCCGGCATGGCCGCCCTGGTGGCGGCAGTAGTCATCGGGCCGCGTCACGGCTTTCCTCGTCAGCCAATGGCTCCGCATAACCTGACCATGACCGTCATTGGTGCCGGCATGCTCTGGGTCGGCTGGTTCGGCTTCAACGCAGGTTCTGCGCTGGCCGCCAATGGTTCGGCCAGCATGGCACTGCTGGTGACGCATATTTCTGCGTCAGCGGGTGCGCTGGTGTGGATGCTGTGCGAGTGGAAGCGCTTCGGCAAGCCTTCGGTGCTGGGCATTGTCACCGGCATGGTGGCGGGGCTCGGCACGATCACGCCGGCATCCGGCAGTGTCGGCCCAATGGGCGCGCTGGTAATAGGTGTACTGGCAGGCCTGATTTGCTTCAACATGACGCAAATCGTCAAGCGCAAATGGGAAATCGATGATTCGCTTGATGTTTTCCCGGTGCACGGTGTCGGCGGCATTCTGGGCAGCCTGATCGTTGGTGTGCTCGCCAGCCCGGATCTGGGTATTTTCTCCGGCTTCGGTTTCGGCGCGGGCAACACCAGTATTGCTGAGCAGCTGAGTGTGCAGGCATTGGCCGTGGCCATCACGGTTGTCTATACCGTGCTGGTGACCTGGGGCTTGCTCAAGCTGACCGGCAAGCTGACCGGCGGTTTGCGTGTGACGGCAGAGCAGGAAACAGAGGGTCTGGATCTTGTGTTGCACGATGAGAAGGGCTACGACATCCGTTAAGCCCTTGAAGTTCGCCATGACATCACCAAAGTGGTGCACGGCGAACTTCGACGTTTCATTTTGGTGCTTTTTTCTGACTTTCTTGAGTGTGACTGACCGGTTGCCAGTGTCACAGGCATCGTGTAGGTTCTGCTTCCGGAGATTTACTCGGCCGGTGTTAGACGAATTTTACTTATTTGGAGAAGAACAAGATGGCAGCTTTCCTGTCGCAACAATGGTTTGCAAAAGTCGCTGAACTGACCGCCGCTGCAGGCGACCTCAACGTGCCGGCTGGTCTGGCTAACCTGCTGCTCAACGTCACCGTCAACGACGCACCGGAAGGCAAAGTCGATCTGGCCCTCAATGGCGGCAAGTTTGAACTCGGTCACAATGCCGCTGCCGGTACCAAGCTGATTCTGTCGGCTGAACTGCTGCGCCGCATTTTCCTCGAAGGCGATGCCGGTGCCGGCATGCAGGGCTTCATGACCGGTCAGCTCAAGGTCGAAGGCGACATGAGCAAGATCATGGCCATGCAGTCCGCTCGTCCAAGCGAGCCGATGAAGGCCCTGTTCAAGCAGATTCTGGAAATGACTGCCTGATCTGACTCGGGCGCTTCGGCGCCTGACAATAAAAAGCCGCCAACCTGTTCAGGGTCGGCGGCTTTTTATTGCCTGTTGCTTGCGTTTTGGCGTTACAGCGTGCCGCAGAGCTTGAGTATCCAGTAGCCGATGATCAGGCATTGGGCAATCCAAAGGTTGGCGCGAATGAAGACGGCACTGGCACTGGTGCTGATGGCGTGCACAAGCACCTGGCCGACACGCAAGCCGAGAAAGATGCCTGCCAGACCATCAATGATGGCGAGCTGATTGGTTGCGTAGGCCGCCAGCACCAGGGCGGCGTAGACCGGCAGGTTTTCCACACAGTTCAAGTGCGCGTGCTGCAGGCGGGTGACGATGGCCGGGTCCGCCCAGGTTTGTGCACCGCGCGTCCAGGAGTTGGCAGCGGCCTTGCCGGTGAGCACGAGCACAACACGGTAATTGGCGTAAACAAACGCAAGCAGAACGGTTAGTGCAGCAAAGCAAACCAGCGTACACAGGGCGGGGGAGGTCATCATGTCGAGTTCTCGGAGGTAATGTCGGTAGCCGGAAAACTACACGACTTGTCAGTCAGCGCACAGTATTTTCGTTGCAGCTGTCTGCACTTGCTCGTGCATGCTCCACGTTATGGCCTGCGAAGCTCAGGCCTTTGTGCCTGATGAACAGTGCCGTCAGCGTATTGTGGCGTAAAGCGTCTGCCAGATCTCATGTCCGATTTGATCAAATTTGCGCACAGTGGTGACAAATTGCAGACGGGCTTCGACATTGACCAGCGGCTCCGGCAGCAGCGGGTCGAAGACGATATGGCGGATGGCATTGCCGCCGAGCAGGAAAGATTCGCGAGCGGCTGTTTCGGCATCCAGCTCATGCGCGTTGTGCATCCAGTCTTCGAGTTGTTGCTGCAGTTTTACGTAGCGGTCGTTGAGCTCGCTGCCGTTCCAGAGCTTGCGCAGCGTTTCGTCCTGTGCCCAGTGGCTGCTGACAAAGACGCTGGCCTCAGCCTCCAGGCCGAGCTTGTGCAGACGCTGCCGGACCGTATCAAGATCGTGCTCGATATTGTTCGGGCGCACATGCAGGCCTTGCTCCAGTTCGCGGAAGCCGAGCATTTGCAGGGCTCGCTCACGATGCTTGAGTGCGGTGCGATTGCTGCGACCGAGGCCGGCCGAGAACACCGTGAGCCAGTCGCCGGCCCAGTGCCTGACACGCTGTTCGGCACTGCGCCAGGTGGCGACATCACCGGCAAGACTCATGGCTTGCGGGCCGAGTCGGTAGTGACCCCGACCCGCAGCCTGAACCAGACCATCTGCGGCCAGTCGTACCAGCGCAACACGGACCGAATTTTCGCTGATGGCAAATATGCCGCAGGCGGTGATGGCTTCACGCGCGGACAACTGATGGTGGTCGCTGGCAAGCAGCAGGTCGAGTATCAGATGTCGCGCGTTCAGTTTCATGAGGTCGTGGCAGATTCCGTGCTGGTGAAAAAGCGGTTGGCGCGTTTGAGCGCGGCAAAGTCATTGAAGCGAACGCCCATCTCGCGCATGACCTGGTGAGCGATTTTGGCATTCCACTGGCGAATGTAGAACGGCTCTTTCACGGCGAAGTGATGAATGGCATGTGTGCTGCCGAAATTGAAGCAGAACAGATGCATGGGCATCAGCCACCACGGGTTCAGGACCTGGCACTGCTGCATCACGTTTTTCGCTTCGACATCACCGTAGTAGTGCATGTTGGAGCTGATGAAGTGCAGACAGAAGGTGCGCAGGAAGGCCGGCAGCATGTACACCACGGCGAAGATATCGAGGCCGTTGAGCCCAGTCACTGCCCAACCTGGCAGGGTGATGGCATAGCCGGTAACGCCTGCCCCGAAGCTGACCAGATGCCAGACGATCCAGCCGTGAAACAGCGCGTAGTAGATGTTGCCGAGCGGGAAGTAGGCACCGACCTGCTCCTTCACCATGGCGTGAACTTCGGCCTTGCTCTTCGGCTTCTGCGACTGAATGTAGGCACGCGTGGCGTTGCGCATCGTCATCGGGCGCAGATAGACGGCGAGCATGTTGTCGCCGGTCATAAGCAGGCGGCGCAGACCCCAGCGTTCGCCATTGGTGATGCCGCGCTCTTCGAGATCGGACTCGGTGCCGGAGAACTTGTGGTGATGCAGATGCAGCTTGCGGCGCACAAACGGGCTGACCGTGCTGGCGCGGGCGATCCAGCCCATGAGCAACATGAAGTTGATGATTTTCGGCTGCTTGCGAAAATACATGATGTGGATCAGGTCGTGTTCCAGCTCATGAATGAAGGACGCAAAAATGGCTGTGACCGGCACGCAGATCCACCAGGCAATTACGCCCTGAACATAGAGCGTACCGCTGGTGATCATGCCCAGCAGGGACAGGATCATGATGCCGGCGCCGATGGCATCCTGATGCTTGAGCCAGCCGTGACGTGCGCGCAGCTCGACGCCAGCCGCCAGTACAGTGCTCTTGATGTGTTCTGCTTTCTGCGCATCGGTCATGGCCGGTGCGCTTGAATTAGTTGATGTCATGAAGCGATGCCTCGTTGAAAACGACGGACAGGAAAGTCCGACAGCATCAGATTAGGCGGTTCGGCGCGCGAGCGTCAGGGGCGGTTGTGCCGAAAATCTGTCAAATCAGGCCACTTTGCGGGCTGCCTCAGGCGTTCTCAGGCGGGGCTGAATTGCTGGCGACGGTAGGCGGTGGGCGACAGCCCCGTCCATTGGCGAAAGGCGCGGGTGAAGTTGGCCGGGTCCTGATAGCCGAGCGCCTCGGCGATCTTGGCGACCGAGGCATCGGGTCTGGCCAGCATGGCTTCTGCTTGCTGCTGTCTGGCCTGATCGAGCAGGCGTTGATAGGAGGTGCCGGCATCCTGCAAGCGGCGCTTGAGTGTGCGCTCGGAAAGATGCAGGTGCTCTGCCAGCTCACTGAGCCGGTCGTAGCGGCCCTGTCGAGGAATCAGCAGCGTCAGCACCTGAGCGACCCACGGGTCTTTGGCATCCGCAGCTGCCAGGTCGGCCAGCTCCTGCTCGCACTGCGCAATGGCCAGTTGTGCCGTGACCGGATTCGCGGTGGCAATGCGATGTGCCAGCAGCTGCCGCGGAAAGCGGATTTGCATGTTTGGCTGCGAAAAATGGAACTTGGGCAGACGATCCCGCCAGGCGGCATAGTGCGCCGGCTCAGGGTAGGGCACGCAGATTTCGCTGCGCCACTGGGAGGGTGTGGGCTGGCCGCTGAGCAGACGATTGAACAAGCAGCAGAGCTCGACCAGCACGATGTCGCAGGTGAAGCTCTTCAGCACGCCGAGCGAGATGGTTTCGGCCAGCTCGACGATGACCCAGTCGTCCTGATATTCGATGCGGCTGTCGAACAAGGGCGCACGCGCTTGGAGGTAGCGCTGACCCAGTGTCACCGCCTCTTCCAGTGTGCTGCTGCTCATCAGGCCGAAGCCGACAAAGCCGTGCTGGGTGAGCTGGCTGCGCAGGCCCAGCTCGTAGGCCAGCGCCGGATCGCCGCTGATGCGCAGCGCATTGGCCAGCATACGGCCGTATTGCTGCCCTTCGATGCGCCGGTTATGCGTGCCCAGTTCGGGTTCGGTCAGCTCAGTGCCTGCCAGCACATCGGCCACCGCATGCCCGCGTTCGAGCATGAGTGACAACAGGTAAACGGCATAGCTGGCGGGCAGTTGCATAAGCTCAGAAGCATCAGTTGGGCCAAAGCACCTTCATACGGGCATCGCGGCCACAAGACAAGCGGTAGTACTGGTAACGGAAGCTGTTTTTCTTGTAGTAGTCCTGATGATAGTCCTCGGCCGGGTAGAACTGACCGGCCGGGAGGATGCGCGTGGCAATTTTCTTCACGCCGCGGGTCTTGCTCAGGGCGGCTTTACTCTGCTCCGCGATACGCGCTTGAGCGGCATTGGCGGTGAAGATGGCCGGGCCGTATTGTTCGCCGCGATCACAAAACTGTCCATTGGCATCGAGAAAATCATGATGCCGCCAAAAATAGCTGACCAGTTGCCCGTAGCTGACCACGCTGGGGTCGTACTGCACGGCCACGGCTTCCAGATGCCCGGTGGCACCACCAGACACTTCGGCGTAGGTCGGCTGCTCGGTACGCCCGCCGATATAGCCGGAGATGACCGTCTGCACACCCTTGAGCTTTTCGAAGTCGGACTCGCTGCACCAGAAGCAACCGCCGGCAAAGATGGCTGTTTCCGTCGTTCCGACTTCAGCCGCAGGGGCGGCATGGCTTGAAAAAGGAGTGATGCAGAGAAGCAGAGTTGCTATCCGGAATGATTTCATGATCAGCCTCTCAGTGCCGGCAGGACGGCGCCTTGCTCGATGAATTGCAACGCCAGGCCGTTATTGCAGTAGCGCAGGCCGGTGGGCTTGGGGCCATCCTCGAAAACATGGCCCTGATGACCACCGCAGCGCGAGCAGTGGTATTCCACGCGCAGCATGAACAAGCTGCGGTCCTCACGCTGGCCGATGGCGTTGGGCAGGGCCCGGAAGAAGCTCGGCCAGCCGGTGCCGCTGTCGTACTTGGCGTTGCTGTTGAACAAGGGTTGATAGCAGGCTGCACACACATAAGTGCCGGCGTTTTTTTCGTAGTTGAGCTGGCTGGAGAAGCGCGACTCGGTGACTTCCTGGAACAGTACATCCCAGACATCGGGGCTGACTTTCTTGCGCCAGAACGCCGGTGATTGAATGAAGCCTTTGGATTTTCTGGTGGCGGCCGTGGCGGCATTGGCCAGACGTGTGGCGAACAGGCCGGCCAGGCCGCCAAGCAGGAAGTTTCTTCGGTTCATGATGCTTTATGCTCTGAATGGCAGGTTCACATGTCTTAGACGATACAAAGCCTGAAACGCTACACCCATTCAGGGATATTTTCCGTGCACCTGAATCGGCTACCCTAGCGCCCTGCGAGAGTCCTGTCCCGGAGTTGCGATGAGTGCGCTGTTATTGCTGTCGGTGTGTCTGCTGCTGGGCGTGCTCATGCGACGCTATGGCAATCCGCCGGCCACGCTGGCGCCGAGCCTGAATTGGTGGGTGATCCAAATTGCCTTGCCGGCGATGGTGCTGGAGCTGATTCCCCGCCTGCATCTCGACCCCAATCTCTGGTATCTGGTGATTTCGCAGTGGCTGGTGTTCCTCGGTGCTTTCCTGATCTGTCGCTTCCTCGGCCGCCGTCTGCGCTGGTCGAACGGCCGTATTGGCGCACTGACGCTGGTCTGTGGCCTCGGCAACACCTCATTCATGGGCTATCCCATGCTGGAAGCCCTGCGTGGTTCTGAGCAGCTGGCGCTGGGCGTGGTTGCCGATCAGCTCGGCTGCTTTGTCATGCTCAGCCTCGGTGGCGTGCTGGTTGGCGTGGTCTACGCCGGTCAGGCGGCCACGCCGTCAGCGGTGGTCAAGCGTGTGCTGCTGTTCCCGGCGTTTGTCTGCCTGATCATCGGCTTGCTGGTGGGGCAGCTGGGCGGCTGGCCATCCGAAGTGGATAGCGTGCTGCACCGGTTGGCGCAGTCGCTGGCGCCATTGGCACTGTTCTCGGTGGGTTTGCGCCTGAAGCTGCAGCTGGCGCGTCATCAGTGGCTGCCGGTGGGGGTCGCGCTGGGCTGGAAAATGGCCTTGGCTCCGGTGGTGATGTGGAGCCTGGGCTCTGCGTTGGGGGTATCCGGGGCGATTCTGAGTGTTGCTGTGTTACAGGCTGCCATGGCGCCGATGATCTCGGCGGCGATTCTGGCCGAGCAGTTTCATCTGGAGCCGGAGCTGGCCAATGCCGTATTGGGTATCGGCATTCTGTTGTCGCTGCTGACGGTGCCGCTGTGGAGTCTGGCGCTGCCTTGATCCGGCTGGCCGGGCGCTTGTGTCGTGTGCGCCTTTTTTCTGAGCAAACAGTCGCGCAGAGGCTTGACCGGTCACGGGGTCATCACTATGATTCGCGTCCTCACCGATCCTCGATAGCTCAGTCGGTAGAGCAACGGACTGTTAATCCGTGGGTCACTGGTTCGAGTCCAGTTCGAGGAGCCATATTGTGGTAACAAAAAGCCCGCCTAGTGCGGGCTTTTTGTTGTCTGGGATTCAGTATCGCCTGTTGCCGTATCAGGCAAAGCCGAGCAGCAGCTGTGCTGTGCCGGCGAGCAGACCGGTGACGGCACCGAGGACCAGCAGAATCCATTCATCTTGCTGAAAGGCCGGGCGCAGCAGACCCTGGAATTCAGCCGGCGTCATCTCTTTCATTTTGCCAGCCAGCAGCTCGGCCAGCGCTGCCGAGCGCTCGCGATTGAAGTCTTTGTCGGCCAGTGGCAGCAACGCAAAAGCAGCACCCTGATCAGCAATGCGGGTCTTGAATTCGGAGTAGCCGACAGCGCCCATCATGACCTGAGCGCCGGTGCGCGCCAGCGGCGAATCATCCACCAGCGTGCTGATGTGGCGCTTGATCAGGCGACGTGCCCGATCGGAGTTTTCGCCGATCAGCATCTCGCTCATGAAGCGATGGATAGTGAGGATTTCCTGCGAGCAGAGCTCGGCGAACTTGTCGGAAACAGCGGCCTGGCGACGCAGAAACAGACCCTGAAAGCTGTACGGGCCGATGCGCACCGGGTCGAGCGGGCGGAAGACCATGGCCAGCGCCAGCCAGTTGGTGGCGAGGCCGAGCACGGCGGCGTAGAGCGGCAGCATGGCGTGCCAGGGCAGGAAGTAGAAGAGCAGCATCTGCAGCAGGCCGAAGCCGAGGCCGATCCAGAAACTGACATTGACGATGAAGCGGAACTCGGCGTCGCCGACTTCGCTGAACAGGCGCACCACCAGCGCGCGGTCGGCTTCGAGCTGGCGGCCGCACATCTCCTTCACATCCACCAGATTGTCGATGTCGTCGATGACAGCGTGAATCAGGCGCTGCATGACTTTCGGCAGGTTATTGCGGACATGCCGGTACACGCCCTTGCGCACCAGCGGCGGCAGGTTTTCCCAGAACACCGCATTGCGCTCTGTCATCGCCTCGTCGGTGTACTCCTCGATGCGCGAGCTGACATGCTGCGCCACATAGTTGCCGATTTTCTCCGGCTCCATCTGGCGCACGAAGTCGCTGACCGAGCCCATCTTGCTGATGGCGTTATCGACCACGATGTCGGACATCCGGCGCGCCCCGCGCGGGATGATGCCCTGCCAGCCGAGCAGGTCAATGTTGATGCCGAGCAGCTTGCGCAGGCGCGGGGTGCGGATGCCGATGTAGTCGATCGGATACAGCATCATCTTCACCGCCCACCAGACATGAGCCCAGGTCACGATGGCGGCCACGATGGGGATGCTGATGAAGCCCCAGAAGTCGGGACGGGCGGAGAGTTCCTGCCAGAAAGCGGCGAAGTCGATCATGTGATGCTCTGTGACTTATCGGTCATGAAGAGGCTAGCATTGCAGCAGCCGGCAGGATTGGCTGAAAGCGCGGAAATGGCGGTCGTTCAGGCCACCTGCAACTGAATATCAGGACGGCTTCAGCTTGCGGAACCACGCCGTGCGCTGCATGGCATCCATGACCCCGGGCAGGAAACGCTTGCCGGCATACAGTGCCCAGGCCTCCGGGCTGACCGGCACCACGGCGCGATTGCCGGTGATGGCGCTGACCACCGCCTCGGCGACATGCTCCGGGCCGTAATTGCGCTTCTGGTAGATCGCCACCAGCTTGTCCTGCGATTTGGCGGTGCTGCCGTGCATACGCGTGGCGGCGACGATGTTGGTATTGATGACACCGGGGCAGATGGCGCTGACGCCAACCCCGTGTACGGCCATCTCCAGTCGCAGCGACTCGGTCAGACCCATGACGGCATGCTTGCTGGCGGAATAGGCTGACATGTCGGGCGCCGCGTAGTAGCCCGCCGCTGACGCGATATTGACAATATGGCCGCGTTTGTCTGCCGCCATGCGCGTGCCAAAGGCCTTGCAGCCATGCACCACGCCCATCAGATTGATGCCCATGACCCATTGCCAGTCTTCGATGGGCGTATCGAGAAACGGACCGGCCGTGCCCACCCCGGCGTTGTTGACCAGCACATCGAGCGTGCCATGGCGGGCGTGGACGCGCTCAGCCAGGGCCTGCATCGCTGTCCAGTCGGAGACATCGACGACTTCCTGATCGATGCGCGTGCCTTTGGCGGTGAGCAGATCAGTGGTTTCCTGCAACGCGCCGGGGTTGCGGTCGCACAAGGTCAGGTTGGCGCCGAGCTGGCCGAGCAGCAGGGCAGTGGCGCGGCCGATGCCGGAACCGGCTCCGGTGACGAGGGCGTGTTGATTGGCGAAGGGCTTGGACATGGCGGATCTCTTCTGATGGCTGGAGCCTTGTGTTAAAGAGGCACATTAGCATTTTGCCCAAGGGTCTTCACATGCCGAGCGTCGCGAAAACCAATGTCCCCTGGGTGGTCTGGACTTCCGAGCTGTCGCCCTTCGGCCTCAAGGTCATTCTGCTCTG
Source organism: Pseudomonadota bacterium (assembly GCA_040385225.1). GTDB lineage: Bacteria > Pseudomonadota > Gammaproteobacteria > Pseudomonadales > Moraxellaceae > Perlucidibaca. Next base: position 767,627 of record JAZKHU010000002.1, on the reverse strand, counting down.
CCGCTATCACGGCCTGTCATTCCGGGTACTGCCGGAGCAGGCCACGAGTGCTGAACGCATCCGATATTCTCTGCGCCGTGAACTGCTCACGCGTGGCCTGCTGCCGCTGACCTGGCCGCGCATGAGCGCCGAAGACGAATTTCCGCTGGTGCCCTTCCTGTTCGGGCCGGATGGCGAAAATCTCTACGACTCCACCGCCATCGCTGAATGGTTCGATCAGCGCACCATGGCATCGCGCCGTTTGCTGCCGGACGAGCCGGTGGCGCACTTTGTGGCGGCGCTCATTGATGATTATGCCGATGAGTTCGGCTTGTATATGGTCCATCACAATCGCTGGAAGGTATCGGCGCAGGACAACGATGCCAGCGCGCGGCTGGTACGCGAGCTGGGTATTCCGGGTCTGCTGAAGCGGCCGGTGATGGCGCGCTGGCAGCGGCGCCAGACCGAGCGCCTGCCGTATCTGTTCAGCGTGGCCCCCGAGGGATTTCGTCTGGCTGGCATGCCGGCCGGTGTTCAACCACCGTCACGGCCGGGTTTTCCGGCCACACATGCCTTGCTCGAGGATGCCTTCGAGCGACTCATCACCATTCTGGATGCGTTGCTGCGTCAGCGGCCTTTCATTCTCGGCGAGCGCCTGACGCTGGCCGATGCTGCTCTTTACGGTCAGCTCGGCATGAATCTGAGTGATCCGTCGGCGTGTCGCTGGATGCAATCGCGCGCACCGGCACTGCATGCTTGGCTGCTGAGACTGCATCGCGGCGATCTGGCGCTGCTGCAGGCTAGCGGAGAGTTGCAGGTTGATGCTGCGCTGGAGCCGCTGCTGGCGGAGATCAGCCGTGTGTTTGTGCCATTGATGCAGCAAAGTCTGGCGGCATGCGAGCGCTGGCAGGGGCAGGGCGAAACCTTGTTCAACGAGCCGGCTTTTGATGCTGGTCGGGCTTTGTATGATGGCGAGATTGATGGCCATGCCTTCCGTCATGTCGCCAAGACGTTTCAGGCGAAAGTGTGGCGGCAGCGGGTGAGTGAGTGGCGGGCGTTGCCAGCGGGTGCTCGAAGCCGTGTTGAACTGAGCGCGATTCATACGGCCTTGCGCGGCTGAATCTGTCGATGCGCTGACGCTAGCGCAGCTTCCACGCCGTCACCAGCTTCCTGATTGCCGTCAGAATCTCTGCTCTTGGCGCACCGATATTCAGCCGCATGAAGCCGCTGCCACCCGGGCCGAACACAGTCCCGGCACTGAGGCCTAGCTCGGCGTCATCGATAAAAAATCTGTGTAGATCCACATCGCTCAAGCCTAGTCCACGGCAATCCAGCCAGAGCAGATAAGTCCCTTCTGCCGTTGTCACGCGAATCTGCGGCAGTTCTGCCGCCAGCAGCTCGGTCACGGCAGTTTGTGTATCGCGCAGATACCCCATGAGCTGATCCAGCCAGTCGCCACCCTCGCGGTAGGCGGCTTCGGCCGCGGCCAGGCTGAACGGATTGCTGTTGCCGACATGCAGGCCGGCGAGCACACGGCGCAGCTCGTCGCGCAGGATGGGGTCGCTGCTGATCAGATAGGACAGGCCGAGGCCGGGCAGGTTGAAGGTCTTGCTCGGGGCCATGGCGGTAACGATGCGGTCGCCGGGCTGAGCCAGCGTCGCCAGCGGGATGTGCCGTTCGCCGGGATAGATCAAGTCGGCATGAATTTCGTCGCTGAAGATCACTAGTCCGTGGCGGCGCGCGATGGCCAGAATCTGCTCCAGCTCGTCGCGCCGCCAAACACGGCCGACGGGGTTGTGTGGCGAGCACAGCAGCAGTGCCTTGGCACCATCGGCGGCGCAGCGTCCGAGGTGGTCGAAGTCGATCTGCCAGTGGCCATCGACCTCGGTCAGCGGGTTGAGCAGCAGGCGGCGGTCGCTGCGGGTGACCGCCGAGAAGAACGGGAAGTACACCGGCGGCTGCACGATGACACCGTCGCCGGGGCCGGCAAAGGCCAGCGCGGCAGCATGCAGCGAGCCGACGACGCCGGCCGTGAGCAGAATGTCTTCGCGCGCGACCGTCCATTGGTGCCGGTCTTGCAGCCAGTCCTGGATGGCGGTGTAGAGACTGTCTGGCGCGTCGGTATAGCCGTAGATCGGGTGTTGCGCACGAGCGATCAGCGCCTCGGTGACGGCGGGCGGGGCGGCGAAGTCCATGTCCGCAACCCACAGCGGCTGTACGGCGTCGGTGCCGAAGATGCGCTGGCGGCCGTCGTATTTTTCGCTGTGCGTGCCGGCGCGCGAAATCGGCGTGTCGAAATCGTACGGTATGCCGCTCATCAGGCGATGCGCTCCCAGAGCGTGACCTCGGCCACGGTGTGCTGGTGCTTGCGCCGTGTTTCGCGGATCACGAAGGGTACATCCTGCGCTGGCTGCATCAGGCGGAAGTGCGCGCCGAGCAGGGCTTGCAGGCCATCCAGCGTGGTGTAGCTCTCGCCATCCTTCTTGAAACCGCCGACCCAGGCGTCGCGCGGGGTGTGTTCGGCGAGCCAGGTGTAGGGCGAGGTCAGCATGAGGATGCCGCCGGGCTGCAGGCGTTCGTGCACGCTGCGCAGGAACAGCGCCGGGTCGTAGAGGCGGTCGATGAGGTTGGCGGCGAGGATGAAATCGTAGCCGCTGAACTGCGCCTTCAGGTTGCAGGCGTCGCCCTGGCTGAAGCTGACTTTGCTGCGCGTGGCATCGAGGCCGAGGTCGCTCAGGCTGCGGGTTTTGTAGCTGACCAGCTCGCCTTCGTCGGGCAGGGTGTAGCGCGTTACGCCTTGCTCGGCGAGCTGCACGCCGAGGCCGATGAAGCGGGCCGAGAAGTCGATGCCGGCGACCTGGTCGAATTCGCGGGCCAGCTCGAAAGTCGCACGGCCAGTGGCGCAGCCGAGGTCGAGTGCGCTGCGGCGAGGCTTGCCGGCTGTGGCGGCGAGGGCGATGTCGGCGAGTGCCTTGGGAAAGTTGGGCACGCCGAAGTATTCGTCGCCGTAGTGGAATTCGGCGTATTCCGAGAGCTGCTTGTCGGTTTCGTAGTAGGCGCTGGTCTGGGTCATCGGGGTCTCGGAAACGACATAGCGGAAGCCGGCATGCTGGAAGAAATGGCGGCGGAAGGCGTAACGGGCGCTGCGGCGGGTTTCGTTGCCGCAGGATATCCACGAGCCGCCCATGAGCAGGTTGTGGCGCTGGTCGAAGGTCGGCGTGGTGAAGTCGTCGTAGATCGGGTGCACATCGAAGCCGTCGAAGGGGTAGGTCGGCGTGTCGGTCCATTGCCAGACATTGCCGGTGACATCGAAGAAATCGCCGTGACGGAAGCGCGCGACCGGGCAGGACGAGGCGTAGTGATCGAGATGGCGGTTGCTGTCGGCGGCGGCATCGTTGGCGACTTCGCGGGCACCGGAGACGGCGTAGAGCCGTTGCCATTCGTCTTCGCTGGGCAGGCGCACCGGGCGGCCGAGCTGTTCGCTTTGCCATCGGCAGAAGGCCTGGGCCTCCAGGCAGTTGACCTCGGCCGGCCAGTCCCAGGGCATGGCAATGACTTCGGTCATGAGGCGTAGTTGCCAGCCACTGCTGTTGCCGGCGTTGCTACCGGCATGGCTGCTAGCATCGGCGCGATACCAGAATGTCGGGTGTTCGGCGCGAGCGTAGTTGCGCCAGTTCAGCCCTTCCTCACTCCAGTAGCGATCTTCGCGATAGCCGCCGGCCTCGACAAAGGCCAGGAATTCCTGATTGCTGACCAGATACTGGGATGCCTCGAATGCCGGCACCTGGGCGCGATGCTGGCCGTATTCGTTGTCCCAGCCGTAGAAAGGGTCAACGGTGGCACTGTTGAAGGCTTTGCCGAGCACGACTTCGCCGGCCGCGACCGGCAGTAGACGGTTGGTCGGTGCGGTGCCGGTGTCGCGGCAGGGCTGCCATGCCGCGTGTGGCTTGACGAATTCGAGGGCGTGCTGGCGCATCAACACCGACGAGGTTTCAAGGTGGATGCGCTCGTGCTCGATGCCCATGATCACGGCCCACCACGGGTTTTGCCAGTCGATGGGCAGGCTTAGCGCAGCGGTGTCGATGACATCGAGCACGGCGGTGCGCACCTGGTCGCGATAGGCCCTGACCTCGGCAACGGCGGGCCAGTCATAGTGCGCGTCGTTGAGGTCATCCCAGCTCATTTCATCCACGCCCACGGCGAACAGCGATTCGAAGCGCGGATTGATGCGCTGGCTCATCAGGCGAGCCAGCAATAGCTTATTAATGAAGAAGGTGGCGGTGTGGCCGAAGTAGAAAATCAGCGGATGGCGCAGCGAAATCGGCTTCGTGTAGTAGGCCTCGTCGCAGGTCAGCACTTCGAAAAGCTGCTCGTAGCGGTCGAAGGTGGCCACAAAATACTGGCGGATGGCTGCGCGCACGGCATCGGGTGTCGGGCCCTGCAGGTCGGGGCTGCGCGAGAAGCATGTCGAGGTTTGAGGGAAGCGTTCGGCCAGCATCGCGGTCATCCGTAAAAAAGCAGGCGACATGCTATACAGAACTCAGGTCGGAGTTGTAGCGGACAAAGCTATGTTGACCAGCACAATGACGCCAACCACCATGGCCACGGCGAAAATGATGCCGGCAATGATGAACGGTTTCGGGTCGCTGGTGGCAAAGTCGCGCTGGCGATTGGCATCGCTCTGCACGCCGAACCAGGCGCGAAAGACGCTGCCGAGCGCGGTCAGCGGGCTGGTTTTGGGGGCTTCTTCGCTCATTTGCCGGGACCTTAACGGTAGCAGTGAAAATCAATGACTTTTATACGCTATCTTTCGCGTTGGCGGTGATATTCGATTGAAAGGGAAGGCTATGAGGCAGGCAGTGGACATCGCCCCGGGACTGTTGGTGCTGCACGGCAATCAGCTGGAGCAGTTGCGCCAGCTGGTCACGGGCTGGGTTGCCGGTCATCCGCTGCGGCCGCTGGAATCGGATGTGATGGTGGTGCAGAGCAACGGCATCGCGCAATGGCTGCGCATGGCGCTGGCCGCCGATCCCGAGTTCGCGCCGGATGGCACGCAGACCGGCGGCGGTTGCGGCATCGCGGCGGCGGTCGATGTGCAGCTGCCGGCGCGCTTTCTCTGGCAGGTCTATCGTGCCGTGCTCGGCGCCGACGCCATCCCCACCGAATCGCCGCTGGACAAGCAGCCGCTGACCTGGCGTTTGCTGCGTCTGCTGCCCTCGCTGCTGACCCAGCCCGACTTTGCGCCGCTGGCGCGCTACCTGAGCGATGATGCATTCGGCCGCCGGCGCTATCAGCTCGCCGAGCGACTGGCGGATTTGTACGACCAGTATCAGGTTTATCGCGCCGACTGGCTGACGGATTGGGCGCAGGGGCTGGATCAGCTGCGCCTCAGTCGCGGCGGCACGCAGCCGTTGCCGCCGCATCAGCGCTGGCAGGCGGCGTTGTGGCGAGCCCTGCTGAAGGATTTACGCGCGGATGGTCTGGCCACGGCCGGCAGTCGTGCGCTGGTGCATCCGCAGTTTTTGCAGGCGGTGAGTCAGCTTAAGGCGCGGCCCTCGGCCTTGCCGCGTCGGGTGGTGATTTTCGGGCTGTCGGCGCTGCCGGCGCAGGCGCTGGAAGTGCTCGCGGCCATCGCGCCGTGGTGCCAGGTCATCCTCGCCGTACTGAATCCCTGCCAATACTACTGGGGCGATATCGTCGAGGATCGCGACCTGCTGCGGCAGGCGTATCGCCGTCAGGCGCGCAAGCCGGGCATGCCGGAGGCTGGCCTAGGCACAGAGGACTGGCATCAGCATGCGCATCCGCTGCTGGCGGCCTGGGGCCGGCAGGGTCGCGACTTTCTCAGCCTGCTGGACAACGCCGAAGCCAGCAAATTCATCTCGCCGTTGCTGGCAGCGTTTCAGGAAAGCCGGCACGACTTTTTCACCGAGCCGGCCACGCAGACGCTGCTTGGCCAGCTCCAGGACGATGTGCTCAATCTGCGTCCGCTGGCGGAAACGCGCGACCTCTGGCCGGCGGTGAAGGCCACGCAGGATGTGTCGGTGCGCTGCCACATCGCGCACAGTGCCCGGCGTGAAGTGGAAATTCTGCACGACCAGCTGCTGGCGCGCTTTGCCGCCGACCCTACGCTGCGTCCGCGCGATGTCATCGTGATGGTGCCCGATGTGAACACCTATGCCGCGCTGGTGCAGGCCGTGTTCGGCCAGTTCGAGCGCGGCCATGCCCGGCATCTGCCGTTTGCGCTCGCCGATCAGCGCCAGCGTGGCGTGCAGCCCTTGCTGATTGCGCTGGAGTATCTGCTAGCGCTGCCCGAGCAGCGCATTACCGCCACGGAAATCATGGACTTGCTGGATGTGCCGGCGCTGCGTCTGCGCTTCGGCGTGCAGGTCGGCGACTTGCCGCTGCTACGCCGCTGGATCAGCCAGGCCGGCATCCGCTGGGGCATCGACGGGGCTCAGCGGGCCACGCAGGGGATGTCGGCGGCGATCGATGCCAATACCTGGCAGTTCGGCATCGACCGTTTGCTGCTGGGCTATGCCGCCGGCGACATGCCCCTGACCGCGGCGGATGGCGCTACGCTGATTCCCTGTGACGAAGCCGCCGGCCTGTCTGCCGCCTTGCTCGGGCCGCTAAGCGATCTGCTCGATGCCTTGTCGAACACCTTGCGCGAGTTGCAGCAGCCAGCCACGCCGGAGCAATGGCTGCTGCGCCTGCAACAGCTCATGGCGCGTTTCTTCAGTACGGAGGCGCGGCCGGGCATTGATGCCGTTGCTCAGGCCGAGGCTGATTCAGCTTTGCTGAGCCAGCTGCAAACGGCGCTGGAGTCGTGGCTGGGCAATTGCCGCCAGGCCGGTGTGGTCGAGGCGTTGCCGCTGGTGCTGGTGCGCGAAGCCTGGCTGGCCGGGCTCGATGCCGGTGGCTTGCAGCAACGCTTTCTGGCTGGCTCCATCAACTTCTGCACGCTCATGCCCATGCGCGCCATCCCGTTTCGCGTGGTCTGCCTGCTTGGCATGAACGAGGCCGATTACCCGCGCCGGCAACCGCCGCTGGACTTTGATCTGATGGCCGGCGACTACCGTCCCGGCGATCGTTCGCGCCGCGAAGATGATCGCTACCTGATGCTGGAAGCGCTGCTGTCGGCGCGCGAACAGCTCTACATCAGCTGGGTCGGGCGCAGTGTGCGCGACAACAGCGAGCGCCCGCCGTCGGTCCTGGTCGGCCAGTTGCATGAGCACATTGCCCAGGGCTGGACGCTGGCGGGCGGCGGCGATCTGCTGGCGGCGCTGACCACCGTGCATCCGCTGCAGCCCTTCAGCGCGCGCTACTTCACACCAGGCAGCGGCGTGTTCAGCTATGCCGGCGAGTGGCTGGCGCAGCATCAGTCTGGTGCTCAGGAAGCGGCGGACACGGATTGGCTTTTGCCCGAATTGCTGCCGCCGCTGCCAGTCACGGTTGAAGGCTTGCAGCGTCTGCTGCGCGATCCGGTCGGGCAGTTCTTCAAAACGCGCTTGAAGGTTCAGCTCGATCGCGAGGAGCAGGCGCTGGAAGATCACGAGCCCTTCGATCTCAGCGGGCTCTATCATCATGCCGCCTTGCAGAGCGTGCTCGATGGTGCCCGTTTAAGCATCGAGCATCTGCCGCTGGATGCCGCGTTGGCAGCCTTGCCGACGGCGCTGGACGAGACTACGCAGCGTTTGCAGGGCGAGGGGCGTTTGCCGCTGGCCGGCTTCGGGCGGCGCTGGCAGGCTGCTCTGCAGGCTGATGCGCTGAATCAGTTGCAGCGCTGGCTGCAGATTCAGGCGCAGTGGCCGCAGGCGGTGGTGGGAGGCTTGAGCGTGGCGTTGCCGGCGTCATCAGCCAGTGAGATTTTGCGCTTGCCATCGCTGTATCGTGGCGATGCCGGGCTGGCGCTGCTCAGCCTCAATGCCAGCCGTTTCTGCAACAGCGGCAAAACGAAACTCATCGGCAAGGACGGGCTCAATCTGAGCGCGCTCAGGCTCGACAAGCTGCTCGGCAGCTGGGTGCTGACGGTACTCGCAGCCTTGCAGCCGGAGCCGGTGCAGGTGATCCTTGTCGCTCGCGATGTGACGCTGACTTGGCGACCGCTGCAGCGTGATGAGGCTGCCCGAATCGTGACAGCGTGGCTGCAAGCCTGGGCGCTGCATGCCCGGCAACCGCTGCCGGTCACGGCGCGCACGGCGCTGACTTTTTTGCCGATCAATGCGGATAAAGGCGAGGCGGTTGCTTGCGCGAAAGCCGCCGACCTTTACGACGGCGGCTTCAATCCTGGCGAAAAAGCCCGTCAGTCCAGCCTGTCGCGGCAGTTCCCGGACTTCGAGGCGCTTTGGCAGGATGGCGAGTTCGCACACTGGGCCGGCGTGCTTTACGAACCGATGTTGACGGCACTGGAGGCTGGCGCACTCAGCGCCGTCGCGGCCGATGACGAAGGGGATGACGCATGAGCTCGCTGCCCCTGGCACTTCGCTTCCCCCCTCTCGCGCTACGCTTCCCGTTGCACGGCTCGCGCCTGATCGAGGCCAGCGCCGGCACCGGCAAGACCTACACCATCGCAGCCTTGTATGTGCGCCTGGTACTCGGCCACGGCCCTGACGACACGGCGTTCAGTCGTGCCTTGCTGCCCGCCGAAATTCTGGTGGTGACGTTTACCGATGCCGCCACGCAGGAGCTACGCGACCGTATCCGTCGACGCCTGGTGGAAAGCGCCCGCGCGTTTCGCGGCGAGCTGCCGGGCCAGCCCGACGACTTTCTGCAAGGCCTGCTCGCTGATTATCCCAGCGAGCGCCACCCGGCATTGGCACGGCAGCTCGACCTCGCCGCGCAGAGCATGGACGATGCCGCCATCGCCACCATTCACGGCTGGTGCCAGCGCATGCTGCGCGAGCACGCCTTCGACAGCGGCAGCCTGTTTACTGAGGTGGTGGAGCCTGATCTGAACGCGCTGCTGACCGAGGCCGTGCGCGACTACTGGCGCGCCGAAACTTACCCGTTGTCGCAGGATGCGCTGGCGCTGATCGAATCGGCGTGGCCATCGCCGGACGCGCTTTTGCCGACGCTGCGCCAGCTCTTTGGCAGCAGCGATGCGGTGTCTTCGGGCAGCTTGCAGGACGCGCTGCAGCAGGCGCTGGTGCAGTTGCAGGCGTTGAAGGCGCCGTGGCTGGCGAGGGTCGATCACATCGAAGCGGTGTTGTCCGAAGCGATTGATGCCGGGCTGTTCCTTGGCAACAAACTCAGCCGCAAGTATTTGACAGGCCGCCTGCAAACCTTGCGCAACTGGGCGGTATCGCCGACGGCAACGAGCTTCGACAAGCCGGACAACCTGAGCAAGCTCTCGCTGCCGTACCTGCACGAGGCATTGAAAGCCAAAACGCTCATGCCTGACAGCCTCCGCCAAGACTCCGTTCTGGCGGCCCTGGCTGAGCTGCCGGCACAGGTCGCTGCTCTGCCGAAACCTGTCGATGCCGCCTGGCATCACGCCGCAGAAGGCGTGGCCCGTCGCTTCAATGACGCCAAGCAGGCTCGCGCCTTGCTCGGTTTCGATGACCTGCTCACGCGCCTCGACGCCGCCCTGCAAGGCGATCGTGGCGACACCCTGCGTGCGCTGATCCGGCAGCAATTCCCGGTCGCGCTCATTGATGAATTCCAGGACACCGACCCACTGCAATACCGTCTCTTCGATGCCCTTTACGAGCTGGCAGCGAATCATCACGAGCGCGGCATTTTTCTGATCGGCGACCCCAAGCAGGCCATCTACAGCTTTCGTGGCGCCGACATCAATGCCTACCTGAAGGCGCGCCAGGACACGGCCGGCCGCTTGTCCGCGCTAGACACCAATTTCCGCTCCAGCGATGCGCTGGTGGTGGCGGTGAATCATCTGTTCGAGCAGGCCGAAACGCGTGATGACGCCTCGGACTATGCCGGTGCCTTTGGCTACAAAGACGCGACGGAGAACCCCATGCCGTTCCTGTCGGTCAAGGCCAATGGCTTGTCGCGCCAGTGGACGGTGACGGGCGAGTCCGCCGCGCCACTCACGCTGTGGACGCTGCCCGGCGAGGAGATGCTGAGCAAAGCCAATTACATCGCGGCGATGGCTGACCGTTGCGCCAGCGAGATGGCGCGTCTGCTCAGTCTGGGCCAGCGCGGCAAGGCCGGTTTTCGAGCCGGCAGTGGCGAGCTCAAGGCCGTCACAAGCGCCGATATGGCCGTGCTCGTGCGCGATGGCGTCGAGGCCAAGGCCATTCGCACCGCGTTGGCGGCGAGGGGCGTGCGCAGTGTCTATCTCTCGGATCGCGACTCGCTGTATGACAGCCTGGAGGCGCCGGATGTGCTGCGCCTGCTCATGGCCTGCGCCGCGCCGGAGAACGAGACGCTGATTCGCACAGCGCTGGCCAGTGCCAGCTTGGCGCAATCGCTGACCACGCTCGATGCCTTGCAGCGCGATGACCGCGCGCGCGAAGCCGCCTGCCTGCGCTTTGCCGATTACCAGCGCTGCTGGCGCGAGCGCGGCGTGTTGCCGCTGCTGCGGCGCGTGCTCATCGACTACGACCTGCCGGCGCGCTGGCAAGCCACGGTGGACGGCGAGCGCCGGCTCACCAACTGGCTGCATCTGGCCGATTTGCTGCAGCAGGCCAGCCGCGAGCTGGATGGCGAACAGGCGCTGATCCGTTGGCTGCGCGAGCACATCGGCAACGAGCATCGCAGCGAGGGCGAAGACACGCTTCGGCTGGAAAGCGACGAGGGGCTGGTCAAGGTCATCACTATCCACAAGTCCAAGGGGCTGGAATACCCGCTGGTGTTCCTACCGTTCGTGTGTACTTTCAAGGATGCCGGCAGCACGAAGAAAACCGTGATGTTCTGGCATGACGGCCAGCGTCGTCGCGCCGAGCTGAACCCCAACGATGCCATGCGCGCCGCGGCCGATGCACAGCGCCTGCGCGAAGACATGCGCCTGCTCTATGTCGCGCTGACACGAGCGCAGCACGCCTGCTGGCTGGGGTTGGCGCATCTGGCAGCGGGCAAGGCGTCGGCGCTGCAGGAGTCGGCCATTGGCGTGCTGCTTTGGGGCGCGACGTCACTCGCTGAGCCGGCGCGCTGGGCCGAGCAGCTGGCAGCGACGCTGGCATCCGGCCCTTCCGGCCTGCAAATTCTGCCTGCGCCTGAGGCGGCGGATACGCCATTTATCGAGCCCGTGCCCGACGCTGGCACGCTGGCGCTGCGGTCGCTGGCGCGCCGGCCCGAGCAGCCCTGGTGGATCGCCTCTTACAGCGCTATCCGCTATCAGCCGCACTCGGCTCAAGCGCAAGCCGTTGTGACCATTCGTCACGATGACGCCGCGCCGCAATCCGCCCGCGAGCAGCAACAACTCGATGATGAGCCGCTGAGCACTGCGCTGCTGCCGAACGAGATGCTTGAGAGCGCCATACTTGAAAGCGACAACGCCATCCAGCAATTCCCGCGTGGTGCGCGCTGGGGCGACTTCCTCCACGGCCTCTTCGAAGTCGCGGCCGAGCAGGGCTTTGCGGCGACTGTGCGTGATCCGTCCGCGTTGAATGCCGTGATCGAGCAACGCTGCGCCAGTGCCGGCATCGGCGAGCAAACTCCGGTGGTACAGGATTGGATTCTGCGCTGCCTGACGCATCCGCTGCCGCTGCCAGACGGCACCCAGGCCGCGCTGGCCAATGCCGAAGACTGGAAGGCCGAGCTGGAATTCCTGCTGCCGGCGCACGCTGTCGACATCAGCGGGCTCGATGCCCTGGCGCAAGCCGAGACCTTGCCTGGCCACGCCAAGGCGCCTGCTCAACCCGGGCTGCTCAACGGCCTGTTCAAGGGCTTCATCGACCTCGTGTTCGCGCACGATGGCCGCTACTTCGTGCTCGACTACAAGTCCAATGCGCTCGGCAGCACGGCCGGCGACTACAGTCACGAGGCCATCGCCGAGGCCATGGCCGGGCATCGCTACGATTTGCAATACCTGTGTTATGTGCTCGCGCTGCATCGCCAGTTGCGCGTGCGCCTGCCGGGCTATGACTACGACCGCGACATCGGCGGCGTGGTTTATTTCTTCCTGCGCGGGCTCGACGGTCCGGCGCGCGGCGTGTTCAGCAGCAAGCCATCGCGACAGGTCATCGAGGCCATGGACCAGCTCTTTCAAGGAGGCCGCGCATGAGCCTGTTCACCGCCAAAAGCCTATCGGTCGATGACCTGATGACGGCGCTCGACCAGTGGGTGAGCTGGAGTTGGCTGCGCAGTGTCGACCGTGCGCTGGTGCGCTGGCAGCTGCGCCAGCAGCCGGATACGCCGGCCATCGTGCTGTTGCTGACGGCGCTCGCCAGCCATCAGGTCGGTCGTGGTCATGTCTGCCTCGATTTGCAGGCCTTGCTGCGCAATGCCGCTGGCACGCTGGCGCTGCCGCCAGAGCGCGTGCGGCTGACGGCGGCGCATCAGGCCTGCCTGCCCGAGCAATTATTGGCGCAGAGTCTGGGGACGCATGATCTGCAGGCGTTTTTGCAGGCTTCGTTGCCCGCGCTCGCCGCGCAGATCGCGCACTATTCCGGCATCCTGCTGCTGGCCGATGCGCGGCTCTATCTACGCCGCTATTTCGACAGCGAGCAGCGTGTCGCGGCGGCGATCCGGGCGCGCTTGCAGCCGCTCAGCCTCTCCGCGGATGTTGCCGCGCAGACCGCTATCGATGCCGACCTGCACGATGGCCTGCAGCAGCTCTTCGGCGACAGCGATGCGGCATCGCCTGCCATGCCTGACTGGCAGCGCGCGGCCTGCGCCATCGCCGCCCGTGGCCGTTTCAGCATCATTACCGGCGGCCCCGGCACCGGCAAGACCACCACCGTCGTGCGCCTGCTGGCACTGCTGCAAACGCAGGTGCTGCAGAGGGGCGCACCGTTGCGCATCAAGCTCGCCGCGCCCACCGGCAAGGCGGCCGCACGCCTCACGGAAGCTATCGGCCGTCAGCGTGCCGATCTTGCCGTGCCAGCGTCAGTGCGCGATGCCATTCCGAGCCAGGTCAGCACGCTGCATCGCCTGCTTGGCAGCCTGCCCGACACGCGCCGCTTCCGACATCACGCCGGTAATCGCCTGGCGCTGGATGTGCTTGTGATCGACGAAGCTTCGATGATCGATCTCGACCTGATGGACAGCGTGCTTGCCGCGCTGCCGCCGTCGGCGCGACTGGTGCTGCTCGGCGACAAGGATCAGCTGGCATCGGTGGAGGCGGGGGCGGTGCTCGGCGAACTCTGTCGCGATGCCGAAGGCGGCTTTTACGATCCGGCCACGCTGGCCTGGCTGGGCGTCGTCACCGGTCAGCCGTTCACCGCCACGGCCATCCAGTCCGGCCTGCAAGCCGGCTCGCAGGCCACGCATGCGCTCGCCCAGCACACGATCATGTTGCGTCAGTCGCGTCGTTTCGGCCCGGACAGCGGCATCGGTCAGCTCGCGCAGGCGGTGAACCGGGGCGATGTCGCCGCCGCGCAAGCGCTGCTGGCGCGCAGCCTGCCCGATGCGCAAGCGCTGGCGCTCAACGAAGCGGAACTGACGCAATGGCTGCTCAGTGGCGATGCCGCGCGTACGGCGGTGGGCTATCGCGACTATTTGCAGGTCTTGCAGAGGCAGCGTCCGCCGCTTGCCGGCCTGTCCGCCACGGAATCTGAAAGCGCCCTGGATGTCTGGGCGCATGCCGTGCTCCGGGCCTTTGACCGCTTCCGCCTGCTCTGCGCGGTGCATGATGGCCCGGCCGGCGTCGATACGCTCAACCTGCGCATCGCTCAGGCCTTGCAGCGCGACGGCTTGCTGGCCGCCGCCAGTGGTTGGTACGAGGGCCGTCCGGTGATGATGACGCGCAACGACTATGCGCTGGGCCTGATGAATGGCGACATCGGCATCGCGCTCCGCGTGCCTGCGGAAACGCCGGGGCAGGCTGACATTCTGCGCGTCGCCTTCCCGCGCCATGGCGGCAGCGACGCCGAGGCATCCAGCCTGCAGTGGGTGCTGCCCAGCCGTCTCGATGGTGCCGTTACCGTCTTCGCGATGACCGTGCACAAGGCGCAGGGCTCGGAGTTCGAGCACACCGCGCTGTTGTTGCCGCCGCAGCGCAGCCCGGTGCTGACGCGCGAATTGATCTACACCGGCATCACCCGCGCGCAGCAGGTGTTTACCTTGCTGACCAGCAGCGACGGCATCTGGGAAGTGGCGATGAGGCAGCGCGTACAGCGTGCGAGCGGACTCCGACAAACGCTGGACGAATTCTGAGCAATACGGAATAATCCGGCCCCACGGCGTGGTCTCGCTCCTGAAGCGAACTAAAAATAACCATAACCTGCCCGCCGTGCCCCGGAGCAACCATGAGTTTTCGCGCGTCCATTCTTTTTGTCCCGACGTTGCTGCTGCTGACCGGCTGTGGCGACGGCGTGAAGTCTCTGCTGGGCGGCAATTCAGATCCGGATCCCGCCGGCAAGGAAGTCGGCAGCGAAGTCACTGCCGACTTTCACACCTTGAAAACCACGCCACTGGCGCCAGGTCAGTTCGAGCTGCTGACGTTGTCCAGCTTGCCGGATGCTGTTACCGGCAACGATGCGCTGGTGGGTATTCGCGGCCTGCCGGCGGGCTCGGTGTTCACCGTGACGCGCAATGGTGCTGATGTCACTGCCGCCTTCAAGCGAGCCACGGCAGGCCGTTTCAAGGACTATTACGTCGGCCTCGTCACCGGCCTGAAGCCGGGCGATGCCACCGAGAACGCGCTGAAAGTCACCGCCGGCGGCCGTGCCGCCACACTCGTCCTGCACAACTATCCGATCACCGGCCCGGTGCTGTCCGGTCCGCATCAGAAGCCGTTCGTGTGCCAGACCGAAGAGGCCGGCCTGGGCAAGCCTGTCGACGCCAATTGCTCCATTGTCACAAAATACCAGTGGTTCTATCGCTCGCGCCTGGATCAGGGTTTCCACGAACTCGCTGACCCCTATGCTGCCTACCCGCAAGACACCTCGCAGACTCAGCTCAGTGATGGTCGCGCCGTACCGTTTGTGGTGCGCGTGGAGTCGGCCACGATCAATCGCGGCATCGCCCGCATTGCCGTGCTCGATGACCCGGCTGCGCGTGGCGAGGGCAAGCCTTTCGATGCTGCGAACTGGAATCATCGTGTGCTGCAGGTCTTTGGCGAGTCCTGCGGCGTCGGCTTTCGTCAGGGCGTGAATACACCGACCTTCGTGCTCGGCGGTGTGCCCTCGGGAATTTCCACCGACAGTATTCTCATCAACTTTGCCGGCGGCACCGATCGCCTCGGCCAGGGCGATGTCGTGCTGCATTCCACGCTGGCGGCTTTCGGCAACCACTGCAACCAGCTCGTCAGCATGGAAACCACCAGCATGGTGCGTGAGCACATCATCGAGCAGTACGGTCCGATTGATTTCATGGTCGGCACCAATGGCTCGGGTGCGGCGCTGCAGCAATACAACGCCATCAACAATGCCCCTGGCCTGCTCGATGCCGCCATGCCGAGCGCGACCTTCACCGACATCCTGACCACGGCCATGACCGTCACCGACTGCGGTCAGCTCATCCACTACTACAAGAACAGTGCGCTGGACTGGAACGACCTCAAGCGTGCGGCCGTGGATGGCCATCTGCCGGGCGTGCGCGATCCGTCCGGGCAGGGTGCCGGCGGTTTCAGCGATACCAGCATCTGTGCGAGCTGGGACAGCACCTTCTTCGGCAATGTAAAGCCGTTCAACTGCCCCGGCGGCATTCCCGAGGCGCAGCGCTACGACAAGATCAAGAACCCGCAGGGTGTGCGTTGCTCGATCCAGGAAGGCAACGTCAACCTGCTTGGTCGCGATGCCACGGGCCGTGCGCAACAGCCGCTGGATAACATCGGCATCCAGTACGGTCTGCAGGCATTTAACGCAGGCACCATCAGTTTCGAAGAGTTTGCCGACCTGAATGCCAACATCGGCGGCCTCGATGACGATGGCGACTTTATTGCCGAGCGCCACAACATGCCGGCCGAGCTGGCTGCGCACATCTACCGCGTTGGCGGTGTCGTGGGCCGCGGTGCCATCGCCGAGACCCCGGTACTGGATGTGGCGCCCTATCTCGATCTCATCCCCTTGCTGAACATTCACGAAGCGGTGCGGCCCTTCGTGATCCGGGCTCGTCTGGAGAAGTTCAGTGGCCAGACCGCCACGCAAGCGATCTGGCGTGGCGTTGTCACGCAGCCGGACGCCTATCCGGTCATGACACAGTGGCTGGATGCGCTGCGTGCCAGCGAAGCGACGTTGCCGGCCAATGATCGGGCCGCTCGCATTGCCGCGATTCAGGCCGCCAAGCCGACGGAAGCGCAGGACAGCTGTGTGATCGGCACCATAGGCGGGCGCCTCGATTTTCCGGCCGGTCTGCAAGGGCCGCTGGGCTTCTTCGCGGTGCCAGTGTTGCCGGGCGTGATGCAGCCCGTGAGCGCGCCCTTGCGCGTAGCCGTGCCGGAGGATTTCGCCAGCAATACCGGCCCCTGTCAGACGGCATTGCGCGTCACCAGCACACCACGCATGGTCGCTGGCATGCCGATGACCGACGATGTCATCAAGTGCCAGCTCAAGCCAGTATCGGCCAGCGATTACACCACTCCTCCAACAGCTGCGCAGCTGACCGATTTGCAGAGGATCTTCCCGCAGGGTGTTTGCGATTACAGCAAACCGGGCGTGGGCGACAAGAGTGAGCCGAGCATGATCTGGCCGTCGTTCGGCAGCACCACCCTGCGCGTTACGTCACAGGGTCAGCCGGCACCGGTGCCACTGCAGTGGCGTGTGGGGCGGTCTGACTAAATCGGCGCAACTTAGTCGGAGCAACAGCATAAAAAAGGCCGCTCAATGAGCGGCCTTTTTTCATCTCAAACCTCGAAAGCGTTTCAGCCCTCAATGGCCTTGCGAATGCGCCCCAGTGCATCTTCCAGCACCTTCGGCGCGGTCGCATAGGAGATGCGCATGTGGCCGTCGAGACCGAAAGCCGAGCCCGGCACCACGGCGACGCCGACGGTGTTGAGCAGGTATTCGGAGAACTCCAGGTCGTTCTTCAGGCCGAGCTTGGCGATTGCGCCCTCGACGTTGGCGAAGGCATAGAACGCGCCATCGGCCGGCGAGCAGGACACACCTTCGATGGTGTTGAGCGTTGCCACCACATAGTCATGACGTTCCTTAAAGGCCTTGACCATCGGCACCAGCACTTCCTGCGGGCCGTTCAGCGCGGCTTCGGCGGCGACCTGCGAGATCGAGGTCGGGTTCGAGGTCGACTGCGACTGCACATTGGTCATGGCGGCGATGAGCTTCTGCGGGCCGGCACAGTAGCCGATACGCCAGCCGGTCATGGCATAGGCCTTGGATACGCCGTTGAGCACGATGGTGCGGTCATACAGATCCGGCGCGACAGTGACGATGTTCTCGTACTTCTCGGCGGTCCAGATGATGTGCTCGTACATGTCGTCAGTAGCGACCATGACATGCGGGTGCTTGCGCAGCACCTCGACCAGCGCCAGCAGTTCGGCCTTGGAGTAGACCATGCCGGTCGGGTTCGACGGCGAGTTCAGCACCAGCAGGCGAGTCTTCGGCGTGATGGCGGCTTCGAGCTGGGCGGCGGTGATCTTGTAGCCCTGCGACTGCGGGCACTCGACGATGACCGGGGTGCCGTCGGCAATGATCACCATGTCCGGATACGAGACCCAGAACGGGGCCGGGATAATGACTTCATCGCCCTTGTTGAGCAGCGCCAGCGACAGGTTGAAGAAGCTCTGCTTGCCGCCGCAGGACACGAGAATCTGGTTGGCCGCATAGTCCAGGCCCTGATCGCGCTTGAACTTGGCGATGATGGCCTGCTTCAGGCCCGGGGTGCCGTCGACGGCGGTGTACTTGGTGAAGCCCTTGCCGATAGCGGCAACGGCGGCAGCCTTCACATGCTCCGGGGTATCGAAGTCCGGTTCACCGGCGCCGAGGCCGATGATGTCCTTGCCGGCAGCTTTCAGCTCGGCGGCCTTCTTGGTCACGGCCAGAGTCGGCGAGGGCTTGATGCTGAGAACGCGTTGTGAAAGCTGAATATCCACGGATGACTCCTCGTGCGCCGGGCACGGTCAGGCTGGGGGCAAAAACCGCCGAATCATACCGGAACACGGCGCTGACTAAAACCGCTGATGACCGAGAATCGGTGTCAACAATGGTATGGCTCCGGCGGCCTTGATTTCGGCGATGAAGCCGGGCAGGTCCACGCCCGGCAGCAGGTCGGGCACGCTTTCAACCGGCGTGATCATGGTGTCCCAGTGGCAGGGGATGATCCAGCGCGGTTTCAGGTGCCTGACGACATCGCGTACATAGTTCGGCCGCGATTGCCGGCCGATGGCACACAGGCAGACGATGTCGCAGGCATGGCCTTGCAGCTCTTCGTCAATAAAATCAGCGGAATCAATGTGCATGACCTTGAGCTTGCCGGTATCGACCAGCCAGTTCAGCACCAGCCCGTGGCGGAGCTGGTGCATGCGCGCCGGCCACGGTGGTGGCGCGGTGAGGTCGCCGGGGAAGGGGATGCGCCCGAAAATCTTGCCATGTCGCGACGGAAAGCCGCGCACCGTCCATGCCCCGGAGGCGATGTCTTCGCGGCCGTCGGTGCTGACCAGCTGCTCCGGCGGCAGGCCGGCGGCGATGCCGACCTGCATCGTCGATGACGAACCGATGAGGCGGGCGCCGGTCTGCTTGCAGAGATCGGGGCCGTCGAGAATGTGGTCGTGATGCGCGTGGCCGATGAGCACATCGTTGGCGTTCGGGATCAGGCGCTGGATCAGCGCTGCATCCGGCACCAGCGGCTGCGTCAGCGAGGTGGTCAGGTCGGGGCGGGTCACATAGGGGTCAAGCACCACATGGTGGCCGTCCTGGCTGATGACGAAGCCGGCGGTGCCGAGGTATTGAATGCAGAGATCGCCTTCGCGGGCGGCGGCGCTCGGCACATAGGTGCTTGCATCGGGGCTTTTCACGCCCAGCCAGTGTGTCCATCGCTTCATTGCTGTTTCCTCTTTGTGCATCGCCGGTTAGCGCCGGGCAGGCCGACTTGTGCAGTCGCTTAAGGTTACACTTGCCGGTTACTGTTTGATGGCTTTTTAACCCGAGCATGCCCCATGAGTGAAGGTCAGTTTCAGGTCGTATCGAAATATCAGCCCGCCGGCGACCAGCCCACGGCCATCGAAGGGCTGGTGCAGGGCGTGGAAGACGGCCTCAGTCATCAGACGCTGCTGGGCGTGACCGGCTCGGGCAAGACCTTCACCATGGCTAATGTCATTGCCCGGCTCGGCCGCCCAGCCATCATCATGGCGCCGAACAAGACGCTGGCGGCGCAGCTCTACGGCGAGTTCAAGGAGTTCTTCCCGAATAACGCCGTCGAGTATTTCGTCAGCTATTACGACTATTACCAGCCGGAAGCCTATGTGCCGTCGTCGGACACCTTTATCGAGAAGGACGCCGCGATCAACGAGCACATCGAGCAGATGCGGTTGTCGGCGACGCGGGCGCTGCTGGAGCGGCGCGATGCCATCATCGTGGCCACGGTGTCGGCGATCTACGGCTTGGGCGACCCCGAGGCCTACATGAAGATGCTGCTGCATGTGGCGCGCGGTGATCGCATCGATCAGCGCGGCCTGCTGCGGCGACTGGCCGAGCTGCAGTACACGCGCAACGATGTCGAGTTCTATCGCGGCCATTACCGCGTGCGTGGCGATGTCATCGATGTCTATCCCGCCGAGTCGGAAATGGACGCGGTGCGCATCGAGCTCTTCGATGAGGAAGTCGAGTCCATCTACTGGTTTGACCCGCTCACCGGCGAGGTGCGCAAGCGTGTGGCGCGCGTGACGATCTACCCGAAAACGCATTATGTGACGCCAAAAGAGCGTATTCATGGCGCCATCGAGCAGATTCAGGTGGATCTGAAGGAGCGCCTGGAGTGGTTCCGCGCCAACGACAAGCTGGTCGAGGCGCAGCGCCTTGATCAGCGCACCAAGTTCGATCTGGAGATGCTGCAGCAGCTCGGCTACTGCCAGGGCATCGAGAATTACTCGCGCTACCTGTCTGGCCGCGAGCCCGGTTCGCCGCCGCCGACGCTGTTTGACTATGTGCCGGCGGATGCGCTGCTGCTGGTGGACGAGTCGCATGTGACCATCCCGCAGATTGGCGGCATGTATAACGGTGACCGCTCGCGCAAGGAAAACCTGGTGAATTACGGCTTCCGCCTGCCATCCGCCATGGACAACCGGCCGATGCGCTTCGAGGAGTTCGAGCGCATTTCGCCGCAGACCATCTTTGTGTCGGCCACGCCCGGCAACTACGAGGCCGAGAAGGCGCAGGCGGTGGTTGAGCAGTTGGTGCGCCCGACGGGGCTGGTTGATCCGCAACTGGAAGTGCGCCCGGCGGCGACGCAGGTGGACGATCTGTTGTCGCAGATTCGTCAGCGCGTGGCGGTGGAAGAGCGCGTGTTGGTGACGACGCTGACCAAGCGCATGGCCGAAGACCTCAGCGAGTACCTGAGCGAGCACGGTGTGAAGGTGCGCTATCTGCATTCCGACATCGACACCGTGGAGCGCGTCGAGATCATCCGCGACTTGCGCCTAGGCGTGTTTGATGTGCTGGTCGGCATCAACCTGTTGCGCGAGGGTCTGGACATGCCCGAGGTGTCACTGGTGGCGATTCTCGATGCCGACAAGGAGGGCTTTCTGCGCTCGGAGCGTTCGCTGATCCAGACCATCGGCCGTGCTGCGCGCCATCTCAACGGCAAGGCCATCCTCTATGCCGACCGCATGACGGGCTCCATGCAGCGTGCCATCGGTGAGACCGAACGTCGTCGCGAACGGCAGATCGCCTTCAATCTGGCGCAGGGCATCACGCCGGTGGGAGTGGCGCGGTCGGTCAGCGACATTCTCGAAACCTATGCCGGTGCGTCGGCCGCCAACGGCGGCGGCAGCCCCAGCCGTGGCAACAAGCGCAGCAGCGTGCGCCCGGGCAGCAAACCGGTGCCCATGGACCCGAAGGCGATGGCGCAGGAAATCGTGCTGCTGGAGAAGTCCATGATGGAGAAGGCGCGCAATCTAGAATTCGAGGAGGCCGGGCGTTTGCGCGATCAGATGCTGGAGTTGCGGAAAATGCTCATCAAGCTCGGCTAAGCCCTGTTTTTGGCGGGTTGGCGGGCTGTCAAGCACTCTCTGCCCGCTTTTTGTGCACATGGTGAAAGCAATCGTGTGCATTTTGAGCGAATACCCGCCGTGCCTGCCCAAAAACCGAGCACTCATTATAAGTTATTGATTTATTTATCTAAAATTAATTGGATAAAAAAACATCGAACGATCGAAACCCGCTTGTTGTGCGGAATCAGCTGCTTATCCAATTACTTGTCCACCAAGTTATCCACAGGAATTGGGGATAACTTTCCGGGCCGGAAAACAGCCAGAAAAAAGGCCTCTCGCGAGGCCTTCAAGGTATTGATGCGGGGCTTGAATCAAGGTGTTAGCGCGATCTTTGCGAGACTGTTCTGAGTCAGTGAGCCTAAGTACAGATGATTGCCAATTTCGCGTACGCTGGTAATGGGTGAGTAATTACCGGAGCTGCTGTCCTGCAGGTTGGCGACGACACGGCCATTCGCATCGAGGCCCAGTACCATGGCACGATGCTCGACAATCTTGGGGATGACCGTGAGTGCGCGGGCAATGACCTTGCGCATGAACGGCTTGTCTGCGAAGACATCGAGAAAGATGTTGCGCGGTGTGAAGATGGCGACCCAGAACCTGTCTTTGCCATTGAATGTGATGTTGTCTGGCAAGCCTGGCAGATTGTCGCGGAAAACATCCTGGCGGCCAGCCTTTTCGCCCTTCAACCAGAGCCGGCTGATGCGGTAGGCACCAGTCTCGGCAACCAGCACATAGTCTTCATTCGGGCCCAGTGCCACGCCATTGGCAAATTCCAGGCCGCCGACCAGCGCCTTGGTTTCGCCATTCTTGAAGTCGTAGACCAGCAAACGGCCATCGCCACGATGCTCCATCACAGCCTGGCTGTCTTCGCCGTAATGCCAGCGAATCGAGGCATCGCTGAAATAGGCATACTGACCATCGGCAGAAATATCGACATCATCGGCAAAGCCGAATGGCACGCCATCGGACTCGGTAGCGAGCACTTTCAGGTCGCCGCTTTGCACATTGAGCGCCAGCAGGCCCTTGATGCCGTCGGCGATGATCAGGCGACCATCCGGATGCCAGGCCAGACCGAGTGGGCGGCCACCCGTGTTGGTCAGGGTTTCCAGGCTTTTGCCGTCAGCACTCAGGCGCACGATACGGCCATCCTGCAAGCCGGTCAGGATGCGTTGTTGAGCATCGGCGAGCACGGCTTCCGGGCCATGCAGCTCGAGATCTGTGCCGAAGCGCTCGATGCCGGCCAGTCGGCTGTTTTCCTTGAACTCACCCTCGGTCAGCGATGGCGCGACCGGGGGCGTCCAGCTCACTGGCTCAATTGCAGTGGGCGCGAAGAGCAGATAGCCAGCAACAACCGCCAATACAGTGCCTGCCCAATAGCGTTTTTTCATTATTCTCAGCCTCCCAGTTTCGCGACCCAACGCAGTGGCAGATGCTGCATCAGAAAGCCGATGATCGTCCATGGTGCAAATGGCACGCAGGCCGTGGAAGGTTCCCGATTAATGGCGTTGACCAAGGCGCGCGCGCCGACCTCGGCACTGACTTCGAAGGGCAGCTTGCCGGCGCCTTCGTTGAGCTCGGTGCGAATATAGCCCGGAAACAGCGTGGTGACCTTGATCGGCGTATTCATCAGCTCGGCACGGATGCCTTCAGTGAGCAGTGCCAGCCCGGCTTTTGAGGCTGCGTAGGTGGTCAGGTGCTTGGGCAGGCCACGCTTGGCACTCATTGACGAGACGGTGACCAAGTGCCCGGCATTCTGGCGACGGAAGATGCCGACAGCGGCTTCGCATTGGGCGAGGGCGGCGATGAAGTTGGTTTCGGCGGTCTGCCGGTTGATCTCGAAATGCCCCTTGCCGATGCGCCGGCCGTTGCCGACACCGGCGTTGACGATGACGCGATCGAGCGTGCCGAACTCGGTAGCAAACGCCTCGAATACCTCAAACACCTGCGCGTAATCGGTGACATCCAGCGAGCGCACCGAAACGCGAACGCCGTGCGCGCTTTCCAGCTCCTGACGCAGTGTTTCCAGCCGCTCGGTGCGGCGCGCGCAGAGCGCTAGATCGTGACCGCGTGAGGCGAATTCGCGCGCCATGCCGGCGCCGATGCCGGAGCTGGCACCGGTGATCAGAATTGTTTTGCGTTTCATGACGGCGTTATTTCCTTAGCAGGCTTTTTAACAAGCTTTTTTAACGATAAGTCAGCAGGTCGCGATGACGACCACTGAAATGGCTGTGTTCATTGAGGCTGATCAGGTTGCGATGCGTGCTGCCTTGGCTGATGCGACTCAGGCCGGCATTGGCGAGCGTGAGATTGACGCGGAAAGTGGCGTCGTCGCTGAGGCCGAGCAGACCCTGGCTGATCACGGAAATGCAGCCGCCGGAGGTGAACACCAGTGCCCGGCCGCGTGATGGCAGATTGCTCAGCGCCTCATCGAGCGCGGCACGCGAGCGCTGCTGGAAATGCTTCCAGGACTCATCGTAGTCGCTGTCGTGAGCGCCGCCGACCCAGCGTGCGATGGCCTGCCGGAACATCTGGCCGAACAGTTCGCCGGGGTTGGCGTGCTTGGCCATCTCTGCCACCAGCCAGTCGCGGTCGCGATAACGCGGCTCGTAGCGCTCGATGACCTGCTCGTGATTGAACTCGTTGAAGCCCGGCAGCACGGTCAGCGGCAAGGCGGACAGTCCCGCCGTTTCCAGGCAGGCTTCGGCGGTCTGCCGGTGCCGCTTCATGGCGCCGATGAAGATGGTGTCTACCGGTTCCTCACGCTCGCGCAGCACCGTGCCGAGGTGACGCGCCTGCTCGTAGCCGAGCTCGGAAAGCTGGTCATAGTCGGCCTTGCCGAACGAGGCCTGGCCGTGGCGAATCAAAGTGATGGACGCCATGTCAGCGACCTCCCTGTTTAGCTGCGCGTTTGTCCGCCGCAATCAATTGCCGGCAACGTCGCCAGATCGCCCAGTTGATGATCCAGAAACTCTTGAACGCCGGGTTGTCGGTCTGCTTGTGGTGATAGCGGAAGTAGATCTGCTGCAGAATCGCCGCCACGCGGAACAGCCCGAAGACTTCGTAGAACGCCCAGTGATGGATCGTCACGCCGGTTTTCTGCTGGTAGTAGGCCACCACTTCCTCGCGCGTCAGCATGCCCTTCAGGTGCGTGGGCTGGCGGCGCGTTTTGCGCAGGATGCCGTTGTCGTCGGCCTGGATCCAGTACGCCAGCACATTGCCCAGCTCCATCAACGGGTCGCCGAGCGTGGCCATCTCCCAGTCCAGCACGCCGATCACGCGTGACGGCTCGTTGGCATCCAGCACGACATTGTCGAAGCGCCAGTCGTTGTGCACCACGCAGGTCGCCGAATCTTCCGGCGTATGCTGCTTCAGCCAGGCGCGAATATCGGTGTAGCGCGGCACATTCCAGGTCTGCGCTTTCTCGTAGCGATCACTCCAGCCATCGACCTGGCGTTTGCAGAAACCGCTGCCCTTGCCCAGCCGTTCCAGGCCGGCCGCGCGCACATCGACCTGATGCAGCGCAATCAGCTGATCCAGCGTGTTGGTGCAGAGCTGGCGCACCTGCGCTTCGCTCAGCTCAAGTTCTTTCGGCAGATTCGCCCGTGGAATGATGCCTTCGAGGCGGCGCATGACGTAGAAATCGCAGCCGATGACCGACGGATCCGTGCACAGCCCGATCATGTCAGCCACTGCCGGATACACCGGCTTCAGTGCATCCTGCACGGTGTACTCGCGCACCATGTCATGCGCCGATTTGGCTTTCGTGCCCGCCGGCGGACGACGCAAAATCAGGTCGTGGCTGGCGTACTTCAGGCGATAAGTCCAGTTCGACGCACCGCCGCTGTATTGCGTAACTTCCGGCAGGCCCGGCGACAGTTGCGGCAGCAGTGCGCGCAACCAGGCATCGACCTTGCCGACCTCTAGTTCTTCCCCGTGGCGGACGCTGCCGCCAACATCGATCAGTGCCATCGCTGCTTACCTCGCGCTACGCGGTTTCATGCGCTGCACGCTCTTCTGGAACATGCGGCTGTAAAGCACATGCGGCAGATAGCGCTTGGCGCGCCACAGGCGCTCGCCGGCCACATGCGGCAGGATATGCACCTGCTTTTTCGCCACGCCGTCCACGATGGCATCGGCCACCTGATCGGCGCTGAGCTTGCCGCTGGCGAGCAGCTTGCTCATCATCTTGATCAGGCCCGGGTCGGTGGCGCGCATGGTTTCGCCGAGATTGGTCTGGAAGAACGACGGGCAAACCACGCTGACGCCGATGCCGAACTCCATCAGCTCCTGCTCCAGCGTGCCGGTAAGTGCCACTACCGCTGCTTTCGAGACGTTGTACGACGCCATGCGCGGTACATCGAGCAGACCGGCCATGGACGCGATGTTGACGATATGGCCGCTGCCCTGACGCTTGAAGATCGGCGTGAACACCTTGCAGCCGCGCACCACGCCAAACAGATTGATGTTCACAATCCATTCCCAGTCGGCCAGCGTCACATCCTCGATGGCCCCGGCCTGCGCCACGCCGGCGTTGTTGACCAGCACATCCAGCCCGCCCCAGATCTGTGCCAGCTCATCGGCGATGGCTTGCAGATCGGCCTCGCAAGTGACATCGGCATGGCGATAAAGCGCCTCGGCGGCCCCGGCCGCAGCCAGCTCCGCGCGCGTGCTGTCGCCGCGCTCATCGTTGAGGTCGGCGATGCACACGCGCCAGCCGTCACGGGCATAGCGCAAGGCGAGGGCACGGCCGAGGCCGCTGGCCCCGCCGGTAATGAAAACGCGTTTTGCTTGAGTCATGGAGTCGCTGCTTCTTCTAATAGTGTTTGCGGAAATGGCTGTGCGATGACTGCCAGTGACCCGGCAGTCATTTGTGTTGTGCCGAGCTTATTTGCTGAAGCCGCGCTTGGCGAGTTCAATCTTCGCGATCACGCCCTTGTGGACTTCATCCGGGCCATCGGCGAGGCGCAAGCTGCGTGCTTGCGCAAAAAACGCCGTCAGCGGGGTATCGCGCGATACCCCGGCGCCGCCATGAATCTGGATGGCCATGTCCACCACCTGCTGCAGCACATTCGGCGCCACCACCTTGATCGCGGAAATCTCGGTCATCGCGGCAAACGTGCCCACGGCATCCATTTTCCAGGCGGCATAGAGGGTGAGCAGACGCGCCTGATCAATGGCGATGCGCGCCTCGGCAATGCGTTCGCGATTGCCGCCAAGATTGATCAGCGGCTTGCCAAACGCGGTGCGCGAGATGCCACGATCGATCATCAGCTCCAGCGCCTTTTCAGCAGCGCCGATGCAGCGCATGCAATGGTGGATGCGGCCTGGCCCGAGACGACCCTGCGCAATCGAAAAGCCCTGACCCGGCCCACCGATGAAATTGCTCACCGGCACGCGCACATTGGTGAACAGCACCTCGCCGTGGCCGTGCGGTGCATCGTAATCGCCGAATACCGGCAGCATGCGCTGGATTTCCACGCCCGGCGTGTCCAGCGGCACCAGCACCATGGAGTGCTGGCTGTGACGGCCCTTCTCGGCATCCGGCGTGTGCGCCATGAAGATGGCGATCTTGCAGTCCGGGTCGCCGATGCCGCTCGACCACCACTTGCGGCCGTTGAGCACGATCTCATCGCCTTCGATGATGGCGGTGGCTTGCATGTTGGTGGCATCCGACGACGCCACTTCGGGTTCAGTCATGCAGAACACGGATCGGATTTCGCCATTTAATAGCGGCGTCAGCCACTGCGCTTTTTGCGCCTCGCTGCCATAACGCCACAGCACCTCCATGTTGCCGGTATCCGGCGCGTTGCAATTGAACACGGTCGGGGCGAGCAGGCTGCGCCCGGTCTGCTCGGCGATATGCGCGTACTCGGCGATGGTCAGGCCGGCGCCCAGCTCCTCGCTCGGCATCCACAGATTCCACAGCCCCTGTGCTTTGGCCTTGCGCTTCAGTTCTTCCAGCAGCGCCGGATGTTTCCACTTGCGCCAGTCGCCATCCGGATTGCTGGCATGCACCTCGGCCCAGAAGGCCGGTTCGGCGGGCTCGATGTGCTCGCGCATGAAGGCTTTCACGCGTTCGACATAGTCCTGACCGCGTTCGCTGAGTTCGAAATGCATGACGATTTTCCTGAATCAAGGGAATGACAAGTGACCGATCCTAGAGCCTGGCGTACGATGCAGGAAATGATGATTTCTCATGGCAGGTCATGAATCAGATGAATGACACCGGCTGGCCCGACCGCGCTGACATAAGCCGTCCCGATATAGCGCGCCTGGACCTCAATCTCTTCCGCGTCTTTGACACCATCTACCGCGAGCGCAACCTCACGCGCGCTGCCGAGATACTGTGCCTGAGTCAGTCCGCCGTCAGCCATGCCATTGGTCGCCTGCGCACGCAGCTCGGCGATCCGTTGTTCGTGCGCGAGGGGCAGGGCGTGGTGCCGACGCCGCTGGCGGATCGTCTCTGGCCGGATATCCAGGAGGCGCTGGCGCTGTTTCGCCAGGCCGTGCATCGCAGTCAGGTCTTCGAGCCGGCGCGCGACATCACGCAGATCACGCTGGCGATGAACGACGAGCTGGAGCCGAGCATCTTGCCCGTGCTGGTGCGGGCCTTGCGCGCGACGGTGCCGGCGTTGCGCATTGCTAGCGTGCGGCTGGACCGCGCCAGCCTGCGCGCCGACCTTGCCGCCGGGCGGCTCGATTGCGCCATCGACATCGCCCAGCCGGTATCGCCGGACCTCTGTCATGCCCTGTTATTGCAGGATGACTTCGTGGTGGTCAGCCGAGCCTCCGGCAAAGAGCCCCGCAAGCTCGATGCCAGGGCCTATCTCGCGGCACAGCATGTCACCGTGTCATCGCGCCGGACCGGCCGTGCCGTGGAGGATCTGGGGCTGGCGCGGCTGGGACTGGAACGGCAGGTGGTGATGCGCTGCCAGCACTACGAGGCCGCGTGCCGGATTGTGGCGGAGACGGACCTGCTGCTGACCATGCCCCGGCGGCAGGCCGAGGCCATCAATGCCGTAGTGGGTAATGCGGCGGTGGGCAATGTGGTGCTGGAACTGCCGGTGCAGCTGCCGGGCGTGGAGCTGCATTTGTACTGGCATCGACAGCGTGAAGCCGATCCGGCTAATCAGTGGTTGCGGGAGCGGGTGATGGCCGGGGTGCGTGGCTGAGGCGCGCCGCGCTCGGCGTCATCCCCGTCCTTGACCGGAACGCCCGCGTGAAATTCGCCGGATCCTCATAGCCCAGCAGCCGCGCAATCTGGCGGATTTCCAGCTCCGGCTGCGCCAGCAGGGCCAGCGCATCGCGTGCTCGGGCGGCATCGAGCAACGCCTGATAGCCGCTGCCCTCGGCCGCGAGCCTGCGTCGCAATGTCCGCAACGACAGATGCAAACGATCCGCCAGTTCTTCCGGGCCGGGATAGCCGCGTCCAGTCAGGGCCATTTCGGCTTGGGCGCGAGCGAGCAGCGGCTGGCGCGCGGCATCATCGCCCCAGAGCGCCATTTCGCGGGCACACAGCGCCAGCGCCTGCTGCCGGGCCTCGGGGTTGCCGGTGGACAGCGGCTTGTCGAACAGTACCTTGTTCAGCACCACAACACTGTTCTCCGCCTGGCCATGACGCAGCACCGGCAGTCGGTCGCGATAGCGCGCGTGGTGTGCAGGTTCAGTGAAAGCAAAGCCGATCTCGCCCGGAAAGATGGGTGTGCCGAGCAGGAACTGCACGCCCTGACAGAAGCTCACCAGCATGGCTTCGGTCAGCACATTCGCGAGTGCTGGCGGCAGCACCAGTTCGCCGTGAAAGTGGAAACGCAGTGTTGTCTCGGTTTCTGCCCAGCCGAAGCGCAGGCCACGCCCGCGCAAGCCCCAGTATTGCTGCAAGGTATCCAGCGCTTCGCGCGGATGGCTGGCGCAAATCAGCGCATAACCGAGGTTGCCGTGAGCGGTCAGCGGCAGGCGCAGGCCGACTTCCATGCCCATGTCGTCCATGTTGCCGGTTGCCAGCAGGGCGGCGAGAAAGCGCAGAAAAGAGGCCAAGCTGATGCGCGCACCGGGCGTGGCCAGCTGAGCCGCATCGATGCCGCTGGTGGCGAGCAGTGTTGCCGTATCCAGCCCGCGTACTTCGGCCAGCGCGAGGTATTGCGCGGGATAGGTAACGGGTGTGTTGGGCTGTTCGGCCCAGGCGGGATAGTCTGTTGCGGCAGGCATGCAGCGGTCACCAATGACAAGCAGAATGTCCGCGCAGCATCTCACGAGGGCCAGGAGTGCGCCAGTACCATGCAGTCATCGCCAGAGAGTTCCGAGGAGTTTGCCATGACCGCCGCCGCCCGCATTCCCAGCCACATTGCCCAGAAGCCACGTCACGACCTGAAAGTCCGTCACATGGATTTCAGCTTCGACCAGAGCATCCCGACCTGGTGGTACGACAACGACCCGTTCAAGACGCTCTTGCTCAGCGCGCTCTCCGGCGGCTTCCCTGAGGGCGAACGTTTCTTCATCGAGTCGGTGCGCCACTACCGCGACCGCATTACCGATCCGGTGTTGCAAGAGGCCATCCGCGCCTTCATCGGTCAGGAGGGGCATCACTCCCGTGAACACAAGTCGCTGAATGACTTTTTCGTGGCGCGCGGCCTGCCGGTGGATGTCATCGATCGCAATGTCGGCGCGTTCATGCGCTGGATGCGCAAGAACCTGTCGCCCGAGCGTCAGCTCGCGCATACCGTGGCGGTCGAACACTTCACGGCCATCCTGTCCGAGGGTTACATGCTCGACGAGGCCGAGCTGGGCAAGATGGATGAGCGCATGGCGAAGATCTGGGCCTGGCATGCGGTCGAGGAGACCGAGCACAAGGCGGTCGCGTTCGATGTGTACAAGGCCACGGTCAATAACGAGTGGATTCGCCTGTCCGAAATGGCGCTGGTGACGCTGCTGTTTGGCGGCTTTACGGCGGTCGACCAGTTCCGCCTGCTGCGCAGCGTCGGCAAGGCCGGCGATCTGAAAATGTGGCTGCGCGGCATCAACGAGATGTGGGGTGTGCCCGGTCGCTTCCGCAAGATGATCCCGGCCTATCTCGATTTCTACCGTCGCGACTTTCACCCCAGCCAGCATGACGCCACCGCCCAGTTGGCGCGCGTCAAGGCGCGCTATCTGGGCGACAAGGCCTGACGCTCAGTCCAGCAGAAAGTGTGCACGTGCCACGGCCACCGGCTTGTCCGGTGATTCCTGCCAGACCGACACCTGCACATTGGCGATCTGCTGTCCGTGCTTGGTCACGCTGCAGGCGGCGTACAGTTCGCGCGCCAGACCGGGGCGCAGGTAGTCGATGGAGAAGTCTACGGTACGTGGCACGGTGCTGCTTTCGCGCACCCAGAGCAGATGCATGATCGCGACCATCTCCATGAAGCCGCCGATGAGGCCGCCATGCAGCGCCGGCAGCTGATCGTTGCCGATGTTGTCGGGATGAAATGGCAGTGAAAAGCGCAGTTCACCATCCACTTCGGTGAGCTGCATGCCGATCAGACGGGCATAGGGCGAGTAGTCGAGCAGCGTTTCAACGGTAAGCGTGTTCATGCCTGACCTCCGCTAACCACGGCTTCGCCTTTGAAGCTTCTGCGCCGCATGAAGGTGGCGACGCCATAGGCGACCGGCTGCGGGTTGCCGTCCTGATACGCGGTGGCGCGGGTGAAGGCAATTTCGCGCCCCATGCGATAGCACTCGGCCGTGCAGTACACCGGCAGCCCCGGCGTGGCCGGACGCAGGTAATCGATGCGCAGGTCCAGTGTCGGATAGCCGCTGGCTTCCTCCAGCAGCGAAAAGATGCTGAGTGCGCTGGTGTTGTCGATCAGTGTGGTGATGACGCCGCCGTGCAGCACGCCGGTGCGGCTGTCGCCGATCAGGCGCTCCTGATACGGCAGGCACATGGTGGCGCGGCCGCGCTCGGCCTGCACGAATTCGATCTGCAGGATGCGGCTGTGCGGAATCCGGCACAGCCACTGGGCGACCTCGTTGAACAGCTCGGGATTCCTGACGGGCAATGGCAGGCTCATGGCACCTCCACGGTGGCTACTGATCTGAATCAAGGGCGCCATGATAAGGCTTGTGCAGCCATTTTCTCCGCTATTATCGCGGCATTCAGAAATGCAGAACTGTGGAGTCACGCATGTCTTCCTTGTCGTCAGAGCACCGAAAGAAAGCCTTGTTGCAAGCTTTGCCGCAGTCGCCTGGCTTGCCGCTGCTGGGCAATACGCTGGCGTCTTTAAGGGATCCCGGCGGGCTCATGCTGGGGCTGGCAACGACGCACGGTCCGGTAGTGCGGACGCGTTTCTTCGGCGAAGACACCGTGCTCCTGCTCGGACCAGAGGCTAACCAGCAGGTGTTTCGCAATGAGAGCGATGCGTTCTCCAGTAACCAGGGCTGGACGTTCTACATCGGCCGGTTTTTTCATCGCGGCCTGATGCTGCTGGACTTCGATGAGCATCGCTTTCATCGCGGCATCATGCAGGCGGCTTTCAAGAAGCCGTATCTGGTGCAGTACCTGGCGCGCATGAACCCGGTCATCGCCCGTGGTCTGGCGTGCTGGCGGCCCGGCTCGCGCTTCATGGTCTATCCGCAGCTGAAGCAGCTGACACTGGATATCGCCACCGAGGTGTTCATGGGCGAGCAGCTCGGGCCGGAGGCGGACCGCATCAATCGCGCCTTTGTCGATTGCGTGCTGGCGGGGTCGGCGCTGGTGCGCTTTGCGGTGCCGGGCCTGCGCTGGCAGCGCGGCATCGCGGGCCGGCAAGTGCTGGAGGCGTTCTTCCGTGAGCGTATCGCCGGCAAGCGCGCGCAACCGGGCGATGACCTGTTCTCGCGCCTGTGCCAGGCCGAAGATGAGCAGGGCCAGCGCTTTTCCGATGACGATGTCATCAACCACATGATTTTCCTGATGATGGCGGCGCACGACACCACCACCATCACGCTGTCGTCGGTGATGTATTTCCTGGCGCGGCATCCCGAATGGCAGGCTCGGGTGCGTGAGGAGGCGCTGAGCATCGGCCGTGATGCCTTGCAGCATGAAGATCTGGCGAAGCTGACGGTGATGGATCAGGTCATGAAGGAGAGCCTGCGTCTGATCTCGCCGGTGCATGTGCTGCCACGGCGCACGGTCAGGGAAGTCGAAGTGGCCGGGCATGTGTTGCCGGCGGATACGGCGATTGTCATCGCGCCGCTGGCGACGCATCACATGACATCCTGGTGGACGGCGCCCGAGCATTTTGATCCGGAGCGTTTCAGCGCCGAGCGTCAGGAGCACAAGCGCCATCCGGGTCAGTTCGTGCCTTTTGGCGGCGGTGCGCACATGTGCATCGGCCTGCATTTTGGCGAGATGGAAGTGAAGGCGCTGCTGCATCAGCTGGTGCTGCAGTTTGCTTGGCAGGTGCCGGCGAACTATACGATGGCAGTGAACTTCACCAGCCTGCCGCGCCCGTCGGATCATCTGCCGGTGACGCTGACGCGGATTGCGGCGACGCGCTGACATGAGCGAGTTCGTCGCCAGCTTGAGTGAGGTTTTCGCCACTTTCGGGCGCATCACCTCACGGCGCATGTTCGGCGGCCACGGCATCTATCACGATGGCCTGATGTTCGGCCTGGTGGTGAACGAGCAGCTCTATCTCAAGGCCGACACCCTGTCGCGCCATGAATTCCTGGCGCTGGCTCTGCCTCCCTTCAGCTATCTGCGCCAAGGCAAGCCCATGCAGCTCTCGTACTACCTTGCTCCGGAAGACATTTTTGATGATGCCGACGCTGCACGCCACTGGGCCGGTCTGGCTTTCGACGCCGCGTTGCGTGGGCGCAAGTGAGCGGTGTATTTGCTGCTGGCGTTATCGCTGTTCCCGGCGCTATTGTTCGGATGCTCAATTTTCCTTGATTACTCAGGTAGCACACCATGCTTGAACCGATGCTTGAACATAGCCCCATTCTCGCCCCCGTCATCGCCCTTGTGGTCTGGTCGCACATCATGTGGGGGTGGATGTATGTCACCCGCATTCCCGCCATCAGCCGGATGCGCATGAAGCTGGATTCGTTTGCGCCGCGTGGCGAGCAGATGAACACGCTGCCGGCGCAGGTGCGCTGGAAGGCCGACAACTATAACCATCTCATGGAGCAGCCGACGCTGTTCTACGCCGTGGCCTTGGTGCTGGCGCTGGTCGGGCAGGGCGCTGGCAACAGCCTGACGCTGGCCTGGGCTTATGTCGGCCTGCGCATCGCGCACAGTCTGGTGCAGTCGCTGATCAACAAGATCGAAGTCCGCTTTACGCTGTTCTTCCTGTCGTCGCTGGTGCTGATCGCGCTCACCGTGAATGCTGCGAGGATCGTGCTATGAGCGTCGTTCTGCATCAGTGGGAAATCTCCCCGTTTTGCCAGAAGGTGGCGCGAGCTTTGCGGCACAAGGGCATCGCCTTCGAGGCGGTGAATTACAACGGCGTGCTGGCGACCAAGGTTCAGGGCCTGAGCAAGGTCGGCAAGGTGCCGGTGCTGGACATCGATGGCCAGCGCATCCAGGACAGCACCCGCATCGCGCGCTATCTCGACGAGGCCTATCCGCAGCTGCCGCGTCTCTACCCGCAGGACCCGGCGCTGAAGGCGCAGGTGGAGCTGTGGGAGGACTGGGCCGATGAGCTGCTGTATTTCTATGAAGTCTATTTCCGCGTTAAGGATCCCGTGGCACTGAACGCGGCAGTGGATGTCGCTGTGGCCGGTCGTCCCGGCTACGAGCGCGCCGTCCTCAAACCGGTGCTCAAGTCGAGCTTGCTGGCCATGCTGTTTTTTCAGGGCCTGGGGCGCATGTCGGCAGAGGATGTCGCGGCCGAGTTTGAACGTCATCTTGACCGGATTGAGGCGGTCTTGCCGGCGACGGGCTGGCTGGTCGGGCCGGACAGAACCATTGCCGACATGGCCGTGGGTTCGCAGCTGGCCGAAGTGATACGTACCAGCAAGCGCATGGGGCCGATGATCCTGAGCCGTCCGGCGACGGCGCGCTGGTTGCAGGCGCTGGATCGCTGAGTCGCCTGCAAGTGCCGGCAAGGATGACGTTGAGTGCATTGTCATGAAACTGACACAGTAATCTGCATTCAGTTTGACTAAACTCAGCGCCATCTCATTATCTGCAGAGCAAGATGGCCAAGTTCATTTCCGTGGCGCAACTCAAGGGCGGCGCCGGAAAAAGCACAATCGTGACAAATCTGGTAGGCGCCTTGTCGCGGGAGTTTCGAACCGGCCTGATTGATGCCGATTTGCCGCAGGCCACGTCCGCGCGCTGGGCTGCTCTGCGTCAGGCTGCCGGTGACGAGTTTCCGGCTATCACCGTGGCACTGGCGGATACCGTTGCCGAGCTGGCACGCGAGGCCGAGCGCCTTGAAGACCTGTGCGATGTCGTCGTCATCGACCTGCCGCCGCGCAGCCTCAAGTTCCTCCGTGAAATCATGCCCTACACCGATCTGGTGGTGATGCCCTTGTCGGCGTCGCCGGCGGATGTCTGGTCTACTGAGCAACTCATGGATGCGGTGCGCGAAGGCAAGAAAACCAGCAAGCGTCTTAAGGCCAGACTGGTCTGGAACCGGTTGCGGGCCAGCAAGGCCACCAGCCTGTTTCTGGCCGAGGCTGGCGAGGCCTTGCGCGCGAAGGAGCTGGCGTCGCAGCTCGCCAGCCGTACCGCCTATGTGGAAGCGCTGGGGCGAGGCCTGACCGTGCTGGAGTGGTCGGACCCGAAGGCACGCGCCGAGTTCGAGATTTTCTGCAACGAAGTGAAGGCACAGATCAAACTGGTCTGAGCTGAAGTGCTGACTTGATGGTCATCGAGTCGTATGCTCTGGTCTTTGTCGCCTTTATTTAGGCGTTGTCTGGAGTGTGTCTTTTGTCTTTGTCTTCTACGGCCTCCTCTTCGGTGCCTGAATCTGCTTTGGCCTCGCAAGCAGTTGCTCCACAAACCTCCGCCTCGCAAGCGCTGGAGCGCGAATTCATCATCGAGGTAGCACCGGTCTATCTCGCCAAGGCGCGTCCGCCCAAGCCCGAGCGTGTGGCAAGCTGGCGGTCGCGCAGCCTGCTGCCACTGCTTAATCGTCTGCACAGCCCGGTCACCGGCCTGGTGCAGCAGCATATGCGGGTGGATGGTCATCGCATGGTCTGGCTGGAAGGCGGCAATCGCCTCGGCGAGCCGGTTGTGCTGCTGCACGGCTTCGGTGCCAGCAAGGAAAACTGGCTGCCGTTGCTGCCATTTCTGGCCAAGCGTTATCACCTGTTCATCCCGGACTTGCCGGCCTGGGGTGAAAGCCAGTTCAACCCCGAAGCGCGTTACGGCATGGATGAGCAGGTGGCCCGCGTTGCTACCTGGCTGCCGGCGGCTGTGCGCGGCCCGGCGCATGTGGTCGGTAATTCCATGGGCGGTGGCGTGGCCGGCCTGCTGGCGGGGCGGCATCCGCAGCTGGTGCGCTCACTGGTGCTGATGAATGCGGCCGGTGTCGCCGGCAAGCAGCACACGCCGTTTGAGCTGGGCCTGATGCAGGGTCGTAACGGGCTCATCGCGCATAACCTGAAAGGTGTTTTCGACTTGCTGGCCATGACCATGTCCAGCCGTATTCTGGCGGCCTTGATGGCCCCGGCGATGTCCAGCGACCTGATCTCGCGCCGACATGTCAACGAGCATCTGTTTCGCCAGTTGCTGGCGCTGGATCCCGACCCGGCGCTGCCGGCGTTCTCCAGCGTGCAGGTGCCGACACTGGTACTCTGGGGCCGCGATGATCATGTTTTG
This sequence comes from Pseudomonadota bacterium, assembly GCA_040385225.1. Classification (GTDB taxonomy): domain Bacteria; phylum Pseudomonadota; class Gammaproteobacteria; order Pseudomonadales; family Moraxellaceae; genus Perlucidibaca. Next base: position 731,640 of record JAZKHU010000002.1, on the reverse strand, counting down.
CATGTGAGCTGCACGGAGGTGTTTCAAAAGCTGATTCCGCAGGCGCAGGTCAAGATTCTGGATCGCGTCGGGCATTTGCCGATGGTCGAGGTGCCGCGTGTGACGGCGCGATTGTTGCGTCATCACTGGCGTCAGACCGGCAGCCACTAACCATGCCGGATGCCGCGCTGCGCCTGGGCATTTTTGCTGCCGTATTTGTGCTGCTGGCCTGCGCGGAAGGCCTCTGGCCACGCCGCGAGCAACCCTTGCCGCGTCGTCAGCGCTGGCCTGGCCACTTGGCGCTGCAAATGCTGAGTGTCTTGCTGCTCAGGGTGATTTTTCCCGGCGCAGCGATCGGGCTGGCCATGCAAGTCGAGGCGCTGGGCTGGGGGCTGTTCAATTTCTGGTCTGTAGCTGATGTGGCGGCTGTGGCGCTGAGTTTGCTGCTGCTCGATCTCGGCATCTATGGCCAGCATGTCGCCAGTCATCGCTGGCCTTGGTTGTGGCGACTGCACCGATTGCATCACAGCGATCGCCAGCTGGACCTGACCTCTGCGCTGCGCTTTCATCCGCTGGAAATTCTTCTGTCGATGGCCTGGAAGGGCGTGCTGATCACTGTCATTGGTGCCCCCGTGCTGGCGGTGGTGATCTTCGAGGTCGTGCTCAATGCCTCGGCCCTGTTCAATCATGCCAATCTGCGCCTGCCGCTCGGCCTCGATGCCGGGCTGCGCAAGTTTCTGGTCACGCCGGACATGCACCGTGTGCATCACTCCCGGCGCGAGCACGAGACCGACAGCAACTACGGCTTCTGCCTTCCTTGGTGGGATTGGCTGTTTGGCAGCTATCGCGCGCAGCCGGAAGCCGGCCATGACGGCATGCAGATCGGCTTGCAGGAATTTGGTGCGGTCAGCGAGTCACGGCTGCGTCAGATGTTGACGCAGCCGTTTCGCGAGAAACAGTAAACAGGGCGGCAGGGCTGCCCCGGATGACTCAGAAGCGGCTCTTTCTTAAAAGCGGAATTTGCCAGCGATGATGTCGGCGTAGACCTGATCGCAAACCGGCGCATAGGTCGTGGTGCCCGGCAGCAGCACATACACGGCTTCACCTGCGCATTGCGCCGGATCAAAACCTTCCTTCTTCAGCCCGGCCTTCTGGTACTTGAAGGTACCGGTGGTTTCCATGGCCGCCTTCACTCGCAGGAACACGGGCACGGCATAGGCCGGCAGTTCGCGCTTCAGATGCTGATACAGACCGTCAAAATCCGTCGTCATACCAGCGTGCGGCGTTATCGCGGCCATGCCGGCGCGACCGTTGGTATTGGGGATTTCCACGCCATAGACCACGGCCTCGGCGAGGTCGTGATGTGCCGTCATGATGTTCTCGACCTCGGTGGTCGAGACATTCTCGCCCTTCCAGCGGAAGGTATCGCCGGTGCGATCAACGAACTGGGCGTGACGGAAGCCGATCTCGCGCATCAGGTCGCCGGTGTTGAAGTACTTGTCGCCCTTGGTGAAGACATTGGTGAAGATGCAGGAGCTGTTCTTGCCCTGATCGGTATAGCCGTCGAACGGAGTCTTGTCGGTGATTTCGCCGATGAGCAGGCCGATCTCGCCACGCTTGACCTTGATCATGTTGCCTTTCTTGTCGCGTACCGGTGCTTCGGCATCCTTGTCGTATTTCACCAGCGCATAGGGCATGGGCGAGAAGCCGACGGTATTGTCGAAATTGAAGATGTTGGTGAAACCGACATTGCCTTCCGACGACGCATAAAGCTCGGCGACTTCCTCAATGCCGAAACGGTCCTTGAAACCGCCCCAGATATTCGGGCGCAGGCCGTTGCCGACCATCTTGCGCACCTTGTGCTGACGATCGGCGATGCTGGCCGGGCGTTCCAGCAGGTAGCGGCAGAGCTCACCGACATAGCCGATGGCCGTAGCGTTGTACTTGCGCGCGTCATCCCAGAACTCGCTCGCCGAGAACTTGCGACGCAGCGCGATGCCGGCGTTGCCAGCTAGCACCGAGCCCCAGCACACCACCATCGCGGTGGCGTGATAGAACGGCAGCGTGGCATAGAGCACATCGTCCTTGCCGAGGTTGAAGGTGTAGCCGAAGCCGCCATAGGCCTTCATCCAGCGGCCATGATTGAACACGGCGGCTTTCGGCAGGCCGGTGGTGCCGGAGGTGTAGATGTAGAACAGGCCATCCTTGCGGAAGGTATGCTTGGTGGTCGGCGGGTTGTAGCTCGGGCAGCCCTGCAGTTCGATGGCCAGATTGGTCCATTCGGCTGGCGCGGTGCCGGATTCGCTGCGCGTATCGGTGTCAGCGAGCCAGAAGCAGTGACGGGTTTCAACGTCCAGCGAGTCCTGCACATCGATCAGATTCTGTACGCATTCAGCACCGGCGATGATGCGTTTGGGCTTCACCAGATTGACGCTGTGCGTCAGCACCTTGCCAGTCTGCGCGGTATTCACCATGGCGGAGATGACGCCGATCTTGGCCAGACCGGTGACGGCGGCCAGCAGTTCTGGGCGATTCTCGATCAGTACGATCACCACGTCGCCTTTCTTCAGGCCCTGCGCGAGAAAGTAGTGAGCAATGCGGTTGGCCCACTGATTGAGTTCGGCATAGGTAAGTTTGCTGTCGCGATAGTAGACGGCCACGCCATGCGGATTTTCCATCGTGGACTTTTCCACCGCCCAGGCCAGGCCGACTGTTTCTTCGTTGTCGGTACTGTTGGCCATCATCAGGCCGCGAACCATGCGCGGTGCTTTCAGTGCAAGCGCCGGGATTTTGCGCAGGAAATCGATAGGGCTGATGACATCGTGATGTTGAGCCATGGGGGATGGTCTCCTCGGCAGACGTGGCAACCATGACAGGCACAGTCGCACAAACAAAAAAAAGAGCGCTGATAGCGCTCTGTTGCGTGGTCGTAACTTAACGGGGCAAGACAACTCCCGCAAGACTTGACAGCGTTGTGACGAGGAGCAAAGTCAGAATTAACCCTGCTCCATCGCCATATTTCAGCGCTTTTTGCCCGGCAGGGTGCCATTGAGCTTGCAGATGATGCCGAGCATGACCTCGTCAGCGCCGCCGCCGATGGAGGCGAGACGGCCGTCGCGATAGGCGCGGGCGATCGGATTGTCCCAGGTGAAGCCCTGGCCGCCCCAGTATTGCAGACAGCTGTCGGTGACTTCGCGCATCAGGCGACCGGCCTTGAGCTTGGCCATCGATGCCAGCATGGTCACATTGTCACCGGCGATGTGCTGTTCGCAGACCGAGTGCACGAGGCCGCGCAGGGCTTCGATTTCGGTCATCAGCTCGGCCAGGCGGAAGTGAACCACTTGCTGATCCAGCAGCGGCTTGCCGTAGATCATGCGCGAGCGGGCATATTCCGTGGTCAGCTCGACACATTTGGTGAGACCGCCGAGGGCGCTGGCAGCACAGAAGATGCGCTCTTCCTGGAACTGCATCATCTGCATCATGAAGCCCATGTTCTCGCCACCGATGACATTGCTCTGCGGCACGCGGACATCATCAAAGAAGACCTGCGCGGTATCGGAACTGCGCTGACCGAGCTTGTCGATGGGCTTGGAGAAGGAAATACCCGGCGTTTTCGATGGCACGATGATCAGTGACTTGTTGTTGTACGGACCTTCGTCGCTGGTGTTGGCGAGCAGGCAGAAGAAGTCGGCCTGCAAGCTGTTGGTGATCCACATCTTGGAGCCGTTAATGACATAGTCGTCGCCATCCTTGACAGCGCGAGTCTTGATCGCGGCGACATCGGAGCCGGCATGCACTTCACTGACGGCAATCGCCGCCACCATGTCGCCGGCGATGGCCGGGCGCAGGAATTTCGTGCGCAGCTCGGCCGAGCCGAAACGGGCGATGGCCGGCGTCGCCATGTCGGTCTGCACGCCAATCGCCATCGGGATGCCGCCGCAGCTGATACGACCCAGCTCCTCGACGACGACCATGTTGTAGGAGTAATCCAGGCCGGAGCCGCCATCGATTTCCGGTTTGCAGATGCCGAGCAGACCGAGATCGCCCATTTTCTTGAACAGCTGATGCGCCGGGAAACGGCCGGCCTCTTCCCAGGCATCGACAAACGGATTCACATCTTGCTCAACAAACTGACGGGTCGTGCGGCGCAGTGCTTCGTGTTCTTCGGTAAAACGCATGTTCGAAACCCTCGGAAATAACGCAGGCTATTTATGATTGAAGGCGCGGCCGGATTCGCGCTGACTCACAAGTCACGCGTAACATAGTCGGCGACGAGGTTTTTTGCAAAACCTCAAACCGTTTTTTTTGGTAACACCGCTGGTTGGCGGCCTTGCTTTGGGAGAACACCATGTTGGCGAATATGTTGGAAGCCGTTCAGATGCAGCAGGCACAAGGCCTGGATGCCTTGGCGTGGGCTGCGCCGCATCAGTCTTCAGTGCGCATTGCCTTGCTGTCGGCCGGTGTCTTGTTCATGACCGGCTTGCTCACCGGCCTCTGGAAGTATCTGGCGATAGCCCGCAGTCCGCAGGCAAGAGCGCCTTATTACGTCGATATCGCGCACCGGGCATCCTTGCTCTACGCCTTTGCGGCGCTGCTCATGGCGGCGATGGCGGCCCTGAGCCCGTGGTCCGTCTGCCTGACCTGGCTGGCCACCACCGGGCCCATCGTGTTTTTCTTTGCCGCCGTCTTTACCTACCTGATCCACGGCTGGCTCAACGACACCCGCAACCAGCTCGCCAAACCGCATCGCTTGGGCAGCTTTACGCTGCCGGGCTGGCTGATTCACGGTTTCATGGGCGCGCTGGCGCTGGTCGAAATTGTCGGTGCTGCGGTGTTGGTGGCGGGACTGTTTCAGCGCCTGCTCTGAACGTCGGCTTTTATTCGTCAGCTTTGCGCAAGGCCTGCTCGATGCGGCGATCAGGGATCAGCCACATCAGTGCCACCAGCACATAGAGGCTGCCGGCGATCCATTCCTGCACGAAGGCGACCGGAATCGCGATCAGGTACAGCAGTATCGACAGCTTGCCTTTGACATCCTTGCCCACGGCGGCGGCCAGTGTTGAATCCCTGCCTTGGGTGGAGATGATGATGCTTTCCAGTAGCCAGTAGGCGATGGCAGCCATCATCAGCGTAAAGCCGTAAAGTGCTGTGGGTGCGGCGGCAAAATGATTCTCGCCCATCCAGCCGGTGGCGAACGGAATCAGCGACAGCCAGAACAGCAGGTGAAGATTGGCCCACAGGACGCCGCCACTGACGTGCTGCGTCGCGTGCAGCATGTGATGGTGGTTGTTCCAGTAGATGCCGACATAAACAAAGCTCAGAACATAGCTCAGTAGTACCGGGATCAGCGGTATCAGCGCTGCCGGATCGGCACCGTGCGGCACCTTCAGCTCCAGCACCATGATGGTGATGATGATGGCCAGAACCCCATCGCTGAATGCTTCGAGACGCGTCTTGCCCATGATGGTTCCTGTTTGTTTATGCCGAGAGTGCCTGTACTTCGATGCGGTTGCGGCCATTGGCCTTGGCCGCATACAGGGCTTCATCGGCGTGTTGAATCAGTTGCTGCGATGCCAGCAACGGTGTTCTGTCCTGACAGACCAGACCGAAGCTGGCGGTGATCTGCAAGCGATCCTGGCTGTCCGTCACGACATCGGCGGCGACCAGCTGCTGACGGCAACGCTCGAGCACGATCATGGCATCCGCGAGACGTGTATCGGGCAGAATCAGCATGAATTCCTCGCCGCCGTAACGGCCGACATGGTCGCCTTCGCGCACCGATTCGCGCAGTACGCGGGCGGCGACTTGCAGTACGCGATCGCCCATGGGATGGCCCCAAGTATCGTTCACTTTCTTGAAGTGATCCAGATCGAGAATGACGACTGAAAGCGGCGCCGGCTTGCGCTGCACGCGCGTCAGCTCCTGTTCGAGCAGATCGAGAATGCTGCGCCGGTTGTGCAGATTGGTCAGGGCATCGGTACGGCTGAGCTGATGGATGCGCTCCTCGCGCACGCGCCACCAGGCCAGCATCTGGTCGGCCATCAGCGTCAGAAAAATCAGGAACGGTGCGGCAAAGAACAGCGTGCTGTTCATCCAGAACAGTTCGCTGACCGGATCGCTCGATGCCATCCGCACGGGGGCATAGGGCATGTAGCCGAAAACGCTGGCATAGCTCAGACCGACAATGGCAATGAGCGCCGTGATGAAGGCCAGCCACACCGGCAGGCGGTCATGCAGAATGAAGCCGAATACCGGGCCACCGAGCAGGACCACGCCGGAGCAGAACGACAAGGTGCCGATGGAGTAACTCATCAGCACCAGACTGAGTGCGTAGAACTGCAGTGCCACATACTGGAACAGCTGCAGGTTCGGCCAGCGCCGGCGCAGCATCAGGCCGATCAGGGCAATACCGATGCCCGTCAGAATCAGCCAGGCTTCCACCGCCATGAATTTATGCACGACATCGACATGAATGAGCATGTCGCGATCAGCGCGATTCAGCACATAAAGCGACCAGAGAATGTATTGAAAATACAGCGGGATCAGCAGCGCAATCAGGATCAGCGATTTGTCCACTGCGCTCCATTCCAGCGCGGCAGCCAGGCGTAGTCGCAAACTTCGGTTTAGCAGCATGACGGTTCAGCTCCCCGACACCACGTATTTGGCCAGCAGCTCACGCGCTTTCACTTCGGCATCCATCACCGTCATGAAGGTGTAGGCACCCATGAGCTTGCGGCTGAGGAACATGAACTCCTTGGGCGGCACGGTGAAGTGGCGGGTCGCCGCCGAACGTGCAGCAGCCGAGGTGGCACGGACATGCAATTTGCTCTTCGCCCAGCAGTAGGCACCTTCGGCATTGAGCAGTTCGCGCGGCACTTTGCTGCTTTCGGCGAAGGGCTCGAAGGCCAGGAAGGCGAGGTCGATGAAGCCCTCCAGCGTGCCGGACTTCATGCCATCGAAAAAGCGGTAGCCCTTCATGGCTGCCTTCATGGCTTCGCGATCAGCATGGAAGGCGGCACGTGTCATGCCGCGAGCCAGATCGAGAATGTCGGTCGGGAAGTCACGCACGGCACCGAAGTCGAGCAGCACGATGCGATCCGGCTGGCTGGCATCATCGGCAATCTGCACGAGGTAGTTGCCGAAGTTCGGATCGGTCTGGATCTGCCCCCACTGGAACACTTCCTGGCAGCAGACCTCCAGCGCCGCGATGGCCAAGGCGTTCTTGCGCGCCGTCGGCAGGCTCAGCACCGCCTCGCTGTTGACCGGCACGCCATGCTCGAACGACATCACCAGCAAGTGATCGCCACAGTATTCCGGGTAGATTCTCGGCACCACAAAGCGTGGGTCATCTTTCAGAAACTCCCGGAACAGGCGCGTGGTCTCGGCCTCCAGCGGGTAGTTCACTTCGCGATGCATCATCATGCGAACTTCTTCCAGCCACTCGTCGAACTCGCGCGTCTGCGGCACGGCGCGGGTCAGACGCAGCATCTGCGTGACCAGATTGAGGTCGCTGTCGATGGCTTCGGCGACGCCCGGATACTGGATTTTCAGCACCATCTCGGCGCCATCGCTGCGACGGCGGGCACGATGCACCTGCGCCAGCGAGGCTGCACCCAGCGGCTCGGGATTGATGTCGAGGTCTTGGAAGTGACTGCCGAGCTGGGCGCGCACCAGCGGCTCCAGCGATGACCAGTGCAGCGCCGTGGTGCTGTCGTTGAGCTTGTGCAGGGCGCTGGTGATCTCCGGCGGCAGGAAGTGCTCGCCATAAAGGGCCATCATCTGGCCGATCTTGACCACGCTGCCCTTGAGCTTGCCAAGCTCACCGACGAGATATTCAGCTTGCTCGCCCAGCGCTTTCCGGCGTGTGCTGGCGCGGTCTTCGGGGGCGGCAAAAAAGGAGCCGGCAGCAGATGCCGCCATGCGCGAGCCGGCGACCAGCGACGCTCGGGCAATCGAAAAGCGGCGCTCGAAGGCGCCGGTCTTGAGTCGGGTCAAACGGTCATCGCTCATGCGAGCAGTCCTGCACAAAGAATCATGGGTTTAGTTTACCTGAACTGCTTGCCAGCCTTCGGCGCTTTCCGTCGCACGATTTTCTTCGGCGAGCTTGATCAGGTGTGCGAGCAGGCTGTACTTGGCGATGCCATGCAACCAGGGCGCGACATCGTCATACACGGTCAGCACCAAATCGGCGAGCGGCAGCGGGGTGGCGGGCAGGCAGCGCAGGACCTTGTCTTCGCGTTGCTGACGATGCGCCAGCGTGCCGTTGATGACGCTATTGGCATCGGCCATGACGCGGCCGTGGCCGGGCAGCAGCGCCGTCAGCTGCAAGGGCAGCAGCTTGCGCAACGAAGCGAGGTAATCGCCAAGACGTCCGTGCGGCGGAATGATGACCACCGTCGAGCCTTGAATGAGATGGTCGCCGGTGATCAGCCAGCCATCCTCCGGGGCATGAAAACAGAGATGGTTTTCGACATGGCCGGGTGTGTGGATGATCTGCAAGGGCCAGCCCAGTGCCTCGAAGAGCTCACCTTCGCGCAGGGTCTGATCAATCACGGTATCGCGATCCTGGCTGGGGTCGCTGGCCAGTGGCGACATGCCCAGCACGTGCGCACCGGTCGCCGCCACCAGCGCAGCACAGCCGGGTGAATGATCGCGATGCGTGTGTGTGAGCAGGATATGCGTCAAGGGCTTGCCGCTTGCCGCCACACCGTGCAGGAGTGCCTCCAGGTGTTGCTCGTCAGCGGGGCCGGGATCGACGCAAACCACATTGTCTCGCCCGATGAGCAGGTAGCTGTTGGTGCCGGGGCCGGTCATCATGCCGGCATTGGGTGCAGTGATGCGGGTGACGCGAGGACTCAGGACAATCAGCTCGCCCGCCGCAATGGCGACCTCGTGTTGTGTGGAAGCATCTTGTGGTTGCGGCAGCGCATTGGTAGCAGGTGGCAGCATGCAGAGTCTCGGTCTGGTTTTATCCTGAACAGCTTTTATCACAGCGTAGCGTTGGCAGCGCCTGACTGCCCTCTATACTAGCGACCAATATCGCTGTTGCAGCAGTTTGATTGCTGCAACAGCAACGCCATTGCCTGGATGCCGTCATGCTTACTGTCATTTCTCCTGCGAAAACGCTGGATTACGAATCGCCGCTGCCTGCACATCTGTGTCCGACCCGCCCGGACTTTCTCGCGGATTCCGCCAGCCTGATCGATATCCTGCGCGAATACACCCCAGCTCAGGTGGCCAGCCTGATGTCGCTCTCGGACAAGCTGGCGGCGCTTAATGTCGCGCGCTTCCAGTGCTGGCAGCCGGACTACAGCGAACCCGATGCACGGCCGGCACTGTTTGCCTTCAAAGGCGATGTCTATACCGGCATCGAAGTCGAACGCTTGCAGGCCGTTGATCTCGAGCGTGCGCAAAAGCATCTGCGCATCCTGTCCGGGCTTTACGGCCTGCTGCGCCCCCTCGACCTGATGTTGCCGTATCGCCTGGAGATGGGCACCGAGCTGGTCAATCCGCGCGGCAAGCATCTGTACGATTTCTGGGGCGACAGCATCACGCTGGCGCTGAATGCGGCGCTGGCGGAGCAGGGCGATGATGTCCTGATCAATCTCGCCTCCAACGAGTATTTCCGTGCGGTGCAGCCGAAAAAGCTGAATGCCGTGATTTACACGCCGCAATTCAAGGATGAAAAAGGCGGCCAGTTCAAGATGATCAGCTTCTTTGCCAAGAAGGCGCGTGGCCGCATGGCGGCCTGGGTGCTGCAGAACGATATCCGCCACCCGGATGATTTGCGCTACTTCGATGTCGATGGCTATCAGTTCAACAATGCCTTGAGCACCGGCCAGACTCTGGTCTTTACCCGTCGCGAAGGAGACGCCGCATGAGTTTTCAGGATTTGACCGCCGAGCAGCAGCAGGCGCTGGAGGCGGCCGCATTTCGCCGTCTGCTCGCACATCTGCAAACGCGCACGGATGTGCAGAATATCGACTTGATGAACCTGTCCGGCTTCTGCCGCAACTGCCTGTCGAAGTGGCTGCGCGCTGAGGCTGAAGTGCAGAATCTGCCGCTGAGCGATGCCGCCGCTCGTCAGCAGGTCTACGGCATGCCCTATGAGGACTGGAAGGCAGCCCATCAAAAGCCTTAAACTTGCGTCCTAATTTTTGTTGCTGTGAGGAAATGACCGTGTCCGTGGAAACCATCAAAGCCCTGCAAGCCGACCACTTCGGTCGCTGGAAGAACCGCGAAGCGATTGCCGAGTCCATGATTCCGGTGCTGGGTCGCCTGGCCCGTGAGCGTAATGTGGTCATTACCGTGTTCGGCCGTTCGCTGGTCAACCGCTCGGTCATCCAGATCCTCAAGAGCCACCGCCGTGTGCGCATGATCGCCGGCGATTTGTCGGTGGTCGATACCTTCCCGATCCTCGAGATTGTCGCTGCGCTGGATGTGGGCACCTGCCAGATCGACATCGGCAAGCTCGCCATCGACTATCGCGAGAACGGCAATGGCGCTGATCTGCGTGCCTTTGTTGCCGCTGCCGTGCAGCCTGGCGTCGGCCTGACGCCGCAGGGTGAGCCGCGTGATGTCGTGCTCTACGGTTTCGGCCGTATCGGTCGTATCCTGGCGCGTCTGCTCATCGAGAAGGCCGGCAACCTCGGTGGCTTGCGTCTGCGCGCGATTGTCGTGCGCAAGACCACCGACGGTGATTTGCAGAAGCGTGCGTCGCTGCTGCGTCGCGACTCCATCCACGGCCCGTTCGAAGGCACCATCGCGGTCGATGAAGAAAATGAAGCCATCATCGCCAACGGCAACTTCATCAAGGTCATCTACGCCTCGCAGCCGGAAGACATCGATTACACCGCCTACGGCATCAGCAATGCGCTGCTTATCGACAACACCGGCAAGCTCAAGGATGACGCCGGTCTCGGCCGTCACCTGACCTGTCCGGGCGTGACCCGCGTGATTCTCACCGCGCCGGCCAAGGGCACCATCAAGAACCTGGTCTATGGCGTCAACAACGACACCATCACCGATGCCGACACCATTCTCTCGGCCGCGTCCTGCACCACCAACGCCATCACGCCGGTGCTGAAGGTCATGAACGACCACTTCGGCATCCTCTCCGGCCATGTCGAGACCGTGCACTCGTTCACTAACGACCAGAACCTGATCGACAACTACCACAAGGCCGATCGCCGTGGCCGTTCCGCCGTGCTCAACATGGTCATCACCGAGACCGGTGCTGCCAAGGCCGTGGCCAAGGCGCTGCCGGAACTGCTCGGCAAGCTCACCGGCAACTCGATCCGCGTGCCGACGCCGAATGTGTCCATGGCCATCCTCAGCCTGACGCTGGAAAAAGCCGCGAGCAAGGAAGAGATCAACGAGTTCCTGCGCCAGGTCTCGCTGCACTCCAATCTGCAAGATCAGATCGACTACACCAACTCCACGGAAGTGGTGTCGTCGGACTTCATCGGTTCGCGTTCGGCTGGCGTGTTCGACGCCCAGGCCACCATCGTCAACGGCAACCGCGCCAACCTCTATGTCTGGTACGACAACGAGATGGGCTATAGCTGCCAAGTCATGCGCATTGCCGAGCAGGTGTCCGGCACGCACTACCTGCATCTGCCGGTCGAGGGCTGATGCGCCGCGTCTTCGGGCGCGATGAATGAAAACGGGGGCTCAGGCCCCCGTTTTGCTATCTGCGACTTGCTGCGCTGGGTCAGATGCTCAGGCGGCCCAGCCAGATATCGCGATACATGACAAAGTCGCCGAGCAGGCTGTAGAAGGGGTGCTTGAAGGTGGCCGGACGATTCTTCTCGAAGCCGTAATGACCCACCCAGGCAAAGCCGTAGCCCGCCACCGGAATGGCCCAGAGCCAGGCCAGATGACCCGTACCCACCGCAGCCAGCACAATGCCGATGACCAGACTAGTGCCAATGAAGTGCAGGCGTCGGCAGGTGCGATTGCTGTGTTCTTGCAGATAATAAGGGTAGAACTCGCGAAAACTGGTAAAGCGTGAGCTGCTCATGGGCTGGCCTCTTGTCTTGATGGTGTATTCAAACTGCCTGCGTTGTACCCCAGCCCCGCCATCTTGCCAAGTCGTGAGCCATTTCGTCAGTGCGCTTGATAGCTCATGTCATTGCGCGCGCTGGCTGCTAGCGCCAAAGTCTGCCTCGCTCAAATGACTATCAAGTCATGACTACTCATTTACCTCAAGAGGACATTCCATCATGACGGAAGCCCTGATTTTTGATGCCGTGCGCACCCCGCGTGGCAAAGGCAAGAAAGACGGTTCGCTGCACACCGTGAAGCCAGTCGATCTCGTCGTCGGTCTCATGCACGCGCTGGAAGCGCGCAACGGCAGCGCCATCAAGCATCTCGTCGATGATGTGGTGCTCGGTTGCGTCGCCCCCGTCGGCGACCAGGGTGCCGACATCGCCAAGACGGCCGCGCTCAAGGCCCAGTGGCCGCACGAAACCGCCGGCGTCCAGCTCAACCGTTTCTGTGCTTCCGGCCTCGAAGCCGTGAACCTCGGCGCCATGAAGATCCGCTCCGGCTTCGAAGATCTGGTTGTGGTCGGCGGCGTCGAAAGCATGTCGCGTGTGCCCATGGGCTCTGACGGTGGTGCCTGGGCCATGGACCCGGAAACCAACCTGCAGACCGGCTTTGTGCCACAGGGCATTGGTGCCGACCTGATTGCCACGCTGGAAGGCTTCAGCCGTACCGATGTTGATGCCTTTGCTGCCGAATCCAACCGCCGCGCCGCCCATGCCCGCAAGCAGGGCTGGTTCAAGGGCTCGGTCGTGCCGGTCACCGACCTCAACGGTCAGGTCGTTCTCGCCGAAGACGAGTTCATCAAGCCGGATTCCAGCGTCGAGAAGCTCGCTGGTCTGCAGCCATCCTTCGCCATGATGGGCGAAATGGGCGGTTTCAACGCCGTCGCGCTGCAGAAGTACCACTGGGTCGACAAGATTGACCATGTGCATACCGCTGCCAACTCGTCTGGCATCGTCGATGGCGCTGCGCTCATGCTCATCGGCAACGAAGCCACCGGCAAGAAGCTCGGCCTGAAAGCCCGCGCCCGCATCGTCGCTACCGCTGTCAGCGGCGCTGACCCGACCATCATGCTCACCGGCCCGGCCCCAGCTGCCCGCAAGGCACTGGCGAAAGCCGGCCTCACCGTCGATGACATCGATCTCTGGGAAATCAACGAAGCCTTCGCGGCCGTTGCCATGCGCTTCATGAAAGACATGGGCATCTCCCACGACATCACCAATGTCAACGGCGGCTCCATTGCCATGGGCCATCCGCTCGGTGCAACCGGCTGCATGATCGTGCAGATCGCCCTCGACGAGCTCGAGCGTCGCGGCCTCAAGCGCGCCCTTTGCACGCTCTGCGTCGGCGGCGGCATGGGCATCGCCACCATTATTGAACGCGTCTGAGTGCGGTTTTCCGCACCCGACCACAATCATCGGATTTGAGAGAAAAGACCATGAGCCAGAGCGCCATTCGCTGGGAAAAAGACGCTGACAACATCGTCACCCTGACCCTGGACGACCCCAACCAGTCGGCCAACACCATGAACGAGCTGTATCGCCAGTCGATGGGCGAGGCCGTTGCCCGTCTGCATGCTGAAAAGGCTGACATCGCCGGCGTCATCGTGACCTCCGCGAAGAAGACCTTCTTTGCCGGCGGCGACCTGCGCCTGTTGATCCAGGCCACACCGGCCTATGCCGATGCCATGAAGGCCGAGCTGATCGAAATCAACGGTCAGCTGCGTAAGCTGGAAACCTTGGGCAAACCGGTGGTAGCTGCTATGAACGGCACCGCCCTCGGTGGCGGTCTGGAAATCGCCCTGGCCACGCATCACCGCATTGCCATCGGCGGCACCAAGGCCGAGTTTGGCCTGCCGGAAGTGTCGCTCGGCCTGCTGCCGGGCGGCGGCGGTCTGACCCGTGTCACGCGCATGCTCGGCATTCAGAATGCCCTGATGAATGTGCTCATGCAGGGTCAGCGCATGAAGGCTGAGAAGGCGCAGTCCACCGGCCTGATCGACGAGCTGGCGACCGACACCGACGACATGCTGGCCAAGGCGCGCGCCTGGATCAAGGCCAACCCGTCGGCGCAGCAGCCCTGGGACAAGTCCGGCTACAAGATGCCGGGCGGCACGCCGTCCACGCCATCGCTGGCGATGAACCTGCCGGCGTTCCCGGCCAACCTGCGCAAGCAGACCAAGAACGCCAACTACCCGGCACCGAAAGCCATCATGGCGTCGGTGGTTGAAGGCGCGCAGGTCGATTTCGACAACGCACTGAAGATCGAGCACCGCTATTTCGTGCATCTGGCCTGCGGCAAGCAAGCCAAGAACCAGATTAAGGCCTTCTTCTTCGACCTGCAGAAGATCAACGGCGGTGGTTCGCGTCCGAGCAAGGAAACTTACCCAGTCTGGAAAGCCACAAAAGTGGGTATCCTCGGCGCCGGCATGATGGGCCAGGGCATTGCCTATGTGGCATCGACTGTCGGCATTCAGGTTGTGTTGCTCGACCAGACCGTGGAAGCGGCTGAAAAAGGCAAGGCTTACACCAAGGGCTTGCTCGACAAGCGCGTCAGCAAGGGTCGCCTGACCGCTGACAAGGCTGCCGCCACGCTGGCGCTGATTCAAACTACCGACAACCATGCCGATCTCAAGGGCTGCGACATGGTTATCGAAGCCGTGTTCGAAGATCGTGGCATCAAGGCCAAGGCTACCGAGCTGGCCGAAGCCAATGCGCTGCCGGATGTGCTGATGTGCTCGAACACCTCGACGCTGCCGATCACCGGTCTCGCCAAGGCGTCGAAGAAGCCGGAGAACTATATCGGTCTGCACTTCTTCTCGCCGGTCGACAAGATGCCGCTGGTGGAAATCATCCGTGGCGAACAGACCTCGGATGCTGCACTGGCCAAGGCTTTCGACTTCGTGCTGCAGATCCGCAAGACGCCGATCGTGGTCAACGATTCGCGCGGCTTCTTCACCTCGCGTGTGTTCGGTACCTTCATCATGGAAGGTATCGCCATGCTCGGTGAGGGCTACCACCCGCAGACCATCGAGCAGGCTGCTGCTCAGGCCGGCATGCCAGTCGGCCCGCTGGCCGTGACCGACGAAGTCAGCCTCGACCTCGGCCGCAAGGTGCGCAACCAGACCATCAAAGATCTGGCGGAAGAGGGCAAGACACTGCCGGCGCATCCGGCCGATGCCATCAATGATCGCATGATGGATGAGTTCGGTCGCAACGGTAAGAAGGCTGGCAAGGGCTTCTACGACTATCCGGAAGGTGGCAAGAAGGTAATCTGGCCGGGCTTGGTGGAGCACTTCACCAAGGCCGACAAGATCGCTGCCAGCGAAGCCGAGTTCGCCGAGCTGCAGGAGCGTTTGCTCTATCGCCAATCCATCGAATCCGCTCGTTGCTACGAAGAAGGCGTGCTGACCTCGGTGGCCGACGCCAACATCGGCTCCATCTTCGGTATCGGCATGGCGCCGTGGACAGGTGGTGTGCTGCAGTACATCAACTACATCGGTGTGTCCGAGTTCGTGAAGCGCGCTGATGAGCTGGCCGCTGCCCACGGCGACCGTTTCACGCCGCCGCAGTTGCTGCGCGACATGGCTGCAGCGGGCAAGACCTTCGAGTAACAGTCTGCTCGAAATGAAAAAGCCCGGGCTCTGTTCCGGGCTTTTTCATTGCAGCGAGCTTTCCGCTAGACTGCCTTTTTCTGCAAGAGCTTCATCAGATGCTGTGTCGTCCCGGCTGTGCAGCCTGCTGCATTGCTCCCTCTATTTCTTCGCCAATACCCGGCATGCCTGATGGCAAGCCCGCCGGTGTGCGTTGTATTCAGCTTGATACGAAAGGCCTTTGCCAAATTTTCGGCCATCCTTCGCGCCCGGCGGTATGTCTGGGCTTGAGCGCTAACGCGGAAATGTGTGGTGATTCGTCGGAGGCCGCCATTCGTTGGCTGGATGCATTGGAAAGCGCCACGCGCCCGGCCAAACTCTGAGGTATAGTGTGGCAATCCGTAAGCAAAGAGACAGTGGGTAATGACGGCTTCCGACCAGGAAATCCTGGCAGCAGCGATGAATCGAACGGCCGATAAAGTCGCGCTCGAATATACCATCGACGAATTGGCACAAGCGGCGCAGATGACCGTGCGCAACGTGCGTGCCTATCAGGATAAGGGCTTGATTCCGCCCCCGGAGATTCGCGGGCGCACCGGCATTTATTCCGCAGCTCATCTGGCGCGCTTGCGTGTTATCGGCCCATTACTGTTGCGTGGCTATAGCCTGGGTAATATCGCCGAGCTCATCGAGTCCTGGGAAAAAGGCCATGATCTGCGCCAGTTGCTGGGTCTGGAGCAAGCCCTGACCACGCCTTGGTCGGAAGATGTGCCGGCGTATTACGAGCTGTCGGAAATCATGAGTCTGTTTGGCCGTCAAATGACGCCCGAATCACTGGCCCGTGCCGTGCAACTCAATCTTATCCAGGTCGATGGTCCGCGCTTCCGTGTTCCCAGCCCGCGTCTGTTCAATGCCGGGCTGGAGCTGATGAAGCTGGGGGTCCCGATTTCATCCCTGTTTGAGTTGCTTGGCGGCATGCGCGCCAATGTCGAGGCCGTTGCCAACAGTCTGGTACAGTTGATCGTCAAACATGTATTTGACCCTCTCGGCACTCAGATTCCGAGTGCCGAACAGGTGCCGCAGATGGCCGAAGTCGTCTGGCGTTTGCGGCCGCTGGCAGACATGGCGGTTGCTGCCGAAGTGGCCATGGCCATGGAGAAAGCCATTCAGCGCCACCTCGGTGAGCGTATGGATGCCATCTTTGGGGACTTGCGAGATCGTAAGTAGTGACGCCATCTTGTCGGTTTTTTTGTTGGTTTATTGAAACTGGCTGTTTATCCAATGGTACTTTCCGGTAATCTCCTCACACGTCTAAAATTGTTTCTTCGCTCAGCTCTGTTTTGAGGATTGCATATGCGCACATCACGTTTTTCCCTGTCCCCCGCGGCATCGGCGGTCAAGTCGGTTTTGCTGGCTTCCGTGATGACGGCCGCTGCTATGTCAGCTCATGCCGAAACGGCTACTGAAACCGGCAGCAGCTATGACAACTATGTGAACTTCGGTGCTTTCTACCTCGAAGCAGACAAGAGTCGTGGCGCTGATGGCACCAGCATCGGTTACAACGCCGGCGTTGGGCATCGCCTGAACACCAACCTGTGGGTCGAGGGTCAGTTTTTTGGTGACACCATCGAAACGGGGACTGCCGGTACAGACAATTATCAAACCGGTGGTGGTGTTGATTTCCACTATGCATTTGGTCAGCGATCCGAGTTCACTCCGTTCCTGATTGTTGGCGGTGGCGGTGTCTACAATGATGTTGCTGGTAGCGGCAATGATGAGCTGACGCCTTATTTGAATGTCGGCCTTGGCTTCACCAAGTCCATTTTCGGTTTCGACAATCTGCGTCTGCGCGGCGAGATTCGTGCTATTTATGACGACTTCCAGGAAGGCCAAACGGATTTCCGTGCAGGTTTGGGTCTCGAAATGGGCTTGGGCAGTGCCCCGGTGAAAGAGCCTGAGGTTATTGTTCGTGAAGTGCCCGTCGAGAAGATTGTGATTCAGGAAGTGCCTGTCGAGCGCATCGTCATCAAGGAAGTGCCGGCACCTGTGGCAGAAGTCGTTCCGGTCAGCGTTGATGATGACGGCGATGGTGTAGTCAACGAGCGCGACAAGTGCCCGAACACCCTCAAGGGTGCTCGTGTCGATGGCAATGGCTGTGTGGTTGAACAGACCCTGACCATTCGTGACATCACCTTCGAAAACAACTCGGCTCGCCTGACGGCTAATGCTCAGCGTCTGATGGAAAACGTGGTGTCCTTCCTGCGCTCCGACCCAAGTGCACGCATCAGCATTTCCGGCCACACCGACAGCGTTGCCAGCGATGCTTACAATCTGAAGCTGTCACGTAGTCGTGCGACTGAAGTACGTGACTATCTGGTTGGTTACGGTATCGATGCTTCCCGTCTGGACTCTGCCGGTTATGGCGAATCCCGTCCGGTTGCCTCCAATGCTACCGCTGAAGGTCGCGAGCTGAATCGTCGTGTCGAGTTCCGCATCCAGAAGTAAGCTCAATTGCCGGAAATAAAAAAGGGGCCACGAGGCCCCTTTTTTATTTCCAGACACAGACACGTTATGCTTAAAGTACTCGGTATACCGACTTTGACAGGTTGTATTTTATGGATGTGGTGGTGCGTCAACAACGTGGCGAGGCTCGCCGAGATGCAATTCTGCGCGCCACATGGGATGTGATTTTGCGTGATGGTGTTCGTGGCGTGCGTCATCGTGCTGTAGCGACAGCAGCCGGTGTGCCGCTCTCATCTACAACCTACTATTTCAAAGATATTCAAGACCTGCTCGTGCAAAGCTTCGAGCTCTTTGCGGAGGAATCCATCGAGCGTTTTTCCGTGCCTTTCTGGCGGCAGGCAGAGCAGCAGCGTCTTGATTTCATTGCGCAAAGCACGTCAGCGTCGCTCATGCCGGATGCTCACAGTGTGGCGCTGAGCAGTGCGCTGTTGCTGGATGTGGCAGCCAAGTACATTGAGGAACGCTTGAGCCAGCACCGTGAGCAAGTCGTTCTGGAGTACGCGTTCTGGTATGCCGCCATCGATGAGCCACGCTTGCAGCTGGCCGTGAGGCGGGTAGCACGGCGCTGGATTGGGTTGGTGCAGCCTTGGCTGAATCTGCTGCCGGTGACAAAGCCCGAGCAGGCTGCTCGCTCAATGCTGGCAACACTGCGCCGTATTGAGTACGAAGGTCTGATTGGTGGCAGTGCCACTGAGTCACCGACCTGGATTAGTGACGCCTTGTCGTATCAGCTTAAAGGTTTATGGTGAGCACACATGGCCGTCAAGTTGCATCCTGAGTGGCTGGCCTTGGTTGGCGACGAATTTGCCCAACCCTATATGCAAGCGTTGAAGGCAGCGCTGGCAGCAGAACGCTTGCAGGGCAGTGTGCATTACCCGCCGGCAGGTGAGTGGTTTGCTGCGCTTGATCGTACTCCCCCGTCATCGGTGCGTGTGGTGATCCTGGGACAGGATCCTTATCACGGTCCGGATCAGGCACACGGTCTGAGTTTCTCGGTACGGCGAGGCCAGCGTCCGCCGCCCTCTCTGCAAAACATTTTCCGTGAATTGGCGACGGACATGGCTTTGCCTGCACCGCCTCATGGCGAACTGACAGCCTGGGCTGATCAGGGCGTGCTGCTGTTGAACAGTGTGCTCAGTGTCCGTGCGGGGGAAGCCGCATCGCATCAGGGACTGGGCTGGGAGCGCTTTACCGACGCGCTGATTGCGCAGCTCAACGCCAGTCAGCAGGGCATTGTTTTCATGCTCTGGGGCGGCTATGCGCAGAAAAAGGGCCGGCTTATTGATCGGCGTCGTCATCTGGTTTTAACCGCAGCACATCCATCTCCCTTGGCTGCCAATCGTGGCGGCTGGTTTGGCTGCCGGCACTTTTCACAGGCCAATGCGTGGTTGCTGGCACAGGGCCATCCTGCCATTGACTGGTCACTACCCGATTAAGGATCTGTATTGATGCAAACTGCTATTGCTCCTGTTCATGTCGAGCTGCTGCCGACCGCTTGTGGTCGTGTCATTGCTGTTGCCACGCTGGATGCCGAGCGCAGCCTGAACTCTCTGACGCTGGCCATGGTCGATGCCTTGTTGCCGCAGCTGGCGAGCTGGGCCGAGGATGCTCGTGTGCTGGCGGTGCTGTTGCGCGGCCGCGGCGAGCGCGCCTTCTGTGCCGGTGGTGATGTGCGTGCGCTGACTCAGCATGCGCGCACCGGTGAAGGTGATGCCGGTTATCCGGCGCATTTTTTTGCTCGCGAATATCGCCTGGATTACGCTATCCGTGAGTTTCCCAAGCCGTTGCTGGTGTGGGGCACGGGCGTGGTCATGGGCGGCGGCATGGGTTTGTTACTGGGTGCCCGCTTCCGTATTGTCACGGAGACCACGCGCATGGCCATGCCGGAAATCACCATCGGCTTGTACCCGGATGTCGGTGGCAGCTATTTTCTCTCGCGTTTGCCCGGGCGCGTCGGTCTGTTCATGGGTCTGACGGCCTGCCAGTTCGGCGCATCCGATGCTCTTGAGCTGGGCTTGGCCAGCCATGCGCTGGCGGCAGAGGCCTGGCCGTTGTTGTTGACGCAGCTGCAGGAGCAGCAGTGGCCCGTCGCTGCGGCAGAGCATGCCGGTATTGTCGAGCAGGTGTTGCAGCAATTGCCTGCTGCCGAACGCGTGCCAGGGCCATTGCAGCAGCATGCCGCCGAGATTGCCGGGCTGACCTGTCATGACAGTCTCGACGCGCTTGATGCTGACTGGCGTACGCAGCTGCCAGAGTCACCTTGGCTGGCCAAGGCCGTGCAGGCCTACCGCGCTGGTTCGCCGACCAGCGCAGCCATCATCTGGAAGCAGTGGCACGAATCGGCAGAGCTGACACTGGCGGATGTCTTCAGAACGGAGTGGACGCTATCGAGCCAATGTGCGGCGCATCCGGACTTTCCGGAGGGTGTGCGTGCTCTGCTCATTGACAAGGACATGGCGCCGCGCTGGCAGCCGGCTCGTCTGGCGGATGTCAGTGCTGACTGGGTGGCCGGTCACTACGCCATCCCGGCCGGGATGACGCAGCCGCTGACTGATCTGGAGCAGTGTTTCAGCGCTCGAAAGGCAGACGTGTAAGCGTCATCAGGGTGCTGGCGCCTTGCAGTTGTGTGGCGGCGCTGTCGCGCTTGCTTTGCGCCAGCACGACGGCTGCTCCGCTACCGCTCCAGGCGGTGCGAATGACCTCACCGACACGCGTGCCGTCAGCATCCAGCAGTGCATCGCCAGCCTTGATGTCGGCGTCGGTCGCGTGTGCCTGCCAGGCACTCAGCTCGGTCTTGAGCTGACCTCGGAAGTACAGGCGGGCAACGATCTCCTGACCGAGATAGCAGCCCTTCTGGTAACTGACGCCGTGCAGCGCGTGATAGTCCATTTCCTGCGGCTGGAACAGCTCGGTTTCGGCAACATCCAGCGTCCATTCACCAGCACGGATGCTGGCCGCTTCCCAGCATTGCTGAGCGGCGGCTGTCGTTGCGCTTGTGTCGGCGAGAACCGGCGCCTCATTCGCTGAGCTGAGCAGCAAGCCACGAGCCAGGCCTGGCAGGCGAATGCGCAATGGCAGGCTGTCGCCACTGCTGGCCTGGCTGTCTGCATCCTTGCTGTCAGCGTCAATGCGGGGGGCAGTCGGCAGTGCCAGACCAAGGCTGGCGGCACGATGGAGTGCGCCCTGACCGAGCAGACCCTGAGTGCGCAGCGGCAGCTCCTTCAAGCTGATTTTTGAAAACACGCCATATTTGCCCAGACGCGCACGCGCCGGCTCGAACTGTGCTTCGGGAAGCAGCAAGACATAACCGTCCGGCCAGGCCAGCAGGCGGCCACTGATCTGTACGCGGCCCTTGAGATTGAGCAGGCAGCCCAGACGTGACCGTGCCGGCGTGACTTCGCGCATGTCCGTGGTGAGCTGGCCTTGCAGAAAGGTCTCGGCATCGGGACCGGTAATGGCCAGCGCGCGCCATGGCAGCGTCAGCACCACATCATCCTGTGCCTGAAGGGTCGTGATGGCGGCCAGCACGTCGAGGGCGGGCGGGGTGAACACTAGCGAACTGGACATGACGACTCCAAAAGCGACGGGCTGAGTGGTGAAATGGGGATCACGGTGCTAAATACAAGCTCTATAATGCCGCGCATGACTGATGAAGGCAGAGATTTAATGACGCGGCCGTTTACCGAAGACGAAAGACGCCTGCGCTGGCAGTGCCGGCGTGGCCTCAAGGAGCTGGATGTGCTGCTTGAGCCGTTCATGGAGGAACACTATCTTGGCCTGGATGCCGAAGAGCAAGCCCTGTTTGCACGCTTGCTGGAAGAAGAGGATGTCGATCTGCTGGCGTGGCTTATGCAGTATC
Source organism: Pseudomonadota bacterium (assembly GCA_040385225.1). Classification (GTDB taxonomy): domain Bacteria; phylum Pseudomonadota; class Gammaproteobacteria; order Pseudomonadales; family Moraxellaceae; genus Perlucidibaca. The sequence continues at coordinate 709,639 of JAZKHU010000002.1, read as the reverse complement.
TGCCACCCGAAGACGCCGGTCACCAGCGCATCGTCGCCCGCATCCTACAACGTCTGGCGCCCTGAGCTACGGCTGCAGGCATCGCGCTGGCTGTTCTGCTGGCGTCTGACTCTCGCTGTACTCGCGGTGATGACAGCATTATTCAGTCATCCGCCACTGATCGTGACGATTTTGCTGGTGTTGCTCTGGCCCCTGCTGGCGTTCTGGCAGCTCAGTGCCGGTGAAACCTCCCATCCTGTCCTCACCCTTCAGCACACGCCGCAAGGCTGGCGCTTGGAGTTGCCTGATGATCAGGTGCATTTTGCTGAGCTGGCCGGGCCGGTGCGCATCAATCGGTTTTTCATCGTGTTGTGCTGGCGCGAGCTTGCCGAGGCGGCAGTGGCTGGCAAGCGGCTGCAGCGCTGGCGCGTGGTCATCTGGGCCGATCAGGTCAGCGCCGATGACTGGCGCAGGCTCTCCGTGGCATTGCGCTGGCGACGCCGCGAGGGCTCATCCGGCGACAGGATGCTGTCGGCCAGGGTTGCACTCAGCTCCGGATAATCCAGCGTGTAGTGCAGGCCGCGAGACTCCTTGCGCATCAGCGCGCAGCGGATGATCAGCTCGGCGACCATGACCAGGTTGCGTAGTTCGATCAGATTGCTCGACACCCGATAGTGGCTGTAATACTCCTCGATCTCGGCCTGCAGCAGCAGCACGCGATGCAGTGCGCGTTCGAGACGCTTGGTCGTGCGCACGATACCGACAAAGTCCCACATAAAGCGGCGCAGCTCATCCCAGTTGTGCAGAATCACCACATCCTCGTCGGGGTCACGTACCTGTGTGGCATCCCACTCCGGCACGGTCGGCGGCGCTGCCGTGTCGATGAGTTTGCGCTGAATATCGCGAGCCGCCGCCATGGCAAAGACGAAGCATTCTAGCAGCGAGTTGCTGGCCATGCGATTGGCACCGTGCAGGCCGGTGAACGAGGTCTCGCCGATGGCATAGAGATTGGCGATGTCGGTCTCGCTATGGTGATTGACCATGACGCCGCCGCAGGTGAAATGTGCCGCCGGCACCACCGGGATCGGTTCCTTGGTGATGTCGATGCCGTATTCCAGACACTTGCGATAAATGTTCGGAAAGTGCCCGGTAATGAACTCGGCCGGCTTGTGCGAAATGTCCAGATAGACGAAGCGGATGCCGAGGCGCTTCATCTCGAAATCGATGGCACGGGCGACGATATCGCGCGGGGCCAGCTCGGCGCGCTCGTCGAAGCGCGGCATGAAGCGCGTGCCATCGGGCAGCTTCAGCAGGGCGCCTTCACCACGCATGGCCTCGGTGATCAGATACGATTTGGCCTTGGGGTGATACAGGCAGGTCGGGTGGAACTGGTTGAACTCCATGTTGGCGACGCGGCAGCCGGCGCGCCAGGCCATGGCAATGCCGTCACCGGTGGCGATGTCGGGATTGCTGGTGTACTGATAGGCCTTGCTGGCGCCGCCGGTGGCGAGCGCAACAAAGCGCGCGCGGCAAACCTCGACCTCGCCCGTGTCCTTGTTCAGCACATAGGCACCAATGACACAATTTTCGCCGTCCAGACCCTGTTTCGCAGTGGTGATGAGCTCGACGGCGACACGGTTTTCCATGAGGTCGATGTGCGGGCATTCGCGCACACGATCGACCAAGGTCGTGGAAATGGCGCGGCCGGTGGCATCGTCGGCATGAATGATGCGGCGGTGCGAATGACCGCCCTCACGCGTCAGATGCAAATGTTCAGCATCATCCAGCGTGAAACCCACGCCTTGTTCGACCAGCCAGCGGATGGCCTCGGGGCCGTTCTCCACGGTGAACTTGACGCTGTCTTCATGGCACAGGCCGGCGCCGGCAATCAGCGTATCCTGGACATGACTGTCGGTGGAGTCGGTCTCGTCCAGCACGGCTGCCACGCCACCTTGCGCATAGTAGGTGCTGGCTTCGGTCAGCGCGGCTTTTGACAGCACGGCGATGCGCAGCGACGAGTCCAGCTGCAATGCCAGGGTCAGGCCGGCAGCGCCGCTGCCAATGATGAGCACATCATGCTCAAACGATGAAGTCATAGCGCGGTGGAGTTCCAGAGAGCTGTCATGAAAACAGGATGATGCCATAGTATGTGGCTGAATTACCCTGACCCGATTTGACAGGTCAACGACAAAAACAATCTCTCCCTGCGCGGAGTGCTGTCAGCGCATTGCGGCATCTGGCGTTGTCGTGAAGGATGTGGTCTCTGATTCATGCCCGAGCCCCGGTTGGAATTTACGTTAAAACTTACTTTAGGAACCTGAGGAGCATATTCATGCCCATGTTGCAGATTCAGTCTCGAAAAGCAGCCAGCATTTTCTTCAGCGCATGCCTGATGGCCTCCTCTGTCACCCTGTTGCCGCAAGCAGCGCAAGCAGCGCTGCCGGAGTTTGCCGATATCGTCGAGCGCACCAGTCCTGCCGTGGTCAACATCAGTGCTACTTCCAAGGCCAAGCCTGCCGAAGCCGGCAGCGATGACATGCAGGAGCTGCTGCGCCGCTTCTACGGCCTCGAAGCGCAGCCGCAACAGCCGCGCCACAAACAGTCTTTCGGCTCTGGCTTCATTATTGGAAATGATGGCTATGTGCTGACCAACAACCACGTCATCGATGAGGCCGACAAAGTCACCGTCCGCCTCAGTGATCGTCGCGAAGTCGAAGCCAAGGTCATTGGCACCGACCCGCGCTCTGATATTGCCTTGCTGAAAATCGTCGCCAGCGATCTGCCCGTGGTGAAAATCGGTGATCCTTCGAAGCTGCGTGTGGGTGATGCTGTGCTGGCCATCGGCTCGCCGTTCGGCTTTGACTATTCGGCCACCGCCGGCATTGTCAGTGCGAAAGCGCGTGCCTTGCCGAACGAAGCTTATGTGCCTTTCATCCAGACCGATGTCGCCATCAATCCGGGTAACTCCGGTGGTCCGCTCTTCAATACGGCAGGCGAAGTCGTCGGCGTCAACTCGCAGATCTACAGCCGTTCCGGCGGCTTCATGGGCGTCTCCTTTGCCATCCCCATCGATGTTGCCATGGAAGTCGTGGCGCAGCTGCGTTACAAGGGCAAGGTCAATCGCGGCTATCTGGGTGTATCCATTCAGGAAGTCACCAAGGAGCTTGCGGATGCCTATGGCTTGGAGCGTCCCGCCGGAGCCTTGATTGCCAGTGTTGAGGCTGACTCCCCGGCCGCCAGATCCGGCCTGAAATCCGGGGATGTTGTCACTCAGTTCAATGGCTTGCCCATCACCATGGCCGCTGAGCTTCCCCAAGCCATCGGTCGCGCCAAGGTTGGCGATACTTACCCGCTGAGCGTGGTGCGTGAGCGCAAACCCATGCAGTTGCAGGTCAAAGTTCAGCCTATTCCTGAAGAGCAGGTAACGGCAGGCAAGGCTGCCAGCCCGGATTTATCGCGTCTGGGTGTTACGCTGCGCGATTTGCAAGAGGCTGAAAAAACCTCATTGAAGCTGGCCGGTGGCGCTTTGGTGCTCAAGGTTGTAGAGGGTTCGGGAGCTGATGCCGGGCTGCGCAATGGAGATGTCATTACGCGCCTGGGCAGCACAGCCATTATCAGTGCCCGGGATTTTGTCGCAGCGGCACGCAAGCTCAATCCCGGCGTCACAGTGCCGGTATCGGTGCTGCGTCGTGGCAGCAGCCTGATTCTGGCGCTCAAGCTTGAGCCGCAGGATGCCTCGCGCTGACGGCAAGTAATTTCGCTGCCGCCCCGCAGGCTTTCGCCGGGGCGGGGCGAATCGGCTACACTATGCGCCCCTTGCAGAAACATCCTGGCTGAGTCGCTGTGTCCGATATCAAGAACATCCGCAATTTCTCCATCATTGCCCACATCGACCACGGTAAGTCGACACTGGCCGATCGCTTCATTCAGATCTGCGGCGGTCTCGAGGATCGTGAGATGCAGGCACAGGTCCTCGACTCCATGGATCTGGAGCGCGAGCGCGGCATCACCATCAAGGCGCATTCGGTCACGCTGTACTACACCTCGAAGAAAGATGGTGAGACCTACCAGCTGAACTTCATCGACACCCCCGGCCATGTCGACTTCTCGTATGAAGTCAGCCGCTCGCTGGCCGCCTGCGAAGGCGCGCTGCTGGTGGTCGATGCGGCTCAGGGCGTGGAAGCGCAGTCGGTCGCCAACTGCTACACCGCGCTGGAGCAGGGCCTGGAAGTGATGCCGGTGCTGAACAAGATCGACTTGCCGCAGGCCGATCCGGATCGCGTCTGCGAAGAAATTGAAGAGATCATTGGCGTTGAAGCCATCGATTCACCGCAGTGTTCGGCGAAGACCGGCCTGGGCGTGGTTGATGTGCTGGAGGCGCTGATCGAGCGCATCCCGGCCCCGGTCGGCGACCGTAATGCGCCCTTGCAGGCGCTGATCATCGACTCCTGGTTCGACAACTACCTCGGCGTGGTCTCGCTGGTGCGCGTCAAGCATGGCCGCGTCAAGAAGGGTGACAAAATTCTGGTCAAGAGCACCGGCCAGAGTCATCTTGTGTCCAGCGTCGGCGTCTTCAACCCCAAGCACAGCGAGACCGACGGCCTCCATGCCGGCGAAGTCGGCTTCGTCATCGCCGGCATCAAGAACATTTTCGGCGCGCCCGTGGGCGATACCCTGACGCTGATCGGCACGCCCGATGTGGACATGCTGCCCGGCTTCAAGAAGGTCAAGCCGCAGGTCTACGCCGGTCTCTTCCCGATCACCTCGGATGACTACGAGCCGTTCCGCGATGCCCTGTCCAAGCTCACGCTCAACGATTCGGCGCTGTTTTTCGAGCCGGAATCGTCGGATGCGCTGGGCTTCGGCTTCCGCTGCGGCTTCCTCGGCATGCTGCACATGGAGATCGTGCAGGAGCGTCTGGAGCGCGAATACAATCTCGATCTGCTGACCACGGCCCCGACCGTGATCTACGAGATCGTCACCAAGAAGGGCGAGACGCTCTATGTGGACAACCCCTCGAAGCTGCCAGACACCGGCTCGGTTGAGGAGTTCCGCGAGCCCATCGCCGAGTGCCATATCCTAGTGCCGCCGGAATATCTGGGCGATGTCATCAAGCTCTGCCAGGAACGACGCGGCACGCAGAAGAGTCTGCTGTTTCACGGCAAGCAAGTTGCGCTGACCTACGAAGTGCCGATGGGCGAGGTCGTGCTCGACTTTTTCGACCGCCTGAAGTCGTGTTCGCGTGGTTATGCCTCGCTGGACTACGCCTTCACGCGCTTCGAGCCATCCAGCTTGGCGCGTGTCGACATTCTCATCAACGGCGAGCGTGTCGATGCGCTGGCGATGATCTGCCATACCGACAATGCCCGTTATCGCGGCATGATCATCGTTGAGAAAATGAAGGAGCTGATTCCGCGCCAGATGTTCGATGTTGCGATTCAGGCCGCGATTGGCGCGCAGGTCATTGCCCGTCAGACCGTGAAAGCCATGCGTAAGGATGTGCTTGCCAAGTGCTACGGCGGCGATGTGAGCCGTAAGCGCAAGCTGCTCGATAAGCAGAAAGAGGGCAAGAAGCGCATGAAGCAGGTCGGCAATGTGGAGATTCCGCAGGAAGCCTTCCTGGCGGTTCTGAAAGTCTAAATAAATCCACGCGCGAGTCGCGGGAGCGTTCATGGATATTGATTTTTCGTTGGTGCTGACGCTGGCGGTTCTAGTCACCGGCCTGCTCTGGGGTTTTGATGCCTCAGCCCTGAAACCGATTCGCGCGCGCCGCCTGCGGGCAGCCCAAGCAGCGGCGGCTCAGCAAGGCGTATCGCTGCCGGCCGAGGCCGAACAGAAACTGATGCGCGAGCCTTGGTTATTCGAGACAGCGCACAGTTTCTTTCCGGTGCTGGCCGTGGTTTGGGTGCTGCGCTCGTTCCTCGCCGAGCCGTTTACTATCCCCTCGGGTTCGATGCTGCCGTCGCTGCAGATTGGTGACTATGTGCTGGTCAACAAGTTTGCCTATGGCGTGCGCCTGCCGGTGATCGGTACGGAAATTCTGCCCGTAGGCCTGCCGGCACGTGGCGATGTCATGGTCTTCAAGTTTCCGGCACAGCCCTCGGTGAATTATATCAAGCGTGTCATCGGCTTGCCCGGCGATCGTATTGAAAGCCGCCATGAGGTGCTGTTCATTAATGGTGTCGAGGTCAAGCGCGAGTTGCTCTCGCAAGAGCCTGCCATTGAGCCCTGGCAACAGGTCTGGCGTGAGGATTTGCTGGGCGTGAAGCATCTTTCTCGTGAAGAAATCGGTCGCGAGCCTACGGGTGGCGACTGGTCCTACACGGTGCCGGCTGGCCATTACTTCATGATGGGCGACAATCGCGACAACTCCAATGACAGTCGTTTCTGGGGGCCGGTCGCCGAGCATCTGATTGTCGGCAAGGCATTCTTCATCTGGATGCATAAGAAGCCCGGCCTGAACCTGCCGAGCTTCGACCGCAACGGGAGCATCGAGTGACGCAGCCGCTGGCGCGCCTCCAGCGCATTCTGGGCTATCAGTTCCAGAGTGAGGCTTGGTTGCAACTGGCACTGACGCACCGCAGTGTGTCCGGCAAGCGCAACAATGAGCGCCTCGAGTTTCTCGGCGACGGCTTGCTCAATTTCGTCATCGCCGACTGCCTGTATCAGCAGTTCCCGGATGAAAACGAAGGCCGCTTGTCGCGTCTGCGCGCGACACTGGTGCGCGAAGAAAGCCTGGTGATTCTCGCGCATGAGTGGAAGCTCAGCGAATTTCTCATCATGGGCTCGGGCGAGCTGAAGAGTGGTGGCTATCGTCGCGACTCGACCCTGGCCGACGCAGTCGAAGCCATCATCGGTGCCATGCATCTGGATGGAGTGGCGATGCCCGACATGCAGGCGCATATTCGACGCTGGTATGGCGAGCGCCTGACGCGCATCGAAGCGGGTGATGCCCTCAAGGACGCCAAGAGTCGTCTCCAGGAGTTTCTGCAAGGCCGCAAGCTGGCGCTGCCGACTTACGAGCTGGTCAGCGTTACCGGCGAGGCGCACGAGCAGCATTTTCAGGTGCGTTGCCTGCTCGCCGCGAGTACGGTGACGGCACATCAGGACATCATTACCGAAGGCGAGGGCGTCACCCGACGCGTCGCTGAACAACAGGCTGCCGCCGCTGCGCTGGCCGTGCTGGAACTTGGAGCAGGGCAGAAAAATGGCATCCGATGACATCATCAATTCATTCTTTTCGGGCTCGGCCGCCGATCCGGCGAACACTGTGCCCAGCGATTATCGCTGCGGCTATGTATCCATCGTCGGGCGGCCGAATGTGGGCAAGTCGACCTTGCTCAATCACATCCTCGGGCAGAAGCTCGCCATCACCTCGCGCAAGCCTCAGACCACGCGACATCGCATGCTCGGCATCGTCTCGCGAGACAAGGTGCAGGCGATTTATGTGGATACGCCCGGCATTCATGGCGAAGAGCGCAAGGCCATCAACCGTTATATGAACAAGGCCGCGACCTCGGCGCTGAAAGATGTCGATGTCGTGCTGTTCGTGGTGGACGGCCTGAAATGGGCGCCGGACGACGAGCTGGTGCTGACCAAGCTGCAAAAGGTCAATGTGCCGGTGCTACTGGTCATCAACAAGGTCGATACCATCGAAGACAAGGCGGCGTTGCTGCCGCATATCGAGCAGTTGTCGCAGCGTTTGCCGTTCGTGGCCGTGGTGCCGGTGTCGGCACTGAAGGGTCATAACCTCGACAAGCTGCACGAAGCCGTGGGTCAGCGCCTGCCGTTCTCGCCGCCATTCTACGATGAAGACCAGATCACCGATCGCTCGCAGCGCTTTCTCGCCGCCGAACTGGTGCGCGAAAAGATCATGCGCCAGCTCGGCGAAGAAATTCCCTACGAGATCACGGTCGAGATCGAGGAATTCAAGAAGGAAGGCAAGCTGCTGCGCATCTCGGCCTGCATTCTGGTCGAGCGCGATGGCCAGAAGAAGATCGTGATTGGCGACGGTGGCCAGCGCCTGAAGCTGATCGGCACCGAGGCCCGCCTCGACATGGTCAAGCTCTTCGACAGCAAGATCATGTTGTCGCTGTGGGTCAAGGTCAAAGGCGGCTGGTCGGATGACGAGCGCGCCTTGAAAAGCCTGGGCTACGGTGACCTCTGATCGCATGGATCTGCGCCGGGTGAGCCATGCGTGAGCTTGCCTGGCAGCCGGCGTATCTGCTGCACGCGCGCGCTTACCGCGAGACCAGCGTGCTGGCGGAGTGGCTGCTGCCGGAGCTCGGTCGTGTCGGTACGGTCTTGCGTGGTGCGCGCAGCAAGGGCCGCATCGTGCCCGCGCCTTTTCAGCCCTACTTTGTGCAATTGGCCGGTGGCGGTGAGCTCAAGCAGATTCCGGCACATGAGTCGGCCGGGCCGGCCTTGACACTGGTGGGTTCGGCCTTGTTCTCCGGTCTTTACTTGAATGAATTGTTGGTGCGGCTGTTGCCGCGCGAGCTGCCGCAGCCGGAACTGTTTGTGGCCTATGCCGGTGCGCTCGGCGAACTCAGCGAACTGACCGAGCCGGATGTGCGCGGCATCGAGCCGATTCTGCGGCGCTTCGAGCGACAGCTGCTCGATACCATGGGCCAGGTCGCCAGCCAGACGCATCAGGCCGATACCCAGCAGCCACTGGCCGCCGATCAGTATTACCAGTTCTATCCCGAGCAAGGCTGGCTGCCGGCGCGCATGGGGCAGTCGGGTGCCTGTCTGGGTGGTGATATTGTCGCCGTCGCGGCGGATAATCTGGATACACCGGATCGGCGGCGACTAGCGAAGTGGCTGTACCGGCTGGCGCTTGAGCCTCTGCTGGCCGGCAAGCCGCTGAAGAGTCGTGATTTGTTTGCCGCCATGGTCAAGCCGCTGGCGAGCGCGGACGAGCCAACTCAAGAGCAATTCCCTGTGCAGGAGCGTTCAACATGAACCCGTTATACCTGGGCGTAAACATCGACCACATCGCCACGCTGCGTCAGGCACGGGGCACGCGCTATCCGGAGCCGGTGCACGCCGCGCTGATTGCCGAAGAGCATGGTGCCGATGGCATCACCGTGCATCCGCGCGAGGATGGCCGGCATATCCAGAAACGCGATGTGCGCCTGCTCGCCGAAGTGCTGCAAACGCGCATGAATCTGGAGATGGCCGTCACCGAAGACATGCTGGCATTCGCCGAAATCATCCGCCCCAAGCATGTCTGCCTGGTGCCGGAGAAGCGCGAAGAACTGACCACCGAAGGCGGGCTGGATGTAGTCGGCGGCTTTGCCCGCATTCAGGCCGCCTGCCAGCGTCTGGGCCGGCAGGGTATGGATGTGTCCTTGTTCATTGACCCCGAGCCGGCGCAAATCGATGCCGCCATTCGTGCCGGCGCACCGACGATCGAGCTGCATACCGGCGCTTACGCCGATGCCGAAGATCCTGCCGAGATCGAGCGTGAGTTTCAGCGTATTCGTCTTGCTGCCGAATATGCGCACGGCAAGCTGGTGGTCAATGCCGGTCATGGCTTGAACTATCACAACACTGCACGCATCGCTGCCTTGCCGCAATTTCACGAGCTCAATATTGGCCATGCACTGATTGCGAGAGCACTTTTCAGCGGTTTGGCCACGGCCGTGCGTGACATGAAAGACTTGATGCAGGAGGCGCGACACCGCTGATGAACGAAGAGCAGTTTGAGGTATTCATTGCCGATTGCGCGCAAGCGCTGCAAGCCAAGCAGGCGCTGTTGCAAAGTCAGTTCGGTCTGGATCGCTTCAGTCGCTGGCAGCTGGAGCAGGATTCGTCGGTGCTGTGTTTCATGACGCAGGATGCTCGTGAGCAGTTGCGTTTCCGGGTTACGCCTATCGGCACCTATGCAAGCGCGCAAGAGACCTGGAAGTGGGCCTGGGCCAACAGCAAGCTGCCGCAAGCCACTCGCGAGCGTGCCGAGCGTGTGAAGGTGCTACGCGAGCGAACGGATTACGACTGCTTTGCCGATGCCGAAGCGTTCACGGCCGATGACACCATGGCCTGGGAGCTGGCTGCTGTTGCCGTCGAGTCGCTGGATGCGTTGGGCTGCTATCGCGCACCCAATCGTGATACCTGGCTGTTTCTGGCGCTGGAAGAGGCGTTGTTGTAACGCCGCCTCCAGTGTTCAGTGCTTAGTTCTTCAGCTCGATGCTGCCGCTGACATTGACGGAAATGCGGCTGTCGCCACCGGCCATTTCTGCTGCTGGTGCGGCATCAGCCATTTTCATCATCATGACCATGGGCGGGCGAGGGTAGCCACCACCGCCACCGCTGCTGCCCAGATTCATCTGCACTAGGCTGTAGCTCTTTGCGCCCCAGGCCACCCGGACGGCATCTGCTTTCTCGCGGAAAGCGGCAATGGCATCGGTCGTCAGTTTCTTCTCAGCCGCCTGGCGCGTTTCTTCCGACACGACAAAGTTCAGACCTTGCAGCTGCAGCTTGTCTTGCAGCTGGCTGAGCAGTTCGCCGGCCGCCTTGAAGTCTTTTGACTCCAGTGTCAGCTCGGCGCGTCCGCGCCAGCTTTCCAGCTTCTGCTTGTCGTTATAGACCGGCCAGCTTTGCTGATTGCCTGAGGCGAGCTTGACGGTACTGAAGCCACGGCCTTTGGCCAGGCCCTCATTCATGGCCTGTGTCAGTGCCCGGGCGAGCTGACCCGGATTGCGGTCAGATAGTTCGATGCTCAATGTGGCGCGCATGAGGTCATTAGGCATCACCTGGCTGACTTCGCTCTGAAAGTCGATGCGGTTGCGCGGGCCGTCGGAATCGTGAGCGTGTGCCATGGCTGTACCGGTGAGCAGAACGCTGGCAAGCAACAAGGGCTGTAGGGGGAAACGAGTCATGGAGTTCTCTCTTTGCATCGCAAGTTAGTCTGTGCGCAGGCACAGTGGTGTCATAAAAAGCAGTGGCCTCGTAGAATACGCTCCAACATCTGGGAGGATGACATGAGCAACACAACGAAAACCCTGGGCAATTTTATTTTCTGGAGTCGCTGGCTGCAGCTGCCGATGTATCTGGGACTGATCGTGGCCCTCGGGATCTATTCCTACAAGTTTCTGCTCAAGCTCTGGGACCTGACAATCAACCTCGGCATCCTGAAAGAAGATGACATTCTGCTCAATGTGCTGTCGTTGATTGATGTGGTGATGATTGCCAACTTGCTGGTCATGGTAATTATTGGAGGCTACGAAATTTTCGTCAGTCGTCTCGATGTACAAGATCACCGCGATCAGCCGGAGTGGCTGGCACATGTGGATGCCGGTGTTCTGAAGGTCAAGCTAGGCATGGCATTGATTACCATTTCATCAATTCATTTGCTGCGAAGCTTCATTGATGCCGGCAATATTTCCGAGCACACCCTGAAGTGGGAGGTCATCATTCACATGGTATTGGTTGTTTCTGCAGGCTTTATTGCTGCGACAGACTGGATGATCAACAAGTCCAAGAAGCCTCATTAATGCGTGTCAGGCCGCGCTTGGGGCTAAACTCAGGCGGGTAGCAGCGCCGACTGCAATCCTGTCGTCACCTGCTCATCGAGGATGAGCAGGGGGCGTTTGATCAGACTTGGCTTGGCTATCAGCAGTGCGGTTAATGCCGTGATGTCGGTGATAGCTTGCTGCTCTGCTGCATTCAGCTGGCGCCAAGTTGTGCCCTGGCGATTCACCAGAGTTTCTGCCGGCAGCCTGGATAGCCAGAACTCAATCTGGGCAGCCGATGGCGGCACCTTCTTGAAGTCCTGAAAGGCATAAGCCACGCCCGCCGCATCGAGGCGGGCGAAGGCTTTCTTCATGCTGTCGCAGGCCTTGATGCCACAGATCTGTAGCATGCTCAGCCCATCAAGCCATGTTCGCGCAGCAGCTTCAGCACCTGTTCGGCGGCTTCGCTGTTGCTCTTCGCCAGCTGCACCGGCGCAATCGCGTCAATGCTGCCACGGATGCGCAGGCTGCGCTCGCCAACCACTTCATCCGCCACAATCACCAGCAGACCGGCCGCTTGCAGGGCCTCAATGGCTGCATCGTCCGCGTTGACCACGACCGGCAGGGCGCCGGCCTGGAACAGCACGCGTTCGATCAGCTCGGCCAGTTCGCGCGCGCTGCTGGCTTCCACCACCAGCTTCAGCGAGGCATGACCGAGGCGACGCGCACGTGCCGCAGCCGTGACGGCGGGCAGCTGTTCGATATCGCTCAGGGTCTTCGCGCGTTCCTGCACCATGCCGGCACCGACCGTGATGTTGCTCAGGCGATCGATGACGATGAGGTTGCCGGTGGCCTTGCTCAGCGTGTAGCTGTCGAACGCCACGGCGCGCGTCAGCTGCACGCGGCAGAGCGCGATGCCGTTCAGCGGCAGGCTGTCCGTCGCACTGGTGGCCAGCGTGTTGACATCGATCTGATGCACGATTTCCGTGATCTGGCCCGAGGTGAAGGTGGTGCCAAGCTTGAAATCGTAGGTCTTGCCGACTGTCAGTGGCAGTTCGTGCATCCACACGATGTGCGCAAGGAAGGCATGGCTCATGGTCAGGTCGTCATCGGCGGCGATGATCATGTCGCCGCGCGAGATGTCGATTTCGTCGTTGAGCGTGACGGTGATGGCCTGGCCGGCGTGGGCCTCGGCCAGCTCGCCTTCCCAGACCACAATCGACTTGATCGTGGAGGTCTTGCCCGAGGGCAGGGCCTTGATGGCCATGCCCGGCTTGATGCTGCCAGCGGCGAGCGTGCCGCAGAAGCCACGGAAATCCAGATTCGGACGGTTCACATACTGTACCGGCAGACGCAGCTTGCCCAGCGGCACGGCGCGCTGAATCGGCAGTGTATCCATCAGTTCCAGCAGCGGCGTGCCGGTGTACCAGGGCATCTGCGTGCTCTGATGCACCACATTTTCGCCCTTCAGTGCCGACATCGGCACATAGCGCACGTCCGGTACATTGAGCTGGGCCACGAAGGCTTCGTACTCGGCCTTGATCTCGTTGTAGCGGGTTTCGCTGAACGCCACCAGATCCATCTTGTTGATGGCGATGACGAAGTGGCGGATGCCCAGCAGCGAGCAGATAAAGCTGTGGCGACGCGTCTGCACCTGCACGCCGTAGCGGGCATCGATGAGCAGCACGGCGACATCGGCCGTGGACGCGCCGGTGGCCATGTTGCGCGTGTACTGCTCGTGGCCGGGGGTGTCGGCAATGATGTATTTGCGGCGGTCGGTGGCGAAGAAGCGGTAGGCCACATCGATGGTGATGCCCTGTTCGCGCTCGGACTGCAGGCCGTCTACCAGCAGCGCCAGATCCACGACTTCGCCGGTGGTGCCGTGCTTGACGCTGTCACGCGTGATGGCGGCGAGCTGGTCTTCGAAGATCATCTTCGAGTCGTGCAGCAGGCGGCCGATCAGCGTCGATTTGCCGTCATCCACGCTGCCGCAGGTGATGAAGCGCAGCATGTCCTTGTGTTCATGCTGGTGCAGGTAGTCCTGAATATTGTCGATACGTTCAATGATCATTAGAAATAGCCTTCGCGTTTCTTCTTTTCCATCGAGCCCGATTCATCGTGGTCGATGGCGCGGCCGGAGCGCTCCGAGGTGCGGGTGACCAGCATCTCCTGGATGATGTCCGGCAGGGTGACGGCGTCGGATTCGACGGCGCCGGTCAGCGGGTAGCAGCCGAGCGTGCGGAAGCGCACATTCTTCATCATCGGCACTTCGCCTTCGCGCAGCGGCAGGCGTTCGTCATCGACCATGATCAGCATGCCGTCGCGTTCAACCACCGGGCGCACGGCCGAGAAGTACAGCGGCACGATCTCGATGCTTTCCAGATAGATGTACTGCCAGATGTCCAGCTCGGTCCAGTTCGACAACGGGAACACGCGGATCGACTCACCCTTGTTGATGCGGCCGTTGTACAGGTTCCACAGCTCCGGACGCTGCACTTTCGGGTCCCAGCGATGGTTCTTGTCGCGGAAGGAGTAGACGCGCTCCTTGGCACGCGACTTCTCTTCGTCGCGACGGGCGCCACCGAAAGCGGCATCGAAACCGTGCATGTCCAGCGCCTGCTTCAGCGCCTGGGTTTTCATGACATCGGTGTACTTCGAACTGCCGTGATCGAAGGGGTTGATGTTCGCCGCCAGCCCGTCGGGGTTGGTGTGCGAGATCAGCTCCATGCCGGCTTCCTTGGCGATACGGTCGCGGAAGGTGATCATTTCCTTGAACTTCCAGGTCGTGTTCACATGCATCAGCGGAAACGGCGGCTTGCCCGGCGCAAACGCTTTGCGCGCCAGGTGCAGCATCACGGACGAATCCTTGCCGATCGAATACATCATGACCGGGTTGTCGAATTCGGCGGCAACCTCGCGGATGATGTGGATGGACTCGGCCTCAAGCGCCTTGAGGTGAGTCATGCGGTGTTCGGGGAGCGACATGCTCGCGTGTCCTCTTTCAGAAGCTCGTATAAAAAGCGGGTTCAGTCCGCGATGCGGAGCAGTTCGTTGATGCTGGTCTTGCTGCGGGTCTGGGCATCGACCTTCTTCACGATGACGGCACAGGTCAGGCTGTAGCGGCCATTGTCACGCGGCAGCGAGCCGGCAACCACGACTGAGCCGGCCGGCACACGGCCGTAGCTGATCTCACCAGTTTCGCGGTCGTAGATTGGCGTGGACTGGCCGATGAACACGCCCATCGACAGCACCGAGCCTTCGCCGATGATCACGCCTTCAACCACTTCCGAACGGGCACCGATGAAGCAGTTGTCTTCGATGATGGTCGGGTTGGCCTGCAGCGGCTCCAGTACGCCGCCGATGCCGACGCCGCCGGACAGATGCACATTCTTGCCGATCTGGGCGCAGGAGCCGACGGTGGCCCAGGTGTCGACCATCGAGCCTTCGTCAACAAACGCGCCGATGTTGACGTAGGAGGGCATCAGCACAGTGTTGCGGGCAATGAAGCTGCCACGACGAGCCACAGCCGGCGGTACCACGCGGATGCCGCTGGCGGCGAACTGTTCAGCCGTCCAGCCGGCGAACTTGGTCGGCACCTTGTCGTAGAACTGCATGCCGCCACCGGCCGGAATCGGCACATTGTCGTTCAGGCGGAACGACAGCAGCACAGCTTTCTTCAGCCACTGATTGACCTGCCATTCGCCATCGATCTTTTCGGCAACGCGGGCAGCGCCGCTGTCGAGCAGGGCGAGGGCTTCGTTGACGGCATCGCGCACATCCTGCGGGGCCGACTTCGGCGAAAACTCGGCGCGGCGCTCGAAGGCGTCTTCAATGAACGTGGCAAGCGACATGACTATCTCCAATCAGGCAAAACAAAAATCACTTCACAAGGAAGGATCGAATTCTTTCGGCGGCTTCCACGCACTCCGCCACGCTGGCGACCAGCGCCATGCGCACATGGCCTTCGCCGGGATTGCTGCCGTCGCTGCCGGCGCGGGCCAGATAGCGGCCGGGCAGCACGGTGACGGCTTGCTGCGCGTGCAGCTCGCGGGCGAAATCTTCATCCGAACCCGGCGTGCGGGCCCAGAAGTAGAAGCCGGCATCGGGCATCTGCAAGGGCAGCACCGGATTCAGTATGGCCAGCACGCGCGCGAACTTGTCGCGATAAAGGGCGCGATTGTCCCTCACATGGGCCTCATCTTGCCAGACCTCTGTTGAGGCCAATTGATGCTGAACCGGCATGGCGGAGCCGTGATAGGTGCGATAACGCAGATATTGCTTGAGCACGGCGGCGTCGCCGGCGACAAAACCGGAGCGCAGGCCGGGCAGGTTGGAGCGTTTCGACAGCGAGTGGAAGACCACGCAATTCTTGAAATCGTCGCGACCCAGCTCGGCGCAGGCTTGCAGCAAGCCCAGCGGTGGCTGGCTTTCATCGAAGTAGATTTCCGAATAGCACTCGTCGGACGCGATGACGAAGCCGAAGCGGTCGCTCAGCGCAATCAGCTTTTTCAACGTGGCCATGCTCAGCAATGCGCCGGTGGGATTGCCTGGTGTGCAGATGAACAGCAGCTGGGTACGCGCCCAGACGCTGTCGGGCACGACATCGAAGTCGGGCTGCAGGCCGGTGGCGGGTGTGCAGGGAAGAAATACCGGTTCAGCCCCGGCCAGCAAGGCGGCACCTTCATAGATCTGATAGAACGGATTGGGCATGAGCACCAGCGGCTTCTCGTTCACCGCGCGATCGACTACCGCCTGCGTGAACGAAAACAGCGCTTCACGCGTGCCGTTCACCGGCAGCACCTGTGTACCGGCATCCACCGCCTTCAGGCCAAAGCGTTGTGTCAGCCACTGCGCGATGGCCTCGCGCAGCACCGGCAGCCCCAGCGTGGTCGGATAGTTCGACAGACCACTGATATGGCGAGCGATGGCTTCCGCCACGAAGGCCGGCGAGGTGTGCTTGGGCTCGCCGATGGACAGCGCAATCGGCTTCAGCTGTGCCGGCGCGGCATGGCCCTTGAACAGTGTGGCCAGCTTCTCGAACGGGTAGGGATGCAGCAGCGACAGATCGGGATTCATCAGGAAGTCTGGTCCAGTTGCTCGCGCAAGGCGGCGCACAGGCGCTCGCAAAGCTCGGGATCGGAAAGCGGTTGTTGAGCGGCATCGGTCAGGAAGAATACGTCTTCCGCACGCTCGCCCAGCGTGGCAATGCGCGCATTCTGCAAGTTTATGCCATGCTCCATGAAGATGCGGCCGACGCGTGCCAACAAGCCCGGACGGTCGAGCGTGATGACTTCGACCACAGTGCGCTGATGCACCAGATCGTTGCTGAGATTGACCTGCGTACGTACATCGAAGTGCTTGAGCTGGCGCGGCAGACGGCGTTGTACCAATACCGGGAACTGGTCAGGGCGCGCCAGGCTCTGGCGCAGCTCGTTGCCGATATGTGCCAGGCGCGAGCTGTCGGCAATGCGGTCGCCGTTTTCGTCGAGCACGATGTAGGTGTCCAGCGAAAAGCCGTTGTTCGAGGTGATGATGCGCGCATCCATGACGGTCAGGTGCAGCTGATCCAGCGCTGCCACAGTGGCGGCGAACAAGTTCGGCAGGTCGCGGGTGTAGACGAAGATCTGCGTGGCGCCATCGTAGGGCTCGCTGTGATTCTCGCGCACCAGCACCAGCGGCCCGGCGTCCGGCCCGTGCCGCAGCAGCGCCGTGGTATGCCAGGCGATGTCTTTCGCCGACTCGCGCAGGAAGTAGTCGTCACCGAGGCTGTCCCAGACACCTTCGGCTTCGCTGCTGCCGATCTGCTGATCTTCGAGCAGCTCCAGTGCCGACGCACGGTTCTCGATGATCCACTCCTGCTTGTCGATCGGGTTCACCAACCCGCGACGCAGCGCGCGCTTGGTCTGCGTGTAGAGCTGCCGTAACAGCGAGGCGCGCCAGGAGTTCCACAGCGTCGGGTTGGTGGCGCAGATGTCGGCCACGGTGAGTGCGTAGAGATAGTCCAGATGCACGATGTCGCCGACTTTCTTCGCGAACTCATTGATGACATCGGGGTCGGATACATCCTTCTTTTGCGCCGTCACCGACATGACCAGATGCTGCTGGGTCAGCCAGGCCACGAGATTGGCGTCCCACTTGCCGAGGCCGTGCTCAATGCAGAAGTCATGGGCATCCACCGCGCCCAGCTCGGAGTGATCACCGCCACGCCCCTTGGCGATGTCGTGAAACAGGCCGGCGATGTAGAGCAGCTCAATCTTCGGCAGATTCTTGGCGACTTTGGCGACGACCGGAAAGCGATCCTCCACTTCCGGGTAGCGGAAACGGCGCATGTTCTTCAGCACCAGCAGCGTGTGCGCATCCACCGTATAGATGTGAAACAGGTCGTACTGCATCTTGCCTATGATGGCGCCGAAGGCCGGGATGTAGCGCCCGAGGATGCCGTAGCGCTTCATCCGGCGCAGCGACGAGAACAGTGCGGTGCGGCAGCGCAGCAGCTCCATGAACAGCGACTTGTTGCGGATGTCGCTGCGGAAGCAATCATCAATGAGCACGGCGTGCTGCATGATCAGGCGAATCGTGCTGGCGCGTACCTCGGTGACTTCCGGGTGCTCGCCGAGCAGCACGAAAATCTCCAGCAGGGCAGACGGGTAGCGCCGGAACACATCCTCGGCGGTCACTTCAATGATGCCGTTGCGCAGCTGGAAGCGGCTGTTGAGCGCAACCACGGCGGCATTCTCATCTTCGCCGAGAATGGCCTCGTCGAAGTAGCGCAGCAGCATCTCGTTGAGCATGGAGATGCGCATGGCAGCGCGATAGTAGTCTTGCATGAGCTGTTCAACGCCGCGATTGGCGTGATTGTCGCCATAGCCGAAGAGCTCGGCCATGCGCCGCTGATAGTCGAACAGCACACGGGTATCGCTGCGCCCGCTGACGATGAACAGCGCAAAGCGCACGCGCCAGAGCACGCACTGGCAATCATCAAGCTCAACAAATTCGGCTTCGGTGATGAAGCCGTGAGCGACCAGATCACGCAGGGTGTCGGCACCAAAGTGACGCTTCGCCACCCAGCCGATGGTCTGGATGTCGCGCAGCCCGCCGGGGGCATTTTTCAGGTCCGGCTCAAGGTTGTATTCGGTGTTGTTGTGCTTGGCATGACGGGCGATCTGCTCGTCGCGCTTGGCGATGAAGAAGGCCTTGCCCGGCCACAGTCGATCCGGCCCGGTCAGGCGCTGCATGTCGCGGCGCAGACGCTCGTCACCGACTAGCGTGCGCGACTCCATGATATTGGTGGCGATGGTGATGTCTTCGGTGGCGAGACGCACGCAGTCCGACAGCGAGCGCACGCTTGAGCCGATATCCAGCCCCAGATCCCACAAATGCGTGATGAACTGGCTCACGGCCTCTTCGGCACCAGTCGGCAGGTCTGTGCCGTCATGCAGAATCAGCACATCCACATCCGATGCCGGATGCAGCTCGGCACGGCCATAGCCGCCCACGGCCAGCAGGGCGAGGTCGGCGTACTGGTTCAGGCCCAGATTGACCCAGGCATGACGCAGCACCTCATCGATGGCATCGGCCCATTCACGCACCAGCAAGCGAATGTCGCGACCTTCCTTGAAGCGCTCAATCAGTTCGGCCTGAGCCGCTTTCAGGCTGGCCTTGTCAGATGGCGCCGGCGCCGTGCTCACGCGGCACGCTCGTTGAGAAAGGCAAAGTCTTCCTCCGGACGCGCGGTGAGAATCTCCACGCCGGTGTCGGTGACCAGAATGGTGTGCTCCCATTGCGCCGACAGCTTGTGATCCTTGGTTACCACTGTCCACTCATCCGGCAGCAGCTTGGTGTGGTGCGTGCCGGCATTGATCATCGGCTCGATGGTAAACGTCATGCCGGCCTGCAGCGCCATGCCTTCGCCGGCCTTGCCGTAGTGCAGGATCTGCGGCTCTTCATGGAAGACCTTGCCGATGCCGTGGCCGCAGTATTCGCGCACCACGGAATAGCGATTGGCTTGCGCGTGCTGCTGAATCACCGCGCCGATATCGCCCAGAGTGCAGCCCGGCCGCACCAACGCTAGCGACTTGTACAGGCACTCCTGAGTCACGCGTACCAGTCGTTGAGCGAGAATCGAGGGCTGGCCGACAAAGAACATCTTGCTGGTATCGCCGTGATAGCCATCCTTGATGACGGTGACATCGATGTTGATGATGTCGCCATCCTTGAGGATTTTCTTGTCGCTGGGGATGCCGTGACAGATGACCTGATTCACCGACGTGCAGATACTTTTCGGAAAGCCGCGATAGTTCAGCGGGGCCGGAATGGCGCCTTGCACATTGACGATGTAGTCGTGGCAGATCTGATTCAGCGCTTCGGTGCTGACGCCGACTTTGACGTGCTCACCGATCATGGTCAGCACCTCGGCAGCGAGGCGGCCAGCCACGCGCATCTTGGCGATTTCTTCAGCGGTCTTGATCAGCGTGCTCATGCAATGTCCCGGACGAACCCTGCGCATTCACGCAGTGGTTGAGGTTTAGAAGGCGCCTATGGTATAAAGCGCGCCGCATTTCGGCAAACGTACGAAGTGTGTATTTTCAAATCCGACCAGCAGTCGACACGGTTACCGGGTGCCCATTGAGAAAAGTGGGTTGGTGATCGGGACTGTTGCGAGGCCATAACCCAACTGGAGAAACTCTCATGGCACAAGTCACCATGCGTGAGCTGCTGCAAGCCGGCGCTCACTTCGGTCACCAGACCCGCTTCTGGAACCCCAAGATGGCACCGTTCATTTTCGGCGCCCGCAACAAGATTCACATCATCAACCTGGAACACACGGTTCCGGCGCTCAATGATGCCCTGAATTTCGTCAACCGTCTGTCCAGCCAGAAGAACAAAGTTCTGTTCGTCGGCACCAAGCGCGCTGCTGCCCCGATCATTGCTGAGCACGCTGCTCGCGCCGGCATGCCGTACGTAAACCACCGCTGGCTCGGCGGCATGCTGACCAACTGGAAGACCATTCGCCAGTCGATCAAGCGCCTGAAGGATCTGGAAGCTCAGCTCGCTGACGGCACTTTTGCCAAGCTCACCAAGCGTGAAGTGCTTGAGCACACCCGTGAAATGGAAAAGCTGGAAAAGTCGCTGGGCGGCATCAAGGACATGGGCGGCTTGCCGGATGCCATGTTTGTCATCGACGTTGACCACGAAGCCACTGCTATCGCCGAAGCGCGCAAGCTGGGCATCCCGGTCATCGGCGTGGTCGATACCAATTCCAATCCGACCGGCGTTGACTATGTCATTCCGGGCAACGATGACGCCATTCGCGCGATTCACCTCTACGTCGGTTCGATGGCTGATGCCATCATCGAAGGTCGTGAATTTGCTGCCACCACCGGTGGTCGCGAAGCTGACGGTTTCGTTGAAGTCGCTGCCAGCGCCGAGTAATGCTCGAAAGACGTGAGGCTTGTCCTCATGTCTTTACCGCTGGCAAGACGAAAAAAGGGGCCTAGGCCCCTTTTTTCAGATGGTTTCTTGGTTTCGGAAGATGCGTCAGTCGTGCTGGCGTGTCACATTTTTTGGTCGACGCCGTCAGGCGGAGGCCTTTTTTATTGAACATATCGTGAGGAAATGATCATGGCAGACGTAACCGCCGCCCTCGTAAAAGAACTCCGTGAGCGTACCGGCCTCGGCATGATGGAATGCAAGAAGGCTCTGGTTGAAGCTGGTGCCGACATCGAGCTGGCTATCGATAACCTGCGCAAGTCCGGTCAGGCCAAGGCCGCCAAGAAGGCCGGCAACATCGCCGCCGACGGCGCTATCATCCTCGCCAGCGACGCTGGTGTGGCGATTGCTCTGGAAGTGAACTGCCAGACCGATTTCGTCGCTCGTGATACCAACTTCTCCGCTTTTGCCAACAAGGTTGCCGGTATTGCCTTGGCTGCGCGCGAAACTGACGTGGCCAAGATTGCCGAGCTGAACTACGACGGCATCACCGTCGAAGAAGCCCGTGTCCTGCTGGTGCAGAAAATCGGCGAAAACATTCAGGTTCGTCGTGCCGTTCTGGTGGAAGGCGCTCAGCTTGCCACCTATGTTCACGGTCTGAAGATTGGTGTGGTCGTTGCCCTTGAAGGCGGCGATATCGACCTCGGCAAGCAAATCGCCATGCATGTGGCTGCTGCCAATCCACTGGTGGTCAATCCTGCCGACATCGCTGCAGATGTGCTTGCCAAGGAGCAGGAAATCGCTGAAGCCAAGGCTGCCGAATCCGGCAAGCCGGCCAACATCGTCGAAAAGATGGTGCAGGGTGCGCTCGCCAAGTTCCGTGGCGAAGTGTCGCTGGTCGAGCAGGGCTTCGTGATTGATCCTGAACAGAAGGTTGGTGCTGTGCTGGCGAAAGCCGGTGCCAAGGTGACCTCGTTCGTCCGTCTGGAAGTTGGTGAAGGCATCGCCAAGGTTGAGGTCGACTTCGCCGCTGAAGTGGCCGCCACACAGGCCGCCGCTGCTGGCAAGTAAGTCGTCGCCAGTCATCACTGACTGTCTGCAAAAGGCCTCTTGATGAGGCCTTTTTGCTGTAAGCTTGCCGACAATTCAAAACCCCTTAAAAGAGGCCTGCTAATGACTGATCAACGTCTCGCGCACAAGCGCATTCTGCTGAAATTGTCGGGTGAGGCGCTGGCTGGCGACGCGGAAGTCGGTATTGACCCGAAAGTGCTCAAGCGCATGGCGCTGGAAGTCGGCCAGCTCGTCGGCATCGGTGTGCAGGTCGGCATCGTGGTCGGCGGCGGCAATCTGTTCCGTGGCGCCGCTTTGCAGCAGGCCGGTCTGGATCGTGTCGCCGGTGATCACATGGGCATGCTCGCCACTGTCATGAATGGCCTGGCCCTTCGTGATGCCTTGGAACGAAACAATATCAAGACGCGTCTGATGTCGGCCATCCCCATGAGTGGTGTGGTTGATCACTACGATCGCCGCGCTGCCATCCGTCACATGCAAAGTGGTGATGTCTGCATCTTCGTCGCCGGCACCGGCAATCCGTTCTTCACCACCGATACCGCAGCCTGCCTGCGCGGCATCGAGATTAATGTTGATATCGTCATTAAGGCGACCAAGGTCGATGGCATCTACAATGCTGATCCGGTGAAAGACCCGACTGCGGTGAAGTACGACACCATCACTTTTGATGAGGTGCTGAGCCAGCAGCTGGCGGTCATGGATCTCACGGCCATGTGCCTGTGCCGCGATCACAACATGCCGTTGCGCGTCTTCAACATGAACAAGCCGGGTGCCCTGCTCAACCTTGTGGTAGGTGAAGCGGAAGGCACGCTGGTTACTCGCTGAATTCAGTTTTCGAAGCTCGGAGTTTTCATGATCAATGATCTGAAAAAGGACTGTGAAGTCCGTATGCAAAAAACGCTTGATGCTCTTGAGCAGGCGTTCTCTCGTGTGCGTACCGGTCGTGCGCATCCGTCCATGCTTAAGGATGTCATGGTGCCTTACTACGGCTCCGATACGCCGCTTATGCAAGTCGCCAATGTCAATGTCGATGACTCGCGCACGCTCATCGTGCAGCCCTATGAGCGCAACATGGTTGGTGCCATCGACAAGGCCATTCGCAACTCGAATCTGGGTCTGAACCCGGTCACCACCGATGTTATTCGTGTGCCGCTGCCGGCATTGACCGAGCAGACCCGTCGTGACATGCAGAAGCTGGCGCGCAACGAAACCGAAGGTGCCCGCGTGGCTCTGCGCAATATTCGTCGCGATGTCCTGGGTGACATGAAAGAACTGCTCAAAGAGAAAGAAATTTCCGAAGATGATGAGCGCCGTGGCTCCGATGATGTGCAGAAAATCACGGACCGTTTCGTGGCGGAAGCTGACCGCTTGCTGGCCGCGAAAGAAGCCGAGCTCATGCAGGTCTGATGCATGACGGCCTCTGATCAACCTGTCAGCAGCGCGCCTGATGCTGCCCCGCAGGCAAGCGGTTTGCCGCGTCATGTCGCACTGATCATGGATGGCAACAACCGCTGGGCCAAGGCCCGTGGCTTACCGGGTACGGAGGGCCATCGGGCAGGTGAGCAGGCCTTGCGTGACCTCGTCGAGTTTGCTGCCAAAGCAAAGATCGAAGTCCTGACCGTGTTTGCTTTTTCCAGTGAAAACTGGCGGCGTCCACCCGATGAGGTCGCGGCACTCATGCAGTTGTTTCTGATGGCGCTGGAGGTGCGTGTGCAGGAGCTTGACAAAGCCCGCATACGTCTTCGTTTCATCGGTGACCGCAGTGCTTTCTCGGAAGAGCTGCAGGCTGGCATGCTGCGGGCCGAGGCGCAGACGGCAGGGCACAAGCGCATGACACTGGTGATTGCCGTGAATTATGGTGGTCAGTGGGATATGGCTCAGGCTGCGCGACGCCTGGCCGAGCAAGTGGCTGCCGGGCAGTTGCGGCCGGAAGCGATTACTGCTGAGGCAGTGGCTGGGCAGGTGGAGTTGGCTGACGAGCCCTCTGTTGATCTGTTGATTCGTACCGGTGGCGAGCTTCGAGTCAGTAATTTCGTCTTGTGGCAAGCGGCCTATGCCGAGTATTACTTCAGCGATGCCTTGTGGCCTGACTTTGGCTATGCTCATTTGCAGGCTGCTCTTGACGAATTTGCGCAGCGACAGCGTCGATTTGGCCGTACATCAGAACAAATAGAGGCCTTACATGCTTAAAGAACGTGTCATTACCGCACTCATTCTCTTGCCGCTGGTGCTCTGGTGTGTCTTTGGTGGCGTTGCCTTGGCATTCCCGATCTTTGCAGCTGCGATTATTCTTGCGGCTGCCTGGGAATGGACGGCCATGATGCGTCTGGTCAGCCTGCCGGCCAGGCTGGGCTTTGTGGTGCTGGTGGCGGCCATGCTCTGGCATGTGAAGGAGCAGGCGCTGACCACCGATGAGGCCGGGATCAAGGCGTTGGGGCCGCTCATGGCGGGAACGTCGGTATTCTGGCTGGCCGCCTTTGTCTGGGTGCGCCGTTACCCGGCTGATGCCCAGCGCTGGGATCGTCCCTTCCTGATGCTGGCCATTGGCTTGTTGTTGCTGGTACCGACATGGGCCGGACTGGTGCAATTGCACGGACAGTCACCCTGGTGGCTGATGTATGTGCTGCTGCTGGTCTGGGGCGCGGACACCGGCGCCTACTTTGCCGGCCGACGCTTTGGCAAGACCAAGCTGGCACCCGCCGTGAGTCCGGCGAAAACGCGTGAGGGCCTCTATGGCGGCTTGCTGACCACTGCGCTGGTCATGCTCGCCGTGGCGTTTTATCTGCATCTGGCAGGCGTGCAATTCCTGCTTTTCGCTGCGGCATCCGCCATTACGGTGCTGGCTTCCGTGCTGGGCGATCTGTTCGAGTCCATGATCAAGCGTCGTGCCGGCATCAAGGATTCCGGCAAGATTTTCCCTGGGCATGGTGGTGCGCTTGATCGTATTGACTCCATTACCGCTGCTGCGCCGGTGTTTCTCACGGGCTGGTGGCTGGCAGGTGGTTTCTAAACGCCAATGACTGTCGTGCAAACCTTGACTGTGCTGGGCGCGACCGGTTCGATTGGTCGCAGTACCCTGGATGTTGTGGCTCGTCATCCGGAGCGTTATCGCGTCCATGCCTTGACGGCGTTCACTCGTGTGCTTGAGCTGGGCGAGCTTTGCCAGCAGTTTTCTCCCCGCTTTGCCGTCGTGCCCGATGAGGCCAGTGCCGAATTGTTGCGATCGCAGCTGACGGCAGCCGCAGTAATAACGACCGTACTGGTTGGTGAAGACGCATTGGCACAAGTCGCGGCTGATGCAGATACCGTCATGGCGGCTATTGTGGGTGCCGCGGGACTGCTGCCCACGCTTGCAGCGGTGAAGGCCGGCAGACGGGTATTGCTGGCCAACAAGGAAGCACTGGTGATGTCCGGGGCATTGTTCATGCGTGCGGTGCGCGAGCATGGTGCCACGCTGCTGCCGATCGACTCCGAACACAATGCGATCTTTCAGTGCCTGCCGGTCAATCATGGCCAGGGGTTGGCTGCTGTCGGTGTCGACAAGCTCTTGCTGACGGCATCGGGCGGGCCGTTTCGTGAGTTCAGCCTGGAGCAACTGCGCACCGTCACGCCAGCGCAGGCAGTCAAGCATCCGAACTGGTCAATGGGTCAGAAGATATCGGTTGATTCCGCAACCTTGATGAACAAGGGGCTTGAGTTCATCGAAGCCTGCTGGCTGTTTGCCGCACATCCTGACCAGATCGAGGTCGTGGTGCATCCGCAAAGCGTGATTCACTCCATGGTGTGCTATGCCGATGGCTCCGTGCTGGCACAAATGGGGCAGCCGGACATGCGTACACCGATTGCGCATGCCTTGGCCTGGCCAGAGCGTATCAGCTCAGGAGTATCGCGTCTGGACTTTGCACGCTTGTCGAATTTGTCGTTTGCAGCACCTGATCTCCAGCGTTTTCCCTGTTTGCGCTTGGCACAGGAAGCCATGGCTGCCGGGGGGACGCATCCGGCTATTCTCAATGCCGCCAATGAAGTGGCGGTGGCAGCATTTTTGGCGGGCGAGCTCGACTTTCTGGGCATCCCGCGCGTGATTGAGCACGTACTGCGGGAAATTCCGGTGTCAGATGCCGAGGAATTGGCTACTATTCTGGCGGCTGATCAAGCTGCGCGTCGTTGCGCGCACGCACTTGTTTCTCAATACATGTCTCAACCGGGAGAGGGCTGACATGCAGTTTCTCTATGTTCTGCTCGCCGGTATCGTGGTTCTGGGCCCGCTGATTGCCATTCACGAGTTTGGCCATTTCTGGGTGGCACGACGCTGTGGTGTGAAAGTGCTGACCTTCTCAATTGGTTTCGGCCCGGCACTCTGGCAGCGTGTGGCTCGTGACGGCACGGAATATCGTCTGGCGGCCATTCCCTTGGGCGGCTATGTGCGCATGCTCGATGAGCGCGAGGCGGAAGTGCCCGAGGCCTTGCTGCCGCAAGCGTTCAACCGTCAGCCGGTTAGCAGGCGTATGGCGATTGTTGCTGCTGGTCCGCTGATCAACCTGCTCTTTGCCGTGCTTTTGTACTGGATATTATTTTTGCAGCCTGGTCAGAGCTTGCGTCCGGTAGTCGGGCGGATCCTGCCGGAGTCGCCCGCGGCAGTCGCCGGCATGCAAGTAGGCGATGAGCTGCTGAGAATCAATACGCGCGCGATCAATGACTGGGAGTCTGCCAACTACGCGCTAGTCGAATATATCGGTGATACGGGTTCACTGACGCTTGAGGTCATGCCTCAAGGTGCGTCACAGCCGCAGTTACGCCATCTGAAAATTCAGAAATACCTCGCGGGCAGTAGCCAAGATCCTTTTCGTGCCTTGGGCTTTGTACCCTGGATGCCGCCTTTGCCGCCGGTGATCGGTACGGTCGAAGCTGGCAGCCCGGCAGACAAGGCCGGCCTCGCCATCAATGACCGTATTCGCGAAATCAATGATGAGCGCATCACGGAATGGCAGCAGATTGTCGAGCAAATCCAGCGTCATCCGGATCGCGCCATGACCTGGGTGCTGGAGCGCCAAAGTCAGCCTTTGGTTCTGACTGTGACGCCTGATCTGACGCATGAGTTCAGCGGTCAACCGGTCGGACGGCTTGGCGTTGGCGTGATTGATGCGCCTATTCACATTCCGCCGGCCTATCAGCGAGATCGTGATCTGGAGCCAGTGGCAGCATTTGTTCAGGCGCTGGATAAAACCGGGCAGCTCATAGCCTTGTCGCTGACTTCCCTGTACAAGATGCTGTCCGGCTTGATCGGTGTGGATGCACTCAGTGGCCCCATCACGATTGTGAAAGTGGCGGGTCACAGTGCCAGCATGGGTTGGGAGCCCTTGGTCGGTTTCATGGCGCTCCTCAGCATCAGCCTTGGAGTGTTGAATCTGCTGCCGATTCCCGTATTGGACGGCGGTCATTTGCTTTACTACGCGATTGAGGCAGTGTGTCGCCGGCCTCTGCCTGAGGCGGTGCAAGTACTGGGTTTGCGCGTTGGCGTCGCTCTTATGGGCAGTGTCATGCTGCTAGCCATTTTGAACGATATTCGTCGCTTGTTTTGATTTGGGATTACTTTGCAAATGACACGTAATTGGGGCCGTACGGCCGTATTGCCGCTCGCGCTGGCAATTGCCAGCATCTCTGCTCATGCAGATACCTTTGTCGCCAAGGATATTCGTCTGGAAGGTCTGGGCCGGTTGTCTGCCTCCAGTGTCTACGCTTTGCTGCCTTTTGCAGCAGGTGAAACCGTAACAGACGAGCGCAGTGCTGATCTGGTACGTGCCTTGTTTGCCTCCGGGCAATTCGAAGACGTTCAGGCATTGCGTGACGGTGATGCACTTGTGGTGCGTCTGGTCGAGCGTCCGAGCATCTCGACAATCGAACTTAGCGGCAACCAGTCCATCAACAAGGAAGACCTGCTGAAAGGCCTGAAAACCATTGGTTTGAGCGAAGGAGAGGTGTTCAAGCGCGCTGCGCTTGATCAGGTTCGTCTTGAGCTGCAGCGTCAGTATGCTGCGCAGGGTCGCTATGGTGCGGTCGTCACGGCTACAGCGAAACCGTTGCCACGTAATCGCGTCAGTCTGAGCATCACGATCAAGGAAGGTGATACGGCACGTATTAAACGTATCAGCATCAATGGTAACGACGTCTTCAGGGATCCTGTGCTGCTCAAGCAGTTGCAGCTGCAATCGAAGCACCTGCTGTCCTTCATCTATGGTGATGACAAGTATTCCCGCGAGAAGCTCACCGCAGATATTGAAACACTGCGCTCCTACTATCTGGATCGCGGCTATCTGCGCTTCACTGTCGACTCGACTCAGGTCACGCTCTCGCCAAACAAGGATCAGGTCTATATCGATATCAACGTCACCGAAGGCAAGCCCTTCAAAGTGGGTGACGTTCGTCTGGCGGGTGAGTTGCCGGTCCCGGAATCCGAGCTGAAGGGCCTGTTGCTGGCTCAGCCTGGCCAAGTGTATTCGCAAAAAGTGGTGACGCTGACCAATGAGATTATCACCCGTCGCCTCGGTCGCGATGGCTATCTGCTCGCAGATGTTCAGGGTGTGCCTGAGCTTGATGACAGCACCCACACCGCAAAAATCGTTTTCTATGTGAATGCCAATCGTGTGATGTCAGTACGCCGTATCAATTTTGCCGGCAACCTGAAGACCGACGACAGTGTGTTGCGTCGCGAAATGCGTCAGTTTGAGGGGGCACAAGCCTCAGTCGAGAAGATTGATCTGTCGAAAGTGCGTCTGCAGCGACTGGGCTTCTTCAGTGACGTCAAGATCGACAATGCCCGTGTCCCTGGCACGACAGATCAGGTTGATCTCAATGTGGCCGTGACCGAGCAGGCTTCCGGCTCGATCAGCGCCAGCCTGGGCTATTCGCAGAATGCCGGTCTGGTCTTTGGTGCCAATGTAAGCCAGAGCAACTTTCTCGGTACCGGCAATCGCGTTTCTATAGGCTTGAATCGCTCCGATGTACGCGACTCCTACAATCTGTCTTTCCTCGATCCGTATTTCACCCCGGAAGGCATCAGCCGCGGATACAACTTCTATCTGCGCCAGACCAAGCTTGATAACCTGAACATCAGCAACTACTCGACAGATTCGCTGGGTGCCAACATCAGCTTCAGCTATCCGATTGACGAGACTGAAACGATCAGCTTCTCTGCGGGTGTTGATCAGACGAAAATCAGCCTGGGTGTGAACCCGTCAGAGGCGGTGTACAAGTTCACCAATGAAAATGGCAACAGCCTGATGACGTATACCGGTACGGCTTCGTGGGGTCGTAATACGCTTAACCGCGGCACCTTCCCGACAGCTGGTGCATCGCAGTCGGTAGCTGTGGAGCTCGGGTTGCCCGGCAGCGATGTCAGCTTCTACAAGCTGACCTACAATGCTCAGCGTTATTTCCCGGTCCGCGGCGACTGGGTCGGCCGTGGTTATGCCCGTCTTGGCTATGGTGATGCCCTCAGTGGTAACAGCCTGCCGTTCTACCGCAATTTCTTTGGTGGTGGCTTTGGCTCGGTCCGTGGCTATCGTGACAACTCGATGGGGCCACGCAGCCAGCGTCTGTCGCTGTCGAATCCAGTCGTCTTGTTGCCGGAGTCCGAGTCGATTGGCGGCAATGCGCAGGTCGAGGGTGGTGTGGAGCTGATCTTCCCGATGCCGTTCATCGAGGACAAGAGCAAATTTCGTACGTTGGCATTCTT
This sequence comes from Pseudomonadota bacterium, assembly GCA_040385225.1. Classification (GTDB taxonomy): domain Bacteria; phylum Pseudomonadota; class Gammaproteobacteria; order Pseudomonadales; family Moraxellaceae; genus Perlucidibaca. Next base: position 679,972 of record JAZKHU010000002.1, on the reverse strand, counting down.
CGATGTGGGTAATGTCTTTGATACCAATAGCACGAGCGTCAATGGTCAGGATTTCAAGCCAACGTTGAGCAACCTGCGTTATTCCCTGGGTGTTGGCATGTCCTGGATCACACCGATCGGCCCGCTCACGTTTGCCGTTGCCAAACCCTTAAATTCAAAGGAAGGCGACGATACCCAAGCTTTCCAGTTCTCTCTCGGACAAGGATTCTGATCTCATGAAACTATTGCGTACCATGGTCATGGCTGCTGGTTTGATGTCATTGCCAGTTTTTACTTGGGCTGCAGGCACTGCACCGACGCGCATTGCTGTGCTTGATCGTGAGGCAGCCCTGCTTGGCACGAATGCGGCGCAAGCGGCACAAGAGAAGCTGGCTGCCGACATGAAGCCTCAGCGCGACAAGCTAGAACAGCTTCGCCGTGATATCAAAGGCATGGAAGAGAAGTTTGTGAAGGAAGCTGCGACCATGAGCGAGCGTGACAAGAAAGCGTTGCGCGAGCAGGCTGACCAGAAAGCCAGTGAGTTCAATACGCTGATTACACAAGTACAGAAGCGTACCCAGGATGCTCAGCAGGACTTGCTCAATCGTCTGCTGCCAAGCATGCAGGCGGTTCTCGACGATATGCGCAAGACCGGTAATTTCGACATCATCATCGATCGTCGCGGTGTTATCTATGTCGATCCCGACCTAGACCTGACCAAGCGTGTTGTTGAACGTCTTAACGCGGCCAAATAACTCAATCTGCGCGGAGTTCACGGCATGTCGAAGATCACCCTGGGCGCCCTGGCGCAGGAGCTGAGTGCCGAGCTGCAAGGCGACTCCGACCATGTCATATCCGGCCTGGGCACCTTGCAGAATGCGCAGTCACATCAGCTCAGCTTTCTCGCCAATCCGCGCTATCGCCCGTTATTGGCCAGTACGCAGGCTGGCGCCGTCCTGATGCGCCCGCAAGACCGGGGCGACTACACCGGTCCGGCCTTGTTTCTGGCCAATCCCTATGTGGCGTTCGCGACCTTGTCGCACCGCTTTGATCGCACGCCGGTATTGCCTGCCGGCATTCATGCCAGCGCCGTGATTGCCGAGTCTGCCGAGATTCCGGCCAGTGCCTGTATTGGTCCGCTGGCGGTGATTGGTGAAGGTGTGGTAATCGGCGAGGGCAGTGTCATCGAGGCCGGTGCTGTGGTGCATGACCGTGTCCGCATCGGCGCGTCTTGCCGTTTGCGCAGCCGTGTTGTGATTTATCACGATTGCGTGCTCGGGGATCGCGTCAATGTGCATGCCGGTACGGTGATCGGGGGCGATGGTTTCGGCTTCGCCAACGAGCGTGGTGTCTGGCGAAAGATCGCCCAGATCGGTCGTGTCGTGATTGGTGACGATGTCGATATTGGAGCTAACACCACGATTGATCGTGGAGCCCTGGAAGACACCGAGATTCACAACGGTGTGATCATCGACAATCAGGTACAGATTGCTCATAACGTGGTCATTGGTGCGCATACTGCAATTGCTGCGTGTTGCGGAATTTCTGGCAGCACCCGTATCGGCAAGCACTGCATCTTGGCTGGCGGTGTCGGTATTGTGGGCCATATCGAAATTTGTGATGGCGTGCAGATTACCGGTATGACCATGATTACCAAGTCTATTACCGAGCCAGGCTCGTATTCGTCGGGAACTGCTTTCGACAGCACCGATAACTGGAAGAAAATGGCAGTACGCCTGCGTCGTATTGATGAACTGGCGCAGCGTGTACGAGCTTTGGAGAAGAGTTGAGATGATGACCATTGAACAGGTGATGCATTACCTGCCACAGCGCTACCCGTTTTTGCTGGTCGACCGTGTTACCGAGGTCGAAGCGGGCAAGCACATTGTGGGCTACAAAAATGTCACCATTAACGAGCATTTTTTTCAGGGCCACTTTCCCGGCAAGCCCATCATGCCGGGCGTACTGATGATCGAGGCCATGGCCCAGATTGCTGGCGTGCTCGGCTTTTACACGTATGACAAAAGCCCGCAGACCGGCCATCTTTATGTCTTTGCCGGTGCCGACAATGTCCGTTTCAAACGCCAGGTCGTGCCCGGTGACCGATTGACGCTGGAGGCCACGCTGGTAGGCAGTCGTCGCCATATTTTCAAGTTTTCCTGCCGTGCACTGGTTGATGGCGAGCTGGCCGCCAGTGCCGATCTTCTGATTGCGGAGCAAGTGTTATGAGCCGAATCCATGCGACCGCCATCATTGATCCGCGAGCCGAGCTGGCCGCTGATGTCGAGGTCGGCCCGTACTCGATCATCGGCCCGGACGTGGTCATTGGTGCCGGTACCTGGATAGGCCCGCATGTCGTGGTCAGCGGCCCGACAGTTATTGGTCAGCGCAATCGTATCTATCAATTTGCCTCTGTGGGTGCAGATTGCCAGGACAAGAAGTACCGGGGCGAACCCACGCGACTGGAAATCGGCGATGACAATGTCATTCGCGAAGCCTGCTCGCTGCATCGCGGCACCATCCAGGACAACAGCCTGACGCGCATCGGCTCGCGCAATCTGCTCATGGTCAACAGCCATCTCGCTCACGATGTCATGGTCGGTGACGACAACATCATCGCCAACAATGCCGGCATTGCCGGCCATGTCGTGATTGGCGACAGCGTCATCATCGGCGGCAACTCGGGTATCCATCAGTTCTGCCGCATCGGCTCCCATGCCATGCTTGGCGGTGGCACCACGCTGTTCAAGGACGTGCCGGCCTATGTCATGGCCAGCGGCAATCCCGCCATTCCGCGTGGCATGAACTTCGAGGGTATGAAGCGCAAGGGCTGGTCTTCCGAGACCATCAATGCCTTGCGCAAGGCCTACAAGGTTGTCTTTCGCGATGGCACAACGCTCGAAGCGGCGTTTGCGCCGCTCGCCGAACTGGCCGAGAAAGCACCTGAAGTTCAGTTGTTCATCGACTCGCTGCGCGCCTCCACGCGCGGCATCATCCGATAAGCCCGGTCATGCAGGCAGCGACTCCGGTCTTCGGCATTGTCGCTGGTGAGGCCTCCGGCGATCTCCTCGGTGCCGGCCTCATTCGGGCCCTCAAGCAGCACTATCCGAACGCACGCTTCATTGGCATTGCCGGCCCGCAAATGCTCGCCGAGGGTGCTGAAACCCTGGTGCCGATGGAGCGTCTGTCGGTCATGGGCCTGGTCGAGGTGTTGGGCCGTCTGCGCGAGCTTTTTGCTGTGCGTGATCAGCTCATCGAGCGTCTGCAGGCAGAGAAGATAGATGCTTTCATCGGCATTGATGCGCCGGATTTCAATCTGCGTATCGCGGCTGCGCTGAAGCCTGCAGGTATCCCGACGATCCACTATGTCAGCCCGTCGGTGTGGGCCTGGCGGCAGGGGCGGGTGAAGGGCATACGCGCCAGCGTCGATCTCATGCTCTGTCTGCTGCCGTTTGAAAAAGCCTTTTACGATAAGCACGAGGTGCCGGCGGTATTTGTTGGGCATCCGCTGGCTGACTCATTGCCGATTGAGCCGGAGTCTGCAGCGGCGCAGGCGCGGCTTGGGCTTGAGGCTGACAGTCTTTTCAAGAGCCGCGCCGTGGCCCTGTTGCCGGGCAGCCGGCGCGGCGAAGTGGCGAGCCTGCTGCCGCTGCTGCTGGCCACTGCCGAGATTCTGCACCAGCAATTTCCGGCGCTGAAATTCCTGATTCCGGCGATCAATGCCGAGCGTGCCGAGCAGATCAATGCGCTTGTGCAGGAGCATGCCGCGTTGCCGATCCAGGTCTTTGATCAGCGTATCGGTAACGATGTCGGGCGTGTGGTGATGTCGGCGGCGCAGGTCATCGTGCTGGCGTCGGGTACGGCCACGCTGGAAGCCATGCTCTTGAAGAAGCCCATGGTCGTGGCCTATCGCCTGCACTGGCTGACCTGGCTGATTGCGCGACTGCTGGTGAAAATTCCTTTTGTCAGCCTGCCCAATCTGCTCGCAGGTCGGCGTCTGGTGCCGGAGCTGTTGCAGAGCCAGGCCACGCCGGAGAATCTGGCGCGTGAGACGGCTGCCTGGCTGAATGCACCTGGCAAAGTCAGCGCCACGGTGGCGACCTATGTCGAGCTGCATGAGAGTCTGCGTCAGGATGCCAGCGCTACCGGCGCTGCGGCGATTGCCTGCTTGCTGGCGAGCCGTGCTGGTACCGCTGCTGAAGTTGATCTGCAGCCATGAGCCGGCAAAAGCTGAAAACGCAAAACGATTTCTTCGCGCCTGATCTGCAGGCGTTGTTGCTCGCCGGTGTCGATGAGGTCGGCCGTGGTCCGCTGGTCGGTGCGGTGGTGACGGCGGCCGTGATTCTCGATCCGGCGCGACCCATCGCCGGGTTGAATGATTCGAAAAAACTGACCGCCGCCAAGCGTGAGCAGCTTGCCGAACAAATCCGCGAGCGCGCGCTGGCCTGGGCGCTGGGCCGTGCTGAACCGGCGGAAATCGACCAGATCAATATCCTGCAGGCGACCATGCTGGCCATGCAGCGCGCGGTGGCGGCGTTGTCGATTACGCCGACCTCGGTGCTGATCGACGGCAATCGCTGTCCGTCGTTGCCGATGCCGGCGCAGGCCGTGGTCAAGGGTGATGCCACGGTGCCGGCGATCAGCGCCGCCAGCATTCTGGCGAAAGTCGCGCGCGATGCCGAGATGCAGGCCCTGGAGCTGCGCCATCCTGGCTACGGATTCGCCAAACACAAGGGCTATCCCACATCGGCACACCTGGAGGCCTTGCAACGACTGGGCCCGTTGCCGGAACATCGTCGCTCCTTTGCCCCCGTGCGGGCGCTGCTGCCGCTTTCGAGTAATTCATGACCGCTTTCGTGCATCTGCGCGTTCACTCCGAGTTCTCCCTGCTCGATTCCATCGTGCGTATTGATGATGCTGTGCAGGCTTGCGCCGACGCCGGCATGCCGGCACTGGCGATGACCGACCGCAGCAATTTCTACGGTCTGGTGAAGTTCTACAAGGCGGCTCAAGGCAAGGGCATCAAGCCAGTTTTTGGCGCTGATCTGGTCGTGCGTGATGGCGAGAGCCTGTCGCAAATCACCGCGCTGGTGCTGAACGATGGCGGCTACAAGAACCTGATTGCGCTGATCTCACGGGCCTTTGTCGAGGGTCAGGAGCAGGGCCGGCCTATCGTGCAGCGGCGCTGGATCAATGCCCAGCATGACGGCCTGATCTTTCTGCTCGGCCGGGGCAGCGATGTCGGTCTGGCCTTGCTCGGCAGCGATGCTTCGCAGGCGGATCGTCTGCTGCAAAGCTGGCTGGTATTGTGCCCGTCGCGCGTGTACCTAGAGCTGATTCGCACCAGCCGCGACGGTGACGAGGATCACTTGCATGCCGCCGTGGCGCTGGCCGAGCGCTGCCGGTGCCCGGTGGTGGCGACCAACGATGTGCGCTTCATTGCGCAGGAAGAGTACGAGGCGCACGAGGTGCGTGTCTGCATCGCGCAAAGCTATGTGCTGGGCGATCCGCGCCGGCCGCGCGAGTACAGCGACCAGCAATACTTGAAGTCGCCGGCGGAGATGATCGAGCTGTTTGCCGACCTTCCCGAGGCCATCGAAAACACGGTGGAAATTGCCCGCCGTTGCAGCCTCGGGCTGACGCTGGGCAAGAGCTACCTGCCCGACTTCCCGGTGCCGGCGGGCATGACCATGGCCGAGTATTTTGCTCAGCTGTCGCATGAGGGCCTGAGCTTCCGACTGAGCAAGCTGTTTGACCCGACGCGCCCGGACATGGCGGTGATCGAGGCCGAGTACCGTGCGCGCCTGGACTTCGAGCTGCAGATCATCAATCAGATGGGCTTTGCCGGCTACTTCCTCATCGTCATGGACTTCATTCGCTGGGCCAAGCAGAACGGCGTGCCGGTGGGGCCGGGCCGTGGCTCCGGTGCCGGCTCGCTGGTGGCGTATTCGCTGCTGATTACCGACCTCGATCCGATCAAATACGACCTGCTGTTTGAGCGCTTCCTCAACCCCGAGCGTGTGTCGATGCCCGACTTCGACATCGATTTCTGCATGGAAGGCCGCGACCGCGTCATCGAGTATGTGGCCAATCAGTATGGCCGGCAGGCGGTGTCGCAGATCATCACTTTCGGCACGATGGCGGCCAAGGCCGTGGTGCGCGATGTGGCGCGTGTGCTCGGCAAGGCTTATGGCCTGGCAGACCGCATCTCCAAGATGATTCCGTTCACGCCCGGCATTTCGCTGCTGGAGGCGCGTGAGCAGGAGCCGATGCTGGAGGAGTTGCTGAGCACGCCGGGCCTCAGCGATCACGAGGACGCGCTGGAAATCTGGGAGATGGCGCTCAAGCTCGAAGGCATCACCCGTGGTGTCGGCAAGCATGCCGGTGGCGTGCTGATTGCGCCGGGCAAGCTCACCGATTTCACGGCGGTCTACACCGACGACGAGGGCAAGTGGGTCAGCCAGCTCGACAAGGACGATGTCGAGGCCGTCGGTCTGGTGAAGTTCGACTTCCTCGGCCTGCGCACGCTGACCATCATCGACTGGGCGCTGAAAGACATCAACGCCAAGCGCGCCCGCCGTGGCGAAGCGCCGATTGACATCGAACGCATTCCGCTCGATGACCCGCGCCCGTACCAGCTCATGTCTGAGGGCAAGACTACGGCCGTGTTCCAGCTCGAATCGCGCGGCATGAAGGAGCTGATCAAGAAGCTTAAGCCCTCGCGCTTTGAAGATGTGGTGGCGCTGGTGGCGCTGTATCGTCCGGGCCCGCTCGAATCCGGCATGGTCGACGACTTCATCAACCGTAAGCACGGTCGCGCTGATGTCGCCTACCCGCATCCCGAGCTGGAGCCGGTGCTGGCGAACACTTACGGCGTCATTCTGTATCAGGAGCAGGTGATGCAGATTGCGCAGGTGCTGGCCGGCTACTCGCTGGGCGGCGCCGACATGTTGCGTCGTGCCATGGGCAAGAAGAAGCCCGAGGAGATGGCCAAGGAGCGCGTCAAGTTCATGGAAGGTTCGGGCGGCCGTGGCGTGGATGCCAATCAGGCCGGCGGCATCTTCGACCTCATGGAAAAGTTCGCCGGCTACGGCTTTAACAAGTCGCACTCGGCCGCTTATGCGCTGGTGTCGTACCAGACCGCGTGGCTGAAGGTGAACTATCCCGCCGAGTTCATGGCTGCCGTGCTGTCGTCGGAAATGGCCAACACCGACAAGATCGTTACCTTCATCGAGGAATGTCGGGCGATGGGTCTGAAGATCCTGCCGCCGGCGGTGAACTATTCGAATTTCCGTTTTCAGGCCAATGACCAGGGTCAGGTGGTCTATGGACTGGGTGCGATCAAGGGCGTGGGCGAGGGGCCGATCGAGTCGGTGCTGGTGTCGCGAGCCGAAAATGGCGACTTCAGCGATCTCTTCGATTTCTGCCGTCGCGTCGATCTCAAGCGCCTCAACAAGCGTGCACTGGAAGCGTTGATCCGCGCCGGCGCGCTCGATGAGCAGGGCGAGCATCGCGCCATTCTCATGGCCTCGATTGAAGCCGCCGTGGCCGCCGCCGAGCAGCAGGCGCGCAACGCCGACATCGGCATGGTCGATCTCTTTGGCGATGTCCACGAGGCCGGCCCTGCCGGCGAATGGTCCGATGCACTGGCATGGACTGACGATGAGCGTCTGCAGGCCGAGAAGGAAACCTTGGGCCTGTACCTCACCGGCCATCCGATCGATCAGTACGAAAGCGAGCTGGGCCGCTTCGTGCAGGTGCGTCTGGCTGACTTGCAGCCGACCCGGCGTGGTCAGAACACGACGATTGCCGGCTTGCTGCTGGCGCATCGCATCGTCAAGGGTCAGCGCGGCAGCCGCGCCTTCCTGACGCTCGATGACCGCACCGGTCGCGTCGAGGTCACCGTCTTCGGCGAGATGCTGGAGCAGGTGCGGCATCTGCTGCAATACGAGGGCGTGCTGGTCGTCGAGGGCGAGGTGTCCATGGATGAATACGCTGGTGCGCTCAAGGTCGTGGCCAAGCAGATCCTGCCGCTGGCACAGGCGCGCAACCAGTACTGCAAGGGCCTGGAGCTGACGCTGCCGGTCAGCCTCGGCCTGCGTGGCGTGCACGAGCTGACCGAATGGCTGCAAGCGCATCGTGCTGCGCCTGATCAATCTGGCGCCAACCTGCGCTTCCGCGTGCAGCATCCGGCTGCGCAGGCGCTGCTGCAGGGTGGCAGCAGCTGGCGTGTGAACTTGTCGGATGCGCTGCTGCGGGGCCTGCGCCAACGCCTGGACGGCACCGGTGTGCAGGTGCTGTATTGAGCCTGCGCTTTGCACTAATGCCGTGTTGTCATCGCCGCCCGAATAGGGTTTATTGCGCACCGACATGCCGCTACACTCGGGCGATTGCCCCAGGGACTCTGACATGAATCCGAACTACCTCGACTTCGAACAACCGATTGCCGAGCTGGAAGCCAAGATCGAAGGCCTGCGTGTGGTCGGCGTTGGCACCAGCCTCAACATTGAGGATGAAGTCGGCCGCTTGCGCAGCAAGAGCCTGAAGCTGACCGAAGACATCTTTGCCAATCTCAGTGCCTGGCAGGTCTCGCAGCTCTCGCGCCACCCGAAACGCCCGTACACGCTGGACTACATCCAGCGTATCTTTACTGATTTCGACGAACTGCACGGTGATCGCGCCTTTGCCGATGATGCTGCGCTGATCTGCGGCACTGCACGTTTTCTTGGCGAGCCGGTGATGGTCATCGGCCATCAGAAAGGCCGTGAAGTGCGCGAGAAAGTGAAGCGCAACTTTGGCATGCCGCGCCCTGAGGGTTATCGCAAGGCCCTGCGCCTGATGGAGATGGCCGAGCGCTTCCGCATGCCCATCTTCACCTTCATCGACACGCCGGGTGCTTATCCCGGCATCGACGCCGAAGAGCGCGGCCAGAGCGAGGCCATCGCGCGTAATCTCGCGGTGATGTCGCGCTTGAAGACGCCGATCATCTCCACCGTCATCGGTGAAGGTGGCTCCGGCGGCGCGCTCGCCATCGGCGTCTGCGACAGCTTGATGATGCTGCAGTACAGCACTTACTCGGTGATCTCGCCGGAAGGCTGTGCATCCATCCTCTGGAAGACATCGGCAAAAGCGCCGGAAGCTGCCGAAGCCATGAACCTCACCGCCACACGCCTGCGTTCGCTGGGCTTTGTCGATGAGCTGGTGGAAGAGCCGCTGGGTGGTGCGCATCGCGACATGGATGTGATGGCCGACAGCCTGCGCAAAGCCCTGCTGCGCCAGCTCAAGAAGCTGCGCACGCTCGATCACGATAGCTTGCTCAACCGTCGCTACGAGCGGCTGATGAGCTACGGCAATACGCAACCCATCGCTTGATCGCCAGCCCTGATCGCCAGCATCCGCTCGGTGCCTTGCAGCATTTCCTGCAAGCGCGCCGGCAGGATGCGCCGGCGGTCAGCGCACTGGTCATCGCCCTCAGCGGCGGCCCCGACTCCCTGACACTGCTGCTTGCTGCCGCACAGATTGCCCCGGCACTGGGCTATCGCCTGCGCGCCCTGCATGTGCACCACGGCCTGCATGCCGATGCCGATGGCTGGGCCGAACAAGCGCTCCGGCAAGCGGCAGCCGCGGGCATGTCTTGCGATGTGCTGCGCGTACAAGTGCCAGTTCAGGCCAGCATTGAAGCCGCCGCGCGCCAGGTGCGCTACGACGCGCTGGCGCAGGCCATGAGCAGCGATGAAGCGCTGCTGATCGCGCATCATCAGGATGATCAGGCGGAAACCCTGCTCTTGCGTCTGATGCGCGGTGCCGGGCTGAACGGGCTCACGGCCATGCCGGCTACCAGTGTCTGGTCTGCGCCGAACGGGGCGTTGATGCCGCGCTGGCGGCCCTGGCTGGACTTGCCGCGTGGTGCGCTTGAGCGCTGGCTGCCACGCGCCACTGCCTGCCGGCTCAGCCATGCCCCCGAGCTGCCGGCCAGTGCTCTGCAGCCGGTACACGACCCCGCCAACCACGATGCCCGGTTCGATCGCACGCTGCTGCGTGCCCAGGTTATGCCGCTGCTGCACACGCGCTGGCCCGAAGCCGCCAGCCAGCTCGCACGCAGTGCCGCGCAACTGGCGCAGCAGGCGAGGGCGCTCGATAGTCTTGCCGATGCCTGGCTGGCGCAGCATGCCACGAGTCGTACGCTGCCCCTGCAAGCCTTGCAGGCTTTGGATGATGCCTCTCTGCAAGCAGTCCTGAGCCGCTGGCTGACGGTTGAAGGTATGTCACCGCTGCCGGTGCGCTACTGGCCACGCTTGCGCCGCGAGCTGCTGGATGCTCGTGCTGACGCCACACCTCAAATCCGCTGGGCCGATGCCTCCCTGCGTCGCTATCGGCAGTCACTCTATTTGCTGGCGATAGCCGATCAGCCATCAGCCATCACGATGACGGACTGGCCTGACCCGTGCCAGTCGCTGGTGTGGGCTGATCGGCATTGGCCACCTGTGGCGCTGCCCGATGACCACCCTCTGCTGGCGCGGCGCTGGCGGCTGGCGCCGCGTATCGGTGGCGAGCGCTGGAGGCCGGCCGGTCGTGCCCACCATGTCACGCTCAAGCATTGGTGCCAGGAGCAGGGCATCCCGCCCTGGCAGCGGCAGGCGCTGACCTGTGTCTGGGCGGGCGATGAGATGGTGATGGTGGTGATGGCGGATGGGCGGGTGTGTCCGGGGGCGTTGTTGCAAGCGTAATCATCTGGTCAGTATCCCAAGGGTCAATTACCAGAATCATCACTGATAGCCCGATCACAAAAATCAGTCACACAAAGACAACATTGTTGACTGATTTTTTTGCGTAAGGTGCCTTGATATTCCGTAGCGCTTTCATAAAAAAATAATTCCGGGAGTCAACTGTGCGAAAGACGCGAGCGCCATTTTGGCTGGCTGTTTTGGCGGGGTCATGCTTTTTGGTTGCCTGTGGCAATGAGTCAACATCCGGCAAGCCATCGATTAGTGCTAACACAGCTCCCGAATACACAGATGTCGATCGTCCGGAGCCCGGCTTGCAGGGGCAGATTCCGCTGGCCAGCCAGCAAAGCGGCGACTCTGCGAAAGGTTATCGCAAGGGTCTGAAACTGGTTGGACAGAACACCATTCTCGATCGTGGCGCTAATTTTTCCATGGCCTGGATTGACGATTGCGCCTATGTCACCACGACTTCGCCTGGGCAGATTTTCGGCCCGTTGGCGTCTCCGTATGCCGATGCCAAGTTCAATCCGCTCAATGGCATGGCAGTGATTGATGCGGCAAATCCTGCAAGCCCTAAGCTGGTGAGTATTCTGCAAAGCCCGGCCATGCTTGCCCCGCATGAATCATTGCAGGCCAATCAGCAGCGCAAAATTATCGTGGCTACCCGAGGCGGTGGCACGGCCTTTGATGTTTACGATGCCAAGGACTGCCGTAATCCCAAGCTGACGGCATCGATCAATCTCGGCGTCGGGCTGACCTTGCCGCAGTTGCCCGTGCTGTCGCAAATTTTGCAGGGAGTTCCCGGTGGCCTCGACAGCCTGGATGTCGGTCTCCCGTTCATGGGGCATGCGCTCTGCATGAGTGATGATGGCCGTACGGCTTATGCCACCAGTTCGGCCAGCACCAATGCGGCGATCAATCTGGATGACATTACCAATCCCAAGCTGATTCAGCTATTTGCGCCAGCAGGCCATGATTGTGGCTTGAACCCTGACGGCACACGATTGTATTTGGCGCAGTTCGGCTTTATTGCCTTTGGCGTGGGCTTGCCGAATGGTCCGGCTGTCGGGCAGAACGGCATGGGCATCTATGATGTGTCTGCTATTCATGATCGTTCCACACCGCCCGCACCGCTCCTGATTGCTCCTGCGCCGCCGCAAATCAGTTTTTTACCGTGGACGAATGTACTGATTGGGGAGGCTCCCACGGCGGGTTCACACACGGCGCGTTGGTTCCGCAATGGCGGTCGCACCTATCTTTATTCCAGTGATGAATGGCCGACAGCGGGCGTTTGCCCTTGGGCTCATGGCCGCATTCTCGACATCACCGACGAAACCAGGCCGGTGAAAATTTCGGATATCACGCTGGAGGTCAACGATCTCGCGCACTGTCTGGAGACCGAGCCCGATGTCGCGAATTACTCAGCACATTATGTGGGTTTTGATGATGTGCAGAATGCCACCACGATGTTCACGACGCATTACACCGGTGGTTTGCGTGTCTGGGACATTCATGATCCGGCCAAACCGAAAGAAATCGCCTACTGGCACCCGGTTCCGAATCCGAACACACCGACCGTACCGTTGTCCGAGTTTTTCGGCAGCTCAGCGGCGCGCTGGGATGCGGTACCAACCTATGTGCGTTACCGCCCGGAAACAGGCCATATCTGGATCGCCAGCTACAGCGCCGGGTTTCAGATTTTAGCCTTCACCCCGTCGGCGGGCCCGACCGTACCAAAACCCACGCAGCGCTGATGTATCGCACGGTGCCGGCGTTGAAATACCTGGCGTGGCTGGCTTTGTTGAGCATGCTGACAGCGCCGGCCTACGCGCATTCCTTTGGCAAGCTTTACACCTTGCCCGTTCCGTTCTGGCTATATGGCTGGGCATCTGCTGCGGCCTTGATGTTGTCGTTCTTGTGCCTGGCGTGGTTTGCCAGCCAGCCCAAAAGCGCGAGTGGCGGCTACGCACAACCTCCCGTCTTCCGTACATTTTCATCTGTGGTCCGGCCGCTGCTTATCGTGTTTCAGGCCCTGGCCCTGACAGCCTTGCTGGTCTGTATCGTTAGCGGGCTTTATGGCACGCAGGATGCGTATCGCAACATCAACATGACGCTATTTTGGATAGTATTTGTGTTGGGCATGGCCTATTTCACGGTATTTGCTGGAGATGTGTTCAGTCTCGTGAATCCCTGGCGGACCCTGACGCGTGCTTTCGCCAACGGGCGCTATGCCTATCCCGAAAAGTCAGGATGCTGGCCCGCGCTATTGCTCTACATGGGCTTCATTTGGATGGAGTTATTTGCCAGCGTTACCCCCTGGTTACTCTCCGTGGCGCTGCTGGCGTACACCCTGTTGAATGTGCTCGCGATCTGCTTTTTCGGGGCGAAAGCATGGTTTCGCTACGGTGAGTTCTTCAGTGTCATGTTTCGCCTGTTGGGCAAGGTTGCGCCATTTGCCTATTGCCAGGCATCGCCGGCCAGGCGTGCGGGCTGGCGTTGGCGATGGCCTTTCGCTGGCTTGATGGCGTCTCGGCCCAGTAGCCTGAGCGAAGTCGTGTTTATTCTATTCATGCTCAGTTCCACCGCGTTTGACGGCTTGCACAACACTCAAGCCTGGGTGCTGCTGTTTTGGCAGGATGGCTTTGCGTTGTTGTCGCCGTGGCTGGGCAGCAATATCGTGACGGCTTATGCCACGCTTAAGCCGCTGTATCTGGTCTATCAGACACTGGCTTTGCTGATGTCGCCGTGGCTGTATCTTGCTGTCTTCGCCTGCTGCCTATGGCTCATGAAAAGTCTGACTGGCAGCGCTGTACCGCTTCTGGAGTTGATTTATCGTTTTAGTTATTCGCTGCTGCCTATCGTAGTGGTTTATCACTTTACGCACTATTTCACACTCGTGCTGGGGCAGGGGCCACAGTTACTGACGCTACTTTCCGACCCTTTGGGGCTGGGCTGGAACCTGTTGGCCACGAGGGTAGATAAAACATCCGGATTTCTGCTGGATATGGGTTGGGTCTGGCATATTCAGGTCGCGAGCATTTTACTGGGCCATATCGCCAGTGTTTATGTGGCTCATGAAGCTGCGCGGTATTTATACCCATCACCCGGGGCAGTATGGCTTAGCCAGATCCCTTTATTAATCCTGATGATGGTGTTTACTGTATTTGGACTATGGATACTGGCTCAACCTCTCGATGCAGAGATTCTGCGTTAATCGGTGCCTGCTAACGATTCGCGCGTTGGTCGGCCTTTAGCCACTCTGTCGGTTACTTCCCTTCGTACCCCTCCGTCACCTTCAGCGCTGTGATACAAAAATAAATCCCTGTAGTTCCATCAGAACGGCATGAGGGTTTATGAGCGCAACTACGCCGACTCAATCTGCAGCATCCCGCGCTTCAACAGCCAAGGCATCTCTCTGGTCGCGTCTGGCCTTCATCACCGACACCTTCGCCTACCCCCTGCGCACCTCACACTATCTGGAGCTGATCAACCCGCTCTGGGCCAGCCATTCGCTGCAGGCACGTGTAGTCAAGGTCTGGGATGAAACCCAGGATGCGCGCACGCTGACACTCCGGCCCGGCTTGCGCTGGCGTGGTCATCGCGCCGGGCAGCATGTGCGTCTGGGCATTCCGGTGGCGGGCATGCACTACACCCGCACCTACACCATCTCGTCGCCGCCGGAGCGCAGCGACGGTTGCATCACCATCACGGTCAAGGTCATTGCCGGCGGCCGTATTTCTCCGCATATCGTGCGCAACATCAAGGTCGGCGACTATTTGCCGATTGGCTTGCCGCAAGGCGAGTTCTATCTGCCCGATGCCCAGCCGGTAAAGCCGCTGTTCATTACCGCCGGCAGCGGCATCACGCCGGCTATGAGCATGCTGCGTAGCCTGATTGCCCAGGAACGCCTGCCGGATAGCGTGCACATGCACTACGCCCCGCATGCCTTTGACGTGATTTTCGGCAAGGAATTGCGCGAGATGGCGGAGCAACAGTCGCGCTATCGCCTGCATCTGGTCTACACCCAGGAGACGCCGCCGGCGCAGCGCCATTTCAGCGCCGAGCATATCGAGCAATTCTGTCCGGACTGGCGCGAGCGCGAGGTCTATGCCTGCGGACCGCCGGCATTGCTGGCGGCACTGGAGCAGCATTTTACCGATGCCGGTCTGAGCCGACGCTTGCACAGCGAGCGCTTTCTCGCCGAGCTGGTGGCGATACCGGCAGAGGCCATCGGTGGTCGCGTGCGTTTCGCGCAAAGTGGCGTGGAGATTGATGCCGATGCCCAGACCAATCTGCTGCGCGTGGCCGAGGATGCCGGCATGAACCCGCCGCATGGCTGTCGCATGGGCATCTGCCATACCTGCAATACCACGCTGCTTGCCGGCTCGGTGCGTGATCTGCGTAACGGCAAGGTGCTGAGCGAGCCGGGCAGCATCGTGCAGACCTGTGTTTGTGCCGCCGCTGGCGATTGCCAGCTCGACCTTTGATTTTGCGGAGAACAGCATGAACAAGATGCGCCTGCCGGTAAACCTTGACGATGAGCAAATCGAAGCCTTTGGCCGCGAGCTCGACGCCATGCGCGAGGAGGTTCTGGATTCGCGCGGCGAGCACGATCGACGCTACATCCTGCGCGTGATCAAGGTGCAGCGCAGTCTGGGCGTGCTCGGCCGGGCGCTGATCTTTGCCAGTATTCTGGTGCTGCCGGTATGGGGGCATGCTTATGCCGGCAATGGCCTGTTCTGGCTGTTGATCTCACTCGGAACGCTGAGTCTGGGCCTAGGCAAGATCATCGAAAACATGGAAGTGGCGCATAACGTTCTGCATGCGCAATGGGACTGGATGAAGGATCCGCAAATCCAGTCAAGTTCATGGGAATGGAACAATGTCTGCCCGTCAGACCAATGGATGCAGTCGCATAACGTCAAGCATCACACCTGGACCAATGTGCTGGGCAAGGACCCTGATGTCGGCTACGGCCTGTTGCGTGTTTCGCCAAGTCAGCGCTGGAAGCCTTTTTATCTGGGGCAGCCGATTTATGCCTTGTTGCTGGCGCTGCTGTTCGAGTGGGGCATCGCCATTCAGGAGCTGGAGCTGGGCAGGCTCGCCAGCGGCCGCATGACGGTGGATGAGGTGCGCCCGCAGCTGCAGCGTACCGGTCGCAAGATCGTCGCGCAGGTTACCAAGGACTATCTGGCCTGGCCGCTGCTGGGTGTGGTGCTGACCTTGCCGTTTGCACTGCTGGGGCAGGGCCCGGCGCTGCTCGATGTGTTTTTCACGGTGCTGATCGCCAATGCCGTGGCTAATGTGCTGCGCAATCTCTGGACTTACATGATCATTTTCTGTGGCCATTTTCCGGCCGATGTTCATGTCTTCACCAAGGCTCAGGTCGAGGGCGAAACGCGCGCACGCTGGTATGTCCGTCAGCTGCTCGGCTCCTGCAACATCGGTGGCGGCAAGCTTTTTCATATTCTCTCCGGCAATCTGTCGCACCAGATCGAACATCACATTTTTCCGGATCTGCCGAGCAATCGCTATCCCGAGCTGGCACCGCGTGTACGTGCTCTGGCTGATCGTTATGGCTTGCCTTACAACACCGGTGCGTTGAGCCGGCAGTTCGGCACCACCGTGTGGAAAATCCTGCGTCTGGCATTTCCGGGAGGCGCTGCTTTGGGAGCAGCAAGAGCATGATTAACGACATCACCGTTCTTGCTTACATAACTCGGCTATTAGCGTGGCCTGCAAGCAGCGTATAAATTCCTGCCAAACCAGCAAGCTGCTTTAGTCACGCACGACGTTCGCCCATGGCCATGAGGGCTAAGATCTTGATGCAATTGCAGCCACGCTCGGGCATGACATGGATGACAAGAGTGCTGTTGCTGGCACTCGCCTATGTCATTGCCGGTCGTCTGGCGTTGCTGCTGGCCATCCCGCCGGGTTTCGCCACGGCCATCTTTCCGCCGGTGGGCATAGCGCTGGCTGCCGTGCTGATCTGGGGTTACCCGCTGCTGCTCGGTGTCTTTATCGGTTCTACCGTACTGAATCTGAGTATTTCCGTGGATGGCCTGGCGCAGCTTGATCCGGGCCATTTTTGGGTAGCCAGCGGGATCGCCTTTGGTACCACATTGCAATGTTTGACGGCCAGCTGGTTGATTCGCCGCTTCCTTGGGTTCCCTAATCCGTTAGTGGATGAACGCAGCATTTTCATGTTGCTGATACTCGGCGGGCCGTTGAGTTGCTTGATCAGCGCGAGCATAGGCCCGTTGACCCTGTTTCAGGCCGGTATCATTCCAGCTGCGGCACTGCCTTTCAGCTTCTGGACCTGGTGGGTGGGCGACAGCATCGGTGTCTTCATTGCCACACCGCTCATGTTCATTGCCTTTGCCGAGCCGCGTCTGATTTGGCGCAGCCGTCTCACGACGGTAGGCCTTCCGCTATTGCTCAGCTGTGCCTTGATCGTGGCCGTCTTCATTCGTGCCAGCGCAGCGGAGCAGAGCAACCGGCGGCATTTCTTCCAGGAGCAAGCCAAGCTGATGAGCATGACGTTGCGCTTCAGGTTGCAGCTCTACGGTCAGGCGGTGAGTTCGATAGAGCACTTGCATATGGCATCGCGCCATGTAGACGCGGACGACTTTCGCTTGTTTGTCAGCCCTACTCTCAAGGACTATCCCGGCATCCTGGCCTTGAGCTGGAGTGCCTGGGTCATTGATACGCAGCGCGAAGCATTCGAGCGCGATCAACGCCGGCAGACGGGCAGTGACTTCGCCATAACGACGCTTGATGAGGCTGGTCACGTTATACCGGCCCCACGCAAGGCAGAGTATGCCCCTGTCACCTTCATTGAGCCGCTGGCTGAAAATCGTCGCGCGCTCGGCTTCGACATTACCTCCGAGCCAGACCGGCTGGCGGCCTTGAGTAGTGCCAGAGCAAGCAACCTCGCCAAGATGACGGTGCCGATCAATCTGCTCCAGGGTAATCATCACGAGCCTGGGTTTCTGCTGATCAAGGCTGTGCGTGGCAGAAATCAGTCACAGTCGTCGCTACAGGGCTTTGCCGTCGCAGTAATACGCCTGAGTGATGTCATCAATCGAGCCCTTGGCAGCTATCCTCGCCGTAACTTTCATATCCAGATTGAAGATATTGGCACGGCGCAGCCCAAGGTCTTGTTCAACGAGGCTGGCAGCTCGGTACCAGACTATGCAGAAGCCATGATCTGGAGAGAGCGCTTTGAGTTTGGTGATCGTCAGTTGCGTTTGCAAATTGCACCGAGTGCCTATTATTTGCAGCAGTCGCAAAGCTTTCAGCCCTGGCTGGTACTGGCAAGCGGGTTGCTGATCTGCTCATTGCTGGGTGGGTTTCTGCTGACCCTGACCGGGCGCGCCGAACTGATTCGTCGCCAGGTGCGGCAACGTACACTGGAGTTGAGCGCGATCCTGGATCATGCCGCCGAAGCCATCCTCATCTTTGCCAATGACGGCCGTATCGAGATTGCCAATCCGGCAGCGGCAGAGCTGCTGGGTTCCTCTCATGCAGCCTTGTTAAGTCGTGAGATTACTGATTTCCTGCCGGGCTTTAACCTGAATCATCCCAAGGTTTTGCAGGCCATGTTCGGGCAGCGCTGTGATCGCATGGGCCGACATAGCGATGGCCATCAAATGGAGCTAGAGGTCAGCCTCAGCCATTATGAGCTGCCGGATCGTCAGCGTTATATCTGTCTGTTGCGCGACATCAGCGCCCGCAAGCAGATCGAGCGTCTGAAGAGCGAGTTTGTTTCTACGGTCAGCCATGAACTGCGTACGCCGCTGACATCCATTCAAGGTTCATTAGGACTGCTGAAGGCCGGCGTGGCAGGGACATTGCCGGCAAGCATTAACGACCTAGTGGAAATGGCCCTACAAAATACGCTCAGGCTGGCATCCCTGGTCGATGACATTCTGGATGTCGAAAAGCTGGAGTTCGGTCAGGTGGGCATAGAGCTGAGCCGCTGTGCCTTGTTGCCTTTGCTGCAAGAAGCGGTGGCGCACAGTCAGGGCTATGCAGACAGCTATCATGTCCGGCTTCAGCTGGACACCGCAGCCTTACCTCCTGAGACCATGGTCATGATCGATAATCTGCGCTTGCAGCAAGTGATCGCGAACCTGATTTCCAATGCGGTGAAATACTCTCCGCAGGGCGGCGTGGTCAGCATTCATGCAAGTCATCATCACGATCAGGTTCGCGTCAGCGTCAGCGATCAGGGGCCGGGCATTCCCGAGGCATTTCGCGCGCGCATCTTTCAGAAGTTTGCGCAGGCTGACAGCTCTGATAGCCGACAGCAGGGTGGTACCGGTCTCGGCCTCAGCATTTGCAAAGCCTTGCTTGAGCGCATGAATGGCCAGATTGGCTATGACACCGAGTTAGGCGTCGGCAGCATGTTCTTCTTTGATTTGCCCTGCGCCGGAAGCCTTGACGAGGTGCCGGCATGACAGATCCGACAGGATCGAGTCTGCGGATGCTGTCGCTGAATATCCAGGTGGGCCTGGAGACCCGGCACTATCGTCAATATGTCACCAAGGCCTGGCGCCATCTGGTGCCGACTCGTGGCGCTTATGCCAACCTTGAGCGTATCGCTGCACTGGCTGCCCGATATGATGTGGTGGCACTGCAAGAGGCGGATGCAGGCAGTTTGCGCACGGCACGCATAAATCAGGTAGCACACCTGGCCAAACTGGCCGGCCTGCCTTATTGGCATGCCGCAGTGACACGTGATCTCGGACCGTTTGCCCAGCATTGCCTGGGTGTCTTGTCACGATGGCCTTTGCGACAGCCTCAGTATCACGCCTTGCCGGGCCTGCTGCCCGGTCGCGGCGCACTGGAGGTCAGTATTCAGCTGTCAGGTCATGAGCCCTTGCGTGTGATCGTGGCACATCTGGCGCTGACGCGGCGGGCGCGTGCCGGTCAGTTGCACTTTCTGGCTAATCTGGTGCAAGGTGAGCGTGACAGCCTGATTCTCGGCGATTTCAATTGTGAGCAGCGAGAGCTGGATGAGCATGCAGGCATCCAGGCGGCCGGATTGCGCAGCGTGCGTGCTGGCGCCACGTTTCCGAGCTGGGCACCGACGCGGGCACTGGACCACTTGTTGCTTTCTCCCAGGCTGGTTGCGCACAACACGGAGGTATTGCCGCTGCGTTTATCGGATCATTTGCCCTTAAGCAGTGAAATTAAATTGCCGCGGCTGTCGGAAAATGAGCGATAAAATGGCTGATCGTCAGGCTGCAGGCGGCTTTCAGGGCATAAATTGTTTTACAAGCTAATTTGACCGTAGTGTCTATAATGGCTGTGTTGCAAACAGCCAATTATTAAAGAGTAGAACATGAGCAAAGGTACAGTGAAGTGGTTCAATGCGGACAAGGGTTTTGGTTTCATCACGCCGGAAGACGGCAGCAAAGACCTGTTCGTACACCATTCAGAAATCAAGAACGGTGGTGGCTATGCCACGCTGAACGAAGGTCAAGCGGTTTCGTTTGACGTCGGCCAGGGCCAGAAAGGTCCTTGCGCCAACAATGTTGTCGCTATCTAACTAGCGCACGACATGGGTTGCCGAAGCGCTGTGAAGCGGCGCGGCAACCGAAAAAATCGGTGGGTGATCGTCAAGATTGCTGCCGATTTTTTTTGCCTGGCATTTGGGCTTTTCGCCACAACGCCTTAGCGTAGGCGCTACTTTTCAAGAGACCCGTGACTGATGCAAGAGATCATCTGCAACACTGTGGAAATGGCGTGCACTCCTGAGCAGCTCTACGCCTATGTCACTCAGCCTTGGCTGTGGCACGAGTGGCATCCCAACTCGCAATCGGCACAGGCCGAGGTGAGTGTGTTGTGCGTTGGCGATGAGTTTTCCGAAAGCATTGTCTTGCAGCCATTGTTGCCACTGCCGCTGACGCTGCGTCGGGCCACACGCTATCAGGTGCTCGATGCCGTGCCTGCGAAGTTCTGGCGTGTCTCTGGCAAGATGCGCGATGGCTGGCTGCAGATTCACTATGAGTTCGAGCCCTCTGCGATCGGTACACGCTTCACGCGCACGCTGACCTTCAGTGCGACTGGCCTCAGTGCGCTGATGATGCCTTTGCTGCGTCGTCGCATGCGTGCCATGTCGGTGGTGGCGCTGAACAACCTGACGCAGCGTGCTGCTGAGCTGCAATGAAAAAGCCCCGGCGCGTGAGCGACCGGGGCTTTTTCATGCCCAACCTCGGGGCTGGGCAGGGCGGGCGTCTTAGCGACCGAAGGCAGCGCGCAGCGGCGCTGTGAAACGCTCCACTGTGCTCTTGCCCTTGACCTTGCCATCAAAGGCCAGCACATCATCCTCAATCGCACCGAAGCGCAGCTGCGGGATGTCGCGCAGGTAGTTCTGATCCACCACCCACGGTGCGCTGGTGCCCTGACGCGGCAGATGGTCGGCCGCACGGCGAATGTAGCCGGAGGCGAGGCCACCGAGCACGGTGTCTTCGCTGAGCGGGTGATTGTTGGCGTGCGGCACCACGGTCTTGTAGCCGTTGCGATCCATGTGCTTGATCAGTCGGCAGACATACTCTGCGGCGAGATCGGCCTTCAGCGTCCACGAGGCGTTGGTATAGCCGAAGACGATGGCGGCATTGGGCACGCCGTCGAGCATCAGGCCCTTGTAGGTCAGCTTTTCCTTGACCACGATAGGGGCGCTGTCGACGGTCGCCTGCACGCCACCAAGCAGCTGCACATTCAGGCCAGTCGCGGTGATGATGATGTCTGCTTCCAGCGTCTCGCCCGACTTCAGCAGAATGCCGTGCTCGGTGAAGCGCTCGATGTGATCGGTGTGGATTGACGCCTTGCCGCTGCGCAATACCTTGAACAGATCGCCGTTTGGCACCACGCACAGGCGTTGATCCCAAGGCGCGTAGGTTGGGCTGAAATGGCTGATGTCGATGTTGGTGCCAGCAAGTTGGCGCTTGATCATGGCCAAAATGAAGCGGCGCACGGAGTCCGGACGCTTGCGCGAGGCTTGGTACAGCGTGCGCTGGATGCCGATGTTGCGGGCGCGATTGAGCTGGTAGGCCAGCTTGGCCGGCAGCACAGCCTGCAGCGCCTTGCTCACCGGATCGATGGCTGGCACCGACAGAATGTATGTCGGCGAGCGCTGCAGCATGGCGACATGCGAGGCCTTGTCGGTCATGTTCGGCACCAGCGTGATGGCGGTGGCACCCGAGCCGATGATGACCACTTTTTTGCCGGCGTAGTCGAGGTTTTCCGGCCAGAATTGCGGATGCACGATCTGACCCTGGAAATCGGCCTCGCCGGGGAATTCGGGGCGGAAGCCGGCGTCGTAGTTGTAGTAGCCGGAGCAGCCGAGCAGGAAGTTGGCGGTGTACTGCTCTGTTTCGCCGGTTGCGTCATTGACGGCGGCGACATGCCAGAGATTATCGGCAGACGACCAGTTCGCGGTCACGACCTTGCGGCCGAAACGGATTTTCTGATCGACGCCATATTCTTCGGCGGTTTTGCGTACATAGCCGCGAATCGAGTCGCCATCGGCGAGCACGCGGGCCTCGGTCCATGGCTTGAAGTTGAAGCCGAAGGTGTACATGTCGGAGTCGGAGCGGATGCCGGGGTAGCGGAACAGGTCCCAGGTCCCGCCAACGGCATGGCGACGCTCAAGGATGGCAATCGACTTGTTCGGGCATTCACGCTTGAGATGGCAAGCGGCACCGATGCCGGAAATACCGGCACCAATAATCAGAACGTCTTGATGTTGAACAGACATAGAAAAACCTCGGTTAAATAAGCCGAGGTAAAGCTAAGGCGAAAAAATCAATTCGTCAACAAATTTGACAATGCGCGTTGTACGAATTGTCATTTCAGGTCGGCACAGGCCGGCAGACGACCTGAAATGACAAGTTTCAGAGCTTGCGCAGCACCGATTAAAGCTTGCGCAGCACCAGCGAAGCGTTGGTGCCGCCAAAGCCGAAGCTGTTCGACATCACTGTCCGCAAGCCGGCGTTGTCGATGCGCTTGAGGGCGATGGGCAGGCCGACTGCTTCCGGGTCCAGCGTTTCGATGTTGGCCGACGCCGTCACAAAGTCATGCTGCAGCATGAGCAGGCAGTAGATGGCTTCCTGCACGCCGGCAGCGCCCAGCGAGTGGCCGGACAACGACTTGGTCGAGCTGATGTGCGGTGCGTTGTCGCCGAACACGGCGCGGATGGCCTTCAGCTCAGCGAGGTCGCCGACCGGCGTCGAAGTGCCGTGCGTGTTCAGATAATCAATTTTTGAATCAACGGTTTGCAGAGCCATCTTCATGCAGCGCTCAGCACCTTCGCCACTGGGCGCGACCATGTCGTAGCCGTCCGAGGTGGCCCCGTAGCCGATGATCTCGGCGAGGATGGTGGCACCACGCGCGACCGCGTGATCGTAAGACTCGACCACGACCATGCCGCCGCCGCCGGCAATGACGAAGCCGTCGCGGTTGGCGTCATAGGCCCGTGAAGCCTTCGCCGGCGTGTCGTTGTACTTGCTCGACATCGCACCCATGGCGTCGAACATGCAGGACTCTTCCCAGCCTTCTTCTTCGCCACCGCCGGCAAAGACGATGTCCTGCTTGCCTAGCTGGATCAGCTCCGAGGCATGGCCGATGCAGTGTGCGCTGGTGGCGCAGGCGGAAGCGATGGAGTAATTCACGCCCTTGATCTGGTAGGCCGTGGCCAGGCAGGCAGAGATGGTCGACGACATGGTGCGTGGCACCATGTACGGGCCGACGCGCTTCACGCCTTTTTCGCGGGCGAGGTCGGCGGCGAGCACCTGGTTGCTGCTGGAGGCACCACCGGAGCCGGCGACCAGACCGGTACGCGGATTAACCACCTGCTCCGGTGTCAGGCCGGCCATGGCGATGGCCTTGCCCATGGCGATATAGGCATAGGCGGCGGCATCGCCCATGAAGCGCAGCAGCTTGCGGTCGATCAGCGCTTCCAGGTCGAGGTCGCGAATGCTGCCGCTGACCTGGCTGCGAAAGCCCATCTCGGCATATTTGGCATTGGCGGAAATGCCCGAACGGCCGTGGTAGAGGCTGTCCTTGACGGTTTCCGGATCCAGGCCGAGGCAGGAAGTAATGCCGAAACCGGTGATGACGACGCGACGCATGGCGTTCTCCGTTTAGAAGTGATCGGTGCTGGTGAAGAGACCGACTTTCAAATCAGTAGCAGTATAGATTTCACGGCCGTCCACGAGTACGCGACCATCGGCGATGCCCATGACCAGCTTGCGTTCGATCAGGCGCTTGATCTGCAGCTCGTAAGTGATCTTCTGGTGATGCGGCAGCACCTGGCCGAAGAACTTGATCTCGCCGGCACCGAGGGCACGACCGCGGCCGGGGTTGCCGCGCCAGCCGAGAAAAAATCCGAGCAGCTGCCAGAGCGCATCGACACCGAGGCAGCCAGGCATGACCGGGTCGCTTTCAAAGTGGCACTGAAAGAACCACAGCGACGGGTTGATGTCGAGCTCGGCAATGATCGTGCCTTTGCCGTGCTCGCCGCCATCGCCGCTGATGTGCGTGATGCGATCCATCATGAGCATGTTCGGCTGAGGCAGGCGCGCATTGTTTTCGCCAAAAAGCTCACCACGGCCACAGGCCAGAAGGTCTTCACGGCTGAAACTATTGCGTTGGGTCGGGTCGCTCATAACATCCTTCAAGTCAGTCATTGGTTGCGCGGCATCATAGCAAGCAGCATTTGACAGAAAGCTTACACAGTGACTGCTCAGTTGTTTCCAAGTGTTTCGGACTTATGTCAGCTCCATGACAACTTTGTGCGCTGTCTGATGCTGGACAGCTCATCTAGGGTGGGTATGATGCCGTCTGCCCGAGCCGGGTCTTTTGTTGCGAGGAATCATCATGTGGGTTGAGCTGGGTCAGTATGCACTGGTGCTCGCGTTTGTCGTGGCGGTGGTGCAAGGCACGTTGCCCTGGTGGGGCGTGGTGCGTGGCGATTCGCGTGTACAGGCGTTGGCGCGGACGGCAGCATTTACTCAGTTTGGCTTGCTGGTACTGGCTTTTGGCTTGCTGGCCGTGGCTTTTCTGCAAAATGATTTCAGCGTTGACTATATTGCTCGCCAATCCAATACCTTGCTGCCCTGGTGGTACAAGATTTCGGCAGTCTGGGGCGGCCATGAAGGCTCGCTGCTGCTCTGGGCACTGATTCTGGCACTGTGGAGCGCTGCTGTGGCGCGCTTCTCGCGGGCCTTGCCGCTGGACATGACGGCGCGCGTGCTGGCTATTCTCGGCCTCATCAGCAGTGCCATCATCAGCTTCATTCTGTTTACCTCGAATCCGTTCACGCGCTTGCTGCCGGACTTTCCGATCGAGGGCAACGACCTTAATCCCTTGTTGCAAGACCCCGGCCTGATCATTCACCCGCCCATGCTCTACATGGGCTATGTCGGTTTTGCCGTGCCGTTTGCCTTTGCCATGGCAGGTTTGATGAGCGGTCGCCTCGACAGCGCCTGGGCGCGCTGGTCACGCCCCTGGGCGCTGGCCGCCTGGTGCTTTCTCGGTGTCGGCATTGCGCTGGGCTCGTGGTGGGCTTATTACGAGCTGGGCTGGGGCGGCTGGTGGTTCTGGGACCCGGTCGAGAATGCCTCCTTCATGCCCTGGCTGGCGGGTACTGCACTGCTGCATTCTCTGGCGGTCAGCGAAAAGCGTGGCGTGTTCAAGGCCTGGACGGTGCTGCTTGCCATCATTGCCTTCTCGCTGAGCCTGCTCGGTACGTTTCTCGTACGCTCCGGCGTGCTGACCTCTGTCCATGCCTTTGCGGCTGATCCCACTCGCGGCCTTTATATTCTGGGTATTCTGGTCGTAGTCGTGGGCGGTTCGCTGAGCCTGTTCGCCTGGCGTGGGGCATCGCTGCAGCGTGACAGCAATCATGGCCCGTTCGCGCGCGAGATGTTTCTGCTGCTGAACAACCTGTTTCTGCTCACAGCCACCGTCATCGTGCTGCTCGGCACCTTGTTCCCGCTTATTGCCGATGCGCTGGCGCTGGGCAAATTCTCCGTCGGCCCGCCGTACTTCAATCTGCTGTTCGTGCCGCTGACGTTGCTGCTGTTGTTCTTCATGGGCATAGGTCCGGCGACTAACTGGAAGAAGCAATCGATCGATGTGGTCATGCTGCCGTTGCGCAAAGTGCTGCTCGCCGCTGTGGTGATCGCCATTGCACTGCCCTTGGCCTTTTTCGGTAACTGGCCGTGGCAAGTCGGGCTGACCGTAGGTTTGTGTGCCTGGGTTTTTGGCAGCCAGCTCGTCGATATCGCGCGTAAAAGCCAGCATGCATCCACACGTCGCAAGGGTCTGGCCAGGCTCACGCGCAGCTACTGGGGCATGCAGCTGGCGCATCTCGGTCTGCTGGTGACGGTGCTGGGCGTGGCTTTTACCAGTGCTTACAGCATCGAGAAGGATGTACGCCTGGCACCGGGCGAGAGCATCACGGTCAATGGCTATGCCTTTCGCTTCGATGGCGTGAAGGATCATCAGGGTCCGAACTATGTGGCACAGCGTGGCACGCTGGAAGTCAGTCATGATGGCTTTGTTGAGGTGCTGCATCCGGAAAAGCGAATTTATCGTGTCCAGCAGAGCCCCATGACGGAGGCCGCCATTACGGGCAACACCTTCCGTGATTTGTATGTGGCCTTGGGCGAACCGCTGGATGCGGGTGCCTGGGCAGTTCGCATTTACCACAAACCGATGATTCGCTGGATCTGGTTCGGGGCGCTGATGATGGCGTTCGGCGGGCTCTTGTCCATGCTCGACAAGCGCTATCGACTGAAGTCGGCGGGAGGGCGCTGACATGAAGCCATCATTCGCAAAAAGTCTGATCTTCGGGTTGCCGCTGGTATTGTTCGCGGCGCTAGCTGTGCTGCTGGCTAGTCGCAATGGCGAGGATCCTTCATTCCTGCCTTCGGCGCGTCTCCAGCAACCTGTACCGGCATTCAGCCTGAGCAGTCTGGAAGACCCTGCTCGCATGCTCGATGCTTCGATCTTTCAGGGTGAGGTGTCGCTGCTCAATGTCTGGGCAACCTGGTGCGTGTCCTGCCTGGTCGAGCATCCGACGCTGCTGAGCATGGCGGCGGATGGCATCCGCATCATCGGCGTCAATTACAAGGATGATCGTCAGGCGGCGCAGGGCTATCTCGTGCAGCGCGGCAATCCGTTTGCCGAGACCGTGTTCGATGAGCGTGGCGATCTCGGTCTTGATCTCGGTGTTTACGGTGCCCCGGAGACGTATCTGATTGATCGTCAGGGGCGTATTCGCTACCGCGCGGTCGGTGTGCTCGATGCCAAGGCCTGGCTGCAGGAACTGAGGCCTCGCTATGACGCGTTGAAAGCGGAATCCGCAGGGGCAAAGCCATGATGCGTTTATTGATGCTAGTCAGTTTGCTGGCCTGCTCGCTGAGTAGTGTTGCTGCAATTGAGGTTCGCGATTTCCGCAGCCCTGCTGATGAGGCGCGCTATCGTGCATTGATTGACGAATTGCGCTGTCCGAAATGTCAGAATACCAATCTCGCCGGCTCTGATGCCGGCCTCGCGGACGATCTGAAAACGCGTGTTTACGAGCAGATTCAGGCCGGCAAGAGTGACAGCGAAATTCGTGATTACCTGATCGCGCGCTACGGCGATTTCATCAGCTACAAGCCGCCGTTGCGTGCCAGCACGCTCTTGCTGTGGTGGGGGCCGGCGCTGTTGCTGATCAGCGTCGCACTCATGTTGTGGCGGCGCAGCTTGCGCAAGCCGGCGCGTCTTAAACCGCTGGATGCCGCCGAGCAAGCCAGGTTGCAGCGCCTGCTCACCGGCCTGGCCGACAGCCCGGCGACAGAGAAGTCATCGTTAAATCCAGGCTCAGACTCAGGGTCACGCTCATGATGAATTCGCTTGCGGTGCTTTCGCCGATGTTGCTGGCAGCCTTGCTGCTGACGCTGCTGGTGGTATTTGCCCTGATCTGGCCATTGCGTGGTCGTGCCATCGCTACCGGTCAATCGGTGTGCCAGCTTAGCGCACAGGTCTATCGTGATCGCCTCGATGAGCTCAATGCCGACCTGTCGACCGGACGGCTGGAGGCGGAAACTTACGCTGCGCTCAAATTGGAGCTGGATCGTGGTGTGCTCGCCGATACTACTGCCGATGCACAGGCGCAGTTGCAGCGTCCGGCCAATGTCTCGGGCTCTGTCAGGCCGCTGGCTCTTGTGCTGCTGCTCGCTGTACCGGGACTGACCTTCGCCTTGTATCTGGGATATTTTCTCAATGCCGGTGTGACGACTGACTTGAATAATCAGCTGGCGCTGCGCAGCAGTATTGATGCCGTACTGGCGGGCAAGGAGCCGGATGCCAGCGCCCGCAATACCAGCCTGCAGGACTTCATGCGTGCCTTGCAGCGGCGCGTGCAGGCTGAGCCCGGCAATGCCGATGCCTGGATGACGCTGGGCCTGGGCTTTCTGCAGGCCAAGGATTTCGAGCCAGCCAAGGTCGCCTTGGCGCGTGCCGCCGAGCTTAAGCCAGAAGATATTCAGGTGGTGATGACCTATGTACAGGCCACCATCATGACCCAGCAGGGCGCCATGGATCCGGTTGCGCGCGGCATGCTCGGCCGTATTCTGCGTGAGCAGCCTGATCATCAGGGTGCCTTGCTGATGCTGGGTATGGGCAACCTGCGTGCCGGCGAGCGTGAGCAGGCCTATGCTGTGCTCAGCCAGCTTCAGGCCTTGCGTGCCGTCGAAGCACAGCGTGAGGGCGGAAGCCGCGACAGCGAGGCCGATCAACGCATTGCCAGCCTGATGGCCGAAGCCGGGCAGGGTGAGCCGGCGGCCGTTGCCGGTCTGGATGTTGAAGTGACACTAGCTGCCGATGCGGCGCGCAAGCTGCCGGAGGAAGCGGCGCTGTTCATTTTTGCGCGCACGCCATCCGGTCCGCCGATGCCGGTGGCGGTGATTCGTCGCCCGATTACCCAGTTTCCCTTGCGTGTGACGCTTACGGATGCCGACAGTCTGCAGCCCGCACGCCTGCTTTCGGCCCAGCAGGCGCTGGTCTTGCAGGCGAAGATTTCCATGACCGGCAATGCCACACCAGCGGCTGATGACTGGCAGGCAGTGCCGGTGCCGGTGGCTGAAAAAAATATCGGTTTGATCCGACTGCGTATCATGCCGAGCCGCTAGTCATAGGGCTTTCGTCGTATTTTGCCGAAGCCCTGATGCGCCAAGCCTTGTGAGAACAGGGCGTTGGCGGGTATTCTTGCCGCCTTGCTTTTGGGAGTGTGTTGGATGCGTATTATTCTTCTCGGCGCGCCGGGTGCTGGTAAAGGTACACAGGCTCAGCTCATCATGAACCGCTATGGCATCCCGCAAATCTCCACGGGTGACATGCTGCGCGCTGCGGTCAAGGCCGGAACTCCGCTGGGCGTTGCCGCCAAACAGGTCATGGATGCCGGCGGACTCGTATCTGATGACATCATTATCGGTCTGGTGAAAGAGCGTATTGCTCAGGCTGACTGCGCCCAAGGCTTTCTCTTCGACGGCTTCCCGCGCACCATCCCGCAGGCGCAGGCCATGATCGACGCTGGTGTGAAAATTGACCATGTCGTCGAAATTCGTGTCGAAGACAGCGAAATCATTTCGCGCTTGTCCGGTCGCCGTGTGCATGCCGGTTCCGGTCGTGTCTACCATCTTGAATACAATCCGCCGAAAGTGTCGGGCAAGGATGACGTGACTGGCGAAGACCTCGTGCAGCGCCCGGATGACAGCGAAGAGACCGTGCGTAAGCGTCTCGATATTTATCACAGCCAGACTCAGCCGCTGGTGGGCTTCTACCAGTCGCTGGCCGTACAACCGGGTGCTGCCAAGTACAGCCTGGTACCAGGCGTGGGCTCGGTGGAAGACATTACCGCGCGCATGTTTGCCGCGCTGGCATAAACGCTACCTGCGTTGCAGTATTGTCAGCTTACGCCGCGCTAGTCGCGGCGTTATGCTTTTTAAGAGAGTAGTTTTAGCCAATCGGCTTTGAGCAAATCGACCGGGCAGAGGAGTGTGGTGAGATGAGTGCAAGTTCAGGTCCGGCAGATCGTCAGCGCATCGGCATCATTCTGGCTAATCTCGGTACACCTGATGCCCCGACAGCGCCGGCCGTGCGCCGTTATCTGCGCGAATTTCTCAGCGATACCCGCGTCATTGAAGTGCCCCGACTGATCTGGTTCTTTATTCTGCGCCTGCTCATCCTGCCGCTGCGTCCGCGCCGTGTTGCCGAAGCCTATGCCAGCATCTGGGAGAGTGGTTCGCCCATCCGCACGATCCTGCTGGCCCAGGTGGCCGCCGTGAAGGCGCGCTTGCAAGTGCTCCATCCCGACCTCGACATTACCGTGTTGCCGGGGATGAGCTACGGCAATCCCGGCTTTCGCCATGCGCTCGATACACTGCGTGCGGCACAAGTCGAGCAAGTTATTGTGCTGCCGCTGTTTCCGCAGTTCTCCGCGACATCCACCGGGCCGCTCTACGACCAGCTCGGTGACTGGGTGAAGCAGCAGCGCAATCTGCCGGGCCTGCATGTGGTGCGTGATTACCATGTGCATCCGGCCTATGTGAGCGCATTGGCCGAGAGCATTCGCCAGCATTGGGCCGTGCATGGTCGTGCCGAAAAACTGCTGTTTTCCTTTCACGGTATTCCCCAGCCGTATGCCGACAAGGGCGATCCCTATCCGGTGCAATGCCGTGCCACGGCACGCGCGGTTGTGGCGGAGCTAGGTCTGGCAGATGGCGAATGGGAGCAAAGCTTTCAGTCGCGCTTCGGTCTGCAGGAGTGGGTCAAGCCCTACACGGACAAATTGCTCGAGACCTGGGGTCACGAGGGCGTGGCGTCGGTACAGGTTCTCTGCCCGGCATTTTCAGCGGATTGTCTGGAGACGCTGGAGGAAATTGCCGTGGAGAATCACGACGAGTTCATCAAGGCCGGCGGCAAGCGCTATGAGTACATTCCGGCGTTGAACGTGACGCCGGCGCATGTCGAGCTGTTTGTGTCGTTGCTGCAGGGGCCGGTGCAGGCCATGCGCCGCTGACGACTCCGGCAGATCATCCCGGATAGTCACTACTCTGATTGAGGTTGGCGAAGCTGTCTGGCGCGGCCTTGATCAGCACGCGCACCGCCTGTTCGGCCTTGCACCAGTCACGCACGCGGCGTTCGCCGGTGAGCAGACGCTGGCGCAGGCCCGCCGCCAAATCCGTATGCACCAACATGTGCAGCCAATGCGTATCGTCGCCCATGCCGGCCACGGCCATGCGGCTGCTGCCATGAGCGGCCGCCAGACCATGCCAGAGCTGCTCGCCGAGATCGCTCGGCAGCTGCGGCGTATCCACCGGTGTGATCAGAACCCAGCCCGCAGGCAATAACGGCAGGCAGCTGGCGATGCCGGCCAGCGGGCCGGGATAGTCCGGCCAGTCATCGCCAATGACGCCAGCCAGCCGACTGCCCAGCGCTGCTGTGTAGCGTGCCGGATCGCGATTGGCACTGATCCAGAGCTGCGTTACCTGTGGCGTCAGCCTGGCTTCGATCTGCTCGATCAAGGGCCGGTCTTGCCAGCTCAGCCAGGCCTTGTCGGCACCCTGGACGCGACGGCCGGCACCCCCGGCGAGAATCAGACCGGTCAAGGGCGGGCAGGGTGGAAGCAGTGTAGTCATGGCATCGAGGTAGTGAGCTGGCGAGGTCGATATGCTAGCGCGGATTGCCGGCGAAAACGCCAAGCCTTTGCTACACTCTCGGCCCTCTCTGTGTGAGCCGCTGTCATGTCTGATGCTGCGCCTGCTGCAACCTCTGCCGTGCGTACTGCGCTCGGCCCGAATGGCGCATTCGCCCAGCAGATCCCCGGCTATCAGCCGCGTGAGGCGCAAATTGCCATGGCCGAGGCGGTCGAGCAGGCACTGAGCGCGCGCAGCCTACTGCTGGTCGAGGCCGGTACCGGCACCGGCAAGACCTATGCCTATCTGGTACCCGCTATTCTGTCCGGCAAGAAGGCTATTGTTTCCACCGGCACGCGCAACCTGCAGGATCAACTTTTTCATCGCGACCTGCCCATGGTGCGCAAGCTGCTCGGGCGTCCGCTGCGCACGGCGTTGCTCAAGGGCCGCAGCAACTACCTGTGTCCGTACCGCCTGCAACAGCATCTCGATGAAGGCGAGTTCGAGTCGAAACAGATCGTGCATGACCTGCACCGCGTGGCCGCCTGGGCCGGCAAGACCGAGCAGGGCGATATCGCCGAGCTTCTGGATATCGCCGAAGACTCCATGGTCTGGCCGCTGGTCACCAGCACGGCCGACAACTGTCTCGGCCAGGAGTGCCCCAAGGTCGAGGATTGCCCGCTGATGAAGGCGCGGGCGAAGGCCACGGAAGCCGATCTGATCGTGGTCAATCATCACTTGTTCTTTGCCGACAAGGCCCTGAAGGATCGTGGCTTCGGCGAGCTGCTGCCGGAAGTGGATGCCGTCATTTTCGACGAGGCGCATCAGTTGCCGGAAACGGCAGCGATGTTCTTCGGTCGCAGCCTGTCATCGCGGCAGATTCACGACCTGCTGGCCGATGCCCTGCGCGAAGTCTTGGCTGCTGGCGGCGACCTGCGCGGTATGAACGATCTGGTGTCGAATCTGGAAGTGCGCTTGGCTCACTTCCGTCTGCTCATGGGCGAGGAGTCGCGCAAGGGCGTCTGGGCTGAAATTTCGGAACATGCCGAGCTGCCGGCCGCGATTACGGCGGTGGAGATGGCCATGGCCTGCATCACCGAAGCCTTGTCGCCGCTGAAAGACAAGAGCAAGGGGCTGGAGAGCTGTCATCGTCGTGCCGAGGAGCTGGCCGAGGCATTCACCGAGCTGACCGGCGCAACCCCGGACAATCAGGTGCACTGGTTCGAGACGTTCCGCAAAGGCTTCATCCTGCAATGGACGCCGCTGGAGGTATCGCAACCGTTTCGTGAGCTGCTCGATCGCGAGCCCATGGCCTGGGTGCTGACCTCGGCCACACTGGCGGTGCGCGAGGACTTCCGGCACATCAGCGCGCAGCTGGGACTACCGGCGGATGTCGCGACCTTGCAGCTGCCCAGCCCGTTCGCCTATGAGCAGCAGGCGCTATTTTATGTGCCGCGCGGGCTGCCGGATCCCGGCTCCATGGATTATACCCGCGCCACGCTGGCAGCTGCCGTGCCGATTTTGCGCGCCAGCAAGGGCCGCGCGTTTTTCCTGTTCACCTCGCATCGTGCCCTGAAGGAGGCGGCGGAGTGGCTGCCGCGCCAGCTTGAGTACACCTTTCTGGTGCAGGGCACGCAGCCCAAGGCCGAGCTGCTGCGCCGCTTTGCCAATACGCCGGATTGCGTGCTGCTCGCCACCGGCGCGTTCTGGGAAGGCGTGGATGTGCGCGGGCAAGCGCTGTCGCTGGTGATCATCGACAAGCTGCCGTTTGCCTCGCCCGGCGAGCCGGTTGTCGCGGCGCGTCTGGATGCGTATAAAGCGCGAGGTCGCAATCCGTTCACGAGCTATCAGCTGCCGGCCGCCATCATTGCCATGAAGCAGGGGGCGGGCCGTTTGATTCGCGATGTGCTCGACACCGGCGTGCTCATGGTCTGTGATCCGCGCTTGGTGGGGCGGCCCTACGGCCAGCTGTTTGTGCAGAGCCTGCCGCCGATGCGGCGCACGCGCAGCCAGCAGGAAGTGGAAGCGTTTTTCAAATTCATCAATAGCCTGGAGCCGGCATCGACATGACGAGTGGCATCAAACTGCTGGCACTGGAAACTGCTACGGAGCATTGCTCGGTGGCCATCTGGCAACGCGACGCCGCCGGCCAGGTGCAGACTCTTGCGCGCCGTCAGCATGCGCCGCGCCAGCAGACCGAGCTGATTCTGCCCATGGTGGATGAGCTGCTGGCCGAGTCCGGTCTGGCGCTGACGCAATTCACTGCCGTGGCCTACTCCTGTGGGCCGGGCGCATTCACCGGTGTGCGCATCGCGGCAGCTGTCGCGCAAGGTCTCGCCTTTGGTGCCGGCTTGCCGGTGGTGCCGGTATCGAGCCTGCAGACGCTGGCGCAGGCGGCGTATCGCCAGCATGGTGCACGAGCCGTGCTGGCCGCATTTGATGCGCGCATGCAGGAAATCTACGCCGGCGCCTATGCGCTGGATGCTGATGGCTTGATGCAGGCCATCACGCCCGAAGTAGCGGGTGCGCCGGCGACCTTGCCGGCCGTGCTGGTGACGGCCTGGGCGGCGCATTTAGCCGGGCAGACGGGTGGCTCTGGTGCCGCAGGCGTGGCCGCCGGTTCCGGTTGGGCTACCTATGGCGACAGTCTGGCGCAGACCTTTGCCGTGCAGCAGGTTTACGCGGATCTCGCACCGGATGCCGAAGATGTGGCCACACTAGCGTTTGCTGCCGTGCAGGCTGGCAGAGCGGTTGCGCCGGAGCTGGCCTTGCCGGTCTACCTGCGTGACGATGTCTGGAAGAAACTACCGGGGCGCTGAGCATGGCTGCATCGTTGAACTGGGATCATCCCGAGCCGCATACCGTGGCGCTGAAAGTGCTGCCCGAACACATTGATGTGATGCGTCACACCAATAATGTGGTCTATCAGCAATGGATGGAGGCGGCGGCGTGGTCGCACTCGCAGGCCAATGGTCTGGGGCCGGCCGACTACGAGGCCTGCGGGCACGGCATGGTGGTGCGCCGCCATGAGCTGGATTATCTGGCGGCCAGTCATCTCGGCGAAGATCTGCTGATCGGCACCTGGCTGCTGAGCGTGGACAAGCTGTCCACGCACCGCGTCTACCAGATCATCCGCCTCGGCGATGGCCAGACCATTTTCCGGGGTGCCACGCATCTGGTCTGCATTGAGATCGCCTCAGGACGCCTGAAGCGCATGCCGGCCCATTTTTACGAAACCTATTCTCGTCTGGTGACCAGCCCGGCGAGTACAACTGAAGAGACAGCGTGATGGACTGGACGTTAGCGTGGCAAGCCGTGGTCATGGGTGTGGTCGAGGGCATTACTGAGTTCCTGCCGATCTCGAGCACCGGTCATTTGATTCTGACTGCCGCCTGGCTGGACTTCTGGACGGAAGAAAAGCGTGCTGTCTTTGAAGTGGCGATCCAGCTTGGGGCGATTCTGTCGGTGTGCTATGAGTATCGCGAACGCCTGTGGGGCGTGGCCACGCAGCTCGGCCAGGCCGGTGCCCAGCGCTTTGTCATCAACATTCTCGTCGCATTTATGCCGGCGGCCTTGCTCGGTTTCTTCTTCCTGAGCACGCTGAAGCTGTATTTCTTCAACCCGACCTCAGTGGCAATAGCGCTGGTCGTTGGCGGCGTCATTATCCTGGTGGCTGAGCGCCGGCAGGTGACGGTACGCGTGCAAACAGTCGATGACATGCGCTGGCAGGATGCCCTGAAGATCGGCCTGGCCCAGTGTCTGGCGCTGATCCCCGGCACGTCCCGCAGCGGCGCCACCATCATCGGCGGGCTGCTCTTCGGCCTGTCGCGCACAGCAGCGGCCGAGTTCTCGTTCTTCCTGGCCATCCCCACCATGTTTGCCGCCACGCTTTACGACAGCTACAAGAATCGTGATTTGTTCGCGATGTCGGATCTGCCGATCATTGCTATTGGCTTTGGTGTTTCCTTCATCGTCGCGCTGGCCGTGATCCGTGCCCTGATGCGCTTCATCTCGCGCCATGATTTCACCGTGTTTGCCTGGTATCGCATTGCCTTCGGCCTGGCGATCCTGCTCGGTGTCGGCGGCAGCGCGTGGGCCTGACGCGACTCTGTCACGACGCCGGGGCCTCGCCTGCACGTATTGAGCAGGCGTCGGCATTGGCGTTGCAGCTGGGTTTGCGTGTGGAGCCGCTGACTGAGCGCCGGCTGCTGTTGCCAGCGCGGCATCAATCAGGTGCTGGCTCTGCTGAAGCTCATGTCGCTGAAACCGTCGTGCTCTGGCTCGATGAGTCCGGCCTCGGCCTGCAGGCCATCGAGAAACCGTTGCCCGCCCCGGTACGTGTCGACTTTGCCTCCGATGCCTTGCGCTGGCGCATGGCGCAGGGCGGCGGTGGCGGTGAAGCGGTCGTGAAGGCCTGTGGCATCAAACCAGTGGCTGCCGGTGCGCCACGCCTGCGCGTGCTCGATGCCACCGCAGGCTGGGGTCGCGATAGCTGGCTGCTGGCACATGTCGGCGCCGAGGTGCAAAGCTGCGAGCGTTCACCCGTCGTGCAGGCCTTGCTGCGCGATGGTCTGGCGCGTGCCGCCATGACGGTGCAAACCGCCGAAACGGCTGCCCGCATTCAGCTGCACGCAGGCAGTGCTCAGGATGTCTTGCTGCAATTACGCGATCTGCCCGCCGCCGAGCGCCCGGAAACGGTCTATCTCGACCCGATGTTCCCGCATCGCGACAAGTCGGCGCTGGTCAAGCTCGACATGCGCCTGTTCCGGCAGGTGGTGGGCAGTGATGATGATGCTGACGAGCTGTTGATGCTGGCGCGACAAGTCGCTACCCGCCGTGTCGTGGTGAAGCGGCCGCGCCATGCGCCGGATCTGGCCGGCGTGGCACCGCATCAGCGCATGGAAGGTCAGAGCAATCGCTTTGACCTGTATGCACCGCTGGTTTAAGCCGCTTTGCCTTTCTTGCGTTCCTTGCTCTGCTCCAGCGCCAGCAGGGCGCCAGCCACTTCCTCATCGGTAATCAGCGTGACTTGCAGCACGGCCTGGCGGATGCCACTGGGCAGCATCAGCAGGGCATCGTTGGCGAGTGCGCTGAGGCGCTCGTCAAAGACCAGGCGCTTGTCATCGTTGGTGCAGAGATAGCCCAGACTCTTCAGGGTATCGAGGAAGTTTTTGAACAGGGCCTTGTCGAAGAACTCCGGCGCACTGAACTCACGCACGAATGACAGACGCTGTGCCAGCAGATGGCAGAGCTCTTCCAGCTGTTGCTGGGTGAGCTTGTCGGAGCCGCGCTGATTGAGCACGGTGATGGTCATGTGGTAGCGCACCAGCGTTTGTCGCAGGGCACGGCTGAGAATGTGCAGACGGGCATAGTCGGCCGTGTTCGTGCCTGGCACCACCCAGGTGTCATCCTGCGTGCGCTGAACCAGATTCTGTGTCGCCATGGCGGCCAGTGTCTTGGTGATCACGCCCGGCAGCTCTTCATCGCGCCAGATCAGGAATAGCTCTGAGCGCAGGAACGGATAGATCGAGCGCACCATTTTCAGCAGCTGCTCCATGCTGGCGTGATTGTTCTGCAACAGCAGAATCGCCAGCAGCGAGGGCAGGGCGAACAGATGCAGGGTGTTGTTGCGGAAGTAGGTCATGAGCACGGCCTCTTCCTCCTGCAGGTAAAGCAGGTCGCCGAGCGGATGCTTGCGTCGCTGCAGAATCTTCAGCTCTTCGCCATAGGCCACCATCTGCGGGCCGTCCATGTCGGTGATGACAATCTGGTCGTGATAAGGGACGGCTTCCAGCAAGGCCTTGTTGAGCGCGAGCTGCTCGGCCAGCTGTTCTTCGTCGATCGCATGCTTGGGTGTGGACAGCAGCACCAGGCTGAGCAGGTTCACCGGATTGACCACGGCACTGGCATTGATCTGCGTGGTGATGGCCTCGCCGATGGCTTTCGAGGTGGTAACAAATTCCGGGCTTTCGGCAGCATCCGGGTTGGTGCGCCAGCCCGGCATGTGGGCATCCAGCACATCGTTCATGTAGATCGGCGAGCCGAAGCTCAGGTGTACGCGACCGAAGACCTTCTGCAGCTTGCGCACAGACATCGCCAAGGCGAACAGGTTTTCCTTCTGCTTGGGCTTGCCTTGCAGCTCACCGATGTAGGTGCCACCCTCCATGAGCTTTTCGTAGCCGATGTAGGCGGGCAGGAACACTAGCGGGCGCTTGTGGTCACGCAGGTAGCTGCGCAAGGTCATGTTGACCATGCCCAGCTTGGCCGTGAGCAAACGGCCGGTGCGGCTGCGGCCGCCTTCCACGAAGTACTTGATCGGGAAGCCGCGGCTCATGATCTGGTGCAGGTATTCGTGAAATACGATGCCGTAAAGGAAGTTGTCGCGAAAAGTACGGCGCAGGAAGAACGCTCCGGAGCGACGCAGAATGCCGCCAACAATGGGCATGTTCAGGTTGGCACCGGCGGCGATGTGCGGCGTGGTGTAGCCGTGAATGAAGATGACATAGGCCAGCAGCAGGTAGTCGATGTGGCTGCGATGGCAGGGCACATAGATGACCTCGTGATCGGCCATGTGCTTTTCGACCGTCTCGAAGTGATGGACTTCAACGCCGTTGTACAGGCGCGTCCACATCCAGGTCAGGAAGGACTTCAGCGCATTCACTACCGGGAAGGAGTAGTCGGCGGCAATCTCGTTGCAGTACAGCCGCGCACGCGCTTCGGCGACTTCACGCGTAACGCCCTTTTCGCTCATCTCGCGGGCGATGGCCGCTTGCACGGGCTCTGCGCGAATGATCTCGCTGACCACGGTGCGACGGTGCGAAAGATCAGGCCCGATGACGGCGGTACGCTGGCGGCGGAAGTGCACACGCAGCACACGCGATACCTTGCGCAACGTGCGCTCGCTGTCCTGACCTTCATCGCAGATCTGACGCAGCGAGATCGGTGCATTCACGCGCAGGATGGTGGTGCGGCCCTGCACCAGTACGGTGAAGAACTGCTTCAGTGCCGATGGCGTGGCCCATGAGTCGGCCAGCAGCACTTTCAGCAGCGAGCTTTCCTTGTCCGGCGCGCGGCCCCAGAGAATCGTTACGGGCACCAGCTGCACATCCAGCGTGTGGTCAGCGTTGACGGCTTCGATCAGCGCCTGCAGGCGCGGCGAATGTTGGTGGCGCGGCTTCATCAGCGGGTTTGGTTGTTCGCCACGGGTCAGGCACAGGATGGAATGCTTTTCACGCAAACCATGCTGGCGCATGGAGGCCAGCGGACGTGGCATGCCCAGACTCAGCGCCTCGCTTTCCAGCACCAGCACATTGGACAGCAGACGGCTTTGCAGCACATAACAGATGGGTTTGCTCGGATCGATGCCCAGACCGCGCCAATCGTGCGGCAATACCTGAGTTCGCACCCAGAGCATCATGATTTTGCGAATTACCAGACGGATCAAGCGATCCAGACCGAACAGTCGAAACATAGTGCAACCTCAGGCAACGGCGCAGCAAAAAGGAGTCAAATTCGCGCCAAACAGTTCCGCGAGTGTAACAAAAGCCTGACAATAAGCGCCTGATGGTTAAGCGTATCTGTCTGGAAATTGCCGCGACGAGAGGTGTTAGATGTCTGCTGTCATGCAAGAGTTGTTGCAGTTGCTTGATCTGGAACCCATCGAGATCAATCTGTTCCGGGGCCAGAGCATCAATCTTTTTGGCAAGAATGTGTTTGGCGGCCAGGTGCTCGGTCAGGCACTGATGGCTGCCGGTCGTACGGTGGAAAATCGTCTGGCGCATTCGCTGCACGCGTATTTCCTGCGCCCCGGCGATGCCACGGCACCGATCGTCTATGCCGTCGAACGCGTTCGCGATGGCAAGAGCTTCACCACGCGCACGGTCAAGGCCATTCAGCATGGCGAAATCATTTTCACCATGATGGCTTCGTTCTCCATCGCTGAGGACGGTCTTGATCATCAGATGCCGATGCCGGAAGTGCCGGCACCGGAAGCGCTTAAAAGCGAGCTGGAGCTGCGTCGTCTGGTGGCGCCGTTCGTGCCGGAGAAGATGCGCGCGATGATGGAGCGCGATCGCCCGATCGAGCTGCGCCCCATCGATCCGGTGAATCCGTTTGCGCTGACGCCGAGGCCGCCGCACCGTGCGCACTGGATGCGTGCGCAAATGCAGCTGCCCGATGACCCTTTCCTGCATCAGTGCCTGCTCGCATTCTCTTCCGACTTTGCGCTCATGGGCACGGCCATGATGCCGCACGCCGTGCATTTCATGCAGCCGTCCATGCAGTGCGCGAGCATCGATCACGCCATGTGGTTCCACCGCCCGGTGCGTATGGATGACTGGCTGCTGTACAGCATGGATGCGCCGTCGGCATCATCGGCCAAGGGCATCAATCGGGGGCTGATCTACAGTCGCGATGGCGTGCTGGTGGCGTCCACCGCGCAGGAAGGACTGATGCGTCAGCACGAGTTGCTTGAGCGCTGATGCCGAGACTCAGACTTGCGGCGGCCGTCTGAAATTAAGCACCGTGCTGGTATCCTGAGCTTGTTCATCGGGCTCAAGGCCGGGCTGCAGAAAGGCTCTCAGTTCAACCTCGCGCTCCTTGGCCTCGGTGTAGCCGAGATCAATAAGCGCCTTCGTGAACGGGGCTTCGAAGATCAGGTAGCTGAGCAGGTTGGAGCCAGACTTCTTGAACATGCCGGAGCCGCGCACAAAGAGCTGAATTGATGCCGGCAGCGTGTGGGCATAGCGCGCCGCCAGCACTTCCAGCTTTTCCAGCTGCGGTGAAATGACCATGTACTTGACCGGCTTCAGCGGTGTGGTTGCCAGCAGGTCCGGCGGCAGAATGCTCACCGTGTGGTTGATGCGATGCATGCGCTCGAGATCCATCTCCAGGCTGTCAATGAACGAACTGCTCATGATGTGGCCGATGATCTGCGCTAGGCTCGGATAGCTCATCACCGGTGACTTTGCTGCGCTGCCGGTACCCGTTCCGGCACCAATGACTAAGATACGACTCGCGCCCAGATGCAGGGCCGGGCTGATCGGTGCGAGCTGACGCAGGGCGCCGTCACCGTAATACTCACCGGCGACATCGACGGCCGGAAAGATCAGCGGGATGGCACTCGAGGCCATCAGATGTTCATGACTCAGCAAGGTGCGCCGACCCCGCCGCCGGGCGCGATGCCAGTCGGTCAGTTGTGACACGCCCTGATAGAAATTCACCGAATCACCGCGACTGTAACTGCACGCCGTGATGCACAAGGCATGCAGATGGCCATCGTCAATCATGCGCGGCAGTTGCTTGAGATCCACGATCTCGCGCAGCAGTTGTGCCAGCGGAGCGTTGTTGAGCAGGGACACAGGGACGGTCTTGTTGAACAGCCCAAAAGCCAGATTGCTCAGCCAGCGCATTGCGCTGCCCAGTACGCCAGGCCAGTCTGTGCGATACACCTGAGAGCTGGAAAAGTTCGACCAGACATCCTGAAGCTTGTCGACGCCGCTGCCAAAGGAATCGGCACAAGTGGCCAGCGCCGCTGCATTCAAGGCTCCCGCCGAGGTGCCGCAGATAATCGGGAAGGGTGTGCTGTGCCGGTTCGGCAGCATCTCTGAAATCGCTCGCAGAACACCGATCTGGTAGGCCGCCCGCGCGCCACCGCCGGAAAGAACGAGTGCGGCAGGGCCCTGGTTTTCCTCGCTTTCGATGCTGTTGATATCCGTGACGCTCATGATGGCTGTCCAGGCAAAGTGGTTGCCATTTGATCGTCTGCCTGCCCGGAAAACCTGGCAAGTGCCTTTCGTCTCTGTTCTACAGACATTTTGCTGTTTACTTGTAGCGGGCCCAAAGCCTTGAGGTAAGCTGCCGCCTTGAGTTTCGGAGTGATGGCATGGTGCAGGGCAAGTCACTGCTGTTCTGGCAAACGTGGCGATGGCAAATCGGCCTCGGGCTTTTGGCTGCCGGGCTTCTGAGCATGCAGGCAATGGATTTGCCCGAGGGCAGTCTCGGCGCCGAAATCTTCTGGCAGCTGCGTCTGCCACGATTGGCTCTGGCGGCATTGTCGGGTGCCACCCTGGCGCTGGCCGGGCTTTGGCTGCAAACCCTGTTTCGTACCGCCCTGGTCGAGCCGGGCCTGCTCGGTGTGTCATCCGGCGCGGCGCTGACCGCGATCATCTTTCTCGTGCTCTGGCCGGCGGCCTGGGTCTGGATGCCGCTGGCGGCCATCGTGGGTGGCACGCTGTCGTTGCTGGCGGTGCTGGCGCTGGCGCGACGCTATCAATTGCAAGGCGAGGCGCTGCTGCTCGTTGGCATCGCCCTCAATGCCTTGCTCGC
Source organism: Pseudomonadota bacterium (assembly GCA_040385225.1). Taxonomy (GTDB): domain Bacteria; phylum Pseudomonadota; class Gammaproteobacteria; order Pseudomonadales; family Moraxellaceae; genus Perlucidibaca. The sequence goes on along the minus strand of JAZKHU010000002.1, from coordinate 638,247 downwards.
GGCCATCATGCAGATGCTGCTGCTGATCAGCCCGGATCAGGCGTTGCGTGCCAGCAGCTTCTGGCTCATGGGTAGCTTTGCCTATGCCGAGCCACGTCTGCTGCTGCCGGCGGCGCTGATGTTGCTGCTGCTCACACTCTGGGGCTGGCGTCGCGCCAGCGCTTTTGACCTCTGGTTGCTGGGCGAGCGCGAGGCCGGCTATCTCGGTCTGCCGGTGGCACGCTTTCGCCAGCAGGTGATCTGGGCCAGTGCCGCGCTGACGGCGCTGGCAGTGGTTCAGGCCGGCAGTGTCGCCTTCATCGGTCTGATGGCGCCGCACATGGCCAGTCGCTGGGTTGGCTGCAGTCATCGCGCCTTGACACCGGTGGTGCTGATCATCGGTGCCTTGCTGGCGGTGCTGGCCGATACGCTCGCGCGTACCTTGCTGAGCCCCCTGGAAATTCCTGTCGGCATCCTCACAGCCTTGCTCGGCGCGCCCTTCTTTCTGGTCTTGCTGCGCATGCGGTGGCAGCGATGATGCATATCGCGGCGCAGCCGCTGCTGAGTCCTGCCGGACGCCTGCTGATGCAGCTGCCGGAGCTGTGCCTGCGCGCTGGCGAGTGCTGGATGGTGCTGGGGCCGAATGGCGTCGGCAAATCAACCTTGCTGCGCCAGATGGCCGGCCATGCCAATGCCCCGGATGGCTGGCGCTGGCAGGGACGTGCGCTGCCGTCCTGGCATGATGCCGGCTGGGCGCAACAGCGTGCCTATCTGCCGCAACAGCATGGCTTGCGCGCCGCGCTCAGTGTCGAAGCGATTGTACGCATGGGTGCCTTTGCCTGGCAGGGCGTTCATGCTGATCTGGCCTCGACGTTCGCTCGTGTTGTGCAGCGTTGGGAGCTCGGGCATTTGTTGCAGCGACCCTGGACGGCGTTGTCCGGCGGTGAGCAGCAGCGCGTGCAGCTGGCGCGTACCGCCTTGCAGACTCAGCTCGCCGAGCGCGATCAGGCCAGAGTCTGGCTGCTGGATGAACCTCTGGCGGCGCTGGACTGGCGACATCAGTCGCTGGCACTCGATGCCATGCGTGCCGAAGCCGATGCCGGCGCGCTGGTGGTCGCCAGTGTGCATGACATGAATGCAGCGCTGGCCATTGCCAGCCATGTGCTGGTGCTGGCGGAGGGAGAGGTGCTTTGGCATGGCCCGGTCGTGGCAGAGCCCTTGCGTGAGGCGTTGTCTCAGGCGTTCGGCTTGCGTTTGGGCTGGGCTGTTCTGCCGGAAGGAGAGGCCTCAGGGCAATGGCTGGTGCCACTGCCCTGAAACGATCTTTGCAGGCTTTTGCGGTTTACAGCGCCGTAACCGTACCGGCGAGGTGAGGCTTGCCCTTGCGGGCATCGTTGACGCTGAAGTTGTAGCCGTTGGCTGTCGCTTCCGAGCTGAACGCAACCTTGGCCGGCAGCAGCACCGGCAACTTGAACTGCACATCCACGCGATAGGCATTCGGCAAGCGGCCATCCAGCGCCGCCAGGCAGGCTGCCTTGCTCCACATGCCGTGGGCAATCGCCTGCGGGAAGCCGAGCAGCTTCGCCGTGGCGGCATAGAGATGGATCGGGTTGCGATCGCCAGAGACGGCGCCGTAACGACGACCGATGTCGCTCGGTACCACCCAGATCGACGATGCGGCAGGCTGGCTGCGCGTCATCTTCTCGGCCTTGGCCGGCTTCTCGCCCGCAGCCCCCTCTGTCTTGGCCACAGCCTGACGACGCAGATAAGTGCTGATATCGATCCAGACCTTCTCGTTGCCAACAAAGGCTTCGCTGACCAGATCAAAGGTCACGCCCTTGTCGTGCGGCTGCAGATTGCCGACGCGGGTGCGGAAAGTCACTTGCTCGCGCACATTGACCGGACGCAGCTGGTCGATGGTGTTGCGAACATGCACCAGACCGAGCAGGGCATACGGGAAGTCGGCATCGGTCATCACGCACATCTGCAGCGGCGTGCTGAGCACATGCAGATAGGTCGATGGCACGGTGTCGCGCAGGGTGAAACCGCAGGTGCGGTTGTACTCGGCGAGATGCGCGAGATCGATGCTCTGATCACGCAGCACCACTTCCAGAGCCGGCAGTGTCTTGCCTTTCTTGCTGAAGCCGCCGAACACGGCCTTGGCATACAGGCCCAGGGCATTCGGCGCAGATTTCAATTCACGAACAGTCATCTTCAATCTCCAGCGCTTAGGCGCCGATCAGGCTCTGACCGCAAACGCGCACGATGTTGCCATTGACGGCATTCGAGGCCGGGCTGGCGTACCAGGCGATGGTCTCGGCGACATCCACCGGCAGACCGCCTTGCGACATCGAGTTCATGCGACGACCGGCTTCGCGGATGGCGAACGGAATGGCAGCGGTCATCTGCGTTTCGATGAAGCCCGGTGCCACGGCATTGATGGTGATGCCCTTGGCCTGCAGGATCGGCAGCATGCTGTTGACCATGCCGATGACGCCGGCCTTGGACACGGCATAGTTGGTCTGACCCATGTTGCCGGCGATGCCCGAGATCGACGACACGCAGATGACGCGGCCATTGGCACGAATCGCGTCCTGCGCGATCAGCTCGTCGTTGATGCGCTCTTCCGACGACAGGTTGATGTTGATGACCATGTTCCAGAGCTGGTCCTTCATGTTGGCCAGCGTCTTGTCGCGGGTCACACCGGCATTGTGCACGATGATGTCGAGACCGCCGTGGGCGCTCTTCACATGCTCGGCGATACGCGCCGGGGCTTCCGCCGAAGTGATGTCCAGCGCCAGCACCGAACCGCCGATTTCGCCGGCAACCTTGTTCAGATCGGCTTCCTGCTGCGGCACATCGAGGCAGATAACATGAGCGCCATCACGCGACAGCGTCTGCGCAATGGCTTCGCCGATACCGCGCGATGCGCCGGTGACCAGCGCGATCTTGCCGGCCAGCGGCTTGCTCCAGTCCGGTGTTTCGCCCGCGATGCCGGTGGCGACAATGCGCACGACCTGACCGGAAACATAGGCCGACTTTGGCGAGATGTAGAAGCGCAGTGTCGATTCCAGACCGGCTTCGGCACCCGGTGCCACATAGACCACCTGAGCCGTTGCGCCTTTCTTGGCTTCCTTGCCGATGGCACGGGTAAAGCCTTCGAGAGCGCGCTGGGCAGTCGCGTGCTTCGGGTTGCCACACAGTTCCGGCGTACGGCCGATGACGATGATGCGCGCCGAGTTGGCGAGCTTGCGAATGACCGGGCTAAAGAAGGTGTGCAGAGCCTTCAGGTCATCGGAGCGGCTGATGCCGGAAGCATCGAATACCAATGCCTTGAACTTCTGGCCATCTTCGGCGGCAGGCGCATAAGACACCGTGGCCAGGCCGGCGGCGGAGGCGAGGGCGTGCACGCTGCTGTCGGCACTGGCAAAGACTTCTGCCTTGATGTTGGCCAGCACTTGCGTGATGGCGGCGGTCAGGTCGCTGCCGGCAGCAGCACCGACGAGAACACCACCCTTGACCACGGGCGCAGCGGCATCGAAACGATCGAGTGTCAGCGGCGCTGGCAGACCGAGGTTCTTGGCCAGCAGCTGGCCAAGCGGGGAGTTCACAAAATCAATATAACGATCGCTCATGATGAGGTCCTCTCAGCAAGTAAGAACAGGTAAAACAGCCAAGACTTTGTCGCGAAAAACGACACAAGTCGGAAGATTCTGGCGGCATCTGGCCGCAGGTGTGCGGAGACTAGACAATTCGAAGGAAATTGGCGAGTGCTGACGCGCGCACAACAAATCGCTAACATGCCGTCAACGCAGACTAACAAAGGCAGGCGCGACAGAGTTTGCCGCAAGCCATCGCATTTGCTGCATTTCGGCCAATGACCTGTGTAACGCTTGTGCTAGCGTGGCAGGTGTAATCAACAGGAGTTTCACATGACCACCATTCGTCGCGTCGCCATTGTCGGCGCCAACCGTATTCCGTTCGCACGCTCCAACAGCGTGTACGCCACCGCATCCAACCAGGACATGCTGACTGCCGCCCTTGACGGCCTGGTCGATCGCTGCAACCTCGGTGGCAAGCGTATTGGTGAAGTGGTTGCCGGCGCCGTGCTCAAGCACAGCCGTGATTTCAACCTGACCCGCGAGTGCGTGCTGAGCACCAAGCTCGACCCGCAAACCACGGCTTACGACATCCAGCAAGCCTGCGGTACTGGCCTGGAAGCCGCCATTCTGGTTGCCAACAAGATCGCCCTCGGCCAGATCGACTCCGGTATTGCCGGTGGCGTCGACACCACATCCGATGCTCCGATGGCCCTCAGCGACGGCCTCCGTGGCGTGCTGCTCGAACTCAATCGCGCCAAGACCCCGGCCGATCGCCTCAAGGCCGCGACGAAGCTGCGTCCGAAGCACTTCATTCCGTCCTTCCCGCGTAATGGCGAGCCGCGCACCGGTCTGGCCATGGGCGACCATGCGGCCATCACCGCTGCTGAATGGCAGATTCCGCGCGAAGAGCAGGACAAGCTGGCTATCGCCAGCCATCAGAAGCTGGCCGCTGCCTATGAGCGCGGTTTCTTCAACGACCTGATCACGCCGTACCTCGGCCTCAAGCGCGACCAGAACCTGCGCCCGGAAGCCAGCCTGGAAAAACTGTCGACGCTGAAGCCCTGCTTCGGTGATCGCGAGACCGGCACCATGACTGCTGCCAACTCGACGCCGTTGACCGATGGCGCCTCGGTGGTGCTGCTGGCATCGGAAGAGTGGGCCAACGCCAACAATCTGCCGATCCTGGCCTACTTCATCGATGGCGAAGTGGCTTCGATTGACTTCGTGCACGCCAAAGAAGGCCTGCTGATGGCCCCGGCCTACGCCGTGCCGCGCATGCTGGCTCGTCGTGGCCTGACGCTGCAGGATTTCGACTACTACGAAATTCACGAAGCCTTCGCTTCGCAGGTTCTGTCGACACTGAAGGCCTGGGAAGATCCCACCTTCTGCAAGGAGCGTCTGGGTCTGGATGCCCCGCTGGGTTCGATCGACCGCAGCAAGCTCAACATCAACGGTTCGTCCTTGGCAGCCGGTCACCCGTTCGCCGCTACCGGCGGCCGTATCGTGGCCACGCTGGCCAAGATCCTCAGCGAGAAGGGTTCGGGTCGTGGCCTGATCTCGGTCTGCGCCGCTGGTGGTCAGGGCGTGGTTGCCATCATCGAGCGTTAATGGCTTGCAGCGCTGCCCTTGGGCGGCGCTCTCAGGCATAAAAAAACCGGCGCAAGCCGGTTTTTTTATGCCACTTTCTTACTTGAAAGGAGGCTGATCAGCCTTCGATCTTCAGCAGCTCGATTTCGAACACCAGCGTCTCGTTCGGGCCGATCTTGTCGCCCGAACCCTGCGGACCGTAAGCCAGGTTGCCGGGAATGTAGAGCTTGTACTTGCCGCCGATCTGCATCAGCTGCACGCCTTCGGTCCAACCCGGAATAACCTGGTTGAGCGGGAAGGTGGCTGGCTGGCCACGATCATAGGAGCTGTCGAAGACAGTGCCATTGGTCAGTGTGCCCTTGTAGTGCACGGTTACAACACTGGTCGCGGCCGGCTTGGCGCCTGTGCCGGCCTTCAGCGTTTCAATCTGCAGGCCGCTGGCCGTGGTAGTCACGCCAGCGCGCTTGCCATTGTCAGTCAGGTACTTGCTGCCGGCGTCTGTCGCCGACTTGCCCTTGGCTTCCATTTCCTTCATTTTCTTTTCACGCAGCTGTTGCGCCATCGTGGTCAGAATCTTTTTGCGCTCTTCGTCGTTGAGCGCCAGTTCGGCCTTGTCCTGCACATCTTGCAGACCTTGCTGCAAAGCGGCGAGATCGATGTCGTCGCGGATCGGCTCCATGGAACGACCGATATCGACACCAATGGCGTAGCTGAATTTCTGGGTGTCAGTTTCCAGATCGGCCTTGCTGCTGAACGGGTTGTTGCAGGCGGCAAGAGCGAGAGAGGCGAGGGCGAGAGTCAAGACACGGGGCTGAAACTTCATTTTTTATCCTTCTTGGGGTGGATGCAGTTCGTCGGACAAAATACCGAGGCGCTCGATTGAAGCCTAAATCAGGCAGGCTTTCCAGTAGTTGCTGCAATTTCTTGCAAGCGCTTGAGCAGGCTGGAGGTATCCCAGCGTCCGCCACCCATGGCCTGCAAATCCCGGTAGAAATCGTTGATCTGTGGCGTCAGTGGCAGGTCAAGGCCCAGACGAACGGCTTCGGCTTCGACAATGTCAAGATCTTTGCGCATCCAGTCCACCGCAAAGCCATGGTCGTATTGGCCCGCAATCATGGTCATGTGGCGATTGGCCAGCTGCCAGGATGAGCCGGCACCCTGGGCAATCAGCCCCATGACCTGAGCGACATCGAGCCCGGCCTGTTGCGCGAACAGCATGCCTTCAGCGACTCCCTGAATGACACTGGCGACACAAATCTGATTGACCATCTTGGCGAGCTGACCGCTGCCAACAGGGCCGACATGGGCTTGTGCCTTGGCATAGGCTGCGAGTATGGGATGAGCCTTTGCCACCGCATGGGCATCGCCGCCGCAAAAAATGCTGAGCTGGCCATTGATGGCGCCTTGCTGGCCACCGGAAACCGGGGCATCGACAAAATCTTGCTCCGGCTTCAGCCATTCGCCAGCAATTTGTCGTGAGATATCAGCGGAGACGGTGGAGTGGTCAATCAGCAGAGCATGATCGCGCAGGCCGGCCAGGATGCCTTCCGGTCCTTGCAGAACGTGTACAAGGTCATCATCGCGACCAACACACGTCAGCACAATGTCGGCGTTTCTGGCGGCAGCAGCAGGGCTGGCTGCGATTTTTCCCCGGTAGGTTTCGGCCCAGGCTTGTGCTTTTGCTGTTGTACGATTCCAAACCGTGACGTCATGTCCGGCGTGCTGCAAATGCCCTGCCATGGGATAGCCCATGTTCCCGAGACCGATAAACGCGACTGCTGCCATTTCTGCATCCTCAAAAAGCCGTGGCGTGCATGATAACCACGCTGGAGCGCGGCGCACACAAGCTGCTTGCAAATACGAATCTATCTCATTTACTATTGATATCTGATCTCATCCTGTCAAAGGTATCAGTCCATGTACGTTTGTTTGTGCCACGGCATTACTGATCGCACTATTCGAAAAGCCGCCCAGAGTGGCGAGCAGAGCTTTGCAGAATTGCAGCTGGCTACCGGTCTGGCGACCTGCTGTGGTGCCTGTTATGACTTTGCCGAGACAGTGTGGCAGGAGGCTCTGAGTGCTGACGCGGTGATGCGCTTGTCACAAGCTCCCCAACAATGGCAGCCCGTGCTATAAATCTGCTACGCAAACAGCATCGGGATGTCGGACATGAAAGGTGACAAGGCGGTCATTGCACTGCTCAATCAGCAGCTGAAAAACGAACTGACAGCAATCAACCAGTATTTTCTGCATGCGCGCATGTATCGCCACTGGGGCCTTGAGCGCTTGGCAAAGAAGGAATACGAAGAGTCCATTGGCGAGATGAAGCACGCCGACAAGCTCATCGACCGTATTCTCATGCTCGATGGCCTGCCCAATATTCAGGACATGCACAAGATTATGATCGGCGAAGACACGCCGGAGATGCTGGGTGCCGATCTGGCTCTGGAAAAAGCTGCGCAAGTGACGGTGAAGGATGGCATTGCGGCGGCCGAGCTGGCTCGCGACTATGTCAGTCGTGACCTGCTGTTGCTGATCCTGGAAGATACTGAAGAGCATATCGATTGGCTGGAAACGCAGCAGGATCTGATTGCTAAGCTGGGCTTGCCGAATTACTTGCAGAGTCAGTCCTTCCAGAGCGAATAAGCAAGCCGTCACTGCGCATCAAACGCAGCTGGCAGGCATAAAAAAAAGCCGCATTGCTGCGGCTTTTTTTATGGTGGAACAAACGTGGTTAGCGCTTGTCGACCTCAACAAAGTTGCGCTGCGTGTAGCCGGTGTAAAGCTGACGCGGGCGACCGATCTTGTAGGCGGCACTGTGCATTTCCAGCCAGTGCGAGATCCAGCCGACGGTACGGGCGAGGGCGAAGATCACGGTGAACATGGAGGTCGGAATGCCGATAGCCTTCAGGATGATGCCCGAGTAGAAATCGACATTCGGGTACAGCTTGCGCTCCACGAAGTACGGGTCGTTCAGCGCGATACGCTCCAGCTCCATGGCGAGGGCCAGCTGCGGGTCGTTGATGTTGAGTGCAGCAAGGACTTCGTCGCAGGTCTGCTTCATGACCTTGGCGCGCGGATCGAAGTTCTTGTAAACGCGGTGACCGAAGCCCATGAGCTTCACTTCCTTGGTCTTCACCTTCTCCATGAAGCCGGCGACGTTCTCGACAGTGCCGATTTCATCGAGCATCTTCAGTACAGCTTCGTTGGCGCCGCCATGTGCCGGGCCCCAGAGCGCAGCGATACCGGCAGCGATGCAGGCGTACGGGTTAGCACCGGTCGAGCCGGCCAGACGCACGGTCGAGGTCGAGGCGTTCTGCTCGTGGTCGGCGTGCAGCGTGAAGATACGGTCCATGGCCTTGGCCAGAATCGGGTTGACCTTGTAGTTCACATCAGCCGGCACCGAGAACATCATGTGCAGGAAATTTTCGGCGTAGTTCAGGTCGTTGCGCGGGTAAACGAAGGGCTGGCCGGATGTGTACTTGTAGCTCATCGCGGCAATGGTCGGAATCTTCGCGATCAGACGGATGGCGGTGATTTCACGGTGCTTAGGGTCATTGACGTCAAGATTGTCATGATAGAAAGCCGAGAGGGCACCGACGACGCCACACATCACGGCCATCGGATGGGCATCGCGACGGAAGCCTTCGAAGAACTTGCGCAGCTGATCGTTGACCATGGTGTGGTCGGTGACGAGCTTGGTGAATTCGGCCTTCTGTATGGCATTCGGCAGTTCGCCGTTGAGCAGCAGGTAACAGACTTCCAGGTATTCGGCCTGTTCAGCGAGCTGGTCGATCGGGTAGCCACGGTGCAGCAGGATGCCTTTGTCGCCATCGATGAAGGTGATCTTGGATTCGCAGGCCGACGTGGCCATGAAGCCCGGGTCGTAAGTGAAATAGCCTTTCGCCAGCACGTCCTTCACGTCAATGACATCGGGGCCAAGGGTGCCGGAAGTAATCGGCAGAGTCAGGGTTTCGTCGCCGATAGTCAGCGTTGCGTTCTTGGCCGTCATCACGGTCTCCTAAGAAGGTGCTGCGCTCACAGCGCGCAGTCCGGTGCTGGAAGCGGGGTAGCTTAAATCACGAGGCAGAATTGTCAATGAAGTGCTGCACATGCTTTGCCCCGACTTCGACTTAAGTGCTAGCAAATCCTGTGCCCTTGTTGAGGTTTTGTGTGACAAAGCCATTTGTATTACGGAATGTGCGGGATTATACTTTCGCGGCAATCCTGCAATGCCTACAAAAAATTCAGATTTAATCTTTATTTTCAATGGCTTGCGGGGTTATTTCGCGCCATTCCCAATGGCCGTCAGACCCACCAGACCAACAGGATGCCCTCTGTGAAAAGCAACAGACCGGTCAATCTCTCGCTCGCGACTGTCATCGAAGTCAATTTGAAGTCGCCTGTAGCCATTGCCTCCATTTTGCATCGCCTCTCCGGCGTATTGCTGTTTTTCGTCATTCCCGGCCTGTTGTGGCTGCTGGATTGCTCGCTGTCGTCTGCTGACGGCTTTGCCTGTGTGCAAGCGATGCTTACCGGCCTGGTCGGTAAGCTGGTGCTCTTTGTGGCGCTGGCGGGGCTGGCTTACCACTTCATCGCCGGTGTCAAGCACCTGGTCATGGACTGGGGCTTTGCCGAGTCTCTGGAAGGCGGCCGCACGTTTGCCAAGATCAGCCTGATTCTGTCGGCGCTGGTGATTGCTGCACTCTTTGTAGGAGTGGTTCTGTAATGAAAAGCGCAACGAGTTTTTCCCGTTCCGGTTTGTCCGATTGGCTGCTGCAGCGTGTCAGCGCCATTGTACTGGCTGCCTACACCGTCTGGCTGGGTGGTTGGTTCCTGATTACGCCGGTGGTTGATTACCCGACCTGGCATGAGTTCATGAGCCAGACCTGCATGCGCATTTTCACATTGATGGCGCTGCTCTCGTTTGTTGCTCACGCCTGGATCGGCATGTGGACCGTGTTCACAGACTACCTGACCGAGCGTCAGATGGGCCCGAAGGCCAATGTGCTGCGTCTGGTGGTGCAGGTTGCGATGGCGCTGGCCCTGTTCGTGGTCATCGTCTGGGGCATTCAGATTATTTGGGGCAACTAAGTCATGTCTAAAATGCGTACTGTAAATTTTGATGCCGTGATTGTTGGCGGTGGTGGTGCAGGCATGCGCGCCTCGCTGCAGCTGGCGCAGTCGGGCTTCAAAACAGCCTTGATCTCGAAAGTATTCCCGACGCGTTCGCACACGGTGTCGGCTCAGGGCGGCATCACCTGCGCCATCGCTTCGTCTGATCCTAACGACGATTGGCGCTGGCACATGTACGACACCGTCAAGGGTGCCGACTTCATTGGTGACCAAGATTCCATCGAGTACATGTGTTCGGTTGGCCCGCAAGCCGTGTTCGAGCTGGAGCACATGGGTCTGCCGTTTTCGCGTACCGAAGAAGGTCGTATCTATCAGCGTCCGTTCGGCGGCCAGTCCAAGGACTACGGCAACGGTGGCCAGGCTGCCCGTACCTGTGCTGCGGCCGACCGTACCGGTCACGCCTTGCTGCACACGCTCTATCAGCAGAACCTGAAGTTCAACACCAAGTTCTACATCGAATGGCTGGCGCTGGATCTGGTGCGTAACCAGGATGGTGCCGTCTGCGGCGTCATCGCCATGGACATCGCCAGCGGCGAAGTTGTGTTCTTCAAGTCGAAAGCCACTGTGTTCGCCACCGGCGGTGCTGGTCGCATCTACTCGTCGACCACCAACGCGCACATCAACACCGGTGACGGCGTTGGCATGGCGGCTCGCGCCGGCATCCCGCTGCAAGACATGGAAATGTGGCAGTTCCACCCGACTGGTATTGCCGGCGCCGGTACGCTGGTCACCGAGGGTTGCCGTGGTGAAGGCGGTTACCTGCTGAACAAGGATGGTGAGCGCTTCATGGAGCGTTATGCTCCGAATGCCAAGGATCTCGCCTCGCGCGACGTGGTTGCACGTTCGATGGCGCTGGAAATCCGCGAAGGTCGCGGTGCCGGCCCGGATGGCGAATACCTGTATCTGAAGCTCGATCACCTCGGCAAGGATGTGCTGCACAGCCGTCTGCCCGGCATCTGCGAACTCGCCATGACCTTCGCGCATGTTGATCCGGTCAAGGAACCGATTCCGGTTATCCCGACCTGCCATTATATGATGGGCGGTATTCCGACCAATGTTCACGGCCAGGCCATCAGCACCGATGCCAGCGGCAAGGACAGCATCATCCAGGGTCTGTACGCCGTAGGCGAAATCGCTTGCGTGTCCGTGCACGGTGCCAATCGTCTCGGCGGCAACTCGCTGCTCGACCTCGTGGTCTTCGGTCGCGCTGCCGGTCTGCACATTGAAGATGCGCTGCGTCAGGGCATGGAGCAGCGCGAGCCGTCCGAGTCCGATGTGGCCAAGGCGCAGTCGCGCATGGCGCGCTGGAATTCCACGGTCAGCGGCGAATCCGTTCCGTCCCTGCGCAAAGAGCTGCAGCGCAGCATGCAAAGCGCCTTCGGCATCTTCCGTCGTGGTGATGACATGGACGCCGGTGTGGTCAAGGTCAACGAGCTGCGCGAGCGTATTGCTCAGGCTCATCTCGGCGACAAGACCAACTCCTTCAACACCGCCCGTGTGGAAGCGCTGGAGCTGGACAACCTGCTTGAAACAGCAGAGGCCACGGCCATGTCGGCACAGGTTCGTACCGAGTCGCGTGGTGCTCACAGCCGCGAAGACTACCCGGATCGTGATGACGAAAACTGGTTGGCGCACTCGCTGTTCAACACCGAAACCAAGACGGTCAGCAAGCGTGCCGTCAACTTCGCGCCGAAGCAGGTCAAGGCGTTCCAGCCCAAGGCTCGTACATACTAATTTAGGGGTGCAACATGCTTAAAGTCAGCATCTATCGCTACAACCCGGATACGGACAGTGAGCCGTACATGCAGGATTTCCAGGTCGATACCCAGGGTCGCGATCTGATGGTTCTCGATGTCCTGAACCTAGTCAAGGAACAGGATGATTCGCTTGTCTATCGCCGCTCCTGCCGTGAAGGCGTGTGTGGTTCCGACGGTCTCAGCATGAACGGCAAGAACGGTCTGGCCTGCATCACGCCGGTCTCGCTGGCCACCAAGGGCGGCAAGCACCTGATCGTGAAGCCGCTGCCGGGTCTGCCCGTGCTGCGTGACCTGGTTGTCGACATGACCATGTTCTTCAACCAGTACGAAAAAGTTCAGCCCTATGTCATCAACGACACGCCGGCACCGGCCATCGAGCGTCTGCAGTCGCCCGAAGACCGCGCTATGCTCGATGGTCTATATGAGTGCATCCTGTGCGCTTGCTGCACCACTTCGTGCCCGTCCTTCTGGTGGAATCCGGAAAAGTTCCTCGGCCCGTCGGCTCTGTTGCAATCCTGGCGCTTCATTGCTGACACGCGTGACACGGCGACCATGGAGCGGTTGTCCAAGCTCGATGATCCGTTCTCGCTGTTCCGCTGCCGTGGCATCATGAACTGCGTCAGTTCCTGCCCGAAAGGCCTGAACCCGACCAAGGCCATCGGCCATATTCGCAACATGCTGCTGACCCAGGGCTCATAAGCCGGAAGTCAGCCACTTCCTGCGAATGCGAGGGCCCGAGTGATGTTTTATCGTCACTCGGGCCTTTTTGTTTCCGTTGGTCAAGAAATCCGTCTCTGCCACTTTCGTAGTGGTTCCTCCGCCCTGGCAATCGCGCTAGTATCGAGCGGCTTCGGGGCAGCCTCAGGCTGCTGTCAGCGGTGTGTGATTCCGGACAGAAAGACGCCTGAATTATGCACAATTGCACAGCAATCTGATGAAGTTGGTGCGCATATTGCTTACTCGCACCGCGCCCACGACAGTTGCTGGTTCCTGCACCATATCGGTGAGCCTGGCACTGTCAGCATGAAGGGATGGGGGTCGCGATGCCTCAAAAAGGCTCGTGAAAATCTGATTCGATAGTGAAGACCCGTTTTGAGGCCGATCGCCCAGACGTGTTTGCTCGGGAAAATGACTATGCAAGATGGCCAGATGCTGCGCCAGAGAGGAAGTTCGCAACTTTCTGCTGAAAACGCCGCCTATGTCGAGGCGTTGTACGAACAATATCTAGTCGCGCCGCAAAGTATTCCAGAAGATTGGCGCACCTACTTCGAAAAGCTTCCCCGTGTTGCCGGCATCAGCCAGGACACTCCGCATCAAGGTGTACGCGAGCAGTTCCTGCTCCTCGCCAAAAACTCCAGCCGTTCCCAGCCCATGCCGGTCAGCCGTGTCAGCACCGAGCATGAGCGCCGTCAGGTCGCCGTCCTGCAACTGATCGCCGGTTATCGCAATCGTGGCCATCAACGTGCCAAGCTCGACCCACTCGGGCTGATGCCGCGTCCGGCCGTGCCTGACCTGGATCTGGCGCAGCATGGTCTGTCGCTGGCCGACCTCGATACCGTGTTCAATACCGGTAACCTCGCGCTCGGCAGGGAAGAGTGCACGCTGCGCGAAATGGTCGATGCTATGAATGCCATCTATTGCGGCAGCATTGGTGTCGAGTACATGCATATTGTCGACACCACCGAAAAGCGCTGGTTGCAGCAACGCATGGAAGGCATGCGCGGCAACCCGAACTTCTCCGTGGAAACACGCAAGCAGTTGCTGCAGCAGCTGACTGCTGCCGAGGGTCTGGAAAAATATCTGGGCACCAAGTACGCCGGTGCCAAGCGCTTCGGTCTCGAAGGTGGCGAAGCCATGATCCCGATGGTGACCGAGTGCATCCAGCGCGCCGGCACCTACGGTACGAAAGAGACTGTGATCGGCATGGCCCACCGTGGCCGTTTGAATGTGCTGGTCAATATTCTCGGTAAAAATCCGGCCAATCTATTTGACGAGTTCGAAGGCAAGACCTTTCACGCCAAGGGCTCCGGCGATGTGAAGTATCACCAGGGTTATTCGTCCAACATCATGACGGCCGGCGGCGAAATGCATCTGGCGATGGCTTTCAACCCGTCCCATCTGGAAATCGTTTCACCGGTGGTGGAAGGCTCCGTGCGTGCGCGTCAGGATCGCCGTGGCGATACCGTCGGCAAGGCTGTGCTGCCGATCAGCATTCACGGCGACGCCGCGTTTGCCGGGCAAGGCGTGGTCATGGAAACCTTCCAGATGTCGCAGACCCGTGCCTATCGCACGGGCGGCACTATCCACATCGTGGTCAATAACCAGGTCGGTTTCACCACCAGCCGTATCGATGACGCGCGTTCGACCGAGTACTGCACCGGCGTCGCGAAAATGGTTCAGCCGCCGATTTTCCACGTCAATGGCGATGATCCCGAGGCCGTGCTATTTGTGACGCAGCTGGCGCTGGATTTCCGCATGGAGTTCCAGAAAGACGTGGTCATCGACATGTATTGCTATCGTCGTCGTGGCCACAACGAAGCCGACGAGCCGTCCTCGACGCAGCCGGTCATGTACCAGGTCATCAACAACCTGCCGACCACCCGCGCCATCTATGCCGAGCGCCTGCTGGCAGCGGGCGTGATTGCGGCTGGCGAAGCCGATGCCATGGTCAACGACTATCGTCAGGCGCTCGAATCTGGCCAGCATGTAGTGAAAGCGCTGGTGCTGGAGCCGAACAAGTCGCTGTTTGTGGATTGGGCACCGTTCCTCAACCACACGGTGGTTGATGAATGGGAAACCGGTGTGCCCATCGCCGAATTGCAGGCACTGGGCAAGCGCATGGGCGCGCTGCCGGAAGGCTTTGTGGTGCAGCGTCAGGTACAGAAAGTGCTCGAAGACCGTCAGCGCATGTGGTCGGGCAATCTGGAGCTGAACTGGGGTGCTGCCGAAGTCATGGCCTACGCAACCTTGCTCGACAAGGACATGCTGGTGCGTCTGACCGGTCAGGATGTGGGTCGCGGTACTTTCTCGCACCGTCACGCCATCATGTACAACCAGAAAGACAACCAGCCCTATGTGCCGCTGCAGCACATCAGCAAGCGCGTGCCGTGTTTCGATATTTATGACTCGTTGTTGTCGGAAGAGGCGGTACTGGCTTTCGAGTACGGCTATTCGACGACCACGCCTAATGCCCTGATCATATGGGAAGCTCAGTTCGGCGATTTTGCCAACGGCGCACAGGTGGTCATCGACCAGTTTATTTCTAGCGGTGAAACCAAGTGGGAGCGTCTCTGC
Organism: Pseudomonadota bacterium; assembly: GCA_040385225.1. Lineage (GTDB taxonomy): Bacteria > Pseudomonadota > Gammaproteobacteria > Pseudomonadales > Moraxellaceae > Perlucidibaca. The sequence continues at coordinate 622,892 of JAZKHU010000002.1, read as the reverse complement.
GGCCTCACCATGCTGCTGCCACACGGCTACGAAGGGCAGGGTCCGGAGCATTCCTCGGCGCGTCTGGAGCGCTTCCTGCAACTCTGTGCCGAGCACAACATGCAGGTTTGCACACCGTCGACACCGGCACAGATTTTCCATCTGCTGCGTCGTCAGGCTGTGCGTCCGCTGCGCAAGCCGCTGATCATCATGTCGCCGAAGAGCCTGTTGCGTCACAAGCTCGCGGTGTCGACGCTGGAAGAGCTGGCCAATGGCCGTTTCCAGACCGTCATCGGTGAACTTGATGCGGTTGCACCGGAGTCGGTCAAGCGTATCGTTATCTGCGGTGGCAAGGTCTACTACGATCTGCTGGAAAAGCGTCGTGAACTGGCGCTGCAAGGCGTGGCGATTCTGCGTGTCGAACAGCTCTATCCGTTCCCGGACAGAATGCTGGTGGATGCCCTGAAGGTCTATGGCAACGCCACCGAAGTGGTGTGGTGCCAGGAAGAGCCGATGAACCAGGGTGCCTGGTACAACACGCGTCACAATCTTGAGCGCGTGATGCGCCAGTGGAAGCCGGAATTGACCATAGGCTATGCCGGTCGTCCGTCTTCGGCAGCGCCGGCTTGTGGTTCTGTTTATCTTCATGCCAAAGAACAGGCGGCCCTTGTAGCCGATGCTCTCGGTACCAAAACTGCCTAATTTGTCGAGCTAAAAGGAATCCCAAGATGAGTCTGGAAATCAAAGCCCCCGTGTTCCCCGAGTCCGTTGCCGACGGTACGGTTGCGACCTGGCACAAGAAGCCGGGCGAAGCCGTCAAGCGCGATGAGCTGATCGTCGACATCGAGACCGACAAGGTCGTCATGGAAGTGGTGGCGCCGGCCGATGGTGTCATCAGCCAGGTCATGAAAAATGAAGGCGACACCGTGCTGTCGCAGGAAGTGCTGGCCATTTTCACCGCCGGTGCCGCTGCGGCTCCGGTTGCCGCCGCTGCGCCCGCGCCGGTTGCTGCCGCTGCCGCCAGTGCGCCTGCTGCTGCCGGCCCTGCCGCGCGCAAGGCCGCTGCCGAAGCCGGTGTGGATATCGCTGCCGTCGCCGGTAGCGGTGTTGGTGGTCGTGTTACCAAGGATGATGTGGCCGCCGCCAAGCCGGCCCCGGTCGCTGCCCCGGCGCCCGTCGCTGCTGCTCCGGTGTTGGCCCTGGCCGTCGGCGAGCGCGTCGAGAAGCGCGTGCCGATGACGCGTCTGCGTGCCAAGGTCGCCGAGCGCCTGCTCGAAGCCAAGCAATCCACCGCCATGCTGACCACCTTCAATGAAGTCAACATGAAGCCGGTCATGGACCTGCGCAAGCAGTATGTGGAGAAGTTCGAGAAGGTTCACGGCGTCAAGCTGGGCTTCATGTCCTTCTTCATCAAGGCCGCTGTCGAGTCGCTGAAGCGCTTCCCGGCCGTGAATGCCTCCATCGACGGCAATGACATCGTCTATCACGGCTTCCAGGATATCGGCGTGGCTGTGTCGTCGGATCGTGGCCTGGTCGTGCCGGTGCTGCGCAGCGTCGAGAAGATGAGCATCGCGGAAATGGAAAAAGGCGTGATGGAGTTTGGCAAGAAGGCCCGTGACGGCAAGCTCTCCATCGACGACATGACGGGCGGCACCTTCACCATCTCCAACGGTGGTGTGTTCGGTTCGCTGCTATCGACCCCGATTCTGAACCCGCCGCAGACCGCCATTCTCGGCATGCACAAGATCCAGGATCGCCCGATGGCTGTGAATGGTCAGGTCGTGATTTTGCCGATGATGTATCTGGCGCTGTCTTACGATCACCGTCTGATCGATGGTAAGGAGGCCGTGAGCTTCCTCGTCGCCATCAAAGAGCTGGTGGAAGATCCGGCCCGTCTGCTGCTGGAAATCTGAGCGCAAGTCATCTGAGCAAGAGTATTGAAACATGACGCAACAAGCTGATTTGGTAGTGATTGGTGGCGGCCCAGGCGGCTATGAGGCGGCGATTCGCGCGGCCCAGCTCGGGCTCTCGGTCATTTGTATCGAGCGCCGTGTGCACAAGGGCAAGCCGTCGCTGGGCGGCACCTGCCTGAATGTGGGCTGCATTCCATCCAAGGCATTGCTGGACTCATCGCACAAGTATCATGACCTGAAGGCCGGTTACGACAACCATGGCATCAGCACCGGCGAGGTCAAGCTCGACCTCGCGGCCATGCTGGCGCGCAAGGACAAAGTCGTGGATCAGCTCACTGGTGGTATTGCGCAGCTGCTCAAGGGCAACGGCATTACTTGGCTGCAGGGCAGCGGCAAGCTGCTTGCCGGCAAGCAGGTCGAGTTCACGCCGCTTGAAGGTGGTGAAGTGCAGATTCTTCAGGCCAAGAATGTGATTCTGGCCTCGGGCTCCGAGCCGGTGCAGATTCCGGTGGCCAAGCTGGTTGATAATGTTGTTGTCGACTCCACCGGTGCGCTGGAATTTCAGACTGTGCCGAAGCGCTTGGGCGTGATTGGCGCTGGCGTTATTGGGCTTGAGCTGGGTTCGGTCTGGGGCCGCCTCGGTTCGGAAGTGATCGTGCTGGAAGCGGTGGATCAGTTCCTGCCGATTGCCGATCGTGCCATTGCCAAGGAAACTCAGAAGATTCTGACCAAGCAGGGGCTGGACATCCGTCTCGGTGCCCGCGTTACCGGCACGCAAGTGGCGAATGGCCAGGTCACGGTCAATTTTACCGATGCCAAGGGCGAACAGCAGGAAGTGTTCGACAAGCTCATCGTCGCGGTGGGCCGTCGCCCGGTCACAGCTGGTCTGCTCAGCTCTGACTCCGGCGTGTCGCTGGACGAGCGCGGCTTTGTCGCCGTCGATGACCAGTGCCGTGCTTCGGTGCCGGGCGTGTTCGCCATCGGCGACCTTGTGCGCGGCCAGATGCTGGCGCACAAGGCCATGGAAGAGGGTGTGATGGCGGCCGAAATCATGGCCGGCCACCATGCCCAGTTCAATTACGACCTGATCATTTCGGTGATCTACACGCACCCGGAAGTGGCGTGGGTCGGCATGACCGAAGAGCGCGCCAAGGCCGAAGGCTTTGATGTGAAAACCGGCCAGTTCGCCTTTGCGGTGAATGGTCGCGCACTGGCCTCGGACGACAACCAGGGTTTTGTGAAATTTGTGGCCGATGCCAAAACGGATCGTCTGCTCGGCATGCATGTCATCGGTCCGGCCGCCGGCGACATCATCCACCAGGGACTGATTGCATTGGAATTCGGCGCCAGCGTCGAAGACCTGCAGTTGATGTGCTTTGCTCACCCGACTCTGTCGGAAGTAGTGCACGAAGCGGCGCTTGCAGTTGATGGTCGTGCGATCCACGCCATCCAACGCAAGCGCAAGTAACTCTTTTTACAACGAGTGGTGATCACACGATGAATCTGCACGAGTATCAAGGCAAGCAACTGTTTGCCGAATATGGTCTGCCAGTGTCCAAGGGCTTCGCTGCCTCGACGCCCGCAGAAGCACGCGCCGCCGCCGAGCGCATTGGTGGTGATGTCTGGGTCGTCAAGGCTCAGGTCCACGCCGGTGGCCGTGGCAAGGCTGGTGGCGTCAAGCTGGTGAAATCACTGGACGACGTCGAGGCTTTTGCCCGCGCCCAGCTCGGCACACGTCTGGTGACCTATCAGACTGACGCCAAGGGTCAGCCGGTTACCAAGATTCTCGTCGAGAGCTGTACGGATATCGCCAATGAGCTCTATCTCGGTGCCGTGGTCGATCGCGCGACGCGTCGCATCGTCTTCATGGCATCGACCGAAGGCGGCGTGGACATCGAGAAGATTGCTCACGACACCCCGGAAAAGATCCTGACGGCTGCCATTGATCCGCTCGTTGGTCCGCAGGCTTACCAAGGTCGCGAATTGGCCTACCAGCTTGGCCTCAACGCCGAACAGGTCAAGCAGTTCGTGAAGATCTTCATGGGCCTCGGCAAGATGTTTACCGACCTCGATCTGGCGCTGCTGGAAGTCAATCCGCTGGTCATCACCAGCGAAGGCAATCTGCACTGCCTGGATGCCAAGATCGCCATCGACTCCAACGCACTGTACCGTCACCCCAAGCTCAAGGCCATGTATGACCCGAGCCAGGAGGACGAGCGCGAGCGTCGTGCCGTTGAGTGGGAACTGAACTACGTGGCTCTCGAAGGCAACATCGGCTGCATGGTCAATGGTGCCGGTCTGGCCATGGCGACCATGGACCTGATCAAGCTCAAGGGCGGCCAGCCTGCGAACTTCCTCGACGTTGGCGGCGGTGCCACCAAGGAACGCGTGACCGAAGCCTTCAAGATCATCCTCTCGGATGACTCCGTGGAAGCCGTTCTGGTCAACATCTTCGGCGGCATCGTTCGTTGCGACATGATTGCCGAAGGCATCATCGGCGCCGTGAAGGAAGTCGGCGTGAAAGTGCCGGTCGTGGTCCGTCTCGAAGGCAACAATGCCGAACTGGGTGCCGCCAAGCTGCGCGAATCCGGTCTCAACATCATTCCGGCCGCCTCGCTGAACGAAGCGGGCGAGCTGGTCGTCAAAGCTGTGGGAGCCTGAACATGAGTGTCCTGATTAATAAAAGCACGAAAGTGATCTGCCAGGGCATCACCGGCTCGCAGGGTACGCTGCACACCGAGCAGGCGATTGCCTACGGCACCAACATGGTCGGTGGCGTCACGCCGGGCAAGGGCGGCACTACGCACCTCGGCCTGCCGGTGTTCGACACCGTGCGTGAAGCCGTCGAGAAGACCGGCGCCAACGCCTCCGTGATCTACGTTCCGGCCTCGTTCGCCAAGGACTCGATCCTGGAAGCCGTGGATGCCGGCATCGAGCTGGTGGTCTGCATCACCGAAGGCGTGCCGACCATCGACATGCTGTTCGTCAAGGAATACATCCTGCGCAAGGGTGGCGTGCGTCTGATCGGGCCGAACTGCCCGGGCATCATCACGCCGGGCGAGTGCAAGATCGGCATCATGCCGGGTTCCATCCACCTGCCGGGCAAGGTCGGCATCGTGTCGCGTTCGGGCACGCTGACCTATGAAGCCGTGAAGCAGACCACCGACCTCGGCTTCGGCCAGTCGACCTGCATCGGCATTGGCGGCGACCCGATCCCGGGCATGACCTTCATCGATGCGCTGGCCCTGTTCCAGGCTGACCCGCAGACCGAAGCCATCATCATGGTGGGCGAGATCGGCGGTTCGGCTGAAGAAGAGGCTGCCGAGTTCATCAAGGCGCACGTGACCAAGCCGGTGGCTTCCTACATCGCGGGTGTTACGGCTCCGGCCGGCAAGCGCATGGGTCATGCCGGTGCGATCATCTCCGGTGGCAAGGGCACGGCAGACGAGAAGTTCGCCGCGCTGCAGGCTGCTGGTGTGAAGACGGTGTCGAACCCGGCCATGCTGGGTGCTGCCATTGCCGAGCTGACCGGCTGGAAGTAATTCCGGCTGCTGTCGCCTAGCTGAAAAAGCCCGCTTTTATAGCGGGCTTTTTCGTTTCAGGCATTTCTCGATGCCAGTCGCTTCTCGATGAAGGCAATCATGACATCGCCGGCGGCTTCGATGTATTCGGGCGTGATGGTCTGATGCAGGAAGTAGGAAAAGCGGAAGCTGGCCGTACCGTATTCAATGGCGAGCGCTGCTTCGCAGGGGTTTTCGATCATGGTCAGTCCGGCTTGCTGCAGCATGTTGTGCGTCAGCTTGCCGAGCCGGTTGATGGTGTATTCCAGCGAGCGATAGCTTTCGTCGGTAACCGGCCCCCCCAGCAGCAGCGTACAGGCCACCGGCTGTTCACGATAATAGCCGGCGGCAGCTTCCACCATGCGTCGTGATACGCCACGCCAGTCGGCCTCTTTGGCCAGGTCTTCAGCCTGACTGTAGAGCGCTTTTTCGAGAGCCTCCAGATGCCGTTCGGCCAGCGTATTGAGCAGGGCATAGGGTGTCGGGAAGAACTTGTAGATGGTCGCTCGCGGATAACCCAGTTGCTCGGCCAGCGCCGGAATCGAAAATCCCGACATGCCTTCGGCTTCCAGCAGCGCTTCGGCTGCCTGCAGGATCAGGCTAACGCGAACGCGGGAGCGTTCCTGCAAGGGCGGGCGGGCAGTCAATTTCACGTTCATGGCGGTATCCGGACAACATCATGTCTGATTATGGATGGCAGGTGCCAGTCGCGGCAAATACAGCTGGTCGATCAGCTTATACAAGCGTTTGACATAAATAGTAACTATTGTTACTTTTTGCGGAAATCATTTCAAGCAAGCCAGCCCCCGGAGCCTGCGATGTTTCTGTCGAAACCATTTTCCATCCTGATGCTGGCGTTATTGCTGGCGGCCTGTGGTGATTACAGCGGGGGCTCTGGCCGTGTCGCAGGTGTCAATCCTGATACGCCAGACGAGCCGGAAGGACCGGGTACAGGTTCGGCACGGACCATTGAAAGCTTTTTCAGTGAAAGCGTGCAGCCCGGATTAGGAGTTTGCCGTACCTGTCATATCCCCGGCGCCACGGCCGCATTGTCGGAGCAGGGCAGGCGCTTCATGCTGAGCAGCAATCCGGAGCAAGATCTGGCCAATTTCACGGCGAGCTGGTCGGCATTGGGTGGCGGCATTGATTCACGCATCCTGAAAATGGCGTCGGGTGATGAGTCGCATTCCGGCGGCGCGCCCTGGCCGAAAAGTAGCAGTAATTATCAGAATGTCGCCTTGTATGTCCGCTGTCTGGCCGAGCCTTTGTCGTGTGCTGCGATGCTGGCCGGCACGAGTACGCCGGATGCCGAATTGCTGCCTCTGCTGGGCAGCTCGCGCGGTGGTCACTACTGGTTCGACTATTGCGATGGCAAGGCGGACGAGACGCCAGTGCCTGCTGACCCGCGTGAGCTGGTGCGGCCCGGCATCAATCAGGGCAAGGCTGTCCACATGAATGTATTCTGGCAGACCTGCCAGGCCGACAACCATCCCGGCACCTGTGGTGAGCTGCGTCAGCGTGTGCGTCGGGGTTATCCGCTGGTGGCCAGTGATGGTGAAGTCGGCGCAGGGCATTTCTTTGCCGGCAACGCCGCCAGCTCCGGCTTTGCCTTCCCGGCCAGCATCTACAACTCGATGTGGGATCAGATCTGGAAGCTGCCGGCGCGCCCGGCCAACTTCGATCAGCTGGTGGCGGAGCGCTGGGGCATGCCGCTATCGCCGACATCGAATCCGTATCCGCTGCCGGGCGAAGACCCTGCCCGCACCAGCGGTGGCAGCGGTCAGTTGCCGATGGGGGTGACGCAGCTGCGCAATGCCGATGGCAGCTGGACGGGAAACCTCAATGTCACCTGCAGCATCTGCCATGGCGGCAAGGTCGGTGAGGCCAGCGACGGCCCAGGGCTGGGCGCTATGTATGGCACCAACAGCCTGTCCGACATCACCGTCATGTTCAGTGATCTGGCGCGACTGGCGCCACAGCAATCGGCACTGGCGCTGATCTCGCAGAACAAGGTGCGCGGCACTGGCAACATCACCAACTTCCAGCTTTTCGGCACGTTGACGATCACCGACGTGGCCGGTCTGCCGGGTTATCTGTCGATCCAGACGCAGCCGTCGACGGGCACCGAAGATCCACCTGTGTGGTGGAATGTCGGCCACCGTGTGGCAAAGTTCTTCGATGGCGCCATGGTGATGGATGCCAAGCGCATCGAGCTGTCGTTCCATTTTCCGAACACGCCCAATCATAACGATATGGCAGCGGACAAGAAGTGGATCACCGATAACCAGCAGGATAGCGATGCCTGGATTATGTCGCGCAAATCGCCAGCTTGGCCTGAGGACAGGCTGGGCGTGATCGATAAGGCGTTGGCCAAGCAGGGTGCCATCCTGTTCCACAGCAAAAATCTCTGGGCACCGGCACTGAAGAATCCGGTGGCCAGGCCTGTGGGTGGCAACGGTTCCTGCGCCAGCTGTCATGGCGCTTACTCACCGCGTTACATCAATGATCCGGCCTATCTCGATACGCCGCTGCTGGAGGGTATTGCCGCCAACATCGTGCCACTGGAGATCATTGCTACCGATCGACGTCGTCTCGATGGCAACAGCCCGCTGGTGGTGCAGGCCGCGCGCGACAACTGGTTCGCCTACAGTGATGGCGAGAAGAATGCCGCTGGCGTATCGCTGTGCGGTGATCAGAACGACACCTCGCTGCGTGGTGATCGCAAGCTCGGCTATCTTGCGCCGCCGCTTTATGGTGTCTGGGCGACGGCTCCGTATTTGCACAATGGCTCGGTGCCCAATCTCTGGGAAGTTTTGCAGCCGGCGGATCGTCAGCCGATCTGGCGTCGCCTGTCCAAGACGGCGCCGGCCGATCTGGTCGGCAAGGTGGTGATGGGTTTTGATGACAGCCTCGACACGGGCTATGACCGTAACAATGTCGGCTGGAAGTATCAGGCGCTGGCCTGCGGTACCAGCACTATTCCGTATCTTGATTGCAGCCCTGCTGCCGGCGGTGCCACCGTGCAGGATGCCTTGTCGCTGCTCTGGTCCAATGGCGGACTGGCCTGGAACCTGTTCAATGCGCCCATCATGGCCGATAGCCAGTTACAGGATCGCAAGATCTACAACACCAGCATGTATAGCCAGAGCAACAAGGGTCACGAATTCGTCAGCGTGCTGAGCAATCAGGAGCGACGTGCGCTGATCGAATACATGAAAACCTTGTAGCCTCTCTGGAGGGGACGATGACAAGAATAACAAGCTGTTTTGTCCTGATGCTGCTGGCGGGTTGCTCCGCGCAACCGGTACAGCCCTGGCAGCGTGCCGTGCTCGCGAGCCCGGCCATGGCCTGGGAAATGGATCCGCTGCTGGCGGATTACAACGAGCACATCCAGGTCAGCAAGGAGGCCGCCAGCGGTGGTGCCACACTGGGTGGCGGCGGCTGCGGGTGCAACTGATGAAGACCTCTTCCTCGTTGTTCATGGCGCTGACCCCGCTGGCACTGATGACGGTGCCAGCGGTGGCAGCCATCAATGCCACGCCTTCGGTGGACTATCTCTACAGTCGTTATCAGGAGGCGGATGTCGAGGCTGGCAAGACCGCCAGCGGTCGTGACGAAGAACGTTATGCCATCGACTCTCATCGCTTTCGTGTCAATTTGCCGGCAACCGAGCACGACAGTCTGGGCATCAACCTGACCTATGAGAGCATGACCGGCGCTTCGCCCTGGTATGTTCTGCCCGATGCCGCCGGCAAGCCGGTGCAGGTCATGAGCGGCGCCAGCATCCGCGAAGAACGTGTTGCGCTGCAAGGCGACTGGCGTCACGAACTGTCGCGGCTGAGTTCGTTCAAGCTCAGTGGTGGCTATTCGGATGAGGATGACTATCGCTCGCTACAGGCGGGTCTCGAAGCCGCCTGGGCCTCGGCCAGCCAGATGCAGACGCTGACGCTCGGTGCCGGCTACTCGGCCGACACCGTCATGCCCACCGAGGGTGGCAGTGCCGCTTATCCGACGCGCATCCTCGAGGCCGACAAGGACACCATCACCACCTTTGTCAGTCTGGAACAGGTACTGGGACCGCGCACGCGTCTGCAGCTCGCTGTCAGCGGCCTCTGGCAGGATGGCTTTCTCAGTGATCCCTACAAGCTGGCTTATGTTGCGACGACCACCAGTACGGTTGCCGACAGTCGTCCGGATCAGCGCATAGGCGGTGCGGTCAGTCTCATGCTGCGCCATGGCCTGGGTCAGGGCGTGGTGATGCAGAGTGACTACCGCTACTACCAGGATGACTGGGATGTCCAGGCGCACAGTCTGGCGCTGGGTCTGCTGCGCTCGCAGGGCAACTGGCAGTGGGCGGCGAACGCGCGTTGGTATTCGCAGAGTCAGGCCGGCTTTTATGCCCCGTTCTACGCCACGTTGCGCAGCGATGGTCTGGCCTCCAGCGATTATCGCTTATCACCTTTCGGCGCCGTCAGCGTCGGACTTGATGTCAAACGGCTGATCGGGCCGTGGACGCTGGGTGCCGGGCTGGGCTGGTACAAAGCCAGCGAAGACTATGCGCTGGGCAAGGTCGAGATCGCCAATCCCGGTCTGGTATCCTGGCTCAACGGCCATCTGCGCGTATCGCGGAGCTATTGAATGCAGCACCATGAGCGCGTCTTCCGGGCCATGGGCGGGCCCTGCAGCGTCCAGGTCTATGCTGATGATGCCAGCAGCGCCGATCTCATCCTGAGCGCGGCCGAGGCCGAGGTGCGGCGCATCGAAAGCAAGTATTCACGCTACCGCGACGATAGCGTTATTGCGCGCATCAATGCCGCCGCCGGCAGCGGGCGGGATATCGCCATCGATACTGAAACGGTGCAGCTGCTGACCATTGCTGCGCGTCTGCATGAGCAGTCGGACGGGCGCTTCGACATCACTTCGGGCGTATTGCGCCGGGTCTGGAATTTTCAGTCCGCCCAGCCCCCGTCGGCAGCGGCGGTAGCAGATATGCTGGCGCTGACCGGCTGGCAACACGTGCACTGGAGCACCGAGCACGTTCAGCTTGGCCGGCCCGGCATGGAGCTGGATTTCGGCGGCTTCGGCAAGGAGTACGCCGCTGACCGTGCCGCCGCCGTGCTGGTTGCCAACGGTATCCGTCATGGTCTGGTCGAACTTGGTGGCGATATCAGCGTGGTCGGTCCGCACCCGGATGGCAGTCCCTGGCTGATCGGCATTCAGCATCCGCGCCAGCCCGGGCAGGTGCTCGCCAGCATTCCGCTGAGTCAGGGTGGACTGGCCACCAGCGGCGACTACGAGCGTTGCATCATCACGCCGGAACGGCGCTATTCGCATATTCTCGATGCCCGCCACGGCTGGCCGGTAGATGGCCTTGCCAGTCTGACCGTTGTCGCCCCGCAATGCCTACTCGCGGGTGCCGCCTGCACGCTGGGCATGCTGCAAGGGCAGGGTGCGCCGGACTGGCTGGCCGACTGTCCCTATCCCTGGCTGGCCGTGACCACGGCACTCAAGCTGCATGGCACGCTGACCCTCGCTGAAGCGTGTCAGACATGAGGCATTACAGCCGGATATTGCTGGTGTCGCTGGCGCTGCTGCCGGGCAGTGCGCTGGCACTCCCGGCCGGTGAGCCAGCGCCTGATTTCACCCTGCCGGATAGCGACGGCAAGTCTGTCTCGCTCGCCAGCCTGCGCGGCCAGTTCGTCTATGTCGATTTCTGGGCGAGCTGGTGCGGTCCCTGTCGTCAGAGCTTTCCGTGGATGAATCAGCTCAGCCTGCGTGCCCGCAAGGCGGCGCTCAAGGTGGTAGCGGTCAATGTTGATGAAAATCGTGGTGATGCAGCGGCCTTCCTGCGGCAACTGCCCGCCAGCTTCACCGTGCTCTACGACCCGGCAGGGCGGGTGGCGGCGAGCTATTTACTGCCCGGCATGCCGACATCCTTTCTGATTGGCCCCGATGGCCGTGTGCGCTGGACCCATATCGGCTTTCGCCAGGGTGACGGGCAGAATATCGAGGCCATGATTCTGCGCGAGATGCGCAAACCCTGACGCGACAGTCTGCACGATTCCGGCCCTCATTTACGTCGCTGTCCGCTTGTCATTGGCGCTCGCCTCGACAACAGTAGCCACCATACCGAAAGCCTTGGATAGCGCATGAAACTCTCCCTTTTTGTTCTGACACCGATCCTGCTCTGCGTGCTCCTGCTTGCCACTGGCGCCGGTGTCACGCGAGCGGAGCAAGTCAGCTTGCCTGTCGGCCAGTTCATCACGGTCAATGGCGTCAAGCTGCACTATGTGATGGCCGGCGAAGGCCCCGGCATCGTGCTGGTGCATGGTGCCAGCTCGAATTTGCGCGAATTCAGCAGCAGCATTCTGCCGATACTGGCCAAGTCGCATCGGGTCATTGCCTTTGACCGCCCCGGCTACGGTTTCAGCGAGCGACCATCCGAGGAGAAAGCCTGGCTGAACCCCGCGCAAGTAGCTGCGCTGCTGCTTGATGCCAGTGCCGCGCTGGGTGTGAACAAGCCGACGCTGGTCGGGCACTCCTGGGCAGGCTCGGTGGTGATGGCCGCCATGGTCAATATGCCGGAGCGCATCTCCGGCGGCGTGCTCATCAGTGGTGTCACAGGGCATTGGACCGGGCCGTTGAACTGGACCTACACCCTGGGCGAGCAACGTCCGCTGCTGAACAAGCTGTTCGCCTGGACGCTGGTTCGTCCGCTCGGCAAGCGCTATCTGGAAGAGGGGCTCGCCGAGGTTTTTGCGCCTGACCCGGTGCCGGCGGGGCAGGTCGAGCGCAGTGGCATCGGGCTGGCCTTGCGCCCCGAAACCTATCTCAACAATGTGCGTGACATGAATGCACTGAGTGCCTACATGCAAACACTGAGTCCGTATTACGACCGGGTGCGCCTGCCCTTGCTGATCATTCATGGCGAGGCCGATACCCTGGTTCCGTTCTGGAATCATGGCCGGCGCTTGTTGTCGGTGATGCCTCAGGCACAGGTGCTGCTGCTGCCCGACACGGGCCACGCGCCGCATCATACGAGGACGGCAGAAGTGAGCGAGGCCATCCACCGTTTCAGTCTCGGTGAGGTGCGCCTGCCGCTGACCAAGCCCTGGCCGATCTGGCCGGTATTGCCTGCCCCCGAGTCTGCGCTGCAACCATGACCACGTTGCTGTGCCTGCATTCGTTGGCAGAGGTTCCTGAGGCAACCTGGGATGCCTTGGTGCCGGCGGATCAGCCGTTTCTGTCACATGCTTTTCTGCACGCCCTGGAAAGCACCGCCTGCGTGGGTCAGGGCACGGGCTGGCAATCGGCACATGCCGTGCTGACAGCTTCTGACGGTCAGTGGCTGGCCGCGATGCCCGGCTGGCGCAAGCAGCATTCGCGTGGCGAGTATGTCTTTGATCAGGGCTGGGCCGAGGCCTCCCATCGCGCAGGTCTGGCGTATTACCCGAAATGGCTGTCGGCAGTGCCATTCAGCCCGATTACCGGTCCGAGAGTGCTGGGTGCTGCCGATGCGGTGACGGAGTTGCTGGCACAGTTGCCGACGCATGCCGACTGGCAGGATTGCAGCGGACTGCATGTGAATTTTACCGATGCCGACAATGATCGCCTGTTTGCCCAGGACTCGCGCTGGCTGCATCGGCGTGACTGCCAGTTCCGCTGGCAGCAGCGTGGTTACGCCGACTTTGAAGGCTTTCTGAGCCAGCTCACGGCCGATCGGCGCAAGAAAATCCGCCAGGAGCGCAAAAAGCTTGCGGCTGCCGGCCTGCAGTATGTCTGGCGTCTGGGTGGCGACTGTGATGCGGCCTTGCAGGCGCGTGTTTATGCTTGCTATGCCAACACCTATCTCGTGCGCGGCCAGCAGCCTTATCTCACGCCGGCATTCTTCACGCGAATTTTCGCCACCATGCCGGCTGCCGTGCAGGTGCTTTGCGTCGAGGAGCGCGGTGAGCTGATCGCAATGGCTCTCTATCTTGCCGGCAGCGAAACCCTGTACGGACGTTACTGGGGGGCAGTCAAGGATATCCCGTTGTTGCACTTCGAGGCCTGCCTCTATCAAGGCATCGAGCGAGCCATTGCCGGTGGGTTTCGCTTTTTCGATGCCGGTGCACAAGGCGAGCACAAGCTCATTCGTGGTTTCGAACCGGTGTTGACCAGCTCATGGCATCTGCTGCGTCATGCCGGGCTGCATAACGCCGTGGCTGACTTTCTGGTGCGGGAGCGGGCCGGTGTCGAGGCCTACCAGCACTCGGCGGCCGGCGCCTGTCCGCTCAAGGCGATGACCATCTGATCCTGGCCATTTTGGCGGGCAGAGTCTCGCTGATGACAAACAGCTGCTGGTCATCCTGCAAATCAAAGCAGCCACCTTCGATCTGGCGCAATTTCGGTTGCAGAAAGCCTTGTGGTGCCTTGAGCAAAGCCGTTTGCCAGGATTCGCCGGACTCGCGCGCGTAGCGATAGCCATGGCTCAGCGTGCCGACATAGGCCCAGCGGCCAGACTCGCTGAAGTCCATGGCAGTGACCCAGTTGATGTAATGATTGTTGCGCTCACCCCCGTGGGATATTGATCTCGCCCAGATCGCTGGCGATAAGCGTGGTCACTTGTTCTGTTTCGGCATGGGCGAGCGAGAAACGATACAGCGTGGGCCTGTTGTCACGCTTGCTGATGAGGTAGGCGGCATTCTCGTCGGGATCTACGGCGATGGCTTCAATGTCGCGAGGGCCATTCGGCAGCTCTACGCGAAAGGTATGTAGCACCGGGGCTGTTGCAGTATCTGCCGGTGCCGGCAAGACCGGCTCCTCAATCAGATAAAGCGTGATGTTCGGGCGCCAGGCGAAGTTGTCACCGACATCACCAATCAGCAGGAAATGCTTTTGCTCGCGCGTGAAGCTGGCCATGTCCTCCCAATCCTGATTGATGATGCCGGGGCCGGTGAGTGTGGCGCTGCCCAGCAGCCCGCCATTGGTACTCAGTGCATAAATGTCGGGGCCGCTGCCGCTGTCATTGAGCGTCCACAGGATCTCGGGGTTGCGATGCGAACGCACCAGTGCACTGGCTTCGCTGATGATTTGCGCAGGGATGTCGATGCGGGTGATTTGCGGCGGCGCATCATCGGCGGCATGGCCTGGCGTGCAGCCAAGCCATGACAGGCTGATCAGCAGCAAGAGCAGTCGCGAGATATTCATGCTAGTGGCTCATGCCATCCAAAGTTAGCCAGTCTGGCATGCCCGCCATGAAAAATGCCCCGGATTCGGGGCATTTTCACAGCATCAGGCACTAGACCCAACCAATGGCTCAGTGGTGATGACCACCAGCGCCATGTACATGGCCATGCTCGAGTTCTTCCTTCGAAGCCGCGCGAACTTCCTTCACAGTCACATCGAAATGCAGGGTCTGGCCGGCCAGCGGGTGGTTTCCATCAACGGTAACCATGTCGCCCTGCACATCGGTCACGGTGATGACTTGCATGCCGGTGCCGGTCTGGGCATGGAACTGCATGCCGATCTCGATCTGGTCAACGCCCTGGAACAGGTCAGCCGGCACTTGCTCGACCAGACTTTCGTTGAGCTCGCCATAGCCTTCGGCCGGAGCGATGCTGACCTTCAGGCTGTCGCCTACGGTCTTGCCGAGCAGCGCCTTTTCCAGACCTGGAATGATGTTGTGATGACCATGCAGATAAGCCAGCGGTTCGCCACCGTTGGAGCTGTCGATGACTTCACCGGCATCGTTGGTCAGGGTGTAGTCGATCAGGGCGACGCTGTCTTGGGCGATTTGCATGCGGAAAACCTTTCAATAGGGCGGCTGAAATGCCGGGTCGTGCATATTATCCGATTCGGTGCGTTTCAGAAATAACGTAGCCAGCTCAGGCTGAATGTCGTCAAGGCGGCTTCACGCCACTCCTGGCGTAGTTCAATGCGCAGGGCCTGATCCCGATTCAGGCCGAGCTGAAGCCCGGTGCGTAGTTCCTGGCTCATGGCCTGTGCCGGCCAGCGATACATCGGGCGGGTCTCAATCAGCCAGCGTACTTCCTGGCCAGCCATGCTCGGCAATGTCATCAGACAGCCCAGTCGTGCGCCCAGGCCTGCCTCCCAGCCTTTGTCGAGACTGCGACCGCCACGAATTTGCTGATGCGATTGTGCATGGCAGAGGGCGTTTTGCCAGCGCGTTGCCAGACCCGCTCCGCCTTCAAGCACGCTGTAAGTGTGACGAACACCATCGTTGCTGTCGGCCAGGGCACGTTCTGCGCCAAGCCGGACGGACCAGGACAGGGGTTGTTTGAGTGCGTTGACGGAGGCCAGAGAGTCGATGCCGACCAGTGTTGCGTCTTCGATATGCGTCTTACCGTGCTCATTAACTGCGAGCGTGCCCGACAGGAACTCGATTTTCGCCCCTTCGCGATAGCCTGCTTGCGGGTCCAGCCAGTCATGATAGGCAGCGCGCAAACCCAGCAGGACTTGAGATTCTCCATCGTGTGCAAGCCCGACTTGCCAGCGTGCAGTGCCATGGCCGCTGGCAGGATCAGCGTGTGGCCTTTCGGGGAGCGGACGCTGGTCTGCAGCCTGCACCTGGCTGCGCGCAGCCAGCAGCTTGCGCAGATGCTGCGGCGTCGACTCTTTGGGTGCTTCATGTGCAAGATAACGTGCATAAAGCGCGTCATAAGCAGTTTCAAGCGTTTGTGCCTGCTCGCCGGGCAGCAGGTTTGCCGGTAGCCGAATGGCGGCATTCGTATCCAGCAATGTTTTTACAGCACGGTTCACGGCGGCCGAGTTTCGCTCCAGTGTCAGTGCCAGACGTGTGCCGCTCGCGGCACGCCAGGTCACGCGCTTGAGCAGCCCGGGCTGTTGCAGGGCTACACGCAGGGTATCGCTGGGAATTGCCTGTACCGGGAAATGCATGCGCATATTCAGATCAGCTCTGGCCATTTCGAGCAGACCCAGCAGCTCATAGGAGCAGTTGCGCGACAAGAAATAGTAGGGCGCACTTACGCCACGCCATTCCCACAGGGCGAGCAGCATCTGATGAACTTCAGCAGGGCTCAGGGAGAGCTCGTACTCCCAAAGATCACGGCTTTCCCAGTCGTTATATTCTTTGACTTTTTCGTAGTAGGGCAGCAGTGAAAACTGACCGGGATACCCCCCCGTAAGTCCTTTCACGGCGAATTCAAGGCCATTGCTGGTGTTGGTTTGCGCCGCGTAGTTAATGGCATAGGCCAGCAGTCGTGTGTCATCACTCTGGCTGCGCGCATCAATACGCAGCAAGGTATGGCCGAACATCGACGATGGGTTGTTCAAATAGTCGCTGGCGAAAACCAGCGTGGCTTGCTCTGCATCAATAGCGTTGAGCCAGAGGTCGAGATCCGGGCAATCAGGCTTGGGCCAGGCCACTGCCCAGTCCGGACGTTGTGCCATCAGCCAGGCCCGGCGGGCCGGTAGCATGCAAGCTGCCCCGGCATTTCCGTCTGGTGCGCTGGCAAAGGCCTGCGCGTCGGCCTTCAGCTCGGCGAGGGCATCCTGATGACCCGTTGGGCTCAGAAAGAAGCCGGGCTTGCTGACATCGCTTTGGTAGCGATTGTCATCTGGCTGGGTATCGCGCAGCAGGCGATGCCAATAGGGGTTGCCGGCGAGCTGCTCAAGCGTGGGCAAGGCGGCTGCGTGAGTCTCGACGGGCAGGACAAGAAAAATTGCAGACAGGAAAAAGCCCTGCCGAAGCAGGGCTTTCAGATACCACATATGCGATCAGGCCTTTACAACATAAGCCGACAGCTTGGCATCTTGCGACAAAACATCATTCAGCGAGCTCAGTACCTGGCCCGCGGTTTCATTTTGCGGGGCGAAAATGATACCGAAGTTTGTGCGCGTGGCCTGGAAGAAGGCGGCTTTGTCTTGTGACGGAACGCCCATCAGGTCAGCGAGCACATTCAGGGTTTCACCCTGACCAACCGACATGTCACGCGCCAGCTTTTCAATATTGGAGCCGGTGAACATGCTCAGGCGCACACGCGATGTGATGGCACCGCTACTGCTGCAGCCCAGGGTGCCAGTGGAAATGCCAAAGGTCTGGTTGCCCAGTGTGCCATTGGTGGTAGCAGCGAGAATCTTGGGCACCAGTCCGGATTGTCCAGCCCAAAGTGCAGTCCCCAAGCCGCAACCAACATCCGGATCGGCATAGGACATTGTGCTTGCGCTAGCCAGCACAGCAATTGCGAGAAGCTTTTTCATAAAGTGCTACCTCAAATCCATAGAGTGGAATTTGAGTGTAGCCAATTTGGATTGATCCGGTGGCCGCCATTTGTCGAAAACTGCCGATAAAAACAGCCCTTGAATTCTGCACTGACGGCCGCATCTAGAGAGCATGGCTTTGCGGCAGGCAAGGCAGCTTTCACTCAGGAGTTTTTCATGACCACGCAAGACCAGACTACCGGCTCACAGGCAGGTGCTCACAAGGAAACACGCGGCTTTCAGGCCGAGGTGTCGAAGCTGCTGCATCTGATGATTCACTCGCTGTACTCGAATCCGGAGATCTTTCTGCGCGAGCTGGTGTCGAATGCATCCGATGCCGCCGACAAGCTGCGCTTCGAGGCTCTGGGCAATGGCAGCCTGCTGGCGGAAGACCCGGAGCTGGGCATCTGGCTGGAAGTCGATGAAGCGGCAGGCACGATTACGCTGCGCGACAACGGCATCGGCATGAATCGCGACGAAGTGCTGCAGAACCTGGGCACCATCGCGCGCTCCGGCACAGCAGAATTCATGAAGAACCTCAGTGGTGACGAAAAGAAAGACAGTCAGATGATCGGACAGTTCGGTGTCGGCTTCTATTCCTCGTTTGTGGTGGCAGATCGTGTGGTGGTGCATACCCGTCGTGCCGGTTTGCCGGTCAGCGAGGGCGTGCGCTGGGAGTCCGAAGGTACCGGCGAGTTCAGCATCGAAACCGTTGATGTGGCCCAGCGCGGCACCAGCATCACGCTGCACCTGCGCGAAGCATCGAAAGAGTTTGCCGACGGCTGGCGCCTGCGCAGCATCATCAACAAGTATGCCGAGCACATTGCGCTGCCGGTGTACCTGCGCAAGCCGGCCGAAAGTGCAGAGGGCGAGGCTGAGACAGCTCTGGGCGAGTTCGAGCGCGTGAATCAGGCGCAGGCGCTGTGGACACGCCCGCGCAGCGAGCTGAAGGACGACGAATACCAGACCTTCTACAAGCACATCGCCCATGATTTCGAGGATGCCCTGAGCTGGAGCCACAATAAGGTCGAAGGCAAGCTCGAATATACCTCGCTGCTTTATGTGCCCGGTCGTGCCCCGTTCGATCTCTATCAGCGCGATGGCGCGCGCGGCCTCAAACTCTATGTGCAGCGCGTGTTCATCCGCGACGATGCCGAGCAGTTCATGCCGCTCTACCTGCGCTTCATCAAGGGCGTGGTCGACTCCAACGATCTGCCGCTGAATGTGTCGCGCGAGCTGCTGCAATCGTCCGACATCATCGACAGCATGAAGTCGGCGCTGACCAAGCGCTCGCTGGACATGCTCGCCAAACTCGCCGATGACCCGGAAAAGTACGCCAAGTTCTACGCCATCTTCGGGCAGGTGCTGAAGGAAGGTCTGGCTGAAGATCATGCCAACAAGGACAAGATCGCCAAGCTGCTGCGCTTTGCCTCCAGCACCACCGGCGAAGGCACGCCCAGCGTGTCGCTCACGGATTATCTCGGCCGCCTGAAAGAAGGCCAGGACACGATCTATTTCCTCACCGCCGACAACTACACCACGGCCAGCCAGAGCCCGCATCTGGAGCTGTTCCGCAAGAAGGGCGTGGAAGTGCTGCTGCTGATCGATCGCATCGACGAGTGGATGATGAGCTACCTGACCGAGTTCGAGGGCAAGAAGTTCCAGCACATCGGCAAGGGCCAGGTTGACCTGAGCAAGATCGCTGGCGACAGCGTCGAGCCGGAAGTCAGCGCCGAGCAGACACAGCAGGCCGAAGCCGTGGTCGAGCGTCTGCAGAAAGCCCTGAAGGATCGCGTCAAGGAAGTGCGTACCACCAACCGTCTCAGCGAGTCGCCAACCTGTCTGGTGCTGGATGCCTTTGATCCTGGCTTCCAGATGCGTCAGCTCATGGAGGCCGCCGGCCAGAAGCTGCCGGAAGTGAAGCCGATTCTGGAAATCAATCCGACGCATCGCCTGGTCGAGCGCCTGTCGCTGGAGAAGGACGAAGCGCGTTTCAGCGATCTGGCGCTGGTTTTGCTGGATCAGGCGGCGCTGGCGGAGGGCGCGCAGCTGGAGGATCCGGCCGCGTATGTGCGTCGCGTGCAGCGCCTGCTGCAAAGCGTCTAAGGCAAAACTGTCGGGTCTATTGCCGAATCGTCCGACAGAATTCCTTGGCGGGGCAGGGCCGGTCGGTATAATCCGGCCATCTTGCCCCGATTCACCGGGGCCTTCTGTCAGGATGTTTTCATGACCCAAATTCATGTGGCGGTGCTCGGTGGCGGCAGCTTCGGCACCGTCATCGCCAACCTTGCGGCTAGCAACGGCAACCCCACCACACTCTGGCTGCGCGACCCGCAGCAGCTCGCCGACATGCGCGAGACTCAGGAAAACACGCGTTACCTGCCCGGCTTTCAGCTCTGCCCCGACCTTCAATTCAGTGACGACCTGCTGGCGACCGTGGCTCAGGCTGACCTGATTTTTGTCTCCATCCCCAGCAAGGCCTTTCGTTCGGTATTGCAGGCGGCCAAGTCGGCTCTGCGCCCGGAACAGATGCTGGTGAGCACCACCAAGGGCATCGAGAAGGGCAGCTTTTCCCTGATGAGCGAAATCCTGCGTCAGGAAACCGGACTGGCGCGCATCGGCGTCATCAGCGGGCCGAACCTGGCCAAGGAAATCATGTCCAAGCAGATCGCCGGCACCGTGGTCGCCAGTCTCGATGAAGATCTGCGCGATACCGTGCATGGCGTGCTGTCTTGCCCGTACTTCCGCGTGTTCTCCAATACCGATGTGTATGGCGTGGAACTGAGCGGCGCGCTGAAGAACATCTATGCCGTGGCTTCGGGCATTGCCGCCGCGCACAAGCTCGGCGAAAACAGTCGCGCCATGCTGCTGACGCGCTCGCTGGCGGAAATGAGCCGCTTTGCCGTGCATCTCGGCGCGAATCCGCTGACCTTCCTCGGCCTTGCTGGTGTCGGCGATCTGATCGCCACCTGTTCGTCGTCGCTGAGTCGCAACTATCAGGTCGGTTTTGCCATCGGCCAGGGCCAGACCTTGCAGGAAATCGTCGAGGAGCTGGAGCAGACCGCCGAGGGCATCAACACCATCGAGATGGTCAAGCACCAGGCCGACAAGCTCGGCATCCGCATGCCACTAGTCAGCGGTCTCTACGAAATCATCTTCAATGGTCGCAGCCTGTACGATGTGGTGCTGGCCATGATGCTGGCGAGCCAGAGCAGCGATGTCGAATTCGTGCTGCCCAAGCCGGGCGAGGAATAAGCATGCGCCTGTATTTGTTGCGTCATGCCGAAGCAGCCGCGAATGCTGACGATGACGCGCGTGAGCTGACCGAGCTGGGCTGGGCGCAGGCGCAGCTGGTGGCCGACTGGCTCTGCCAGCAGGTTTCCGGGCCGGTGCATATTGTTGCTAGTCCCTTGTTGCGTGCCCAGCAGACCGCCTCCGTGATGCAGCAGGCACTAGGCCTGCTGGACCTGGAAACGCATGATGAATTGTCACCGGATGGCGATATGCTGCGTGCCGAACAAGTGTTGTCACTGGCCGTGCGCGACGGTGTGGATGATCTCGTGGTCGTCAGTCACATGCCGCTGATCGCGTCGTTGAGCCAGTGGCTGAGCGAAGGTGTGCTGGGCACGGGTGATGCCTTTGCGTTGGCGGAAGTGCGTGTGCTGGAGGCGCAGGTGCTGGCACCGGGCATCGCTACCGTAGTCGGTGCCTATGTGCCGCCGGATACCAGTACGGCACTGCAGGAGCTGCGCGCGATGCTGTCGCGTTTTGGCGATAGCTGAGGCGGCGAGCCCTGTATCAGGGATTGGCTGATGGCAGATTGCTGGTGACGAACTGGCGCAGGCTGATGCCGGCAATGCTGCAGATATTGGCCTGGATACCGCGTTTCTCGAATTCCTTCTTCAATTCGTTGATCAGGATGCGTTCGACTTCGCCTTCCACGTCTTTCACCAGCTTGCCGAACAACGCCGACAACGAGCCGCGATGCTCGCGCACCAGTTCGTCGAGATTGGTAATTTCAATAGTAATCATGCTGGGCTCCTGAGCGAGCCGGCATCTTACCCCAGGCACAATAGTGCTTGTATAGCGTAGGGAAGGGACGAGACAGATGATTATTTTACAAGTGCTGGGAACAGCGATTCTTTCAAGCATTCTGACGCTGGCCATCGTGCGCTGGTGGTTGCGTCGCAGTGGAGCACCGCTGTGGGAGCAGCAGATCGATGCCCTGCACGAGTCCATCGCGCGTACGGTCGATATCCGCGTCAAGCGCGCCATCATCGAGAGTTTGTCCGAGGCCGGTCAGGCAGAAGCCTTGCGGGAATCAAGCTGGAAGGCAGCGCGTTCGGGCGGTGACTTGATCAGCGAGAGTCTGCAGGCATTGCTGGGGCGCAAGGGCCGCGAGTAATGGCGACGTGGACGCTGACGCTCAATAGCGCGAGTGCCGCCAGAAGCGAGTGCAGACCAGCGTTGCGGCAAATGCCAGCCAGCTGATCTGCAACGGAGCCATGCCCAGAATGCGCGCGGGCAGCGTATCGCCGGGCAGCAGTACCAGCGCTGTCGACACCAGCAGCATCAACATCAGTGCCACATCCCAGCGTCGTTGCAGGTGCAGCTCGCGTAACTGTACGCGCAGAGTCTGATCCTGTTTGTCGATATCCTGACGCAGCAGTCGCAGTTGTGTTTGTGCGTCGCGCATCAGGCTCGGCATCGGCATCAGATCGGCAAGCCAGCTTGGGTCATGACGACGCAGGCGGGCCAGAATTTCCGTGATGTTCAGGTGTTCGCCGAGCCAGCGTTGTGCTGAGGTGCGGAAATTGAATTCGCGCAGCAACTCCATCAGCCAGCTGACCTGGCTTTCCTCTCCCCAGACATGAATCCTGCGGTTGTCATCCAGTCCGTTGCCGCCCAGCAGCGCGCCGGCAAGGGCCAGTGCCGTGCCACCCACGCGGATGCGTGCGGTGCCCGGGCTGTTGCTCGACAATTCAATGCCGTGATCGGTAAAGAGCACGTACACCACTGCATACGGATCAGCCGTTTTGACACGCACAATGAGGCCGGCGCGGTCGCGGCACTGGGATTGCGTGGCAGCATCGAGGTCGATAAAGGCATTGATCAGGCTTTCGAGCATGCCCAGCATCAATTCCTGGATGAGGGCCGGCTTACGAGGAGCGTGTGCTTTTTCTTCTGTGTAATGTGAGCTCATGGGCCTGACTTTTAACGGGTTCGGCGCGCGCGCGCAAGCCATCTTCAACAAGCTGCTCTGCAGACCGGCTCCGCGATGGTCCTGAGCAACGCGTGTATACTCGCCAGCGAATTTTCTTTGTTGCCCGCAAGGACGCTCATGAACGAATGGCTGCTGAGTTTCAGTGCGCACCCGGATTTCTGGCTTCTCGCCAGCATTCCGTTTGTTGCTGCTGTGGTCGGCTGGGTGACCAACTGGATAGCCATTGCCATGACTTTCGGGCCGCTGGAGTTTGTCGGCATCAAGCGCTGGCATCTGGGCTGGCAAGGCATCATCCCCGCCAAGGCCGGCAAAATGGCCGGCATCATGGTGGATAGTTCATTGGCCAAGCTGGCATCACTGTCCGAATTGTTCCAGGAGCTGGAGCCGGAAAAAATTGCCGCCTACATCAGCCAGAGTCTCAGTCTGCGCCTCGAAGAATATATCGATGAAGTCATGACCGAGCGCCATGCCGTGCTCTGGGAAAATGTACCGATGATGGTGCGCAACCGTGTCTACGCGCGGGCCCGCCGGCAATTGCCGGAAATTCTCGATAATATTGTCGATGATATGGCTGAAAACATCGAGCAGCTCGTTGATCTGAGAGCCATGGTGGTACGCCTGCTGCAAGCAGACAAGCGTCTGGTGGTGCGGGTTTTCAAGGAAGTAGGTGATGTCGAACTGAGGTTCGTGGTCAATTCCGGTGCCGGTTTCGGTTTCCTCTTCGGTCTTTTTCAGCTGGCGGTGTATCTGGTTTATCCAGAGAACTGGGTACTGCCTTTCTTCGGCTTTCTGGTGGGCTATCTGACCAACTGGCTGGCACTCAATGTCATCTTCAGGCCGCTGGAGCCAGTCCGGGTCGGTCCGTACTGCATCCATGGCCTGTTCATGAAGCGCAAGCATGAGGTGGCTGACAAGTTTGCCGAGGTTTGCGCACGCGATATCCTCAATCTTGGCAATCTCATGACCGAAATCATGACGGGCAGTCAGTCGCATCGCAGCAAGGCCATCATCAAGCGTCATTTGCGGCCGCTGCTGGAGTCCAGCGTGGTGCGTACTGCCATCCAGATCACCATGGGTGCCGAAGGCTATGCAAGTCTGAAAACGCTGGTGGCGGAGAGGGCCATGACCATGTCCTTGCAGTCAGTCAGCGATGTGCGCTTCAGTCAGGAACGTTCCGGCGTGATCCACGCCATTCTGAGCAAACGCATGGCGGCGATGAGCAACAACGAATTTCAACAATTACTAAGGCCTGCTTTCAAGGAAGATGAGTGGATTTTGATTATGCTTGGCGCAGTGCTGGGAACCGCCGCCGGCCTGCTGCAAATGCTGGCGATGTGGTCGCTGTAAGACCGGCAGAACTTGAGACAGGGGAATGAGTGTGGACATGAATGACAGCAAGACAGCCCGCGGCCGCCTGAAGATTGCGCCGAGCAAGGATCTGCGCAAGTACACCCAGCAGATCTGGCTCGCTGGTCTTGGCGCATTTTCCCGTGCCGAAGAAGAAGGCGGCAAGCTCTTCGACAACCTCGTCAAGATCGGCGAAGAGCTTGAGCACAAGACCAAGGAAATTACCGATACCACCGCGCATGACTTGAAAGAAAAGGTCATCGAGAAAGCGTCGGACACACGCGAAAAAGTCGAGCGTGCGATTGATGACCGCCTGAGCGGCACGCTCACGCGCCTTGGCATTCCCTCGCAGAAGGATATTGAAAGCCTGAGCGAGCGTATGGATCAGCTCACCCGCGTCATCGAGCAACTCGCCAAGCAGCTGGAAAAATCGCGCTGAGTGAACGCCTAGTGTTGACAGCCTCGGGGGTGATGCCTAGAATGCGCCCCCACAGATAAGCGGGAATAGCTCAGTTGGTAGAGCACGACCTTGCCAAGGTCGGGGTCGCGAGTTCGAGTCTCGTTTCCCGCTCCAAATCTTCGAAACCCCTAAGCCTCGCGGCTCAGGGGTTTTGTTTTTCTGGGAAAGTGGATACGTATCCAACAACCCCCAATGCTCTCTCGCAAAACTCTGCCAGAGCAGCCTCCGTTGCCAACCCTGACTGCAGCACGAGATACTGCAACTGCTCTGCCCGTGTCAATTCCCTTCCGGCAAAGTCCCTCTGCTCAATCTCCCGATATAGCGCCAGCTGTCGTCGATGCCTGTCCAGCCGATGCCTGAGATCATTTACTACTCCGGCTCCCGGCCCTAACACAGCCTCCGCTCGCAGCCTCACCATAAGTGCGTCGCGCAGTGGGGAGGGGTCTTCGGTCTCGCTGACCCAGCGCCGCAGCTCATCCCCGCCTGCCGCCAACACCTCATACACCCGCTTGCGACCACGTGACCCCTCGGCCGCCGTCGACGCCACCCATCCTGCCGATTCCAGTTTGCCCAGCTCCTTGTAGATCTGCTGATGCGAGGCTGGCCAGAAGAAACCGATGGAGCGGTCGAAGCGTCGCGCCAGCTCCAGGCCTGAGCAGGGGCGTTCCAGCAGCGAGGTCAGCAGGGCGTGGGGCAGGGACATGGGCTGCTCATCTCAGAGGGTTACCCGCAGCATAGTGCCATTCTGCAACTGGTTGCAATTAATGCGGTCATCCGCTATAAATATGCAATCAGTTGCATAAAGGTGCTTAACCATGTCGTCGACGCTTTACCCCAATCTCCTCGCGCCGCTGGACCTCGGCTTTACCACGCTGAAGAACCGTGTGCTCATGGGCTCCATGCACCTCGGTCTGGAAGAGGCCGAGCACGGTTTCGAGCGCATGGCCGCGTTCTACGCCGAGCGTGCGCGTGGCGGCGTCGGCCTGATCGTGACGGGCGGCATCTCGCCGGATGATCGCGGGCTGGTCTTTGCGGGCG
Organism: Pseudomonadota bacterium; assembly: GCA_040385225.1. Lineage (GTDB taxonomy): Bacteria > Pseudomonadota > Gammaproteobacteria > Pseudomonadales > Moraxellaceae > Perlucidibaca. Next base: position 597,149 of record JAZKHU010000002.1, on the reverse strand, counting down.
GTGCCAAGCTGACCACTCAGGAGGAGGCGGAGCACCACCGCGTGATCACCGATGCGGTGCATCGCGAGGGTGGCAAGATCGCTATGCAGATCCTGCACACCGGGCGCTATTCGTATCAGCCGGGTCTGGTGTCGGCGAGTGCGGTGAAGGCGCCGATCAATCCGTTCAAGCCGCATGCGCTGACGCATGAGGAAGTGCTGGAGACCATTGAGAGTTTTGCGCGCTGCGCGGCACTGGCGCAGCAGGCTGGTTACGACGGCGTTGAGGTGATGGGCTCCGAAGGCTATCTGATTAACCAGTTCATCGCGGCGCGCACCAACCACCGCGACGATGAGTGGGGCGGCAGCTACGAGAGCCGCATGCGCTTTCCGGTCGAGATCGTGCGCCGTGTGCGTGAGCGCGTGGGGCCGAACTTCATCATTATCTATCGCCTGTCCATGCTCGATCTGGTCGAGGGCGGTTCGACCTTCGAGGAGACGGTGCAGCTGGCGCAGGCCATCGAGGCGGCGGGCGCGACCATCATCAATACCGGCATCGGCTGGCATGAGGCGCGCATCCCGACCATCGCCACCAAGGTGCCGCGCGCCGGCTTCACCTGGGTCACGCAGCGCATGATGGGCAAGGTCAAAATTCCGCTGGTGACCACCAACCGCATCAACACGCCGGAGGTGGGTGAGCAGGTGCTGGCCGATGGCCACGCCGACATGGTGTCGATGGCGCGGCCCTTTTTGGCGGATGCCGACTTCGTGCGCAAGGCGGAGGAGGGCCGCAGCGACGAGATCAATACCTGTATCGGCTGCAATCAGGCCTGCCTCGATCAGACCTTCCAGCTCAAGATCACCTCCTGCCTGGTGAATCCGCGTGCCTGTCACGAGACCGAAATTCCGATGACGCCGACTGCTGCGGTTAAGCGCATCGCCGTGGTCGGCGCCGGCCCTGCGGGGCTGGGCTTTGCCGTCACCGCCGCCGAGCGCGGCCATGCGGTGACGCTGTTCGATGGCGCCAGCGAGATCGGCGGCCAGTTCAACATCGCCAAGCAGGTGCCGGGCAAGGAGGAGTTTCACGAGACCATCCGCTATTTCGGCCGCATGGTCGACAAGCACGGCGTGCAGCTCAAGCTGAACACCCGCGTCAGAGCAGAGCAGCTGCGTGAGGGCGGCTTCGACGAGATCGTGCTGGCCACCGGCATCGTGCCGCGCATGCCGGCCATCCCCGGTGTCGAGCATGCCAAGGCGCTGAACTATCTCGATGTGCTGCGCGACAAGCGCCCGGTCGGCGGCAAAGTCGCGGTGATCGGCGCTGGCGGCATCGGCTTCGATGTCAGCGAATACCTGACCCACAGCGGCACCAGCGCCAGCCTCGATGCCGACAAGTTCAACCGCGAGTGGGGCATCGACACTGACTACCGCGAGGCCGGCGGTCTGCGGGTGGCCGAGGTCGAGGCATCTCCGCGCGAGGTCTTCCTGCTTCAGCGCAAGGCCAGCAAGGTCGGCGATGGTCTTGGCAAGACCACGGGCTGGATTCATCGCGCCGGGCTCGCCAGCCGTCAGGTGAAGATGATCCCCGCCGTGAACTACGAGCGCATCGATGACGCCGGCCTGCATGTGCGCATCAACGACGAGCTGCGCGTGCTCGATGTGGATCATGTGATCATCTGCGCCGGTCAGGAGCCGCAGCGCGAGCTGCACGCCGATCTGGTCGCGGCCGGGCTGAATGTGCATCTGATCGGTGGCGCGGATGTCGCTGCCGAACTCGATGCCCGCCGCGCCATCAACCAGGGCGTGCGCCTCGCCGCCGCCATCTGAGCCATTTCAGGAGAGCACCATGACCACTGCACTTGCTATCAGCCCCGCCGTCGCCACCTCGCTGAGCCGCTGGCACGACATGATCAGCCACCGCGACTTCACCGGGCTGCTGGCCATGACCCGGCCGGATGTCATCTTTCGTTCGCCGGCCATGCACAAGCCCTATCACACGGCGCCGGTGCTGCACCTGATCCTGACGACGGTCATGGGCGTGTTCGAGGACTTCACCTACCACCGCGAGTTCGCCTCGGAAGATGGCCTGAGCGTGGTGCTGGAGTTCAGCGCGCGCGTGGGTGAGCGCGAGCTCAAGGGCATCGACATGATTCGCTTCGACGAAGCGGGTCACATCGCCGAGTTCGAGGTCATGATCCGCCCGCTCAGCGGCCTGCAGGCGCTGGCCGGCGAGATGGGCGTGCGCATCGGCGCAGCTCTCGCGGGTGGAAAGCCGGCGTGACTTCAGCAGGTCATGGGGCGGGCGCAGTGGAACAGTCGTCTGTACGGATGTGGCTGGCGCATGGCTGGTCGCTGCCGCTGGCGCCACTGATGCTGGTGCAGGCGCTGTATGTGAAGCGGACCATTCCGCGCCTGCCCGAGCCGGAGGGCAAGCGCACCGGCGCAGTCGGGCAGGGGCGTGCGCTGCGCCTGCTGATCACCGGGGATTCGGCGGCAGCAGGTGTCGGCGTCGCGCATCAGACGCAGGCGCTGGCCGGGCAGCTCAGCGGCCGCTTGGCGGCTGACTTCGAGCTGCACTGGTCGCTGGAGGCGCTGACCGGCCGCACCACCGTGCAGGCCATGACGCACTTGTGCCAGCTACCGCCTCAGCGTTTCGATGTCGCGGTCATCTCGCTGGGTGTCAACGACATCACGGCGGGTGTCAGCGCGCGGCGCTGGATCGAGAGGCTGCGCCAGCTCACCGAGCTACTGGCCTCGCGCTTCCAGGTGCGCCAGGTGCTGTTCTCGCCGGTGCCGCCCATGCATCTCTTTCCGGCGTTGCCGCAGCCGCTGCGCGCTTATCTCGGCGCTCGCGCCCGTCATTTCAATCAGGCGCTGGACCGCTATGTCGGCGGCGAGCCGCGCGCTGCGCTGGTACGGCCGGCGTTGACCGGGCTGTCTACCGCCAGCGACGGCTTTCATCCCGGCGCGGACGCTTACGAGGCCTGGGCGGATGCGCTGGCCGGGCATATCCGGGTGGCGCATGGCTGAACCGATCCCTCTTCAGAGCGTATTTTCATGAGTACGGAACCGACCTCCACCCAGACCGCCGTGCGGCGCGCACAGCCGGATCGCCGGCCGCACGTGATCTGTCACGACAACCTGCGCAACCGCCACGTCGTTGGCGCGTTGCCGCAGCTGCACGAGGATTTCACGCCCACGCCCTGGCTGTTCAACGGGCATGCACAGCTGATCTTTCACAGCCTGCGCAAGAACCTGAAGCGACAGAAGCGCCGTGCCGCGACGCTCTACGATCACCACGACGCCCTGACCATGCGCGATGGCGGTTGCACCGCGCTGCTCTGGTCCGGCCATGATCTGCCGGCAACCACGCCCACGATTCTGGTGCTGCATACCATCACCGGCAGCCCGTCCAGCATGGCGGAGCTGGTGCACGACCTGCGCGTGGCCACCGGCTGGCGCGTCGTGCTCTGCCTGCGCCGTGGCCACGCCGATCTGCCGCTGCTGACGCCGCGCCTGAACATCCTCGGCTGTACGGATGATCTGCGCGAGCAGCTCGATGTCATTCGCACGCGCTTTCCCGAGTCGCCGCTGTACGGCGTCGGCTCGTCGGCAGGCTCCGGCCTGCTGGCGCGCTATCTCGGCGAGGTAGGCGAGGCATCACCGTTCCGCGCCGCGTTCGCCTACTGCCCGGGCTATGACACCAACATCGGCTTCGACCGCACGCAACCCTTCTACAGCCGGATGATGGCGAAGAAGCTAGTGCGTCAGTTCATCACGCCCAATCTGGATCGGCTGGCGCATCTGCCCACGGCCGGGCGCCTGCAGACGGCCGAGGATCTGGCGGCATTTCATCGTGAGCTTTACGAGCTGGCCGGATACGACAGCTACGCGGCCTATGACCGGGCCAGCAACCCCATGCATGTCTTTCATGGCATCCGCACGCCGGTCATGCTGCTCAACGCCGAGGATGATCCGGTCTGCCGCTTCGGCAATGTCGAGCCCTGGCTGGAGGGCATGCGCCAGATGCCCAACGTCATCCTCGTGACGACCGCCGAGGGCAGCCACTGCGCGCACTACGAGGGCTGGTCGGCGCGCTCGTGGTCGGCGCGGCTGATGGCTGAGTATTTTCGGGTCATGAATGGCCTGATCTAGTCATTCGATTAACGCTGATCTGCTCGGGCATGATTTTTCGCGTGTTTTTTTGTTTTTCCCGGCATTGACCGCTACCATACGCGGCTAACGCAAACGCAGCACAGCTGGTGGAGAGCCGCATGATCCTTGGTAGCCTAGTGGCATTGGTCACTCCCATGAACCTCGATGGCAGCGTGGACTGGGCGGCACTGAAAGCACTGGTGGAATGGCATGTGGCCGAAGGTACGCACGGCATCGTGGCCGTCGGTACCACGGGCGAGTCGGCGACACTGGATGTGGATGAGCATCTGGAGGTCGTGCGCGTGGTCATTAACGTGGCAGCAGGGCGTCTCAAGGTCATTGCCGGTACGGGTGCGAACTCGACCCGTGAAGCCATCGAGCTGACCCGTGCTGCTGCTGCGCTGGGCGCAGATGCAGTGCTGCTGGTAACGCCGTACTACAACAAGCCCACGCAGGAAGGTCTCTATCAGCATTACAAGGCCATTGCCGAAGCTGTACAGATTCCGCAGATTCTTTACAACGTGCCTGGCCGTACTGGCGTCGATATGCACAATGCCACGGTTGCTCGCCTTGCCGGCACGCCGAACATCGTTGGTATAAAAGATGCCACTGGCGATCTGCCGCGCGGCCAGGAGCTGATTGCGCTAGTCGGCGAACGCATGGCGGTCTATTCAGGTGATGACGCCACGGCCATCGAGCTGATCCTGCTCGGTGGCAAGGGCAATATCTCGGTCACCGCTAATGTCGCGCCGGGTGTCATGGCCAGGGCCTGTAATGCTGCGCTGGCAGGGCATGCCGATGAGGCTCGCGCCTTGACAGCAGCTGTGGCCGAACTGCACCAGATTCTCTTTATCGAGTCGAATCCGATACCGGTGAAATGGGCATTGGCAGAGATGGGGCGCATGGGCCTCGGCATTCGCCTGCCTTTGACTGTACTCTCCGCAGACGCCCAGCCGCGTGTTCGTGCGGCCTTGACTGCTTCCGGAGTGTTGTAATGCGTCGACTTGGTTTGGTTTTGCTGGCAGTTACCTTGCTGCCAGCCTGTTCAGGGTATTTCCGCGATCGCAGCCTCGATTATGGCCAGGCCAGAGCCACCCCAGCCTTGACCTTGCCGGCGGGTGTTGAAACGCGTCCGATCAAGCCGCTGTATCCCATTCCGGTGGTAGCAGTCACTGCAGCGGCATCGGGTAAGAATTTTGTCGTGCCTTTCCCGCCGGCATTGAAACCGATACAGGAAGCCGTTCTGCCACCGTTGCCCAACAGCCCGGGGCGCACACCGGTCAAACTTGGCACTGACGGCAATGGCGTGCCTGAACTGCGTGTGGTGGGTCCGCGCGAGCGTATCTGGGATGAGCTGGCGCGCGCCTTGAACAATGCCGGTGTGACGCTGAAAGATCGCAATCAGGATCTGGGTCTGGTCGATGTCAGCATTGCAGGTCAGGACTACCAGCTGCGTATGGTGCGTGCCAGTGAAGCCTTTGTGCTGAGCTTGCAGCGCAATGACGAAACTCTGGCTCCCGTAGCCGTATCGCGTAATTTATTGATAACCCTGCAGGCGCGTTGGCCCTGAGGTCTGGAGACATTTGATGGAAAAGCGTGACCTGCTCTACACCGGCAAAGCCAAGTCGGTTTTCGCCACGGATGATGCTGATCATGTCGTTATTGTCTACCGCAATGACACGTCCGCGTTTGATGGCAAGCGCATCGAACAGCTTGATCGCAAGGGCGCGGTGAACAACCAGTTCAATGCCTTCATCATGGACAAGCTGAGCGCTGCCGGCATTGCCACGCATCAGGTCAGACTGCTGTCGCCGACCGAGTCGCTGGTCAAGCGTCTGCACATGATTCCGGTCGAGTGTGTGGTGCGTAACTATGCCGCCGGCTCGCTGGTACGTCGCCTCGGTGTGGAAGAGGGTCTGGCCTTGACGCCGCCAACATTCGAGCTGTTCCTGAAGAATGATGCCTTGGGTGACCCGATGATCAATGAGGCCCATGCGGTTTCATTTGGCTGGGCCACGCTTGAGCAGCTCACTGAAATGAAACGTCTGTCGCTGCAGATCAACGATATTCTGAAAGCCTTGTTCCTGGCGGGCGACATGCTGCTGGTCGATTTCAAGCTCGAGTTCGGCGTCTTCAAGGGTGCCATTGTGCTGGGCGACGAGTTTTCGCCTGATGGCTGCCGTCTCTGGGACAAGGAAACCCGCAAGAAGCTCGACAAGGATCGTTTCCGCCAGGGCCTGGGTGGTGTGGTGGAAGCCTACGAAGAAGTGGCACATCGTCTCGGTGTGACCATCGCCTGACATTCAAATAAGCAGCGATCAAGAGGATAGCGACATGCAGACAAAGAAGCTGTGGCGCGGTGTGGTTCTGGTGGCTTTGGTGAGCAGTCTGAGTGGTTGCCTGCTGACCAAGCTGGTCACCATGCCGATGCGTGTGGTGGGCGCTTCCGCGTCTCTGGTCGGTGCTGTTGTGTCGATCGTGCCGGGCGTAGGCGATTCGGTTGATGAGGCTCTGGAGAGCGTTGATAGCGGTATTGATGCCGCTGCCGACAGCCTTGACACAATCCCGCTTTAATCGCGCATTTTTTCGCCGCTTGATAGCGAATGGCTTGAGTTACATCAAGGCTTCCGTTATCTTTCGCGACCTCGGAGAAGTGGCAGAGTGGTTGAATGCACCAGACTCGAAATCTGGCATACGGTCATACCGTATCGAGGGTTCAAATCCCTCCTTCTCCTCCAGATGAACGAAAAAAGCCCTGATCATTCAGGGCTTTTTTGTTTCTGCTTATCACTACTCTACGAACTCATCCTGGCTGTGCCGGTCCATGACGACTTAGCCTGCCATTTGCAGCGGCGTGACCACTTCGTTGATAGTGATCTGTGAGTCGATTCTGGCCTTGGCGGCCTGCAGAACAGCTATCAGCTCCGGACTGAATACCAGATCGGCATGAGGCTGCCAGTGACCTTCCGCATTCGGCACATAGAGCAGCCAGCCTTCCGGGTCTTCGGAGTGGACGACCTTGAGTAATGCATGTGCGGTCAGCAACTGTGATTCGCCCGCGAGGTTGTGGTACTGCAGTACGAAGGCATCTTCCGTGAGTCGGTAACTGTAGTCCTGCCGCTGGCGCTCGGTGGGCGAGGGGCGTATTTCGGCCATGAAGGTATCGAGGAATTCGCGCACACGGTGCAGGAGGCGTGGGGTCATCATGTCAGCGGTTCTCCATGAATACTGGCCTCTTCAAGTGTGCCAGCATCGATGCCTCAATTAACAGTGTGCATTCGATGGATCAGACGACCTGTCCGATGATGCACAACACGGATACTGCTCATAAGGACAGTATCCGTGTTGTGAGAGGGACTGTCAATCCAGACGCCGTGTGTGGTGATCAGTCCCAGCGACGATCATGGTCACGGCCATCGTGGTAGCCCTCATGATAGCCATGGCGATAGGCGCGCCGCTCTTCACGCCACTGCCGGCGCTCATGCTTCCAGTTCTGCTGCCGATAATTACCGTGGTTGTAGACCACGCGCACGGGTTGTGCCGGATAGTAAGCGACTGGTTGCGCGTAGATCGGCTGTGCATAGACTGGTTGTGCAACCTGCACATAAGACACTTGAGCATAGCGATTATCGCGATAGCCGTTGCGATGATTGTGGCGATAATCGTGTTCACGTTGTCCGTCATTATTTGCCAGCGCTGTGCCTGCTACGGCACCCAGAGCGCTGCCCAGAAGTGCACCTTGTCGCCCGTCAATGCTGTGACCAATGGCAGCGCCAAAGCCGGCGCCGACAATTGCACCCACCACGGCATCCGATGAACCCGCGTGTGCGGCACTGCTCAAGGCCACGGTCAGAAAGGCTGTAGCCATTGTCGTTGCAGGTTTCCACATGATGAGTCTCCTTGTTTGCTCTCACCCTAACAATGCTTGTCCAAGGACCCGGGTTTACATGCATTTACAATTTCATATTTACCGACGAAGGGTATTTGTAGTACTTTTGTACTAGATCACAGGGTTGTGGTCTTTAAATAAATAAAAATGAGAAGCTGCTTATGAGCATCCCGATTACACGCGCCTTTGTTGGTGCATTTCTTTTAGCCTCGCTGACTTTGCTTGGTTGTAGCCGCAACTCGAGCACAGAAGGCAACAGCAGCACGCCGCGTATCAATGACGGGGCTTGCATCAAGCCAGACAGCGATGCCCGTAACAAGATTCTCACCGCAATTTTTCAGGCTAGTGCCGGCGATAGAATTCTGCTCTGCGAGGGTAAGTTCGACATGCCGACAGGCCTGCTGATCAACAGCAAGCCAGGCCTGACCCTGAAAGGCGCGGGCATGAAGAAGACCATCCTGAACTTTGCCAAGAGCGATAGCGCCGAAGGCATCAATGCGTCCTATTCTGACGGACTCATCCTGCAGGACTTCACTGTTGAAGATACGCCGGGCAACGGTATCCGTATTTTCCGCTCCAACTACATCACCATGAGCGGTGTGCGCGCACGCTGGCATGATGCCGCGGGGCGCGATGAAACCGATCCGGCCTACACGCCGCGCTCCGATGTCGGTGCTTATGCGCTGTATCCGGTGGAAGTACGCCATATCCTGATGGAGAAATGCGAAGCCCATGGCGCTTCGGATGCCGGCATTTATGTTGGCCAGTCCAGCGATATCATCGTGCGTAATTGCCTGGCGACCTACAATGTGGCCGGTTATGAGTTCGAGAATACCTATCGTGCAATTTTCGAAAATAACGTGGCGACCAAGAATACCGGCGGCTTCCTGATTTTCGATTTGCCTGACCTGCGTCAGTACGGTGAAAAGAACATCGTTCGCAACAACAAGAGCTATGGCAACAACACCGAAAACTTCGCGCCCATCGGCAATATTGTCGGCCTGACCCCGCGTGGTACCGGCATGCTGATCCTGGCATCGGACCAGCTGGAAATTTACGGCAACGAAATCTACGACAACGACAGCCTCGGCATTGCCATGGTGAATTTTGGTCTGGTGGACAACCAGTATCCGGATCAGCGTTACGACTTCTACCCGGAAGGTGTGGAGATCCACAACAACACCTTCTACAACAATGGCACGAATCCACAGCTGCCCAGCGCGGATCGCGGTATTGCCTCTGCGTTGCCATTGATCTTGCGCGTTAAAAATTTCGGACGCGGTGCTGATATTGTCTGGGATGGCGGTGAGGATGTGCCCAACAATTGCACCGAATATCCGCGTGACAAGGATGGCGTGCCGTTGAATGAGACCAATCCGAAAGAGACCGATCGTAACGAAGCGCGTGTCGATGAGCGTGGTCGTCCGAACTTTGATCGCTCTGACAAAGAGCCGACCTGCAAGTACAACGCTTGGAAGTTCAATGCCCAGGGCCAGCTGAAGAAGCCGGAAAATGGGCTTTGCATCAGCAATAACAAGCATGACGGTAATCCACTGATCACTCCATTCCTGAACGCCAAGCTGAGTCGGACTGACTTGGGGCCAGAATTGGCGCAGCAGCTGATCACGCCAGGCTCTACAGATCTCGCGCCACACAATTGTGATTTGCCGACACGTGCGCTGCCGGTCTTGAAGCTGCCTTACCCGATCACGGCCGAAGATAAGCAGCCCTCGGCGGCAGCGGTGCAAAAGGCTTGTTCGTCTGTGGTGGCGGGCAAGATCAACTGGGCGGCTCTGGCCAAGTTCAACTGCCCTGAGCTGAGCCAGTACGGTCTGTTCTCGGAACCGAGCAATCCGTTGTCGGCTGGTACAGGTATGGAGGCTAACGGGGCCGTCATGCCCTACGATCTGAACTCGACGCTGTTCACCGATTACGCCAGCAAATATCGCGTCATCTTCCTGCCGTCCATGCCGGGTAGTTCGACGGTGGTGCCAGCCAAATACCAGGATAGCCGTCAGGGCATTACGGCCACGCTGGACTTCCCCACTGGCACGGTCATCGCCAAGACCTTCAGCTTCCGCAAGGAAGACTCGGCCGGCAAGCTGATCAGCGAGAACGTGGTGGAGACACGCCTGCTGATCAAGCGCGAAACCACGGCAGGAGTGAACTGGGTTGGTCTGCCGTATATCTGGCAGCATGATGGCGCGGGCAAGACCACCAAGGCTGTGTTGAGCCTGGCGGGCGGTTCGGCATCCGTGAGCTGGGACTATCTCGACCCAAATCCGAATGTGAAGAAGAACGGTGCTAGGGCGCGCTATACCGGTGCAGCAACTCAGTACACGATTCCGGCGGCACTGAACTGCATCAGCTGTCATGGTGGCGATGACCGTGAAGCCGGTTCGGCACCGATCGGTCCGAAGGCGCGCAACATGGATCGCGGTATCAACAAGGATTTGAGCGGTGAAAACCAGCTCGCCTTCATGGTGCGCAATGGCTGGCTCGATAAGGTGCCGGTCACGCACGATGCCAAGCTCTCGGTCTGGGATCTGCCGGGCAGTAGTGGTGAGACCGCAGGCTCGGCGATGGATGTGCACAAGCGTGTGCGTTCCTACCTGGAAGTGAACTGCATGCACTGCCACAATCCGAATGGCGGCGGCTCCAACTCCGGTCTGTTCCTCGACAGCTTCCGCACGGTCGACAAGCGTTACGGCATCTGCAAGAAGCCGGTGGCTGCAGGCCGCGGCTCGGGTGGCTTCAAGCATGACATCGTGCTGGGTCAGGCGGGTTCATCGATCCTGCCATTCCGTGTCGGTTCGGCCGAAGCAGGTATCCGCATGCCATCCATTGCGCGTACCGTGGTACACGGTGAAGCCTCGGCGCTGGTCAATGACTGGGTGCAGAATCAGCTCTCGGCCGTCAACAGCATGGACGATTCCCTCGTGCAGAATGAAGAAAACTGCAACGATAGCGAGCTGCCGTTGCTGGTGACGGAGCTGCTGCCGGGCGAGCTGCTGCAGGTCATCAACCAGCTGCAGAAGTTGAGTGCCGGTGGCGGTTTGTCGGCGGATCAGCTGACATCGATTCTGAGCGGCATTGCCGGCTCACCGCGCATGAGCTCAGCCGACCAGCGTCGCGAGCTGTCGCTGCCGAAACGTACATCGCACTAACGCTAAGTGCGGCAGGCCGCGCCTCGATTTTTGATCGGGGCGCGGCCTTTTTATTTATACTGCGCGCCTCGTGATTTTTCGGTGAAGCCCTGCTCATGACTGCTCTGACCAAACCCGTTCGTACCCGCGTTGCGCCATCGCCCACCGGCGATCCGCATGTCGGCACCGCTTATGTGGCTCTGTTCAATGTCTGCTTTGCCCGTCAGCATGGTGGCCAGTTCATCTTGCGTATCGAGGACACTGACCAGGTGCGTTCGACGCCGGAGTCGGAGCAGCAGATTCTGTCGTCGCTGAAGTGGCTGGGACTGAACTGGGACGAGGGCCCGGACATCGGCGGCCCGCATGCACCGTATCGTCAGAGCGAGCGCAGCGACATCTATAAAAAGCACGCTGGCATCCTGCTGGACAACGGCCATGCCTTCCGCTGCTTCTGCACCAGCGAGCGTTTGGATGCGCTGCGTGCCGAACAGACCGCCGCCAAGGGCGCTCTCGGCTATGATGGGCATTGCATGAGTTTGCCGGCAGCTGAGGTCTCGGCTCGCGTTGCCGCCGGCGAGCAGCATGTGATCCGCATGAAAGTGCCGAGAGAGGGCGTGTGCGAGGTTAACGACCTGCTGCGCGGCAGCATCAGCATCGACTGGAAAGAAGTGGACATGCAGGTGCTGATGAAGGCCGATGGCCTGCCGACTTATCATCTCGCCAATGTGGTGGATGACCACCTCATGGAAATCACCCATGTGCTGCGCGGCGAAGAGTGGATCAGCTCGGCACCCAAGCACAAGCTGCTATACGAATACTTCGGCTGGGACATGCCTCAGCTCTGCCACATGCCGCTGCTGCGCAACCCGGACAAGTCGAAGCTGAGCAAGCGCAAGAACCCGACCTCGATCACCTATTACGAGCGTATGGGCTATCTGCCCGAAGCGTTGCTCAACTACCTGGGCCGCATGGGCTGGTCCATGCCGGATGAGCGTGAGCAGTTCACGCTGGCCGAGATGATCGCGCACTTCGATGTGCAGCGCGTGTCGCTGGGCGGGCCGATCTTCGATGTCGAGAAACTGGCCTGGCTCAATGGCCAGTGGCTCAAAAGTCTGCCGCTGGATCAGTTTGTGGCGGCGTTTCAGCGTTGGGCATCGCCGGAGCTCCTGGCGCGCGTGGCTAGCCAGATTCAGACGCGCGTGAGCACGCTGTCGGAAGCGGTGGACAAGGCCGGCTTCTTCTTTGCCGGCAAGGTCGCGCTGACGCCGGAGAGCTTTGCGCACAAGAACTTGTCGGCAGAGCAGATCAAGAGTCTGCTGCAGCTGGCGCTGTGGGAGCTGGAGGCGCTGCGGCACTGGGAGCATGCGCACATCAGCGAACTGCTGCAACGCCTGAGCGGCGCGCTGGGCATCAAGCTGCGCGACTTTATGGCACCGTTCTTCGTGAGCATGGCGGGTTCGCCGTCGGCACCGCCGGTCATGGAGGCGATGGCCATTATGGGGCCGGACATGACGCGTGCGCGCTTGCGCGAGGCTATTGCGGTATTGGGCGGTGTGTCGAAGAATGAGACCAAGGCGCTGGAGAAGCAGCTCGCAGCCTTCCGTCGCGGTGAGTCGCTGGTGGCGGTCACGGAATAACGCCGGACTGAAGGAGAAATCGTATGATGCATACTGCCGAGGCCCGTACGCTGAGCATGTGCATCCGCCGATGTCCTACGGTGGTCTATGAGTTCATGGCCAATCCGTACAACCTGCCGCTGTGGGCCTCCGGCCTTGGCAGCAGTATTCGTGCGGGCACCAGCCCTGATGAGGGCTGGATTGCCGAAACTGAGCAAGGGCCCATCACGATTCATTTCTCGGCGATCAATGATTTTGGCGTGCTCGATCATGTCGTCACGCTGACCTCCGGGGCCAGCCTGTTCGTGCCCATGCGCGTGCTGATCAACGGCAGCGGCAGCGAAGTGCTGCTGACATTGTTTCGGCAGCAGAACATGAGCGACGAGCGTTTCGAGGCCGATGCTGAATGGGTCATCCGTGACCTGACGGCGCTCAAGCTGTTGCTGGAAGCACCGGCCTGATGCTTATTCGTCGGTGAGCGAGCACTCGTAGTGCGACGGTTCGTGCTTGCAGCGAACCTTCTTCAGCAAGCTCATCATGCGCGGGTCGTAATAGCCTTCCTTGGTCATTTGCAGGCGGGCTTCACGCATCATGCGGAAGTACTTCTCGCGGTCGGTCGCACTCAGCTCCATCCAGTATTTTGAGTCCACGGTCTTGTCCATGCGGTTGATGAGCTGGAAGCCCGTATCCAGGTAGCCCAGCACGAATTCGCGGATTTTCTGCAGCCGGGCATCAAGGTCGGGGACTTCCTTCAGGAATTTCTCGCGATGGAAGACGATGCTGCCGGTCATCATGGTCAGTGGCAGGTTGAAGATGGCACCCTTGTCGCCGAGGCCGCGATACAGCTCCAGTGGCCGGAAGGCGAGTGCAGGCGCAGCAATGATGTCGACGACGCCGTTGTTGAACTTGGTGCCAAAGTTGGTGATATCGGATGCCACCGGTTGCGCACCAATCTGCTGCACCATTTTCGCCTGCATCTTGTCCCACTCAAGCACGGCGATTTTCTTGCCCGCAGCCTTCTCGATGGAGTTGATCTGCCGGTCGCGAACCATGATGTAGACCGCGCCGAGAGGGATGATGCCGCCCACCTGATAGTCGCCGCTAATCAGCAACGGCGCTATCTTCGGGCTGGTATGCAGGATTCGTAGTGCGGTTTTCATTTGATCGTAATTAACAAAGTTACCGATGGCATCGAAGCTGCCGGCAAAGTTGTTGAATTGGCGTGCGCGCAGCGTGGAGACGGCCACGGCATCGCACTGGCCAGCCTTGAATTCTTCGGCGGCCACGCGCTCATCGGTGTAGGACTTGACCTTGAGGTCGACATTCCAGCGCTTGGCTTCCAGCATGATGTCTTTCGCGTATTCGCTGATCGGGCCGCCGGCACCAATCGGGTCGTAAATGCAGGCACGGATATGCAGAACCTTGTCCAGCGGTTTCATGCCCGTGGCGGCGCTGACATCGGCCGAGTTCGGCAGACTCACGGATATGCCTTGATAACTGGCGGTGGCGGCCGCCAGCGGGCTGGTCATGACCAGTGCCAGCAACGCGGGCACTACGGTACGCCGGTGGCGATGAAGGCGCTGGCTGAAGGCTGAAGGCAAGGTAGCGGACATGATGACGACTCTTTCTGGTGTCTGGAGTTTGTCATCTTGTCACGGAAAAAATGCTCGGAACTGACTACAGCGCCTTCATCGTGCGGCGCTGTAGTCAACGACGCCGGCCGGACTCAGACGGCTTGAGCTGCCGCCTGGCGTTGTGCCAGCACACGGCCGGCTGCCGACAGTACGGCTTGCAAGGCAGCAGCCGTGGTGTCTTCGGCCAGTGCGACAGCCTCGCCGATATCGTCGCCGCAGCGGATGCGAACGCAAGCCATGGCCCGCGCGGCCGTGCCTTGCGCCAGCGAGAACTCATCGAAGCTGTCGACCTCGCATCGCAGCCCGGTCTGTCGCTGCACGGCTGCGATAACGGCACCGACAGCGCCGCTGCCCTGGCCGCGCAGCAGTATCGGCACGCCTTGGTAGCCATTTACGGTGACAGCCGCCTGCACAACATCGGCCTCGCGCCCGAGCTCGTAACCCTGCAGATGCCAGCCTTCGGGCGTGGCCACGAAATGCTGCTGAAAGAGGGCGTGAATGCGGCTGGCATCGACTTCGCCGCCACTGGCTTCGGCGGCTTTCTGTACCACGCCTGAAAGGGCGATCTGCAGCCAGCGCGGCAGCGTGATGCCGAACTGCTGTTCGAGCACATGCAGCACGCCACCCTTGCCGGATTGCGAGTTGATGCGCACCACTTCTTCATAGCGCCGACCGAGATCGCGCGGATCAATCGGCAGGTAGGCCACATCCCACGGGTGTTCGGCCGAAACGGCTTCGACCTGGTTGTTCAGGCATTTGCGAATGGCATCCTGATGGCTGCCGGAGAAAGCCGTGAACACCAGCTCGCCGGCATAGGCGTGGCGCGGGTGCGTGGCAATCTCGGTCACGGCTTCCACGGTGTCGATGACGCTGCGCATGTCGGAGAAATCCAGCGTCGGGTCCACGCCCTGGCTGTAGAGGTTCATCGCCATGGTGACGAGATCCATGTTGCCGGTGCGCTCGCCATTGCCGAGCAGGGTGCCTTCGACGCGATCGGCGCCGGCCATCACGCCGAGTTCGGCCGCCGCCACACCGCAGCCGCGATCATTGTGCGTGTGCAGCGACACGGTGACATGCTCGCGATGGTGCATGTGCTCCAGCATCCACTCCACGCTGTCGGCAAAGACATTCGGTGTGCTGACCTCGACCGTGGCCGGCAGATTGATGATGACTGGCTGGCCGTGCTGCGGTTGCCAGACATCAATGACGGCATTGACCACCTCGGCAGCCACCGGCAGCTCGGTGCCGGTAAAGCTTTCCGGGGAATACTGGAAGCTCCACTGCGTTTCCGGATGCTGCGCCGCATGCTCGGCTACGCACTTTGCACCCGCGACGGCAATGGCCTTGACGCCGGCGACATCGGTACGAAAAACCTGCTCACGCTGTGTTCGCGAGGTCGAGTTGTAAACATGCACGATGGCCTTGCTGACGCCCTTGAGCGACTCGTAAGTGCGCGCGATCAGCTCCGGGCGCGCCTGGGTCAGTACCTGGATGGTGACATCATCAGGAATTTGCCGCTGTTCGATAAGCTGGCGCACGAAGTCGAAATCCGGTTGTGAGGCGGCCGGGAAGCCGACCTCGATTTCTTTGAAGCCGACCTTGACCAGCAGCAGGAACAAGCGAGTTTTCTGCTCGACGGTCATGGGTTTGACCAGCGCCTGATTGCCGTCACGCAGGTCTACGGCACACCAGCGCGGGGCCTGCGTGATGACCTGGTCGGGCCAGCGCCGTTGCGGGCGGGCCAGGGCCACCACGGAGGTGGGGCGGTATTTGCGGAAATCGTAGGTCATGGCGGCGCTCCTTTTTGGGCATGAGCTGAACATGAGCACAGTCTAGGCAGGATATTGCGCAATGTGTTTGCGAAAATTGAGTGATTTCGCTTTTTAGTGATGATAGATTGCTTTTTTATTTAATATTTAAGTGAATTATTGCGATGAATGACTTTTCCGAGAAATTTGATCGTCATGATCGCCTAATTCTTGCTGCGCTGCAGCAGGATGGCGGACTGTCCAATCTGGAGCTGGCCGAGCGTGTTGGTCTGTCGCCATCGCCCTGTTCGCGCCGGGTGCAGAAGCTGGAGGATGCCGGCGTCATTCGTGGCCGCGCGGCGCTGCTCGACAGCAAGTCCTTGGGGCTGGGTCTGACCGTGCTCATCCAGATCAGCATGGATCGCCACACGCCGGAGCGCTTCGAAAATTTCGAGGCGACCGTACGTACTTACGAAGAGGTGCAGCAGTGCTATCTCATCACCGGCCAGAGTGCTGACTACCTGCTCAAGGTCGTGGTGCCGGACATGGATGCCTATCAGGCTTTTCTGCTCGATAAGGTCACGCGCATTGAGGGTGTCAGTGGCGTACATTCGAGTTTTGTTATGCGTAAAGTGATCGATACCACGGCACTGCCGTTGAGTTATCTCTGAGTCTTACGGAGTTCATCTATGCCGCTGCGCATTGCTATTAACGGCTATGGCCGAATCGGCCGCAATATTCTGCGTGCCTTGCATGAGCACAGCAGCCACCTTGCTGCATTGCAGATTGTTGCCATCAATGATTTGGGTGACATTGCCACGCATGTGCACCTGACGCGTCACGACAGCACGCACGGTCATTTTGCCGGCACGGTCAGTACGCTTGGCGAGGTTGTATCGGGCACTCGTCAGGATTTTCTCGTGGTCAATGATCAGCGCATCCGCCTGTTGGCCGAATCGGATCCGCAGCGACTGCCATGGCGTGAGCTCGATATTGATCTGGTGTTGGAGTGTACCGGCCACTTCGCTTCAGCTGAAAAAGCGGCCGTACATCTGGCAGCGGGCGCCCGGCGCGTGCTGATATCAGCTCCGGCGGGTGCTGATGTAAAGACGGTGGTTTATGGGATCAATCAACATTTGCTGACAGCAAACGATCTTATCGTCTCCAATGCTTCCTGTACGACGAATTGCCTGGCACCGCTGATTCTGCCTTTGCACAAGGCCTTCAAGATCGAGCAGGGGCTGATGGTCACTATCCACTCAGTGACTAACGATCAGGTGCTCACCGATGTGTATCAGGGTGATTTGCGCCGGGCGAGGGCGGCTACGCATTCGATGATTCCGACGCGCACGGGTGCAGCTGCCGCCATTGGTCTGGTCATTCCCGAGCTGGCGGGCCGCCTCGATGGTTATGCCATGCGGGTGCCGACATTGAATGTATCGCTGGTTGATCTGACCTTGACGCTGGATCGTGTGACCAGTGTCATGGAGGTCAATGAGCTGTTGCGTGAGGCTGCTGCAGGACCGTTGGCTAGTGTGATGAAGGTGTGCGATGAGCCGCTGGTATCCATCGACTTCAATCACAACCCGGCGTCTTGCACGGTGGATACGAACCTGACGCATGTGATCGGGCGCACGGTAAAAGTCTGTGCCTGGTATGACAACGAGTGGGGATTTGCCAATCGCATGCTGGATGTTTCGGCAATTCTGGCCGGTTTTTCGGCGGCTTGAGCAATCCTTGTGCAGACAGCCATCTTTTTGTGACAAGCGTGTTGACAGCTTTGACCGGCATCCCTAAGATTCGCGCCACTGAACGACGACACACCCAGATGTTGTTCAGTATCGTGGGGCTTTAGCTCAGCTGGGAGAGCGCTACAATGGCATTGTAGAGGTCAGCGGTTCGATCCCGCTAAGCTCCACCACGTTTGGCCCCATCGTCTAGCGGTTAGGACATCGCCCTTTCACGGCGGTAACCCGGGTTCGATTCCCGGTGGGGTCACCAAATAGCAAAGCCCGGTCAGAAATGATCGGGCTTTTTGCTTTCAGGCTTTTTGATTTCAGCGTCCGCTCAGTTCATGATGTTCTCATGGCCTCTCGCCATGAGGAGCTCGTCATGGATACCTCGACTCACAGTCTCAACAATCTCTTTGCCCAGATGGGCCTCGCCAGCACGGATGACGCGATTTCGGCGTATGCGCATCAGCATCGTCTGCGTTCGGATGTCTTGCTGCATCGCGCCGAATGCTGGACACCCTCGCAGGCGCAGTTCATCCGCGATGCCATGCGCGAGGACTCGGACTGGTCTGCGGCGGTGGATCAGCTCAATGCCCTGATGCGCTGCTCATGAGCCGGCAATCGACGCGTAGCGAGAGCGACAGCTTCGGTGCCATCGAGGTGCCGGCGGATCGCTACTGGGGTGCGCAGACGCAGCGCTCGCTGCAGAACTTCGACATCGGCGGCGAACGCATGCCAGCACCTTTGATCCGTGCGCTGGGCATGGTCAAGCATTGTGCCGCGCGCGCCAACCTCACGCTCGGCCGCATCGAATCGAGCCTGGGCGAGGCCATTGCCGAAGCCGCGCTGGCGGTCATGGACGGCAGCCTGGATGCGCACTTTCCGTTGGTGGTCTGGCAGACCGGCTCGGGTACGCAGTCGAACATGAATGCCAACGAGGTCATCGCCAATCTCGCCAGTCAGCGCCTCGGCGGCGTCATGGGCAGCAAGCAGCCGGTGCATCCCAACGATCACTGCAATCTCAGCCAGTCATCCAACGACAGCTTCCCGACGGCCATGCACATTGCCGTGGTCGAGGAGATTCATGGCCGCCTGGAGCCGGCGCTGCGGCATCTGCAGCAGGCGCTGGCGGAGCGCGCCGAGGGCTGGCAGCACATCATCAAGATCGGTCGCACGCATTTGCAGGATGCCACGCCGCTGACGCTGGGCCAGGAGTTCTCCGGCTATGCCATGCAGCTGCAGTTGGGGCTGGCGCGCGTGCACGATGCCTTGCCGCGCCTGTATCCGCTGGCGCAGGGGGGGACGGCCGTGGGCACCGGCCTGAATGCGCCCGTCGGTTTCGACAAGCTGTTTGCCGCCGAGGTGGCGCGCTGCACCGGGCTGCCGTTTGTGACGGCGCTGAACAAATTCGAGGCGCTGGCCAGTCACGATGCGCTGGTCGAGCTGTCGGGCGTGCTCAACACGCTGGCGGTCAGCCTCAACAAGATCGCCAACGATATCCGGCTGCTCGGTTCCGGGCCGCGCTCCGGGCTTGGCGAGTTGTCTTTGCCGGAGAATGAGCCGGGCTCGTCGATCATGCCGGGCAAGGTCAATCCGACCCAGTGCGAGGCGCTGACCATGGTTTGCGCGCAGGTCATGGGCAATCATGTGACCGTTACGATTGCCGGGGCTCAAGGCCATTTCGAGCTGAATGTGTTCAAGCCGGTGATTGCCTACAATGTACTGCAGTCCATACGGTTACTGGCGGATGCTGCGCGCAGCTTCACCGACCATTGCATCAGCGGCATGACCGCCAACGAGGCGCGCATTGCCGAGCTAGTCGAGCGCTCGCTGATGCTGGTGACGGCACTGGCCCCGGTGATTGGCTACGACAACGCGGCGCTGATTGCCAAGCGCGCGCATCACAACGGCACGACGTTGCGCGAGGAGGCGGTCGCCGGCGGCTTCGTCAGCGCCGAGGAATTCGACCGCGTGGTGCGGCCGGAGCAGATGCTGGGGCCGGCTTAGGCAGCGGCGGCGTTATTGCCAATCATGGCCGCTCAGCCAGTCACGGACTTCCCTAGCCACGGCCTGCGGCGTGCGTACCCAGCGCAGATGATCGGCGCGATCACCCAACGAGGCGGCATCGAGCACGCGCTCGCTGACCTGGGCGCTGCTGTAGCGGGCGCGCATCGCATCCATGGCGGCTTTCGGGGCAAAGTCATCGTCAGCCATGCGCAGCATCAGCAGGGGCTTGTCGAAACGGCGGATGCCGGCTTCCAAATCTTCATCGAGCCCGATGGCGGCGTAGCGGTTGTGGCGCGCCAGCTGCAGCCAGTCCTGCATGAGCCGGCGCGCTTCGCGACCACCGAAGCCGACTTTTTCACCGGGGTAGTAGCCGAAGGCGCGGGTCAGCAGGGGGATCATCATGATGAGGACGCGCAGCTGGTTGCGCACCTTGCCCTCGAAAGCCTCAAAGCAGGCCGTGCCGCAGGCGCTGAGGATGACGCCGGCGATGCGTTCGGGGCTGCGGCCGGCGGTCATGCTGGCGTAGTGGCCGCCGAGACTGTGGCCCATGAGCACGATGGGCTGGCCGGGCCGTTGGCTTTGCAGCCAGTCGAGGAGGGCGGGAATGTCTTCATCGAGTGCTTCGCGATAGCCGAAGTCGACGCTGCGCGAGGGCCGCAGGGCGCTGTCGCCGTGGCCGCGCTGCTCCATGATCAGCACCGGCGTGCCGGCCGCCTGCAGGGCGCTGGCGAGCGGATCATAGTAGCGCGCCGGGATGCCCAGCGCCGGCATCAGCACAATGGCGGCACCGTTGCTGTCTGCATTGAACCAGCGGACGGGCACGGCGTAAGTTGATTTTTCAGACTGGGCGACGGGCAGGGTAAAGAGTTCGGCAGACATGCGGGCCTCGAAATGACGTGCTGAAAATGATGTTCTGAAAAGTGACTGCCTGAATGTACCATCAGGTCACAACCGCTCGACAACAAGAAGAACATGATGATGCGACAATTGCTTTGCCTGCTGCCCCTGCTGCTCGCTGCCTGTGGCAGCGAGCGCGAGATTCCTGCCACGCTGGCACCGGATACTGATGTCATGCCGCCACTGTGCGTGTCCAACACCTGTGGTCAGGTCATCGACATTGCCACCATTCCCGATGCCGAGAACACGCTGACCACGCCGGATGGGCGTGTCTTCGTGTCGGGCGGCACCGGCGTGTTCGAGCTGCATCGCAGCGGCGACGCGTATACAGCCGACCCGATCAACGATGCCGCCTGCAACTTCACCGGCCTGGCGCAGCGCGGCGATGTGCTCTACGCCAACTGCTTCGATGGCCGGCTCTATGCTGCGCGGCTGACGGCATCGCCCAGATTGCAGGCCATTCACGAATACGGTCTGGCCGCGCCCAATGGCCTGGCCGCCGGGCCGGATGGCGCGCTGTACCTGACCAATGGCCCGTTGGCGACAACGGCATTGCCTGATCCGAAAATCGTGCGCGTGGTGCTGGACTCGGCTGATCCGTTCAAGGTACTCAGTCAGGAGGTCTGGCTGGCCAGCGGTCTGACGGCGCCGAACGGCATCGCCATTCGTGGCCGTGAACTCTATGTGACGGACAGCAGTCTGATGCCGCCGGCACTGGGGCGCATCGAACGCATCCTGATCGGCAGCGATGGTCTGCCCGGCGAGCGCCAGGTCATCGCCACGCTGCCTTCCATTGCCGATGATCTCAGCGTGGTCGGCGAGGGCTTGCTGGTATCGCTTTACGTGCAGGGCAGTGTTGCCCTGGTCGGTTTTGACGGCAGCATCCTGCAACAGACCGATCCGCTGGGGCTGGCGTTTCCGTCCAGCGTGCGCCTGACCAGCGGGGCACTGTTTGCGCCCGGTGATCTGCTCATTACGCAGAAGGGCATCATTGGCGATACCTCATCGCCTTATGGCAATCGCTTGAGTATCCTCAGGCCGAACGCACGCTGATGCGCGTGCAAAAATAACGTTTCAGCTATCAGGAGCATGCGTCATGCATATCATCGGGTTTCTGCTTATTGGTGCCATTGCCGGCTGGCTGGCGGGTCTGATCATGAAGGGCGGCGGCAAAGGTCTGCTCGGCAATATGGTTGTTGGCGTGCTGGGCTCGGTGATCGGCGGCTTCGTGTTCCAGTCTGTCGGCATTGCCGCTGGCGGTTTTGTGACGGCATTGATCGGGGCGATCGTGCTGCTCTTTGTCGTTAATCAGCTGAAATCCTAAGGCAGGGTGGTTGCCAGGCAAGGCATGAGATCCCGGCATATTCGTAATTGACTTTACGGTCATGCTCTTGTGTCATGTGCGGGCATTTTCTGCCTGCTTATGTATTAGGGATTTCTCATGTCTTATCGTTCTGTTTTTCGCACCGACCTGTTTGCCGGTCAAACTCATATTGTCACCGGCGGCGGCTCCGGCATCGGCCGTTGCACGGCGCACGAACTGGCGTCGCTGGGCGCGCATGTGGTGCTGGTCGGGCGCTCGGTAGAGCGTCTGGAAAAAACCGTGGCCGAGATTGTCGAAGACGGCGGTTCGGCGTCGTATGTCAGCCTCGACATTCGTGAAGAGCAGGCGGTGAAGGATGCCGTGGCACAGGTACTGGCCGAGCGCGGTGCCATCCACGGCCTGGTCAACAATGCCGGTGGCCAGTTTCCGTCGCCGCTGATGCACATCTCCAAGAAGGGCTGGGATGCGGTGGTGAACAGCAATCTCACGGGCGGCTTCCTGTTTGCCCGCGAGGTGTTCAACCAGTACATGCTGGCCCATGGCGGCAGCATCGTGAACATCATTGCCGACATGTGGCGCGGCATGCCGGGCATGGGCCACTCCGGTGCCGCACGTGCCGGCATGTTCAGCTTTACCGAAACTGCCGCGGTGGAGTGGGCGTTTGCCGGTGTGCGCGTGAACTCGGTCGCCCCCGGCTTCATCGCCTCCAGCGGCATGGATCGCTATGACCCGGCCTTTGCCGAGACGGTGATCCCGCAAATGCGCGGCCTGATCCCTGCCAAGCGCATGGGTGATGAAGATGAAATCAGCAGTACCATCGTGTTCCTGCTGTCGCCGGCGGCGTCGTACACGACCGGTGCCTGCCTCTGTGTAGATGGCGGTTCATCGCTCAATACCAAGCTGTTCCCGCTGCCGGATCACAATCGTATGCCGCCGCAGCACGCTTTTCACCGCGCGGTGAAGCCGAAGGCCGTGAAGGACTGAGCCGCTCAAGGAAGCCGGCGAGTCTCGCCGATGGCCCAGCGCGGAAATTGCGCTGCGGCCACGCCGGCTTGCTGCAAGGCCACGGCGAGATCCTGCGGCGGCTGCTGAATTGCTTCGTCGGTGAGGATGAACGTGCCCCAGTGGATGCCGAGGCTGAGCCGGGCCTGCACATCCTGATGAATCCTGACTGCTTCGGCCGGGTTGATGTGTTGACGCTGCATGAAGTCGCGCGGGGCGTAGGCACCGATCGGTATCATGGCAAAATCCATGGCACCGAAGCGCGCGTGAATATCGGCAAAGTCTTTCGAGTAGCCGGTATCGCCGGCAAAAAAGGCCTGCCGGCCCTGATGCTGCAGCACATAGCCACCCCATAGCGCTTCGTTGCGATCGCCCAGCAGGCGGCGCTTGCTCCAGTGCTGCGTCGGCACCAGCGTGATGCGCAGGCCATCCTTGAGGGCGATGCTGCTCCACCAGTCCAGCTCTTTCACATTCGTGATGCCCTCGCTCTGCAACAACGCAGCATTGCCCAGTGGCACTACAAAAAGGGGTGGACCACCGGCCTGAGCATTGAGTAGACGCAGGCTGGGCAGGTCGAGATGGTCATAGTGGTTGTGCGAGATCACCACGGCATCCACAAATGGCAGTTTTTCCGGCGCGATGGGCAGTGCGGTCAACCGTTTTGGGCCTAGCCATGATAAGGGCGAGGCGCGTTCGGAAAAAATCGGGTCGGTGAGCACACGCACGCCGGCACTGTTGAGCAGTACGGTGGCATGGCCCAGCCAGGTAGCGGACAGACCTTGGGTTGTATTCAGCTGTGACGGATCGACGGTCTGCCATGGCACCAGGTCCGCGCGCTGCTCAGGCTCGTCGCGCAACAACCGGTTCCATTGCCAGCGAAAGAAGTCGCCCATGTCGGGCTCGCGGCCCGGATAGTTGTTGTGAAAGCCTTCCGGGGTGTGATGTGCCTTGCTGATGTCGTAGCTGGCGTTATGGGTTTGACAGCCGGTCAGACTGAGCATGAGTAGCAAAGAGGCAAGACTCTTCAGGAACATAGGCAGGATCATCAGTCTGGGAAGAGCTTGCATATTGCAGCTAATTCAATGGCATGCCACCTGTTCAAATACGCAAAGCATGATTTTTGCCCTAGACTCAGGGCTTGCCATATTGACTGAATGAAAGGAGCCAACCGTTTTGGCGCATACCGAATTTCTGAAAGATCTCGCCATCATCATGATGATTGCGGGCTTGATCTCGCTGCTGTTTCATCGCTTCAAGCAGCCGGTGGTACTGGGTTATCTGCTCGCCGGCATGATTGTCGGCCCGCATACCCCGCCGATTCCGCTGGTCACCGACATCGCCACCATTCAGACGCTGGCCGAGCTCGGCGTGGTGTTTCTGCTGTTTTCACTCGGTCTGGAGTTCAGCCTGAAGCGCCTGAAGGCAGTCGGATTGACGGCACTGGTTGCGGCTATCACTGAAATTGTGCTGATGATCTGGCTTGGCTACCAGATCGGTCTGGCCTTTGGCTGGTCAGAGATGGATGCGCTCTTCCTCGGCGCCATGCTGTCGATTTCTTCGACCACTATCATTGTCAAAGCTCTGGAGGAGCTGGGTCTGAAGCGTCAGCGTTTTGCCCAGCTTATTTTTGGTGTGCTGATTGTTGAGGATATCCTGGCGATTGCGCTGATTGCCTTGCTCTCGGGTCTGGCCATCACTGGCGAGGTCAGTGTCGGTGCGGTTGTCGGCACGCTCGGCAAACTCGGCATCTTTCTTGTGGTTGCCTTGCTGGCGGGCCTGTTGCTGGTGCCGCGCCTGCTGGCACTGGTGGCCAGCTACAAGAGCCGTGAAATGTTGTTGATCACCGTGCTCGGCTTGTGTTTCGGCTTCTGCCTGCTGGTCGTGGAGATCGGTTACAGCATGGCACTGGGCGCCTTTGTCATGGGTGCCATCATGGCCGAGTCGCGGCAGATCAAGCAGATTGAGCTGATTGTGGAGCCGCTGCGTGACATGTTCAGTGCAATCTTTTTTGTCACGATCGGCATGCTGGTGGATCCCGCAGTGATCAGCCAGCACTGGCTGCCAATTCTGGTGATTACACTGGTCGTGGTGGTCGGCAAAGTCATCAGCTGTTCCGTGGGAACACTGGTTTCCGGGACCGATGCCCGTACGTCGCTGAAGGTTGGCATGGGGTTGGCGCAGATCGGCGAATTTTCCTTCATCATCGCCACGCTGGGCTTGACGCTGGGTGTGACCAGCTCTTTCCTGTACCCGATCGTGGTGGCCGTATCGGTGCTGACGACGCTGCTCACGCCGTATCTGATTCGCGCCTCGGACCCGCTCGCCAATCTCTGCCGACGCTATTTCCCGAGCAGCTGGCATGACAGCCTGGCGGCCTACAGTGATTGGCTGAGCGGCCTCGGCCCCAGCGCCGATCAGGCCCAGATGACGGCCATCATCCGTCGCATCCTGGTGCATGTGCTGCTGAATTTCTGCGTGATTGCTGGCATCTTCCTCGCAGGTGCATTCCTGCTGCGGGAATCCGGCATCGTCAGTTATCTGCCGCAGATTTCGCCGGCCTGGCACAACACGGCGTACTGGCTGATGTCGCTGGTGCTGTCCGTGCCGTTCATGGTGGCGGCGTACCGCAAGCTTGAAGCGCTGGGTCTGATTCTGGCCGAGCTGACGGTCGGCGGGCCGGCGCAAAGTCTGCAAAGTTTTCGTCTGCGTCGGCTGTTTTCACGCGCGCTACCGATGCTGGCGCTGCTCGCCATGCTGCTACTGATTGCCGGTCTCAGCTCCATCCTGCTGCCGCCGTTGCACCTATTCGTCGCGGTTCTGGTGCTGGCCATGCTGCTGGCGCTGACGGTCTGGCCATCCGTGGTGCGCTGGCACTCGCAGGTGCAGATTGCGCTGCGCGAAACGCTGGCCGACACGCCTCATTCCGAAGGGCGCCAGGATTCATCTCACTGAGCTTTTTCTAGGGGAGGATCAGGTCAGCATGAAGTCCTGATGCTGGCCTTGCTCCAGGTTCAGCAGCCGCTGCTTGATGTCGAGACCGCCGCCAAAGCCGTGCAGCGAGCCATCCGAGGCGATCACGCGGTGGCAGGGCACGATGATCGGTATCGGGTTGGCACCGTTGGCGGCGCCAACCGCGCGTACCGCTTTCGGGCGGCCGATGCGACGCGCCAGATCGCCGTAAGAGCAGGTCTTGCCGTAGGGGATGCGGATCAGCGCGTGCCAGACCTCGCGCTGGAACTCTGTGCCGGTGAGGGCGCAGGGCAACTCGAAGGCATCGAAATCGAAATCAGTCAGCTCTCCGGCAAAATAGGCCGTCAGTTGTGCCGCCACGGATGGCAGCAGCTCGGGTGCATCTCGCCAGCTCGGATCGGGCAGGCCGAGAGCTTGCAGTTCGCCTTGGCGGCGGCGAAAGGGCAATTGCAGGCCGGTGAAATGCGTGTCATCTGCCAGCAGGCGCAATGGGCCGATGGGGCTGCTCAGATCGCGATACTGCAGAGTCATGGTCTGGCCTATGTATGACGAGTGGTGTCGGCTATCCTAGCGCATTCATTTATGCCGCCAAACATTTCTGCCTACAAGAAGAACAGGAGTCTGCGCCCATGCAGCAAAAACAGGGTGTGCAAGAGCAGGGTTTCACTGGACATGGCCGTGGCTTCTTCAAGGCTTTTCTGATCGAAGCGGCGTTGTATGCCGGTATCGGGACTTATGCCGTGTTGGCGCATTGCGTGCCGCCACTGCGCGTGGTGCTGATTTCGCTGCTGGTATTCGTGTCGCTGCGTTTCTTCCTGACGCTGGGCAACTGGCTGCCGACCTGGAAACATCGCTCGCCCAAGCGCGCCGAACATGAGATCGGCTGCGCCACGACCGTGGCCATGCTGCTGCGCGAATGGTGGGCGGCTATCCTGACCTATCCCTTCCTGTTTGCCTTCGAGCCCTGGCTGGTGCCTAACAATCCGCCGGCCGGCCTGCCGCACACAGGTTTGCCGGTGGTGCTGGTGCCCGGCTTCTTCACTAATCGGGGCTACTTGTATGCCTGGCGCAAATATCTTCTGCGCAATGGCTATGGCAAGGTCTACTGCGTCAGTCCGGAACCGATCTTTGCCGGTGTCGAGCCGAATGCCGAACATCTGGCCCGCTTTGTCGATGAGGTGCTGGCCGAGACCGGTGCACCGCGCGTGATCCTGATCGGTCACAGCATGGGCGGTCTGGTCATTCGGCTCTATCTGCATCGCTTTGGCGGCCTGGCGAAAGCGGCGCTGGCGATTGCCGTCGGTTCGCCGTTCAAGGGTACGGTACTGGCCGAGGGCAAGGACAAGCTCGGCCCCATCGTGGCCCAGCTCACCAACGGCAATGCCTGGGCCACGGCCTTCACCGCCGAGGCGGAGGCGCAGCCCTGTCCGATCCCGTTCATTGCCATCTGGTCGCCGCACGACAGCATCGTCGCGCCGCAAAATAACTCGCGTGTGGCCGCGCACTATGGCCGCGAAATCACGCTGCCGGGTGTCGGTCACATGGAAATGGTCAACTCGCCGCAGGTCATGCGTCTGCTCAAGCAGGAGCTCGACGCTTTCAACGGCGTTTGAGCCGGAAAAGTCCTCGCCGGCGTTTGCAGGGCCGGGGCTTTTCTCTATACTGCGCGCTCGCTCAGTCATGAGCGACGCTATGGTGACCCTGCCGGTCTCCTCGCAAGGTGAAATGGTCAATCCCGCCAGGTCCGGAAGGAAGCAACGGTCGCCGTGGAGTCTGTGCCGAGGTCGGGCTGGCAGGGTTGCCACCCAACCCCGCTTTATCGTGTTGGCGGAGGCATCATGTTTCTGACCCTCTTGTTTGTCACCCTGGTGCTCTCGGCACTGGTTTCCCTGCTCGCTGCCCGTGCTTTTGCACAGCCATTGCAACGCATTCTGCAACGCCTCATCGCCGATGACATTTTTCAGGCCTGGCAGCGCTACATGCAATTCGCCATTTTTGTCGTCGGCATTTCCTCCGGCGTGCGCATCTATGATCTGGAGCGCTATATCTCGCCGATGGCCGGAGACAAGGATGCCATGATCCTTAAGCTGACCACCGAGCGCTGGGTGCTGGAGTTGTACCGCACCGTCATCGAGACGCTGCAAGGCATTGCGTGGATGCTGCTGGTATTCTTCGTGGTGTCACTGATTGCCTACGTCATTGTGCGTCTTGCCGAACTCAAACGTGTCGGTCGTGATGACGGGCAAAGTGGCTGAAAACGGCGCTGACACGCTGCCTGCCGTCGTTGTCGGTGGCGGCCCTGCTGGCCTGATGGCCGCCGAGCAGCTGCTGCTGGCCGGGCATCGCGTCGATCTCTTCGATGCCATGCCGTCGCTGGGTCGCAAGCTGTTGCTGGCCGGCATTGGTGGCCTCAACATCACTCATGCCGAACCAGCGCCCGCCTTTCTGACGCGTTATACCGAGTCATCTCGCCAGCTTGAGCCCTTGCTGTCGGCGTTCGATGCCAATGCCCTGCGCGACTGGGTGCATGGTCTCGGCGTGCAGACCTTTGTCGGCAGTTCCGGGCGCGTCTTTCCGCAGGAAATGAAAGCGGCACCGTTGCTGCGGCGCTGGTTGCAGCGTTTGCGCGGACAAGGCTTGCAGATTCACACGCGGCAGCGCTGGACGGGCTGGAGCGATGAGGGCGATCTGGTCTTTGCCGGCCCGTCAGGCGAGCAGCATGTGCGAGCGGGCGTGACGGTGCTGGCGCTCGGCGGCGGCAGCTGGGCCCGGCTTGGCTCCGACGGCGCCTGGCTGCCCTGGTTGATGCAGCGCGGTGTCCGTGTGCAGCCTTTGCGTCCGGCCAATTGCGGCTTCGAGGCAGCGTGGTCGCCGATCTTGCAGCAACGCGCCGGCTCGCCGCTGAAGAACATCAGTCTGAGCTTGCCCTGGCTGCCGCTGCCGGCGCGCAAAGGCGAGTGTGTGCTGACTCGGGCCGGTCTCGAAGGCAGTCTGATTTACGCGCATTCGGCCGCGGTTCGCGATCGCATCGCCAGCCATGGCAGCGCAGAGATTGTGCTGGATCTGCTGCCGGACATGAGTCCAGCGCAGCTGCTGGCGGCGTTGCAAAAGCCGCGCGGCAAGCTCACGCTGGCGCGGCACTGGCAGCGCATCGGCCTGGAGGGTGTGAAGGCCTCGCTGCTGCGTGAGGTCGTCACGGCAACTGAGCTGGCCGATCCGGTGCACTTGGCTGCTCGTATCAAGGCCTTGCCATTGACGCTGCTGGCACCGCGTCCGCTCGCTGAGGCCATCAGCTCGGCCGGTGGTGTGACCTGGCCGGCGCTGACGCCAGACCTGATGCTGCACGACTTGCCGGGTGTATTCTGTGCCGGAGAGATGGTCGACTGGGAAGCGCCCACCGGAGGCTATCTGCTCACCGCATGCTGGGCGATGGGTCGCCGCGCGGGTACGGGTGCTGCTGACTGGCTGAGCACTGCCTCTTGTCGGTGAAGCCTTTACCCCATGCAGGGCCAGGCGTTATAAGCGAAAGCCATTTGCGGAAAATTTCCGCGCAACTCAGTCGATAACAGGAGTTCATCATGAGTGCATTAGACGCATACCAACAGAAGTTACAGGCTCAACTTAACGAGTGGAAAGCCCAGGCAGAAGTCTTGAAAGCCAAGGCAGAGGGCGCAAGCGCCGATATGAAAATTGAGCTGAATGGCCATCTGGAGCAGTTGAAAGGTTTACAGGCCGAAGCTCAAAGCAAGTTCGAAGAATTACGCGCTGCGGGTGAAAGCAAGGTCGATGACATCAAGTCGACGGTGGAAGGTCTGGTTGGCGAAGCCACCAGCACACTGAAGTCGCTGGTCGATCGTCTCAAGCCATAACTGTTGTTGACCGGCCTGTGCCGTGAGCACAGGTCGGTATTGTTATCCCCGCCCGGTTCAGGGCACGAATTTGATGTGCTTCATGAAGCTGCGCATGGCATGCAGGTAGCGACCCTGATCGAGATGAATCAGGTGATTGCCCGGAAACCAGTGCAGACGGCAGCGCTGCCAGTGCTCCCAGAGGATGTGTGTGTGCTTCGGCGGTGCAAAGCGGTCGCCGGCACCGGCAATCAGCATCAGACGATCTTTCGACATGACGGGCTTGAAGCTCAGCGCTGACTGAATCGCCACGGATGCGCGCGCCTCGGTCACCGAAATGTCGCCGAGCTTCATGCCCATGCGGGCAATCCAGCCGGCCGGAAACCATTCCAGCACGATGTCCATGATGCTCACTACCGGCACATTGGGGATGGCGCAGCTCAGGCGCTCATCCACCGACGCCAGCAGCGCCGAGGTGTAGCCGCCGAGGCTGATGCCGGTCACACCCATCGCCGGCACGCCGAGATCTTCCAGATAGTCCATGAACACGCGAATGTCGTGGATGGCATGGCCCATGGTTTCGTTCATGTGGCAGAAGCCGTGGGAGAACCAGCCGTGGCCGCTGAACGGCGAACTGCGCTCCTGGCGACGGCCATGGAAGGGCAGCGTCACCAGCAGAATGTCGTAGCCCAGCTCGTAGAACCAGGGCAGCGCCAGAAAGCGGCTGTTCAGCCAGTAAGGATCGGCAGTGAAGCCGTGGATAACGATCAGCGTCGGCCGTGGCCGGTCGCCATGCTGCCAATGTTCGGCCCAGGCCGTGCGGTTGCGCGTGAACTGGCTGTAATGCGCTTGCAGTGCGGGATTCAGCGTCTTGAAAATGCTCTCGAACGAGAGCACATCAACGCGGCCGACTTTGGGCCGGTAATCAAGCAGTCCCGGTTTGTGCATCGTCATGCTGACGCCGCGATCAGGCTTGGGATAGCAGCGTGCGGCATCACCTTCGGCCGCCAGGCGCTGATAGAACTGGCGATTGTCGCGATCCAGCGCGACTACGCTCGGACGCAGCGTGGTCGGGATGGCGAGGAGGCCGGCGAGGGTGGCGAGGCCGGTACGCAGCACCGTATCTATCGCGGATGTGCCGGTCACCATCAGGCGTGGCACGGTGTCCAGCTCGAATTTGTCCTGCCAGTCGGCAAAGTCTTCCGGCAGGCTTTGCCACCAGGGTTGATAGGTAATGACCTTGGCAGCGTGCTGGTAAGTCTGGTTGGCGATACGGGAAACGCGTTGAGCAGGAGAGGACATGAGCAACTTTTGTCTGTTTTCGTTAGGGCGAAGCTAACGACTGGCAAGTCATTGTGCAAGCGCGAGATGTCAGTTTATTTGCGCCAGTGCTTTTTTTGCATGGCGGTGCTTTCGCGGCAGCAATGGCTTGGGCCGACGCGGCGCATCCGCTACGATAGGCCGGTTCTTATTTGTCACGGATATTCGCATGAGCTATCAGGTGTTGGCCCGCAAGTACCGTCCGCGCCGCTTCGAGGAGCTGGTCGGGCAGGATGTGGTAGCGCGTGCGCTCAGCCATGCGCTGGAGCAGAACCGCCTGCACCATGCCTACTTGCTCACCGGCACACGCGGTGTTGGCAAGACCACCATCGCCCGTATTCTGGCGCGTTGCCTGAACTGCGAAACCGGCATCACCGCCACGCCCTGCGGCGTTTGCAGCAGCTGCCGCGAGATTGAGGATGGCCGCTTTGCCGACCTTCTGGAGATCGATGCGGCATCTAATACCGGCGTCGATAATGTGCGAGAACTCATTGATAACGCACAATATCTGCCGACGCGTGGGCGCTACAAGGTCTACCTGATCGACGAAGTTCACATGCTCTCCAAGGCGGCGTTCAACGCGCTGCTGAAGACGCTGGAAGAGCCGCCACCCCATGTCAAATTCCTGCTCGCTACCACCGATCCGCAGAAACTGCCCATCACTATTTTGTCGCGCTGCCTGCAGTTTGCGCTGAAGCCGATGACGCCCGAGCGTGTGGTCGGGCATTTGCAGCATGTGCTGCAGGCTGAAGCCATCACCAGCGATGACGGCTCGTTGTGGCTGCTGGCGCGCGCGGCTCAGGGCTCCATGCGCGATGCCTTGTCGCTGACCGATCAGGCCATCGCCTTCGGTCAGGGCGAGCTGCGCGAGGCCGAAGTGCGCAGCCTGCTCGGCTCCATTGATCGTGATCTGGTGTTTCGCGTGCTCGACGCCATCCACGCCGGCGACGCCGCGGCGCTGCTGCAGGTAGTGGCGGGCATGGCTGAACAGAGCATCGACTTCGCCGGCGCACTGGGCGAGATCATTACCGTGCTGCATCGGCTGGCGGTGGCGCAGGCCGTGCCGGATGCCATAGACAATGCCGAGGGTGATCGCGATCGTCTGCTGAATCTGGCGACGGCGCTGACGGCCGAGGATTTGCAGCTGTATTACCAGATGGCCATTCAGGGCCGTCGCGATCTGCCGCTGGCCGTGGACCCGCGTGCCGGTTTCGAGATGACCGTGCTGCGCATGCTGGCGTTTCGGCCCTTGAATCCGGCAGTGGCGGGCGGCGGTGGGGTTGCCGTGACTACACCGGTCAAGCGTGCGATAGCGCCGGTGCAATCAGCACCTGCGATATCAGGCCTGGAGGCGCAGCCGGTCGCTGTAAGGGTTGCAGCGGCTGCCTCAGTTCCCGTTGTCGTGGCAGCTCCTGCACCTGCCGTCGTTTCAGCGGAGTCACCTGTTGCGTCCGAGGAGCCGTCAGTCGCGTCGACCTCCGGCTGGACTGCCGAGCGCTGGGCCGACTGGGTCGAGCATTCCGGGCTCACCGGTGCGGCCATCAATCTCGCCCGCAATGCCTTGCTGGTTGAGCGCACACCCACGCGCTGGGAGCTGCAACTGTCGCCGCGTCACCAGATGCTCGCCGGCGGACAGGCTTTGCCGCAGTTGCAGCAGAAGCTCACCCAGCAGTTTCCTGACCGCAACATCCCGTTGGAATTTGTCGAACCTGGCGCTGAAACCCCGGCCCAGCGTCGCCTGCGCCTGCAGAATGAACGCCTGCACAACGCCGAAGCAGCTCTGCGTCAGGACCCCGTGGTAAAGGCGCTGATCAGCACCTTTGATGCCACGCTGGTTCCCGATTCCATAACCTTGCCGCATTAAATAATCTTTATTAAAAACATTAGCTACGAGAGATAATCCAATGAATATGCAGCAATTAATGCAACAGGCTCAGCGCATGCAAGAGCAGATGCAGAAGAAGATGGCGCTGGCGCAGGAGGCCTTGGCCAAAGCCGAACTGACCGGCGAATCCGGTGCCGGTCTGGTGAAAATCACCATGAACGGTCAGCACGATGTGAAGCGTGTCGCTATCGACGACAGCCTGCTGAGCGAAGACAAGGAAGTGCTCGAAGACCTGATCGCCGCCGCCGTCAACGACGCTGTGCGCAAGGTCGAAGCCGCCAGCAAGGATGCCATGGGCTCGGCCACCGCCGGCATGGGCCTGCCGCCCGGCTTCAAGATGCCGTTCTAAGCCATGCCCAGCCCGCTGCTGCGCGAACTCATCGACGCCCTCCGCATTCTGCCCGGTGTCGGCCCGAAATCGGCGCAGCGCATGGCGCTGAACCTGCTCGAACGCCAGCGTCCCGGCGGTCTGCGCCTGGCGCGCGCGCTCGAACAGGCGCTGCACCATGTTGAACACTGCAGCATCTGCCGCAACCTCACCGAGCAAACGGTGTGCGACATATGCAGCAATAGCAGCCGTGAGCAAAACCTGCTCTGCGTCGTCGAAAGCCCTATGGATGTCATCGCGCTGGAGCAGAGCGGCAGCTATCGTGGCCGCTACTTCGTGCTGCTTGGTCGTTTGTCACCGCTCGACGGCATCGGCCCCAACGAGCTCGGCCTGCCGGCGCTGATCGAGCGTCTGCGCGCCGAACCCGAGATCGAAGAGCTGATCATCGCCACCAACCCCAGCGTGGAAGGCGAGGCGACTGCGCACTATCTGCGCGAAGCCACGCGCGGCCTGCCACTGATGGTTACGCGCCTGGCTCAGGGCGTGCCGGTAGGCGGGGAACTGGAATATCTGGGTGGCAGCACGCTGACGCATGCCTTGAGCGGCCGGCGACCGGTCTAGGTCTGAACGGCTTGCATCGCGCAGGCTTGAAGTCGCTGCAAAACTGAAAGGGATAGTCATCATGATTAAAGTGGATATAAAAGCACTCTCCTTGTCCTCGAAAGCGCGCATCTGCTGGGGGTTTTTCTGGAGAAGCGTGCTGGTCACGCTGGGTTCGCTGATCTGCGGCTCGTTACTGGGCGGTGTGATCGGTGCAATTTGTGCGGTCGCCGGCTTTTCGGCCTCAGTGACATCTGCACTTGGTGGTCTCGTGGGCGTGTTGTCTGGCGCGGTATTCCTCTATTTTTATGTGCGCTGGCTGTTAAGCGCCCGCTTAGGCAAGTTCAGGCTGGTGCTCGTTCATGCGCAGGAGCAAGCGCCAGCCATGACGCCGTCTGTTCAACCGCCATCGGCCTCTGCCGGCGACTGAGCCATGTTGTCCATATCGCTTAACGCGCCTCTATCCATTGCTATCTACCTCTTTCCGGATGTCGAAGTCCTCGACTTCGCCGGCCCCTACGAGGTATTCACCACGGCATCTCGTGTCTTCAGGCGTGAGAATCCGTCACTTCCCGTGCCCTTTACGGTTTGCACGGTGGCGCGTGAGGCGGGACTGGTCAAAGCCCGTGCTGGTCTTGTCGTTCAGCCGGATTACAGCTTTGCCAATCATCCGCCGATTGATGTACTGCTGATCGCAGGCGGTGTGGTCACAGCCGAGCGGGAGACGCCGGAGGTCATCGCATG
Organism: Pseudomonadota bacterium; assembly: GCA_040385225.1. Lineage (GTDB taxonomy): Bacteria > Pseudomonadota > Gammaproteobacteria > Pseudomonadales > Moraxellaceae > Perlucidibaca. The sequence goes on along the minus strand of JAZKHU010000002.1, from coordinate 562,325 downwards.
GATTGCTGCTACCGCAAATCGGGCCAGTTTGACGGCTTCGGTCTGCACCGGTGCTTTCCTGTTGGCCGAGGCAGGTCTGCTGGATGGCCTCAGTGCGACCACGCATTGGGAGGATATCCCGGACATGCAGGCCTGGTATCCGGCGGTCAATACCGTGGCGGGGCAGCGCTGGGTGGATGAGGGTGCTATCGTGACATCGGCAGGCATATCCGCCGGCATCGACATGAGCCTGCACCTGGTCGAGCGCCTCGCCGGACGCGAGCTGGCGCTGCTTACCGCGCGGCAGATGGATTTTGACTGGCAAGATAACCGGAGCAACAGAAATGCATAAAACAATGATGATCATGCTGCTGATCGGTGCCAGTGGGACCGCATGGGCTCAGGAATTCAGTAAAGCATCGCAGTGCGTAGCGGGTGTCCGCGTCGTCGATCGTGAGGGCAACAAGGGCGAAATTGTCGAGCTGAACAACGGCATGTGTAAGGTTCGCAAGGATGCAGATGGCGAAACGCGATTTTACATGCACTGGTATCTGCGGCCCGTGGGAGCCTCGGCGCAGACATCCGACAAGCTGAGCAAGGGCTTGTATGCGTGCTACACCCTGGCGGGCGGGATGACGAACTATGCCTTCATCGATATCCGTATCGACAGCGCCGACAGCTATCGCGACAAGCGTGGCAAGTCTGGCAAGTACCGGCTGACGGACTCGGGCAAGATCATCTTCGAGAGTGGTTCGCTGGCGGCAGCCAATGGCAAGTTGATGGCAGGCCCCAGAATCGGCCTGAATATGGACGGCGGCAGCTTCTATAACATTACCTGTTCGCCGAAGAAGTAGCTTTATTTTACCTGTGCGCTGAGCACCGCCCGCGTCGCGTCATCTGCAGCAAACATGTGCTCCACCCGCAGCGATGCCAGCGTGATGTCTTGCGGTGTGCCGAAGGTGGTGAACATGCTGAAAAAGGCCAGTTCGCCGTATTCTGTTGCGAAGCGAGTGGTCAGTACGGGCGCCTTGGGGCGTGCGTTGGCATGCAGGCTTTGCGTACCGAGCCGGCTGCGCAACAGCTCGGCAAAGGCATTGACCTTGTCGGCGATGGCGGGCTGCATGCTGGCATCGTTGCGCACGTGTCCGAGCAGGGCAGGTCCGACTTCGGCAAGATTGGTCATGTGTTTGGTCAGACCTTCCGGGTGAACCAGCACATCGAGCATGTTGATCGGCATGTCGGCAGGTAGACTGGCGGCCCAGGGCATGAGCGCGGCTGTCAGCCATTGGCAGCCAAGATTCATCTGCAGCAAATTCCACTGTGCATCGATGACCAGTGCCGGCATAGGGTTGTGCGCGCTGAGCAGTTGCGCCAGTGCCTCACTGGCCTGTGCCAATGACGGATCGTTCAGTGATGCGTCACTGTAGGCCGGAGCGTAGCCTGCCTGCAGCATGGCGGCATTGCGTATCACCAGTGGTGCATCCAGCTCCTGCAGCCAGGCCATGAGCAGGTCGCGGCTGGGCTTGGCGCGACCGCTTTCGACAAAGCTGAGATGTCGTTGCGAGATCTGCAAGCGCAGTGACAGCTCCAGCTGGCTGTAGCGTCTGGCCTTGCGGGCGTGTTGCAGGGTGCTGGTCAGTGGCGTGTTCATGGCCTGATTTAAGCACAGTCGAAAGATGATTCAATGACCTCCGGGGTAATTGCCGGCATGACCTGATCGCTGGATAGTCGGCCTGTCTTAGTTCAGGAGTACGACCATGCAACGCTCATTGATCCTCATTGCCCTGGCCCTGTTTGGCGCGTTAAGCACCATCGCAATGACGGAGTTCGGGTATGTCGGCATTTTCATGTCGCCTTTGCAAAGTTTGGCGAGTTTGCAGATTTTTGCCGATCTGCTGATCGCGCTGACACTGGTGATGATCTGGATATGGCGCGATGCCAAGGCCAGTGGCCGCAATGCCTGGCCATGGCTGATGGCCACACTGACCACCGGTTCGTTCGGACCGTTGCTGTATCTGCTCACGCGCAAGTCATGAGTGTTCGGAGGCTATCGATGAGATTTGCCAATGCTGTGTTTTGCCTGATGCTGGCCACCTTGTTTACGCACGAACTGGATGCCATGGCGCAGTCAGAGTGGCGATTACTCTATGTGCTGCGGAGCTTGCCGCCAGCCGATGGCCAGTTCTGGTTTGTGTTGCTGCATGTTCCGTTGTTTGCCGGCCTGCTGTGGCTGACGCAGCAGGCGTCGCCGCGTGTCAGGCTGCTTACTCAACTCAGTCTGGCGACGTTTGCGCTAGTCCATGCCGGCTTACATTACCGACTCAGCACTGAGCCGCTTTACACCTTCACATCACCGCTGTCGCTGACGGTGATTTATGGGGCTGCGGTGCTGGGGGCGCTGTTTCTGATTCTGTCTTGGCACAAAATCCTTGAACCGTCTTCACGGCAATGATAGAACCGCCCGGTCACGCCGCTATTCCTCGCGGCGTCTGGAGTTTTCTCATGAGTCTGTACACGAATTATTTCAACGATATCCACGAGCAGGCCCGCCTCACAGCGCGCCAGTTCAACGAGCGCGAAGTGCTGCCCTTTATTAATGACTGGGAAGAGGCCGGCAGTTTTCCGCGCGAAATCTACAAGAAGGCTGGCGATGCCGGTCTGCTCGGCGTCGGCCACGATGTTGCCTACGGCGGCACCGGCGAGGATGTCTTTCTCAAGGTCGCGGTCACGGAAGAGCTGATGCGCTGTGGTTCCGGCGGTTTCGCGGCTAGCCTCGGTTCGCTCGATATTGCGCTGCCACCGCTGGAGAAGTGGGGCAGTCAGGAGCTGAAAGATAAGTTCATCCCGCCGGTGCTGGCCGGCGACATGATCGCGGCACTGGCCATCACCGAGCCATCTGGCGGTTCCGATGTGGCCGGCCTGAAGACCCGCGCCGTGCGTAGTCACAGCGATGAGCATGGCGATCACTATGTGGTCACCGGCAGCAAGATTTTCATCACCTCCGGCATCCGCGCCGATTTCTATGTCACTGCCGTGCGCACCGGTGGCCCTGGTTATGCCGGTATCAGCCTGCTGCTGATCGAGCGTTCGCGCGCTGGCGTATCCACCGGAACGCCGCTGAAGAAGATGGGCTGGTGGGCGTCCGACACCGCCGAGATCTTTTTTGACAACGTCATTGTCCCTGCCGAGAACCTGATCGGCAGCGAAAATGCCGGCTTCCTGCTGATCATGAGCAACTTCCAGATGGAGCGGCTCAATCTGGCCGTGATGGCCAACATGACGGCGCAGCTGGCGCTGGAAGAAAGCCTGCGCTGGGCGCGCGAGCGTCAGGCTTTCGGCAAGCACTTGAGCCAGATGCAGATCATCCGCCACAAGCTCGCCGACATGGCCACGCGCATCGAGGCCAGCCGCGAGTTCACTTATCGCGTTGGTGCGCGCATCGCCGAGGGCATCCCGTCCATCAAGGAAGTGTCGATGGCGAAGAATTTTGCCACCCAGACCAGCGACTTTGTCACCACCGAGGCGGTGCAGATTTTCGGCGGCATGGGCTTCATGCGCGAGTCACTGGTCGAAAGACTTTACCGCGACAACCGAATTCTCTCGATTGGCGGCGGCACTTACGAGATCATGAACGAAGTGATTGCCAAACAACTGGAACTCTAGTGACCCAACCTGCGTCAGAAACGCTTTACCTCGACAGCGCGGAGGGTCTGCAAGCGACCCTGCCGCGCTGGCTGCAAGCCCGCCCACTCGCTCTCGATACCGAATTCATCCGCGTCGATACCTTTTACCCGAAGATCGGCTTGATTCAGCTCGGCGACGGGCAGGGCGAGGCGCTGGTCGATCCGGTGGCCATTGCTGATCTGCGCATGCTCGATGCCGTGCTCGGTCCGCAAGGTTCGCTGAAAGTGTTGCACGCCTGCTCGGAAGATCTGGAAGTGCTGACGCCGCTGACCTCGCAAGGTCTCGGCACCATCCACGATACCCAGATTGCGCTGGCGATGCTTGGCGAGGGTCTGCAGGTCGGCTATCAAAAGGCCCTGCAGCTTGTTCTGGACATTGAAATCCCCAAGGATGCCTCGCGCACGGACTGGCTGCAGCGCCCGCTGACACAGCACCAGCTCGACTATGCGGCGCTCGATGTCCGGCATTTGCCGGCGCTGTATGCCGAGTTGATGCAGCGTCTGGGTGCGCGCAATCTGGTCACGACCTACGAGGCCGAATGCGCTGAAGTCTGCCGCCTGCCGGCAGCGGTCAATGCCGATACCTGCTATCAGGATCATGGCAATGCCTGGCGTCTGCTGCCGCGAGAGCTGGCCGTGCTGCAGGCATTGATGGCCTGGCGCGAGCGCGAGGCGGTGGCGCGCGATGTGCCGCGCGGGCATCTGCTGAAGCCGCAGTCGCTGTTCGAGCTGGCGCGTCAGCAGCCGCGCAATGCCGCCGGCTTCCACGGCATTGCCGAGCTTAATCCGCGTGTGGCGCGGCGTGACGGGGCCGAATTGCTGGCGCTGATCAGCCAGGCGCGCGCACTGGCGGATGGCGACTTGCCGTCTCGTCTGCCGCCGCCACTGCCGCGCGAGGCCAGTAGCGTTTATGATGCGCTGAAGCAGGCGCTGGCCGAGGTTGCCGGCACGCTGCAGCTGCCCCTGGATGTGCTCTGGCGCAAACGCCTGGCTGACAAGGTGGTGCTTGCCGCTGTCGATCACGATATCGCCGCCGGTACAGCACAGATCACGGGCTGGCGTGCGTCGCTGCTGACACCGGTGGTGGAGCGCGTATTACAGGATCATCGCGACGAGTTGGCGAACTGGTCGCGTGCGAGGAACGTGTGATGAGTCGTGTGCTGTGCTCGATCTACAAGAGCTCGAAGAAAGATGAAATGTATCTGTATGTGCCGAAAGCCAGCGGCCTGAAGCCGGTGCCTGACGTGCTCATGCAGATGTTCGGCGCGCCCAGGCATGTCACCGACATGTTCTTGTCCGTCGAGCGCAAGCTGGCACGTGCCGATATTGCCCAGGTGCTGGAGAAGCTCGCCAGCCAGCAATTCTATCTGCAGATGCCGCCGCAGCCGGAGTCGTTCAGCGAGCATGCGCAGGATGCCCCGGCCTGGCGCCGTCGTTCTGCTGCCGATACCGACAGCAGCGAGCCCTTGCCCGGAGCATCACAATGAGCATGCTGGTTTACGGCCTGTGCTGGCTGGCCTATCTGACGGCGGCCACGGTGCTTTACCGCGTGTTCATCGTGGGCCATCTGGCCGACTGGTTTCCCAACAGTGAGCGCCAGGCGCGTCTGTTCTTTCTGGTGGTGTTGTTCAGTCCGGCGCTGCTCGCCGAGAATGGCAATCTGAGCGTGGCGCCTGCATTGATGCTGCTGCTGTTGCAGCTGCTGATGAAGTCGCCGCTGGGCATGTTCAAGGCCATCCTGCCGTGGTTTCTGTTTGGCGGTCTGGCACTGGTTCTGGATGCTGCGCGCCGTCGCGAGCCGTCTTGAGCCTGGCTGAATCTGACAGCAAAGATTGCAACTCTGGCTGACAGGCGGCGCACATCGCGCTAGGCTGCATTTTTCCCGTATTTCGGGTTTTTTCGAGGGTACATCATGGCTTTTATCGGGACCGACCGTTACATCACCACGCCGGAGCTGTCGCTTGCGGTCAATGCTGCCGTCACGCTGCAGAAACCGCTGCTGATCAAGGGCGAGCCTGGCACCGGCAAGACGCTGCTGGCCGAGCAGGTCGCCGAAGCCTTTGGTGTGCGTCTGATCCAGTGGCACATCAAGTCCACCACCAAGGCCCAGCAAGGCCTGTACGAATACGATGCGGTGTCACGTCTGCGTGACTCCCAGCTCGGTACCGAGCGCGTCCACGACATCCGCAACTACATCAAGAAAGGCAAGCTCTGGGAGGCGTTTGACGCCGACGAGCGTGTGGTGCTGCTGATCGACGAGATCGACAAGGCCGACATCGAGTTTCCCAACGACCTGCTGACTGAACTCGACAAGATGGAGTTCTTCGTCTACGAGACTGGCGAGACCATCAAGGCGAAGCAGCGCCCCATCGTCATCATCACCTCGAACAACGAGAAAGAGCTGCCGGACGCCTTCCTGCGTCGCTGCTTCTTCCACTACATCAGCTTCCCCGATGCTGAGACCATGAAGGCCATCGTCGCCGTGCATCACCCGGATGTGAAGGCGCAGCTGCTGAAAGATGCGCTGGATATCTTCTTTGATCTGCGCAAGGTGCCGGGCCTGAAGAAGAAACCGACGACTTCGGAGCTGATCGACTGGCTCAAGCTCATCCTGTCCGACGATATTCCGGAAGACATTCTGCGCAACCGCGACACGCGCAAGGCCATTCCGCCGCTGTACGGCGCGCTGCTGAAGAACGAAGCCGATGTGGCGCTGCTGGAGCGTCTGGCCTTCATGAATCGTCGCGAAACCGCACAATAAGGCGAGGGCGTCCTCATGCTGGTCAACTTCTACCAGACATTGCGCGAGTTCAAGGTGCCGACCAGCATCCGCGAACTTATCGACCTCAATGCCGCTCTGAAGACGGGCCTGGTCTATGCCGATCAGGAGGCGTTCTATCAACTGGCCAAGCTCACGCTGGTCAAGGATGAGCGCCATTTCGACAAGTTCGACCGCGCTTTCAAAGCCTACTTTGACGGCCTTGATAGTCTGTCGCTGGATGACCTGAGCAAGCAGATCCCGGAAGACTGGCTGCGCAAGGAGCTGGAGAAGCAGCTGTCGCCGGAGGAGCTGGCCGAGCTGCAGAAAGCCGGCTCGCTGGAAGAGCTGCTGAAAAAATTCATGGAGCGCCTGCAGGAGCAGGAGAAGCGCCATCAGGGCGGTAACAAGATGATCGGCACCGGCGGCACTTCACCGTTTGGCGCTTACGGGGCCAACCCGGAAGGTATCCGCATGGCCGGGCCGTCGCGCAACAAGAGCGCGGTCAAGGTCTGGGAGAAGCGTGAGTTCCGCAACCTGGATGACAATGTCGAGCTCGGCATCCGCAACATCAAGCTCGCGTTGCGTCGCCTGCGTCGCTTTGCGCGTCAGGGTGCCGAGGAAATTCTCGACATCGATGACACCATTCGTCACACCGCGCACAACGCCGGCATGCTCGACATCAAGCTGGTGGCTGAGCGCCGCAACCGCGTGAAAGTGCTGCTGTTTTTCGATGTGGGCGGTTCCATGGACCCGCATGTGCGCGTCTGCGAGGAGCTGTTCTCGGCGGCCAAGACCGAATTCAAGCACCTGGAATTCTTCTACTTCCACAACTTCCTCTACGAGTCGGTGTGGAAGAACAACTTCCGGCGCTGGAGCGAGCGTACCTCGGTCTACGACATCATCCACAAATACGCTTCGGACTACCGCGTGATCTTCATTGGCGATGCCAGCATGTCGCCTTACGAGATCCAGTCGGTGGGCGGCTCGGTCGAGCACTTCAACGAAGAGCCGGGGACGGTCTGGATGCAGCGTCTGACCAATCATTTCCAGAAGGTGGTGTGGCTGAACCCGGAGCCGGAAAAGCACTGGAAGATGACGCCATCGACTGAGATGACCTTGCAGCTGCTGGAAAACCGCATGCATACCTTGACGCTGAAAGGCATCGAAGATGCCATGCGCTATCTCAGCAAATAAGCGCTGGGTAAATAAAAACAATGACATCACGTCGTAGCGGTATTTTTTTCCTGCTGATGCTTTGCTTCAGCGCCAACTCTTGGGGAAGCATGATGGGACTATTCGCGGGCAGCAGACCGACTGATCTGGGCTATCACAACGGCTATCTGAAACCGGCGGCGAGCAAGCCGAATTCGGTCAACAGCCAGGCGGCACCCGGAAACTATGCGGCCATTGCACCGATTCCGGTGCAGGGTGAGGCGCTCGCTTTTTTTGCCCATGTGGTCAACGTCGTCGCAGCACAGAAAGGTGCCAGCATCATTCAGCAAACACCAACGTATGTGTATGCCGAATTCACCAGCCCGCTCATGGGCTATGTCGATGATGTCGAGTTTGCGCTCGATGTCGACCGCGGTCTGGTGCACCTGCGCTCTGCATCGCGTCTGGGCTACAGCGATCTCGGTGCCAACCGAAAGCGCATCGAGTCCATCCGCGCTCAGCTCTGAGCACGGGACAGGGCAGCGCTGGGCTACAGAAGGATAGGGCGGTCCGGCAGTTCGTTGCCGGCGTCTGCCTGTGCTGGCGGATGGCGATGCAGCACATCTGCCACAGCCTCTATGCCAGCGATGGCGCCGGCCTGGAATGCGCCCTGACGGAAGTGTGCTTCCATGACCTGGCAGCAATGCTCCCACTCTGCCTGCGCCACGCGAGTATTGCCGACTCCGCGATCAGCGACGATTTCGACCTCGTGCTCGGCCAGCAGCACATAGATCAGCACGCCATTGTTGTGCTCGGTATCCCAGATGTGTTCGCGGGCAAAAATCTCGATGGCGCGTTCGCGCGCCGAGCGATTCTGCCAGAGCGCCGGGAACGGTAGTGCTGTTTCCACGGCAAAACGGATTTCTCCGGCATGGCGTGACTCGCAGGCCTTGGTGGCCTGCTCGATGGCTGAAAGTACCTCGTTGCCGAACAGACGCCGGCGCTGCCCGTCGCTGCTCAGGCCATGGCGCAGCATGCGCTTCAATCGTTGCATTACCATCGTCCTGATGCGCCTCCGCCGCCAAAACCACCGCCACCACCGCCGAATCCGCCACCACTCATGCCGCCGCGACCGCCACCACCGAAGCCCGAGTTGCCGATCAGGCCCATGATGCCGAGCAGCGTCACGAAAAAGCCGCCAAGGCCTAGCACCAGTGCCATCCCCAGCGTGCCGGTGACAAACCACGCGACACCGAACACGCCGGCACCAACGACTCCGCCGGCGACGACCGGGCCGAGCATGCTGCGCAGCACCTGCCCGCCGACCATGGCAGCTATCAGCAGCATCCCGAGCGGATTATTGCCCTCCTGACGCTGCTGACGCTTTGCCGGTGGTGGCAGTGCTTCGCCATCCACCAGGCTCATCAGCTGCGCCAGTCCGGCATCAATGCCGCCGGCAAAGTCACCGGCCTGGAAGCGCGGCACGATGGTTTCGCTGATGACGCGTTTGGCGATGGCATCCGGGATCACGCCTTCGAGGCCGTAGCCGACCTCGATGCGCAATGTGCGGTCGGCTTTGGCGACGATCAGTATCAGCCCGTCATCACTGCCTTTGCGGCCGATTTTCCACTGTTCGGCGACGCGAATCCCGAACTGTTCGATGCTCTCCTGGCCTGTGCTGGCCACGATCAGCACCGCGAGCTGGCTGCCTTTACGCTGCTCGAAAGTCGCCAGCTTCTGCTCCAGGGCTTGTTGTTCGGATGCATCGAGTGTTCCGGTGAGATCGGTAACACGGCTCTTCAGGGCAGGAACTGCAGTTTCATCGGCAATCGCAGCATCCTGCGAAAATGCGCTTGTGGCGCCGAGCAGCAAGCTCAGCGACAACAGCAAAAACGAGAGATGGCGCACTTACTGGCCGAAATTCACGGCCGGTGCCGTGCTCACGGCCTTTTCATTCTCGACGGTGAAACTGGGTTTGACCTGAAGGCCGGTGGCCATGGCGGTCAGATTGCTCGGGAATGAGCGTACGGTGGTGTTGTAGCTCTGCACCGCTTTGATGTAGCGATTGCGCGCGACGGTGATGCGGTTCTCGGTGCCTTCGAGCTGGGCTTGCAGGTCACGGAAGAGCGCATCCGACTTCAGCTGCGGATAGTTCTCGGTCACCAGTAGCAGACGTGACAGCGACGAGCTGAGCGCGCCCTGAGCCTCGCCAAAGCGTTTCAGTGCGGCTTCGTCATTGAGGCTGTCGGCGTTCATCTGAATGCTGCCGACCTTGGCACGCGCCTCGGTGACCTGAATCAGCACATCCTTTTCTTGGGCGGCATAGCCCTTCACGGTGTTGACCAGGTTGGGGACGAGATCGCTGCGGCGCTGGTACTGGTTCAGCACCTCGGCCCAGCCGGCCTTGATGGCTTCATCCTGAGCCTGCAGGGTGTTGTAGCCGCAGCTGCTCAGCAGCAAGGTGGCGAGCATCGCGAAGATAGTGGTGAAACGGGTGGTCAGACGCATCGGGGCAGATTCCGGTTTGATTGGATTGTAAGGATCAGGCATCAGGCTGAGCCGGCGAGCCAGGCTGCCGGCTCGTGCGCAGGCTTCAGCGTGCAGACTGGCTGCGCGACGCGAAGCAGCGTGTCATCCAGCCAGCCGAGCAGGTCGGACATGACTTCGGCACTGTTGGTTTCATGGAACAGATCGTGGCGCGCATCCTCGTAGATTTTCAGCGTGACATCGCGCAGGCCGGCAGTTTCCAGCTTGTCATCCAGAGTGGCAACGCTAACCCCCTCTTTGCCGACCGGGTCCTTGGCGCCGGCAAAGGAGTATACCGGCAGATCCTTGCGGATCTTGCTCAGGTTGCTCATGCGTTGGGTGCGGCTGAGGCCTTCGAGCAGGTCGCGCCAGAAGCCGTTGCTGCAGGTCACGCCGCAGCGCGGATCGTCCAGATAGCGTTGCACGAAGGCCTGATCGCGAGACAGCCAGTCGTAGTCGCTGCCAGGCTTGAAGGCGCGGGCAAACTTGCCGAAGGTGAGAGCATGGATGATGGGGCTGCGGGCATTGACACCCTGACGCCAGCACTCGAAGGCGGCAAACCAGTGCGCGGCCCAAGTGAACCAGGGCGCTTCATAGTTGGTGCCTTGCAGCACCAGGATATCGATCAGATGCGAGTGCCGTTCGGCAAACGACAGGCTGATGAACGAGCCCATGGAGTGGCCGAGCAGAATCCACGGCACATCCGGGTAGACCGACTTGCCATGAATATTAATGGTGCGCATGTCGGCGCAGACGGCTTCCCAGTGCTGCTTTTCGCTGACTTCGCCAAGCTTGGCGATAGGGACGGACAAGCCGTGGCAGCGATGATCATGGGCCATCACGGCGTAGCCGGCGGCATTGAGTACGGCTGCAGCGTCGGCATAGAGGCCGCTATGCTCGGACATGCCGTGAGCGATGTGAATGAGTGCTTTCGGATGTGCCACCGGCCAGTGCCGCAGCGGGATGGCGTGGCCGTCTTCGGCCATGAGGAAGTCTACGCCGACCGCTTCGGTGGAGCTGATATGTTCAGCAGGTGCGATATTCATTATGCTGCTCAACCTCGGTGTTTTCGTATTTTTAGTAGGAGCCTTGCCGGTATGCAAGCTGCTGTTCATTACCGGGTTGCCTCGGCAACACCAGCCTCCCATCGCTTTCAGATCACGCTAACCATCGCACAACCCGACGCGCAAGGCCAACGCCTGTGGCTGCCGGATTGGATACCGGGAAGCTACATGATTCGTGACTTTGCCCGCAACCTGAGCGGGCTGGCCGTGGTCGATGTCCACGGCCAGCCGGTCGCCTGCCGTGCGCTCGACAAGTCATCCTGGCAATGTGCGCCGGCGCAGGGCCCGCTGACGATTCAGTACGAGGTTTATGCCTGGGACCTGTCGGTGCGCACGGCGCATCTCGATCAGCATCATGGCTACTTCAACGGTACTTCGCTGTTTCTCGCGGTGGCGGGGCAGGAGGCGGATGCGGTCATCGTCGAGCTCTGCTGTCCGGCAGGCGTGGCTGATGTGGACGGTGCAGAGTGCTGGCGCGTGGCCACGACCTTGCCGCGCCGGGGTGCTGATGCGCTGGGTTTCGGCCTTTATGGTGCCGCCAGCTACGATGAGTTGATTGATCATCCGGTCGAGATGGGCACTTTCGCTTATGTCGAATTCGAAGCCGCTGGCGTGCCGCATGCGATAGCCGTTACGGGACGCTTCAACGCCGATCTCGGTCGGCTTGTGCGCGATCTCAAGGTCATCTGCGAAGCGCAGATTGCCTTCTTTGGCACGCCGGCACCGTTTCAGCAGTATCTTTTCCAGTTCATGGTGGTCGGCCAGGGTTATGGCGGCCTGGAGCATCGCAGCTCGACCAGCCTGCTCTGCAGCCGCGACGACTTGCCCGCCCTGAGTGAATCGGAAGGCAAGTCAGGCGAGCGCTATCGCGGTCTGCTCGGCTTGTGCAGCCATGAGTATTTCCACAGCTGGAATGTAAAGCAGCTGAAGCCGCGCGAGTTCATTCCCTACGACCTGCGTCGCGAAGTGCATAGCGAGCTGCTCTGGTTCTTCGAGGGTGTGACTTCCTATTATGACGATCTGTTCCTAGTACGCACCGGGCTGATCAGCCCGGCCAGCTATCTGGAATTGCTGGCGCAACAGATCACGCGACATCTGCGCACGCCGGGTCGCGAGTGCCAGACGGTGGCGCAATCCAGCTTCGATGCCTGGACCAAGTACTACAAAAGCGACGAGAACACGCCGAACAGCGTGGTCAGCTATTACATCAAGGGCTCGCTGGTGGCCTTGTGTCTGGATTTGCAGATGCGCAGCAAGGGCAGCAGCCTCGATGCCGTGATGCGATTGCTCTGGCAGCGTTTTGCCTTGCGTGGGCAGGGCATAGCCGAGATTGATATTCGCCAGGTCGTCGCGGAGCTGGTCGGCTCGACACTGGAAACCTTTTTCGACAGCGCTCTGCACAGTACCGACGAGCTGCCCTGGCAGACCTTGCTGACCGATCTCGGCCTGACGGTGCAAATCCGCGCCGGCGAGGGTGCTAACGACACCGGTGGCCGCACCGGCACGGCGACCTTGCCGCGATCTTGGATTGGTGTACGCACCCAAGCCAGCGAGGGCGGCGTGCAGCTATCCTTCGTGCAAGCCGGCGGTCCCGCCGAGGCTGCCGGGTTGTCGGCCGGTGATGTCATCGTGGCGCTGGATGGATTGCGCGTAAATCAGGCATCCTGGGAAAAACGCCTGCAGCAACGGGCTGTAGGCGAGAGCATCTCGGTGTATGCTTTCCGCCGCGATGAGTGGCTGGCAACAATATGCCGCCTTGATGCCGCACCTTTGGATACTTGTGTGCTGCCGTGGCCCGCCGAATTGGCGGAGCGCCAGGCCGCAGAGCGCTGGTTGCTAGCGCCCAGTATTGCTGAACCGACCCGTCCACAATAAAAATGATGCGAGCGTGACCCATGTCTGCTGAATTCTGGAAAGACAAATACCCGGCTTCCGTGCCGTATCAGGTTGATACCGCCGCCTACAGCTCGGTTCTGGAAGTATTCCATGAAGCCTGCCATCGCTTTGGCGATGCCCCCGCTTTCACCAACAGCGTGGCCTTCGCCAGCCGGACCATGAGCTACAGCGATCTGGATCGCCTCAGTGGTGCCTTCGCTTCCTATATTCAGCATTTCACCGACCTGAAGCCGGGCGACCGGATCGCGGTGCAGATGCCGAACCTGTTGCAGTATCCGGTGGTGGTTTTCGGTGCCATGCGCGCCGGTCTGGTGGTGGTCAATACCAACCCGCTGTACACCGCCCGCGAGATGCTGCATCAGTTCAATGATTCTGGTGCCAAGGCGCTGGTTGCGCTCGCCAACTTCGGCGATCTGGTGCAGGAAGTGCTGCCGCAAACCGGCATCAAGTATCTGTTTCTGACCGAACTGGCGGACATGATGCCGTCGCCCAAGCGCCAGGTCATTAATGCTTTGGTCAAGCATGTGAAGAAGATGGTGCCGGTGTTCTCGCTGCCGACAGCCATTCCGTTCACCACGGCCATGGCCCAGGGCAAGCGCCGTCCTTGCGTCGATCACACTGCGGTGCCGACCGATATCGCTGTGCTCCAGTACACCGGTGGCACCACCGGCGTGTCCAAGGGGGCGATGCTGACACAGGCTAATCTGGTGGCGAACCTGCTGCAGATGCGTGCGGTGCTGACCTCGAGCTTCAACCCCGGCAAGGAGATCATGATTGCTCCGCTGCCGCTGTATCACATCTTTGCTTTCACTGTGTGCTGTCTGGGCATGATGGAGCTGGGTGGCCACTCCATTCTCATCACCAACCCGCGCGATGTGCCGGCGTTCGTGAAAGAGCTGGCGCGCTGGCCGTTCACCGCGATGGCAGGTTTGAACACGCTGTTTGTGGCCTTGCTCAATAACCCGGAATTCCGTCAGCTCGACTTCTCGTCGCTGAAAATGACCGTGGCTGGCGGCATGGCTATGCAGATGAAGCCGGCGGAAGAGTGGGAAGCGCTGACCGGTTGCCGTATCTGCGAAGGCTTTGGCATGACCGAAACCTCGCCGGTGGTGACGATGAACCCGCTGGATGCCATTCGCCTCGGCACCATCGGCATGCCGGTGCCCAACACCGAGCTGAAAACCATTACCGATGACGGCGAAACCACGCCGATTGGCGATGCCGGTGAGCTCTGCGTGCGTGGCCCGCAGGTCATGAAAGGCTACTGGCAGCGTCCGGAAGCCACTGCTGAAACCATCGATGCCGATGGCTGGCTGAAGACGGGCGATGTGGCCGTGATTCAGCCGGATGGCTATTTGCGCATTGTGGATCGCAAGAAAGACATGATTCTGGTGTCGGGCTTCAATGTCTATCCGAATGAAATCGAAGATGTGGCCGCGATGCATGAAGGCGTGCTGGAAAGTGCGGCGGTGGGCATTCCTGACGAGAAGTCGGGTGAAGTGGTGAAGCTGTTCGTGGTCAAGAAGGACCCGGCGCTGACTTCGGAAGCGCTGATGACGCATCTGCGTGCCAACCTCACCGGCTACAAGGTGCCGCGTACGATTGTTTTCCGTGCTGACTTGCCGAAGACCAACGTCGGCAAGATCCTGCGCCGCGAGCTGCGCGGCGCCTGAGGCTCGTGGTTAAAGCGTACCTAGGTGCCGGCCATGTTCCGACCGAGATTGACTGGTCGGCCGACCTGCCGGTGCTGGCGGTACGCGATGAGCTGATTGCCGCCATTGCGCAGCATCAGGTCGTCATCGTAGCCGGCGAGACTGGCTCCGGTAAAACCACGCAGCTGCCGAAAATCTGCCTGGCGGCCGGTCGTGGCCGTCACGGCCTGATCGGCCATACCCAGCCACGCCGGATTGCGGCGCGCACGGTGGCTACGCGCATCGCCGAAGAGCTGGGCACCACCCTCGGTGCCGGCGTCGGCTACAAGGTTCGCTTCACCGATCAAACCGCTGAAACCACCTACCTCAAGCTGATGACCGACGGCGTGCTGCTGGCCGAGCTGGCCAGCGATCGTCTGCTCAAAGCTTACGACACGCTGATCATCGACGAGGCGCACGAGCGCAGCCTCAACATCGACTTCCTGCTCGGCTATCTGCGCACGCTGCTGCCGAAGCGGCCCGACCTCAAGGTCATCGTCACCTCCGCCACCATCGATGTGCAGCGCTTCAGCAAGCACTTTGCCGATGCGCCGGTGTTTGTGGTGCAGGGTCGCAGCTATCCGGTGGAGACGCTGTATCGCCCGATTGCCCTTGAAGCGGCGGCGAGTAGCGAGGACGAAGGCTTCGACGATATCGAGGAGGCCATCCCGCGAGCGGTGGTGGCGGCGGTGGAAGAGTGCCTTCACTACGAGCGCGAGAAGGGCAAGGTCGGGCGCGGCGATATCCTGATTTTCTCCAGCAGCGAGCGTGAAATTCGCGTGCTGGCGGATACCCTGCGCAAGTACGGCCCGCCGCACACCGAAATTCTGCCGCTGTATTCGCGGCTGTCGGTGAGCGAGCAGCAGAAGGTCTTTGCCCGAGGTACGGGGCGGCGCATCGTAATCGCCACCAATGTCGCGGAAACCTCGCTGACGGTGCCAAATATTCACTTTGTCATCGACCCCGGTTTTGCTCGGCTCAGCCGCTACTCGTATCGCTCCAAGGTGCAGCGCCTGCCCATCGAGGCGATATCGCGCGCCAGTGCCAATCAGCGCGCCGGTCGTTGCGGCCGCATTGCGCCGGGCCTGTGCATTCGCCTGTACAGCGAGGCCGATTTTCTCGCGCGCGACGAGTTCACCGACCCGGAAATTCACCGCACCAATCTCGCGGCGGTCATCCTGCAAATGCAGACGCTGGGCCTGGGCGACCTCGAACGCTTTCCGTTTCTCGATACGCCGGATACGCGCCTGATCAACGACGGCTACCGCCTGCTCGATGAGCTTGGCGCTGTGGATCGCCAGCGCCGCATCACGCCGATTGGCCGACAGCTCGCGCGCCTGCCGCTGGACCCGCGCCTGGCGCGCATGGTGGTGGCGGCGGCACCGCTGGGCGCCTTGCAGGAAGTGCTGATCATCGTCGCGGCCATGTCCGTGCAAGACCCGCGCGACCGTCCGCACGACAAGCAGCAGGCCGCCGATGAGCGCCATGCCCAGTTCCGCGATGCCGACTCCGATTTTCTGTTTTATGTGAAGCTCTGGCAGGTCTTGCAGGCGCAGAAAGAAACCATGACCGAGCGCGAGCGCCGCGAGTTCGCCCGCAAGCATTTCCTGTCGTGGCTGCGCCTGCGCGAATGGCGCGAGACCTATCGCCAGCTCGTGCAAATGGTCGAGACATTGAAGCTGCCGATCAATCGCGAGGCCGCGCCCTACGAGGCCGTGCACCGCGCCTTGCTGACCGGGCTGTTGTCGCAGATCGCGCAGAAGGGCGAGGATCGCGAATATCTGGCCCCGCGCAATCTGAAAGCGATGATCTTTCCTGGCTCGGTGCTGGCGCGCAAAGGCCCGCCGTGGATCATGGCCGCCGAGCTGGTCGAGTTGCAGCGCGTTTACCTGCGTCTGACCGCGCGCGTCGAACCGGCCTGGATCGAGCATCTCGCCGGCGATCTGCTCAAGCGCAGCTATGCCGAGCCGCATTGGGAGCGGCGGCAGGGCAGGGTCATGGCCTACGAGCAGACATCCCTGTTCGGCTTGATTCTGCACGCCAAGCGCAAGGTCAATTACGAGAGTATTGATCGCGTCATCTGTCGCGAGATTTTCATTCGCTCGGCGCTGGTGGCGGGTGATTGCGACCTCAAGGCCGCCTTCCTCAAGCACAACCAGGCGCTGGTCGAGCAAGTCCAGCATCTCGAAGACAAGGCCCGTCGCCGTGACCTGCTGGTCGATGAAGAAACTCTGTTCCAGTTCTACGACACGCGTTTGCCGGAAGACATCGCCAGCCTGAAGACCTTCGAGGACTGGCGTCATCGCAGCGAAAAGGACGATCCGCGCCTGCTCTTCATGCAGGACGACGATGTGCTGGCGAAATCCAGCGAGCATCCTGCGCATCTGTTTCCGGACTCGCTGCGCCTGGCCGGCCATGAGTTGCCGCTGAGCTATGTCTTCGAGCCCGGCCACGACGATGACGGCGTGACGGTGTCGGTGCCGCTCGGTCTGCTGCAAGACATTGAGGCGGCCAAGCTGGACTGGCTGGTGCCAGGGTTGATCGCCGACAAGATCGATGCGCTGCTGCGCGCCTTGCCGAAATCCCTGCGCCGGCAGATGGTGCCGCTGCCCGACACGGTAGCGATGGTGCTCGACCAGATCCGCTTCGGCGAAGGCCAGTTGCTGCCGGTGCTGTCGCAGGCGCTGACGCGTCGTGGGGTGGTCATCCAGCCCGGCGACTGGGCACAGGATGCGCTGGAGCCGCATTTCCGGATGCAGATACGCGTCCTTGGCGAGCGCGATCAGGTGCTGGCGAAAGGCCGCGATCTCGGCCGTCTGCGCGTACAGCTCACGCAACATCCACAGGCACAGTCGGTGGGCGATCGCCAGTCGCGCCAGCAGTGGGAGCGCAGCGGCATCACGCAATGGGATTTTGATGACCTGCCGGCAGTCATCGAGACGCATGCCCAGGGCTTGCCGAGCCGCGCCTATCCGGCGCTGCAACTGACGCCGCAGGGTCTGGCGCTGAAGCTGCTGGCGCGTCAGGCCGATGCCGAGGAAGCGCACGGCGAAGGTTTGGCGGAGCTACTGCGGCAGTCTTGCGCCAGCGAAATGAAGTCGCTGAAGAAAGCGCTTTCAGATCAGCCCGGTCTGGCCTTGCAGTCTGCACATTGGCTGAAGCGCGACAGCCTCGATGCCGATTTCGGACGCGCGGTGATCAGCGCGATATTGGTGGCATCTCCCGGCCTGGTTTACACTCGGAAACAATTCGATGAAGCACTGCTGCGTGTCAGGCCGCAAGTCGTTCCGGAAGGTCTGCGTCTGGCAGTTATTGTCGGGCAGATTTTTGCCTTGGCGCAGCAAGTGCGCGTGCGCCTTGGCGAGCTCAGGCAGCCGGTGCATGCCATGGCGCGTGAGGATGTGCAGGCACAGCTGGATGGCCTTGATCTGGGGCACTGCTGGCGACGTGTTCCCGCCGAGCGCTGGCAGCAGTTCCCGCGCTATCTGAAGGGCATGTTGCTGCGCCTGGACAAGCTCGGCAACAACTTGCTGCGCGATGACAAAGGCAGTGCCGAACTGCAGCAGCGCGAGCTAAAATTGCGGCTTGCGCATGAAGACAGGATTCGCCGGGGTCTGGATGTGAAGCCCCTGGCTGTATATCGCTGGTTGCTTGAGGAGTATCGTCTCTCCGTATTCTCGCAACCGTTAAAGACGGCAGTGCCGGTGTCGGCAGAACGACTCGACCGGCTCTGGTCAGAACTGAATGTTTAACGAGGTTTCTATGCAACGTGTTGTGATCAGCGGAACCGGCCTTTTTACGCCCAGCGAGTCCATCAGCAATGATGAACTGGTCGTGGCGTTCAATGCCTATGTGCAGAATTACAACGCAACACATGCGGCTGCCATTGCCGATGGCTCCGTGAAGGCGCTGGCTGAGTCCAGCTCCGAGTTCATTCAGAAGGCTTCCGGCATCAAGTCGCGCTATGTCATGAACAAGTCGGGCGTCATTGATCCGTCGCGCATGTTTCCGCACATCGCCGAGCGTCCGGATGACCAGATCGGCATCCAGGCTGAAATCGCCGTGATCTCGGCGCGTGAAGCACTGGCTCAGGCCGGCAAGACCCCTGCCGATGTCGATGCCATCATCGTGGCTTGCTCGAACATGCAGCGTGCCTATCCTGCAGTCGCCATCGAAGTGCAGCAGGCGCTCGGTTGTGGCGGTTTTGCCTATGACATGAACGTGGCCTGCTCATCGGCTACCTTCGGTCTGCAGAATGCGGTCGATGCCATTCGCGCCGGTTCAGCACGCTGCGTGCTGGTGATCAGCCCGGAAATCACCTCGGCACATCTCGAGTTCCGCGATCGTGACTGCCATTTCATTTTTGGCGATGTGGCGACCACCATGGTTGTCGAAGCAGCAGATACCTGTACCGTCGACACGGCATTCGAAGTCGTCGGTACACGCTTGCAGACGCAATTCTCCAACGCCATCCGCAATAACTTCGGTTTCCTGAATCGTTGCGACGAGTCCGGTGTCGGCACGCGTGACAAGCTCTTCCGTCAGGAAGGTCGCAAGGTCTTCAAGGAAGTCTGTCCGATGGTGGCCGAGCAGATTGTGGCGCACAGTGCATCACTGAACCTTGAAGTCACCGATTTGAAGCGTCTGTGGTTGCATCAGGCCAATCTGAGCATGAACGAGCTTATCTCCAAGCGTGTGCTTGGTCGTGAGTGCACCCGTGAAGAGTCGCCGGTCATTCTCGATGAGTATGCCAACACCAGCTCGGCAGGCTCGATTATTGCTTTTCACAAGCACCGCCGTGATTTTGCGCCAGGCGAAGTTGGCGTCATTTGTTCATTCGGTGCGGGTTATTCGATTGGCAGCGTCATTGTTCGCCGCTGCTAAGTAACTGGATTTACTGAACCGTAAGGGAGCTGGACATGCACCACGTTATCAAGAGCACAGGATTGCTGGCTGTACTGGCGTTGTCCGGTCCGGCATGGGCTGGTGACACTCCGCGCGATGCAGCGGACCCTTGGGAGTCGTTCAATCGTGGCGTGTTCAGTTTCAATGAAACGGTTGATCGCTATGTCGCCAAGCCGGTGGCTCAGACCTATCAGGCCGTCATGCCGGAAGTAGTCGATGATGCCATTACGCGCTTCTTCAACAACCTGGCGACACCTATCACCATCGTCAATCAGATTCTGCAATGCAAGGGGCATGATGCGGCTACGCAAGTCGCACGTGTCATGTTCAACAGTACGCTGGGCCTGGCCGGTATCTTCGATGTTGCGCAGCACATGGATCTGCCGCGACAGAAAGAAGACTTCGGCCAGACGCTTGCCGTCTGGGGTGTCAAGTCCGGTCCTTACATCATGCTGCCGCTGCTCGGGCCCAGCACGGTCCGTGATACCGGCGGCCGAGTTCTGGATATGGGCGCTGATCCACGCCGTTACGCCCAGCAGACAGCGCGTTTTGTCATGACTGCCGTTGATGTCACAGATACTCGTGCTGATCTGCTCGCTGCCGAGAAGGTCATTGAAGGCGATCGATACTTGTTCATCCGTGATTACTATTTGCAGCAACGCGAATTTGTCATTGCCGATGGCGTGCTCGCCAAGGATGAGTTTCTCGATGATTCCCTGGAGAATGATGCCGCCTCAGGTACTTTCTGATCATGAATCGCACATCGCCAGGCACTATCCTGGTGATCGACGCGGATGCTGCTCAGCGTGAGCGCATCAGCGCCTGGTTACAGCTCGATGGCTTTGCGGTAGTCAGTGCGGCGGATGCCGATGCCGGCTTTGCACTGGCGCGCAACCTCAAACCGTCACTGATTCTGGGCGATCTGGTGCTGGCGCTTG
Source organism: Pseudomonadota bacterium (assembly GCA_040385225.1). Taxonomy (GTDB): domain Bacteria; phylum Pseudomonadota; class Gammaproteobacteria; order Pseudomonadales; family Moraxellaceae; genus Perlucidibaca. The sequence continues at coordinate 541,730 of JAZKHU010000002.1, read as the reverse complement.
CCAATGGCTCTCAGCTCCTCCGTGCCTTGCTGCATGAGCTGCCGGAAACAGCCGTGATTGTCATTACGGAATCTGCCTCCTTGCATGAGGCAGTGAACGCCCTGCAAGAGGGCGCCAGTGATTTTCTCATCAAGTCCTTGTTGAACGACGATATTCTGCGTGTTTCTGTGCATCGCGCAGTTGAGCGCTTTTCCCTGCGTCAGGAAAACCAGCGGGTGCGACTGGAACTGGAGAAAAGCAACGAGCGTCTGGCGCACAGCCTGCAGTTGCTGGAAATGGATCATCGTGCCGGTCGCAAAGTGCAAAGCCGCATGTTGCCGCCAACACCGCATGAAAGTAATGGCTTGCGCTTGAGTCATTTCACCTTGCCATCGTTGTACTTGTCGGGCGATTTCGTCGATTACTTCAGCCTGGGCCCGGGGCGAACGGCGTTCTATCTGGCGGATGTTTCCGGGCATGGTGCATCCAGTGCCTTCGTCACTGTCTTCCTGAAAACACTGACCAATCGCATCCGCCGGCACTTCGAAAAGCGCACTTCGGTGTCGTTGCTGTCGCCTGCACGCATCATGGCGGCGATGAACGAGGAGCTGCGCGCTCTGGATACGGGTAAACATCTCACCGTGTTTTGTGGTGTGATTGATACAAATTTGCAAACGCTGACCTATGCGGTGGGTGCGCATTATCCGCCGCCGATTTTGTGTAATGGTAATGAAGTCATGCAGTTGGCTGGTTCAGGCCTCCCGCTGGGGCTGTTTCCTGACGCGAAATATGAAGAACATGTCGTGGCTTTGCAGCAACGCTTTTCGCTTGTGGCGGCATCCGATGGTATTCTAGAGATTCTTCCCGCCAGTGATCTGGTCGCCAAGGAGGCGCTCTTGCGCGAGGAAGTAGCGGCAGCCGACGGTCAGCTCGATGTATTGATCGAGCGCCTGGGCTTGCCTCTGGTGCGTGACGTCCCGGACGATATTGCGTTGCTCATGATTCAGCGTGACGAGTGAAAATGGACGCCTGCAAAATGCAATATGCCGTACATAACGGCACCTACGTGTTGAAGCTTCGGGGTGACGTGCGCGTCCCGTTGTGTACTTCCTTGGAAAGTTTTGTTGAAGACCATCTGCTCAATGATGCGGTGCTGCGTAGCGTTCTGATCGATCTGACGGAAACCGATGCGATTGACTCGACCGCGCTCGGTCTGCTGGCACGCATTGCCGTGGCCTTGCAGACACGCAAGCTGGGCAAGCCCGTGATCCTCTGCATCAACCCGGATATCGAGCGCATTCTGGTCAGCATGGGTTTTGATCAGGTCTTCCGCATTCTGCAAACCACGGCGGCGCTGCGTGACAAGCTGGCTGAGCTGCCGGTGGACTGTCTGTCGGAGGATGAAGTCACGCAAAGTGTGATTGATGCGCATCGCACGCTGATGAGTCTTAACGAAAACAATCAGGTGTCATTTCGCAGCCTGGTTGATGCACTGGAAAACGAGCAACGGCAGCGTCACTGACGTTGCCGCTCTTCAGACCAGACGTGGCGCCAGCAAACTCTCCAACCTGACCAGATCGGCCGAGAACAGGCGAATGCCTTCGGCCAGCTTCTCTGTCGCCATCGCATCCTGATTCAACTGCCAGCGGAAAGCAGCCTCGGTCATGGCCGGACGGCGTGACTCTGCGGCAATCTGTGAGGCATTCAGCACGGTTGGCAGGGGTGCCGATTCCAACGCCAGCGCATCAAGCAGGGCAGGGCCTATGGTGAGCTTGTCGCAGCCGGCCAGCGCACGAATCTCGCCGGTGTTGCGAAAGCTCGCACCCATGACCACGGTGTTGTGACCACAGGCTTTGTAGTAGGCGTAGATTTCGCGCACGGAGACCACACCCGGATCTGCTTCGGCGCTGTAGTCCTGACCGGTTTTAGCCTTGTACCAATCCAGAATGCGCCCGACAAAGGGCGAAATCAGCGTGGCCTCGGCTTCGGCAGCGGCTTGTGCCTGGGCAAAGCTGAACAGCAGTGTCAGGTTGCAGGTAATGCCTTCCTGCTCCAGCTGGCGTGCGGCCTGAATGCCTTCCCAGGTACTGGCGATCTTCACCAGCACGCGCTCGCGCGGCACACCGGCGTCGCGATAGCGCTGAATCAGGCGACGTGCCTGCGCCAGCGTGGCGGGGACATCGAAAGACAAGCGGGCATCGACTTCGGTCGAGATCAGGCCGGGAATGTGCTTGAGGATCTCCACGCCAAAACCCACTGACACCGCCTCGATGGCGGCCGTCAGGCGCTGGCTCGGCGCCAGCTTGCCGGCGCTGGCGATGCCCTGCGTGAGGATGTCGGCATAGGCCGGATCGCTCGCAGCTTTCAGAATCAGCGACGGGTTGGTGGTGGCATCGACCGGCTTCAGGCGGCGTATGCTGTCGATGTCACCGGTGTCGGCGACAACGATGGTGCAGGCTTGTAATTGTTGTAGCGGGTTCATGCACGGACTCGTCAGATAAGTAGCTCGGTCTGCGCGAAAGCATCACGCAAGACTTCCAGGCCGGCCCCCGGCAAATGCGCGCGAGTGCTCAGCACCTGGCGGAAACGGCGGCCACCGGGCACGCCAAGGAACAGTCCCAGAATATGCCGTGTGATTTGATTCAAAGGAACACCACTGGCCAGTTCTTTTTCCACAAAGGGCAGATAGGCCTCAAGAATGTCAGCGCGTGACGGCAGCTCGGTGACGCCCCAGAGCGTCTGTGCCTGCGCCAGCAAGTAAGGGTTATGGTAGGCCTCACGGCCGATCATGACGCCATCCGTGTGCTGCCAATGCTGCACGATCTCGTCCACGGTCTTGATGCCGCCATTGATCTCGATGGTGAGGTCCGGTCGATCCTGTTTCAGGCGATAAACATCGGTGTAGCGCAGCGGCGGCACTTCACGATTTTCCTTGGGGCTGAGGCCGGCGAGGATGGCGATGCGGGCATGTACGATGAAATGTGGGCAGCCCTGCGCCGCCACGGTATCGACGAAGTTGAGCATGTCATCGTAGTGCTCCAGGCCATCGATGCCGATGCGGTGCTTGACGGTGACCGGCACCTTCACGGCTGCCTGCATGGCTGCCACGACCTCGGCGACATGCGCCGGCTCGGCCATCAGGCAGGCGCCGATGCGGCCCTGCTGCACGCGGTCAGACGGACAGCCGACATTGAGGTTGATTTCGTCGTAGCCCCAGTCCTCGCCGAGCCTGGCGCAATGCACCAGGTCTTTCAGGTCGCTGCCACCGAGTTGCAGGGCGATCGGGTGCTCTTCGGCCTCGAAGCGCAGGTGGCGGGGCACATCGCCATAGACCAGCGCTTGCGTGGTGACCATCTCGGTGTAGAGGCGGACATGTGGATTGCACAGGCGCAGAAAGTTGCGGGCGGCGCGGGTGGTCCAGTCCATCATAGGCGCGACGGACAGCATTTTCGGTTCTGAGTTCATGCTGTCTAGTGTCTCATGCAGACGTAGTTTTTGGAGTACTTTGATGACGCCGATCGCATCCTGGCTGCTGATCAGTGGCTGTTGCTTAAATGAATTTGCTCATCGATAGTTATAGCGTTGTGCCGTATTTCATACACATCATCAGTTGAGGGATTAGCAATGGCGGGTTACTACAAGCTCAAGCAGAGCGAAAAGAATCAGGAATGGTACTTCGGTCTGTATGCCGGCAATCATGAGCAGATTTTGCAATCAGAGGGTTACAAGGCGAAGGCCAGTGCCGAGGCCGGGATTGCTTCGGTGCAGAAGAATTCCGTGAGTGATGGCCGCTATGAGTCCAGGACATCGGACAAAGGCAATTTCTGGTTTGTGCTGAAGGCAACCAATGGCCAGGTTATCGGTCAGAGTGAAATTTACACGAGTGCTGCCGCTTGCCAGAAAGGCATTGAGTCAGTGAAGGCTAACGGCCCCAGCACAACCGTCAAGGAGGCGTAGTCATGGCCTCCCTGTGAGGCAGATGGTCGTGCTGCCGGCTCAGGCTCTGGAGTAGACCGGCGCCACCGTCCCCGACGGAAACGCATAGCGCAGGATGCGCCAGGTCACCTGGCCGGCCTGTTTCACAAACGAGCCGGTGTTGTAATGCAGGCCGTGGCGCTGGCAGATCACACGCACATCCTTGGCCATGTCGGCATAACGCCAGGCTGGCACATCCGGGAACAGGTGGTGCTCGATCTGGTGGCTGAGATTGCCCGACAGCAGATTGAGCAGCCTGCCGCCTTCCAGATTCGATGAGCCCTTGATCTGGCGCATGTACCAGTGGCCACGGCTTTCATCCTTAAGCACGCTTTTCGCGAAAATCTCGGCATCCCGCGTAAAGTGACCGCAGAAAATGATCGAATAGGTCCAGATGTTGCGGATGCCGTTGGCGACAAAGTTACCGGCCAGCACCGGCAGGAAGAACGGGCCGGCGAGCAGCGGGAAGAACACATAGTCCTTGAGCATCTGCTGACGCATCTTGCGTTTTACCGGCGCGAATTCTTCAGCGAACTTTTCCTTGGACTTCTTGCCACTGAAGAGCTGACCCAGGCGCAGTTCCTGAATGGCGATGCCCCACTGGAACAGCAGCGCAAAAATCACGGCGTAGAAGGGCTGGAAAAGGTAGTGCGGCTTCCAGCGCTGCTCCGGGAACAGGCGCAGCACGCCGTAGCCGACATCGTCATCCATGCCCTTGATGTTGGTATAGGTGTGATGCATGAAGTTGTGCGAGGTGCGCCAGTTGTCGCTGGTGCCGACCAGATCCCACTCATAGGTCTGGCCGTTCAGGCTGGGGTCGCCCATCCAGTCGTACTGGCCGTGCATTACATTGTGCGCAACCTCCATATTTTCCACGATCTTCGACAGCGCCAGCAGCAGCGTGCCCAGCACCCAGGCCGGTGGGAAGAAGCTGAGCATGAGCAGCGCCCGGCCGGCAAAGGCGCTGTAGCGCACCAGTGCGACAATACGACGGATATAGCGCGCATCCTTTTCGCCGACATCGGCCATGGCGCGGGCGCGCACGGCATCCAGCTCGGCGGCGAGCTGGTCGAGCTCCTGGGCGGAGAGGGTGCGTTTTATCGAAGTTTTCATCGCATCATTCCTTAATTAAATCAAAGTTCTATGGTCAAATCTGAACAGGCGGCGCTGATGCACAAGCGCAAGCCGGAGACTGATTCGTGCTGTTCTTCCTGCGTCAGAATATTGCGGGTGGTGCCGCTGCTTTTCGGGCAGGCGCAGGTGTTGCAAATGCCGCGACGACAGCCGTGAGCCGGCTGAATCCCGGCTGCTTCCAGTGCGCTCAGCAGCGGCTCACCGGCGGCCACGGAGATGGTTTTGCGACTTTTCGCGAGATGAATCTGCACGCGTTCGCCACTGCCGGCGACCAGCTCCGGCAAGGAAAAGGCTTCGCCGAGAAACGGGCGCTGAAGCTGTTGAGCAATCGCTGAGGCGCTGCCGACAAAGCCTGCCGGGCCACAGGCGTAAAGCGTGGCATTCGCCAGCTCCGGCACGAGGGCTTGTATCTGCTCAGCGCTGATGCGACTAACGGCGCCGCCGGCCTTCGGCTGTGTCATCAGCAGCTGCACCGTCAGGTTGGCGTGTTTTGCCGCCAGCGCCATCAGCGCATCAGCGAAGCACGCCGAACTTTCATCCCGCACCCAGTACAGCAACGACATGCGCTGGCCCTGTGCGGCATGAGCCTGAATCAGGCTGATGAACGGCGTGATGCCGCTGCCGGCGGCCAGAAACACGGCATGCTCGGGCTTTTCGCTCAGGGTCATGTCGCCGTAGGGTGCGGTCAGCAGCACGGTGTCGCCCAATTTGGCCTGATCGCAGAGCCAGTGACTGACCTTGCCGCCTGCGATGCGCTTGACCGTGATGGCGATGCGGCCATCGGCCTGGTAGCGCGGGCTGTAGCTGCGACTCAGGCGACGGCCATCGATTTCAACGCTGATGTTGATGTGCTGACCGGCGATGAAGCGGCTCACATGGCGATTGGGCTTGAGCACCAGCGTCACGCTGTCGGCCGATTCAGCGTGTTTGGCCACTATCTGCGCCAGCGGCTGCTGCCATGACCACAGCGGATGCACCTTGCGCGCCCAGAAGTCGAAGGTGTCGGCGCTGAAGACGGCATCGCGCAGTGGGGCAGCTGGCGGTGAAGAAGCAAGGGTTTGCGTGGTCACAATCGGTGTCCGTTCATGCGGGTAATGCAATTATTATACATATGTATAGACATATGTCCATATGAGCGTGCAGACACATTGGCCGTATACTTCTGCCATAAGAATGAGAAGAGAGTGTTACGGCATGAATACCCCCCCTGAACTGCCAGTACTGGCGGCTGAGCGTCTGGCACGCGGGCCGCAAGGGCGCCGTGCCGTGATCTCGCGTGATGAGCTGATTGCCGCCGCGATGTCCTTGCTGGGCCCGACCCGCAGCGTATCCACGCTGAGCCTGCGTGAAGTGGCGAGGGCTGCCGGCATCGCGCCGAACAGCTTCTACCGTCATTTCCGCGATATCGATGACCTTGCGATTGCCTTGATCGAGCTGGCCGGCAGCAGCTTGCGCCGCATCTTCAGCGAGGCTCGACAGCGCATCAGCGCCGAGCGCAGTGTGGTTCGCACTTCGTTGGAAGTGTTCATGGAGCAGCTCAACGCCGAGGCAGGCTATCTCGACCTGCTGCTGCGCGAGGGCAAGGTTGGCTCGGAGGCATTCAAACTGGCGGTGGAAAAGCAGCTGGTGTTCTTCGAAGAGGAGCTGATGACGGACTTGTTGCGTTTGGAAGCACTGAACGGGCACAAGCTGCATCACGCCGACCTAGTCGCGCGGGCCATTACGCGGCTGGTGTTTGTGATGGGGGCGAGTGCGGCCCATCAGGGCGCGGAGGCGCAGCGCGAAACGCTGGAGCAGACGGCGTTGATGCTGAAGATGATCATCACCGGTTCACGCAGCTTGGCGTCCATGGCTGATCAGGGGGATGCTGCCGTGCATTGACGCGACAGCATCTGATACGGCCCTGACGTTATGCGATGCCGTACTGGCGAATCAGCGCATCGCGCTTGCGTGGCAGGAAACTGATCTTGCGGCGGTCATGGCCAACGGTTTTCAGCAGGCGCGGGTTCATCACACGGAACCATAGCGGCGGCACATAAGCGACCAGAAACATGCCGAAATAGCCCGATGGCAGCGTTGGTAATTCAGGAAAGTCGCGCAGGGACTGATAGCTGCGAGTAGGGTGCGCGTGGTGGTCGGAATGGCGTTGCAGCTGAAACACCATCAGGTTGGAGATCAGGTGGTTGCTGTTCCAGGAGTGATGCGGCTGGCAGGGCTCGTAGCGGCCGTCGGCGAGCTTCTGCCGGGTCAGACCGTAATGTTCGATGTAGTTCGCCGAAGTCAGCTGAAACGCGCCCCAGAACGCGACCACGGCAAGGGCAGCCAGCATCGGCAACCCGTACAGCGCGATCAGCGTGCCATAGAGTGCGGCGGTAATCAGACCGCCTTGCAGCATTTCATTCTCGATATGCCAAGCGCCTTTGCCGAGACGACCCAGTCGTTCCTTTTCCAGCTCCCAGGCACGAAAGAAAGCGCCCGGCATCTCGCGCAGTACAAAACCGTAGATGGTTTCGCCCATGCGTGAGGTCGCCGGATCTTCCGGCGTGGCCACATGGCGATGATGGCCGCGATTGTGTTCGACCGAGAAGTGACCATAGCCGCCCAGCGATTGCGTGAGCAGGGCCAAGGCTTTATCCAAACCGCGCTTTTTATGGCCCATCTCATGACTGAGGTTCAGGCCGAAGCCGAGCAGGCTTCCCGTGGTGATGGCCACTGCCAGCCACTGCCACCAGGCCAGCGCGTGGCTGGCGAGAAAAATCACGTTGTAGATAAAACCGAAGGCGATGATGGGTACTGCCGCATAGGTGATGTAGCGATAGAAGCGATCCTGCTCCAGCCCCTGCACGGCAGACTCGGGTGGGTTCTGGCGATCTTCGCCGAAGACGGCATCCAGAATCGGCAGGCCAATATAGAAAACGGCGAGAAATACCCAGAGCCACTGCGTCTGGCCGGTCTGCAAATACAAATACGGGCCTAGCGGGCCCAGCGTCGGCGCGAAAACCGACAGCAGCCACAGACTTTTCTTGCGGTCTGTGTAGGCCACAGGCGGGGTGTTGCTTACGGCAGTAACCGGCATGGCAGCGTCCTCTGAACAGGGTGTAATGCAAAATTAGACCGATAAGTCATGGTAAAACACCGCGATTTCTGGCATTTAATCGTCATTAATTGCCAAATCCAGTGAGTGCTGCGTGTGAAAGACGAGTTCTGGCCGTTGCAACCGGCGCTGCACCCGGTCTATGCGCGACTGCTCTGTGCTGAAATGCGTCGACGCGGATTTGCCCCCGATGCCATCCTCGTCGGCACCCGTCTGGACTGGCAGCGGCTGCATGAAGACAACAGCTTTCTCAGTTTCGAAGCGATGCGCCGGCTCATCGAGCAATGCTTGCAGCTCTCGCACTGCCCCTGGCTGGGCATGGATGTCGGCTTTCAAACCCAGGCATCGGCACATGGCGCGCTAGGCGCGGCGATGATTGCCAGCCGCAATCTGAGCGATGCCCTGTGTCTGGTTCAGCGCTTTTCGCCGTTGCGTCAGCACATGGCGGTCATTCACTTCAAGTTCGACACGGATTTTCATATCGAGCTGGAAGAGCGGGTGGCACTCGGCGACATCCGGGAGTATCTGCTCGGCCAGCTGGTCGCCGGCCTGGCGCAGCTGCTGACCACGCTGACCGGGCGCGAGCTACAGACCGCGCTCAGCATCGAATGGCCTTTTGCCCGACCGGCGTGGGCGGAGCAGTATCAGCGCCTGGCTAGCACGAACACGTTCGGCGCGCCGTGTTTGCGCATCCGCATCGACGCCGAATTGCTCACCAGTCCCAGTCTGGCCGCCGATGAAGAGACGCTGCAGCTAGCCGTGCGTGACTGCGAGCTGCAGTTGCAGCGTCTGCAAGCCTGCGGCTCACTGAGCCAGCGTGTGCGTCTGCAGCTGGCACAATCCGAAGGCGCCATGCCATCGCTCGATGCCATGGCGGCGCATGAGCACATGTCTGCACGGACCTTTATTCGCCGGCTGGCGATCGAGCAGCAGCGCTATCAGCAGTTGCTCGACGAAGTCCGCGAAGAGCGTGCCTGCTGGCTGCTGCGCCAGACCGAGCTGAGCATCGAGGTCATCGCCAGCCGTCTGGGCTATGTTGATACCTCCAATTTCAGCCGTACCTTCAAGCGCTGGCTGGGCCAGACGCCGCGACAGTTTCGCCAGCAATCCAGACCGTAAAACAGGGGCGAATGCGAATGAAGACTCGCATGAGGCGGCGAGTTTCGGCATGATCCGGCAAGCCTGAAAATACTGAAAAGAGACGCGCGATGAACTTTGCCCTATCCAACGACTTGCTGGCCCTCCAGGCCAAAGTTCGCCATTTCATTGCCGAGCAAGTGATTCCCTATGAGCGCGATGCCCGCCAGACGCCGCACGGCCCCACGACTGAGCTGCGCAACGAGCTGATCGCCAAGGCCAGAGCCGCCGGCCTGCTCACGCCGCATGCCTCGGTCGAGCTCGGTGGTCTGGGGCTGTCGCATCTGGCCAAGGCCGTGGTCTTTGAAGAGGCCGGCTATTCGCCGCTGGGGCCGATTGCGCTCAATATTCATGCGCCGGACGAAGGCAATATTCATCTCATGGAAGTGGTCGCCAACGAAGCGCAGAAGCAGCGCTGGCTGCAGCCGCTGGTGGATGGCCGTATTCGTTCCTGCTTCGCCATGACCGAGCCCGACGATGGTGCCGGCTCCGACCCCAGCATGCTCACCACCACGGCGACGCCGGATGGCGACGGTTATCGCATCAACGGCCGCAAGTGGTTCATCACCGGAGCCGAGGGCGCCAGTGTCGCCATCATCATGGCCAAGATGCCGGATGGTTCGGCCACCATGTTCCTGTCTGACACCGACAAGCCCGGTTTTCACCTCGAACGCATGATGGACTCGCTGGATTCCTGCTTCAGCGGCGGCCACGGCGTCATCGCGCTGAAAGACCTGTATGTGCCGGCCGAGGATGTGCTCGGTGAAATCGGCAAGGGTTTTCGCTATGCCCAGGTGCGTCTGGCGCCGGCGCGTCTCACCCACTGCATGCGCTGGCTGGGCGCGGCGCGGCGGGCGCATGAGGTCGCCACGCAATATGCGCAGCAGCGCGAGTCCTTCGGACGCAAGCTGCTGGAGCATCAGGGCGTTGGCTTCCAGCTCGCGGATAACGAAATGGACATCCACAGCACGCGCCTGACCATTCAGCATTGCGCCTGGGTGCTGGATCAGGGCGAGCAGGGCAATGTCGAATCGAGCATGGCCAAAGTCATCAGCTCGGAGGCGATCTGGCGCGTGATTGACCGCAGTGTGCAGGTGCTGGGCGGGCGTGGTGTCACCAGCGAAAGCATCGTCGAGCGTATTTTCCGCGATGCCCGCGCCTTCCGAATTTACGATGGCCCTAACGAAGTGCATCGCATGAGTCTGGCTAGAAAAATCCTAAAACGACATTAATTCAGGAGCTTGGCGTGCTTTCTTCAGAAAATTATTACGCCTTGGAAGCAGATACGGTAGTGCCGTGGTTGCAAAAAACCGGTCTGGCGCAGCAGCTGTTGGGCACGCAAACCGACCTCCGCTGCGAGGACCTGGCCGACGGCAATGTCAATCTGGTCTTCCGCGTCAGCAGCCCGGCCGGCAGCTCGATCATCGTCAAGCAATCGCTGCCGTGGGCGCGCAAATACCCGGACTTCAAGCTGCCGCTGGATCGCGCCGTGCGTGAGCATGGCATCCTGCAAAGCTATGTCGCGCATTGCCCGGAGTTCGTGCCCGAGGTTTATCACTTCGATGCCGGGATGTTTGTCTGCATCATGCAGGACTTGCGCCCTCATGTGATTCTGCGCGCCGGCCTGCAGGCGCAGCAGCAATATCCGCTGCTGGCGCGGCATCTCGGCGAGTTTCTTGCCCGCTCACTGTTTTTCAGCTCGGATCTGGCGCTGCCGTCCGCTGAGAAGAAGGCGCGCGTGCCCGAATTCATCAACCCGGTGCTGGTCAAGGCGCAGGAAGATGTGTGCTTTACGCAGCCTTTGCAGCAGCATGCACACAATCATTGCCACCCGGATTTAGTCGCCACGGCAGATGCCATGCGCCGCAACGAGCGTCTTTATGCCGCCGTCCTGCGCATGAAGCGGCTTTACATGACCTCGGCCGAGGCCTTGCTGCACGGCGATCTGCACACCGGCTCGATGCTGGTGACCGCCACCGAAACGCGTATCTTCGACCCCGAGTTCGGCTTCTATGGCCCTATGGCCTACGATCTGGGCTGCCTGATCGCCCATTTGTACATCGGCCATGTGTGCCAGCCGGTTTTTGCCCAAGCCGCTTCTGCGAAGACCGCTTCTGACGAACCAGCGCCCGGCATGAACATGCTGCAGCTGACTAGCGAAATCTGGCAGGTCTTCCGTCAGCAATTCGCCGAACTGGCGCGAACTCAGGCTGTCGCCGGCGAATGGCAGAGTGAGGCCTATATCGCGGCCTATGTGCAGGAGTTGCTGCAAGACAGCCTGGCATTCGCCGGCGTCGAGCTGATTCGCCGTACCATCGGTCTGGCGCATGCGCCGGAATGGGATGGCATGGCGGATGAGCCTGCGCTGGTACCGGCAGCCCGGCAATGTCTGCTGATCGCTCAGGCCTGGCTGCTGCCGTCGCAACCTTGGCAACATATCGAAACCGCTTTGCACGCGAGAGTTGACGCATGATCTGGCAAACCCGTATCACCACGTTGTTCGGCATCGAGCATCCCTTCATCTGCTCTGGCATGACCTATGTGTCCAACGCTCAGCTTGCGGCCGCTGTCAGCGAAGCCGGTGGTCTCGGCCTGATCCAGATTGGTCATCTCAAGCCGGAGCAGGCGAGGGCTGAGATCCGGCTCGCGCGCAGCCTGACTCGCAAGCCCTTCGGCGTGGGCCTGGCCCTGCTCATGCCGGGCTCGCGTGAAAACGCCGAAGTGGCGCTGGAAGAGCAGGTGCCGGTCATCAACTACTCGCTGGGCAAGGGCGACTGGCTGTGCCAGCGCGCCAAGGCATATGGCGGCAAGACCATCGCCACCGTGATCACCGCCAAGCATGCACAAGCGGCAGAGCGTGATGGCGCGGATGCCCTGATTGTCACCGGCCATGAGGCTGCCGCCCATGGCGGCGAAGTCACGACATTGGTCTTGTTGCCAGCCATCCGCGCCGTGACAAATTTGCCGCTGATTGCCGCTGGCGGCTTCGCGCAGGGCTCCGGGCTGGTCGCCACCCTCGCACTCGGCGGCGATGCCGTTGCCATGGGCACGCGCTGGGCGATGACCACGGAAAGCCCGCTGCACGCCAAAACCCAGGCGATGGTGCTGGAAAAAGCCGTGGAAGATACGCTCTACACCAGCAATTTTGATGGCATGCCTTGCCGCATCATGCGCACCCCCACGGGTGTAGAGGTCAGCCGCAAACCGCTGACACTCTGGCGCGCCCTCTGGCAGTCGCTGTTGCTCATGCGTGAGCAGGGCACAGGTCTGAAACAGGTGATGGCGACCTGGCGTGAGCATGGTTTCGCCAATACGCTGAAGCTGAGCTATTTCGGCGCTGCCGTGGAGCGCATCCGTCTTGCCATTCTGGAGGGCGATCAGGTGCGCGGCGTTCAACTCATCGGCCAGGCACAGGGCCTGATTCATGACGTCCCGACCTGTGCCGTGCTCATGCAACGGCTGATCGCGGAGGCGGACAACGCACAGCAACAGGTGCAATCGGCGCTACTGCGCCCGAGCTTGCAGGAGCAAAGCCATGCCCGTTAAGACCCTGTCAGTTCACGAAGCGATTCTGACACGACGCTCCATCGCGCAACTGGCCTTGCCAGTGCCGGATGCCGAGGTGCTGAGCCGGGCTTTCGAGGCCGCCGGCTCAGCGCCGGATCATCGCCTGCTGCGTCCCTGGCGCTATCTGAGCATTCAGGGCGATGCGCTCACAGCACTGGGCGAGCTCTTCTATCAGGCCATGGCCGAAGCCAATCCTGAGCGTGCCGAGCAGGAGCAGAACAAGTTGCGGCAGATGCCGTTGCGCGCGCCCATGATCATCGTGGCGATTCTGAAGCGTCAGGATCAGGCCAAGGTGCCGGACTGGGAGCAATGGCTGAGCCTCGGTGCCAGCGTGCAGAATCTGTTGCTCACGCTGCATGCAGAGGGCTTTGCTGCCATGTGGCGTACCGGCGATCTGACCGGCCTGATCGCGGTCAAGCAGGGCCTTGGGTTGACGGAAAGCGAAGAAATCGGCGGCTTCATCTATGTCGGTACGGCCGCCGGCAGCAAGGCAGCGCCAGCACGTGCGGAGTCCCTTTTTGCGGCCTGGACGGGGCCGCGCCCATGAGCAGGCTGACCGAAGCCCAGGCCTTCATGACCGAGTTGCAGCGCGATATCCCGCTGGCTGCCTTCATGCAGCTGGAAGCAGTCGCCTGGGATGGTCATTCGCTGACGCTGAAAGCGCCGCTGCAGCCCAATATCAACGACAAGAGCACGGCGTTTGCCGGCGCGCTGGCCAGTCTCGCCACCGTCACGGGCTGGGCTGCGCTCATGCTCTGGTCGCGCGAGCATCTGGGCGCCTGTCATGTCGCTGTGTATGAGTCCGAGATCAAGTATCGCTACCCGGTCAGCAAGGATTTCTCGGCGACAGCGACATTGCCCGATGCCGTGAAGATGGCTGCCGTAGCGACGCAGATTCTCAGCAAAGGCAAGGCGCGCGCGCATTTGAACGTAGCCATTGCCGAGGCGGATCGGGCTGCTGTCACGCTGACGGCCGGCTATGCGATCTGGCAGGTTGTGGCGGCAGAGTAGGTGCTGTCTGTGGCATACTGCCGGTATGTCCACGCGGAACAAGTCCATGCCCCTGTGTCGTAAAAAGCGTGTTGTCGCCGAACATCGAGAGCAGCCCAGCGAGTCGCGCGAGCGTATCCTGGCGGCGGCGGTCAGCGTGTTTGCACGCAAGGGCTTCCAGCGCGCCAGTCTCGACGAGATAGCTGCTGAGGCCGAGCTGACCAAAGGCGCCATTTATTGGCATTTCCGCAGTAAGAACGATCTCTTCACGTCCTTGCTGCAGTATCGGTTCCAGCAGCACACGGCGCCGCTGGCCGGTGATCTGGAGCGTGCACTGGCAGCACCAACGCCGCTGGCGCGACAGCAGGCCATCGCCGCCATGCTGCGCGATATGCTCAATCGCTTCCACGACAACGCCGACTGGCCGCGTCTTTATCTGGAGTTTGTGTCACGTACGCGTGACGAACAGATTGCCGACAGCATGGCGCATTTGTACAGTCATGGCCGATTGCTGGCGAAAGACATGGTGGCGCGTCTGGTCGAAGCCGGTATTACCGATCCTGATCTGGATGCCGATACGGTATCGATCTTCTGGTGTGCCTTGATTGATGGCTTCATGCTGGCCTGGGTCATGAAGCCCGAGACCTTTGCTGATGGTCAGCTGGTGGAGCGCACCGTGGCCATGTTGTGGAATGGCCTGGCGCCGAAGAGCGCCTGAGTTCTCTTTCAGCCAAATCGCAGGCAAACAAAAGCCGGCATTAAGCCGGCTTGAGTACAGCAGCGTGCGCGGGGTCAGGCAGCTTGCCGACGCTCCGGGAACTGGCAACGCTTGGCCAGATCGGCGCAAGCCTGCTGAATCATTTCTTCGGTGATGGCCAGCTCAGTACCCTGGTCATCCAAAAGGATGGCGAAATGAAACGGATTGCCCAGTGCGCGGGTCTCGTTCATGCTCTGCTCCAGATTAGTGTTGGTCATGTTGCACCTCAAGTTGCGTTTCCATGAGTTCACTATAGGAATGGCCAACGCCTGCGTCTTGCACTTTCGCGTCTAAGTTGTAACCAACTATGAAATCATTGCTGAATGTTTCCGGGCAGTTACGGGTGGGTTTGCTGATCAATCCCTATGCCGGGCTGGGCGGCCCGCTGGCGCTGAAGGGCAGCGATCATGTCAGTGACGAGCTGCGTCAGGCGGCATTGTTACCGGTTCAGCAGGGACAGTCGCGCGCACAACAGCGCTGCGCGACTTTTCTGGCGGCCACACACGACCTGCCGCTGCATTGGGTCACGGTTTCCGGCGCGATGGGGCAGAGCTGCCTGACAGGCAGTAACGTCGACATTCTCGACTTCCAGGCAAGCACGCCATCCACGGCCGAAGACACGCAACATGCGGCGGCATTACTGCTGCAAGCGGGGTTGGACTTGCTCATGTTTGTCGGAGGGGATGGCACCGCTCGTGATATTTGCTCGGTGATTGGCGTTCAGCTGCCGGTGCTCGGCGTGCCAGCCGGCGTGAAAATGCATTCGGGCGTCTTCGCCATCAATCCGCTGGGCGCGGCCGGCTTGCTGCGCAGTCTCTGTGCCGGCGAGCTGGTAGCCATGGAGCTGGCCGAAGTGCGCGACATCGATGAGCGGGCACTGGCCGGCGGGCGAGTGCGGGCGCGGCATTTCGGTGATATGCGCGTGCCGGTATCGGATAGCCATGTGCAGCAGGTGAAGTGCTCGGGCCGTGAAGACGAGGGGTTGGTGCAGGCCGAGATTGCTGCCGGCATTATCGAGATGATGCAGCCGGGCCATCACTACGTGCTCGGTGCCGGTACCACCGTGGCTGCCATCATGGCCGCTTTGCAGCTGCCCAACACCTTGCTCGGTTTCGACATTGTCTGCGATGGCCGTTGCGCGGCGACGGATGTGTCAGCGGTTGAGCTGGAGCAGTGGGCTGCACGCATTGAGCTGACGGTGATCATTACGCCTACCGGCGGTCAGGGCAGCCTCATCGGCCGTGGCAACCAGCAGCTGTCGCCGGCTTTGCTGCATCGCCTCGGGCGCGACCGGATCTGGGTGTTGGCCACGCGCAGCAAGCTCGCTGCACTGGCCGGACGACCCTTGCGGCTGGATACCGGTGATGCCGGACTGGATCGCAGCTGGTCAGGCTGGTGGTCCGTGCATAGCGGCTATCAGCAACAGTTGTTGTATGCCGTGCAGGGCTGATTGCAAATTCCGCTAGACACTAGACGACCGGTCTAGTAAATTTCGCTGCATGACCAAGCCCCGTGAATTTTCCGATACCCGAGAGCACCTGCTGGCGACCGGCGAAGCCGTGTTTCGCGGCAAGGGCTTCACTGCGGTCGGCCTCACCGAAATCCTGGCCGCCGCCGGTGTGCCGAAAGGCTCGTTCTATCACTATTTCCGCTCCAAGGAAGGCTTTGGCGTAGACATGCTGACGCGCTATTTCAGCCTCTACGATGAAGAGCTGCGCGCCTTGCTCATGGATGCGCCGGGCACCGGGCGTGACCGTCTGCTGCATTATTTCGGCCGCTGGGCTGCTCGCTGTGAGCATGGCGACGTGCATGCGCGTGCCACGGCTTGCCTGGCGGTGAAGCTGTCCGCCGAGGTGTCTGACTTGTCTGAGCCCATGCGTGAAGTGCTGGTGGCAGGCATGGAGCAGGTGCAGCATCGTTTGGCGCAGGCGCTGGCTGCTGGTCAGGCTGATGGCTCGATTGACTCTGGCTTGAAGCCAGATGAGTTGGCCGGCGCGCTGTATCAGCTCTGGATCGGTGCTGAATTGCTGACCAAGGTGCGTCGCGATGGCCAGCCCTTTGCCTGCGCCTTACTGCAGACACAAGCCTGGCTGCGGCCTGTCAGTTTCTGAAAAAGCCCATTAAATTTTGTGTTGCATCAAGTTGACCGGTCTAATTCCGGCAGCAAATCTGGAGAAAGTGTCATGAGCAATACCCTGTTTTCGCCGTTGCAAATGGGCAGCGTTACCCTGCCGAATCGCGTCTTGATGGCCCCGCTGACGCGCATGCGCGCAGCCCCCGGCGATGTCCCGACGCCGTTGATGACCGAGTATTACCGTCAGCGCGCCAGCGCCGGCCTGATTGTTACCGAAGCCGCGCAGGTGTCGCCGCAGGGCAAGGGCTACATGCAGACGCCGGGCATCTACAGCGCCGAGCAGGTTGCGGGCTGGCAGCAGGTCACGCAAGCCGTGCACGAGGCAGGCGGGCGCATTGCCATCCAGCTCTGGCATGTCGGCCGTATTTCGCACAGCAGCCTACAGCCGGATGGCCAGGAGCCGGTTTCGGCGTCGAATCTGCCGGCGCGCACCAAGACCACCGTGCTCGGTGCTGATGGCCGCCCTGAGCGTGTGAACTGCTCGGTGCCGCGCGGCTTGCGCATCGATGAAATGCCGACGCTGATCGAGACCTATGTGCAGGCCACGAAGAACGCTCGAGATGCCGGGTTTGACCTGGTCGAAATTCACGCCGCGCATGGCTATTTGCTGCATCAGTTCCAGTCCACGGAAAGCAATGACCGTACGGATGCCTATGGCGGTTCGCTGGAAAATCGTGCGCGTCTGACGCTGGAAGTGCTGGATGCCGTGATTGCGGCCTGGGAGCCGGGCCGTGTTGGCATTCGCATTTCGCCGCTGGGCAATTTCAATGCGCTGGATGACATCGAGGGCGAGGCTATGGGCCTGTACCTGGCCGAGCAGTTCGAGCAGCGCGGCATTGCCTATCTGCATCTGTCCGAGCCGGACTGGGCGGGCGGCCCGGTATTGCCGGACAGCTTCCGTCAGGCACTGCGCACGCGTTTTAGCGGCGCGCTGATTGGTGCCGGCAATTACTCGGCAGCCAAGGCCAATGACTTGCTGGCCAAGGATCTGATTGATGGTGCTGCGTTTGGCCGCACCTATATCGCCAATCCGGATCTGGTCGAGCGTCTGCAGCGCAATGCGCCGCTCAACGAGCAGCGTCCGGAGCTGTTCTACGGTGGTGGTGCCGAGGGTTATACGGACTATCCGAAGCTGGCCTTGGCTTGAGCGGTGAAGCTGATCAGGTTTCTCTGAGCACAATGGCGGGAGTGGTACGCCACACCCGTCGTGTTGCGGCCATACCGGCCAGTCCGGTCAGACAGGCCGCCAGCACAGGCGTGACTAGCCAAAGCTGACTATGCCAGGTTGGCGGCAAATCAAGGACGGTGACATACAGTGCCGCCGCCAGCAGCTCGGTCAGCGCTACTGCCAGCAGCCCGGCAAGGCCGCCGAGCAGCATCATTTCAGACAGACCGCGCTGCATGAGCTGACGCCGGCTGGCACCGAGTGCTCGCAGCAGTGCCGCTTCATGCCGACGCTGATCCTGACTGGCTGCAATGCAGGCCAACAGCACCAGAACACCGGCTGCCAGGACAAATATCAGCACAAACTCAATGGCGCGCGAGACATCATCGAGCAGCTTGCGGACTTGCGTCATGATCGCATCGACATCAATCAAGACCACCGTAGGAAAGCGTTTTACCAGCGTATTCAGGATGTCACGCTGCTCACTGGGTACATGAAAGGCGGTGAGATAGCTGGCGGGAAACGAGGCCAGCGCTGCCGTGGGAAAAACCATGTAGAAGTTAGGCTGGAAGCTGTCCCAGTCGACGCGGCGAAGACTGCTGACAGTGGCTTCGACATTGCCTTCTGCCAGAGTGAACTGCAGGCGATCACCAAGACCTATCCCCAGTTTCTCGGCCAGTCTGGATTCAACGGAGACGGGCCAGGGAGCGGTGACGGTGGCGGGCCACCATTGGCCTGAAAGCAATTCGTTGCCGCTGGGCAAGGTATCGGAAACGGTCAGATTGAGCTCGCGATTGAGCGATTCGTCACGCTCGGCATCGTCCTCTTTGCTGACAGCAGTGGTTACCGGTATGTCGTTGATGCCGGTTAGCCGGCCTCGGATCACCGGGTACAGCGCATCCGGCCTGATGCCTGCGGTGGCGAGCGTCTGTCGGAAAGCAGCTGTGTCCTGAGCCTCGATGCCGAGTGCAAACTGATTGGGCGCATTGACCGGGAGCTTGTTTTGCCAGGCGGTGATGAGCTCGCCACGGACACTGGTGACCAGGAGCATGGCGGTCATGCCGATGCTGAGGCCTAGCACTTGCAGTGTACTCGCCTGGGGTTGGCGCCAGAGTTCGCGCAGTCCCTGCAAGGCACTGGGCAGAGCGCGATTGGCGAGGAGGCGGCGCAACAACGTAAAGAAGCTGCGCAAGAGCAGCGTCAGGAGCACGACCAGAAAGCCGCCGCCTGCCACGAGCAGCAGGGTGAGTTGCCAGCGCCCGGTCTCGAGCATGAGCAGCGCGGTCAGCGCTGATAACGCCAGCGTGGTGACGGCAATCAGACCGGGGGAGCTCGGTGCCAGCTCACGGCGAATGACACGCAGCGGTGATACGCGAAAAAGCCCGATCAGCGCGGGCAGGGCAAAGCCCAGCAGCGTGAGCGTAGCCGTGGCAATACCGGTCAGCAGTGGGCGTTGCCAGGCAAACTCGAGCGCGGCACTGGGCAACAGGCTATCGAGCAGTTGAAACAGCAGTTGTGAGGCGAGTGCGCCGAGGCCGGCACCGAGCACGATGGCCATGGCCCAGATTAGCGCAAGCTGGCGCAGATAGATGCCTTGCACACGGCGACGACTGGCGCCAAGACAGCGCATCAAGGCCAGTGTGTCGTAGTGACGCTCGGCATGGCGGCGTGCCGCCAGTGCGACAGCCAGCCCAGACAAGACCACCGCGGCAATGGCAGCGATGCTCAGGTAGTCGCTGGCGCGAGCGAGTGGGGTGCCGATTTCCGAGCGTCCGCTGGCGACATCGAGCAGGCGTTCACCGACCGCGAGCTGGGGTTTCAGGGCATCGTTAAAGTCTTTCACAGCTTGGGCGGATCCGGCCAGCAGCAAACGATACTGCACGCGTGAGCCGGGCTGAATGATGCCGGCGGCCTCAATATCATCGGCATTGATCAGTGCGCGGGGTGCGAAGGCGGAGAAGTTGCCGCCGCGATCGGGTTCACGAACCAGCACCGCGGCCACGCGCAGGCGAATATCGCCGAGCTGGACCTCATCATCGAGAGAGACGGCCAGCAGGCCGAGCAAGCGCTCATCAAGCCAGACGGTGCCGGTTGCTGGCAGACTGCCAGCGGGAAGTGTTGTGCTGCCTCGGCGTGCCAATAGTTCGCCACGCAAGGGGTAGGCGGCGGTAACCGCTTTGACGGCGGCGAGCTGGAACTCATCATCGCGCTGAATCATGCTGGAGAACTCGGTCACCACCGCCTGTTGCAGGCCGCGCTGGCGTGCTTCGCGCAGCACATCCGGGCGTAACGGGCGACTGCTGTCGAGTATGAGGTCGGCACCGAGCAAGCTGGCAGCCTGGCGTGTCAGGCCCTGCTCGAGACTGGCACTGAAGAAGCGCAGGCTGGTCGTGGCGGCTACGGCGAGTATCAAAGCCGTCAATAAAAGCCAGATTTCTCCTGCGCGGATGTCGCGTTTCAGCAGGCGCCAGGCCAGTGTCATTGACGGGCTCCACGCACCAGGCGACCGGCGTCGAGTTGCAGCTGGCGCTGACAGCGCGATGCCAGTGCCTCATCGTGAGTCACCAGAACCAGCGTGGTGGCGGCATCAGCATGGGCCTCAAACAAAAGCTCGATGATGCGTGCGCCGGTCTGGCTGTCGAGATTGCCGGTAGGTTCATCGGCCAGCAGCAGCCTGGGTTCGGTGGCAAAGGCGCGAGCAATGGCAACGCGCTGTTGTTCGCCCCCGGAGAGCTGGCGTGGCGTGTGCATTTCACGCGCGCCCAGGCCAACACGTGCCAGCCAGTGCCTGGCTTTGTCGCGAATAGGATCGCGCGCCGGCAGGCCTGCCAGCTCCAGGGGCAGCATGACATTCTCCAGCGCACTCAGATGCGGCAGTAGCTGGAAGCTCTGGAAAACAAAACCAACCAGACGTTGACGCAGTGCCGCACGGGCATCCTCATCGAGTGCCCCGAGATCATGGCCTGCCAGCAATACTTGCCCCTGACTGGCGATGTCCAATCCTGCCAGCAAGCCCAGCAGCGTAGACTTACCAGAGCCTGAGCTGCCTGTAATGGCAACACTTTCGCCGGCATTGATGGTGATATTGATGTCATGCAGTATGAGCAGCCGGCCATCCTGTACGGGCACGGATTGCGCGAGCTGGCGGGTTTCTATCAACCATGGAGTTACTGTTGTCATGCCTACCTGGGTACGAAGTTTTTGGGCTGCACT
The DNA here is from genome assembly GCA_040385225.1 of Pseudomonadota bacterium. Taxonomy (GTDB): domain Bacteria; phylum Pseudomonadota; class Gammaproteobacteria; order Pseudomonadales; family Moraxellaceae; genus Perlucidibaca. The sequence goes on along the minus strand of JAZKHU010000002.1, from coordinate 520,585 downwards.
GTTTTGCCTGGCCGCGATACCGGCCTCGGCGGCGTCTGTTCTGATCTTTGGCGATAGTATCAGTGCATCTTATGGCATGGACATTCAACAGGGTTGGGTCAGTCAGCTCGACAAGCGCCTTGCTGCACGGTCACCAGGCCAGCATAAAGTGATTAACGCCAGCGTCAGTGGCGAGACTACAACGGGTGGATTGAATCGCCTGCCGGCCTTGCTGAAGCAGCACAAGCCGGATGTTGTGGTGTTGGAGCTGGGTGCCAATGATGGTCTGCGCGGTCAGCCACCCGCGCTGATCAAGCGCAATCTGGACGCGATGATTCGCTTGTCGCGGCAGTCAGGTGCGCGCGTGGTTGTGCTCGGCATGCGGATTCTGCCGAATTATGGCAAAGCCTATAGCGATGCATTTGCAGGGGTGTTTCCGGCGGCCGCGAAGGCAGAAGGCGCCTCGGTTCTGCCATTTTTCATGGCCGGTGTGGGTGGCGTGCCGGCGCTGATGCAGAAGGATGGCATTCACCCTAATACCAAGGCTCAGCCGTTGCTGCTGGATCTGGCCTGGCCTTTGATTATTGATGCAGTGAATCGCAGCGACAGGAAGCGTACTGTCAGATAGCAGAAAGCCCGCGATCTGTGCGGGCTTTCCGTTTCACCACAACGTGGGTCAGGCGATCTGCAGGTTCTGCAGCGCTTCAATACGCTTTTCCAGCGGCGGATGTGACATGAACAGCGAGGCGAAGCTGAAGCCTTCGCGCTTGCCGGTGGTGATGGCCATGGCGGTCATCTCGGCCGGCATCTGATCCGGTACTTCCTGTTCGCGTTGCAGGGCACGCAGGGCATTGATCATGGCCTGGCGACCGGCGAGCTGGGCACCGGCTTCATCGGCACGGAATTCGCGATAGCGCGAGAAATACATGACGATGGTCGAGGCCAGAATGCCCAGCACGATGTCGGCGACGATGCTGGTGACATAGTAGGCAATGCCCGGACCTTCTTCGTTCTTGAAGATCACGCGATCAACAAAGTTGCCGATGATGCGCGAGAAGAACATGACGAAGGCGTTGACCACACCCTGAACGAGGGCGAGGGTGACCATGTCGCCATTGGCCACATGACCGATTTCGTGGCCGAGCACGGCGCGCACTTCATCGCGTGTCATGCGCTGCAGGAGACCGGCCGATACGGCCACGAGTGCAGCATTCTTGTTCCAGCCGGTAGCAAAGGCATTTGACTGATAGCTCGGGAAGATACCGACTTCCGGCATCTTGATGCCTGCTTTTTGCGACAACTCGGCGACTGTATCCACCAGCCAGCGCTCTTCACCGGTGCGCGGCGATTCAATCAGCTGTACGCCCATGGAGCGCTTGGCCATCCACTTCGACAGCAGCAGGGAAACCAGGGAACCCACGGTACCGAAAACAAAGCACATGACGAGCAGGTTGCCGAGCTGCAGGGTGTTTCCGGCGCCATGCGTCGAACCCACGCCGAGCAGGCTGAGTACGATACCCGCCACCAGCATGACCGCGAGGTTGGTCAACAGAAACAAGACGATGCGTAACATGGGCTTTTAAGCTCCTTCAGAGGGTTTCATAAACAATTTATGGGCAGCGCGTGACGATTTCAAGTCAACGAATGCTCATTTTCCGGCGTGGCGCTTGCGATAACCATCCAGAAAGCGTGCCAAGCGGTTGATGGCTTCGATCAGCTCTTCCCGGTGTGGCAGGAATACGACACGGAAATGGTCCGGTTTAGGCCAGTTGAAGCCGGTGCCTTGCACCAGCAGCACCTTCTCGGCCTGCAGGAACTCCAGAATGAACGCCTGATCGTTCTCGATGGGATACATCTCGGCATCGAGCTTAGGGAACAGATAGAGCGCGCCGGCCGGCTTCACGCAAGTCACGCCGGGGATGGCGGTGAGCATCTTGTGCGCCAGTTCACGCTGCTCATACAAGCGTCCGCCGGGGCGGATCAGATCATTGATGCTCTGGTAGCCGCCAAGTGCCGTCTGAATCGCGAACTGCGCCTGCACATTGGCGCAAAGACGCATGGAGGCGAGCATGTCCAGACCTTCAATATAGTCCTTGGCGATGCGCTTGCTGCCGCTGACCATGAGCCAGCCGGAGCGGAAGCCGGCCACGCGATAGCTCTTCGACAAGCCGTTGAAGGTGATGCACAGCAGATCCGGTGCCAGTGTGGCAATTGAGGTGTGCTGGGCTTCGTCGTAGAGAATCTTGTCGTAGATCTCGTCGGCGAAAATGATCAGGCTGTGCTTGCGGGCGAGGGCAACGATGCCGTCCAGCACTTCTTTCGAGTACACAGCGCCGGTCGGGTTGTTCGGGTTGATGACCACGATGCCGCGTGTTTTCGGCGTGATCTTGCGCTCGATGTCGGCCAGGTCCGGAAACCAGCCTTGATCTTCATCGCACAGGTAATGCATTGGCTTGCCGCCCGACAAGGTCACTGCAGCCGTCCACAGCGGATAGTCCGGCGCCGGCACCAGCATTTCATCGCCATTGTTGAGCAGCGCCTGCATGGCCATGACAATCAGTTCAGACACGCCGTTGCCGATGTAGATGTCGTTGACATCCACATTCAGCAGACCCTTGGTCTGGTAGTAATGCACGATGGCCTTGCGCGCCGCGAACAGACCCTTGGAATCGCAATAACCCACGGCATTCGGCAAGTTGCTGATGACATCCGACAGGATTTCCTGCGGTGCCTCAAAGCCGAAGGGCGCCGGGTTGCCGATGTTGAGCTTGATGATGCGGTGACCTTGCTCCTCCATTGCATTGGCGGCTTTCAGCACCGGCCCGCGAATGTCGTAGCAAACATCTTTCAACTTGTCGGATTTGGCAATGTCCATGATCGTCTCAACGCAGGTCTGGCCTGCACAAGGGCCTGTGGGAAAGCGTCCAAGTGTAACGGAAAGCAGAGGCGGATTGCGCTGCCGACTTGTGACTGTCATTCGGTGTTGTTAGCCTGAGTGAACGAAGAGGACATGACCGATGACAGACAAGCCTGCTGCGCCGTTGCCGAAAACCGATGCCGAATGGCAACAGAAGCTCAGTCCCGATGAATTTTACATCTGCCGCCAGAAGGGCACCGAGCGCGCGTTCACCGGTGAATACTGGAATTGTCAGGATGATGGCGTGTACAGCTGCCGCGCTTGTGGCCAGCCTTTGTTCGATGCTGACACGAAATATGACTCCGGTTCGGGCTGGCCAAGCTTTTACGCGCCGATGGCTGCCGAAGCCGTAAATGAGCATAGAGACATCAGTCATGGCATGATTCGTACGGAAGTGACGTGCCGACACTGTCAGTCGCATCTGGGCCATGTCTTTCCGGACGGCCCCAAGCCCACGGGTTTGCGTTACTGCATAAATTCCGCATCGCTCAAGCTGCTGCCGAAATCGGCGCGCTGAGACTGCTTTCAAAAGCGAATTTCAACAGAGAATAAATATGAGCAATATCTACGAATACCAAGCCACGCGCATCACTGGTGAAGTCAGCCCGATTGCCGACTACAAAGGTCAGGTGCTGCTGATTGTGAATACCGCCAGCAAGTGCGGCTTCACGCCGCAATTCACCGGTCTGGAGTCGATTTACGAGAAGTACAAGGATCAGGGCTTTGCCGTGCTCGGCTTCCCCTGCAACCAGTTCCTCAATCAGGATCCGGGCAACGAGGCCGAGATTTCGTCGTTCTGCTCGCTGAATTACGGCGTCAGCTTCCCGATGTTTGCCAAGATTGACGTCAATGGCCCCGGCGCACACCCGCTGTTCCAGCATCTGGCCGCGGAAGCACCGGGTCTGCTGGGCAGCCACAAGATCAAGTGGAACTTCACCAAGTTCCTGGTCTCGCGTGATGGCCGCGTGCTGGATCGCTATGCGCCAACAACCAAGCCCGAAGACCTGGTGAAGGACATCGAGAAGGCGCTCGCGGGCTGATTAAAGGCCGGCGATGCGCTCGCTGGCATCCCACAGCTTGGCAGCCACGGCCTCGCTACGGCTGGATGGCGAGCTGAAGCGAAGCTTGCGGCGCACGAAGTAGCCACCCTCATGGCTTTTCGCAGCGTCGCTGGTGGCCAGCCAGATCGCGGTATCCGCACCCTTGGCCGGGGTAATCAGCACTTTATCAACCACTGACTGGATCGGACCCGGCATTTCGCGCCAGATGCCTGTCGCCACGCCGCCCGGGTGGAAGGCATTGACACGGATATTGCTGCCTTTCACGCGTCGCGCCAGCTCACGGGCATAGATCAGATTGGCCAGCTTGGCCGAACCATAGGCGACGGCATCGGAGCTGTAACGGCTGTAGTCGGTAAAGGCTGTTTCATCAATGCCGCCAATCCAGTGCATGACCGATGAGGTCACCACCACACGCGCTTCCGGGGCAACCTTGAGCTGGGGCAGCAGATGCTGCATCAGGCGAAAGTGGCCGAAGTGCATGCTGCCGATCATGCTTTCCAGTCCGTTGGCCTGACTGCGCAGACCTTTCGTGTAGCTGCCGGCATTGACCATGACGGTATCAAGCTGGGTCAGCGTGTTGAGAATGTCGCGCGCGGCTGCGTCGATGCTGGTGAAATCGGCGAGATCAAGCTTCACCGCGTGCAGACGGGCGCCTGGTGCTTCCAGTTTCAGGGCCTGAATCACGCCCAGGGTCTTGCCCAAGTCGCGTGCGGCGATCATGACTTCGTGCCCGAGTGCAATGAAGGCTCTGACCATTTCGAGGCCGATGCCACTGTTGCCGCCGGTAACCAGAATTTGTCGTTGCATGTCGCTGTCATCCTGTCTTGATGCGCTGTTGCCCTTGCGACAGACGCGCTATTGTCGGTGAGTTTAGCAGAGGGCGGGGCAATGCAAAGAATAGGTGTGTTCGGCGCCGGTAGCATCGGCATGTATCTTGGCGGCTGCTTGCAGGCGGCAGGCGCTTCGGTGGTTTATGTCGGCCGCCAGAGCATGGCTGAGATGCTGCAAAGGCAGGGCTTGCGGCTGACGGACTATCTGGGGCGGGATCAGCAGCTGGCAATCTCTGCACTGGATTTCTCGATCACAGTGGCGGCGCTGGCCGATTGCGATGTGGTGCTGGTGACGGTGAAGTCGGCAGCCACGGCATCGGCTGCTGTCGAGCTGGCCGCACATTTGCGGCCGGGTGCGCTGGTGATCAGTTTTCAGAATGGTGTGCGTAATGCCGAGGTGTTGCGCGCCGCCATGCCCGCGCAGACGGTGCTGGCCGGCATGGTGCCGTTCAATGTGCTGAACTGTGGCGACGGGCGCTTTCACCAAGGCTCTGCCGGCGTGCTGGATGTGGCCGCGGATGCTGGGCTGGCAGGCTGTGCCGAGCTGTTTGTTCGCGCCGGACTGCCACTCAGTCTGCAAGCCGACATGCGCGCGGTGCTCTGGGGCAAGCTGCTGCTGAATCTGAATAACGCCATCAATGCCTTGTCGGGCTTACCGCTGAAGGCGGAGCTGAGTCAGCGTGACTATCGCCGCTGCCTGTCGCTGGCACAGCGCGAGGCACTGGCCCTGTATGCCCAGGCCGGCATCCAGCCTATGCAGCTAACGGCCTTGCCGCCACGCTGGCTGGCGCGCCTGCTGACGGTGCCGGACTGGCTGTTCCAGCGTCTGGCGCAGCGCATGCTGGCCATGGACCCGCTGGCACGATCGTCGATGTGGGAGGATCTGGAAGCCGGGCGGCGCACCGAGGTGGACTGGATTCAGGGCGAAGTCGTGCAGCTGGCGGCGGAGCTGGGCGCTGCAGCGCCGGTGAATGCCCGCCTGGTGGCGTTGATTCGGGAAGCGGAGCAGATGGGCGTGGGGCGTCGGTCGTTGTCCGGAGCTGAGCTACTGAGCAGATTGCAGGCGGCGTCGGCTTGACAGCAGGGTCTCCGCTGCTACCATCGCGCCGGTCATTCGTCCCTATCGTCTAGCGGCCTAGGACGCCGGCTTTTCAAGCCGGTAACCGGGGTTCGAATCCCTGTGGGGACGCCATTCAGATATTCAGCAAGGATGCCTTGGCCTTGCTCTCGTTATCTCCCATACCCATGAACAGATGCAGCAGTGCCGGCTTCAGTACCTTGGCCGTGCCAGCTTCCGGCTGCAGATAGCCTGCCGCTTCCAGCAGCGTGTGGCCATGCACGACTGTCCACCACTGATTAGCCAGCAGGAAAGCATTGTCCTGGCGAAACCGGCCATCCAGCATGGCCCGCTCAACGGCAGCGACCACCTTGTCCAGGGTGTACAGGCCTTTCCTGAGCACCTCAGGCTCGCGCGAACCAAAGCTGCCTAGCGGCACACTGCCGAACATCACGGCATACAGGTGAGGCCAGGCTCTGGCATGCCGCAGATAGGCGCTCGTCAATCCGGCAATGTCTGCCACGGGGTCGCTGCTGCACCCAACAGAGTCCATTTCTGCCGCAAGACGCTTGAAGCCTTCGTCGATGACGGCCGTGACCAGATTGCCCATGGATCCGAAGTGAGTGTAGAGCCCCATGGTCGATACCCCGGCCAGTTGGGCAACGCGTCGCGCTGACAGGGCCGCAGGTCCTTCTTCCGAAAGCAGCCGGGCGGCACTCTCCAGCAATCGAAGTTGAGTTGGGGTTTCGCTAAGCGATGTGGTTTGGCTGGACATAGGCTCTATAACAATAGTTATAACATGTGTTATTGTCGGTTTTCCTGCTCATTTACGCAAGGAGTCACGAACATGACCCTAACACTCAAACGCCGGTTTGGCATGGTTGCATGGATGGTTTTGGTACTGATTTGCCTCATCTATGCACCGATGGCCATCGAGTACTTTGGTCACTACCTGTCTGCCGATGCGCCACGGTTGTGGGTACATCTTTTTTCTTGGGCCACTTCCGATGCGCATGTTTTCGGGCCGGGGTCCGTCGAGCTGAAGCAGAGGCAGGTTTATGCGGCGTCAGCATCCCAGATGCTCATACATACCGTGGGTGGCGGCCTTGTCATCCTGTTGGCCTGCCTGCAGTTTTCCGCCGGATTTCGTCAGCGTTATCCTGACTGGCACAGGCTGCTGGGTCGTGTGCAGGTGAGCATTGTGGTGGTGGCCATGGTGGCTGCCATGATCTATCTGGTGCGCACTGGCCCGGCCGACACCTACAACGGTCCGGCTTTTTTCATGCAGCTGTGGATGCTGGCTCTGGGCACGCTGGCATCGACGCTTCTGGCTGTCGTCGCGATCGTGCGTGGGCAGGTCAGAATGCATTACTCGCTGATGGCGTTCAGCTTTGTTCTGCTGCTGTCGGCACCAGCGCTGCGTATCGAATGGTTGATCTTCGCCAATCTGTATCCCGGCATGACCCAGGAGATGACCAATATGGCCAGTGCCATCATCTTCGGTTTTCTGTCTGCGCCCTTGGCTGTGGCGGCGACGAGAATCATGGATAGCCGACCGGCCACGACAAAGCCGGTTGGCAGATCACCTGGCGTGCGGCTGCAAGCCATGATTTGGGCGGTTGGCGTGTTGGTGGCAGTAGGGCTCAGTGTGGCTTATCGGGAGCTTGTCGGCCCCTTCCAATGGTTGCATGGCGTTTTGCTGGTGACGGCGCTGGGGGTTTTTTCAGCGTATGGCGTCACGCTGATCGTTGCGCTGCGGGGAAGCCATAGGACGGCTATGCACGAGTGGCGTATTCACTTTGCGGCTCTGGGTGCTGCCCCCGTTGCCATGGTGCTGTCGTGGATGTTGCTGGGGGCATTTTTTACGCACGAGGAAGCATTCTGGAGTGCGGTTCTGATCGGCCCGGCCATTGCGCTGAGTATCGGCTTTCTCATCGTGACCTGGTCTCGGCGGGTAGGGGCCATAGGGCGCAGCTGACCAGTACCGGCATCAACACCAGCAGCATGCGCAACAGTGGATTCATCGGACCTTTTGTTTTTAGAATCATGACAGTCTAGGGCTAGGGCATACTTCTGCCATGAATTTAAGGTCAATGCGGCAAGGATAGTGTGTATGGAAAGGCTGAGGTCGCCGGTCACGCCTGTTTTCACCAGCTATTACTGGCATCGTGGCTTCCTCATGCTGGCCCCGTCGTTTGTGCTTGAGCGCCCGCAGAAGCCCTATCGCCGACTGTCTGCGACCCTGATGTATGCGGCTGGCAAGCCATTTTTGATCGAGACCGGTGATGGCGCGATCACCGAAGCGCGTGCCGTGCTGATTGCGCCGAAGGTGCTGCGGCGTCGCATCGTGGCCGTAGACAGTGATTTGATGATTTGCGATCTGTCGGTGGCGACACCGCACTTCAGCGCTGTGTCATCGTTGCTGGGCGATGCCGATGTGGTCGTGCTCGATGCCTCGCGCTTTGCCGCGCTGGACGACGAGATTGCGCTGGCGCGCACGGCCGAGCTACCGGTCGAGCGAGTGCCTGAGCTGATCGACAATCTGATTTTCGCGCTTACCAGCGAGCGGCCGGAGGCACTGCCTTTACACCCACGCATCGCGCAGGTGCTGGCGCTGATCGAGTCGTCGTCGCTGGATACGGTGTCTTTGCCGTGGCTGGCGGAGCAGGTGCATCTGTCGCCGTCACGCCTGCGTCACCTTTTTACGGAGCAGATCGGCTGCAGCCTGACGCACTATTGCCGATGGTCGGCGTTGTGGAAGGGTGTGTGGCTGTGGACGCGTGGCATGTCGCTGCTGGATGTGGTGGTCGAGACCGGCTTTCACGATATGGCACACATCAACCGAGCCTTCAATGAGGTCTTCGGGGTGAACCCTTCGTTACTCGTCAATGCGGATCAGATGCGTCTGATGCGCTGCTCGTTGATCTGATTTTCGGCCTGACTATCTGTCTGAAATGCCGTGATTTAGCCGCCTCATACAAGTGATTCAGCCATTTCATACAAGCGTTGCGGGTGCCGGAGTTCCCAGAATAGCGACCACGATACCTGTCGACTTGAACTGAGAGGCTACTCCATGCCTGCAACTGTCATTCTCATCACCGGTGCAGCCTCCGGCATTGGCCGGGCGCTGGCGCTGAACGCGCATGCTCGCGGCCACATCGTCTATGCCACCGATCGCGACACCGATGCGCTGGCCGGGCTGGTAGCGCTGGGCCTGCGCACGCAACGGCTGGATGTGACCTCGGCCGCTGACATCACGGCGCTGGTGGAACGTCTGGACGCCGATGGCGTCGGCCCGGATGTGCTCATCAACAATGCCGGTTTTGGTGCCATCGCGCCGGTGCTGGAGATTGCCCCCGAGCGCCTGCGTGCGCAGTTCGAGGTCAATGTCTTTGCCATCGTCGCGCTTTGCCAGGCGCTGGCACCGCGCATGATGGCGCGCCGGCAGGGGCGTATCGTCAACATCGGCAGCATCTCCGGTCTGGTCACCACGCCGTTCGCCGGGGCTTATTGCGCCAGCAAGGCCGCCGTGCATGCTTTTTCCGATGCCTTGCGCATGGAGTTGAAGCCCTTTGGCATCCGCGTTATCACGGTGCAGCCGGGCGGTATCCGCTCCGACTTCGGAGCTGCTGCGGCGCAGGCGGCCAGTGCCGGCCTGCGTGCAGACTCGCGTTATGCTCCGGTGGCTGACGGCATCCTGGCGCGTGCAGAGGCGTCGCAGGAGGGCGCGATGTTGGCCGAGGACTTTGCCGAGCTTATGATCACCGAAACGCTGGCAGAGCGACCGCGTCCGGTCATCCGCATTGGCCGTCACAGCACACTTTTGCCGCTGGCAAATCAGCTTCTGCCTACACACTGGCTGGATGCTCGCCTCAGCCGTGAGTTCGGTCTGGAGCGTCTGACAACAACAAACTCAACCCATACACCCCAAGGAGAAGAAAAATGACAACGCCCTTGCTGGAACAGCTGACTCCACCCGGCGGCTGGCAAACACCGGGCCGCGTGCGCCTGGCGCCGCTGACCCCGGAAACCTCGACCCGCGCCCAGCGCGTGCTTATGCGCGTGATCAACAAAGTCGGCAAGCTGGAGGCATCCAATTTGTTTCTCATGTTGATGCGCAATTTCCGCCTGTTCTGGAACTGGCTTATGTTTGCCAAGCAGATGATGCCCTACGGTCAGATTGATCGCCGTGATACGGAGCTGGTCATCCTGCGCGTGGGTTGGAACTGTCGTTCGCGTTACGAGTGGGGCCAGCATGTGGACATCGGCCTGCGCGCCGGGGTCAGTGCCGAAGACATCGCGCGCATTCCGCTGGGGGCCGATGCGCCGGGCTGGGAGCCGCACCTGAAGGCGCTGATGCAGGCCTGCGACGAGTTTCACCACAACCGTATGATTGGCGAAGCCAGCTGGGGCGTTCTGGAAGCGCATTACGGCCCGCGTCTGTTGCTGGAGGTGGTCATGCTGATCGGCCATTACGAGATGCTCGCCGGCGTCCTCAACAGTACCGGTCTGCCGCTGGATACTCGCCTAGAAGGCGTGCTGGCGGCGGCGCCGATTCATGGTCGGCGGGCATGAGCAAACCATCTTGCGGTACCGTGCTGATTACCGGCGCATCAGCGGGCATTGGTGCGGCGCTGGCGCGCGAATTTGCTGCCAATGGCCATGACCTGATTCTGGTCGCGCGCAGTGCCGGCAAGCTGCAGGCGCTGGCGGATGAGCTGAGCGCACAGCATGGCGTCCGCGCCGAGATCATCGCGCAGGATCTGGCTGCACCGGATGCGGCGGCGGAGGTTCACGCGGAGGTACAGCGGCGCGGTCTGACCGTGGGCATCCTCGTCAACAACGCCGGCTTGCTGTTTGAGGGGCCGTACTGGGAGACGCCGCTGGCCAGTCATCAGCAACTGGTGCAGGTCAATATCGGCGCAGTGATGGCGCTGACGCATCATTTCCTGCCGGACATGCTGGCGCGCAGGCAGGGGCGTGTGCTCAACCTGGCGTCGACATCGGCCTTCCAGCCGGTACCGTATCTGGCGACCTATGCCGCCACCAAGGCTTTCGTGCTGTCGCTCTCCGAGGCGCTGGCCATCGAGCTGAAAGGCCGGGGCGTGACGGTGACGGCGCTGTGCCCCGGCTTCACCGAGACCGAGATGATTGCCAAGGACGGGGGCAAGTCCATGAATGTGCCGCTGGTGCGCAACATGACGGCGGAGGAAGTTGCGCAAGAAGGCTATGTGGCGTGCATGACGGGCAGTCCGCTGCATGTGAACGGGCTGGCCAATCGTGCGCTGGTCACGCTGGGCCGTTTGCAGCCGAAAGTCTTGCAGCGTTGGGTGATTGAGCGTGTGGCCAGAGCAGGAATTTTGTGAGGCTGCCCTGGTTGTGTATCTGAGAAGTTCCATTTAAAGTCCCATACCGTTACATTAAACAATGTGACAGTTAGTAAAGACTTTTTTGGTGGTTCTCTACACAACCCCGGAGTGCTCTCATGACCACCATTTCAGGCCTGAGCACTGCTTGGCGACAACTGCCGAATCGGGTGCTGAAGCGCGCATTCAAGGCTCTGGATAGTACGATGGCCGAGCAAGGCCGACCGTTCCATGAGCCCGCGCTTATTCGGCCCAACACGGACCGGCGTTTCTTCAACGTCAGTCACTATGGTGTGATGATTCCCGACTTGCCGGAGCCGTTCCGTTTCTTTTCGCTGATGGCCATCATCGGCAGCCCCGGCAACCGTTTCATCGATAACGATCACATGCTGGTCGACAGCCCCAGCCGAAATGCCACTCAGGTCAGCGGGACAGCCGCGCCGGGTACGGGGCAGTTCGGGTCGTATTCCATCGATCGCGATTGCGAGATTCGTGCCGATGGCAGTCTGATTCGCTTTGGGCAAGATGTGACGCTGACGGGGCAGTACCCTGATGTTCGTCTGCAGGTCACGCGCGGCGGCTTCACGCTGGATATTGCGCTGGCGTGTCACGACAATGTGACCTGGTTCGCCCGCACGCCGATCTACAAGCATCTCGGGCTCATGGCCGATTATCGCGGGCATATCGAATACCAGGGGCAGAGGACCGAGATTGCCGGGCTATGCACCTACGAGTATTTCACCATGCTCGGACCCTACGGCATGATCGACCGGCCATTGCCGCCGGCATTCAGGGTGCCTACCGACTTCTTCAGCTATCAGATTGTGGCGCTCGATGCCGATACCCAGCTCATGCTGGCCAAGGTCGGTGGCCGTGGTGTGACCATTCTGGAGTCAGCCTGGCTGCGCGGGCGCGGCAAGCCCAGTCAGATTTTTGCGCAGCAGGCCCGATTTGAGGTCACCGCCTTCGAAGATGAGCCTCGTATTGCCCCTGATGGCCATGCCATGCGCTTGCCGAAAACCTTCACCTGGACGGTGAGTGATGGTGCTGAAACCGTGGCGCTGCTTCGTTGCACCGTGGATACCGCATTCATCTACGGACTCTGCCGAGGCTATGTGGGCGGCTATTGCTACGAGGGCGAATTCCGTGGACGGGCTGTCAGCGGACGCGGTTATATTGAGTATGTCGACTGCGGAAATTAAGACCTTTTTAACAAGCACTTTTTTACAGAATCAGGGCCGCATCATGACAACAAGAACAACACCCGATCACTCTCCTGACCATGAGGTCATCATCGTCGGTGCCGGCTTCTCCGGCATCGGCTCGGCCATCAAGCTCAGTGAAATCGGCATCAGCGATTACCTCGTGCTGGAGCAGGGCAACGGCGTCGGTGGTGCCTGGCATTTCAATACCTATCCGGGCGTGGCGGTGGATATTCCGTCGCTGAGCTATTCGTTTTCGTTCGAACGGAATCCGGAGTGGTCGCGGCTGTTTGCGCCGGGGGCCGAGCTCAAGGCTTATGCCGAGCATTGTGTGGACAAATACCATATCCGTTCGCGGGTTCGCCTGAACACCGGCATCACCGGCGCTGTCTTTGATGAGGCCGGCGACTTCTGGCGGCTGACCACGAGTTCGGGCGATGAGCTGACTGCGCGCCATGTGATTGGCGCTACCGGCGTGCTGACGCAGCCGAAGAAGCCTGCCATTGCGGGCATCGACAGTTTCAAGGGCGTGACCATGCACACGGCGCGCTGGGATCATGGCGTGAATCTGGCCGGTAAGCGCGTGGCCATCATCGGCACGGGGGCGTCGGCGCTGCAGGTGATCCCGGAGATCGCGCCCACGGTCAAGCATCTCACGGTATTTCAGCGCACACCGATCTGGGTCATCCCGAAACCGGATTTTGCCATTCCGGCGATGGCGCAGGGGCTGATGAAGAAAGTGCCGCTGTTGCAAGTGCCGGCACGCCTGATCAGCCAGGCCATCGTGGAGGTCGGCTTTGTACTGACGGCGCATTACCACGGCTATGTGCCGCTGGCGAAGGGCTACGAGACGCTGGCGCTGGATCATCTGCAAAAGCAGGTCAAGGACCCGATCACGCGCGCCAAGCTGACGCCGCACTACGGCTTTGGCTGCAAACGCCCGAGCGCGTCGAACACCTATCTGAAGGCATTCAATCGCGACAATGTAGCGCTGGTGACGGAGCCGATTGCCGAGGTGGTGGCGAACGGGGTGCGCACGCAGGACGGTCAGCTGCACGAGATCGACATCCTGATCTGCGCGACGGGCTTCAAGGTTTTCGAGAATGGCAACATGCCGCCATTTTCGGTCACGGGCCTGGCCGGCCGCGATCTGGAAGCCTGGTGGGACGACAATCGCTACCAGGCCTATGAAGGCGTGACGGTACCGGGGTTTCCGAACTTCTTCCTGATTCTTGGCCCTAATGGCTACAACGGCGCCTCGTATTTTCAGCTCATCGAGCATCAGGTGCGGCATATCGCGCGCTGCCTGAGTCATGCCCGCCAGCAGGGGGCACAGCGTATCGAGGTCACGGAGGAGGCAAACGATAAATACTTCCGTGACATGAAGGCACGCAGTGGCAAGCAGGTATTCTTCAACAACAGCTGCAGTACGGCAAACAGCTACTACTTCGACAAGCACGGCGATGTGCCATTCCGGCCCTCGACCAGCATCGAAGCGCATTTGCGCAGCATGACATTTTCGATGCGCGACTATCGGTTCAACTGAGTGTGGTCTTTACTGTATTAACAAAAGCCCTTTGACGGCGTTCAATTAATGTTAATACAATAATTGTGCTGAAGATCACGTTTGACCAAGCCAAGGATGCTGCGAACATCAGCAAGCATGGGGTATCGCTTGCTGATGCCGCCGATCTGGAGTGGGACACCGCTATTTTTTGGCCAGATACCCGCCGGGATTATGGCGAGGTGCGAATGGCCGCCATTGGCTATATTGGCTTGCGCTTGTTTTGCGTGATCTTTGTTGATCGCGCAGATGCTCGTTGCATCATCAGTCTGCGCAAGGCCAACATCAGAGAGGAGAACCGCTATGCCAGCACTTAAACCAGGTACGATTCTTCTGACGCCAGCCGAGGATGCGGCTATTACAGCGGCTGCTTTGGCCGATCCGGATGCGCAGCCGTTTAGTGATAGCGAGCTTGCGCAGTTTCGTGTGATGCCGGGCCGGCCCAAGTCCAAGACGCCAGTCAAGGTTGCTACCACGATTCGCTTTGATGCGGACTTGCTGGAAGCCTTGAAAGCCTCAGGCAGAGGCTGGCAGACGCGTGTCAATGAGGCTATGCGCGAATGGATAAAGTCACATCCGGCAGCTTGAGATCATGGTTATGCAACATGTTCTGATCATTCACGAAGTCGCCGATTACGCAGCCTGGAAACAGGTCTTCGACCGTGCTGCCGGCATTCGTCGCGAGGCCGGCGAGCGCAGTTACCAGGTGCTGCGTTACGAGCACGATGCCAATCGCATCGTGCATTTTTCAGCATGGACGAGCATTGCCGATGCCTGCGCGTTTTTCGAGTCGCCGGCGCTGGTGCGTATTCGGTTGGAGGCGGGCGTGAAGGCGCCGGAATTCATCTATCTGGATTTGCTGGAAGCCGGTACGCTCTGACAACTTCCTGTGAGACCAGACCATGTCATCCGATACGCCATATTCCCTGCCCGAAGAAATTGCCAATGCCGTGAGCCATGGTCTGGGCACGATCGCTGCCACCGTGGGCACGACACTGCTGATGGTCAAGGCCATTCCCGTGCTGGCTGCACCCGAGCTGGCTGGTGTGGCAGTTTACGGGGCCAGCTTGATCCTGCTCTTTCTCTGCTCGACGCTGTATCACAGCATGACGCACGCGGAGACCAAGGCCTTGTTCAAGCGTCTGGATCACTGTGCGATCTATCTGCTCATTGCTGGCACCTACACGCCGATGCTGATGCTGACGCTGCACACGGCATCGGCGCAGATCATGCTGTGGGTGATCTGGGGGCTGGCGCTGGCCGGCATCGTCTTCAAGATCTACTTCATTCATCGTTTCAAGCGCGTGTCGCTGATCACTTATCTGCTCATGGGCTGGCTATCGATGCTGCTGATTCAGGATCTGTGGCAGGCCATGCCGCGCGAGGGCTTCTGGCTGCTGCTGGCCGGTGGTTTGTGCTTTACCCTTGGTGCTGCTTTCTATGCCGCCAAGCAGGTGCGCTACACCCACGCCATCTGGCATGTGTTCGTGGCGGCGGGTGCTGCCTGCCACTGCGTCATGATCGGCCTCTATGTCATCCCTTCCGCCTGACTTTCCGCCTGAGCGAGTTTCACCATGACCTCAAAGAAAACCGGACTCACGCTGTATACCGCCCCCACGCCAAATGGCTGGAAAGTGTCTGTGGCGCTGGCCGAGCTGGGCCTGCCGTATGAAACCGTGGCGGTGAATCTGCTGGCCAATGACCAGAAAACGCCGGACTTTCTGGCGCTGAACCCGAATGGCCGCATTCCGGTACTGGTCGATCACGATGCCGACGATCTGGTGATTTTCGAGTCTGGCGCGACTCTCATCCATCTCGCGGAGAAGACGGGCAAGCTGCTGCCGGCGAATCCGCGCGAGCGCATGGCGGCCTTGCAATGGCTGATGTTCCAGATGGGCGGTGTCGGCCCGATGATGGGTCAGGCCAATGTCTTCTCGCGCTATCTGCCGGAGAAGATCCCGGTTGCCATCGAGCGCTATCAGAACGAATGCCGGCGTTTATTCGAGGTGCTGGATACGCGCCTGGGTCAGGCCGAGTGGCTGGCCGGCAGCGAATACTCGATTGCCGACATCGCGAACTGGTGCTGGGTGCGAACCTATCGCTGGTCGGGTGTGGATATCGAGGGTCTGGCCAACCTGCGGCGCTGGCTGGATGTGATGAAAGAGCGTCCGGCCTGTCAGTACGGTGTAACCGTTCCTGTCGCCATGCCATCGTTGAGTAATCCGAGTGACAAGGCCGCCAGTGACTTTGCAACCGCCGCGAGAACCCTGGTACAGCGTTAAGTGCTTGAAAACAGACCGTAGTTACGTAGCGTAGCGCTTGGCTACGGTCTGACAACATTCCTCTGCAATTCTCCTAAGTTTATCCCCCCCTGTTTGACTCAAGCACGACAGAAGCCTGCCGAGAAAGCCTGCATGCTGAATGACGTAAACAGGGCAGGGATATCACATGAAATTACTTATTGCAGATGACAGCAAGGCCATGCGCCTGGTCATTGGCCACATGTTGCGTCAGGCCGGTTATCGCGGCCATCAGATCGTCGAGGCCAGTGATGGTGCCGAGGCACTGGATCTGGTGCAGAAGGAAAAGCCGGATGTGATTCTGTCGGACTGGAACATGCCGAACAAGAACGGCATCGAATTTCTGCAGCAATTGCGTTCAGACGGTGACAAGACGCCCTTCGGCTTTGTTACCACGGAAGTCAGTCAGGAAATGCGCACGCTGGCCGAGAGCTCGGGTGCAGCCTTCCTGATCGGCAAGCCGTTCACACCGGAAGACTTTCAGCGCGCTCTCGAAAACTACCTGGATTGAGGGACGCCATCATGACCTCCTATCAGCTCCCCAGTCTTGAAGATGTCGCTCAGACCCTGTCGGCCTTTGTGCGCCGGGAAGTCTATGTCACCGCGGCCAAGCCGGGTGGCGATGGCCATCTGCCCCTGGCCGGTCTCTATCACGATGGCAACAGAAAACAGGTGGTGGCTTGCATGGCGGATGTTGCGTTTGCCGCGTCGTCATCGGCAGCATTTGCCTTGATTCCGGCGCGTGTGGCGGCCGAATCGGCGGCTGCGCAAAAGCTCGATGAGTCCTTGGCCGAAATCTTTGGTGAAGTGCTCAACGTCATGTCCCGCCTCTTTACGCATCATGAAAGCACCCGCGTCACGCTGCAGGACATGGTCATGCCGGGGCAGCCCTTGCCGGCTGTGCTGGCCAGCTTGGGTGGCGAGCAATGCATGGATCTGGTCGTCGACATTGATGGCTATGGCAAAGGTCGTTTGATTCTCTGTTTGTTGCCTGCTTGATTTCGGAGTACGTGTCATGAGCTTCGATGACGATTTAAGCGAGTTCCACGCCATCTTCTTCGAGGAGGCGGGAGAGCATCTCGCCAGCCTGGAGACGCTGTTGCTGGGCCTCGATCGGGATCATCCCGACAGTGAGAAGCTCAACGCCATTTTCCGTGCTGCACATTCGATTAAGGGCAGTGCCTCTACCTTCGGCTTTCCCGACATGGCAGCGGTTACCCATGATCTGGAAACGTTGCTGGATCGCGTGCGCAAGCAGGAGCTGGCGCTTTCCGAGCGCATCATCGACATCACCTTGGTGGCACGCGATGTCTTGCTCGATCAGCTGGCCGCACATCAGGGGGGCGATGCTGTGCAGCCTGAGCGCGTTGAGCAGGTTATTGCACGCATCCGCGCCATTGCTGCAGATGACAGCAGCGAGCCGGATGTCGCTGGCGAGAGGTTGCCAGAGGCAGTCGTGGTGGATATCCATTCGGCACAGCCTGGCGCGGTACAAAAAGATACCGGTAAAGCTTCAGCGCCAGCGAGCGAGCAAAGCTCGATTCGCGTCAGTGTTGAACGCGTTGATCAACTCATTAACTTGGTGGGTGAGCTGGTCATTACCCAGTCCATGCTGGCGCAGACCGCGCAACTGGGTCAGGTCACCGATGAGCCGATTGATTTCGAGCGTCTGCAGGAGCGTCTGCAGCAGCTTGAGCGCAATACACGCGAGCTGCAGGAATCGGTGATGAGTATCCGCATGCTGCCGGTCAGTTCGGTTTTCAGTCGCTTCCCGCGTCTGGTCCGTGATCTTGCCGGCAAGCTCGACAAGCAGATCGAGCTGCGTACGGTCGGTGAAGGCACCGAGATTGATCGCGGTGTGATCGAGAAAATCACGGATCCGCTGACGCATCTGATTCGCAACAGTGTCGATCATGGTATTGAGACCATGGCCGAGCGCGAAGCGGCCGGCAAGCCGATCAAGGGTCTGGTCACGCTCACTGCCTGTCATCAGGGTGGCAGCGTGGTCATAGAAATTCGTGATGATGGCCGTGGTCTTAATCGTGAAAAGCTGCTGGCCAAGGCCCGCGAGCGTGGCGTCTTTGTGCCGGAAAATCCTACGGATCAGGACATCTGGCAGCTGATCTTTGCGCCGGGCTTCTCCACGGCTGAAACGGTGACGGATGTCTCCGGCCGTGGTGTCGGCATGGACGTGGTGCGCCGCAACATTGAGCAGCTCGGCGGTCGTGTCGAGCTGCAGTCAGTGACCGGACAGGGCACCACCATCAGCATCCGCCTGCCACTGACACTAGCCATCATGGATGGCATGTCGGTCGGTATCGGCGAGAACAACTACATCGTGCCGCTGACCACCATCATCGAATCGCTGCGACCGCGCCCGGAAGATGTGAAGTCGGTTGCCGGCAGTGGCCGCGTGGTTTATGTCCGTGGCGAATATCTGCCGCTGGTGGCTCTGCACGAGGTCTTCGGCCTGACGCCGCTGTCGGATCGCCCGGAGCTGGGCATCCTCATCATTGTCGATACCGAGTGCGGCCGTGCCGCGCTCTTTGTCGATGAGCTGCTGGGGCAGCGCCAGGTCGTCATTAAAAGTCTCGAATCGAATTACCGCAAGGTCCCCGGCATTTCCGCCGCGACCATCATGGGCGATGGCAGTGTGTCCATGATTCTCGACGTCTCGGAAGTCCTGCGTCTGGCCAAGCGCCCGCCATTGGCCTGTGCCGTTTAGGAGAATCTCATGGAAAGGCAGCAAACCCAGGATGGCAAGCCACGCACCGGTCAAGAGTTTCTGACTTTTGCGCTGGGTGCCGAAGAGTACGGCATCGATATCCTGAAAGTTCAGGAGATCCGCTGCTACGAAAAAGTCACTCACATCGTCAATGCGCCGGGCTTCATCAAGGGCGTTATCAATCTGCGCGGCATCATCGTGCCGATTGTGGATCTGCGCTTGAAGTTTGCCCTGGGCAGTGCCGAGTACACGGCCTTCACGGTGGTCATCATCCTGAACATTTCCGACCGCGTGGTCGGTGTGGTGGTGGACAGCGTGTCGGATGTGATTCAGCTCGACCCCGAAGAGATTCGTGAAGCGCCGCCACTGCATGGCGAGCTCGACACGCGCTTCATTCGCGGCCTGGCGACGCTGAATGAGCGCATGGTGATTCTGATGGACATTGAAACCTTGATGAGCAGTCCGGACATGGCCCTTGTGGCCGATGCCGCCTGACGCAAACAACCGGAGAGCAAAAATGAGAACTAACCTGCCAGTAACCGGCGTCGAGCGTCACATGGAGGAAGGGCAGTACATCCTGTCCAGATCTGACCTCAGGGGCGCCATTACTTATGTGAACCGTACGCTGATCGACATGAGCGGCTTTACTGAAGCAGAGCTGATGGGTGAGCCGCATAGCATGCTTCGTCATCCTGATATGCCAACTGAGGCCTTTCGTGACTTCTGGGCAACGCTTAAGTCGGGTAAGGCATGGAGTGGTTTAGTTAAGAATCGCTGCAAGAATGGCGATCACTATTGGGTGATGGCAAATGCTTCACCTATTTTTCAGAACGGCACTGTGGTTGGCTACATGTCGGTGCGCTCACGTCCTGAACGTAAGCAGATCGAGGCGGCTGAAGAGCTTTATCGCAAGATGCGCAACAAAGAGACCAGTGACACGCTAAATGAAGGGCGCGTGTTTGCCAGTGGTCTCAAAGGTCGCATCCAAGGCCTCAATGAAATGCGGCTTGGCTCACGCATGTCAATGATTTTCATTTTGACCATGGCATTATGGGCTCTCGTTGGTGGCATGGGTTTGTTTGGTATTAACCAGGCAGAAAAAGGCATTACCGATTTGTCAACGTTGCAAAATGGCATTTTTGGAGTCATGGCGGGCGGTGGTGCGTTGTTTGGCTTCTTGCTCTGGCGTTTGTATTCAGCAACCACCGAGCCGCTCTTGCGCATGAAAAAGCAAATGCAGGAGATAGGGCAGGGTAATTTCTCGCTGATGGTCATGAAGGATCGAGCCGATGAAATCGGCGACGTATCGGACGCCTTCAAGGCCATGTTTGTAAAGCTTCGCTTTGATATGGCTGATAGTCAGCGTGCGGCGGATGAAGCACAACGTATCGGCTTTGCACTTGATAATGTCAGCATGCCGGTAACACTGTCGAATGAAGAAAACAGGCTGTTTCATACCAACCACGCAGCTCGTAACCTGCTTGAATTGATCTTCAAGAGCTCGGCTGCTGTTGATAAGTTGTTCGGCCAACCGATTGCTGACTCGCTAACCGATCCGGCTTTGCTGGCAATTACCAGAATCCGTCCTGAAAAACCAATGACGGCTGAAGGCAAAGTCGGTGATCGCATAATCCGTCTTACAACGAGTCCGGTCATTGATGCGCGTGGCGTTTATCTCGGCCGAGTTTGTCAGTGGCTGGACCGCACGGCTGAACTGGCTGCAGAAAAAGAAGTGGCAGCAATGGTTGAAGCGGCTGCTGCCGGTGACTTCTCGCAGCGCATCCGTGTCGATGACAAGGAAGGCTTCTTCAAGACTCTGGCACATGACCTCAACATGTTTGTCGAGGCGGCCGACAATGGCCTGGCCGATGTGGTGCGTGTGCTCAATGCGCTGGCCCAGGGCGACCTGACACAGACCATCGATCGTGATTATCGCGGCACCTTTGCCCAGATGAAGATCGATGCCAACGCCACCGTGGCACAGCTGAAGCAGATTGCCGGCACCATTACCGATGCCACTGAGGCCATCAACAATGCCGCCAAGGAAATTGCCGCTGGCAATGCTGACTTGTCGCGTCGTACTGAGTCGCAGGCCGCCAGCCTCGAGCAGACAGCATCGAGCACTGAAGAGCTGACCAACACCGTGCGCAACAACGCCGACAATGCCACCAAGGCCAGTCAGCTGGCGCGGACATCGTCGGAAGTAGCAGATCGCGGCGGTCGTGTCGTCAGCGAAGTGGTCACCACCATGGGCGCTATTGCCGAGTCGTCCAGCAAGATCGCCGAAATCATCAACGTGATTGACGGTATCGCGTTCCAGACCAACATTCTGGCACTCAATGCGGCAGTGGAAGCGGCGCGTGCCGGTGAGCAGGGTCGCGGCTTTGCGGTGGTGGCAGGCGAGGTGCGCAATCTGGCACAGCGTTCGGCGTCGGCTGCCAAGGAGATCAAGGAGCTGATTTCGGAGTCGGTGAGCAAGGTGTCGAACGGTTACAAGCTGGTGGAGACTGCCGGCAAGACCATGGAAGAGATCGTCGAGTCGACACAGCGTGTGTCGTCGATCATGACGGAGATTTCCAGTGCTTCGGAAGAGCAGCGCACAGGCATCATGCAGCTTAACCAGGCTATCACCAGTATGGATGAAACCACGCAGCAGAATGCTGCGCTGGTGGAGCAGGCTGCAGCGTCAGCGCAGTCTCTGGAAGATCAGGCGTCGAATCTGACACAGGCCGTGGGCGTGTTCCGGATTTCGGGCCGCAGCGAGAAGGCAGGCAATTCCAGACCGTCGAATGTCGAGCGTCTGCCGGTAAGACAGGCAGCCACTCGAGCCAAGCCGCGCTCTTCTGCAGCTGCCAAGCTCGATGACGAGTGGGAAGAGTTCTGAGTCACTGATCCGGTGCAGGGCAACCTGCACCGGATCTCGTTTTTCAACGCCTGGAGATTCACATGAAGCCGCATGTCAGCATTCTCGACAAGGAACGCAGCTTTGATTTCAGCCAGCGTGACTTCAAGGTTGTGCAGAAACTGATCTATGACCATGCCGGCATTCGATTGTCGGATGCCAAGCAGGACATGGTTTACAGCCGCATGATCCGTCGCTTGCGGGCGACCGGCCTGAGCAGCTTTTCGGACTACCTGAAGCGGGTAGAGACCGACAAGGATGAGTGGGAGGCGTTCGTCAACAGTCTGACCACCAACCTGACGGCGTTCTTCCGTGAGGACTATCACTTTCCGATTCTGGCGGAATTGCTCAAGCGCAAAGCCGGCCAGAGTATCCGGATCTGGTGCAGTGCGGCATCGACGGGTGAAGAGCCTTACTCGATCGCCATGACGGTGCTGGAGACGCTGGGTGCAGAGGCATCACGCGTGGAGATTGTGGCGACCGATATTGATACCAGTGTTCTGGCGAAAGCCGAGGCGGGTGTTTATACCGAAGATCGCATTGAGCGCATTGATCCGCGCTACAAGAAGTACTTTCTGCGTGGCTCCGGTGCGCGTGCCGGCATGGTCAGAGTCAAGCCGGCGGTGCAGCAGCTGGTGAGTTTTCGCCAGCTCAATCTGCTGGCACCGGATTGGCCGGTTGAGGGGCCATACGATGTACTGTTCTGCCGCAATGTACTGATTTATTTCGACAAGGATACGCAACGCAAGGTGCTTGAGCGCTTCATGCCCTTGATGACGCGAGATGGCTTGTTGTTCATTGGTCATTCCGAGTCACTGCTGCATCTCAGTGATCTCTTTCGCTTGCGTGGCAAGACGGTTTACGAGCTGCGTCAATCGGGCCAGAAGCCATGACACGGCTCCTGCAGCGTGCAGTGCGCGGACAGCCGTTGCCGGGCGACAGCTTTCTGGCACAGAACCGTTTTCATGATCATCAGTTTGGCTGTGACATTGTGAAAATCATGCCGGGCGAATTTTTCGTCGCCACCGGTCATATCGCCTTGGCAACGGTGCTGGGCTCTTGTGTATCAGCCTGTCTGTGGGATCCCGTCACTAAGGTCGGAGGCATGAATCATTTCATGCTGGCGGATGGCGGAGGCCGCGACGACTCGATGCGCTATGGCCAGTTTGCCATGGACACCTTGTTGCAGCATCTGCTGGCGGCTGGAGCGCTGGCACATTGTATCGAGGCAAAAGTCTTTGGCGGTGCACGTGTCATGCGTGGCCTCACACACAGTGAGGTCGGCAGCGACAATGTACGCTTTGTTCTGGATTATCTTCGGGAGCAGGACATTCCTGTTGCCGCTAGCGACCTGGGTGATATTTGCCCGCGAAAACTCTATTTTTTCCCGGAATCCGGGCGCGTAAAGCTGCGACGACTCCGCTCCGATGAAAGTACGCAAGTGATTTGCGCCGAGCAGGAATACCGCCAACGCATCATTAATGAGGTCTGAGATGGCGATTCCTGAGCGTGATGAACAGATGGGTCGAGCACAGTTGACCCGGGTAGTGGTTGTGGATGACTCACCCTCCATGCGCTTGCTGCTGGAAAAAATGATCAATGCCGAGCCGGACATGCGGGTAGTCGGTTCGGCTCCGGATCCTTTCGAGGCGCGAGAGCTGATCAAGCAATTGCAGCCGGATGTCGTAACGTTGGATATCGAGATGCCCGGTATGGACGGTCTTGATTTCCTCGAACGTCTGATGCGTTTGAATCCCTTGCCGGTATTGATGATCTCAAGCCGGACTGAAGAAGGCAGTGACCATACGCTGCGCGCCCTCGAGTTAGGCGCTGTGGATGTCATCTGCAAGCAGAATCTGGGTGACAAGGGCGGTTTGTCAGCGATGGCCAGGGAGGTCACAACCAAAGTGCGCCTAGCCGGGACAAATGCCGGGCAATTTCAGAGGCGGCCGCCATTGCAAATTGTTGATCGTTCACTGACTCCCTTTGGCGATGTCCAGTTTGATCGGCGCAGGATCATTTTTGTCGGTGCCTCAACGGGCGGAACTGAAGCGATCAAGCAGTTTGTTGAAGTCTTGCCGGTGCAGTGTCCGCCGGTCTTGATTACCCAGCACATGCCTGAGGGCTTCACCACACGATTTGCCAAACGCCTTGACGATTGCTGCGCTGTGCGTGTCAAGGAAGCTGAGCATCAGGAGCTGATTCAGGCCGGCTGGGTGTATATCGCACCAGGTCACTCTCATCTGACTGTGCACCGTCGTGGCGATGGCCGTTATGAGACATGTTTGTCTGATGCTCCCGAGGTCAATCGCCATCGGCCATCGGTGGATGTGCTGTTTCATTCGGCAGCGGATGAGGTTGGTCCGAATGCATTGGCCGTGCTACTCACCGGCATGGGCAAGGATGGCGCTGTCGGCATGCTGCGTATGCGTGAGCAGGGCGCCTTGACCTGGTCGCAAAGTCCGGAAAGTTGTGTGGTCTATGGCATGCCGCGGGCGGCATTTGAAATGGGCGCGTCCATGGCGGTGGGGACACCGCGTGACTTGTCTGAGAAAGTCTTGATGGCTGCCAAAGTGAAAACCTGACAAATCGCTGTCTGGTTTTTGACGAACGCCAATTTGCTGACAGATTGGCGTTCGTTGATATTATAAGTAATTGAATTAATAGAAATAAATATTTGGCACATGAGTTGCTTTACCCGTGATAAGGATCAGCTGATATCACGAGGAATCTGTACTCATGAACAAAAAAACACTCATTTTCTCCTTGCTCGGTGTGGTGCTGCTTGCCGGCACCGTAGCGGGCACTCTGCTGCTCGCCAAGACCTACCTGATGCCGCCAGCAGCGCCCGCCAATGCCGCAGAGCATGCAGCTGTGCCGGCGGCAATCGCTGAAGCGACTTACAAGACGATCGACCCGCCTTTTGTCGTGAATATTCAGGACGGTGCGCGTTTCCGTTTTCTGCAGGTTGAAGTCGACGTCATGACCCGTAATGCCACCGCTTTTGCACGGCTGGACAAGGCCATGCCACGAGTGAAAAGCGAGCTCAACATGCTCTTTGGCTCTCTGCAGCGTGAAAATGTACAGACCGTAGAAGGGCAAAAAGCTTTGCAGGCTCAGGCTCTGGCACTGATCAACTCGATTTTGAAAGAAGAGACGGGCAGCGATGGCATCGCCGCCGTGTACTTCACCAAGTTTGTTGTGCAGTGAGCCGGAGACAGGCATGAACGACATCCTTGAACCCGCTGAAATTGATGCACTCATGCACGAAATGCGTGGCACTGACGCGGCGCCCGCACAAGCTGCCGATGGACGTGATCGTTATGACTTTGCCACACAGGACTACGCTGTTCAGCGTCTGATTCCGGCGCTGTCACTGGTGCAGACTCAGTTTGCAGAGGCCTTGAAGCAGCGTCTGCGCCAACTGTCGCCGGATATTCAGGGTATACGTGCCGAACGCATCGCCGTCATGAAGTTCGGTGAGCTGCAACGCATGCTGACGCCGCCCTGTGACATCAGCGTGATTCTGGCGACACCGCTGGGCGCGCCTATTTATCTCGTGTTTGAGGCTGATCTTGTCTTTGCGCTGGTGGATCAATTTTTTGGTGGCCGTGGCGGCGCCGGGCTGAAGCGTCTGCAAAGCGACTTTTCGCCTTCCGAGGCGCGATTCATGCAGCAGCTTGGCCGTGCCTTGTTGCCGGATCTCGGGCAGGCCTGGCACAGCGTGGTCGAAATTGTGCCCGAGCTGCTCGAGCGTCACAGCGACCTGCGCTTTGTCGATCATCTCAAGCAAAGCGACAACCTGCTAGCCGCGCGTTTTGCCGTGACCATGCCCGGCCACGATTGTGGCGTGTGGATGCTGGTGCCTTGGGCAGCGATTGATCCGGTGCGCGAGCATCTGGGCGGGCAGGGCCGGGCAAGCCGTCAGGAACATGATGAACAATGGCGCGAGCGCCTGCTGCAAGGCATTGAGGCCACCAGTCTTAATGTCGTGGCTCGTCTCAATGAATGTGCCATGCCGCTGTCGAAAGTATCGCGCCTGGCTGTTGGCGACGTTCTGCCGATTGACTCACCCCAGGGCGTGACGCTGTTGATCGAAGAGCTGGCCTTGATGACCGGCACCTTCGGCACTCATCAAGGCCAGCTCGCGGTCAAGGTCAATCATCAAATCAATCCCATTCTACGTCGTGCCTGAGCATGACTGACACTCACGAGGACGTTCCCATGTTTGAAGAAACCCAAGCCGGTCTGGCACCAGACGCCGCAGAGCTGAAAGAGTTGCAGGGCGGAGCAGCGGCTGTCGAACGCCCAATGGGCAATGTCAATCTCGATATGATTATGGATGTCAGCGTGACGGTGTCCATCGAGGTCGGTCGTGCTCGCATGAGCATCAATGATTTGCTCCGACTCAGTCAGGGCGCCATCATCGAGCTCGATCGCATGGCTGGCGAACCACTCGATGTGCTGGTTAACGGCACACTGGTGGCCCGCGGCGAGATTGTCGTGGTGAAGGAAAAGTTCGGCATCATGCTGACCGAAGTAGTCAGCCCGGAAGAACGCCTGCGGCGTCTGCGTTAAGGAGAGCGACATGAGAAAAATGTTGCTCGGTCTCAGCTTGTTGGTTGCTAGTCATGCCCAGGCAGCAGCGGCAAGCGCGCAAGTCACGCCATTGTCTCTGGGTAGTGTGTTCTCGGTGATTTTCGGCTTGTTCGTGGTTCTGGCCTTGCTCTTCGGCACGGCCTGGCTGGTGCGTCGCCTGCAGCGCTTGCAGACCGCAGCGCCGGGTATTCTGCAGCCTATCGCGCAACAGCAGCTGGGTTTGAAAGAGCGCGTGATGCTGCTGCGTATAGATCAGGAGAACATCCTGATCGCCTGCACCGGCAATGGTATTCGTACACTGCACACCTGGCAGGGACCGTTGCCGCAAGGGCTGTCGGCAACGACAGTGGCGGCCGATACTGCACCGTTTGTCGAGCACCTGAAGCGTCTGCTGGCGGAGCGGCGATCATGAGCACGGCTCTGGTCAAAAACCTGTCCCGTGCCAGCTGGGTGCTCATGCTCCTGACGCTTGCGCCGGTCAGTGCCTGGGCTGAAAGCAAAGGCCTGCCGCTGATGTCAGTCGGGCAGAGCGCGAAGGGCGGACAAGAGTACAGCGTCTCCATCCAGCTCCTGGCCATCATGACCATGCTGACGCTGTTGCCGGCGATTCTGCTCGGCATGACGGCGTTCCCGCGCATCATCATCGTGCTGGCACTGCTGCGCACCGCGCTAGGCACCGGCCAGACGCCTTCGAATCAGGTGCTGCTCAGTGCTGCGCTGTTCCTGTCGCTGTTCATCATGTACCCGGTATTGGAAAAAGTGCACAAAGAAGCGGTTGTGCCGTACATGGCCGACACTCTGGCTTTCGAGCCGGCACTGGCAAAAGCAGCCGAGCCTATGCGTGCTTTCATGCTGGCGCAGACACGTGAAGATGACATCGCACTGTTTGCCGGCATCGCCAAGGTCGAGAGCTTTCAGACCCCGGCCGATGTGCCATTTCCGGTTCTGGCCGCCGCGTTTCTCACCAGTGAGTTGAAGACAGCCTTTCAGATCGGTTTCCTGCTGTTCATTCCCTTTGTCGTGATTGACCTGGTCGTGGCCAGCGTGCTGATGGCCATGGGCATGATGATGCTGTCTCCGATGATCGTGTCGCTGCCGTTCAAGATCATGCTCTTTGTGCTCGTCGATGGCTGGGCACTGATCATGGGCTCCCTCGCTGCTAGCTTTCAGACCTGAGGTTCGTCATGACTCCCGATATGGTGATTGAAATTGGCCGTCAGGCACTCATCGTGACCGCGTTGCTGTCTGCACCATTGCTGATTTCGGCACTGGCTGTGGGCTTGCTGGTAGGTATGTTTCAGGCCGCTACGCAGATTCAGGACATGACCCTGAGCTTTATTCCAAAGCTGATTGTACTGGTCATTGCTCTTGGCCTGACCGGGCACTGGATGCTGCGCCTGCTGATCGATTACACGCGCAATCTGTTTCAGATGATCCCTGGAATCTCGGCATGAACAGCCGGCATGACAAAGCAAGCATGAAGCGGGGCGCCTGAGATGATTAGCGCCATGCTCATCAGCGACAGCCAGATTGCTACTTGGATCAGTACAGCCTGGCTGCCTTTTGTGCGTATCAGTGCCGCCATGATGGCTGCACCGCTGTTCAGTCATCGCGCCATTCCGCGACAGATTCGCCTCGGAGTGGCGCTCATGCTGGCTCTGCTGCTCATGCCCTGGCAGCCGGCGATGAGCAATTTCAATCCGCTCAGTCTGCAAGGCATCTTGCTGACCGCCAACGAACTTGTCCTCGGTATTTGTCTGGGCTTCATGCTGCAGCTGGTGTTCGAGGCGGTGATGTTTGCCGGCCAATTCGTGGCTACCGGCATGGGTCTGGGGTTTGCCAGCGTGATTGATCAGCAGCAGGGCATTTCGGTAGCTGTCATGGGCCAGTTTTTCATGCTGATTACCATGCTGCTGTTTCTGGCCATGAACGGGCATCTTGCCTTCATAAAACTGCTTGCCGACAGCTTTGTGGCCTGGCCGGTGGGTAGCGCCGTGGTTCAGCCAGAAACATTTGGTGTGCTGCTAACGGCTATCGGCGGCATGTTGCGCAATGCCCTCGGTATTGCCCTGCCGGCTGTGGTGGCTCTGCTGGTGGTGCAGATCGCCATGGGCGTTATGAGTCGCGCTGCACCGACACTGAATCTTTTTGCTGTCGGCTTTCCGGTCACCCTGATGCTTGGTCTGCTGGTCGTCGAACGTACGTTACCGGCTTTGCTGCCGCAGGTGCAGCGCCTGCTGACGATCGCCTTCGAAAATATGGGCCTGCTTCTGGAGTCAGCACATGTCGTCCGGTGAAGAAGGTCAGGAACGTAACGAAGAGCCAACCGCCAAGCGTCTGCAAGACGCCAAGGACAAGGGGCAGGTCGCACGCTCGCGAGAGCTCTCGACGATGATGGTGATGCTGTCCTGCGCCGCTGCCTTGCTGATTCTCGGCGATACATTGGGTAATGGCTTCATGACGTTGCTGAAGCACTCGCTCTCACCCGCGTTCCTGAACAGAAGCAGCAGCGATGATTTGCCGGCAGCCTTCATGAGCATTCTGATCGATGGCCTGTGGTTGACCTGGCCGCTGATGCTGGTCAGCTTTTTGGCAGCGATACTGTCTTCGGTCATGCTCGGCGGCGTCACCTTCAAACTCTCGCTGAAGTTCGAAAAGCTCAATCCAATCACGGGTCTGGGGCGTCTTTTTTCCATGCAGAGCGGCGTTGAGCTGCTGAAGTCGATCGCCAAGGTTGTGCTCATTGGCGGTGTCGCTTGGATGCTGCTGCAACAGCTGACCGACGATATTCTCGGCTTGTCTCTGCAAACGGCTGATGCCGCCATCGCCAGTAGTGCACGACTGATGCTCTGGTTTTTTCTGGTGGTGAGCCTGCCCCTGCTGCTGATTGCGCTCATGGATGTGCCCTGGCAGCTCTGGAGCCACCGCAAGCAGCTGCGCATGACTCGTCAGGAAGTGATTGACGAACATAAGGAAAGCGAAGGCCGGCCCGAGGTCAAGCAAAAGATCCGCGCGCTGCAGCAGGCCGTCGCCCGGCAACGCATGATGACGCAGGTGCCGACAGCCGATGTCATCATCACTAACCCCACGCATTACGCCGTGGCGCTGCGTTACGACGTGCGTCAGGGCAAGGCGCCGATCCTAGTTGCGAAGGGCATCGATGAAGTGGCGGCACGCATTCGCGAGCTGGCCAGTGCCAATCAGGTGCCGCTGGTGGCATCGCCCATGCTCGCGCGTGCTGTTTATGCCAGCTGCGATCTCGACCATGAGATTCCGTCCGGGCTCTACCTGGCGGTCGCGCAAATTTTGACCTACGTATACCAGCTCAAGCAGTGGCAGGACTTGGGCGGCGACATGCCGGAAGCGCCCGAGCCGGTGGTAGACGAACAGTTTCTCAAAGGCCACGCCATGACGCCGGCCACCCCAGAGGATGAACAGACATGAGCGCAGCCAGCAGCAACTCGGTACGCAATACGCTGACGGATTTCGCCGGCAACGGCCTCGGCATCCTGATCCTGATCATGGCGTTGCTCGGCATGCTGGTGCTGCCGGTACCGGCATTTCTGCTCGATCTGTTCTTTACTTTCAATATCACCTTGTCGCTGGTGATTGTCTTTGCCGTGATCTATGTGAAACGGCCGATGGATTTCAGTGCCTTCCCCAGTGTACTGCTGCTGGCAACCTTGCTGCGTCTGGCGCTGAATGTGGCATCAACGCGGGTGGTGCTGCTTGAAGGTCATAATGGTCCGGGAGCGGCCGGTAAGGTTATCGAGTCCTTTGGTCACTTCATCATTGGTGGCAACTTTGCGGTCGGCATCGTGGTTTTTACCATTCTCGTCATCATCAATTTTATGGTGGTTACCAAAGGCGCAGGACGCGTCTCGGAAGTGACGGCTCGTTTTACGCTGGACGCCATGCCTGGCAAGCAGATGGCGATCGATGCCGATCTCAATGCCGGTGTTCTGACCCAGGACGAGGCCCGTACGCGGCGCGAAGAAGTCCGCATTGAGGCCGATTTCTACGGTGCCATGGATGGTGCCAGCAAGTTCGTCAAAGGTGATGCCATTGCCGGCATTCTGATTCTGTTCATCAACCTTATCGGCGGCATGATGATCGGCATGATGCAGCATGATCTGAGTGCTGCAAAGGCTGCCGAATTTTACGTTCTGCTCAGCATCGGTGATGGTCTGGTGGCTCAGATTCCGGCGCTGCTGCTGTCGATCGCCGTGGCCATCATCGTCACCCGCATTTCACGCTCAGGCACCATGAGCGATCAGGTCATGGGGCAGATGTTCGACAATCCGCGCGTGTTGCACCTGGCTGGCGTGGTGTTGCTGCTTATCGGCCTGATTCCGAATATGCCGCATCTGGTCTTTCTGCTACTGGCATCTGCCTGCTTTGGCGGTGGCTGGCTGGTTCAGCAGCGCGCGCTGATTCCGGATGTGATTGCCGCCGGCACGTCTAGCCTGCCGGACACAAGCGCTGCCAACAAAGCCGCGACAGATATTCAGTGGGAGGACGTGACACAGAATGATGTCATCGGCCTGGAAGTCGGTTATCGCCTGATTCCGCTGGTGGACAAGGCCCAGGGTGGCGAGCTGATCTCCCGTATTACCGGTGTCCGCAAGAAGCTGTCCCGCGATCTCGGTTTTCTGGTGCAGCCAGTACACATCCGCGACAACCTGGACATGACGCCAACGGGTTATCGCCTGCTGGTACTGGGTGATGTTGTCGCTCAGGGTGAGATTCAGCCCGGCCTTGATCTCGCCATCAATCCGGGTCAGGTCCACGGCAGCCTGCGCGGGATGCCGACACGTGATCCGGCCTTCGGCATGGAGGCTTTGTGGATCGAGCCTGCCTTGCGCGATCAGGCGCAGACACAAGGTTATACCGTCGTCGATGCCGGCACGGTGATTGCGACTCATCTTAGTCAGGTCATCCGCCAGCATGCGCACGAGCTGCTCGGTCACGAGGAGGTGCAGCAGCTGCTCGATCGTCTTGCTGAGAGCGATCCCAAGCTGGTCGACAACCTGGTGCCCAAACAATTGCCACTGAGCATTGTCGTGCGCGTGTTGCAAAACCTGCTGCGCGAGGGCGTATCGATACGCAGTCTGCGTCTGATCGCCGAATCTTTGGCGGAGCAGGCGCCACGTAGCAAGAATCCTGACGAGTTGCTGGAAGGTGTCCGCGTTGCGCTTGGTCGAATGATTGTTCAGGAAATCAATGGCTTGAATGAAGAATTTCCGGTGATTGTATTAGATCCAGAGTTGGAACAGATCTTGCTGAATAGCATCAGAGGGGCTGCTGGAGCAGTTGGTCTGGAGCCAGGTCTGGCGGAGCGGTTGCAGCAGGGCCTGGCTGATTTTGCCCAGCGCCAGGAAGCGACTGGCGAGGTTGCTGTGCTGCTGGTATCACCGAATATCCGCTCGTGGCTGGCGCGCTTCATTCGCCGCAGCATCCCCGCTTTGAACGTGCTGTCGTACAACGAAGTACCTGACAACAAACAGGTACGCCTGGTGTCCAGCATCGGCCCGCAAGGTCGTGCAAGCCAGAACTGATGCGGTTTGACGCAATAGCGTCGAGGAGAGCAGGAACATGAAGATCAAGAAATTTCGCGCCGTGGACAGCCAGCAGGCGATGCGTCAGATCCGCGCTGAAGTCGGCCCCGACGCCAGCATTCTGACCTGCTATCAGGTTCCGGAAGGCATCGAATTCGTGGTTGCCGTGGATGCTCCCTCGTTACAACAACTGCCATCTGCCCCGGTCGAAGTGTCTGCCCAGGCGCGTCAGAAAATTGACAGCGTCAAGATGGCCAGCCCGGATGCTGACATGAATACTCTGCGCCAGGAGCTCGGTTCCATGCGCGCCTTGCTGGAAAGCCACATGCAGCGTCTTGTGCCGCGTGAAAGTGATGCCGTCAGAATCGCCGGGATGGCGGTGGACAGTCTGTCGCAGCAGGGATTTTCCGAGCAGCTGCAGCAGCGTCTGAAAGCCTTATTGCCGGAGCAGGCACAAGAGCAGGACTGGCAGCTGGCACTGGATGCCAGCCTCGCGGATCTGGATATTGCAACGCTCCCTGATTGTGGTGTTGTTGCGCTGATCGGTACACCTGGTGCCGGCAAAACCCAATTGCTGACGACGCTGGCCATTCGTGCTCTGGCTCAGGGCCAGCGTCGCCGCCTGCATCTCATCAGCATCGACAATCAGCGCTTTGGTGCTCGTGAGCAGCTGCTGGCGCTGGGTCGTGCCTTGAACACTTCCGTCAGTTTTGCGGTGGATGCCGTGGCTCTGCGCGAACAGCTCGCCGAGATTCCGGGAGACACGCTGGTCCTGATAGATACAGCTGGTGTTGATCATCACGATCAGGCGGGCCTCGAGGCCCTGTCGGCGACTCTGGCATTTGCCGGCGTCGACCTGCGCATTCTGGTGCTGGCAGCTGATCGTCAGCGCAGCATTCAGCAACAGACCCTGTCTGCTTTTTCGGCACTCGATGTCGCCGGTTTGATCGTGACCTGGGGCGATAGCCTTTGCCTGCCTGGCGAGCTGGCTTCGTGGCTGCTGCAGGCGCAGCAGACCTGGTTTGGCTGCAGTGTCAGTCGCGACGCGACGCGTGCCTGGATGCCTGCCGACAAGGACGCGCTTATCGAACATACCCTCCAGAGCCTTGAGTTTCCTGCCCCGTTGCCAATCTCGGCGGCACTCAAGGTGCCGGCCGGCGAAGCTGTTTCACGCTGGCGTTGGAATACCCGCAGCATGCCCGCTTGAGCCAATGCACCCAAGGAACAGACGCTATGAATCCGGTACAAGTGATTGCAGTAACCAGTGGCAAAGGCGGCGTCGGCAAAACCAACGTCTCGGTCAATCTGTCTTGTCAGCTGGCGCGGCAGGGTAAGCGTGTCCTGCTCATGGATGCCGATCTCGGGCTGGCCAACGTCGATATTCTGATGGGCCTGCGGCCGACACGAAATTTGGCGCATGTGCTGGCCGGCGAGTGTGAGCTGCGCGATACGCTGATGACCGGCGCTTTCGGAGTCACGCTCATCCCGGCAGCCTCCGGCATGCGTGGCATGGCGGATCTGACGCCATCGCAGCATGCTCGTCTGGTGCAGGCATTCAGCACGCTGGAGGACGATTACGACGTGCTGGTCGTAGATACCGCCGCCGGCATTTCCGACAGCGTGGTGAGCTTCAGTCGCGCCAGCCAGCATGTGCTGGTGGTGATTACCGAAGAGCCGACATCACTCGCGGACGCCTACGGTCTGATCAAGGTGCTGGCGCGCGATGCCGGTGTGCAGAAGTTCAAGATCGTCTGCAACATGGTCAGCAGCGATGCTCAGGCGCGCAAGGTTTTCGAGCGTCTTTGCGCGGTCACCGAACGTTTTCTCGATGTGCATCTGACCCTGGTCGGTGCCATCCCGCGCGACGAGTTTTTACTCAAAGCGGTGGCCCGCCAGAAGCCGGTCAGCGAGCTGTTTCCGGCGACCGAGTCGGTGCAGGCCTTCAGTCGTCTGGCCACAGCCGCAACGCATTGGCGCTCATCGAGCAATCTGCGTGGCCACATCGAATTCTTCTTTGAACGTATGTTGCCTGCGCCCGAGGTGAGCATTGCATGTTAAGCGCCCAAGCTACTTATCAGCAGTTTCAACGCGGTAGTCGTGATGAGTTGGTGTTGCAGCACGCGGCTCTGGTCAAGCGTACGGCACTGCACCTCAAGGGGCGCTTGCCGCCCAGCCAGGATCTCGATGATCTGATTCAGGCCGGCATGATCGGGCTGCTTGAAGCCGCCAGCCATTTTTCGGCAGAGAAGGGCGCCAGTTTTGAGACTTATGCCGCCATCCGAATTCGCGGCGCCATGATGGATCAGCTCCGTCGTGGCGGCTGGGCTCCGCGCTCGGTCGCGAAGTCGGCTCGTGACATCAGTACGGCGCGGCAGAAGGTCGAGCAGCGCATGGGCCGTTCCGCCACGGCCGCCGAAGTGGCACGTGAGCTGGCGGTGGATCTGCAGACCTATCACGACTGGCTCAGCGATGGCGAGGGCTTGTATCTGGCCAGTCTCGATCAGCTTATCGAAGCTCATCCGGAAAGCGCCCTGATGGCCAGCGATGACTTTGCCGGCCCCTTGCGCGAGCTCATGAACGCGGGTTTCGAGAGTTCGCTGGCCGAGGAGATTGCCCGCTTGCCCGAGCGCGAAAAAATGGTCATGGCCTTGTATTACGAGCAGAGCCTGAACATGAAGGAAATCGGCTTGGTCATGGGCGTGAGCGAATCACGGGTATGCCAGCTTCATGCCCAGGCAGTAGGTCGCTTGCGCAGTACATTGAATGATTGGGCGGCTGAAACCACCTGATGTCGGGAGTATGAAACCATGGATCTGATGACCATCATTGGCGTCTTTCTCGCCTTCACTGCGCTGATTCTCGGCAGCATCCTGAAGGGTGCTGGCGTCAAAGGCCTGCTCGGTGGCGCTGCATTTGTCATCGTGATTGTAGGTACGGCTGCCGCAGTGATGGCGCAAACCCCCAAGCCGGTCATCCTGCGTGCCATGAAGATGGGCAAATGGTTATTCAAGCCTCCCGTTATTGATCCGGATGCGCAGATTGCCAGTGTCGTCGAATGGAGTCGCATTGCCCGCAAGGATGGTCTGATGGGCCTGGAGGCACGTATCGATGAAGTGCAGGATCCCTTCGTGCGCAAGGGCTTGCAGTTGCTGGTGGATGGCGGTGAACCGGAAAATATCCGGCACATCCTCGAAATTGAAGTGGAAACAGCTGAAGAGTTTGACACGGCTGGTGCCAAGGTATTCGAAGCCATGGGCATTTATGCACCTACTCTTGGCATTGTTGGTGCTGTGCTCGGTTTGATGGCTGTGATGGCAAATCTGGCGGATCCGAGCAAGCTCGGCACTGGTATTGCCGCGGCATTTACGGCCACCATTTATGGTATCGCTTCGGCCAACCTGTTTTTCCTGCCGTTTGGCAACAAGCTCAAATATCACGTGAAGGAGCAGGCCAAGATGCGCACGATGATGATCGAAGGCCTGGTATTGATTGCTCAGGGCGACAATCCGCGCAACATTGAGACGCGCCTGCAAGGTTACTTTGTTGCGCATCCCAAACCCGAAGCCAAAACCAAGGGCAATGAATAATCATGGCGCGCAAGCACAAGCATGAGGAGCACATGAACCATGAAGCCTGGGCCATTCCCTATGGCGACCTGGTGACGTTACTGCTGGCCCTGTTTGTGGTGATGTATGCCATTTCATCCGTGAACGAGGGCAAGTTTCGCGCTGCCTCGGCGTCCTTGTCTGAAGCCTTCAAAGGTGTGCCACGTACGGCTGTACCGATTCAGATCGGCAGCATTCCCGTGCTCTCCAAAGGCAAGGAGCGCGACGTTAATCTGGTGGAGGCGGAGCGTCAGGAGGATGGCGGAGCCATGACAGATACTGCCAGTGAGGCGTTGGCCAGCCAGGAGATGGCTGATCAGCTCAATGCCGCACTTGCCGACTTGATTGAATCCAAGGTGATTGTGGTCAGGCAGACACCGTTTGCGATTGAAGTGGAAATTCAGACGGATTTACTTTTCACCAGCGGCAAGGCCAGGTTATCGGCATCGGCGCAGGCTATTCTGGTTCGACTGGCGGAGGTATTGAAGCGGTTTCCCAACCCTATTCGGGTTGAGGGCCATACTGATAATCTGCCTATTCGTAGTGTCGAATTTCCGTCGAACTGGGAGTTGTCGGCAGCACGAGCAGCGACGGTGGTGCATTTGCTCATGAGTGCAGGTGTCTCGCCACAGCGTATGTCAGTCGTCGGCTTAAGCGAGTATCGTCCGTTGGCAGATAATAAAGATGAGCAAGGCCGCAACCGTAATCGTCGCGTGCAATTGATTATCCCGGCGCCGCCGGCTGGATTGCCCTCGATCAAGCCGACGGTAGAGAGCGCAGAAGGACCGACCCATGACAGCAACAAATCAGGCTGAATTCTCCAATATCGATGTGGTTGCCAGCCTCGATGCATTTTTCCAGAGCGCCTACGACGGTCTGGCGCGTATCAGTCTGAGTCTAGATCAGACGCTGGGAGCCGATGTCACGACGGGGCTTGCGGTTGTGTTGGGTGTTGTTTCTCTCGGACTGGCCTTGATGCCGGTCTGGTCGGCCTGGAAAAAGCCATCTGCGGATGTGGTGTCAACGGTACCGGCGGTGGAACGCAATGCCTTGGGCGAAGAGATTGTGCAAATGCACCCGGAATGTCTGCAGGAGCTCTATGGTGTTCCTGCATCTCGGGAGATGGCTCCCGTTGCCGATGCGCAGCCAGAAGTGACGGCATCTCCCGAGCCGGTCGCGGAAAGCCGTCATGATGTGCCGCTCGGGCTGATTGCCGATCTCAGCGAAGAACTCACACAGCAGCACAAGGCTTTGCTGGCACTGAAGCTGCTCACAGAGCAGCAGCAACGTCAGCTTGACAGCCTGGTGGCGCAGATGAAGGCGCAATCATCCGCATTTCTGTTGCAAGGCGAGCGCCTGCTGCGCCTTGAAGCGCTAGCCGAGCAAATGCCCGGGCAGGTTGCCGGTGAGGCAGGCAGTGAAGAGTCGCAGCGTCTGTCCACTTTTGATCAGGCTATTGAGCTGGCGCAACAGGGGGCTACTGCGGAAGTGCTGATGTCACGCTGTGGCTTGTCGGTATCCGAGGCTCAGCTGGTTGTGCTGGTGCATGGCAAGCCCACTGCCTAAGGTATCGGACCCGGACCTTGGGCTCGGGTTATCGTATGATCAAGCTAGACCAATCTTGCCGAGGCGGCGTCCGCCTTGGCAGCTGCCACTGCGTCCGTAGGTCATGTCCTGATCCAGCTTCAGTACCAGTAACTCCAAGGACTGCTTGACGGCTTGTTGCTGTTTGGCCAAGCAGCGTTCATTGCTGGCATTCATGCGCTGGCATTGTGCCAGGTCTATGCGCAGTGCTTGCCAGCGCTGGGCAATAGCCGTTGGCAAGGTGTCGGTGCCCTGCAGATCATGCCCCTGTGCCTTCAGGCTGGCATTGAGTTCGTCATGAGCTACCTCCAGATCCCTGACCAGCCGAACCTTCTCTTCTTGAACCGGCCACAGGCCTTGCGGTGGCCATTGCGCCAGGGCGCGGCTTTCCTGCTCAAGTGTCTGCTTGAACTGTTCGACCAGGCTATGCAGAGTGGCGATCTGGCTGAGGATATGGGGCTGTAATGCAGACATGCGAAATCTCCTGATCAGGCACTTTCCATATTGATGAAGGCTCGCGCAACCGCCTGCGGATCGATGCTGAACTCACCACGTGCGATGGCTGTCTTGACAGCGTTGACGCGCGCCATGTCAACATCCGGTTCTGATTTCGCACGCTCACTGGCGCGCTCGACCAATGTCTTGCCTGGAGGCGTGCTGATGCGTGTTGGTGCGGCATCGGGTGTGCTGGCGCGAGCCTCTGCCGAGCGTGCTTCGATGCGACGCACAACGCTGGGCGACAGGTTGTCGATCTTGTTGAGCATGGCCGCTGTCCTCAAAAATGGTTGTCTTCAAGGCATTATCGGCCGGGCCGCTG
Organism: Pseudomonadota bacterium; assembly: GCA_040385225.1. Taxonomy (GTDB): domain Bacteria; phylum Pseudomonadota; class Gammaproteobacteria; order Pseudomonadales; family Moraxellaceae; genus Perlucidibaca. Next base: position 482,519 of record JAZKHU010000002.1, on the reverse strand, counting down.
AAAACTTTAGGCCAATTTTTGCAAAGCTGCTGTCAAAGCGTGGGGGCCAGAACGGTTCGTACCTGGTCGGCGCTGATGACTTCGGCCTCGATGACACGGCCGCTGCCCGAATTTCTGACACGAATACGCTCGCCAACAGCGCCGTTATCCAGCGCTTCTACGGTGGCTGTAATGGCAATATTGCCCTGACTGGCAAGCAGTGTAAGTGATTGCCCTCGCTTAACCAGGGTCTTTCCGGATACCAGAGCCTGCGTCAGCACGGCACCTGCCGCAATCGTCATGCGTGTTTGATAGCCACTGAGGTCATCGCTGGTAATAGCACTGGCTGGCAAGCTGGCGATGTCACGCAACTCCCGCTGCCATTGCGAGTTCTGTAGTGCAGTGCCATGGGCAATACTGTTGCGCGCCACCCAGACTGCACTGCGTCGTGTGATGCTCATGGGCAGAAACAAACGCCAGCCGGGTCGGTCCGGGCAAAGCAGACGCAGGTTGGTTTTGGCTCGAATGCCTTGGCCGGGCGCAAAATCGATATCCAGGGGTTGCTGACATTTTGACAGTTGTGTGCGCGCATCCAGCGGGCCTGCCTGGACTTTGATGTCGGCATCCTGACTATCATCTGCAGTTTTAAGTGCGTTCAACAGCCAGTGCTCGGCGCGTTGGCTGAGTGCTCCCATGTCTTCTCGTATCGCTGACTGGGAGGACTGTGCGAGCGCAGGTGTCGCGCCGGCCATGAGCAGGAAAAGCATAGCCTGCAGCAGCGTGGCAGGTGGGGCGATCTGGAGGCAGTTCAGTGTCATGGTGTCAGAAATCCGTCACAGGCGAAGGCGATGACAATAACTACGCAAAGCCTGTGCCATGGCACCGACGGATTTCTGGCAGCAGCGACAAAGCCTTGTCGATCACTCGTTAATAATCGCTATATAATCTATATAAAACATTGAATTAAAAGGATAAATAAAACTGGCACATGGCTTGCTTCATTCGCTTGTGAAGTCGTTATCGGTACAACGGCAGGAAACTTTAGGCGGATCAGGCAATGGCCATAAATTTTGACAAAGCCCTCGGCATTCATGAGCAAGCGCTCATGCTGCGTGCGCAGCGCAATGGCATTCTGGCAACCAACATTGCCAATGCTGATACGCCTAATTACAAGGCTCGCGACATTGATTTCTCGGCAGCGATGGCGAGCTTGAAAAGCGGTGCCTCAAACCCCGTGAGCTTGCAGGCAACGCAAAACGGTCATATTGGTGTCGAGTCCAATTCGAGCTTGTCACCCTTGGGTGCGCAACTGCAATACCGTCTGCCGCAACAACCCAGTCTCGACGGTAACACTGTCGAAGCTCATATCGAAGAAGCCGCCTATGCGGATAACGCCTTGCGCTATCAGGCTTCTTTGCAGTTTCTCGGCAGTAAATTCGCCAGCCTGAAAAGTGTCATCAGCGGAGGTCGCTAATCATGGCAAATATTTTTGATATTGCCGGCTCTGCGATGAACGCGCAGATGCTGCGCCTGAATACCACGGCCAGCAATCTGGCCAATGCCAATACGGTCAGCGGCAGTGAGCAGGGTGCCTATCGTGCTCGCCAAACTGTTTTTTCGACCATTCTTGATGGCACCGGCAGTGATGCAGCTGTTGGCGGTGTCAGCGTGCCTGAGGTTGTTGAGAGCCAGGCACCAGTGCCCAAGCGCTATGAGCCTGGCAATCCTATGGCTAATGCAGAAGGTTACGTCTACGCCTCCAACGTCAACGAGGTGGAGGAGATGGCCAACATGATTTCGGCGTCGCGCAGCTATCAAAGCAATGCCGAAATTTTCAACACCACCAAGACCCTCATGCTGCGCACCTTGCAGCTCGGTCAGTAAGCCGGAGTAAGACGCTATGGATCTCGCCACCTATCTTGGCAACTCCCAGGCAACGAATGCAGCGACGAGTCCTGCGAGCAGCACACGCAAAAAGGATCTGGGTGCGCTCAATCAGGAAGACTTCATGAAACTGATGTTGCAGCAACTGAAGTCACAGGACCCTTTCAAACCTACTGACAACACGCAATTCATTGCTCAAATGGCCCAGCTCAGTAGCGTCACCGGCATCAGCGAGATGAAGAACTCGCTGGTCGATGTAGTTGACTCGCTGCGCAGCTCGCAAGTCTTGAGCGCTTCTAATCTGCTTGGTCGTGAAGTCCTGGTGGCTTCTGACAAGTTCAGTCTCAGCGAAGGCAGCCCTGGTGTGATCGGGCAGATTGATCTGGCCAAGGCAGCCCAGCAAGTCGACATCGAGATCCGTAACAGTGCCGGCGAGGTTGTCCGCCGCATGCAGTCGGGAGCGCAGGCCGCCGGCCCGCTGCAGTTTGCCTGGGATGGCAAGGATGACAGCGGTGCCACACTGGCAGCCGGCGATTACAAGTTGCAAGCCACTGCGATGACCGATGGTCAGCGTCTGGCGATTGAAATGCAGATGCGCGCTCCGGTGACCGGGGTGAGTCTGCCGGCCGGTGGTCAGGGCCCGCAGTTGCAAGTGCAGGGTCTGGGGACCTTGAAACTATCTGATGTGAAAGAGGTGGGCTGAGCCCGCCACCATTCCAGTTCCGGAGAAACACCATGAGCTTTCGTATTGCCTTGAGCGGTCTTAATGCCGCAGCAACACACCTTGATGTCACTGCCCACAACATTGCCAACGTCAACACCGCAGGCTTCAAGTCTTCACGCGCCTTGTTTTCCGATGTTTTTGCCACAGCCAGCAATGACTTGTCGGCCACTGCAACGGGGGCCGGCGTGCAAGTCGCATCCATTCAACAGAAGTTTGGTCAGGGTAATATCGATTTCACCAACAACAACCTGGACATGGCTATCAGCGGCGAAGGCTTCTTTGTCATGAAGGGTCGTGAAGGTACGGTCTATTCTCGTGCCGGCGCCTTCAGCGTTGATCGTGAAGGCTATGTGGTGAACAACGACTTGCAGCGTCTGCAGGTGTTTCCGGTTTCGGAAACGGGTGAGTTTGCTACGGGTGCCCTCAGTGATGTGCGTCTGCTGACCACCGAAAGCCCGCCCAAGGCGACTCAGAAAATTGAGGTGGGTGTGAATCTGCCGGCTAACGCGCCGGAGCCTGCTGGTGTTTTCAGTAGTGCCAATCCCAGCACCTACAACCATGCGACGTCGATGACGGTTTATGACTCTCTGGGTACCCCGCATACCAGTACCATCTACTTCGTCAAGGAGCCGGCGGCCAACACCTGGACTCAGCGCCTGTTTGTCGATGGCACCGAGCGTGGCGGTCCACAACTGCTGACCTTCGATGCTGCTACCGGCAAGCTGGCCACACCTACGGGTGGGGCGCTCCCGACGGTGGCCGTGACCGGAGCACAACTGGGTACCGGATCGGCAGATCTCAATCTCGATTTCAATTACAACGGCTCGACTCAGTATGGTCAGGGTTTCGGCGTCAATAGCCTGTTTCAGGATGGCTACACCACCGGCCGCATGACTGGCGTCGAGGTCGACAAGACTGGCGTGGTGTCGGCACGCTTCACCAATGGCCAGCTCAAGCTGCTCGGCCAGGTCGCACTGGCCATCTTCTCCAATCCGAATGGCTTGCAACAGCTCGGTGAAACTTCCTGGGCAGAAACCTTCACCTCTGGTGGTCCGCGTCTGGGTCAGGGTGGCAGTTCCAACTTCGGTCTCTTGCAGGCTGGTGCACTGGAGTCATCGAACGTGGATCTGACCGAGCAGCTGGTGGAGATGATCACGGCGCAGCGCAACTTCCAGGCGAATGCCCAGATGATTTCCACTGCCGACCAGGTCACCCAGACCATCATCAACATGCGTTGATGATGGTCTGATCAGCGCGAGGGCAAGACCATGGATCACATGCTCTATGTCGGCATGACCGGTGCACGCGCCACGCAACTGGCGCAGACCACCAATGCCAACAATCTGGCCAATGCCAGCACGGCCGGCTTTCGCGCCGATTTTCATAATCTCATGGCCGAGACGGTGTCTGGTCCTGGTCTGGCCACACGCGTCAACACGGTTGCCCGCGAGCGCGCCAGCCACCTTGAGGCCGGTGCGATTCAGCAGACTGGTCGCGAGCTCGATGTTGCTGTCACCGGCGAAGGCTGGCTGGCGGTACAGGATGCCGATGGCAAAGAAGCTTACAGCCGCCGCGGCGATCTGCAAATTAGTGTCACTGGACAGTTGCTCAACGGTGCCGGTGAACCCGTATTGGGTGAGAACGGGCCGGTCTCGATTCCACCGCACAGCAGCCTGAGTATCGGCCGCGATGGCTCGGTGTCGGTGATTCCGCTGGGTCAGGGTGCCGATACGCTGGCGGTCATCGACCGTATCAAACTGATCAAGCTGGATCATGACCAAGTTATCAAGGGCGATGACGGCCTCATGCGCCAGCAAGATGGCAAACCGGGCGAAGTATCGGCCCAGCTCGGTCTGCAGTCCGGCAGCCTCGAAGGCTCGAACGTGAATACCGTGGACGCCATGGTGAACATGATCAGCCTGTCCCGATCCTACGAAATGCAAGTGAAGATGATGCAGACCGCGAAAGAGATGGCCGATTCCGGCACGCGGCTCATGCGTCTTGAATGATTCGACTTGAGAAGTCACCAGGAGTAACGCCATGAACGCAGCACTGTGGGTCGCCAAGACCGGTCTTGATGCACAGCAGACGCGCATGCAGGTAGTCAGCCACAACCTTGCCAATGCCAACACCACGGGCTTCAAGAAAGACCGCGCTGTGTTCGAGGATCTGCTCTATCAGAACGTGCGTCAGGCCGGTGGCCAGGAAACGCAGCAGACACGACTGCCTACCGGCCTGCATCTGGGTACCGGTGTGCGTGTGGTTGCCACCGAAAAAATTCATGCTCAGGGCACGGTATCGCAAACCGGCAACAGCCTAGATGTGGCCATTGATGGTCGCGGTTTCTTCCAGGTGCGTCAGCCGGATGGCACGGCAGCCTATACCCGTGATGGCAATTTCGAGGTCGATAGCCAGGGCCAGCTGGTCACTGCCAGCGGCAATATCGTCGAGCCCGGCATCACCATTCCGCAAGGCACACAGTCAGTGACCATTGGCAGCGATGGCACAGTCACGGCGCAATTGCCGGGGCAGGCCACACCGGCACAGATCGGCACCTTGCAGCTGACCGATTTCGTCAATGCCGCTGGTCTTATGCCCAAGGGCGAAAACCTCTATGTCGAAACGGCCGCCAGCGGTACGCCGCAAACCGGCACGCCGGGTCTGAACGGCATCGGCACGCTGGCACAGGGGGCACTCGAAGGCTCCAACGTCAATGTTGTGGAAGAGCTGGTGAACATGATCGAGACCCAGCGTGCTTACGAGATGAATTCGAAGGCCATCTCGGCCAGCGATCAGATGCTTCAGTACCTCAACAACAATGTCTAAGCCTGACAAGGCAGAGAGTCAGCCATGAAACGCCATCACCTGTTGCTGCTGAGCTGTCTGGGCCTGTCGGCTTGTCAGCATAACGCCATGATCAAGCCCGGCGACAAGGCCTGGCAGCCGGCCATACCGGTGGCCGTGAGTCCGGCAGCAGCAACACCGGGTGCGATTTATCAGGCCGGTCGTGGTGCCAATCTCTTTGTTGATCATCGCGCCAATCAGGTCGGCGACATCGTCACCATTAATCTGGTGGAAAAGACGGATGCCAGCAAGCAGTCCACAACCACGACGGCCAAGGAAAGTAGTGTCGCCATGCCGACTGCTACCTTGCTCGGCGGCCCGGTCACCTTCAAGGGCCGCGATCTGTTCGATACCACCATAAGCAGTGATCAGGACTTCAAAGGCCAGGGTGCCAGCAGCCAGAGCAATCGGCTCAGCGGGAGTATCACGGTCACCGTGGCTGAGGTGCTGGCCAACGGCAATTTGCGCGTGCAGGGTGAGAAATGGGTGACGCTCAATCAGGGCGAAGAATTCATCCGGCTTGCCGGCACCATACGACCGGTTGATGTTGGTCCGGACAATAGCGTGCCATCGTGGAAAGTCGCGGACGCACGTATCACCTACAGCGGCAAAGGCATGCTCAATGATGCCAATGCCATGGGCTGGCTGGCACGGCTTTTCCAGTCCGTGCTGGCGCCGCTCTGAGGGCATGATCATGGCTATTATCCGTAATGTTCTGGCAGCACTGATGGTACTGACGGCTCCGCTGGCCGCACAGGCCGAGCGAATCAAGGATCTCGTGTCCATTACCGGTGTGCGTGAAAACCAGCTCGTCGGCTACGGCCTCGTGGTCGGCTTGCCCGGCACCGGCGATCAGACCAGTCAGGCTCCTTTCACCATTCAAAGCATTCGCAACATGCTCGCACGCTTCGGCATCAAGGTGCCGGACAACGTCAATCCGCAGCTGAAAAATGTCGCAGCAGTGACGGTACATGCCATGCTGCCGGCGTTCGCCAAGCCGGGCCAGAATATTGATGTCACCGTCTCGTCGATCGGCAATGCCGGCAGCTTGCGCGGCGGCAGTCTGTTGATGGCTCCGCTGACCGGTGCCGACGGTCAGGTCTATGCCATGGCGCAGGGCAGCCTGCTTGTCGGTGGTCTGGCGGCAGCTGGGCAGGACGGTTCGCGTATCACGGTCAACGTGCCGAGTGCCGGCCGCATTCCCAATGGTGCCACGGTGGAGCGCCAAGCACCGGGACAGGTGGCCAGCAACGGCGTCATCCAGCTCAATCTGAAAAGCTCAGACTTCACCACGGCACATCGCCTGGTCGAGGCCATCAACGGCCAGTTCGGCGAGGGCGTGGCGAAAGCGGTGGATGCCACATCGATTGCGGTCATCGGGCCCACGGACAGTGATCGTCAGATCAGTTTCCTGTCGTTGCTGGAAAATCTCCAGGTGAAACCAGCTGAGGCTTCGGCGCGCGTGGTGGTGAATTCACGCACCGGCACCATCGTCATCGGTGGCACGGTGCGTACTCTGCCGGCGGCAGTAACACATGGCTCGCTCACAGTGACCATCAGCGAGAAGCCGGAGGTCAGCCAGCCCAATCCGTTTTCGAAAGGTGAGACCACGGTGGTGCCACGCTCGTCGATTGCTGTCGAGCAGGCTACGCCACGCATGTTCAAGCTCGACACCGGCAATACGCTGGATGACGTTGTGCGTGCCATCAATGCCGTCGGCGCATCGCCATCCGATCTGGTGGCCATCCTCGAAGCCCTGAGTCAGGCCGGTGCCTTGCGCGCTGAACTGATTGTGATCTGACCATGACCGGCACACGCGATATTTCCGCCGGCGTGCTCTTTCACGATCCGGCCGGCTTGTCGGCGCTGAAGCGCGAAGCTGGTGAAGATCCTGCCAAGGCATTGCTGCCGGTCGCCAAACAGTTTGAGTCGGTCTATCTGCAAATGATGTTGAAAAGCATGCGTGCGGCCGTGCCTGAAAGTGATCTTTTCAGTGATGAAAGTGGCAAGGCTTACCGCGACATGTTCGACAATCAGCTCTCCGTCAACCTCGCCGAGCAAGGTGGCATAGGCCTTGCAAAAGTCATGGTGAAGCAACTCACGCCCGCGCCGCAAAGCGCACAAACACAGGCGTTGCAGTTGTCCCTGCGTCAAACGGCTGTTGTTTCACCGTCAATACCAGGGCCCGTTGATCCGTAAAGCGTCAAGGAACCGTCAGGTTGCCGGAGCGCCCAGAGGTGGAAAATGTCAGACATGATGGGCAGTGCACTTTCGGCGCTGACGACCTACCAGCGAGCGTTGGCGACCACCAGTCATAACATCGCCAACGCCAATACCGAGGGCTATAGCCGTCAGCGTGTCGACATGAGCACGCGAGTGGCGAATCAGGCAGGCTCCGGTTCAATTGGCTCTGGTGTACAGGTCGCCTCATTACGTCGTGTCTTCGATGCCTTTGTCGTGGATCAGGTCCGCAACAATACGGCTGGATTGGCACGCGAGGAAACATTCTCCGGTCTTGCCACTCGGGTCGAGTCGGTCGTTTCTGATCCTACCACCGGCATCAATGCCGCCATGTCGCGCTTTTTCAACGCTGTGCAGGATGTTGCGACGGACCCCTCATCACTTGCGGCCCGCCGGGTATTGCTGGGTGAGGGTGAAGCAGTTGCTGCTCGTGTTCGCGATATTGACAGCCAGCTTGATCGTGTCGATGTCGAGGTCAACCAACGTCTGCGCAGCTCAGTGGATGAAATCAACGGGTTCGCCAAACGAATTTCCGAGCTTAATAAATCGATATCTGAAGCCACGGGCGCAAATCCTGCTTCCCCGCCAAATGATTTGCTTGATGCACGTGATCAGGCTCTCATCGGCCTCAACAAGCTGGTCAAGGTCAGTACCGTCGAGCAAGCGGACGGAGCCATGAATGTCTTCATTGGTAATGGCCAGTCACTGGTGCTGTCGAATAACCCACAGGTGCTGATGGTTTCGGCCAATCGTTTCGATCCGAGCCGACCCGATGTGACTTTGCCGGGTGGCGGTGTCATTACTGAGGCTCTCGAGGGCGGTAGCCTCGGTGGCCTGATCGCTTTTCGTGAGGAAGTGCTGGCGCCGGTGCGCAGTCAGGTTGGCTTGTTGGCCATGGGGCTGGCCAGCCAGATCAACAGCATCCAGCAGGATGGTCGTGATCTCAGTGGCAGTGTCGGCCAGCCTTTTTTCAGTATTCCGCCTGTGGTCGTGCAAAGCAGCGGACTCAATGCGGGCTCTGCCACCGTGACAGCCAGCGTCACCAGTATCGGCCAGCTCACGGGCGACAACTACAGTGTCATTGCCGATGGTGCCGGCGGCTTCAGTCTCTACACCCAGCCAGGCAATACCTCGGTTAGCGCCGCTTCGGTGGGCTTGAATATCAGCTTTACAGGTGCGGCAGCTGCGGGCGATACCTTCCTGATCAAGCCTACTGCGGGTGTTGCAGCCGGGCTGGTTATGAAACTGACGGCCCCTGGTCAGGTTGCAGCTGCCAGCAGTGCCGGCACGTTTGGTGTAGGCGACAACCGCAATGCCCTGCGTATGGCGGCAGCGGAGAATGATCTGGTGCTTTTTGGCGGCACCACCAGTCTCGCTGGCGGCATGCAGAACCTCATCAGCGAAGTCGCTTCAACCGTTCGTTCCAGTGAGGTCAGCGTAGCCTCGCAATCGTTATTGCTGGAGCAGTCGGTATCGCGCCGCGATGCCGTTTCGGGTGTCAATCTTGATGAAGAGGCCGCCAATCTGATGCGCTTCCAGCAGGCCTATCAGGCTGCTGCACAGGTGGCATCGGTGGCCAACACCATCTTCCAGACCATGATCGACACCTTCCGGCGTTGATGGAGCCTGACCATGCGTATTGCCTCTTCCCAATGGTTTCGTCAAAGCATGAGCAGTCTGCTGGAACAGCAGTCGGCCGCGGCGAAAACACAACAACAGCTGGCCTCGGGCAAGCGCCTGCTGAAGCCATCCGATGATCCGGTGGCTTCCACGCGTGCACTTGATGTCACACGCGCCGTGGAAAAGCTCGGTCAGTACGAGCGCAACAGCGTGCAGACCGAAAATCGTCTGCGCCTCCAGGAAACCGCCGTTGGTGGCAGCATCGATGTACTGCAGCGTGTGCGTGAATTGAGCGTGCAAGCCAACAACGGTACGCAAAGCAATGATACGCGCGGTGCCATTGCCGCCGAGATCGAGCAGTTGCGCGATGCCTTGATGCAGCAAGTGAACATGAAGGATGGCACGGGCAAATACCTGTTCGGTGGCTATGGTGAAGACAAGCCCCCTTACATGAATTTTGCCGGCAAGGCTTTTCCGGTGCTCGAAAATGCAGCAGGTCTGCGCGTTCCCGGCATGCTCGATGGCAGTGGCCAGCTGGTTCCGGCAACCCTGTCGGGTGGTGTTGTGGTTGCCGACAGCAGTCTTGATCCTGCTGATTTCAGTTCGATGGCCGCGGGTCAGCGTCATATCGATATCGGCCCGTCGGCAACGCTGGCGGATGTCGATCCGGCCTTGTCGGTCTATCAGCACGGCAGTGGCAGTGCACGCAGCGATCTGCTTGCCGATGTCCAGCGTCTGGCGGAAGGGCTGCGCAAACCGATCGTGTCTGACAGCACCATACCGGTACCGGCTGGTGCACTCAGTCAAAGTCAGCTGAGCACGCTGATGGCCGATAGTCTGACGCGTCTTGATAGCAACATTGGTCATTTGTCAGATGTGCGCACCGGCATCGGTACCCGTCTGAGTCAACTGGATGTGCAAACGGAAATTCGCAGCGAATCGACTCTGCAGCTGCAGACCACCTTGTCGTCCTTGCAGGATGTCGATTACGCCGATGCCATTGCCCGACTCAATCAGCAGCTCACCGGCATCCAGGCAGCACAACAGGTTTTCACCAAGGTTCAAGGTCTGTCGTTGTTCAATTATTTGTAACGAAATGGCACGCCGGGAGGCTCCGTGTCAGGAAATGCAGTGAATTGTCGAGACTGTGTTAAAGGCCCTCAAGAAGCATCCGGGGCTAACGATAAACAGGGTGTTAGCGAGATGAAGCCACTCCGGCAGAGACCGCTACCGCCTAGTCAATAAAGACCTTCGGGAGAAACATCATGGCTCTGTCCATCAACACCAACGTCGCTTCCCTGAACGCACAGCGCAATGTCGCCAAGTCTCAGGATGGCCTCGCAACTTCACTGCAGCGCCTGTCCACCGGCCTGCGTATCAATAGCGCCAAGGATGACTCGGCTGGTCTCGCCATCAGCGAACGCTTCAGCAGCCAGATCCGTGGCCTTAACCAGGCTGCCCGCAATGCCAATGACGGCATCTCGCTGGTACAAACCGCAGAAGGCGCTCTGGGCGAAGTTGGCAACAACTTGCAGCGTATCCGTGAACTGGCTGTGCAAGCCTCCAACGGTACCAACACCCAGGTTGACCGTGACGCACTGAATGCGGAAGTCACCCAGCTGAAAGCGGAAATCCAGCGTGTTTCCGAGCAGACCAACTTCAACGGCACCAAGCTGCTGGATGGTTCGTTCTCGGGTGTGGCCTTCCAGGTTGGCGCCAATGCCGGTGAAACCATCACGATCGCCAGCATCGCCAACACTCAGGTGGCTTCGCTTGGTGGCACCATCAACCGCTACAGTGCTTCGGTCTCGGCTTCTGCCATGACCAGCTTCGCGACAGCGATTCCGGCCGGTGGTCTGACCATCAACGGTACCGATGTGGGCGCCATTGCTGCTGCCGGCAACTCGCAAGAGCGTGCAGGCCAGATCACCGAAGCGATCAACCGCGTATCGTCCACGACCGGTGTCGGCGCCTCGTATGATGCGACCTCGGGCCAGGTGACACTGACCAGCGCAGCTGCGGTCACAGTTGCCGGCGCCAGCGGTACGGTTGCCATCTCGGGCTTCGCAGCCGGCTCGGTCGGTACCTCGACACCAGCCGTGGGCGTCAACTCAGTCAACGTGTCCAGCTTCACTGGTGCACAGGACGCGATTGCGATGATGGATGCCGCTCTGAAGTCGGTGAACACCGCGCGCGGTAACCTCGGTGCCATCCAGAACCGTTTCTCGTCGACGATTGCCAACCTGCAAACGACGTCGGAAAACCTGTCGGCTTCCCGTGGTCGCATCGTCGATGCCGACTTCGCTGCCGAAACGGCCAACCTGTCCAAGGGTCAGATCCTGCAGCAGGCTGGTACCGCCATGCTGTCGCAGGCCAACTCCCTGCCACAGGGTGTGCTCGGTCTGCTGCGTTAACAGCAGATCTCCCGGTCGGGCGCGAGCCCGCCGGGCATTTCTTCCTGACAGGCAGGGAGCGAGCCCATGGTTCGCTTCCTGTTTGTGTTTGCCTGATTACCGTATTTTTCGGTTGTCTTGAGACAACGTAGGAGGTCGCCATGGACAGCATGAGTGTGCTTTCCAGTATTGCCAGCCAGCCCCCGTTGCCGGCTACAAAGCCTGTTCCAGTTGAGCCATCCGCGATCAAGCGTGCGGAATCTGATGGCTTGACGTTACCGTCTGCTGAGCAGGTCGACGGATTGAACAAGTTGTTGCAGGTTCATCAGCAACATCTGTCTTTTTCGGTGGACGAGAGCAGTGGTGTGTCCGTGTTGCGCGTCATTGATAGTGACTCGGGCGATCTCATTCGCCAGATGCCCAGCGAAAGCTGGTTGAAGCTGGCGCGCGAGTTGGCTGCGTCCACCACCGGTTTGTTGCGCACGCACGCCTGATGGCGAGTGCAGGGAGACGACAATGGCAGGTTTGACCACGAACGGACTAGGCTCCGGTCTTGATGTGAACAGTCTGGTGACGCAATTGGTGCAAGCTGAGCGTGCACCAGCTGCGAGCCGCATCAGTGCCCGTGAGACCAAAGTACAGTCGCGCCTGTCGGCGTATGGCAGTTTGCGCGCGACGGTTGCCGAATTTCAGGAAACCTTGAAGAAGCTGCAAAGCGAAACAGCTTTCAAGGCGCGCACGGCCCAAGTCAGCAATGACACGCTGGTCAAGGCCACAGCAGGCACACAGGCGGTCCCCGGACTCTACAATGTCTCGGTGGAAGCGCTGGCGACGACGCAGAAGCTGGCGTCAGCAGCGTTTGCGACGGCGACGACCAGTGTCGGTACCGGGCGTCTGGACATCAGTGCCGGTTCGGTCAATTTCAGTGTCAATATTGCCGCCGGGAATGACTCCCTGAGCAATATTCGCGATGCCATCAACAATGCGTCAGATAATCCGGGCATTCGTGCCACGGTGATCAATGCCAGTACCGGCAGCCATCTGGTGCTGACAGCAGCCGGCAGCGGCAGTGCGCAAGGCATCAGTATCAATGCGGTTTTCGATCCGCTAAACGGTGATACCGGCGATCTCGGCCAGCTCAATTACAACCCTGCAGCGGGCAGCAATCCCATGGAGGTCAAGACGCCTGCCGCGGATGCGCGCATTCTGCTTGACGGTTTCACGCTGACTTCGCCAACCAACACCTTCAGTGGCGCGATTGATGGTGTGACGCTGGTCGTTGCCAAGGCATCACCGGGTGAAAAGATCACACTCAACATCAATGAGGATCGCGCCAGCACACGCCAGGCCATTGATCAGTTTGTCGCCGGGTACAACAAGCTGCAGACCCAGATCAACACGCTCACCGCGTATAACCCGACCACGCAAGTCGCCGGGCAGCTGCAGGGTGATGCCGTGACTCAGCGTCTGGCCAGCGTACTCAAGTCTGAAATCAATACGGCGCTGGCGGGAGCATCGCTCGATCTCGACAGTCTCGCTGAGCTCGGCATCAGCAGTCAGGCCAAGACAGGCACGCTGACGGTGAATGCCACGCGTCTCGATGCCGTGTTGTCGACCCGCATGAGCGAAGTATCGACCTTGTTCAGCGGCAGCAGCGGTCTGGCGTCACGCTTTGCGCAGATGCTCGATGGCTATGCCAGCACGACAGGTGTCATTGAGGGTCGCAGTAGTAGTCTGCGCTCGGAAGCGAAGTCACTTAGTGCACAGAAACAGGCGCTTGATTTGCGCATGACGGCGCTGGATACGCGCTATCGTAAGCAATTCACGGCACTCGACAGCCTGCTGTCCGGCTTTGCCAATACCAGCTCTTTCCTGACTCAGCAGCTGGCAAAATTATCCTGAATATCTTCAAGTTTCCGGGCCATGAACCGATAAACAGATCATGTGAATCGTGCCGGCAAGGAGACATGAAATGAAATCTGCAAACGCGTTCGGGGCACGTGCCTACGCTGATATAGGGCGCCATGCCAGTGTCGAAGCCGCCAGTCCGCACCGTCTGATTCAGATGCTGTTTGACGGTGCACTGGATCGCATCGCCAATGCCCAGGGCCATATCAGCCGTGGCGACATTGCTGGCAAGGGCCATGATATCGGGCGTGCCATCGGTATCGTTGAAGGTTTGCGCATGAGTCTGGATCGGAGTGTTGATCATCCGCTCACGGCGAATCTAGATCAGCTCTACGACTATATCTGTCGCTGCCTGCTGCGCGCCAATCTGGAAAGCAACGCAGCGTTGCTGGCCGAGTCCGCCGGTTTGCTGCGTGAATTGAAAACCGCCTGGGATGCAATTCCGGAAGGCTATCGTCATGGTGTTACCGTGATGACATCACAGCCTTATTCCGGCATGCCCGCAGTGATGGGAGCCTGATCATGAAACAAGCAGAAGTCATTGCATTCCCGCGCCCGGCCAGTCCGCAACGACTGACCTGGAACGGTCTTCTCGCCATGACCCATGAGCTTCTGGCTCAGGCGCGTGCCGGTGACTGGAGCGCAGCACTGACGTTGCAGCAGCAGCGTCGTCCACTACTGGAAAGCTATTTCCAGTCACATCCTGAGCCCATGGATAGGCATGCGCTTGCAGACGGCATTCGTGTCATGCTGGCACTTGATGCTGAAGTGGCCCGGCTGGCCTCGGTGCACCGTGATGATCTGGGGCGTGAGGCACGTGCCAACCATCTGGCGGGTGCGGCTGCCAATGTCTACCTGCGCCATCAGGGTCTTTGATCAACACGACTGAACGTTGCCGAGGCAAGCCATGCAAGCAAGCGATAACCCATCCTCAGTGGTAGCTGCCGATGCCAGCAGTACAGATCTGGCCGACACCATCTGTCTGGAGGGCGTACTGCCTGTTGCCTGGGCAGCGATGCCAGCCGGCTTTACTGACGCCGAATTCAGCGCTATGCATGAAGGCAATCTGATGTTGCTCAATGCCATTGCCGTCATTGACCAGCCGCAAGCAGGTGATGGCGATGAGAGCGGCTTGTTGCATCAGGACATGTTTCGTATTGAGGCCAAGCTGGATTTGCTAACCAGTCTGGTCACGCGGCTGCTCGACAAGTATTCCTTGGTCCCGCCACTAGCTTCCGTGACGCTGACAGCCCGTCAGTTTCTCTGGCATGGGCAGGTGCTGCCGGCAGAGCCCGGGACATCAGGCATTATTGAGATCTATGTGCATCCGCTGGTGGCAGCACCCTTGAGACTACCGGCGCGTATCGAGTCTGCCGGTGTGGCGCAGCTGTCAGAATTGCCGCTGTCGCTGAGAAATGCGCTGGAAAAATTTCTCTTCCGGCAACATCGCCGCCGGGTTGCCGAACACCGTTTGGGTCGTTGATTACGGACTTTCCCATTAACCCGCCGTGCAGCTACACAAATAGACAAAACACCTTCCGTTTCGCACAAGTAGTAGCCAAACCCACACTGAACTCCGCCGTCAAATATCCGACATTCGCTACATGGAAGTCAGCGACGGGCATAAGTCCGCAAGGTGTTCAAAATGGGTCTGGGCGCAGTTGAATCACTACAGGTACAAGCGCTGACGGTAACTTCACCGTTAGGTAATTCCCCCGCCATCGCACAAGTGCGCCGTCTGATCACTCAGGTCGCCAATCACAACACCCTGGTGCTGATCCAGGGCGAGTCGGGCAGTGGTAAGGAAGTTGTCGCCCGTGCCTTGCATACCAGCTCGGATCGCGCCGGCAAGCCTTTCATTCCAGTCAATTGTGGTGCCATTCCCGCCGACCTTCTGGAAAGCGAGCTGTTCGGTCATGAAAAGGGCGCCTTTACCGGTGCTGTGGCTACCCGCAAGGGCCGTTTCGAAATGGCTGAAGGCGGTACCCTGTTTCTTGATGAAATTGGCGACATGAGTCTGCCCATGCAGGTGAAGATTCTGCGTGTGCTGCAGGAGCGCTGCTTCGAGCGCGTTGGCAGCAATCAGACCATTCGCTGCAATGTGCGCATCATTGTCGCCACACATCGTGATCTCGATGCCATGGTCGATGCCGGCACCTTCCGTCAGGATCTGTTCTTCCGTCTCAATGTTTTCCCGATCTATGTGCCATCGCTGCGCCAGCGCATCGAGGATCTGCCGCTCCTGCTGCAGCATTTCCGTCGCAAGCAGGAAGCCAATGGTGATCAGGCTGCCGAATTCAGTCAGGGCGCTCTGCAGGCACTCATGCACTACAGCTGGCCGGGCAATATCCGCGAACTGGAAAATCTCGTCGAACGCCTAGGCATCACCCACGGTGGTCAGCTCGTCCGCGTCAAGGATCTGCCCACACGTTATGTCGGTCAGGCTGCTGACGATACGGAAGAAGCCAAAGCCATGCTGCTCGACAAACCCCTGCTTTCCGCCATTTCCAGCAGCATTCCGCTGCCACGTCAGGAAGCCCCGACGTTGCTGGCGGGTGAAGGCATGGATTTGAAACAGTATCTGCAGGATCTGGAAGTGAACTACATCAACGAGGCCCTGCGTCAGGTTGGCGGCGTGGTTTCTCAGGCGGCGAAATTGCTGGGTCTGCAGCGCACCACGCTGGTCGAAAAGATGAAGAAGTTCGGCTTGCAGGTTGTCTGGTAATTCAGGAGATCAGTCATGTCAGGCATTTCCGGGGTAGATCAGGTACTGGGTCAGATTCGCGCCATGCGTAGTCTCACGCAGCCATCGCCAGGGGTAGGGGCACCCAGTGCCTTGACCGGACTCAAGCCTACGCAAGGCGTGGAGCCGGTCAGTGATTTCAGCAGCCTGTTGAAGTCATCCGTACAGGCGGTCAATGCCACCCAGCAGCAGGCGCAAACGGCCGCCAATGCCTGGGAGCGTGGTGATAGCGAGGTCAGCCTGACGCAGGTCATGGTGTCGCTGCAAAAAGCCGATGTCTCATTCAAAGCCATGATGGAAGTGCGCAACAAGATGGTTGATGCGTATCAAGAAGTCATGCGTATGTCGATTTAACGGGATTGCACAGCAGCGCAGTCGAGGGCAACACCATGGCACAAGCCACACTCACTAATCTGACCGACAAGTTCCTGCCTGCTGCGATGCCGGCATGGCTCAAGCAGCTGCTGCTTCTGGCGAGCGTCGCCGGCAGTGTCGCCTTTGGTCTGGCCATGGTGCTCTGGTCACAGCAGCCAGCCTACAGCGTGCTCTACAGCAGCTTGCCCGCCGAGCGTGCCAGTGCCGTCATGGATACGCTGACCAGCCTGAACATCCCCTATCAACTGGAAAAGAATACCGGTGCCTTGATGGTGCCTGAGGCCGAGTTGCATAACGCCCGCCTAAAGCTGGCTGGCAGCGGTGTGGTGCAAAGCGAAGACGGGACGGGTCTGGAAATGATTCGTGCCGAGAAGGGCTTTGGCGTCAGCGAATTCATGGAGACGCGCAAGTATCAGCATGCCCTTGAAGTCGAGCTATCTCGCACCATTGAGAGCATTCAACAGGTACACAAGGCGCGTGTTCATCTGGCGCTGCCGAAACAGAGCGTTTTTGTTCGTGATCGCAAGCCAGCCAGCGCATCGGTCATGGTTGATATTCGTCCGGGCAGTGCGCTTGAGCAAAAAAATGTCACGGCAATCATGAATTTGGTCGCCGCCAGTATTCCCGAGCTCAGTACGGATCAGGTCACGGTTGTCGACCAGCAGGGCAACCTGCTGTCACGCGTGGAGCGCGATGATGCGCTGGAGTTGAGCAATCGCCAGTTCGCCTATCGCCAGCAAGTTGAAAAAGCTTACGAGGAACGTATTGAGAGACTGTTGTCTGCCATGGTGCCGTCGGGTCTGGTGCGTGTTCAGGTGTCTGCCGACATGGATTTCTCCTCGTTGCAGGAGAGTCGCGAGTCTTTTACACCAGATCGCAGTGTGGTGCGCAGCGAGCAGATCACCATGACCGGGAGTGACAAGGCCTTGCCGCCCGCGGTCGGTGTTCCGGGGGCCTTGAGCAATCAGCCGCCGAGTGCGACAGCAGCACCGACCAATGCCAAGGTTGCAGACGCTGCGACTGCCACGGGCAGTCAGGCCATTACCCGTAATTACGAAGTCGAGCGTGTGCTCAATTACACCAACACCCCGGCAGGTGCCGTACGTAAACTCTCGGTGGCGGTGGTTGTCGACAGCACACCCATGCGCGACAGCAAGGGCAAGATTCTGCGTGCAGGCCCGTCCCCGGCCGAGATCGAACGCATGACCGGCGTGGTTCAGGGCGCCATTGGTTATGTGCTGGAGCGGGGTGATCGTGTCACCGTCGTTGGCACCAACTTCAGTGTTCCGGAAGCGATGAGCGAAACCGAGAACAGCAGCACTGCCTTCTGGCAGGAGAGCTGGTTTGCCGGGCTGATCAAGCAGGCGCTGGTCGGTCTGGCGGTTCTGCTGGTGGCACTGGGCGTGCTGCGACCATTGCTGAAGCAGGCTCTGGCACCGTCGTTGCCAGCGACCATGGCCACTAGCGGCGCTCAGTCAATGGCGATGGCGACATCGGCCGACAGCTATGCCCCCAATCAAATGCAGTTCAATCACAGCGGCGTCAATGGGCTGCCTGCTCCGGCACCGCTGGCATTGAGCAGTAATGACCTGGATCAGCGCATGCATGCCGTGCGCCTGGCCGCTACCGAAGACCCGCGCCTGGTGGCGCAGGTCGTCAAAACCTGGGTGACTCCTCATGATGCCTGAACTCTCTGCTCCCCATGCAACGCCACCGGGCAGCCATGAGGCCGCCATGTTGCTGCTCATGCTCGGTGAAGAGCGCGCTGCCGATGTCCTGCGTCATGTCGGCTCCGAGGCCGTGGAAAGAATTGGCATGGCTATGGCCGGCATTCGTGAAGTCAATAATGACCAGGCTCTGGCGGTGATTACTCAGTTCGGCCATGCCTTGCAGGCACAAACCCCACTGGGTGTTGGTGTCCCGGATTATGTTCGTCAGGTACTGGTCGGCACGCTCGGCGAGCAGCAGGGCCGGACTCTGGCAGATCGCGTGCTCGGTGACAGTCAGCCGGTGGAAATCGATTCGCTGCGCTGGCTGGACTTTGACACCGTGGTGCACATGCTGCGTGATGAACATCCGCAGATCATTGCTATCACGCTCGCGCACATGGCCAAGGATCAGGCCGCGATGATTCTTGATCGCCTGGCGCCCGAGCTGCAAGGCGATATTGTGCTGCGCATCGCTACGTTGGAGAAAATCCCGCAAGCGGCGCTGGTCGAGCTGCAGAACATTCTGCGCAACAAGCTGTCGCTCTCAGGCTCGTTCAAATCGAAACTGATTGATGGTGCCAAGACCGTGGCTGACATCATGAATTGCGTCGGCTCCGAGACTGAGGCGCGTGTCATTGCCGCCCTGAACGAAGCCGACAGCAGCCTGACCACCAAGATTCAGGATCTGATGTTTGTCTTCGACAACCTGATCAGCCTCGATGACAAAGGCATGCAAGTGCTGCTGCGCGAAGTCTCCAGCGATCTGCTGGGGCTGGCGCTGAAAGGGGCGATCGAGCCGATGCGTGAAAAGGTCTTCCGTAACATGTCCAAGCGTGCTGGCGAGATGCTGCGTGAAGACATGGAGACGCGTGGTCCGGTGAAAATGAGTGAGGTTGAAACGGCACAAAAAGACATGGTCGCCATTGCGCGCCGCATGGCGGAAGCTGGTCAGATTACCCTGGCTAGCGGGAGAGACGACTATGTCCAGTAACTCGGCAAAGGCATGGGCTCGCTGGCAGATGCCACAAATGAGCGATGACATAATTGAGGCGCCGTTGCGCCCGACAGCTTCTTTCGACCCGGATGAAGTGCTGTCTTCGTCACGGGAGGAGGCCAGACGCAGCGGTTGGGAGCAGGGCCTGAGCGAAGGCCGGCAAGCCGCCCGCGGCGAGCTGAAACTGCAGGCTGATCGCCTCCAGCGCATCATCGAACAGCTGGCCTCGCCGCTGGCACACGCGGGTCAGGAAGTTCAGGATGAGCTGGTCAAGCTGGCAATGGCCATCGCCCAGCAAGTTGTGGTGCGTGAGTTGAACACGCAGCCGGAACAGATTCGTGATGTCGTGACTCAGGCCATCGCTGCCTTGCCGGCGGGTAACCGGCATCTGCGCATTCATCTGCACCCTGAAGATGCGCATTTGCTGATCGAGAATATCGACGTGCATGAGGGCGGCAGCTGGAAAATCATCGAGGATGTCAGCCTGACGCGTGGCGGCTGTATCGTCGATACCGGCGCGACCCGCATTGATGCTCGTCTCGAAACACGTCTGCAAGACATTCTCGGTCGCTTGCAGAGCCACGCCCCGCTGACGGCTGCTGTAGCATGAGCCATCTGCAGGCGGTGGCTCCCGGCCCGTCACAATGGGCGGCGCACTTGCTTGCCTGTCGTACGCGTCTCGGTGAAGCCGCGCCTGTGCATATCGAGGGGCGCTTGCGCCGTATTGTCGGCATGTTGCTGGAGGCGGAAGGCTGCAGCGCCGCCATGGGCTCACGCTGTCTGGTCGAGTCCCGCCACGGTGGCTGGCTGGAGACCGAAGTCGTCGGCTTCAGCGGTGATCGCCTGCAGCTCATGCCCACCGGCGAACTCAGTGGCATCGAGCCCAATGCGCGCGTAGTCCCAATCAATCGTGTCGTTGATGTGCCAGTCGGGCCGGGCCTGCTCGGGCGTGTCATCGATGCCTCGTCGCTGCCGCTGGATGGCAAGGGCCCCTTGCAGACCACGAGCTATCAGCCGCTGTTGTCCGTTCCCATCAATCCCTTGCAGCGCCAGCCGATTCGAGAGCCGTTGGATGTCGGCTTGCGCGCGCTGAATGGCTTGCTCACCGTCGGTCGCGGCCAGCGTCTCGGGCTTTTTGCCGGCAGCGGTGTCGGCAAGAGTGTGCTGCTCGGCATGATGACGCGCTTCACCCGTGCCGACGTGGTTGTGGTAGCCCTGATTGGCGAACGTGGTCGTGAAGTGAAAGAGTTTGTTGACCATATTCTCGGCCCGGAAGGCATGGCACGCGCTGTCGTGGTGGCCACGCCGGCCGATCATTCGCCCTTGATGCGCCTGCGTGCAGCCTGGGTGGCCACCGCCATTGCCGAATATTTCCGCGACCAGGGCCAGCAGGTCCTGTTGCTCATGGATTCCCTGACGCGCTTTGCCCAGGCCCAGCGCGAAATTTCGCTCGCCGTTGGCGAGCCACCGGCCACCAAAGGCTATCCGCCCAGTGTTTTTGCACGACTGCCGGCGCTGGTCGAGCGGGCTGGCAACGGGCCGGCAGGCGGGGGCTCGATTACCGCTTTTTATACCGTGCTCGCCGAAGGCGATGACCAGCAGGATCCTATTGTCGACTCCGCCCGAGCCATTCTTGATGGCCATATCGTGCTGTCGCGTGCGCTGGCCGAGGCCGGGCATTTTCCGGCGATCGACATCGAGCAATCGGTCAGCCGTGCCATGAATGACATCACCGTACGCGAACACCGCATGAGCATTCGCCGCTTTCGTCAGACCTGGGCGTTGTACCAGCAGAATCGCGATCTCATTTCGATTGGCGCCTATCAGCGCGGCAGCGATCCGCGTGTGGATGAGGCCGTGCGGCTGTTACCGATGATGACCCGATACCTGCAGCAAGATACCGATGAAGCCGTCAGCTTTGATACGGCCAACGAGCAGTTGAGTCAGCTCTTTGGCGATGAGGAGAGAGCATCATGATGAAACGATCCCTGCGCATGAAACCGGTTCTTGCCGTGGCCCGGCGTTCCGAAGATGTCACGCTGCAAACCTATGGTCGCTGCCAGCAGCAGCTGACCGAGGCCGAGCACAAGCTCAAGCAGCTCACCGATTATCAGCAGGAGTACTCTGCCGGCCTGCACGTGGTCTCGTCACGGCTGGTGGATCTGGCTCAGTTGCAGGCGCGCCGCCATTTCATGGCCAAGTTGCAGTCGGCCATCGCGGCACAGCAGGGCGAAGTCGCGCGTTGTCAGCAGTTGGTGGCTCAGGCCCGTCTGGCCTGGCTGAAGACGCGTGGGCACAGCCAGAGCATGAGCAAACTCTCCGAGCGTTATCAGCAGGAAGAAGGACAGCTGCGTGAGCGTCAGGCTCAGCGCCAATCCGATGAGCTCTCCGGTCAGCGGTTTACTTGGTTGCGGCAAGCCGGGCAGGATGACTGGTCGACAGGGGTTGCATCATGATGCCGCCCCTGATGCCCAGCCTCGATACGGCTGTCAGCAAGACTGCCTTGCCCACGGCCGGCAGTGCCGATGGCGCCGCAGAAGGCAATGTTTTTTCGGCGCTGATTCAAGACCTGCAACCCGCTGCCGCCACCACGGCGGCCAGCCTGCTCAGTCTCAAGGCGACAGATCTGGCTGTGCTGCCTGCGGTCCAGGCGTTGCCCGCCAGTACAGATACGCTGGCTGGCACGTCAGTCCTGTCGGCACTGGCATCGGTGTTGAATGACCTAGGATTGAACGAGAGCAGAACAGAGCCTGAGCTGGACACCCAGGCGGATATCAGTGCAGAGGATGTCGCGGGCAGCACGGAGGCCGGTGCGGTCAGCCCGACGCTCTTGCCTGCCGTGCCATTGCTGCTGCCAACCCTGCCGACGCTGTCCGAGGCAACTCTGTCGGCAGAAACGGCAGCGGTTGATGCTGCCGCTATGACTCCGGCTCAATCGCAGGTCCGGCAGTGGCTGGCCGCCTTCGCGCCGGCCGTCATGGCCAGTGACAGCCCGAGTACCGGCAGCTCCGATGCGCTGGACGGGCAGCGAGCGCCGATACCAGCCGGCTTGCCGACAGTGACAGCCGTGCCGGTCAGCAATGCCTGGGTACAGCAACCGCTGGCAGCCGCATTCTTTAACATGAGCGCTGTTGCAGAGGCGGCGCCGGTCATCACGGAGCGTTTCGGGCTGAGTCTGGAAAGCACAGCTGTCAGCCTGCCGACGGATGCTGCCAAAGGCTTGGCATCCACTATCAGCTTTGCCCAGCAGTTGAGCAGTCCGCAAAGCAGTGCGCCGGTGCTGACCACGTTGCTGCCGCATGCCTTGCAAGACCCGGCATGGTCTGACGCTTTCGGACAGCGTATTGCCATGCTGGCGCAGCAGGGCACGCAATCTGCCACCCTGCAGTTGAATCCTCCGGATCTGGGGCCGATTCAGGTGCGTATTGCCATGAGCGAGCAGGGCGCGAGGGTCGAGTTCAATACCTTGCAGCAAACCACCAGCGACCTCATTGAAACCGCCATGCCACGTCTGGCCGCAGCGCTTGAGCATCAGGGTCTGCGTCTGGACGACTCGCGCGTGAATCTGCTCACGTCGCGGCAGGATGTCTTCAGTGCGCAGTCGGCATTCTCGTCGGCACGGCAAGATACGCCGCAGGGCGAGCGGGGCCAGGCCATGCCGCAGCCATCACGAGCGCCGACGGATACGGCCGAGTCTGAATCGGGTCGTCTGCCGGGTGCTGTCATCAAGCTGCCGGAGCAACAAAAGAGGGGCATCGACTACTACGCGTGAGCTTGTCATTTCACGCGTAGCAAACGACTATCTGCTCATCGTTAATGATGAGTCGATTTATGAATATCTTTATTGTGCATGCCCACCCCGAGCCGCAATCCTTTACGTCAGCCATGAAGGACGCGGCCGTTGCCGACTTCACCGCGGCCGGCCATCAGGTCGTGGTTTCCGACCTTTACGCCATGAACTGGAATCCGGTCGCCAGCGCCGCCGATTTCGGCACCCGTGGCAATGCCGACTACATGAATTACGCGCTTGAACAGCGCACCAATGCCGACGCGCAAACGCTGTCTGCCGACATCGTCGCCGAGCTGGAAAAGCTCGAAGCCGCCGATCTGGTCATCTTCAGTTTCCCTCTGTACTGGTTCTCCGTTCCCGCCATCATGAAAGGCTGGTTCGATCGTGTGCTGGTCTCCGGCCGCGTCTATGGCGGTCGTCGCTTCTACGATCAGGGCGGCATGAAGGGCAAGCGCGCGCTGCTCGCGCTGACCACCGGCGGTCGTGACCACATGCTCTCGGAAGGTGGTATCCACGGCGACATCAAGAGCATTCTCATGCCCGTGCTGCAGGGTACGCTGGCCTATACCGGCATGACCGTGCTGCCGCCGTACGTTGGCTACCACGTACCGTATCTCAGCCATGAAGCGCGCACGGAAATTCTCGATGACTTCCGCCGCAGCGTTGCCGACTGGCAGCAGCAGACCCCGCTGACCATGCCCGTACTGGCCGCCTTCGACCGCGAAATGCGCCGTCTGCCCAGCGCCCTGGAGTTCTGACATGGATGCCTTCATGCACAGCCTGGTGCTGCCGCTGGAGCAATGGCTGGGCGGCCCGGTGGACTGGAAACAGGTCATCCTGATTGGTCTGGCCCCGATCTTTCTCGGCACCTTTGCCATCGAGTGGCTGTACATGAAGCGTGCCGGCAAGGCACAGACCTTCAAGGGGCAGGACATTCTCACCAACCTGAACCTCGGTGGCAGCTACCAGGTCTTTGAAATCATCGTTCACGCGCTGTTCTTCATGACCGCGATGAACTGGTTCTATGACCATCGTGTCGCCAATGTCGAGCTCAACGCTTGGACCTTCCTGCCGTTGTTCCTGCTCGTCGAGTTCTGCTACTACTGGTTTCATCGCACCAGTCACCGCGTGCGCTGGTTCTGGTGTGCGCATGTGGTGCATCACAGCGGCGAGCAGATGAACCTGACCACGGCCATGCGCCAGAGCATGCTCTACTCGCTGACCGGCTACTGGCTGTTCTTCACGCCGCTGATGCTGATTGGCATCAAGCCCGAGTACACCATGGCGCTCTATGCCATCAATCTGGGCTTTCAGTTCTTTGTGCATACCGAGGCGGTGCGCAAACTGCCGGCCTGGTATGAGTATGTCTTCATCACGCCGTCGCACCATCGCGTGCATCACGGCCGCAACCCGCAGTACATCGACAAGAATTTCGGCGGCGTGCTGATTCTGTTTGATCGCCTGTTCGGCACGTTTGCCGAGGAAGTCGAGCCGGTCGAATACGGCATCGTGCGACAGGTCAGAAGCAACAACATCCTCACGCTGAACCTCCATGAGTTTCGCGACATGGTCAAGGACATGGCCCGGCCCGGCCCGCTGTGGCTGCGCTTGAAGCATGTCTGGGCACCACCGGAGTGGGAGCGGTAAGCGGCTGAATTGAAGGATCGCCTGCGCCGTGACCGGCCTATGGTGTCGGCCACGCTTCGCATGCCTGAAGATGTGCTTGAGGAATTGAAGTGAGTAGCGCCGATACTGGGATTTTCAGGCTATCAGCCTTTGATGCGAACCTACATTGGCCAAGGTCTGCGTGCGAACCCGGCACGATTGGACAATACGCCCATTGCGAAATTCGTTGAGGCTTTGCGCCATAACGGGGTGCTGGATGAAACGATACAGCGGGCCATCAATGAAATTGCGGCGTAGGTGCTGACCAGGACAGAAAGGCTTCGACTTCCGGCGCTGCCATATCGGTAGGGTGTCGCTTGTTGTGATAGAGGATGTAGCGTTTGATCCAGTGTGTGTAAGCCTGCTCGGTGCGTCGGCTCAGATGCTTGGCGCGGACGCGACGACGCACTTGCTCTAGGAGCGGTAGTGGAGCAGGGCTGCGGTCTTTTTCCGGGCTCGCTAATGGCATGATTTTCCGCTTCCTTGTGGAGTCATGTGGTTAAGCTTAGTAACGACTTTCCAGTTTCGCGAGTCAGTTTTTTATGCAGCGAGATTGCCAGCTGTGTGGCGAGCATGGCATGCTAACAACAGAGGATATGCGGTATTTGACGGCAAGGAGTGCTGTGTCCAAGTTGCCAAGGCATTGAAAGCCTTGAGTATCTCTCCAGCTCCCTCGTCTTATGCAGAAAATCAAAATTATTACACCGCAGCACTGCGGTATAAACTAAGTTATGCGTGAAAAGGAGAAAATATGTACCTTCTGTGGGCACTCGCCTATTACATGACCCTGAATATTATTTTATTAGTACCGCTGGCAATCTCGCTGGCGATCATCCGAGCTCCTTTTGAAGGGTTTCTTGGGAAAAATGAAATTATAGATAACATATTTATGGTTTTGGCTTTTTCCGCCTTGATTTTTGAGCTCTGGCTAGTTCATAGGTCCGCCTATATAAAATCGTCTGAAAATAGGGGTTTCTTTCAGGCTCTAGGAGATGCAGTTCTTGAAGTAAAGAATTCTATTTCTCTTATGCTCGGTAGAAACTAATTAGTCTCACGCATAACAATTCGCTCAAGAAGGATCCGGTGTCAGGCTTCGCCTGCCTCCGGGCCTCTTAGCTTCAACGTTAGATTTTTCAATGACCGTAGTCGCTTCTATTCGCCAAGGCTCCGAACTGCTGCTTCACGAAGTGGCGGAGGTTCTGTCACGTGTGGAGCTTGGCCGGCACATTGTGATCGGCGGTTGGTGCCCTGTGCTTCGAAGCCAGTCGCGAATTTTTCACCCTGGAACGATTGATGTAGATGTTCTCTTCGAGGAAGGCCATCGGCCCGGACAATTGGCGCCGTTGTTCTTCGAGTTCAAGGCGCTCGGATACGGAATATCTGCAAAACACGGGTTTCAACTGCTTCGGGATATTACGGTCAATGGGGAAAGGGTCTTGTTCAACGTAGATATCCTTCATCCAATGATGTCGGAAGATTCGGGCAATCTTTTTCAAGATCATTTGGAGTTAGATGTACCAATCGATGAAGACGAAAGACGATTGAAGAAGATGGTTTCCATCGTTCAGCCGAACTCTAGGGTGTTGTTTGAGGAACAGTTGTATTCCGATTTCGCTATTGGGAAAGAAACTATTTCGTTGGTCGATTTCACTGGTATGTATTTAACCAAGATCGATAGTTGCCAAAAAGCCAAACGGGAGAGAGACTCTCTTGATCTTCTCATTGCAATTGATAGCAATGGGGTTGATTTCGAAAAAATTGCCGATCTTCGCGGCAGGAACGACAGGATCGATGCGTCGTGCTCGAAGTTTGAAAAGTTCCTAATTGAAGAGAGGGCGACGTTTGATGAAAACGTATCGAAGTTTGCGGATCTTGAGTACTCTCCAGCGGACAGAATTCTGAGCGCCGCGCGTGAAAAAATCTAACAAATTATTGCAGCGGACATTAATTTCACCAACATACGAAGAAGGAAACGAATGAGAAAGAAGCTCCTGATCGTTGCCGGATTATTCATAAGCTCGGCCGCTTTTGCCCAGTTCATGCGGGTAGAAGGTGAATTTATCTCCCCTACTGTTAGCGGTCAGATCATTCTTCTTGATCCAGAGAAAGGAATTGTCGCTGCAAAGACCGAGGTGGTTTCTGGAAGCTGCTCGGGTACGGTTTCCGGCATTGGTCAAATCAAAGGCCACACATTAACTTTCTCCCCATACGTCAAGGCAGAAGGCGCCGTCGAATGCCTAATTACAATGAGCTTCGACCCAACCTGGAAACAAGTAAAAATTCTTGGCCAAGGCTGTTCAAGCTACAGCGGCGGCGCATGTGGCTGGGAAGGTCAAACCGCAACTAGGCGGCGGGCAAAGTAATGCGTATTGAAGTAGCTCTGTCGGCTAACCCGGCGTTCAAGCGGAGCTGCGCAAACAGCCGCGCAGCCCGCTTAACTCTACGTTGTAAAAAATTAGGGATAATTGAAATGCAGATCATTAGGTTTCCAATTAAAGCTAGCGCGTTGATTTTCAGTATTATTGTTGCCGCCGTAGGGGCGGGATGCACTGTTATGCCGGAAGTCTCTCATCCGGAGACATCTGCAATTCTGCATATTAGCTCTAATCATCAAGGATCATTTGCGAACAATACGTGGCTGACCTACAACGACGAGGCCTGCACGGATACTCCGCAAAGAGTTGCACATTTCAGCTGGGCGACTGGTAGTGCGAAAGACGTGGTGGTTGACTCTGGTAAGCCTGTCTATCTCTTGGCTGTCTCTATGGGCATTCAAAGCGATTACTACTCCATGGCGAGCCACAGCATATTGATGGCTGGATGCCAAAGCCTTGTTGCGTTCACTCCCGCTGCGAACACGCCCTATGCTGTTCGCCATAACAAGGGTTCGTGCCGGATTGAAGTACAAGATCAAAAATCAGGCGCGACCCCCTCGACTATGCGAGTCATACCCATCTCTGGTAACTGCGGCCTCAAGAGCAGATAGTGCCGCCCAACGACGATTGCCAGTACAGGAGGCCCCCTGAGACGGACCCATTTCTCTAGACATCCTGTTGCCTCAAAATCCGAAGGCAATGAAAGTCGTCATGACACAGGTTCGTTTCACCGAATCACTTGCAGCAAGTGTTCGATGTGCTGGTACCGAGTCGGGTCTGGCGTGCCTTCCTGAAAGTGCACAAACTGGTGCCGAGAGCTTCTTCCAGCTGCTGAAACGGGAGCGGGTACGGCGAAAAACCTACCTGACCCGTGACGAAGCTCGGGAAGATGTGTTCGATTACACCGAAGTGTTTTATAACCGGAAGCGCAAGCACGTTTCCAGCAACATGCTGCCACCTGCAGAGTGCGAGCGGCAGTATTTTATGAGGCTGGGAGCTGTCTAGGGGACTGGGACCGTATCAAAATGCCAACGGACTGTGTGGCCGGCTTGTTTTTAATTCTGGAGTGACATCATGAATCGCAAAAGCTTTATTGGCGTTCTCGCAGGTTTGGGTTTGATGCTGGGTGCCGCCGGCCAGGTCAATGCGGAGGTACTGTATGCGTCCTACACGGGCTCGCAATTGGGTTTCACTATTCGTAATGCTAATACGCTGAAGCAATACGCGTGGCGCGATACCGGTATCGTTGCCAGTGGTATTGCTGTCGATGCCAGCAACAACGTCTATCTGCCCGCCGCCAACCATTTGCGAAAATACAATTCGGATGGCGCCTTGCTGGTGGATATGACGTTTCCCATTGCCAGCATCAATTACACCGACGTGGCCGTGAGTGGGAACAAGCTCTACGCTACTTACAATGGCTCGCAATTGGGCGTGACGGTGCGCAATACCAGCGATCTGAGCCAGACTCAGTATTTCAACACCGGTGTCAGCGCCAGTGGTATTGCCGTCGACCCGAGCGGCAACTTCTATATTACCGCCGACAATCACATCCGGAAATACAGTCCCGCCGGCAACCTGCTGGTGGATATGACGTTCCCGATTGACAGCATAAATTACACGGCCATCGCGTTTAGCGGTGGCTATGTCTATGCCTCCTACAACGGCTCGCAACTGGGCGTGACCAAGCGTGATGCCAATACACTGAAGCAGGTGCAGTACTTCGATACCAGCCTCGATGCCGAGGGCATCAGCGTGAGCACGGAGGGTAATATTTATCTTTCCGCCGGTAATCAGTTGCGAAAATACAACAATAGCGGTGCGTTGCAGAAGGATATGACCTTCCCGGTCACGAGCATCAATTACTCGGGCGTGACGATCAAGTAATCGCTCCACTCAGGTATTAGAGCTCTATGCCTGCTCTCGTTGCCCTGAGGTACCTCTGGGTCTTCCCGGCATCCGTCATCGGCACCGGCCTGGCAGTGCTCGCACTCGTCCTCGGTGCCAGGGCTCGCCTGCACACCGGTGTGCTTGAAGTCAGTCTTCGGCCAAGAGCCGTGTGGCCTGGAAAGCTGCTGAGCCGTCTGCCGTTTTCCGCCATTACCTTCGGCCACGTGGTTTTAGCCAGAAGCGAGAGCGAGCAAGACCGGCTTCGCAGGCACGAGAGGGTGCATGTTGCCCAGTACGAGCGCTGGGGTGCGCTGTTCCTGCTGGCCTACCTGGCGGAAAGCCTGATTCAGCTGGCTCTTGGGCGTCATCCCTACCGCGACAACCGCTTTGAAGTATCTGCGCGGGCTGCAGAACAGGAGCCTGAGGCTGTGCAAAAGACATGAAAAAATTAATGATGGTGGCTGCGCTGATTGCTGGCAGCTACCTCTGGTTCAGCGAACAGAATCATCCGGTTGATGCAGTCGGTGGCGATCAGCAATCGCTGTCCGGCCCGTCGTTCTTCGCTCAGGCCGATAGCAATCGTCAGGTGCAAGGCGAGGGTGTTGTTGTCAAGGTGCTGCCGGACGACAACAAGGGCAGCAGGCATCAGAAGTTCATCCTTGAGCTGGCGTCGGGGCAACGAATTCTCATTGCCCACAACATTGATCTGGCCCCGAGAATTTCGCCTGTGGCTCCGGGTGATGCCGTGGAATTCAGCGGCGAGTATGAGTGGAACGAGAGAGGCGGGGTCGTGCATTGGACTCACCGCGATCCACGCGGCCGTCATGCATCAGGCTGGCTGAGGGCGGCGGGCAGAACTTACCAGTAGCCGTCATCACAAATACCCCATCCCGCGCCAAGCTGCGCTAGAATTCGGCCCCTGTCTTCTCCGCCACTTGTCCAGAGGCCGCCATGTCCCAGCCCGTCGATCCCGCCGCCCAGCGCCTGGTCCAGGAGCACCTGGTTCATTTGCACGAGATCAAGGACACGCACACGCCGGCGGAGAAGCTGGCTCTGCGCGAGCGCATCAAGGCCTTGCTGAAGGCGCGCGATGCCGTGCTGGTGGCGCATTACTACACCGATCCCGAGCTGCAGTCGCTGGCCGAAGAAACCGGTGGCTGCGTCTCCGATTCGCTGGAGATGGCGCGTTTCGGCAATGCTCATCCGGCGAAGACGCTGGTGGTCGCCGGCGTCAAGTTCATGGGCGAAACCGCAAAGATTCTCAATCCCGAAAAGCGCGTGCTCATGCCCACCCTGGAAGCGACCTGTTCGCTCGATCTGGGCTGCCCGGCCGATACCTTCACGGCCTTCTGTGACGAGCATCCCGACCACACCGTGGTGGTCTACGCCAATACCTCGGCGGCGGTGAAGGCGAGGGCGGACTGGGTGGTGACGTCGAGCATCGCTGTTGATGTCGTCGATCATCTCGCCGGCCTCGGCGAAAAAATCATCTGGGCACCGGACAAGTACCTCGGCGCCTATGTGCAGAAGGTCACCGGGGCCGACATGATCCTCTGGGACGGATCCTGCATCGTCCACGAAGAGTTCAAGGCCAAAGGCATTCTCGATCTCAAGAAGCAGTTCCCGGATGCCGCCGTCCTCGTCCACCCGGAGTCACCGGCCTCGGTGGTGGATGTCGCCGATGCCGTGGGCTCGACATCCCAGCTCATTGCGGCGGCGAAGAATCTGCCGAACCAGCAATTCATTGTCGCCACCGATCGCGGCATCTTCTACAAGATGCAGCAGGCAGCACCGGGCAAGACCTTCATGGAAGCCCCGACAGCTGGCAATGGTGCGACCTGCCGCTCCTGCGCGCATTGCCCGTGGATGGCCATGAACGCGCTCGACAACCTCGCTCAGGTGCTGGAGCACGGCGGCCAGGAGATCTTTGTCGATGAGTCACTGCGGGTTAAAGCGATGCAGCCTTTGCAGCGCATGCTCGACTTCGCGGCCACGCTGAAGCGCTGAGCTCTCCGTCAGCGCTTGAACTCGGCATCGAGACGGCGCATGTCCGTCAGACGCTGGTTGAGCTGGGCCGTCAGCGAGTAGTTGTTGGCGGCCAGCCGCAGCGCATTCTTCAATTGCTCCTCGGCGAGCTTTTCACGATCGTTCAAATACAGGATTTCGGCACGGGCCCGAAAAACAGCCATGGCATCTTTTTGCTGGGCCGCGCAGTCAGCCAGCAGGCGCCAGACGGCGGTGTCATTGGCATGGTCACGTACCGCCTTGTCCAGCAACGGCCTGACGCGGCTGGCCTGATTCAGCGCCAGGGCGGCGCGTGTGTAAGGCTCAAGAATGCTGCGCTGGCCGGGATAGATGCTCCAGATCGACTGGCTCAGTGCCAGTGCTTGCGCATAGTCCCGGCGCGCCATGGCGATGTCGATTTCCGTGCTTCGGTATTCGAGGCGGTTGGGGTCGGCTTTCAGGAGCGGCGCCAGCGTGCTCAGGGCTTCATCCAGTCGTGATTGGCGCAAGTAGGCCAGGCTCAGGCCGTAGCGGGTGGCCACGGGCGCCTCGCCATCCTGCAGGGCGGTTTCGAAGGCCCGGATATTCTCATCCAGCTGATCGCTGTAGGCCATTTGCAGGCGCACCTGCAGCAGGCGATAGCTGGGGTCGGCCGGCTTGATGGTGCGCTTGGCCTGGCTCACACGGCGCTCAAGATCGGAGAGTCGAGTGCTGCTCAGGGGGTGGGTGAGGAGAAACTCCGGGACATAGCCGAGTTGACGCGTGCTGCGGTCCAGACGGGCAAAAAAGGTCGGCATGGCGCGCGGCTCATAGCCGCTCTGCGTCAGGGTCTGCAGGCCGATGCGGTCGGCTTCCTGTTCAAAGTTCCGGCTGTAGCGCAGCTGATTCTGTGCCGCCAGAGATTGTGCCGATGCGCCCAGCGCGAGTCCGGCTTGCGAGCCGCCGGCTGATGCTGCGGCAATGCTGGCGAGGAGGCCGCCCAGTGCCAGCCACTGATTGTACTTGTTGGCTTCCTGGGAACGCGCGAAATGACGCTGACTCAAGTGGCCGAGCTCATGTGCCAGCACGCCCGCCAGTTCATCCTCGCTTTCGGCCGTGAGCATGAGGCCGGTATTGACGCCAATGACGCCGCCAGGCACGGCAAAGGCGTTGACCTGGCGATCATCAACAACGATCAGCGTAAACACGGGGTCAATCAACGGACTCTGCGTTGACAGGCGATAAACCAGATTTTCAAGATATTCGCGAACCAGCACGTCACCGTAGAGCGGTGTGCTGGCGCGCAGCTGGCGCAGAAAGGCCTGGCCCAGCCGGTACTCGGTGGCACTGTCGGCAATCAGGTCGGCTGGCTGACCGAGCTCTGGCAGGCTGGCAACATAGGCATTATCGGAGGCGGTGACGGTTTCGCCGGGCGCGACCTTGGCAAAAGCTGGCTGCAGGCCAAGCGATAAAATGAGCAGCGAGCGGGAAAGCGTATCGCGTGATAACGCATGATAAAATCGGCGCGTCTTGATATTCAGAGTATGCCTGCCTTGACTGACCCGCTGGATTTTCGTCACTTGCGCTGCCCCATGCCGTTGCTACGCCTGAAGCAGGCTTTGCATGCGCTGCCAACGCATGCCGTGGTCGAGGTGTTGACGTCAGATGCCGGTGCCACTCGCGATATTCCTGCATTTCTTCGACAAGCAGGTCATCGTTTGGAGTCTCAGGTCACCGACGCTGATGGCGTCACCCGTTTTCGCCTGGTGAAAATGACTTAGGCCAGGGCCTGTACGGCGTTCAGTACCTCGGCGGCATGACCGTCTGCCTTGACCTTGCGCCATTCCTGACGCAACACGCCCTGGCCGTCAATGACAAAGGTGCTGCGCTCGATGCCCTGAACCTGCTTGCCATACATGTTCTTGGTCTTGATGACATCAAACAGCCGGCACAGCGTTTCATCGCTGTCGCTGAGTAGGTCAAACGGGAAGCATTCGGCGCTGCGGAACTTTTCGTGCAGCTTCAGCGTGTCGCGTGAGATGCCGAAAATGTCGCAATCCAGCGCCTGAAACTGGCTGTACAGGTCGCGGAATTGCTGGCCCTCGAGCGTACAGCCGGGCGTGGCGTCCTTCGGGTAGAAGTACAGGACGATCTTGCGTCCGGCGAGACTGCTCAGGCTCACGACAGGTTTGCTGCCGGTGCTGGCGACGCTGAACTCGGGGA
The DNA here is from genome assembly GCA_040385225.1 of Pseudomonadota bacterium. GTDB lineage: Bacteria > Pseudomonadota > Gammaproteobacteria > Pseudomonadales > Moraxellaceae > Perlucidibaca. The sequence goes on along the minus strand of JAZKHU010000002.1, from coordinate 449,179 downwards.
CCTGCTGGCCAATTTCAATCATTACGTGCAGCTCCGGCGCTCAGGCCTTGAAAGGTTCGATGATGGCGTCGAGATTGCGATCATCACAGAAGATCATGAAGCTTTCGCGCAGGCTGGCAATGTGCACGCGTGCCGGAATATTCACCGTCATGGACAGCGCAAACATCTGCGAGCCGGTATGCGGTGCGGCGTAGGTATTGGTTTCCATGGCTTCGATATTGATGCCCTGGCTGGCAAAGAAATTGGCGATCTCGTGCACGATGCCGGGATTGTCGAGGGCAATCACATGCACGTTGTAAGGGATGGCCTGCTTCTGCGGTGCCCGCGACTCGGTACGCTTGGAGATCACCTCCAGGCTGAGGCGGCGCCCGACGGCCGGCAGTTGCACTTCGAGCTTGGCAATTGCATCCCAGGTACCCGACACCATCATGATAATGGCAAATTCCTGGCCCATCACGATCATGCGTGAGTCGGCGATATTGCAGCGGCAGTCGCTGGCAACGCGCGCCATTTCATCAACAATGCCGGTCTTGTCTGCGCCTAGCGCAGAGATAACGAGAAAGTGTTCAACATCAGGTTTCATGAAAGCCACTCATTGTCAGTTGCTCAAGAGTCTAGTCGCCGCGCGGCGTGCTCGCCAGAGGGCAGGGACTCGGCACACCGATTAAGACGGGTTATTTTGATAGCGGGTAGGGTCTGTTACGCCGGCATCGTCAAAGCCTTTGCGGCGCAGGCGGCAAGAGTCGCAACGGCCGCAGGCGCGCCCCTCGGCATCGGCCTGATAGCAGGAGACGGTCAGGCTGTAATCGACCCCGAGATTTTGACCCAGGCGAATGATGTCGGCCTTGGTCAAATGCATCAGCGGTGTTTCCAGCTTGAGCGGCTGACCTTCAACGGCGGCCTTGGTGGCCAGATTCGCCATGTGTTCAAATGCCGCGATGAATTCCGGCCGGCAATCCGGGTAGCCCGAGTAGTCCACGGCATTGACGCCGATGAAGATATGCCGTGCTTGCGTGACTTCTGCCAGGCCCAGGGCAAATGACAGAAACACAGTGTTGCGTGCCGGCACATAGGTCACCGGGATGCCGGTGGTCTCGGTTTCAGGCACGGCAATGCGGTCATCGGTCAAGGCGGATCCACCCATCTGGCCGATTTCCAGGCGCATGGTGCGATGGTCCTTGATGCCCATGGCCTGCGCCAGCCGTACCGATGCGGCCAGTTCGGCATTGTGACGCTGGCCGTAATCAAAGCTCAGGGCGGTAATCGAATAGCCTTGCTCACGGGCGAGGGCGAGGCAAGTGGCGGAGTCCAGGCCGCCAGACAACAAGACAATCGCATGCGGCATGGTTCAGTGTCCGGGCGCGTTATTCCAAAGGTATTTGTGCAGTTGTACCTGCAATCTGACCGGCAGACGATCCGCCAGTATCCACTCGGCCAGCAGGCGTGGCTCCAGGGCTTCATGTCCGGGCGAAAACAGGACATCGCTGACGCGGGCATAGAGATCATGCTGATCGCACTGCAGGCGTGCCCAGTCGTAATCTTGCTTCGAGCAAATAACAAACTTGACCTGATCATTGCCGGTCAGGTGTGCAATGTTCTCGTAGCGGTTGCGATGCACTTCGCCAGAGCCCGGTGCTTTCAGGTCCATGACTTTCACCACGCGTGCATCAACGGCATCCACTGCCAGTGCACCACTGGTTTCCAGCGAGACTTCGTAGCCGGCATCACAGAGTGCTTGCAGCAGTGGCAGGCATTCAGGTTGTGCCAGTGGTTCACCGCCGGTGACCGTGACATAGGCGGCACCATACTGGGCAACCTCGGTCAGGATGGCTTCGATGGACCAGAGTGTGCCGCCTTGAAAGGCATAGCTGGTATCACACCAGACACAGCGCAGCGGACAGCCGGTGAGACGGACGAAGACGGTCGGGCGGCCGACGGTTCTGGCCTCACCTTGCAGTGAGTGAAAAATCTCTGTCAGGCGCAACTGCGCCGTCACGTCTGACACGACCTGACTCGTCACTTGGCGGGATTCTGATCAAGGAAGGACTGTGCCAGCCGTGCCTCAGGGCTGCTGGAGTACTGAGCGATCAACTTCGACATCCAGTCTCTCGCCTCTGTGCGATTGCCTTGCAGGTCGGCAATGCTGCCGAGCTTGTAATAAGCCGAAGCAACCTTGGGGCTGGCGCTGTAGTCACGCAGTACGCGCTGGAAGCTGGCTTCGGCCTTGGCATAGTTTGCCGGCGTCAGAGCCAGCTGGAACTCGCCCAGCCAGTAGTAGGCGTTGGGTGAAAAGACGCTGTCAGGATAGGTATCCAGAAAGCTGGTCATTGCCGTAATGGCTGGTGCGGCGCCATCGCGGCGGAAAGTCTGATAGGCGGCCAGATAGGCAGCCTTCTGGCGCTCAATCTCTTCCGGGCTCAGGTCCGCTTTGACTTTGGTCGGAATGACCGTGTTGCTTGCAGGCGTGGCTGTCACGTCGGCTGCGGGCGCTGTGGCAACAGGCAGGACAGGTGCAGGCTCGCTGACGACGGCCGGCTTTGCCAATTGCTCCAGTCGCTGGTCAAGATCGGTATAACGGGTACGCAGATCCGATTGCAGGCGTTCGATGAGTTGTTGCTGCTCCTCAACGGTGCCTTGCAGCCTGGCAACGGTCATCCGCATTTCTTCAATCTGCTGGAACATGTCCCAGGCAGGGTTGGCGACAGGGGCGGCGATTCTCACCGGAGCTGCGATGGTAGCGGGTGCAGGAGCGACTGCAACAGGTCTGGCGACGGGAGCAGCTACTGGCGCCGGAGCGGGTGTCGGAGCCGGTGTGTTGCTGCTCAGTGGCCGTTGTTCAATTTCAATGGCATAGCTTGCCGGACTGGCAAGCAGACAGGCCAGGGCAATAGCAGCAGGCAGTCGCGCCAAGGGCTGGGTGAGGGTGCGCATAACGACTCCGAGGTCAGAAAGCTTGTTTTGCAAATGATAAACGGGCCGAAGCCCGTTATCGTGACGCTTGACCGCTTTTTTGGATTACTGAGCGGTGTAGTCCAGTTCTACACGGCGGTTTTTTGCCCAGGACTCTTCGTCGCTACCATCTGCGGCCGGCTTTTCCTTGCCGTAGCTGACCACACTCAGCTGATCGGCTTGTACGCCGAGGCCAACCAGGTAGCGAGCGACGGCATTGGCACGGCGCTCACCGAGAGCCAGGTTGTATTCACGTGTGCCGCGCTCGTCAGTATGACCACCGATTTGCAGTTTGGCGCTCGTGTTGCCCTTCAGATACTGCGCGTGGGCATTCAAGCCACCGTAGGACAGGGCAGTGATGTCGCTGAGGTTGGTGCCGAAGTAGAACACGCGGATTTTCAGCAGATCATTCAGGCTGCTTGCGCTGTTTGCAGTCGATGTGGCAGCAACCGGTTGTGCTTCGATAACCGAGCCTTCGATGGGGTTGCCCAGGTTGGCAGCACCCGTTTCCGGTGCTTCCGGCGCACTTTCAGCGATAACAGCCGGTGCTGCTTCTGCATCAGTCGTAGCAGGAATGGCCTCTACAGCCGGTGCCGGCGGCAGGTTTTCAAACTGGCTGTCATCCTTGGGGTCAATCGCACGCGGACCACGAAAGGTAGAGCAGGCAGCCATGGTAACGGCCAGTGTTGCCACGAGGGCCAGTTGTGCAGACTTTTTCATGTTCACGATAAGCTCCTTAGGGCTTTTATTCTTGCTTGATACCAATTCTACAATGGTGTGGACGGTAGCTGACTTGCGCATCAGCGTAAATAGGGAGACCACACCGGTTCTCTAACTTCTCCATCAACAGCAGGAAGTCGCAGCTTGAAACGGCCATCTAGCGACATGATGCCCAACACGCCTTTACTGCCCTTGCGGGTGGCATAGACGACCATTTTGCTGTTGGGGGAGAAGCTGGGGGATTCATCCAGAGGGGTGTCGGTCAGGGTACTGAAGACGCCGTTGCGAAGGTCCTGGAGTGCAATTGTGTAATTGTTGCCACCGGCTTGGTGCACCATGGCCAGATGACGATCATTTGGACTGATGTCTGCGCGCGCGTTGAAGCTGCCGGTAAAGGTCAGGCGCTTGGTGTCACCACTGGCAATGTTCAGCCGGTAGATCTGCGGGCCGCCACTGCGATCCGAGGTAAACACCAGTGACTTGCCATCGCTGGTCCAGCGCGGCTCGGTATCGATGGCCGGATTGTTGGTCAGACGCGTCAGGGCATTATTTTCAAGATCCATCACATAAAGTTCCGGATTGCCGTCACGAGAGAGCGTCATGGCCATGCGCTTGCCATCCGGAGACCAGGATGGTGCGCCGTTGAGGCCACTGAAATCAGTCAGCTTCGTGCGCTGACGTGTGGCCAGATTTTGTACAAAGATCGCGGGCTTGCGGCTTTCGAAAGAGACATAGGCGATCTGGCGCGCGCTCGGAGACCAAGTCGGTGACAGGATAGGTTCTACCGAGTCGAGCAGCGTGACCTGGCGGGCACCGTCAATGTCAGACAGTTCGAGGCGATAGCGTTTGCGGCCATCCCTGTTGTACTGGTTAACGTAAAGAATCTTGGTGGCAAAAATGCCCGGCTCGCCAGTGGACTGCTTGTAGATCTTGTCGGCAATGTAGTGTGCCGCATCGCGCCAGCGGCCATTGTCAACCGTGAAGGTTTCACCGAGCACACGCTCCAGTCCGCCGCGTTTGAGCACTTCGTAACGAAAGCTCAGGCGGCCGTCGGGCAGGCGGCTGACATTGCCGACGACAATCAGATCGACCGGCACGTTCTGCCAGACGCCTGGCAAGATCTCTGCACTGCTGGTGGGCAACGATGGCAGCCGGGCGCGATCAATGACATTGAAGGAGCCGCTGCGATCGAGATCGGCGGCAATGATGGTGCCGGTGTTATCACCACTCTGAATGCCGCCAAAAGGGACGACAGCAATGGGGCTGGCTTCACTGAGTCGCTGCGTGATTTCAATGGTCAGGGCAGCATAGGCGGGCGCTGCCAGCGCGACGGCTGCCAACAGTGACAGCGTGAAGCCGTATGGGCGAAAACGCATCGTCATTCCTCCGGCTTAAATTTTAAAAGCAGTACCTTGAATTGCTCGCGAAACAGCGCAGGATCCGAAGGTACAGGTAATGGGTTGGCACGGCTGACGGCATCTTTTGCACTTTCATCGAAGGCGTCACTGCCGCTGGATTTCACTACAACGACCGAGGCGATTTCGCCGCCCGGCAACAGTGTAATGCGTAACTCGGTGACTAACTTACCGGAAACCGCTGCCGGGCGTCGCCAGTTCGATTTAATTTTCCGATTGATGGCCAGCTGAAACTCGCCAATCTGTGCGCTCATGCGGCGTGCCCGCTCATTGGCAGCGTCGGCGGCGATGGCGTCGGCTTCTGCCTTGAGTGCGTCGGCAATGGCTTTTTGGCGCGCCTCCGCTTCACGTTGCTTACGGGCAGCGGTTTGCTCGTCCGTAATGCGCTTGGTCTCTTTTTCAATGGCCGCCAGCTCTTCGTCGGGCGGTTCGATGACTGGCTTGGGCTTGACGACTTCGGGTTTGGCGGGCGCTGGCTTAAGCACAGGCTTTGGCGTTACCACGGGTTTGGGCTTGGCAACCGGCAATGGCTTTACTGGCTCAGGCGGTGGTGGCGGCAGTGGCGCTGGCTCGGATGGTGCCGGTGCGGCAGGAACTGGTTCCGGGCTGGCCGTGGTGATGCTGGGAGGGGCTGCCATCAGCATGGCCTGCATGACCTTGGGTGGCTCCGGCAATGTTGCCGGCTTTGCGTAAAGCCAGAGCAATGCAAGCAATACGCCGTGAAGGAGTATGGATGCGAGTACCGTAGGCAGCGACAGCTTCATCTTCAGAGGGTCACGGTGCGCTGGGCAGTTCGGTCAGCAAGCCGACTTGTTTGACACCGCCCTGCTGCAAAGACGACATCAGCTCGATTACGCGGCCATAGCCCACCTCACGATCGCCATTGACCAGCACCGGCACGTCACCACGCGTCTGGCGCAAGGCGCGGATTTCTGCGGGCAGGCTTTCGGCAGTCACAGGCTCGCGTGTTTCCGGGTCTGTCTGCAGCCAGAAGCTGCCATCCGCTTTCACGGTCACGATGAGCGGCTGCTGATCCTTCAGGCTCAGCGCATCAGCTTCGGCCTCTGGAAGGTCGACTTCAATGCCCTGGGTCAGCATCGGTGCGGTGATCATGAAAATGACCAGCAGCACCAGCATCACGTCGATGTAAGGCACGACGTTCATTTCCGCCATGGGGGCTTTGCGTTCGCGCCGGAACTGGCTTTTCAGGCTCATGATCAGCGTCCGGCGTGTGCTTCACGGTGCAGGATGGTGCTCAGCTCTTCGGCAAAGATTTCGTAGCGCGACAGCAGGGTGTTGCTGCGGGCGGCAAAGCGGTTGTAGGCGAGCACGGCAGGAATGGCGGCAAAGAGGCCGATTGCGGTGGCAATCAATGCTTCGGCAATGCCGGGAGCGACAACTGAAAGCGTGGCTTGCTGTACTTTGGCGAGTCCGATGAAGGAGGTCATAATGCCCCAGACAGTACCGAACAGGCCGACATACGGGCTGGTGGAGCCGACACTGGCGAGAAAGGGCAACTGTGCTTCGAGCTTGCTCTGCTCGACGCTGAGCGAGATGCGCAGGGCGCGCGACACGCCTTGCATGAGTGCGTCGGCATCGGCGCGCTTGTCACGCAGGCGCTGAAACTCCTGGAAACCGGCACGGAACAGATTTTCGCAGCCTGAGTCCGGGTTCGGCTGATGATTGACCTGTTCATGCAGTTGCTGCATGTCGATGCCGGACCAGAAGCGTTCCTCGAATGCCTTGCTGAGGCCATCGGCACGATGAAAGAAGCCGGAGCGCTGAACAATGATTGCCCACGATATGACTGAAGCCAGTGCCAGCAAAAGCATGACGGCCTGCACGAACGGGCTGGCATTGATAACAAGAGAGGCAACGGTCATTTCGGGAGCGGCGGTCATGTCACAGTTTCCAGAGCAGTGGTCAGCAAGGCCGACAAGGTAGAGGGGAGTGCGCGCGGTTTCAAGCTATTGCGATCCACGCAGGCGACTTCGATCAGTCCGCAGGCTATCTCCACGCCTTCGCGCAGGATGCGTTGACGAAAATGCAGCGAAGCACGGCCGATTTTCGTCACTTCGGCGCAGGCGGTCAGCGCATCATCCAGGCGAGCCGGTTGGCGATAGTCCACTTCGGCATGGCGCACGACAAAGAACACAGGTTCGGCGCTGACCAGGTAATGATCAAAGCCCAGGCTGCGCAGCCATTCGGTGCGCGCTCGCTCCATGAACTTCAGGTAATTAACGTAATAGACAATGCCACCGGCGTCTGTGTCTTCAATGTAAACCCGTAGCGGCAGCTGGAATTCGGGCAGCATCACTGGCTGACACCTGTTTCCGGTGGCTTCAGGCCGAGCAGCAGCCAGCCTTGGGCGCTGGCCATGCGGCCGCGGGCCGTGCGCAGAATCAGGCCCTGTTGAATCAGGTAGGGCTCGATGACATCTTCCAGCGTGCCGGCATCTTCGGACAGCGCGGCGGCCAGCGATTCGACGCCGACCGGGCCGCCGGCAAACTTGTCGATGAGCATGTGCAGGAAGCGCCGGTCGAGGCCGTCGAGACCCTGCGGGTCGACATCGAGCATGGCCAGTGCGGCGGCGGCGACGGGCTGGCTGATGATGCCGTCGGCCTTGAATTCGGCGTAGTCACGGACACGACGCAGCAGGCGATTGGCGATGCGTGGCGTGCCACGGGCGCGACGGGCGATCTCGGCCGCGCCGGCCGGGTCAATCTGCAAGTTCAGCAAGTGCGCCGAGCGCGACACGATGTGCGTGAGATCGGCGACGTTGTAGAACTCCAGGCGCTGCACGATGCCGAAGCGATCGCGCAGCGGTGACGTCAGCAGGCCGGCGCGCGTGGTGGCGCCGACCAGCGTGAACGGCGGCAGATCGAGCTTGATCGAGCGCGCAGCCGGGCCTTCACCGATCATGATGTCGAGCTGATAGTCTTCCATCGCCGGGTACAAAATTTCCTCGACTACCGGCGAAAGACGGTGAATTTCGTCGATAAAAAGTACATCGCCGGCCTCGAGATTGGTCAGCAGCGCGGCGAGATCGCCGGCGCGCTCCAGTACCGGACCGGAGGTCGAACGCAGCTGTCCGCCCATTTCGCGGGCGATGATGTTGGCCAGCGTGGTTTTGCCGAGGCCGGGCGGTCCGAAAATCAGGGTGTGATCCAGTGCTTCACCACGGGCATTGGCTGCGCCGATGAAGATTTCCATCTGCTCGCGCACAATCGGCTGGCCAACATAGTCTGCCAGCCGGGTCGGGCGGATGGCGCGATCAATCAGCTCTTCCTGCGGCTTGCCCTGGCTGGTGATGAGGCGATCTGATTCGATGCTCATTTCAGCAGACCTTTCAGCGCGGCACGAACCAGCTCGGCGGTTTCAGTGTGCTGTCCAAGCACAGCCTTGACGGCCTTTTGCGCCTCCAGCGGCTTGTAGCCGAGCGCAACGAGAGCGCTTTCGGCCTCTTCCTGAGGGCTGGCCGGCTCGACAAACAGCGGCGTGGCGGGCGCATTCAGCGTGACTTTCTGCACCAGCTCGAGCTTGCCGATCTTGTCGCGCAGCTCGATCACAAGACGCTCGGCGGTTTTCTTGCCGACGCCCGGAATCTTGGTCAGCATCAATACATCTTCGCGCGCGATGCAGCCCCGGAAGGTGTCGATCTCCATGCCGGAGAGCAGCGCCAGCGCCAGTTTCGGGCCGACGCCACTGATCTTGATGAGCAGACGGAAGACTTGCAGGCTGTCGCGATCATGAAAGCCGAAGAGCTGATGCGCATCTTCACGCACGCTCAGGTGCGTCCACAACATGGCCGATTCGCCCAGCGCCGGCAGCTGGTAGAACGTGCTCAGTGGCACGTCCACTTCATAGCCCACGCCATGTACATCCAGCACCACATGCGGGCTGACCTTTTCAACTAATACACCCTGCAAACGCGCAATCATGCCAACTCTCTTTGTTTTAAAGGCATCAGGGGGGCTTCAGGCTTGATTGATCAGCGCCCGCGACCGCGACGCAAACCGGACAAATCCATTCTAGCCAGATTCGCACTGGCATGGGCGTGACAAATTGCCGCAGCCAGACCGTCGGCGGCATCGGCCTGTGGCGCTTTGTCGAGCTTGAGCAGGTGCATGACCATGTGCTGCACTTGAGCTTTCTCGGCGGCGCCAGTGCCGACCACGGCGAGCTTGATCTGGCGCGCGCTGTATTCGGCAACGGGGATATTCTGGCTGACCAGCGCTGCCAGTGCGGCACCGCGCGCCTGGCCGAGCTTGAGCGCGGAATCGGCATTGTTGGACAGGAATACCTGCTCAACGCTGGCCTGTGTCGGCTGCCATTGAGCGATCAGCTCGATCAGGCTGTTGAAGATGGTTTTCACGCGATCGGGCAGGGCCTGCTCGGTATTCATACGGATGCAGCCGCTGTCGACATAGCGCCAGCCACGACCCTCAGCAGCGATGATGCCGTAGCCGGTAATCCGTGAACCCGGGTCGATGCCGATGATGATGCTCATGTCATGGTCTCGGACGGTGACATGCGCATCAGGCCGGCTTCAGGCATTCAGCGCTGCCATCACGGCATCGCTGAAGTTGGCGTTGGAGTAGACGTTCTGCACATCATCCAGATCTTCCAGCATGTCGATCATCTTCATCAGCTTTTCAGCCTGCTCGATGTCGGTGATCTCGGCATCGGTCGACGCCTTCATGGTGACTTCGGCATTTTCCGGCTTCAGGCCGGCGCTGGCGAGGGCATCCATGACGGCACCGAAGGCTTCTGGCGAGGTCACCACGGTGACGCCATCGGCATTGCTCTCAACATCATCGGCACCGGCTTCGAGCGCGATTTCGATGATGCGGTCTTCATCCGTGCCGGCGGCAAAGCTGATCTCGCCGCGCTTGGCAAAGAGGTAGGCCACGGAGCCGTTGGTGCCAAGATTGCCGCCATTCTTGTTGAAGGCATGACGCACTTCGGCCACGGTACGGTTAACGCTGTCGGTCATGGTCTCGACCAGCACGGCCACACCGCCGATGCCATAGCCTTCGTAGGTCAGTTCGTCGAGCTTCTTGTCATCGTCGCCGCCGGCACCACGCTGGATGGCGCGGTTGACGACATCGCGGCTCATGTTCGCGCCCAGCGCCTTTGACACGATGGCGCGCAGACGCGGGTTGTCGGCTTCCGACGGACCGCCGAGGCGAGCCGCTACCGTGATTTCACGGATGAACTTGGTGAACACCTTGCCGCGCGAGGCATCGGTACGCGCCTTCTTGTGCTTGATGTTCGCCCATTTTGAGTGACCGGCCATGACTCAGGCTTCCTTCTTTACTTCTTCGCGCTTTACTTCTTCGCGCAGACGGATGCCCAGTTCGCGCAGTTGCTTGTTCTCGACCGGAGCCGGCGCGTGCGTCATCAGGCACTCGGCGGTCTTGGTCTTGGGGAAGGCGATGACATCGCGGATCGAGGTCGCGCCGGTCATCAGCATGACCAGGCGATCGAGGCCGAAGGCGAGGCCGCCGTGGGGTGGGGCGCCGAACTTGAGGGCATCGAGCAGGAACTCGAATTTCTCGTTGGCTTCTTCATCGCTGATGCCCAGCGCCTCGAACACGGCTTTCTGCATCTCCATGTTGTAGATACGCAGCGAGCCGCCGCCGAGTTCGGTGCCGTTAAGCACCATGTCGTAAGCGACGGACAGGGCCGAGCCCGGATCGGTCTTGAGCACGGACACATTGCACTTGGGCAGCGTGAACGGGTGATGCACCGAGGTCCACTGACCATCGCCGACTTCCTCGAACATCGGGAAATCGACCACCCAGAGCGGTGCCCATTCGCAGGTCTGCAGCTTCAGGTCGTGACCGACCTTCACGCGCAGCGCACCCATGGCGTCGTTGACGATCTTGGCTTTGTCGGCACCGAAGAAGATCAGGTCGCCGTTCTGTGCGCCGGTACGGGCAATGATTTCGACCAAGGCTTCCGTGGGCAGGAACTTCACGATCGGCGACTGCAGGCCGCTGCCTTCGCCATTGTGGATGTTCGAGACATCGTTGACCTTGATGTAGGCCAGGCCCTTGGCGCCGTAGATGCCGACGAACTTGGTGTAGTCGTCGATCTGGCTGCGCGGCATGGTGTTGCCGCCCGGCACTTTCAGCGCGACAACGCGACCCTTGGGGTCTTTCGCCGGGCCGGCGAAGACCTTGAATTCGATGCTCTGCAACAGGTCGGCGACATCGACCAGTTCCATGGGGATGCGCAGGTCCGGCTTGTCGGAAGCGTAGCGGCGCATGGCTTCGTTGTAGGTCATGCGCGGGAAGGCCGTGAATTTGACGCCGAGCAGCTCGTCGAAGAGCTGCACGATCATCTTCTCGGTCAGGCCCATGATCTCTTCATCGGACAGGAACGAGGTCTCGATGTCGATCTGGGTGAATTCCGGCTGACGGTCGGCGCGCAGGTCTTCGTCGCGGAAGCACTTGGCGATCTGGTAGTAGCGGTCGAAGCCCGAGACCATGAGCAGCTGTTTGAACAGCTGTGGCGACTGCGGCAGGGCGAAGAAGCTGCCCGGCTGGGTGCGCGACGGCACCAGATAGTCGCGCGCGCCTTCCGGCGTGGCACGGGTCAGGATCGGCGTTTCCACATCGAGGAAGCCGTTGTCATCCAGATAATTGCGGATCAGCGAGGTGACCTTGGAGCGGAAGCGCATGCGCTCCAGCATTTCCGGGCGACGCATGTCGAGGAAACGGTACTTCAGGCGCACTTCCTCACCGACATTGGTGAAGTCATCGTTGAGCGGGAACGGTGGTGTTTCCGACTGCGCCAGAATTTCGATGGCCTTGCCCAGCACTTCGATCTGGCCGGACGGCATGTTGGCATTTTCGGTGCCGGCATAGCGCTGACGCACACGGCCGGTGACCTTGAGCACGAACTCCGAGCGCGACTTGTCGGCCAGCGCAAAGGCATCGGGGGTATCCGGGTCGATCACTACCTGCACCAGACCATCGCGATCCCGCATGTCGAGGAAGATGACGCCACCGTGGTCGCGACGGCGGTGTACCCAGCCGCAAAGTGTCACGGTCTGGTCGATATGGGATTGGTTGAGGCTGCCACAGTAGTGACTACGCATGATGCCGGCTTCCGCTGTAAAAAGTTGGGCCAAAGGAGGTCTGGCCAATCGAGCCGGCGAGTATAGCCTCCCTGACAAATATCTGAGAACCGTCTGCGTTAACGCTTTGCCTCTTTACAGCGGAAAAATCTTCGCGCTATGTTGCGCCCGTGATGTGTTGATCGAGTGCGCTGACACCGATAAGTCTGTGTTTATCTGTAGATGACGAGGACATTGGGATGGAAGAAGGTTTCCTGGACGATGCAGCAGAGCCGGAAAACGAGCCGGTGAGCAAGGCGCAGGCGGTCAAGAACAGCCTCGAGAAGCGTCGCTTGCTCGATGATGTGCTGATCGAGCATCGCCTGCGTCGTGAGCTCAAGGACTATGACTTCGATCTTGATGACTGACAGTCAGGCATTTGGCGGATTTCTGTTGCGTTGCCGGCTTGCACCTATGGCTCGTGTGGGCATAATGGCGTCGCCCTGCGATTTGTCGCACATATTCATTGTTTAAAAGGATACCGATATGGCTATTGAACTGCCGGCTCTGCCGTACGAAAGCACCGCTCTGGAACCGTTCATCACTGCTCACACGCTGAGCTTCCATCATGGCAAGCACCACAATGCCTATGTCGTGAACCTGAACAACCTGATCAAGGGCACTGATCTCGAAGGTCAGAGCCTGGAAGCCATCGTCAAGGCCTCTGCTGGCGATGCCGCCAAGGCCGGCATCTTCAACAACAGCGCCCAGGTCTGGAACCACACGTTCTACTGGAACAGCATGAAGCAGAATGGCGGCGGTCTGCCGACTGGTGCCGTTGCTGCCAAAATCGACGCCGATTTCGGCTCCTACGACAAGTTCGTCGAGCTGTTCAAGGCTGCTGCCACCACGCAGTTCGGCTCCGGCTGGGCCTGGCTGGTTGTCGGTGCCGATGGCAAGCTCGCCGTCACCAAGACCGGCAATGCGGATTCGCCGATCGTGCACGGCCAGAAGCCGCTGATCACCATCGATGTCTGGGAACACGCCTACTACCTGGACTTCCAGAACCGTCGTCCGGACTACATCAGCACCTTCCTCGACAAGCTGGTCAACTGGGACTTTGCCAACGCCAATCTGGCGGGCTGATCTTCAGTTGCGGCTGATGCAAGCTGATTGATGTGAGCAGAGCAGGGCACCTTCGGGTGCCTTGTTTCTTTGTGCAGTACTGATTCGGAGTGTAGGTGCAACATGCCCGATGTGATGCGGCGGAATCTGGCTGAGCTGTGCTGGCTGCGCACGGCACTGATGGTCCTGTTCGGCCTGACGCTGCTTTACGGCCAGCTTACCGGCCTCGCCCTCGCTGCGGCATTTCCATCGCTCCTGCTCATTTTCGGCCTGCTCGTGCTAATCAACGGCCTGACCACCTTGCGCCTGCGTCAGCAGGAGCCGGTCGCTGATGACGAGCTGTTTCTGCAGCTGCTGTTTGATCTGCTGCTGCTGACCTGCCTGTTTCGTGTCAGTGGCGGTAACAGCAACCCGTTTGTCACGTATTACCTAGTGCCTCTGGCGATTGCCGCGTCAACGCTGGCATTGCGGCAGACGCTGCTGCTCGCCGGCCTGATGCTGGCGTCGTATTTCAGTCTGTTTGTCTGGCCGCCGGCGGCTCAGGCCGTGCAATGGCCCTGGCAGACCTATCAGGGCCACCTCATGGGCATGATGGTGAATTTCGCCATCAGCTCGCTGTTGCTGGTGTTTTTCCTGCATCGCATGCACCGACGCTTGCGCGAGCAGGAGCGCTATCTGGCCGAGCAGCAGCGGCGGCAGTTACAGCGGGATCAGGCCGTGGCCATGGGTACGCTGGCAGCCACGGCCGTGCATGAACTGGCGACGCCGCTGGCCACGGTATGCCTGATGGTTGACGAGCTGGAAGAGGACATGCCGGCGCAAATGCAGCCGCTGCAAGGGCAGCTGCAGCGCTGTCGCGATACCCTGGCGCGTCTGCGCGAGCAGGCGGCGCAGCCGTCACAACTGCCGAGGCAGGCACTGTCGCAGCATCTGCAGAATTGTCTCCAGCCGGTGCAGGTGGCTTTTCCGGCACTGAATTTCGAGTCAGGCATGGCGGCCGAAGCGGCGCAGGCTGTTGTCATGCCCTGGCTTTTGCAGCAGGCCTTGAGCAATGTGCTGCGCAATGCCGCCGAGGCCGCCAGATCCCGGGTGCGCCTTGTGGCAGGCAAGCGTCAGGGCGAGTGGCAGTGCCGGATCTGTGATGACGGCGCTGGCTTTCCACCGGGCCTGCTGGCGACGCTCGCTCAGCCCATGCTCAGCAGCAAGCCTGAAGGGCTGGGTATCGGCCTGTTTCTGGCGCAATCGACCGTGTCGGAGCTGGGTGGGACATTGAGTCTGGAGACCAGCGAATGGGGTGGGGCGAGCGTGCTGCTGCGCTGGCCGGACGCTACAACGCTTGCCGAGGCTATCTCTGCATGAAGATTTTGCTGATTGATGACGATGAGGTCTTTCGCCAGACCCTGGCGCGGACCTTGACCCGTCGCGGCTGCGTCTGTGTTGAGGCTGCTGACAGTGTTCAGGCCTTGCAGCAGCTGCATGAGCATGAGCCGGATGCCTGCGTGCTGGATCTGCGCATGGGCGAGGAGTCGGGCTTGCAGTTGCTGCCGCAGCTGCTGGCCATCAATACCCGGCTTAATGTCCTGATGCTGACCGGTTACAGCTCGATCGCCACCACGGTCGAGGCGATCAAGCGCGGTGCCGTGAATTATCTCGCCAAGCCTGCCAGTGCCGATGACATTCTGCGTGCCTTGCAGAATGCCGGCCCGCCGCCTGAGGTCGAGTCGGCGACAGCAGGTAACGACGCGCTATCCGTGGACAGGCTGGCCTGGGAGCATATTCAGCGCGTCTTGCTGGAGGAGGACGGCAATATCTCGTCGACGGCACGTCGTCTGAACATGCACCGGCGCACGCTGCAGCGCCGTCTGAGCAAGCGCCCGGTGGCGCAGTGAGTTAGCGCGATACCGACTTCTGCTGCCGCGCCTTGATCGCTGCAATCACTCCCGGCATGACGCTGAGACCGATGATGGCAAAGACCACGATCATGAAGTTGTCCTTGACCAGCGGCAGGTTGCCGAAGCCGTAGCCCAGCGCAATGAAGCTGCCGATCCAGACCAGACCGCCAAAGACATCGATGCTGAAGAAGCGGCGATAGGGCATCTTGCCGACACCCGCTACAAACGGCGCAATGGTGCGGATGATCGGCATGAAACGGGCGAAGACGATGGTTTTGCCGCCGTGACGATC
This sequence comes from Pseudomonadota bacterium, assembly GCA_040385225.1. Taxonomy (GTDB): domain Bacteria; phylum Pseudomonadota; class Gammaproteobacteria; order Pseudomonadales; family Moraxellaceae; genus Perlucidibaca. The sequence continues at coordinate 433,720 of JAZKHU010000002.1, read as the reverse complement.
AAAATAGCCCTGAGTCTTGGCGAGATGTTCACGCTTGATCCAGCGTGAGTCCCAGTCATGGACGCGCTGACCAAAATGGCGACCGACCCAGTAATTGCAGTTGTCTCCCAATACGGCGGCAAACCAGAGCAGAAAAAACAGTAACCAGGGATCCATGACGCCGGTTGCCGCCAGTGCGCCGGCGGCAAACAGCAGGCTGTCTCCGGGCAGAAAAGGCATGACCACAATGCCGGTTTCGACAAAGATGATCAGAAACAGCAGGCCATAAATAAGTGCGCCATGGTTGCTGGCAAACTCTCTTAAATGAACATCTACATGCAGAATAAAATCAATCAGTTCCATGCGCTTTTTACACTCGATTCAAAGGTTTTTTTGCTGCTTTCGCCGATCAGGCTTGGTTGCTGCTGGCCCCTGGCATTCCAGAACAGAAACGCGGGCGGGCCAATCAGCTTTTCACGCTGCATCCAGTCCAGCTGCGCTTCCGTGGTGTCGGTGATGTCGAACTTGATGCGCAGGCCGGGAGCCAGCAGAGCCTGTATATCCGGCAGGATCAGCACCTTGCGTTCCATTTCTACGCAGCTGACACACCAGTCGGCGAAGACATCGACGATCACCGGGCGCTGCTCGCGAGCGGCTTGAGCGATGGCGGCATCCACGGCTGCCGGATCGCTGAGCCGGGTAAAGCCGGCGGCCGAACTGGCGGATGTGCTTTCAGCAGTGGTCCTTGCTGCCAGCGCTGTCCATGGTGTCCACGCCGAATCGCCACCGCGAGCGGCAGCAAAGACCACGAACATGGCCCAGGCCAGACACAGCATGCCGGCCATCTTTGCGGATGCCGGCGCGCGCGTGAACATCCAGCTGCCGACCAGCGTGAAAAAACCGGCCCAGAGCAGCATTTGCGCCAGTGTTGGCAGCAGGCGATTGAGCAGGACGATGGCAATGGCGAACAACATCGCGGCAAACAGGCGCCTGCTGGCATCGAGCCAGGGCCCGGAGCGCGGCAACCAGCGCCCGCCACCGAGGCCGAGCAGCAGCAGCGGCACACCCATGCCCATACCGAGCGCAAACAGGGCGCTGCCGCCCAAAACGGCATCCTGGGTGGTGCTGATAAAGAGCAGAACTCCGGCCAGCGGTGCCGATACGCAGGGCGATACCACCAGGCTGCTGATGGCACCCATGGCAAAGACCGAACCGTAGGCGCCGCCTTGCTGCTGCGCCTGCCAGCGTTGCAGCGGCGCTTGCATGAATTCCGGCAAGGACAGATCGCGACCTTGCCAAAGCACGCCGGCGAGGATGACGAAGATCAGGGCAAAGGGAATCAGCACGGCGGGCTGCTGCATCCAGGCCGAAATGTTGGCGGCTGCGCCAAAGCGGGCAATGAGCAGGCCGGCAAGGCTGTACATGAGCGCCATGCCGAGCACATAGCTCAACGCCAGTGCAAAGCCGCGTCGCGCAGATGGTGCCTGGCCGTTCTGGCCGGCGATGATCGCAGACAGGATCGGTAGCATGGGCAGGACGCAGGGTGTGAAAGCTAGGCCAAGACCGAGCGCAAAAAAGGCGGCAAGCATGGCCCAGAAATTGGCCTGAGCCAGCCAGGTCGCGATGCTGTTGGCATCCTCGCCATTGAGCGCGGGAGTCGCATTTGCCGGGCCGTCAGACGTGGCCGCAGGCACTTGCCATTGCTGCGGCGGATAGCACAGGCCGGCATCGGCACAGCCTTGATAGCGCACATGAATGACGGCACCGGCCTTCTCAAAGCGCGCTTGCTGGTCGGCGTTGAGCGTCGGCAGCGTGAAACGCCAATCCAGACTATCGCGGTAAATCTGTACGCGGCCGAAGCTAGGGTCGTCGTGCCAGCTCGAATTCAGCTCGCCAGCGGCAAAGCCGGGCAGTGCGGGCAAGTCATCCAGGCCTTTCGGCCAGCTTAGACGGAACTGTTTGGCATAGAGGTAATGTTCGGGCGCAATGTCGAAGTGCAGCACGATGCCATCGCCCTGCGTGCTGGCGTTGGTCTGGAAGGCTTCTTCGACAGGGAGGAATTCGTGCTTGCTGCTGCCCAGAAGGCCATTGGCTGAAGCCGTGCAGGCCATGAAGACGCCGAGGCACAGCACCCAGAGCCAGCGGACGGCAGGAAAGCTCAACAGCGATTGAGGCGAATTCATGAGGCAGCAGTCTGGCGGAGAACGGGCCTGATTATGCGTGATGGCTGTGATGCCGGAAAGCGAACAAGCGCACTCACATCGAATGCGCTTGCCGCGCGCCGGCCTTGGTTGTCCTCGGGAGGCAATCTCAGATGCAGGCAATAAACAGCTTCTGCGTCAGGCGTTCGGTGAAGTTGCCGGGATTGTCCAGCTGCATGCGCTCCAGCCAGCCCGCCGGAGCCTCTTTGCCACGAGCGGCCCAGAGCGCCTTGGCAATGGCCAGTTTGTCATCCTTGATGGCTTTCATGCGCTGCAGCACCTTGGCGATCTTCAGTTCCTCCGGGGTCAGGTCGCAGCTGAACGGGAAGTCCGGCAGCAGGCCCTTGTCCTTGAACGGCTTCAGTTTCGCGGCCAGCACTTCCGGCAGGTTGTAGCGCTGCTCGGCTGGAATTTCATAGGCCGGGTCGAGCTTGCCATTGGCCTTGGCCTGCGCCATCAGGGCATCCTGGAAGCGCGTGTCGGTGATGGCCAGCAGGTGCTGCACCACTTCGTTGTCGGTACGGCCGCGCAGATCGGCAACACCGTACTCGGTGATGACGATATCGCGGAGCTGGCGCGGAATCGTCGTGTAGCCGTAATTCCAGACGATATTGGAGCTGGCGCCACCAGCAGCTTCGCGACTGGCGCGCAGCATCAGAATGGACTGCGCGTCGGGCAGGGCATGCGACATGGCGACGAAGTTGTACTGGCCGCCCACGCCGCTAACCACGCGCCCGCTTTCCAGCCCGTCGGAGACCGCCGAGCCGAGCAGCGTCATCATCATGCAGGTGTTGATGAAGCTGGCGTCCTTGCGCTGTGCGCGGCCGAGGTCGTCCTGCCCGTAGAGCTGGTTGATGAAGCCGATGGCGGTCATGTTGATTTTGGCGCGATCTGCGTCGCTGAGGTCACGCAGCGCTTGGTAGAAATCGCGCGGGCCGAGGAAGAAGCCGCCGGTCATGGTGTGACCGCCGATCAGCGTATCGCCAAGGCCATCGCTTTGTAAGGTGGCGCGCGTGATCGGGTCATCCAGACGCGCCGGCATGGCCATGCCATTGATCATCAGCGTATTGCCGGCGAGGTTGACGGTATCGCGCACGATGCCGAAGCGGCGCAGCAGGGCGACATCGGCGTCGTTGAGCACGCTGCGGATGGCACCTTCGGCGACCAGCGCATCGAGCATGTCGAGGTTGACTGTTTCCGTGATGCGACCGTCATTGATCAGGCGCTGCAAGCCGGCATGATCGTAGACCGCACGCCGGATGATGCCGGCGCGCATCAGCTCCATGAAGCCGTTGACGAACATTTCGCTGCAGCCGTACAGACCCTTGGCGAATGGGCCGAGCTGCGCTGCCGTTTGTTTGCTGCCCAGCGCCTGCAGCATCGTCTGATAGTCGTCGTTCTGGCGATCACGCAGCAGCAGGCCCTGGGTGATGGCATCGCCCAGCGAGCCGATGCCGATCTGCAGCGTGCCGCCATCGCGCACCAGCGACGACGCATGCAGGCCGATGGCGTATTCGGCCAGGCTGACATTCATGTTCGGCGCCGAGAACAGCGTGTGCGTGCCTTCGCTGCAGTCGACGATGGCATCGACCAGATTGAGGTCGGCAATGGCATCGTTTTCCATGAACGGCAGCTCATGGTTGATGACAAACACGCGAAATACCTGAGCCCCGGTGGCGGCAAACAGCGGCAGCAGATCCAGCGTCACATCCGGATTGCACGACAGCGAGTATTCCTTGATGCCATCGCGCTCACGCACGGCCACGGCCTGCGCCACCACATTCACGCCCTGCAGCAGCATGTCGCGGGCGGCATGGGTGTAATGCGTGGCCATGTACTGACGCTGGGCATAATCGTTGCGCAGGTAATCGCCAGACTTGAGGAAGAACTCGGACACTTCGACATTGGCCGGCAGGCGCTGCTTGCGCATGTCCGTCACATAGTCGAGATCGGGGTAATTGCCGAAAACACGATCAATGAAGGGGCGCAGGAAAGACTCCTCCAGTGCACTGCTGGTTTGCGGCTTCTGCAATGACAGCGCAGTGAGGATGCGCAGGCGCTTGGCCGGGTCAGCCTTGATGCGGGCATAGAGGCGATTGAGCAAGGCATTCGGTTTGCCGATACCCAGAGGCGTACCGATGACGACGCGCTCGCCGGCAAAAGCCATGAGATCGTCCAGGCAGTCATCCAGACTGGTGTAAAGGCGGGGCATGTTGCATCCTTTTATTCTTGTGATGCCGGATTGCTTCAGGTTCGCGTCCGCAGGGCAGGCGGCGTCTGTGCAAGTAGCGTTGGCCGATCATAAGAAAAATGAACGCATTGGGCTACAATGCGGCGATGAAACCGGACATGGTGCTGTCCGGCAGCTCACTTTTCATGGAGGCGGTCTGTGCTGGAACTGCAAAACCTGGAAGCCTGGCGAGATGACCGCTGCCTGTATCAGGCCCTGTCATTTGCCTTGCGACCGGGGCAGGTGGCGCAGATTCTCGGCCCGAACGGCGTCGGCAAGACCACCTTGCTGAAGCAGATTGCGGGCTTGAGCAGCTTCATGGCGGGTGATATTCGCTGGCAAGACCTCTCTGTCAGTACTGACCGCCAGCGTTTTCAGCGTGATGTGTTGTTTCTCGGGCATCTCGCCGGCATCAAGTCCGCGCTCACCGTGAGCGAAAATCTGCAAATTCTGGCGGCTTGCCGTGGCACAGCATTAAGCGACGACCGGTTAGCCGCGGCGCTGGGTCGCGTCGGTCTGTCCGGCTATGACGATACGCCGGTCGCGCAGCTCTCTGCCGGCCAGAAGCGCCGTGTGGCACTGGCGCGCTTGTTCACCGAAGCCCCGTTGCTGTGGTTGCTCGACGAACCGTTCACGGCCATCGACCAGGCCGGCGTCAGCGAGCTGGAAGGCTGGCTGGGCGATCATGCCGAGCAGGGTGGCATGGTGCTGCTGACCACGCATCATCGTCTGAGTCTGCGCTGCCCGGTGCTGCCCATCGAGTTGATTCCGGCATGATCTGGCAAGCGGCGGTGCAGGTATTTCGGCGCGATCTGCGTCTGGGCTGGCGTCAAAGCGGCGAATGGCTAAACCCGCTCATCTTCTTTCTTATGGTGATTACGCTGGTGCCGCTGGCCATCAGTCCGGAGCCGTCACGCCTGCGCGAGCTGGCCGGCGGCATCATCTGGATAGCGGCTCTGCTGGCCGTGTTGCTGGCCATGGATGGACTGTTTCGCAGCGATTTCGATGACGGCACGCTGGAGCAGCTCTTGCTTACGCCTGCGCCGTTGCCGCTACTGGTGCTGGCGAAAGTGCTGGCGCACTGGCTGCAGACGGGTGTCGCGCTGGCGCTATTGGCCCCGCTGGCTGGTGTGCTGCTGAATTTGCCGGGTTCAGTGCTTGTGGTGTTGGTTCTGTCACTGCTGTTGGGCACGCTGACGCTGAGTCTGCTCAGTGCCATCGGTGCGGCACTGACCGTGGGCCTGCGCCGGGGTGGCGTGCTGGTGCCGCTGATCACCTTGCCGATGCATATCCCGGTGCTCATTTTTGCCACGGCGAGTGTTCAGGCGGCTCTGGCAGGCTTGCCGGTGGATGGATATTTGGCTTTACTCGGCGCTTTTCTGGTACTGGCATTGTGTCTGGCACCTTTTGCGGCGGCGGCGGCCTTGCGCCTGGCCGTGAGCGGGGCATGAGCAAGCATATGAAGATTTGCAGGAACATTTTGCAGGAGAAGCAGGGGTGATTGAGTGGCTGCGCCGCCTTTGGGCGATATTTGAAAGCACGGTAAGCCCGCGCCACTTCTATCAGCTTAGCGGCCGCTGGCTGCCCTGGTTTGCCTGGCCGGCGGGCGTGCTCGTTGCCGTGGGACTGATCTGGGGGCTGGCTATCGCGCCGGCGGACTACCAGCAGGGCAACAGCTATCGCATCATCTTCATTCATGTACCGGCGGCCAGTCTGGCGATGGGCGGCTATTTGCTGCTGGCCATCTGCGGTGCCATCAGCCTGATCTGGCGCGTGAAAACGGCGGAGATGGTGGCCAAGGCTGCCGCGCCAGTGGGTGCACTGTTCTGTCTGCTGGCCCTGATCACCGGCTCGCTCTGGGGCAAGCCGACCTGGGGCACCTACTGGGTCTGGGATGCGCGGCTGACCTCCATGCTCATCCTGCTGTTTCTGTATCTGGGCGTGATGGCCTTGCAGAATGCCTTCGAGGAAGTGGCGCAGGGCAGCAAGGCAGCAGCGCTGCTGGCGCTGGTCGGCGTGGTGAATCTGCCGATCATCAAATACTCCGTCGAGTGGTGGAATACGCTGCACCAAGGTTCGACCTTCCGTATCACCGAGCGCCCAACCATGCCGCCGGAAATGTATCTGCCACTTTTGGTGATGTTCCTCGGGCTCTATGCCTTGTTTGCCACGCTGATTCTGCTGCGCAGCCGTCAGGAAATTTTGCAGCGCGAGCGTAGAAGCCAGTGGGTGCGCAATCTCGTTACGGAGCAGGCATCATGACTTTCTATTTCGCCAGCTGGTCCGAGTTTTTTGCGATGGGCGGGCACGGGCTCTATGTCTGGCTGGCCTACGGCATTTTCTTTGGCTCCCTTGGCGTGCTCACCTGGCAGAGTGTCCGGGCCCCTAAGCGCTGGCATCGTGAACAACAATTGCTGCTGAAGCGTCAGCAGCAGAACCGGTCGGAGTAATCATGCATCCCCAGCGTCGCCGTCGTTTGATGTGGATTTTGCTACTGATTGCTGGCATTGGTCTGGCTGTGGGTCTGACCAGCTATGCGCTGCGTCAGAACATCAATCTGTTTTATACGCCCTCGCAGCTGCTCGCCAAGGAAGCGCCGGAAGGCACGCGCATCCAGGTTGGCGGCTTGGTGGTGCAGGGCTCGCTGCAACGCTCGCCGAATTCGCTGGCGGTTCGCTTCGCGCTGAGCGATCTGAAGCAGACAGTCATGGTCGATTACGACGGCATCCTGCCCGATCTGTTTCGCGAGGGGCAGGGCATTGTTGCCAATGGCCGCTGGCAGGATGGCGTGGTCAAGGCCGATGAGGTGTTGGCCAAGCATGACGAGAACTACATGCCGCCGCAGGTGAAATCAGCCATCGAAGAGGCGGGACATCCCGTCAAGCGCTGAGTGAAATCTCCCTTGCCGGTGCGTGATGGCGTTGGTGCCAGCCGGCATGGTCTGCCGCCGGGGCAATGGCCGAATCTGTTTGTGTATCTGCTGCAGCGCTTTCCGGGGGTCGCAGAGGCCGAATGGCGGCAGCGCTTTCTCAACGGTCTGGTGTGTGACGAGTCCGGCCAGGCACTGGCCATGGACAGCCCTTATCAGCAGGGCCGCGTGGTGTTCTACTACCGTGATCTGCCGCCTGAGCCGGTGATCCCGTTTGCCGCGCACATACGCTTCGAAGACGAACATGTGCTGGTTGCCGACAAGCCGCACTTTCTCCCGGTCACGCCGGCCGGCCGCTTTCTCTCGGAAACCCTGCTGACGCGTCTGCGCCGGGACACTGGCAACGATGATCTGGTGCCCCTGCACCGCATTGATCGTGAGACAGCAGGTCTGGTGCTGTTTTCCAAACGCCGTGACAGCCGTGAGCAATACTCGGCACTGTTTCGCGAACGGCGCATCGAGAAAGTCTATGAGGTCATCGCGCCTCTCAATACGGCATTGCGTTTTCCGCTGCGCCATTGTTCGCATCTGCAGGCTGGCACGCCCTTTTTCCGCATGGAGACGGGCAGCGGCGAGGCCAATAGCGAGACCGGCATCGAGCTGTTGGCGTCACAGGCTGGCTGGGGACATTTCCGGGTACGCCCGGTGACTGGCCGCAAACATCAGATTCGCGTCCATTTTGCCGCCCTCGGCATGCCGATCCTGTTTGATGCCATGTATCCGGTACTGGCTCCTGATTCCGATACCGGACAGACGGCTTATGATCAGCCCCTGCAGCTGCTCGCCGCCGGATTGTCCTTTGCTGATCCGTTGACGGGTGAGCAGCGCACCTTCAACAGTGCGCGTCAGCTGCTCGCGCTCAACGATCCATTGCTGGTGCCAAGGGTATGACAGGCCATGCTTGAAGTCCTGCGGAGGATGCTTCTGCTACTGATCGTGCTGCCTCTGCCGGTACTGGCCGGATGGCAGCTGTCCGTCACGCCTGAACGGCTGCGCGATGACATTGCGCTCAGCGTTGCCGAGCTGAGCCAGCCTGCTGCAAAGGACAGCGAAGCGTTTATCGCCAGCAGCACCGAAACGGTCAGGCAGACCTTGCAGGCTCTGGGCTACTACGATCCTGATGTCGCGCTGGTCGTCGAGCAGGATACGTTGCGTCTGACGGTCAATGCCGGCCAGCCGGTACGCTTGCGTGTGATCAACGTCCAGCTCGTGGGCGATGCCGAACAGGATGCCCGCTTTCGCTTGCCGGCATTCCCGCAGGCCGCAGGCGACGTCATCAATCACGGGCAATATGAAGCGTTCAAGCAGCGCCTCGAGGATCTCGCACTGGAGCGTGGCTATTTTGACAGCCGCTGGCTGGTCAGCCGCATCGAGGTCAACTTGCAGGAGCGGGTGGCCGATGTCTATCTGGGCTTTGACAGCGGGGCACGCTACCAGTTTGGTCCGATCAGCTATCGGGAGGTTGACGGCAAACCCTTGCGTGCCCTGAATGCACTGCAACTGGCGCGTCTGACGCCCTTCAAGACGGGCGATGCCATCAATAGCCGCCAGCTTTTCCAGCTGCAGAAGAATCTGATTGAAACGCGCTATTTCCGGGAGGCTCAGGTGTCATTCCGGCGCGACCAGACCAGCAACCGCCAGGTGCCCATCGAAGTCGTGGTCGATAGTCGCTTGCCCAGCCTGTATTCCTTCGGGCTGGGTTTCGCCACCGATGTCGGGCCCAGGCTGCAGGCCGAGTGGCAGCGTCCGCTGTTCAATCGCGATGGCCATGGCGTGCAGCTAACCACCGAACTGGCGGCACAACGGCAGAGCGGCGAAATTCGCTATCGCATGCCGTGGAAGCATCCGCTGGAAGATCGCCTCGAGTTTGCGCTGGGCATTCAGAAAGACCGTATTGATGACACCGATACCGTGCAAACCGTGGCTAGTGTGCAGCGCGTGCTGGATCCCCGTCGGGGCTGGCAGCGCAGCTTTGGTGTGCGCCTGTTCGATGAACGCTTTCAGCGTGATAGCGGCATCAAAGGGGCTGAGCGTATTCTGGCTCCGTACGCATCCTTCAACCGAGTACAAAGCCGGGGTGGGATTGATCCTAGTAGTGGCAACCGGCTGTTTTTCCAGACCGAGGCCGCCAGTCAGGCGCTGGTGTCGACCTCGGACTTTGTCTCGTTGCGCGCCGGCTATCGCTGGCTCAACACCTATCAGGATCGCCATATGCTGCTGCTGCGTGGTGATGCCGGCGCCATCCTCAGCCCCGAGTTCGAGCGAGTTGCGCCCAGCCTGCGCTTTTATGCCGGCGGCGATAACAGCGTGCGCGGCTTTGACTACCGCAGCCTCTCGCCGCGCAACACCCTCAATGAAACCATCGGCGGACAGTATTTGCTGGCGGCATCGGTGGAATACAACTGGCGCTGGCGGCCAACATGGCGGCCGGCTGTCTTTATGGATGTCGGCAATGCCTTTACCAACGCCAGCGATGCCAGTCTGGCCGCGGGGCTGGGGGTCGGCATCCGCTGGATATCCCCGGTCGGCCCGATTCGTGCCGATCTGGCCTCGGCGATTTCCGAGCCCGGCAAGCCCTTGCGTCTGCATCTGACGATAGGGTCTCCGCTATGAGTGTCCCCACGGTCGCCCGCTTTCTGCTGCGCTGGAGCCTGCGCTCGCTGTGGATAGTAACCATTCAGTTCTTTCTGGCGCTGATGCTTCTGCTGGTCTGGCTCGGCGCCAGTGAAACAGCGCCGCGCTGGCTCTGGCAGCAGTTCGGTGAGTCGGTGCCGGCGCTGACCATCAGCGGCATTGAAGGTCGATTTTTGACCGGGCTATCGCTGGCATCGCTGCAATGGCAGAACGACAAGCTGGGCATCGCGGCAACCAACATCGAGCTGACCTGGCTGCCGACCAATGTGCTGCATGGCAGTGTCGACATCGCTCAGGTTCATGTCGGGCAGCTCGTCGTGCGCCAGTTGCAGCCGCCGGATGAGACGCCCGAGCCCTTGGCTGCCATCAATATTGACCTGCCTTTTGCCTGGCTCCTGCACGATGTGCGGGTGCGCAAACTGAGCTGGCAGGGCTGGGATGCCAAACCTGTCGAGATTGCCGATCTGACATTAAGCGCCTCAGGCTCAGGCTCCAGCGTGCAAATCGACACGCTCGCGCTGGCCGCTTTCGATACCCGCTTGACGGCATCGGGCAGGCTCACGCTGCAAGATTTTGTGCCCATGCAACTGGCCCTGGCCGTTACCAGTGATGTCATTCCCTGGCGGCAGCAGGCCATCACCGTGCAAGGTGACCTGAAAGCCCTGCAGGTGAAGGCCCAAGGCCCAGCGAAATGGCCGCTGGCGCTGGCGGCCACGCTCAATGTAGTGCCTGTGAAACCGACCTTCACGGCCAATCTCTCCTGGCCGGCCTGGTCGGTTGCAGGCCAGCCAGACTGGCGGATTCAGCCCGGCAGCTTGCATGCCGCCGGCGATGCGCAACAAGGCTCGGGCAAACTGGATTTGACGCTGCGCTTGCGTGACGGTGCCGCGCTGCCCTGGCCCAAGGCCTGGCCGAGGCTGGCGCAACTGGCCGGTCCCTATGCCTGGCAGCTTGAAGAGGGCTCGGCCACGGCCAGCGTGGACTGGCTGGGGCGCTTTGGCGGCATGCCCTGGCAGCTGAAAGGGCGCTACCGGCAGACTGACCCGGCTGGTGCCGAACTGGCCATGCGCCTGGCAGACAGCAGCATCCGGATCACAGGATTGCCGGCAGCGGGTTCGCGCTTCGAGCTGAAGGTGCCGGCGTTGCAGCGCTTTCAGAGTCAGTTTTCCGGCGCTGTGCAGGCCAGTGGCCAGTGGCGCGGGCTTGCCGATGGTCGTGGCCAGATCACGGCGCGCCTCGAGCAGGTCAGGGACGGTGACCAGAGCCTGTGGCGGCAACTGGATATGGGTATTCGTGGCAGCCTGAACGATCAGACCACGGATATCCGGCTCATCCGCGATGATGTTTCGCTGCAGTCCGTGCTGCGTGGCCGTCTCGACCTGGGCAAGCAGGTGGACTGGCAAGGTCAGCTGGTGCAGGCGGAGGTCGATACCCAGGCTGCCGGCCGCTGGCGATTGCTGTCGCCAGCGGTGCTGCACTTGTCTGCCACAGCACAGAAACTGTCGCGCCAATGCTGGCAGCAGCAGCCTTATACGATCTGTGCCGACGCCAGTCTCGATGCCGAGCGCTGGCTGGCCCGGGTGGCGCTGGATGGCGGCAGCCTCGGCAATGCCGCGCTGACCTTGCGCCGCAACCCCAGACAAGCAGAGCCGCCGCTCGATGCCGACGTCGTCATCAATGCGCTGAACCTGGATGCCTTGCCGATCGCGCTGCCGCAGGGTTTGTCGCTGGCGGGCCGTGTCACCGGCAAGCTGACGCTGGCCGGCAGCCTGAAGCAGCCGCGGGCCGACGGTCAGCTGGCCTGGCTGGATGGCGCCGTGAAGCTGCCGGAGTTCGCCATCGATTGGCGCCCGATCAGCCTGAGAGCGAATTTCAGCGGCGATCGTGTGAGCTGGACAGGCGATTTGCGTGATCAGGAGCAGGGCAGTGCCCGACTCACTGGCGATGCCCTGCTCAGCAAGGACTGGCAAGCCGCCTTGCGCATTCAGGGCGAACAGCTAAGCGCAGGGCTGAAACCCATGGCACGCCTGCGCTTCAGTCCTGACCTGCAGATCGATGCCAGTGCCCGGGCGGTCAAGATCAGGGGTCAGATTCTGGTGCCCTATGCCCGCATCAAGCTTGAAGACATCAAGGTAGCTGCGGCCCGGCCCAGTTCGGATGCGGTTATCGTTATTGATCGTAAAGGTCAGGATCCACGCCTGAAAACCACGCCACTGGAGGCGGTCGCGGTGGACGCCTATGTCACCATCCTGATGGGGGACGATGTGCGCGTCAGCGGCCGTGGCCTGGAGACATCGCTGAAAGGGCGACTAGCCTTGACGCAACGGGCGGATACCTTTTTAGCGGCCAATGGCGAGCTGAACTTCGGCCCGGACGCTTATTTCGAAGCCTACGGCCAGCGCCTGAGCATTCGTACCGGGCGCTTTCTCTTTGCCGGCCCGATCGGACGACCCGACATCAATCTCGAAGCCATCCGCGTGGTCGATGACGTCACGGTCGGTCTGCGCATCACCGGCCGCTCGCCGAATACCAGCGCCGCCTTGTTTGCCGATCAGAGCATGACTCAGGAGGAGATGCTCTCGTATCTGGTGCTGGGGCGCTCGCTGAGCAATACCGGCACGCCAACGCAGGCCGAGCAGCAAGCGCTGGCCCTGGGCGCGGCGCTCAAGCTCACCGGCCGCACCGGTATCTTCGACAAGCTCGGTTCCCGTCTCGGCGTGCAGGACTTTGCGCTGAGCACGGAAGGCGACAGCAGCGACACGAAAGTGGCCATCTCCGGCAACCTGACCTCGAAGCTGTTTCTCAGCTTCGGCATCGGGCTGTTTGATCAGTCACAGGCTGTCAAGCTGCGTTACAAGTTGTCGCCCAAGCTGTCGCTGGAGGCGCTGAGCTCGCTGGAGTCGGCCATCACCCTGTTTTACACCTTCAGGCGCTGAGTTTTCGCACACGCTTTTTTGTGCCGGCTTTTTTGCGCTGAGATGGGGCTTTCGCTACACTCCAGCGCTTGATTTCGCGCCCGCTCAGGGCGCTCACCCGAACAGAGGACATACCATGCCGGTCATTACCTTGCCCGATGGCTCGCAGCGCAGTTTCGATCATCCGGTCAGCGTGACCGAGGTCGCAACCAGCATCGGCCCGGGTCTGGCCAAGGTCACCCTGGCCGGCAAGGTCACCTACGCCGGTGCCGAAGCGCGCCTGATCGACGCCTGCGACCTCATCACCGACGATGCTTCCCTGCAGATCATCACGCCGAAAGACGAAGCCGGCCTGGAAATCATCCGCCATTCCTGCGCCCACCTCGTCGGTCACGCCGTCAAGCAGCTGTACCCGACCGCGAAGATGGTCATCGGCCCGGTCATCAGCGAAGGCTTCTATTACGACATCGCCTACGAGCGCCCGTTCACGCCTGACGACATGGCCGCCATCGAAGCGCGCATGAACGCGCTGATCGCCAAGGACTACGATGTCATCAAGAAGGTGACGCCGCGTGCCGATGTCATCGATGTATTCACCGCGCGTGGCGAGGACTACAAGCTGCGCCTCGTCGACGACATGCCGGATGAGCAGGCCATGGGCCTCTACCATCACGAAGAATATGTCGATATGTGCCGTGGCCCGCATGTGCCGAATACGCGCTTCCTCAAGGTTTTCAAGCTTACCAAGCTGTCTGGTGCGTACTGGCGCGGCGATGCCAAGAACGAGCAGCTGCAGCGTGTCTACGGCACCGCCTGGGCCGACAAGAAGCAGCTCGCGGCCTACATCCAGCGCATCGAGGAAGCCGAGAAGCGCGACCATCGCAAGATTGGCAAGGCGCTAGACCTCTTCCATCTCCAGGAAGAAGCGCCGGGCATGGTGTTCTGGCATCCAAACGGCTGGACGATCTATCAGCAGGTCGAACAGTACATGCGTCGCGTGCAGCGCGAGCACGGCTATGTGGAAGTGAAGACGCCGCAGGTCGTGGATCGCGTGCTCTGGGAGCGTTCGGGTCACTGGGGCAACTACGCCGAGAACATGTTCACCACCAGCTCGGAAAATCGCGATTACGCGGTGAAACCGATGAACTGTCCCTGTCACATCCAGGTCTTCAATCAGGGCCTGAAGTCCTACCGCGATCTGCCGCTGCGTATGGCCGAATTCGGTGCCTGCCATCGCAACGAGCCGTCAGGTGCGCTGCACGGCATCATGCGTGTTCGCGGTTTTGTGCAGGATGACGCGCATATTTTCTGTACCGAAGAGCAGGTGCGTCAGGAAGCGGCCGATTTCATCCGGCTTACGCTCAAGGTTTACGCCGATTTCGGCTTTACCGACGTCAGCCTGAAATTGTCCACGCGCCCGGCCAAGCGCATCGGCAGCGATGAGCAGTGGGATCGTGCCGAAGGCGCGCTGGCGGCTGCCCTCGACGAGTCCGGCCTGGACTGGCAGTACCAGCCGGGCGAGGGTGCCTTCTACGGCCCCAAGATCGAATTCACGCTGCACGACTGCATCGGCCGGGCCTGGCAATGTGGCACGCTGCAGTACGATCCCAACCTGCCGGAACGCCTCGATGCCAGCTTCATCGCCGAAGACAGCAGCCGTCAGCGCCCGATCATGCTGCACCGCGCCATCCTCGGCTCTTTCGAACGATTCATCGGCATGTTGCTGGAAAACTACGCCGGGATTCTGCCGGCCTGGCTGTCGCCGGTTCAGGTTTGCGTGATGAATATCACCGACAAACAGGCCGATGCTGTGCAAAACATTGAAAAAGCCTTGAAATCTCAAGACATTCGCGTCATTAGCGACTTGAGAAACGAGAAGGTTGGCTATAAAATCCGCGAGCGCACGCTCCAGCGCATCCCCTACATGTTAGTGGTGGGCGAGCGTGAGGCAGAACAAGGTACTGTGGCGGTACGCACACGCAAAGGCGAAGATCTCGGTGTTATGACCGTAAGCGCCTTTGCCGAGCTGCTGGCCGCAGACATCGCCCGTAAGGGTCGGACTGTGGAGAACGAACATTAAGCCGGAAAAGCAGCAGGGTCGCGATAAGCGCGCACTCATTAACGCGGACATCAAGCACCGTGAAGTTCGACTGATTGACCAGAATGGCGAGCAAGTAGGCATTGTTGCCATTCGCGATGCGCTGACAGCCGCCGAGGCCGTCCAGCTGGATCTGGTTGAAATCGTCGCCGATGCTGAGCCGCCTGTTTGCCGGATCATGGACTACAACAAGTTCGTGTTCGAAAAGAAGCAGCAGCAGAAGGAAGCCAAGAAGAAGCAGCATCAGGTGCAGATCAAGGAGATCAAACTCCGTCCTGGTACTGAAGAGGCCGACTACCAAGTCAAACTTCGCAATATTGTGCGTTTTCTGGAAGATGGCGATAAGTGCAAGATTACCTTGCGTTTTCGTGGTCGCGAGATGGCGCATCAGGAGCTGGGTCTCAAGCAGCTTCAACGTATCGAGGTCGATCTGGCCGAGATCGGGGTTGTGGAACAACACCCGAAACTGGAAGGGCGCATGATGGGCATGCTCATCGGCCCCAAGAAAAAGCGGTAAGTCGGCAGGACGCTGATTTGCAACTTACCCCCAGGTCACCCGAACGCCATCTGCGGATCGTTCGGCAAGGGCTAAAAGGGTCACTAACGAGGTAGATATGTCTGCAAAGATCAAAACCCGTCGGGGCGCTGCAAAGCGTTTCTCGAAGACGGCGAACGGCTTCAAGCGCAAGCAAGCTAACAAGCGCCACATCCTCACCAAGAAGTCGGCGAAGCGCATTCGTCAGCTGCGCCCAATGTCCATGGTTTCGGCCGCGGATACGGGTCGTGTGCTGGCAATGTTGCCGAACCTGTAAGCTGACGGAGGATAGAAAATGGCTCGTGTAAAGCGTGGCGTAGTTGCCCACCGTCGTCATAAAAAAGTTCTGGATCGCGCCAAGGGTTACTACGGTGCCCGTTCACGCGTTTATCGCGTCGCGTTCCAGGCGGTCATCAAGGCTGGTCAATATGCCTACCGTGACCGTCGCCAGAAAAAGCGTCAGTTCCGTGCCCTCTGGATTGCCCGTATCAACGCCGCTGCGCGTCTGAACGGTCTGTCCTATAGCCGTCTCATCAACGGCCTGAAGAAGGCATCGATTGAAATCGACCGTCGTGTTCTGGCAGATATTGCCGTTCATGACGCCGCCGGTTTCAGTGCTATTGCCGAGAAGGCGAAAGCCAGCCTCGCAGCCTGATGCGGTCAGTGTTGGTCAATGCGCTGTGATGGCGTGTTGACTGCACGCACGAAGGGGAAGGGCATAGCGTTCTTCCCCTTTTTGTTTTTTCAGACTATGCATTTTTGATGATGTATTTGAGGAAAGAGTCGGTCATGACGGATTTGCAAACGCTGGTAGCACAGCTTCAAGCCGATGTCGCACAGGCGCAGGATGCCGCTGCCGTCGAAGCCCTGCGCGTTCAGTATCTGGGCAAGAAAAGCCAGCTCAGCGACTTGTCCAAGCGCATGGGTCAGCTTGGCGAAGACGAGCGCCGTGCCTTTGGTGCCGAGCTCAATGCCGCGCGCGAAGCCATCACCAGCAGTCTCAATGATCGCAAGAATTTGTTGGCAGAGGCGGCCCTGACGGCACGTCTGCTCGCCGAGCGTGTCGATGTCACCTTGCCCGGCCGTGGCCAGTTGCCCGGCGGCTTGCACCCGGTGACGCGTGTCATGGAGCGTATCGAGGACTTCTTCACCCGCGTCGGCTTTACCGTGGCCGATGGCCCGGAAGTCGAAGATGACTTCCACAATTTCGAGGCGCTCAACATCCCGTCGCACCACCCGGCGCGCGCGATGCACGACACCTTTTATTTCGATGCCAACCGCCTGCTGCGCACGCACACCTCGCCGGTGCAGGTGCGCGTGATGGAAAGCCAGCAGCCGCCGATCCGCATCGTCTGTCCGGGTCGCGTCTACCGTTGCGACTCCGATCTCACGCATTCGCCGATGTTCCACCAGGTTGAAGGTCTGCTGATCGACGAGAATGTTAGCTTTGCCGACCTCAAGGGCGTGATCGAAGATTTCCTGCGCGTGTTTTTCGAGAAGGAGTTGCAGGTGCGCTTCCGCCCATCCTATTTCCCGTTCACGGAGCCGTCGGCGGAAGTCGATATTCAGTGCGTGATGTGCAACGGCGCCGGCTGTCGTGTCTGCAAGCAGACCGGCTGGCTGGAAGTACTGGGCTGCGGCATGGTGCATCCGCAGGTGCTGAAGAATTGCGGCATCGATCCGGACAAGTTCCAGGGCTTCGCCTTCGGCATGGGCGTGGAACGCTTTGCCATGCTGCGCTACGGCGTCAATGACCTGCGTCTGTTCTTCGACAATGACGTGCGATTCCTGCGCCAGTTTGCCTGATATTAGTTTCGTAATTTATTGATATTCATGATTTTGTCTGATTGATCAGACTAGCGAGCCAGCCATGCAATTCAGCGAACAGCGCCTGCGCGCCCTCGTCAATCCCGCCGTCGATACGGCCACGCTGGCGCACCAGCTCACCATGGCCGGCCTGGAAGTGGACGCCATTGTCCCGGTCGCTCCAGCCTTCAACGGCGTGGTGATCGGCGAGATTCTCAGCGCCGAACAGCACCCGAATGCGGACAAGCTGCGCGTCACATTGGTCAATATCGGCGCTGAGCAGCCGCTGCAGATCGTCTGTGGTGCGAGCAATGCGCGTCCGGGCATTCGTATTCCGGTTGCTACCGTGGGTGCTGTTTTGCCGGGCGAGTTCCGCATCAAGGATGCCAAGCTGCGTGGCGTCGACTCCTTCGGCATGCTCTGCGCCGAGCAGGAGCTGGGTCTGGCCGAAGCTTCCGATGGCCTCTGGGAGCTGCCGGCCGATGCCCCCATTGGCCAGGACATTCGCCAGTATCTGCAACTCGATGACAATCTGATCGAACTTGGCCTGACA
Source organism: Pseudomonadota bacterium (assembly GCA_040385225.1). Classification (GTDB taxonomy): domain Bacteria; phylum Pseudomonadota; class Gammaproteobacteria; order Pseudomonadales; family Moraxellaceae; genus Perlucidibaca. The sequence continues at coordinate 415,840 of JAZKHU010000002.1, read as the reverse complement.
CCGAACCGTGGTGATTGCCTGAGCATTCGCGGCCTCGCTCGCGAAGCGGCAGCGGTTTTCGGTCTGGATCAGCAGAAGACGACGATTCCTGCCGTGTCGGCCACGCATGAGCGTCGCACGCCGGTCAGCATCGAGGCGGCTGCGGCTTGCCCGCGCTATGTATCGCGCGTGATTGATGGCATCGACAACGACAAGGCCAGTCCGCTGTGGCTGATCGAAGCGCTGCGCCGTTCGGGCGTACGCAGCCTCGGCCCGGTCGTGGACGTGACCAATTTCGTCATGCTGGAGCTGGGTCAGCCCATGCACGCCTTTGATGGCGCACAGATCCATGGCGGCCTGGTGGTACGTCAAGCACGCGCCGGTGAGGCACTGACACTGCTGGATGGCCAGGTCCTCAGCCTGCGCGAGCAGAGTCTGGTGATTGCGGATCAGACGCAGGCGTTGGCCTTGGCTGGCATCATGGGTGGTCAATCGAGCGCGGTCAGCAACACGACCAGCTCGATTGTGCTGGAGGCGGCATTCTTCCAGCCGCTGGCGCTCGCTGGTGAGGCCCGTCGCTATGGCCTGCATACGGATTCTTCGCATCGCTTCGAGCGCGGCGTTGACTTCGAGCTGCCGCGTCTGGCCATTGAGCGCGCCACAGCGCTGCTGCTTGAGCTGGTGGGCGGTGAGGCAGGCCCTGTGGTGGAAGTCAGCGATCTGGCTCAACTGCCGGCTCGCACTGCCATTGGCTTGCGTGCTGACCGCATCAAGCAGGTACTGGGCTTCGCCTTGGCGGATGCTGATGTTGCGGCTTATCTGGGCCGTCTGGGCTGTGCTGTTACAGCAGCCGAGCAGGGCTGGCAGGTCGTACCACCCAGCCATCGCTTCGATTTGACCATCGAGGTCGATCTCATCGAAGAGCTGGCGCGCCTTTACGGCTACAACCGTCTGCCGGTGACAGCACCGATGGCACCGATCCGTCTGTTGCCGCAGCCGGAAAACCAGACTTCGCTGCGCCGCCTGAAGCGTGCGCTGGTAGATATGGGCTATCAGGAAGCCATCACCTTCAGTTTCATCGAAGCCGGCCTGCAGCAGCAGTTTGATCCCGGTGTCAGCCCGTGGGCGCTGGCTAATCCCTTGTCTGCCGAACTGGCGGTAATGCGTACCAGCTTGTGGCCAGGCTTGGCGATGGCCGTCCTGCACAACCAAAGTCGCCAGCAGAATCGTGTGCGCCTGTTCGAGGCCGGCTTGCGCTTCACGCCCACGGCAGATGGCCTGGCACAGGTCCCGATGCTGGCTGGCATCGTCAGCGGTGATGCCTTTCAAGCTTCGTGGAACAACCCGAAGAATTCGCTTGATTTCTTTGATGTAAAAGGAAATATTGAGTCCTTGCTGCAGCTCTGTGGCATCGCTGGCGAGTTTTCGGCGACAACACATCCTGTGTTGCACCCCGGTCAGTCAGCAGCGATCACAGTACAAGGTGTGGTTGTGGGTTGCTTCGGTGCCTTGCACCCGAGCGTGATTGACGCCTTGGGGCTGAGCGGCCCGGTTTATGTGTTCGAGCTGCAGCAATCGGCGTTTTTGCAGGGCAGCCTGCCGCAGTTCAAGCCGCTCTCGCGCTTTCCGGCGGTGAGCCGCGATCTGGCCCTGCTGGTGCCGGACAGCGTTGCGGCGGCAGAGATTTTGACCGTGGTGCGCCAGAATGCCGGCGATGTGTTGCGTGATTTGAGCGTATTTGATGTTTATCGCGGGCGCGGCGTCGCAGACCAGCATTACAGTCTGGCGCTGTCGCTGACCTGGCAGGATCCCGAGCGCACGCTGCTGGATACTGAGATTCAGGCGTTTATAGAAAATATTTTGCAATCTGCATCAAGTACTTGTGGTGCATTGTTGCGTAGTTGATCGAGAGTCGAACATGAGCGCATTGACCAAGGCCGAGATGGCCGAACGCCTGCACGAGGCTTTGGGCTTGAACAAGCGTGAAGCCAAAGAGCTGGTCGAACAGTTTTTTGAAGAAATTCGTCAGGCGTTGGTCGATGGCCATCCGGTCAAATTGTCTGGCTTTGGCAATTTCGAGCTGCGCGACAAGCGCCAGCGCCCCGGCCGCAACCCGAAAACTGGCGAAGAAATTCCGATCACGGCGCGTCGTGTCGTGACGTTCCGTCCTGGCCAGAAACTCAAGCAACGGGTAGAGGGTCATGTCGGACAACCATCTGCCTGATAGTTCACTGCCGGAGATTCCGGGCAAGCGTTACTTCACCATTGGCGAGGTCAGTGACCTGTGCGCGGTTAAATCGCATGTACTGCGCTACTGGGAGCAGGAATTCACGCAACTGAAGCCGGTCAAGCGTCGTGGCAATCGCCGCTATTACCAGCGTCAGGATGTGCTGCTGATTCGCCAGATCCGCGATCTGCTGTATTTGCAGGGCTACACCATCCAAGGTGCGCGCCAGCAGCTGCTGGATCCCAAGGCCATCGTGCAGCCGGCGTCGGGCCGTCAATCTGAAGCTCCGCAGGATGATCGTGTTGTCGTCAGCCCGGAGAGCGTGCCTGTGCCGGCTCCCAGCCTGGGCAGCCAGACGCCGGATACCGTCTGGCATCTGGCCGTTGAAGAAATGATCGATGACTTGCAAGAGATTGCTCAGATGTTGAGCCATCCACACTGATTCAGTCTGGACAAGTACAAGCATTTCAGTATCATGCACGCTTCGTGAATATGTCGGGGCATAGCGCAGCTTGGTAGCGCACTTGCCTGGGGGGCAAGGGGTCGCAGGTTCAAATCCTGCTGTCCCGACCACGAATAAATTGCTAAAACCGTTGCAGCCTCTGGTTGTAGCGGTTTTTTGCTTTTAGCGCCCGACGTGCGCTGGCGAAATCACGACTCCTGTTCTAGTACATAGCGGCACCTCATGCCGAGGCTGCACGAGTGGCTGCCCGCCTAGGGTAGGCCTGCACACAGTGAACAGGAGTTCCTCATGAAGAAATGGATAGTCTTGACGGCATTCGTCATCAGCTCGGGTCTGGCATCGCTGCCGTCTTACGCATTGCCGCAAACAGCGACTAAGGCCTCTGGCATGAACGCAGAGACGCGAAGGGCCATGCCCCGCATCAATATCAATACAGCAGATGCAAAAACACTGGACGATGGTCTTGTCGGCGTCGGCCCTGCCAAAGCCGAGGCCATTATTGCCTGGCGCAGGCAAAAAGGACCGTTCAGGTCGATTGCGGATCTGACGTCGGTCAAAGGCATGGGGCCGGCCTTGATCGAACAAAACAAGGACCGCATAAGCCTGCGCTGAAGCCGTTTGCCGTTACGACATGCCCTGTGCCGTAACGGCTGGAACAGCGTCGACTGGCAGCATCCTGACGAAGATATCCCAAGCGATGCATGCTCAACAGGAATGCCACTTCAAGGACTTAGCGAAAAACCGATCAAGGCTTTTATGTGACAGAGTTGACAAAATCAAGTCATTGAATATAAAGGACTTAATTAAATTGGTTAAAAAATAGGCAATGCGTGTGGAGACCCTGATTTTAGCTATTACAAAGCGGTTACAAATGAGCTATCAACAGACTTATCCACAGCTTTTGTGGACAACTGCCGAAACCCTTGAGTCGTCTGGGATTGACGTTTGAGAGTGAAATAAATCGAGGCAAAACGGGTGTTCGCGAGCCGTAAATGACTACGATAGACCACGAAAGTTAAACGGTAGTTTTTTGGCGACGAGCGGTAGAAAACAGGCTTCTGTCCATGCCACAGTGGCTATCTTGAGTTGCCCAGAGCCATGCTGGCCAAATGCGGAGAGCTGAATTTGTTAAATGCGTTATGGCTGTTCTTTTTTGCGATTTCAGTGACCATGACGGCATATCACGGACTGTGGTTAGGCGACATGGACAGCTTCGGCCGGCTGGTCCAAGCCTGGTTCAATGCCGCCAAGACCAGTGTCGACATCAGCATTGGTCTGGTCGGCATCATGACGCTGTGGCTGGGCTTGTTCAAAGTGGCCGAGAAGGCCGGACTGGTGCGTGTATTGGGACGCTGGCTGCAGCCTCTGTTGAGTCGCCTGATGCCCGAGGTGCCGGCAGGACATCCGGCCTTTGGCGCGGTAACCATGAATCTCTCTGCCAATTTCCTTGGTCTGGACAACGCAGCCACCCCATTGGGTTTGCAGGCCATGCGCGAATTACAGACATTGAACCCGGAGCCGGAGCGCGCCACCAAGGCACAAGCCTTGTTCCTGGTACTGAACGCATCTTCGGTGACGCTGATTCCGGTTTCCATCTTTCTGTACCGCGCGCAGCAAGGTGCGCCCGATCCTGCCAGCGTGTTCCTGCCGATCCTGATGGCGACATCGGCGTCAACGATGACCGGCTTGCTGGCCATCTGCCTGATGCATCGCATCAATCTCTGGGATCGCGTGGTTCTGGCTTATACGGCCGGCTTTGCAGTGCTCATGGCAGCCATCATCACTCTGCTGACACGCTTGCCTGCCGGCCAGATGGGGCCGATGTCGGGAGCTGTCGGCAATGCCTTGCTGGTATCCATCATTGCCATCTTCCTGTTCGCGGGTTACGGCCGGCGACAACCTGTCTACGAGCAGTTTATTGAGGGTGCCAAAGAGGGCTTTCAGACCGCGATAGGGCTGATACCGTATTTGCTGGCCATGCTGGTTGCCATTGCGGGTCTGCGCGAAAGTGGCGCAATGACGCTGGCTCTCGATGGCATTGTCAGCGGCCTGAAGCTGCTCGGCTGGCCGACAGAGTTTGTGCCGGCATTGACCACGGCGTTGATGAAGCCGCTGTCGGGCAGTGGTGCTCGTGCCATGATGCTGGAAACCATGCAGACCTATGGTGTCGACAGCTTTCCGGCACTGGTCGCGGCCATTATCCAGGGCTCGTCTGAGACCACGTTCTATGTGGTGGCGGTGTACTACGGTGTGGTCGGCATCAAGCGTGACCGGGGTGCACTGGCAGGCGGCTTGATCGCCGATGTCGCGGGTGTTGTAACGGCTATTCTTGCGGCGTACTGGTTTTTTCCGCCAAGTCTGTAAGACGGCGGCAACGCTGGGCTAGAATCGCGCAGGTTTTCAGGCTCAGTGAAGAGGAAGTGTCATGCGTCGCGTTGTGTTCAATCAGAAAGGGGGCGTCGGCAAATCCAGCATTACCGTCAATCTGGCCGCCATCAGTGCTGCATCCGGTCGTCGTACGCTGATTCTGGATCTCGATCCGCAATGCAATGCCAGTCAGTATCTACTCGGTGAAGCCGCTGTGTACGAGCGTGACAAGCCCGAGCTGACACCGAATATCGGTCAGTTCTTTGCGCAGTCGCTGAGCTTCAAGAGCAAGGAAAAACCGTTGTCGGAGTTTGTGCATCCGACACCGTTTGCCAATCTGTTTGTGATTCCGTCCAACCCCGAGCTGCGCGAGATCGAGCATCTGCTGGAGTCCAAGCACAAGATCTACAAGCTGTCGGCGGCGTTGCAGGAGCTGACGCACAGCTACGACGAAATCTTCATTGATACGCCACCAGCTTTCAATTTCTACACCTTGTCGGCCCTGATTGCCGCCGAGCGCTGCCTGATCCCGTTTGATTGCGATGCGTTTTCGCGCCGCGCACTGTACACGCTGATGGAGAATGTGCAGGAAACCTGCAGCGACCATAACAAGGAGCTGCGCATCGAGGGCATCATCATCAACCAGTTTCAGCCGCGAGCTTCGCTGCCGGTGAAACTGGTCAACGAGCTGCGTGAGGAAGGCCTGCCGGTACTGGATCCGGCCTTGTCGTCGTCAGTGATCATGCGCGAGTCGCATCAGCTCTGCCTGCCGCTGATCCATCACGCGCCCAAGCACAAACTCACTCAGGAGTTTGTGGCCTTGTTTGAGCGTCTGACAGCGGCGCCAGCGCCTTGAACTGTGCCAGGGTGTATTCACGCGCCACGGCGTGATCGACGATGGGGCGTGGGTAGCGTGCAAACAGCGGACTCATGCCTTTGCTGTGAGGCTCGTGCAGCAGCTTGCCGGACAAACCCTGCAGCTCGGGCACGAAGCGCTGAATGAAGACGCCACTGGGGTCGAATTTAGGGCCCTGCAAGCTGGGGTTGAAAATCCGGAAGTAGGGCGCGGCATCATTGCCCGTTGATGCCGCCCATTGCCAGCCACCGTTGTTGGCCGACAAGTCGCCATCGATCAGATGCCGCATGAAGTGACGCTCGCCCCAGCGCCAGTCGATGAACAGATCCTTGCTCAGAAACATCGCGACAATCATGCGCAGGCGATTGTGCATCCAGCCGATTTCCTTGAGCTGGCGCATGGCGGCATCCACGATGGGGTAGCCGGTTCGGCCCTCGCACCAGGCCTGGAACAGGGCTTCATCCTGGCGCCAGGCCAGGGCATCGGTTTCGCGTTTGAAGGCCTGATGCCGGCAGACATGCGGGAAGCCGACCAGAATGTGCTTGTAGAAGTCACGCCAGCACAGCTCGCTGATCCAGACATCGATTCCCCTTGCCGATGCCGCGCCCTGGCTCAGGGCCTGCTGGGCCATGACCAGGCACTGTCGCGCAGACAACACACCAGCCGCCAAATACGGCGAAAGTGTGCTGGTGCCATTGATGGCCGGGAAGTCGCGCTGCTGGTCATAGCGACCGACATCGGCCTCGATGAATGCCTGCAGACGCTCCCAGGCCTGCTTTTCGCCGGCCGGCCAGAGATGCCTGCACGTTTCCGGGTCGACATGATTGGCATTACCGCCCCAATCTTCGGGCACGGGGTCAGACTCAAGCACACGGTGTTTGCGCACCGCCGGTTGAGCACGCAGACGAACCGGTCGACCGGCCAGCTGTGCCAGCCAGTTGCGCTTGAAGGGCGTAAAGACTGTGTAGAAGCGGCCATCGCCGGTGAGCACTGTGCCGGGCTCGACAATGCAGAGATCATCGTGCCAGGTGCATGCAATGCCTGAGGCTGCCAGCGCGGCAGCCACGGCGTCGTCGCGCTGACGCTCATGAATTTCGTATTGCTGGTTGGCGTGCAAGGCGGTGATGCCATGGCGCTGGCACAGCGTGGCAATTTGCGCGGGAAGCTGGCTGTAGGTATCGGCCTGAACAATCAGCAGCGGGATATTCAGTGCCGCCAGATCCTGCTGCAGCAAGACCAGGTGCCGGCGCTCGAAATCAATGCGCACGCCAGCGACATCATGCTGCTGCCACTGGCCGGGCGTTATGCAATAGAGCGCGGTGACGGCAGTTTCGCCATGGGCGCAGGCGGCAGCCAGCGCCGTATTGTCGGCACAGCGCAAGTCTTGCCGGAACCAGATCAGTGTGTGAGTCATGAAACGACTTTATGCTCTCGACGCCAGTTGTTAACCGCCAATCGTATCGACGGCAGATCGTGAAAGAAACGCACGGCTTCCACGGTTTTTCGTGTGGAACGCAGCGAGGCGCCACCACCCCAGATTTCCACCGACAAGGGCAGGCGGAAGCGCAGCTCTTCCAGATAGTCGATGGCCTTGCTGGTCGGGTAGGAGGCACTGAACGAGATGGCCACAATCTGCATCTTGTGCCGCGTCACCGCCTGGGCCACATCGCGCACCGGCATTTGTGCGCCATAGCAAACCGCATCGACATTATCCAGGCGCATGATGGCTTCCACCATCAGGATGCCGAGCGTATGCGTTTCCTCCGGCGGCGTGGCGAGCAGGATACGTGGTGCCAGTGTTGCATCGCGCAGATTGCCGATGGCTTGTCGTACCAGGGATTGCACCTGCTCGGTAAAGAGATGCTCTTCGTGGACTTCGAGCAGTCCGCGCATCCAGGCATCACCAACAACGAAATTGGCGTATTGCAAGAAGTCGAGAATGAAGCTTTGCAGCCCCATCTTGATCATTTGATGCGACAGATAATCTCGCAGCTGTGAAGGGTCTCGCGCCTTCAGAATATTTAGGAGCTCCTGCTCGAGCTCGGGCGAGCTGTCAAAGCTGGCTTTGCCCTGTGTACTCAGCAGCCGCTCGAGTTCCTCACTGGCCATCAGGATGATTTTGCCCGGGCGAAAGCCGAAGTCGATCAGACGCCGCAATAAACGCAGCTTCGCCACTTGCGGCATCGGGTAGATGCGGTCGCCTTGATTGTCACGCTCGGGGATGGGGAAGCCGTAGCGTCTTTCCCACATGCGCAGCAATTCCTTGGAGACCCCCGTTTCACGCTCTACGGCGTTGATGGGCAGCCTGACGGGCTGCTCATCAAGCAGGTCTGATGTTCTTTCAATAACGGCATCGTTCATGATGGGTGCCCCTGAGCACGCTTTTTCAATGCTCTCAATACAAAACCAATAACGGGAAGTTTTTCATACAGCTCTTCGGAGGCATCCCAATAGTCACGGTGATACTCGACCAGACCTTCTGCGTTGAAGCGCAGATGCGAGCTGCCCATGATGCACCAGTCCTTGCCGCGCCACTGAAAGCGGAAGTGCCAGGTCAGCAGCGCTTGCGCATTGCGGTCATCGCAGACCTGCTCCTGAATGACAAAGTGCGGCTGCTCGAACTGGATGAACATGTCGTTGAAGATGTGTTCAATGTGGCGAATGTCGCGCACTTCATTAAACGGGTCTTTGAAATACGCCGTACGGGTATAGAACTGATCGATTGTCTTCAGGCTGTCCGCACTGAGTGTCTCGAACCAGCTGGCGAGACGCTGAAGTGCAGGGCGGGCATCAAGGCTCATGGCAGGATTCTCATGGCAGATCTCAGGACTGGCTGGCGATGCGTGCCAGCACCGCCAGGCGCAGACGATCGGGCAGGCGACGAATCAGGCGCAGCGTGCGCGTGAACCGTTTAGGAAAGTGCAGCTCGTAATCACCACGCTCCAAGCCTTGGATGATTTCCAGCGCGGCGGCTTCCGGGGTCATCAACGCTGGCATCTCGAAATCGTTCTGCGCCGTCAGGGGCGTGGCCACAAAACCGGGATTGATGATGCAGACATCGAGCCCTTTCGGTTTCACATCCAGATACAGGGATTCGGCAAAATTGATCAGGGCGGCTTTGGTCGGGCCATAGACCAGCGATTTCGGCAGGCCCATGTAGCCGGCGACGCTGGCGACCAGCGCGATACCGCCAGCCTCTGCCTTCAGCATGTCCGGCAGTACGGTGGCGACACCGCGCAAGGTGCCGGTGAGATTGACATTGATCAGCTCTGCAGCGCGATCACGATCAAGCTCCCAGGCGCGTACCGGCGTGTAATCGGCCGCGCAGAAGACCACCCAGTCAATACCGCCCCAGGCCTGCTTGATGTCTGCCCATGCCGCATCCCAGTCGACGTTTTCGGTCATGTCCAGCGGCAGTGCTAACGCGCGCTCACCGTGGCTGGCGGCAAAGGCCTGTAGCGGTGCAGCGCGGCGTGCGCTGACGGCAACACGGGCACCACGGGCAGCCAGGGCTTCAGCCAGCGCCAGACCGATGCCGGAGCTGGCACCGACGACCCAGACGCGGCTTGCAGGCCAGTCACGGACAGGTTTGTTCAGGCTCATGGCAGCTCCTTGCGAAAAAACAGCGTGATATCAGCCAGATGAATGCCGAATTTGCTCATTTCGGCACGATTCACCAGCGTTTGCGGATCGTGCAGGTACATCCAGTCATTGAAGCTGACATCGTAAGTCTTGCCGTCCACTGGTAGGCGCAGGGTGTAGCGCCATTGCAAGGCATTGCCTTGGGTCACGCCATCGGCATGGCCTACAACATCATCGGCACGCCCCTCATAGCGGCCCTGACCCAGATCGGTCAGTCGCCAGATGCGTTGCTGCTTGCTGCCATCGGCATAGACAAAGTCCTCGGTGAGCACACCCTGATCACCCTGCCAGACCCCAACGAGCTTGACCGTGAAGCGCTTGATGACCTTGCCGCTGCGATCCTGAACCTGGCCCCACGCATGCACGGTGCCGTTGAAATAGTTGCGCAATGACAGGCTCGGCTGTGCGTCAGCATAGTCATCGATGTGTGCTGTGCTGCAGGCACTCAGGCTTAGTGCCAGCGCGCTGCCGAGAAAAGCAGCTTGCAAGGTCGAACGCAGATTAAACGGCATGATTCAGGTGCTCTGAGTAAATGTCATTTTGCTGCACGCTGCATGACGACTTGGCAGACACCGGTGCGATCCGAGTCAAAGCCGGCTTCGCAGTAGGTGTAATAGAACCGCCAGATACGCAGGAAAGCCTCATCGAAGCCCTGTTTGCTGATGGCAGGCAGCTGCGCTTCAAAGTCGGCACGCCAGCGGCGCAGAGTCTCGGCGTAATCACGGCCGAACTCGAAGGTATCCGTAATGTTCAGACCGGCTTGCGCGGCCTGACGAGCCAGAATTTCGGGCGACAGCAACATGCCGCCGGGAAAAATGAACTGCTGGATGAAGTCGGTATTGACGCGATAGTCCTGAAAGCGCTCGTTGGCGATGGTGATGGCCTGAATGCCGGCGCGTCCACCGGGCTTGAGCACATCATGAATCTTGCTGAAGTAGGATGGCCAGTAGCTTTCGCCTACAGCCTCGATCATTTCGATAGACGCAACGGCATCGAACTTGCCGGTGACATCGCGATAGTCCTGAAAGAGGAAGGTACACAAATCCTCGGCGGCTGTGCCTTTGATACGGTTGCGCGCCCACACCAGCTGCTCATTCGACAGAGAAATGCCGGTGACGCGTACTTGTCTCGTCAGCGCGGCATGCTCTGCAAAGCCGCCCCAGCCGCAGCCGATCTCGAGAATATGATCACCGGCCTTGACGTTGAGCTGCTCCAGCAGGCGTTCGTACTTGGCAGTCTGCGCCTCGGCCAGCGTGGTCTCAGGGCTGGCGAAGATGGCCGACGAATAGGTCATCGTGCGATCCAGCCAGAGCTTGTAGAAGTCATTGCCGAGGTCGTAATGGGCATGGATGTTCTTCTTGCTGCCCTTGCGCGTATTGCGGTTGGACACGAAGTGCTTGAACTTGTAATACAGCTTGCCCCAGAAGCTGCCGTAAAACGCCTGGGTGAGGGCATCTTCATTTTCCATCGCCATCAGCAGCAGCGCAGGAATGTCCGAAATCTCGATGAGCTTGTCGCGATAGGCTTCCGCCAGGCCGATGTCGCCGGAGCGCAGAATCAGGCTACAGGCCGCCCAGTCATTGATCTCGATAAAGGCATTGTGGCCCGGCTGCTTGCCGCCATAGACCTGGTGACCGCCTCCGGGGAAGGTCACGGTCAGTGTGCCGATCTCCAGGCGCTTGAAGAGCTTGAGCAGCAACTTGGCCATGGCCGGCGCGCGAGTCAATTCAATGGCCGTACTTTCAGACATGCTCATCGGGAAATCTCCATAACAGGGGGGACGGGCTTGCGGTGAAAGGTCACCCCTTGCCGCCAAAGCTTGAGGGCTTGCCAGTGAATGCGCAGGACGACCATGAGGGTGGCCCAGCCCAGTTGAACAAAGGTTTTCAGCAGGTTCTTGTCGGTCATCGCTAGGGCTGTGCCGGAGACATGCGTCTTCAGTGACAGTTCGCCGTCCTGCCAGTAGTCGATCTGCACGCGACGGAAGTCGCCGCGCTGGGCGAACTGAAACTGGTACTGGCCGTTAACGGGGTAAAACGGCGAGACATGAAAGACTTTCTCGCTGTGCAGCGTGGTATCCATCGTGATCACGCCCTGATCGACGGCCGTGAGCAGATAGCAGTGGCGCTCGCCAAAGGTATTGCGCACTTCGCAGAGCACGGCGCGCAGCTGCTGCTGGCGATCGTGGCAATACCAGAAACTGACCGGATTGAAGACAAAGCCGAGAATGCGGGGCAGGGCCTGCAGCCAGATATCGCCATCGGCTGACGTCACGCCATGCACGCTCAGGATGTTGCGCATCCAGGCTTCCGGATCAGCGCCGTCGCCATGATCGGCATCGTGATAGCCAAACAGGTTCCAGCGGTTGTAGCCGAAGAGCTTGCTGGCCAGCGCCTGTCGCTGTTGCAGCGGGAAACAGAGAAACAGGCTGTCGTAGGCAAAGGCATGAGTCTGCGCACCGAGACGGGCATGACCGACCTTGCCACGATAGAGCCAGAGCTTGCTCATGCTGCTACCTCTGCTGAGGCGCTTTCCCACGGTGCAGTAGCTCCCAGCAAGCGCGCCACGGCCATGCCGGCCTTCAAGCCATCCTCATGAAAGCCATAACCGGTCCATGCGCCACAGAAATAGACACGGTCCAGACCCTGAATGGCTGGCAGCGCCTGCTGTGCGGCATAGGCAGCGGTATCCAGCAAGGGATGCGCGTACTCGATGATTTGTATGGTCTTGTCGGCACGCGGCGGCACCGGCGGATTCAGCGTCACCATCACATCCTGCGTGAAGGGCAGGGGCTGCAGCAGGTTGATCCAATAGCTCACGGCTACCGGAAAGCGGCCGTTCTGCACGGCACCGCTGTAATAGTTCCAGGATGACCAGGCCGCTCGCCGCGCCGGCATCAGCTCGGCATCGGTGTGCAGGTAGGCGGTATTGGGCTGGTAGCGCACAGCCGCCAGCACATCGCGCTCGGCGGGTCGGGCATCCTGCAGGATGCTCAGTGCCTGATCGCTGTGCGTGGCCAGAATGACATGGTCATAGCTTTCGCTGCCGACGTCGGTGCGCACCAGCACACCTTGCTCGGTGCGCACGACAGAGCGTACCGGCGTATTCAGGCGAACTTCGCCGCTCAGGTCGCGAATGCCGGCGACCAAGCGCTTCACATACTCGCGCGAGCCGCCCCGTATGGTTTTCCACTGTGGCCGGTCTTTGACTTGCAGCAGGCCATGATTGATGCAGAACTGGATGAAGGTTTCGGCCGGAAAATCTGCCATCTCATCCATGGGGCTGGACCAGATGGCCGCACCCATGGGCAGCAGATACCAGTCGCGAAACTCGGCACTGTAGCCTTCGCGAGCAATCAGCTCGCCCAGCGTCAGTCGGCTGCCATGCAATTCGGCCAGCAGAGCATGCGAGCGCTTGTTGAAGTTCAGGATGTCGCGGATCATGCGCCAGAAGCCGGGCCGGATCAGATTGCGCTTTTGCACAAACAGCGTGCGCAAATTGGCACCCGCCCACTCCAGATTGAGGTGTGGCAGCTTCACGCTGAACGACATGTCGCTGGCGGGCGTATCGAGCTGCAGCAACTTGAAAAGTGCGATGAGATTGGGATAGGTGCGATCGTTATGCACCAGAAAGCCGGTATCGACTGGCGCGGTCAGGCCATCCAGCGTGACATCCACCGTGTTGCTGTGACCGCCGGCATAGTCTGCCGCCTCGTAAACCGTGACCTGATGTGACTTCGATAACAGCCAGGCAGCACTCAGACCTGCAATGCCGGAACCCACAACCGCAATTTTCATACCTGCCATCCTTCCACTTTGTCCGCTCGCTGTAGAACCAATCACGCGTGATAGACTGGCAAGATGCCGTTTTGTTACAGCCCTGATCCGACTTTTTTGATTTTTATCGAGGAATTTGCAGAATGTCCGCCGCACTGCAGCTCTCTGGCGTTACCAAAACCTACAAATCCGGTGTGTCAGCCCTGAAAGGAATAGACCTCACGGTCGCACCGGGTGATTTCTTTGCCTTGCTCGGCCCCAATGGCGCCGGCAAGTCGACTTCCATCGGCATCGTCAGTTCGCTGGTGAAGAAGACGGCCGGGCAGGTCAGCATTTTCGGCTACGACCTCGATCGTGATACCGAAGAAGCCAAGCGCCAGCTCGGCGTGGTGCCGCAGGAATTCAACTTCGGGCAGTTCGAGAAGGTCATCGATATTCTCGCCACGCAAGCCGGCTACTACGGTGTTCCGGTGAAGAAAGCCTATGACCAGGCTGAGAAGTATCTGCATCAGCTCGGGCTCTGGGATAAGCATGACCAGCAGGCACGCATGCTCTCCGGCGGCATGAAGCGACGCCTGATGATTGCCCGCGCCCTGGTGCACGAGCCGCGCCTGCTCATTCTCGACGAGCCGACGGCCGGCGTGGACATCGAGCTGCGGCGGTCGATGTGGGATTACCTGAGCAAGCTCAATGCCGAGGGCACCACCATCATCCTCACCACGCATTATCTGGAGGAGGCCGAGTCGCTGTGTCGCAACATCGCCATCCTCGATAAAGGTCAGGTCGTGGAAAACACCGACATGCGCTCCCTGCTGGCCAAGCTGCAGCAGGAAACCTTCGTGCTCGACTGCGCCGGTGATTTGTCGGTACTGCCTGTGATCGGCGGATATGTCTTGCGCATGGACAAGCCGGGCGTGCTTGAAGTCGACATTCAGCGCGGCCAATCGCTCAACTCCGTCTTTGACGCCTTGAGCAGTGCAGGCGTGCAAGTCACCAGCATGCGCAACAAGAGCAATCGTCTGGAGGAGCTGTTTGTGCGACTGGTCGAGAAAAATCTGTCGGGAGCTGCAGCATGAGCCTGTTTTCACCACCGAACCGGATTGCGCTGCAAACCATCGTGCGCAAGGAAATTCGTCGTTTCACCCGTATCTGGGTGCAAACCCTGCTGCCGCCAGCCATCACCATGACGCTGTATTTTGTCATCTTCGGCAATCTGGTCGGACGCAACATCGGTGACATGGGCGGACACAGCTACATGCAGTTCATCGTGCCCGGCCTGATCATGATGAGCGTGATCACCAACTCCTATGCCAATGTGGTGTCGAGCTTCTTCGGTGCCAAGTTTCAACGCAGCATCGAGGAGTTGCTGGTATCGCCGGTGCCGCCATCGATCATTCTCATCGGCTTTGTGCTGGGCGGTGTGGCTCGCGGCCTGGCTGTTGGTCTGAGTGTCACGTTGCTGTCGCTGTTTTTCACGGACCTGTCGCTGCATCATGCTTTCGTGATGATCTACAGCGTGTTCATGACGGCGGTACTGTTTTCGCTGGGCGGTTTCATTAATGCCGTTTACGCCAAGACTTTCGATGACGTCTCGATTGTGCCGACCTTCGTGCTGACGCCGCTGACCTATCTCGGCGGCGTGTTCTACTCCATGGATCTGCTGTCGCCATTCTGGCAGGCGGTTTCGTATCTGAATCCCATCGTCTACATGGTCAATGCCTTCCGTTACGGCGTGCTCGGTCACAGCGATGTCTCCATCGTGGCATCGCTGACCTTCATTACCGTGCTGGTGGTATTGCTCTATGGCGTAGCTCTGCGCCTATTGCAGCAGGGCACCGGCATGCGCGAGTAAGCGGCCATGAATCTGCATACGCTCACTCAACTGGGTCAGGCCACAGATTATCCGGATGCTTACGATGCTCAGCTGCTGCAGCCGATTCCGCGGGAATTGACGCGCGCGACGCTGGGTCTGGATTCGGACGCGCTGCCGTTTCATGGCGTTGATGTGTGGACGCATTACGAGCTGTCTTGGCTGAACAGCCACGGCAAGCCCGTCGTGGCCATTGGCGAAATCAGCGTGCCGGCCGGATCGGCAAATCTGATCGAATCAAAGTCGCTGAAGCTCTATTTCAATGGCCTGAACTTTGCCACGTTCGCCACGCCTGTCGATTTTGTGGCACAGGTTGAGGCAGACTTGTCAGCTGCCGCTGAAGCCCCTGTCACGCTGGTATTGCTGCCGGCGCACGAAGCCCTGACGCTGGCCGACTTTCCCGGCCAGTGCCTTGATGATCTGTCGCTGCAAACCAGCAGTTATCTGCCCGATCCCAGCCTGCTGAAAATTGACGCGGGCACTTATGTGAGCGAAGTCTGGCACTCGCATCTGCTGCGCACCAACTGCCCGGTCACCGATCAGCCGGATTGGGGCAGTGTGCTGATTCACTATCAAGGCCCGCGTATCGAGCCGGAAAGTCTGCTGGCGTATCTGGTGTCATTCCGGCGCCACTCTGACTTTCATGAGCAATGTGTCGAGCGTATTTTCTGTGACCTGCAGCAGTATGCCGGTGCTCAAGCCTTGTCGGTTTATGCCCGCTACACGCGTCGCGGCGGGCTTGATATCAACCCGTTCCGCTCCAACTTCGAGCAGCTCACCACACGCTGGCGGACTGCCCGACAGTAAGGCTTGCCAAACGTCATGAGCGTCGCCAAGATGCGAGCCTGTATCCCCTTTTGATGCCTGCCAGGATTTGCCATGAGCGCCTATTTTTTCTCGTTTCCACTCGATGCCAAACTTCAACAAACGCTGGATGACCTGCTGACCAATCACGCCAAGGGTCAATATGCAGATCCGTCCGTCACAGTTGCGCTGGCCATCGGCACCACCGATGGTGTTATCAAGGCCATGGCGCTGGATGTCATCGACATTCTCAAGAGCGGCGGCGACGGTGCCGGCATTCTCGGCATGCTGGCCAGTCTGCTGAAAAGCACCATGCACACACTGATCAAGCAGATCATGGGCAAGGTCAGTAACAGTGAACAAGACAAACTGGCCGGCTATCTGGGACGCCGTCGCGTCATGGTCAATGGCGCAGCCCGTTTTGGCTTTAGCATGCCTGATGCGATTGGTGCTCGTTTTGACAGCGTCCTGTCGCGCATTGCCGCCGGCAACATGGCCAACAGTCGCGAAGACCTGACCGCTGCCATGTATGACTTCACCGAGATTGCCACCGTCAACTTCTATGATGAATTCACCAGCTCTCTGGAGCTTGGTTTTGTCAAGCAGAAGATGGTTGGCATGGGCCGCGGCGCCATCGTCAAAGGCAGCCACAGCGCCGTCGGCAAGCTCTTTGCCGGCATGAACGATGACGATCTCAAACGTGTCTGTGCTCACTACTCTTCGATGTTTGTGAAGGCCTGAGGGGAGGGCGCGTCTTGAGCAAGTTGTTTGCCTTTGCAGCATCGGATGCGTTGCAGCAGGACTTCCAGGCCATCATTGCGGCTTATGCAGACGGTAATATTCCCAAGGCGCCACAAGCTGCGCGTATTGTGCAGCTGGCGCAGCGTTACGCCGATGAGATCGTCGATGCCTTGCTGCTCAATCTGCTGAACGGGGCCGAGGCCGACAGTGCCGCACCGAAAGCCCTGGAAACGGTGGCAAGTCTGATCAAGAGCACGGTCCATGCGCTCATCAGGCAAGTGCTGAGCAAGCTCGACAACAAGGAGCTGCAACCGGTAGCCGCCTATGTCAGCACGCGCCGAACCATCCTGAAAGAGGGCGATGGCGAGCGCGACTTCATCAGCTTTGATCTGAGCGATGCCGACTTTGCGCGATTCGATGCGGTCTGGTCAGCCAATGCGGCCGGCCAGATCGACAAGACGGCTCTGAATGACGCTATGCTGCGCTTCTCCACACTGGCGATCGCGGCTTTCTACGAAGATTCAGCGAAGGCACTCAAGCTCGGCTTCATTGCCCGCAACTTGTTCAATGTCGGTCACAGCGCCATCAGCAAAGGCTCGCAAGTTGCCATCAATCGCCTGATTCCGGCTCTGCGTGACAAGGAAACCCGGGATTTTGCCGCCTACTTCCATGGCATGTTGCGCTCGACCTGAGCAGAGCCGTCGGCCCAGCGTCAGCTTGAGCAGCTGATGCTCAGGCAACGTCCCCATGCCGGTGCTTCACCGGCATAGCCTGCCCATTCCGGGCGCTCCACAAACGGTGCTTGCAACACCGTCAGCAGGGTCTCCAGCGGCTCTGCATCGCCTGCTTCAGCGGCTTTGATCGCGATTTCCGCCAGATAGTTGCGCAGCACATAGGCCGGCACAACGGCCAGTATGCTGGCCTGACGCACCGTCTCATCCGTTGCCTCGCTCAGTACACGCGCCTGATAGCGCAGCAGCCACGCGCGAGCCGCTTCGGCGTGGATGCCCCAGTCAGCATCGACTGTATTCAGCTGCTCGACAATACTGCGCTGACCGAGGCCACGGCTGCGAATCGGGTAGTCGGCGTTAGCCGCACGCAACAGATCCAGCCAGCTCTGCACCAGCAATTTGTCGTCGGCTTCGGCCTGCTGGAAGCCTAAGCGATGGCGCATGCGCGCATCGTAATGGGCGGTCAGCGTCGGCTCATAAGTCTCCAATGCAGCACGCAAATCAGCCACACTCACCAGTGGCGTGAAGGCTTGCGCCAGCGCATTGAGATTCCAGAACCCCACCGATGGCTGCAAATACCAGGCATAGCGGCCATTGTGATCGGAGTGGTTGCAGATGAGGGATGGGTCGTAGCTCTCCATGAAGGCATAGGGGCCGAAGTCCAGCGTCTGCCCGCTGATGGAGAAGTTGTCTGTATTCATCACCCCATGGGCAAAGCCCACCGCCTGCCAGTCCGCCATAAGCCGTGCTGTGCGTTGCACGATCTGCCCGAACAAGGCTGCGTATGGTCTATCAGCGTGCGCGCAATCCGGGTAATGACGAGCAATCACATGCTCGGCCAGCACCGGCAGAAGGTCATGCTGCTGGCTGTGGCAAAGCCACTCGAAGTGGCCGAAGCGAATATGTGAGTCGGCAATGCGCAACAGCGTTGCACCGGTTTCGCGGCGTTCGCGCTGCACGGGCTCGTCCGAGCTGACCAGTGCCAGGGCACGTGTTGTCGGCACACCCAGCGCATGCAGAGCTTCGCCAGCCAGATATTCGCGGATGCTGGAGCGCAATACGGCGCGGCCATCGCCCATGCGCGAGAACGGCGTCGGGCCGCTGCCTTTCAGATGCAGATCCTGCCGGCGCCCCTGACGGTCAATGATTTCACCCAGCAAAACACCGCGACCATCGCCCAGATCCGGATTCCAGCCACCAAACTGATGGCCGGCATACTTCATCGCAATCGGATCGGCACCGGGCCAGACGGCATGGCCTGAAAGGCCTGCCAGTGCATCGGCGGAATGCATCCATGTCGAATCAATGCCCAGCTCATGCAGCAGTGGGGTATTTATCGCGAACAGGCGAGGATTGCGCAGCGGGGAGGGTAGTTGCCGGCGCCAGAAGGCGACCGGCAACTGAATGAAACGATTGTCAAACGCAATCACGCTGCGCTGGGGACCTGCGCGGTGAGCAGGCGCAGACGCTTGCGCTGCATCTTCAGGCGATATTCGATTTCTTGGAAGCGGGTACGGAAGCTGGCTTCCTCCCACTTCTGCAGCAGCTCCTGCTTCTTCTCGGCGAACCAGGTTTCACGCAGCGTGCTCCAGTCGTTGAGCACCAGATTGAAATGCTCGTACTCCTGCGCCAGCTTAGCCTTCCAGGCTTCCAGCTGAGCATGGCTGCTGGCCTGCAGCGACAGCTTGTGCTCGGCATACTTGAACTGCATGGTGAGCTTGGCTTTTTCAATGGCGAATTGCGGGCAACGCTTAAGGTTGCGCGTCAGGCCGACCCACGACAGAGCAAAGATCATCCATTTGGTGGGATCAAACTGATACCACTGGATGCCGTTGCGGTAGTCGTACTGAAAAATGTGATGATAGTTGTGATAGCCCTCGCCGTAGGTCAGCAAAGCCAGCACCGGATTGTCGCGCGCGGTGTTTTCATCGGTGTAGGGACGCGTGCCCCACATGTGCGCCAGCGAGTTGATGAAGAAGGTGGTGTGATGGCTCCAGACCAGACGCAACAAGCCACCCAGCAGCAGTACACCCCACAGATCACCGGTCAGGTAGCCGATCAGGGCTGGAATGCCGATGTTTGTCAGCAGCACCAGCTTCAGATAGTGGTTGTGCTGGAACATGACGATCTTGTCGTTAAGCAGATCCGGCGCATTGCGGAAGTCATCGCGGCCTGACTCGTACTGACGCAGCATCCAGCCGATGTGCGAGAACCAGAAACCGCGCTTGGCGGAGTAGGGATCGTGGTCAACATCATCAATATGACGATGGTGCGTGCGGTGGCCGGAAGCCCAGACCAGGATGCTGTTCTGGATCGCCATGGTGCCGAAGATCATGTAGATCAGGCGGATAGTCCAATGCGCTTCATAGGTGCGATGGGCCCAGAGGCGGTGATAGCCACCGGTGATGGCCATGCCGTTGGCGCCCGCGAGCAGAACAAAGCTCAGCCAGGCTGCCGTGGAAAATTCGTGAGACAGCGCATACCACGGCAACAGAATCATCGCGATAAGCGGGGTGGACAACAAAACAATCGCGCCAGGCCAATTGATGGGAGGCTTTGCGGTTGCGTCGGTCATAGATGCTCTCGTTTGAGTGAATGAGTGTTCACGGAGTTGATTATAGCGGAACTCGATGGCCGGAGTAAATTCACCGATGACCGGTTATTCACGCTCAAGCCATCCTGAACCAGCGTTATGAACACAGCATGTCAGTGGCGCTTCATTTGCATGGAAATCGTGGTCAGCAACATCGCCAGCGCCGGCAGATGTGTGCCGATCACAGGCTTGCCCGAGGTCAGCATCGACACGGAAATATCGCGCTCAGGGTCGGCCCAGCAAAAAATGTTGGAGAAACCCAGGTGGCCGAAGGCTTTTCCGGTCATCGGGCCATACAGCCCGACCGGATTGGCGCCCAGCATCATGCCGTGGCTGTAACGCAGCGGTGCCAGCAAGGTGCCATCAAACTGGGGTTTGCCGGCTTCCAGCGTGGCGCGCTTGATGGTCAGCGGATCGAAGATGCGGACACCGTCGAGCTCGCCGCCGCGCATGAGCATCTCGAAGAAGCGGCAGGCTTCATCGGCCGTGGCAAAGATGTTGCCGGCGGGGCAGATGATGTCCATGAAGCGCGTGTCGTTGCTGAGATTAACGACCGTGTCGAGATTGCCGCCCAGCGCGTGCTGCAGAAACCAGTCCACGGCCAGTACCGGCTTCAGGCCGGTGGCATAGCCGACGGCCTCGGTACCGCGATACTCCGGGGCCAGACCATAGTTGAAATGCTTCATGCCCAGCGGCGTGGTGATCAGCTGCTGCAGGTACTGGCGTGCATCCATGCCGGTAATTTTCCGGATCAGCTCGCCGAGAATGTAGCCGCCTGTCACCGCGTGATAGGCCGCCCGGTGACCCGAGCGCGACATCGGCTTGGCCTGGAACAGAACATCAACCACCGCCTCGGTATCGAACAGCAAGTTCGTATCGAAGTCGCCCTGAATGGTCGGAATGCCGGAACGGTGCGACAGCACATGCGCCGTGGTGATGTGCTGCTTGCCATTGACGCCAAAGGCCGGCAGGTAATGCGCCACCGGTGCCAGCAAGTCGATCTGATGATCTTCTGCGAGCTTATGAATCAGCATGGCCGTGACCACTTTCGAGGCCGAGAACAGGCACATCGGCGTATCCGGGTGCGCGAGCTCCTTGGGCGTATCTGGCGTATCGTCCGGGCCGTTGCCGCGACGATGGCCCAGCGAACGATTCAGGATGACCTTGCCGCCCTTGCGCATGCAGAAGGTGATGGCTGGCGAGATGCCGGTGCGGTAGAGGTTTTCGACGCCAGCCCAGATCAGATCGCGCTGATGCGCGGTCATGCCGACATCTTGCGGATCAACTTCCTGACCGGGAATGGACTGCGTCAGTACCGACAGATCCTTGGGAACCGCAATGGTATTGGTAGAAAAAAGCTTCACGGGATTACTCGCAGAGGACGATCAAGAAGCATCTTTGTTGGGGATATTTTTACTGGAACTGTCACGGCTGTCCTGATAGGCCTTGATAAACGGCATCAGGCGGCTCATCCAGTTCGGGCCGGCAAACATGGCGTCGATCTTTTGCACCGTGGGTGTGATTTGCGACAGGGTGTGCACATCCTCGGACATGCGGAATACCACGAGCAGAAACTCGGTGGTGGCACGGCAGGCCGAGGCCCAGACCAGTGCCGCGACAGGGAAAGCCAGCAGGTAAATCAGGCCACGCTTGGGGCTGTGCGCAAAGGCATCAAACACCAGTTGCACGATCACACCGAGACCGCCAATGACCAGTACCACATAAAGCAGCGGCAACAACTGCACGGTGAGATAGCGATTGAATTTGAGGTCAAACAGGATGCGCAGATAGTCAACAAAGAGCTGGGCAATATTGCGCTTGGGCGGCAGGCTGCCGGGTTTTGGCTTCAGGGTGATTTGCGGCACACGGGTATTTCTTGACATGTTTTTCGACATATTTCTTGGCGACTCCTGCTTCGGCGTGTCAGCACTCGCTGCACGGCGACTTTCACGATCGGGATGACCGGCGGGCAGCCGGCGCTGTGGGTTTCGCGGATGACGATGGGCCATGATCCACCAATTAAATAAAAGACTTACCAGCGCACAAATTGATCTTCAACAAAGCCGGTCAGACCTTGCACGGTATAGCACGCGCCATCAATTTCCACACGCCCTTCGAAGCGTCCGAAAATCTGCCGGAAGTGGCTTTTCAGCAAGGGCAGCTGGAGCTTTTCCTTGTGCAGACCCAGCGGGGTGAATTCCAGCTGCACACGGCCATCGAGCGTGCTGACCTGCCAGGGTTTGAGCACATCCTGGGCATCGAACACAAAATGCGCGGAGGCCAGACTGATGCACTGGCCATCCAGCCACAGGCAGTTTTCGCTGTAAGTGGTTTCATTGACGCCGGTGGAAATATTCAAGCCCAGCGTGTGGCTCTGGCCGTTGCTGTCGTGCGCGATGCCGGACAGGCAGGCCCAGTTCCACCAGGTTTCCCGACGCATGAAGCCGCAGGAGAAATCGTGATGGCCCATGGCTCCCAATGCCGCCAGATCGTGGCGCTGACCGCGCCAGACCAGCTCGCCTTCCAGCGCCAGTCCAGCTGTTTTATTGGCATAGACCCAGCCGTGATAGCCCGCGCGAGTGCATAGCGACATCGGCTCGAAGCCGGCCTCGGGCATGCGTGCCGTCAGGCTCAGCTCATCGCCGATACGCAAGCTCAGGCTTTTGCAGCGGGGATCGGCCTCATACGTTTGCTCAACCGTCAGATCACCTGCCTGAAAGCGGCTGACTCCGGTGACAGGGCTGGACGATAAGGACATGCCCAGATGGCCCGGACGCTTCACGCTGCGGCTGAAGAGTTCGCCGCTATCCGCATCAAAGAGATAGGCAAAGACGCTATTGCAATAGCCCAGATCCACCAGTGCACAACCGAAAATGAAGCGTCCGCTCATGCCGCCGAAGTACTGGAACTGCTTGTATTGCATCGCTTTGGCAAGCGCTGACCGCGGCTGCCCGAAGGCATCACACGAGCGATCTTCGCGGCCATCGGCATCATCCAGGCTATCGGCAAAGAAGCCGAATTGCGGCAAGCCATCGCGCAGAAGCTGCCGGGTCGGGAGCTTCACGCAGTACCACTCAGCAGTTGCACGAACTCATCAGATTGTGGGTGTTCACGGAGGATGTCGAGCAGGCTGCGGCCTTCACGATTCTTCGCATGGACATCGCGCCCGGCAGCGCTGAAGACCTGCAGCAGACGCTGAAAGTCATAGGCACGCATATGCTTGTAGGCGGTCATCAGGACATGGAAGTCTGCATTCTCGCCGGCGGGCGGCAAACGCTCCAGATAGGAGGCGATACGCGCATCATTCCATTCTTCGCCAAAGTGAGCCGGTTGGGACAGGGCCATAGCTATACCTTTTTATTGAATTCAGATGATTGAAAAATCAGGCTCAGGGGAGCAGCAGCTCTTTCAGCTTATTGTCCTTGTCTTGCCACAAGCTGCCAATCCATAACTGGAAGCTGTCGCGAAATTTCGCATCATCCTCGTAATGGCCCTGGCAGAACTCGGCAGGGATCGGACGCACCGCAATATCAATGACAATGTGGCGTATGCGGCCGCAGCACAAATCCCAGAAACTCGGCACACCTTGCGGATAGGCAATGGTCAGGTCGAGCAGACATTCCATTTTCGAACCCAGTGCGTTCAGCACAAATGCTGCGCCGGCAGACTTCGGCTTGAGCAGATGCTGATAGGGCGATCGAGTCTGCTCATGCTTGCCCGGCGTGATGCGCGTGCCTTCGAGGAAGTTCAGCACACTGACGGGGTAGTGCTGGTATTTCTCGCAAGCCTTGCGCGTGGTCTCCAGATCCTTGCCGCGCAGATGAGGGCGCCTGGCCAGATATTCGCGGCTGTAGCGCTGCATGAACGGATAATCCAGTGCATACACCGCCAAACCAACAATCGGCACATACAGCAGTTCCTGCTTGAGGAAATACTTCAGCGGCGGAATGCGGCGATTGAGAATATGGAACGACGCCAGAATATCGACCCAGGTCTGATGATTGGCGATGACGAAATACCAGGTGTCCAGGCGCAGATCGGCTTGCCCGCGAACGTCCCAGTGAATCGGCGGCAGCAGGCGGAAAAGCGCCGCATTCATCGATGTCCAGTTTTCCTGGCAGCCGGAGAGGATGGCGCGTGTCCACGGGGCGAGGGCTGGTATAAATCGCGCCAGCAACTTCAGTGGGCTGGCCAGCAGAATCAGAATGGCGGAGAACACGATGCAGGCCACCAGCAGCGTGCCCATGATGAGGCCCAGCAAGGGCGCAGGGAGAAAAGCCAGCATCCGCAAACATCCTTCAAAGTAGTTTCCTGTAAAGAGTATGGTGGCCTGACACGCGGCTCGCAATCCTCAGCGCCTTGCTTCAGATGAATTGTGGCACTTGCCGTCAGTTGCTTTGAGCCATTAAGTCATTGGCGCTCATGCCCGGAACTCGCTAATCTCGCGACCCATCAGTCACACACTTTTGGAGTTGTCATGTCCGGTCCGCTACAAGGTTTGAAAGTTCTCGATTTCTCCGGTCTGCTGCCCGGCCCGTTTGCCAGCCTGATGCTGGCTGACCTCGGCGCCGATGTCTTGCGCGTGGAAGCGCCATCGCGGCCGGACATGGTGCGCCTGATGCCACCCTATGCCACTGATGGCACCTCGGCAGCGCACGGCTATCTGAATCGTTCTAAACGCTCCATCGCGATTGACCTGAAGCAGCCGGAAGGGCTGGCCATCGTCAAGCAGCTGGTCGCGGAGTACGACATTGTCATCGAACAATTCAGACCGGGCGTGATGGACCGGCTGGGCGCCGGGTATGAGGCGCTCAAGGCCGTCAACCCGAAAGTGATTTACTGCTCGATCACGGGTTATGGCCAGACCGGGCCGTACAAGGATAGAGCCGGTCATGACCTGAACTACCTCGCCATTGCCGGTGTCATTGGCTACAACGGCCGCCAGGCTTCCGGGCCGGCGCCGATGGCGGTGCAGGTGGCCGACATTGCCGGTGGCTCCTGCCACGCCGTGATCGGCCTGCTGGCGGCAGTGATTCATCGCCAGGCGAGCGGCGAGGGCCAGCACATTGACATCTCCATGACCGATGCCGCGTTCAGCCTGCATGCACTGACCGCGCCGGGCGCACTCATGGGCGCGGATCAGCCTGCACTGGAAACAACACAGCTCAACGGCGGCACCTTCTATGACTGCTATGAGACGTCGGATGGCCGTTATCTGTCCGTGGGCGGGCTTGAGCCGCAATTCTTCATGCAGTTCTGTGCCGCCATCGGCCGACCTGAGCTGGCACCGGAGGGTCTGGTGATGCTGCCGGAGCGTGTCGCGGCGCTGAAGCAGGAGATTCGTCAGGCGCTGAAGCGCAAAACCTACGCAGAGTGGTCGGCGATCTTTGCCGCCATGGATTCATGCACAGAGCCGGTACTGAGCTTCAGCGAGGCTTGTCAGCACCCGCAGATGCAGGCGCGTGGCATGCTAGTGGATGTGCCGCAGCTCGATGGTGGCCGTCAGCGCCAGCTGGCCTCGCCATTCAAGTTCTCGGCGACGCCGCCCAGCTATCAATATGCCGG
Source organism: Pseudomonadota bacterium (assembly GCA_040385225.1). Taxonomy (GTDB): domain Bacteria; phylum Pseudomonadota; class Gammaproteobacteria; order Pseudomonadales; family Moraxellaceae; genus Perlucidibaca. Next base: position 390,226 of record JAZKHU010000002.1, on the reverse strand, counting down.
CGTGACGCTGGGCCAGCACACGGATGACGTGTTGGCGAAGGTGGGGATGCCGGCAGAGAACATTGCGCAGCTGAAAAGCAAAGGGGTGGTGGCGTAAGCCATCACTTGTGCTGTTTTACGGCAAGAAAGCTTGACGACCAAGGATGGTGCCCGAGACCGGAATCGAACCGGTACGACCGTTAGGTCGAGAGATTTTAAGTCTCTTGTGTCTACCAGTTTCACCACTCGGGCGGAGGGTGCGCGGGCCTGTCTTGTGAACGCAGACAGGTAGCGTATATTTGGAGGCTGAGGTCGGAATCGAACCGGCGTACACGGAGTTGCAGTCCGCTGCATGACCACTCTGCCACCCAGCCAAAGGTGTGAGCTCTCTCGCGAGAGGCCGGCATCATAGCCACGCGCATCGGGTGCGTCAACCGCGTAAACACTGGCTGATCAGCTTTTATACGATGCGCCGGGAAAGTGCCGGAAATCGTCTTGCATGGCACACCACTCGTTCATGAAATGCCTACACAACGCCACTTTTGACTCACGTAGCCTTACAGTAGACTCCGATGAAACCTCACAACCATGGCCATTTTCATGATGTCTGCCTCTCTGCCTGTGCTGGATGATGCCTGGCCCGTTCCGCCCCAAGCCTCAAGACTTCCTTACAGCTTCGCCAAACGCCACGGTCTCGTCCTGCAAATCATCGACGATGAAAACTGGTGCCTGCTGGCTCGTCCTGACTGGCGCCTAGCCTCACTGGCTGAGGCCCGCAGACTTTTGGGCCGTCCGGTTTATTGTCGGCCGGTGAACGAGACCGCTTTCAATGAGGCTCTGGCGCAAAGCTATCAGGGCGATGCCGGTGATTCCATGCAGGCCGCGGAAGGCATTGGCGACCACATCGACCTAGAAAAGCTGGCCGATCTGGTACCGGAAACCGAAGACTTGATGGACCAGGAAGATGATGCGCCGATCATTCGTCTGATCAATGCCATTCTCCAGGAGGCCGTTCGCGAGAATGCCTCCGATATTCATATCGAGACCTTCGAGCGGCGCCTTTCAGTACGTTTGCGTGTGGATGGCGTGCTACGCGAAGTGCTGCAGCCGCGTCGTGAGCTGGCACCGCTGCTGGTCTCGCGTATCAAGGTCATGGCGCGACTGGATATTGCTGAAAAGCGTGTGCCGCAAGATGGTCGCATCTCGGTGCGCCTGGCTGGCCGTGAAGTCGATGTCCGTGTTTCAACCATGCCATCCAGTGCCGGTGAACGCGTGGTGCTGCGTTTGCTCGACAAGCAGGCGGGGCGTCTGAATTTGTCCGGGCTGGGCCTCAGTGCGCGTGATCACAACGTGCTGCGTGGCCTGATTGCCAAGCCCCACGGCATCATGCTGGTGACCGGCCCGACCGGCTCAGGCAAGACCACATCGCTGTATGCTTCGCTGACTGAGCTCAACGATTTCTCGCGTAACATCCTGACGGTTGAAGATCCTATCGAGTATCAGCTTGACGGTATCGGTCAGACCCAGGTCAACACCAAGGTCGACATGACGTTTGCCCGCGGCCTGCGTGCCATTCTGCGTCAGGATCCAGACGTGGTGATGGTCGGTGAAATCCGTGACCGCGAAACCGCCGATGTTGCCGTGCAGGCATCGCTGACGGGGCATCTGGTGCTGTCGACGCTGCACACGAACTCTGCCGTGGGTGCCGTGACACGACTGGTCGACATGGGCGTCGAACCTTTTCTGTTGTCATCGTCGCTGATTGGGGTGGTGGCACAGCGTTTGGTGCGTGTACTCTGTACCACCTGCCGCGAAGCTCATGTTGCTGATAAAGCCGAATGCGAATTGCTTGGTGTCGATCCGCAACAACCGCCCACACTGTATCGCGCCAAAGGCTGTGCAAGCTGCAATCAACGCGGCTATAAAGGCCGCACCGGCATTTACGAAGTAGTCGCGGTGGATGACGAACTGCGACGTCAGATACACGAGCGTTGTGGCGAGCAGGACCTGGAAAGCACGGCTCGTCTGCATGGCCCCAGTATCCGGGCTGACGGCATGAGCAAAGTCCTGACCGGTGTGACCACATTGGATGAAGTGCTGCGAGTAACTCGGGAAGACTGATGGCTGTTTTTGACTATGTCGGGGTGGATGCGCAGGGCAAACGCCACAAAGGCGTGCTCGAAGGTGAAAGCGCGCGCCATGTACGCCAGCTGATACGCGATAAAGGCTGGGTTCCCCTGCAGGTCAGCACGGCCACTGAAAACTCCGAGAGCAGCAATCCCGGTAGCGGTTTCAATCTCTTCAAGCCCCGTCTGAGCGCTCAGGATCTGGCCATGATCACGCGCCAGCTGGCTACGCTGGTGCAGGCGGGACTGACCCTGGACGACGCCTTGCGCGCTGTCGGGCAGCAAAGCGAGCGTGTTTCCACCAAACGCATTCTGACCGCCGTTCGTGCTCGCGTGGTCGAAGGCTACAGCCTGGCGCAAAGCCTGGCTGAGTTTCCGCAGGCCTTTCCCTCGCTGTATCGCGCCACCGTCGCTGCCGGCGAACGCTCGGGGCATCTCGATCTGGTTCTGAGTCGTCTCGCCGATTACACCGAAGCACGTTACGAGACCCGCAAGAAGGTGCAGGGCGCCCTGATTTATCCGGCCATTCTGACGGTGTTGTCGCTGCTCATCGTGGTTGGTCTGTTGACATATGTCGTGCCGGATATCGTCAAGGTCTTCGATAATCAGAACCAGGCCTTGCCGCTGATCACGCAAATACTGATTGGCGCCAGCGATGGCCTGCGCGCGCATATCGGCAAGCTCAGCCTGCTTTTGCTGGTGGCCATTTTCGTATTCTCACGCCTGTTGCAGGGCGAGGCCTTCCGTTTCCGCTGGCACGCTTTCCAGTTGCGTCTGCCGATTGCCGGTCGCCTGGTGCGTGATGCCCAGTCAGCACGATTCGTCAGTACGCTGGGCATTCTCACGCGCAGCGGCGTACCTCTGGTCGATGCCTTGCGGATTGCCGCTGATGTTGTCGACAACCTGCCTATGCGCGCCGCCGTGCTGCAGGCGGCGGATCGCGTCACCGAGGGTGGCCGTCTCGCACCTGCGCTGGATCAGTCCAGACTGTTTCCGGCCATGATGGTGAACATGATTGCCAGTGGCGAAACATCGGGGGAGCTCGATGACATGCTGCATCGCACCGGCGTCATGCAGGAAAAGGCACTGACGGGTAGCATCGCCACGCTCGTGGGCCTGTTCGAACCCATGATGTTATTGATGATGGCGGGTGTGGTTTTGGTCATTGTTCTCGCTATCATGCTGCCCATCGTGCAGATGAATAATCTGGTTAATTGAGGAGCAGCACATGTCATCGTTTACGCGTCGCGCCCAGCGCGGCTTTACGCTCATCGAAATCATGGTGGTAGTCGCCATCATTGGCATTCTCGCGCTGATCATCGTGCCGAATGTTGTGGGCAAGGATGACCAGGCGCGCGTCACATCGACCAAGGCCAGCCTGAGCGCTGTGGCCAATGCGCTGGAGCTGTACAAACTCGACAACTATACTTACCCCAGCACCGAAGCCGGGCTCGACGCATTGGTAAATCGCTCGCCGGATGCACGTGTTTTCCCCGATGGCGGCTATCTGAAGAAGACACCGGTGGATGCCTGGGACAACCCGATTCAATATGTATCTCCAGGCAGCAATGCCAAGCCCTACGACCTGTATTCGCTGGGTGCGGATAACGCCGAGGGCGGCGAAGCCTACGCTGCCGACATCTACTTCGAATGATCCGTCGCGGGCCATCTCGCCGACGCACTCAGGGCTTCACGCTCATTGAGGTGTTGCTGGTGGTGGTTCTGATTGCCGTACTCATGGGTGTGGCGGTGGTTAGCCTCAATCCTGAAGACCCTGAGCGTCGGCTGCTCCGTGCTCGCGAGCAGATGCAAGGCCAGCTGGCCCTGGCGCGCGTCATCGCCGAGCGTGATCAGCTTGAAATTGGGGTGCGTCTGCTGCCCGGTTCCTGGCAGTTTCTGCGCTTTCGCAGCACGGATCGTCAATGGGAAATCATGGCTGACGAGCCGGCCTTCAAGGTCAAGCCCTACAGCGGACTGGCGCTGTCCTGGCAAGACGCCGACGCCAAAGCCGCGGCTGTCAGCAACGAGCGCAAAGGCCTTATCCCGGACTTCATGCTCATGTCCAGTGGCGAAGCCACGCCTGGTATCATTCGGTTTGATGCCGCCAATGACGCGCGGGGCCTGCAGGAGTCTCTGACGCTGACCGATATCGGTGATGCCGTGGCAACGGAATTGCTGACGTCGACTGTGCCCGACCGCGCTTCCTCCTACGATACTCCCGGCACCGCGGAAGCTGCTCGTGCGCCGCGCTGATCATGGTTTTACGCTGATCGAGGTGCTGGTGGCGCTGGCCATCTTTGGCGTTGTTGCTCTGACGCTGCTCACCACCAGCCGGGATCAGACCCGCCAGGCTGCCGCCATTGAAGACCGGCTGCTCGCGCATTGGGTAGCACTCAATACCCTGACCGATCTTCAAGCGGGCAGCGAATATCTGGAAGTGGGTGTCACGGATACGACGGCCGTCATGGCCGGTCGCGATTGGTTTGTCACCATTGCGGTATCAACAACTCCCAGCCCGGCCGTCCGGCATCTCGACATCTCGGTAGCGCCTTATGATCCGGTTAACTCCAGAGCTGGCAGTGATCTGGTCACCGAGGTCGGCTTTCTGCGCCAGCGCGGAGCAGAACAATGAAGCATGAAATCCGGCAGCGCGGCTTCACTCTGATCGAACTGCTGGTGTCCATGGCCATTCTTGCCATCATCAGCCTCGGTGCCTACAGTTTTCTGTCCAGCACCAGCAGTACGGCTCTGCGCGTGCAGGAGCGCCAAGCACGGCTGCTCGCCGTCGCCAGAATGCAAGGCGTGATCGCACAGGACCTCAGTCAGTGGGTCAATCGACCGATTCGCGATGAGCTCGGCGACGCCTTGCCACCCTTTGTCCTGGAGCCCGATGGTGCCCTTGAGTTTACCCGTCGCGGCCTCAGCAATCCTCTGGACAAGCCGCGCAGCGACCTCATTCGCATTCGCTATGAGATGCGTGGCCAGCGGCTCTGGCGCTTGAGCTGGAATACACTGGATCGCCTGCCCGGGCAGAAGCCACTGGCGTCACCACTAGGCCCCGAAGGCCTGAGCCTGCGCTGGCGTGTGCAAGCCGGCCCGAAGGCAGCCGTGCTGCCCATCTGGCCACCCATCAGTGCCGGCGCCAATGCTTCCAACCGGAATATTGTCACCGAGGGGGCTCCTGAAGTGATCGACCTGCAGATGCAAATATCGCCCTGGGGCGAGTTGCGTCGCGTTTATTTGTTGCCTGGTCATGATGTCATTTAAGCCGCCACAGATTGCCACGTTGCAGCCAGGCCACCGGTTACGGCAACGTGGCGTAGCATTGCTGACCATGCTGCTGATTGCCGCCCTGGCCACCACCCTGATTCTGGCCATGATCGGCCGGCAAGGTCGGTTACAGGCCGAGATTGGCGCTCAATTCCAGCAGGATCAAATCGCCGAATATGACCGCGGTGCCGAATATTTCGCGATGGCGGCGTTGAAAGCCGATAGCGATGATGGCAATGAAAGTGATCATCCCGGCGAATACTGGGCTCAGCCATTTCCGGCATTTCCGGTACCGGGAGGTGTGATTGCGCCGACCTTGCGCGATGCTCAGGCACGTTTCAATCTCAACAGCCTGATCAGAAATAATCAGGTCGATAACATCAGCATGAGCTTCTACAGGCAGCTGCTCAGTCAGCTGGCCATTCCGCCGGAACTCGCTGACAGTCTGCTGGACTGGCTGGATGCCGACAGCCTGCCCAGCGGCAGTGCAGGTGCGGAAGATGAGTATTATCTCCGCCAGAATCCGGCGTATCGGTGTGCCAACCGCAGCTTGAGTACCTTTGCCGAGCTGCGTCTGGTGAAAGGTTACAACAGTGACCTGCTGCGACAGCTGGCACCTTATGTCACTGTCCTGCCATCGTCAGCACGCACTATGAATGTCAACTTTTTGTCGCCGGGCCTCCTCGAGGCCATGGTGCCGGGTTTGTCTCCGGGGAGTGCGCTGGAATTGCTGCAACGACGCCCTGTGGAGGGCTGGGAGACTGTTGCTGCATTTCTGGATAACCCGGTGTTTGCGTCGGCCAGCCCTGAAGTCAGGGCTAGTCTGCAGCAACTGCTGAGCATCGACTCCCGTTATTTCGAGCTTTATACGCGAATACGTTTTGCCTCACGGGAGCGCTTGCAGTGGTCCCTGCTGTCACGCCAAGATGGACAACTAAAAATGATCGCCAGCGAGCGCAATCCATTATGGGTACCCGATAATGAGGCAGCAGCTCTCGGAGCGACCGAAGCGGATAAGGAAAATTAATGGATACGTTGTTTCTGCGTTTGCCGGCAACGGCAACTGAAGCGATTCAAACAGCCTGTTTTCGTCAGGGCCATTGGCAGCGACTGGGCTCTTGGGCAATTGATGCTGAGCTTGACCAGCAATGGAGCAGCCTGAGAGACCTGCCTGTGGTACTGATCACGCCAGTCGGCATGGATGTCAGCATCATTCTCCAAGCCACGCCAAAGCAGCGTCGTGAGGCCGGACTGAGTCTCGTCAGCCTGGCGGAGGATCAGGTGGCAGAAGACTATGAGCGCCTGCATTGGACACTGCACAGTATCGATGACCAGCAAGTGCTGGCTCGCGGGATCAGCAAAAGCTGGCTGCAAGCCTGGAAGGACAAATTGCAGGCCAGCGGCTTGACGGTTCACACCGCCATCCCGGAGTCGGCCTTGTGCAATCAGGATCACGATACCTGGCTCTGGCTGCCGGCCAGCGACACTGCCGTGTACTGGCAGATGGAGCTGGGGCAGGGAGCTGTTGTGCAGCGCAACGACCTTCCTGTACTCATGCAGGCCCAGCTCGATCGCCAACCCTTGCTGGCCTCGGTGCGCTTGCGCTATCCGCAGGGCTTGGATCTGCCGACACTGCCTGAGCGTATTCAGCCTGCGCCAGCACCCTGGCAAGACTGGGCCGACCTGCTGAAGACACAAAACAGCCATTACTGGCTGCAGCATCCGCAGACTTGGCTGGTTGGCGAGATGGCCAGCAAGGCCGCATCAGGAGCACCGTCACGCTGGCTCTGGGTTGCCATACTGGCAATCATGGCCGTGCTCATACAAGCCGGCCTCGATCGCTACGAGACACATCGTTTGCAAGGTGAGGCCAATGCGGCACGTCTTGAGGCGGAGTCAATTTACCGGGCCGCGTTCCCTGATGATCGCCGCATCGTTAATCTTGCCCGCCAGTTCAAGGCCAGACAGGCCCAGGCCAGCGCCATTGACCCAGCACAATTGCTGCAATTACTCGCGCAGACAGCCCCCAATGCCAACTGGCAAATCACCAAGCTGGAATATCAGGATGCTGCCGCAACACGCATCGAAATCAGCGGCCCGGCGCTGGCTGATATCAATACCTGGGCCAATCAGCTCAATGCTGCCGGTGTCATCACTCAGATCAATAATGCGCGCCTGGACAACGGTGTCGCCAAAGCCAAACTGCAATTACGCGTCAGTTCGGGAGCCCGCTAATGTTCGTCGCCCAACGTCTTGCTATTGGTAGCGCCTGGCAGCAACGGTCTGCTGCTGACCGCCGTGCACTCACGCTGTTGGCTGCGGTTGCCATTCCGGTGATCCTGATCTGGGGTTTGTGGTTGCCGACGCAGGCTGCTCGGCAAGCCGCCGTCATCGAGAATGAGCAGGCTCAGAGCCTGCTTAACGATATCCGCCAGCATGCCCCGCAACTGAATGGCTTGTCAGGCGTTTCCAAAGTGGCCGCGAGTGCCTTGCCGCAGCGCGTACAGCTGCTTGCCAGCAATACCGGGCTAGCCCTGGAGCGCATAGAGTCTGATCCGGCCGGGGTACGCCTTGCCATGAACAATGTGCGTCTGTCCACGTTGATGGGCTTCTTTCAGCAGTGTCGGAGTCAGGGTATTCGCGTGCTGGAAGCTCAGATCACGCGTGATGCCAGTACCAATACGAATCATGTCCGGCTGCGCCTGGGCGTTTAGCACGGCTGTGGGTGCGCTGATATTTGTGCAAGCTGACGTCGAGCAATTTGCAGATCAAATAAAAAAACGGCTTTCTGGCCGTTTTTTTATTGCACATCGTTTATTTCACAGCCCGAATCACATGTTCGGATAGTTCGGACCGCCGCCACCTTCAGGCACCACCCAGTTGATGTTCTGGGCCGGGTCCTTGATGTCGCAGGTCTTGCAGTGCACGCAGTTCTGCGCGTTGATCTGAAAACGCTTCTCGCCAGCGGCTTCCACGATTTCGTAGACGCCAGCCGGGCAGTAGCGCTGCGCTGGTTCCGCATAGAGCTTGAGGTTCTTGGTCAGCGGAATGCTGGCATCTTTCAAGTTCAAGTGAATCGGCTGATCTTCTTCGTGGTTGGTGTTCGAGATGAACACCGACGACAGCTTGTCGAAGCTGATCTTGCCATCCGGCTTCGGATAGTCGATCGGCGTGTGGAACGAGGCCAGATCGAGCGTCTTATAGTCGGGCGTGGTGTCGTGGATGTTGAACGGCAGCTTGCCGTCAAACAGGTTCTGCTCCACGAAGTTGTACGCCGCACCCATGAAGGTGCCCATGCGGTGCATGGCAGCGCCGAAGTTGCGCGCTTTGTACAGCTCTTCATACAGCCAAGACGCTTCAAATTTGTCGGCGTACTCAACCACTTCATCGCCACCGCTACGGCCGGCCTTGAGCGCTTCAAACACGCCTTCAGCGGCGAGCATGCCCGACTTCATGGCCGTGTGGCTGCCCTTAATCTTGGAGAAGTTCAGGAAGCCGGCGTCGTCACCAATCAGCAAGCCACCCGGGAAGGTCAGCTTGGGCAGCGAGTTGAGGCCGCCCTTGACGACCGCACGAGCGCCGTAGGAAATGCGCTTGCCGCCTTCCAGATACTGCTTCAGCACTGGGTTGTGCTTGAGGCGCTGCATCTCGTCGAACGGGGACAGGTAAGGGTTGTGGTAGGACAGATCGGTGATGAGACCGAGCGTGACCTGGTTGTTTTCGGCGTGGTACATCCACCAGCCGCCGGTCGAACCAGTTTCGGTCAGCGGCCAGCCGGCGCCGTGCATGACCAAGCCTTCCTGATGCTTGGCCGGATCGATTTCCCAGAGCTCCTTGATGCCGATGCCGTAGTGCTGCGGATCGGAATCCTTGTCGAGCTCGAAATGGCTGATCAGCATCTTGCCGAGGTGGCCACGGCAACCTTCGGCAAACAGGGTGTACTTGGCATGCAGCTCGTAGCCCGGTGTGAACGAGTGCTTGTGCTCGCCGGTGCGGGACACGCCCATGTCACCGGTCGCGACGCCACGCACGCTGCCGTCTTCGTTATAAAGCACTTCCGAGGCGGCAAAGCCGGGGAACAGCATGACTTCCAGCTCTTCAGCCTTGGTGGCCAGCCAGCGCACGATGTTGCCGAGGCTGACAATGTAGTTGCCATGATTGTGCATGGGCTTGGGAATGATCCAGTCCGGGGTCTTGATGGCACCCGTCTGGCTGGTCAGGAAATAGACTTCATCGCCCTTGACCGGCACATTCAGCGGCGCACCGTCGGCCTTCCAGTTTGGGAACAGCTCTTCCATCGCGCGGGCTTCAAAGACAGCACCCGAAAGAATGTGAGCGCCGAATTCCGAGCCTTTCTCAACCACGCAGACAGACACTTCGTGACCGCTTTCAATGCTCAGCTGACGCAAACGGATGGCGGCAGACAGACCGGCAGGACCACCACCGACGATGACAACATCAAACTCCATCGCTTCTCTTTCCACGATGTACTCCTTCAAGGCACCCGATCTGACGGGAAAATGAACTGCAAACCGTTTGCAGGCTCGCTTATCTGAACCCGCGTAGTATAAAAGGGGTGTTTGCTGCAGGCCAATGATTTACCGCACGATTTGTCCGGTTTTTCTTGAACGGTCCTGGGTCAGTGCAGTTTGTTTCCGATAGAGAGCATGAACATGACAGGTGTCGATAAAAATCCTTCCTTGCGCAGCGACCCGATGCAGATCGCACGGCTGCTGCAAAGCGAGTCCGGCGGCAAGAAACTGCCGCCGATTCATCTTTGGAATCCGGATTTTTGCGGCGACATCGACATGGAGATCAAGCGCAACGGGCAGTGGTTCTACATGGGCACGCCCATCGGCCGTGCGCCGCTGGTGAAGTTGTTCAGCTCGGTCATGCGTCGCGAGGATGATGACTGCTATTACCTGGTGACGCCGGTGGAGAAAGTGCGCATTCGCGTCGAGGATGCGCCGTTTCTGATCACGCTGGTCGAGCAGATCGAGCGCGATGGCGCCAGTTTTGTGCAGCTCACCACGCAGACCGGCGATGTGGTGATTGCCGGCGAAGAGCATCCGATCTGGCTGGAGTATCGTGACGGCGAGCCGCATCCCTGCGTGCATGTGCGCGATCGCCTGCATGCGCTCATCGGCCGCAATGCCTACTACCAGATGATCGAGTGGGGCCAGCCCCGTACCGGCAGCGACGACCGCCAGGAGCTGGTGCTGGCCAGCGCTGGGGCGTCATTCGTGATCGGGCATTTCTGATCGGCGCACTTTTGACGCGCCGACCCTGATCAGCGCTTAAGCCGCAATAATCAGGCGCACGGCATAAAGCGACATCTGCAGGCGATCCAGCGCGGCCAGGCCATCGGCGACACGCTGACGCTGTGCCTCCACTTCGCTGGCACGCACCGAGGGATTCACCGCTTGCAAGGCCAGCAAGCGCTGCAGCTCGCTGCCTTCCAGCTGCTGCCAGGCCTCGCGTGCCGTCACCAGCCATTGCGCGCCCTGCGCCTTGGCTTCCCTTTCGGCACCGTTGAGCAGGCCTTCGGCATCGTCACGATGTGCCTTGATAACCGTGCGGGCGAGCTTGTTTTCCGGCACATCCAGCTGTTTCGCCAGCGATGCCGCAGCGACTTGCGGCGCCAGATTGCGACCCTTGTTGTCGACTAGCAGTCGCAGCGGTTCGGCAGGCAGCACACGATCCAGCGCCAAGCCGGCCGGCGCCTGCGTGGTGGCCTGATACCAGGCTTCCAGCAGCAGCGTGCCCGGCTTCACGGATTTGTTGCGCAGCACCGCGACCTGAACGCTGCCTTGCGGGGCCGTCAGCATCCATTCCAGCACGCCCTGCACCATGGGATGCTCCCAGGTCAGGAACTGCCATTCCTCGTGGGCGAGGGCGGTGGCGCGATCGGCGCAGACCGTCATGCCATCGGGATCGAGGCCGGGGAAGGCGTCGATGAGCTGATGCTCGCCCGGCTGCAGAATCCAGGTACGCGGCGAACCGTGATCTTCAACATGCACGCCAAAGGCTTCCCAGGCTGCCAGCATGAAGTCGTCGAGTCGGGTGTCGGCATCTTGCGTCGCCAGGGCTGCGGCCAGCGGATCGGCCAGGTCTCGACGGCAGGACTGCAATTCGAGCAGACGATCACGGCCTTCGGCCAGCTCGTCTTCCAGCGTTTCGCGCAGCGCAATCGCCTTCTCGATCAGGGCATCGAGATCAGCCTCGGCCGCCGAAGGCCGCAGCAGCGGCTTAAGCTCGTCGAGGTAATGCTCGTGCACTGTCGGGGCCGTCGGCGAGCAGCGCGCGAACACGGCCAGTGCTTCCTGATACCAGCGCAGCAGACGCGCCTGCGCCGAGCCGGCCAGAAACGGCACATGCAGCTGAATGGTTTCGGTCTGGCCAATGCGGTCAAGACGACCGATGCGCTGTTCGAGCTGATCGGGGTTGTCCGGCAGGTCAAACAGCACCAGATGATGGGCAAACTGGAAGTTGCGGCCTTCCGAGCCGATTTCCGAGCAAAGCAGGATCTGCGCACCCATTTCCGGTTCGGCAAAGTAGGCGGCAGCGCGATCGCGCTCGAGCAGATTCATGCCTTCGTGGAAAACAGCCGTGCGGATGCCTTCGCGCAGGCGCAGCCAGTTCTCCAGCGCCTCGGCGATGGGCGCCGTGCGGGTAATGAGCAGGCATTTGTCGCGCTTGTGCGACTTCAGCCAGGCGGCCAGCCAGGGCAGGCGCGGGTCATCGGCCAGCCAGGTATCTTCATCCACGCGCGTTTCCGGCCAGATGGCGCCCTTGGCGATCCAGCCCGCATAGCTCTCCGGTACGGGCAAGCTGACCATATGGCTGGCGCGTGCCGGGAAACCACCGACAGCGGCACGGGTGTTGCGGAACAAGACGCGACCCAGACCGTGACGATCGAGCAGCGCCTTCAACGCGGTTTCGCGCCCAGCCTGATTATCCAGTGCCAGCGCCATATCCGGCAGCATCTGCTGCAGACGCTTGGCGATGGGCGCAGGCACGGTGTCGGTGAGCAAGGCATCGGCCAGATCACGGGTATCGCGCCAGCTGTCATGCTCATCCAGGAAGGCATCCAGCGACGGGTAACGCGCCGGGTCGAGCAAATGCAGACGCGCGTAATGACTCTCGACGCCGAGCTGTTCGGGCGTTGCCGTGAGCAGCAGCAGGCCGGGAATATGCGCGGACAGCATGGCCACGACTTCGTACTCGATGCTGGCGTCATCCGGCGACCAGGCCAGGTGATGCGCTTCGTCAACCACGAGTACATCCCAGGGCGCTTCCACGGCGGAGGTGAGCAGGTTCGGGTGGTCAGTCAGCAGCGACAGCGGTGCCAGCACCAGCTGCTCGGTCATGAACGGGTTGTCACCGCCTTCGATCAGCGTGGCGCAGCGCTCCAGATCAAACAGGCTGAAGGCGAGATTGAAGCGGCGACGCATTTCCACCAGCCACTGGTGCACCAGGCTGTCCGGCACCAGAATGAGCACGCGCGAGGCACGGCCTTGCTGGACTTGCGCATGCAGGATGAGCCCGGCTTCGATGGTCTTGCCGAGGCCGACTTCATCAGCCAGCAAAACGCGCGGACTCAGGCGCTGAGCCACGGTTTGCGCCACGGACAGCTGATGCGGGATCAGGCCGATACGAGCGCCCATCAGGCCACGCGCCGGGTGCTGGACCAGTGCCTGCTGCTCGCGCGCCGCCTTGAGACGAAGCTGAAACCACTGCTTGCCATCCACCTGTGCCGCCAGCAGGCGTTCGCGTGGCCGCGACAGCCGCAGGTCGGCAGACAGGCGAGCCTCCATCAGATCCTTGGTCTCGCCCGCATCATTGCGAGCGTTGTAGCAGAGCAGGCCATGACGCTCCTGAACCTGCAACACCATCCAATGTTTGCCATCGGCATCCTCAATCCGGTCGCCGACACCAAACTGGATGCGCGTAAGCGGGGCATTGGCCCTGGCATAGACACGAGTCTCTTCGCTGCGCGGGAAGAGAATGGTCATGGCGCGGGCATCAGCCTCCATGACCACGCCCAAACCCAGTTCAGGTTCGGCATCGGATATCCAGCGCTGCCCAAGGGCAGGAGTGTTATTTTTCATGTGCTTAGAGTGCTTTCAAGATAAAATAGATAAGAAATTTTCGGGCGCTTCATAGCGCATGCGCTGACCACTGCCCGGATGCTCGAACGCCAGCTCACAGGCATGCAGGCAAAGTCTCGGGCTAGCCTGCTGCCATTCGGATGGCGCATAAAGGCTATCGCCCAGAATGGGATGGCCAATGGCCTGAAGATGTACGCGCAACTGATGTGTACGACCCGTGAAGGGCTCCAGCGACACCAGTGTGCAGCCCTGACGACGTTCCAGCACCTGCCAGAGTGTTCGTGCCGGCTTGCCATTGACGGCATCGACAACCTGACGCGGCTTGATTTCAGGGGCATAGCGCATCGCTAACTCGATTTCACCGGCGTTCTGCTGCATTTCACCGGCAACCAAGGCGACATAACGCTTGCCTACCGTACGTGCCTGGAATTGCTTGCCCAAGTGGCTGATCGCAGCCTTGTGGCGGCCAAAAACCATCACGCCAGACGTATCGCGGTCCAGTCGGTGCACGGCATGAATATGGGGGTCGTGTGCTTGCAGGCGGGTCAGGATACTGTCGTGCTTGTCTTCGCCGACGCCTGGCACGCTGTGCAGGCCCGAAGGCTTGAGCAGAACAACGCAGTCGGCATCCACATGAAGCAAGTCGAGACCCGGGCAAGGGCAGGGCAGTGCAGAAGTGAGGGTCTCGTTCATGGCGCGGATTGTACTGAAAAGCGACGCCGTTGCGCATGACATTTGCTGCTGGAACACAGAAAGCCGTCCTAGACGGCGCGGAAATGCCGCCGAGCCAGCAGAATTGCGATGAATTGCAAGGCAGCACTGACAAAAAAGGTGGCTCCCATGCGCCAATCCTGAGGGGGTAAATGCGACACCATCCCCAATAGAGGCGTCCCGATCAGCGGAGCAATCACTGTGGTCAGGCTGGCAATGGAGTTCAGCGCTCCTTGCGTCAGGCCTTGTTCGGATTCGTGCGCAGCCTTGGAAATGATGCCTTGCAAGGCCGGCGATGCCGTAAATGAAAGCATATTGGCCGAAATCAGCAGATACAGCATCCAGCTCTGATCAATCAGACCGTAGCCGATAGAGGCAAACATGGCGGATGTGATGCCGATCAGTGCGAGACGCTGTTCACCGAAACGCTTGAGCAAAGGCCCCATGAACACGCCCTGAGCCAGCACCGCCATGAGCCCTACCAGGCACAAGGCTATTCCATTGTCTGAGGGCTGCCAGTTGAAGCGGAAGCTGGTGTACAGCACCCAAGTGGTCTGCAGAATCCATTGCGCCAGCAGCACCAGGGTGTACACCACAATCAGCAGCCCGACGCCATGTAGGCCAGACAGATGCTTGAGTGCCCCAAAGGGATTGGCCTGGCGCAGTCGCATCGGCCGTCGACGCTCGACCGGCAGCGACTCCGGCAAGACAAACCAGCCATAAAGCCCGTTCAGCAAAGCCATGCCGGCGGCAACCCAGAATGGCAGGCGCAGATCGCTGTCAGCCAGCAAGCCGCCCAACGCCGGACCCACGATGAAACCGAGCCCGAATGCAGCCCCGATGGCGCCAAATCCCTTGCTGCGCTCAGCCGGTGTGGTGATGTCAGCCACATAGGCATTGGCGACAGTGAAGCTGGCGCTGGTAGCGCCACTGACCACGCGGGATAGCAGCAAAATCACCAGTGAATTCGTGGTGGCCGTGACCAGATACGCTATCCCGAGCCCGAAAATGGACAGTAGCAGCACCGGGCGACGACCGTAGCGGTCGCTGAGCGCGCCCAGCAGAGGCATGGCCAGAAACTGGGTGAGCCCGAATGTCACCATCAGCGCGCCATACCAGTAGGATTGCAGATCCTGCGATCCGGCCAGCTCACCGACCAGTGCCGGCAATACCGGCAGCATGAGGCCGATACCCAGCACATCGATAAAAACCGTGATCAGAATGAACGGCAGGCTGGCCTTGTAGTGACGCATGCAGGTTTTCCCTTTTTCTTGTGTGCTGATGCCGGCCAAAGGAGTGTAGAGCCGACCACATCAGTTTGCACAGAAAGGCAGGCAGGCGCTCAGGAATAATTCTTCAGCAGCTCCCGCGCCGCCGCGCCATCGGCAGCGAATTTCCGGCGCAGGTCATCCGCCAGCAGCTGTTCAAGCTTGCCGCCGATGAGAGGCACGCTGACTTTCAGCGTGAAGCTCAGCTCCTGAATGCATTCGCTACCCTTGTCATGCAGTGACATGGCGCATTTGATGCTGACCGGGATGCTCTTGAACTGGATATCCAACGTACCGGTCCTGGTCTTCAGATCCCAGGTATCCGTCTGGACAATAGTGATCTGCTCCGGCACCAGCTTTTTCGCGAAAGCAGGCACTGGCGCTTCCACGGCGACCTGACGGCTGGTGGTGATGCTGAATTTGTCATCGGTCTTGGTGCATTCAAGCACTTCGATATGAGTAGCGCCGACCTTGTTGTATTTATTCAGAAAATAGGACTTGTCCGTAAACATTCTGAGGACAACATCCGAGTTTTTCGCATGCGTGTTCTGTTCTGTGTATTGCATGGGGTTCTCTCTTGCTGGGAGGAGGAGGCGCTCAGCGCGCCTCGATGTTGCGCAGCTTCATGATCAGTTTAACCACGCCGACATAGGCCGTGGGCATCAGCCTGGCCAGAATATCCTGCGCGCCGCCATCACTGATCATGATGCGGCCGGTGTTGTTGCGTATGCCCTTGAGGATGGTCTGCGCTGCCTGAAACCGCGTCACACCTTTCTGCAGATCCTCGTGGAAACGCTGCGTGCTGGCGTTGTGATGATCGGCATTTAGCGTAATGTTGGTCGCCACGGCTCCCGGATGCACCGTATGCACCGTGACATGATTGATGCCACGAATCTTGTGTTCGGCGCGCAGACTGTCGGTAAAGCCGCGCACGGCAAATTTCGTCGTGCAATACGGCACCAGATACGGCAGCGCAAGAATGCCCTGCGAGCTCGACAGGTTGACGATCGCTGCCTGCGGGCGCTTGAGCAGATGCGGATAGCAGCGTTGCGTCGTGTGAATCACACCCCAGTAGTTGATGTTGGTGATCTTCTCGAAATCGGCCTCGCTGGCTTCCTCGAAGGTCAGGTCGCCCAACGCAATGCCGGCATTGTTGATGAGAATGTCGATGTGACCGAACTCGGCCAGTACATTATCGACAAAACGATTGATCGCCTGCTTGTCGCCAATATCGACCTGCTCGCTGTAGCTTTTGACACCGTACTGCGCAATCTCCTGAGCGGTCTTGTCGAGATTGGCGATATCGCAAAACGCCACCTGCGCGCCGGCCTTGGCCAGTTCGTTGACCAGCGCATTGCCGATGCCGTTGCCGCCGCCACCGGTGACGATGGCAACCTTGTCTTTGAAATTCTTCATGGTCTTTCCGGTACTCAGGAGTAAGTGTGGTGGTCAGGCTTGAACGCCTGCGCCATCTGGCGATAGGTAAAGCTGAAGCCGGGAAACATGGCCACGACATGGCCGCTCTTGCTCTGATACCAGCTCTGGCAACCACCGGTTTTCCACACCGTCTTTTCCATTTCGGCATGGATCATCTGCGTGTAATCCGCCTCAGCCTCAGGCGTCACCTCAATGGCGCGGACATTTTTCTGCTTGAGCGTGGCGATGCTCTTCATGATGTAGCTCATCTGCGCCTCGATGACGAAGATCGCCGAGGTATGGCCGATGCCGGTATTCGGCCCCGTCACCACAAACAGGTTCGGGAAGCCGGGAATGCTCGTGCCTAGGTAAGCGCGCGGGAACTGCTCCCAGAATTTGCCCAGCGTTCGGCCCTCGCGGCCGGTGACCGGGTAGGAAATGACGCCATCCGTCGCGTCATAGCCCGTGGAGTAGACAATCAGATCGACATCCAGCTGCTGGCCGTCCTGAGTCAGGATGCCAGTCTCGTTGATGGCGCTGATGCCCTGATCGCGGGTATAGAGCGAGGCATTCTGGCCGGCAAGGGCAGGGTAGAGCGTATTCGACAGAATGATGCGCTTGCAGCCGATGGTGTAGTCCGGCGTCAGCTTGGCGCGCAGCGCCGGATCGGGAATCTGCTTCTTGATATGACGCAAGGCTGCTTTCTGCGCGACCAGATTGAGCATCTGCTTGGAATACTTGAATCCGATTACGCGGCTTTCCAGCGACCAGTAGATGATGCTGCGCAAAGCCTTGTAGAGCGGCTTGATGCCCAGCAACTGACGCTCGAATTTGTTGAAACGCTTGTCCGGGCGCGGCAGTACCCAATGCGGCGAACGCTGGAAGACATGCAGATGCTGAACTTTTCCCGCGATGGCCGGAATCACCTGCGCCGCGCTGGCACCGCTACCGATGATGGCAACACGCTTCCCGGCGTAATCGTAGCTGTGGTCCCAGTTATTGGTATGAAACGACTTGCCCTTGAAGCTGTCGCGGCCGGGGAAGTTCGGCGTCACCGGCGTGCTCAGCGGGCCCGAAGCATTGATCAGAATCTGCGCGCGGAAAGTACCCTTGGTTTCAGTCTGCACATCCCAGGACTGGCTGGTCTCATCCCAGGTCACGCTCAGCACATTGGCATTGGTTTCGGTCTTGGCGCGCAGATCGTACTTGTCGACGACATGGTTGGTGTATTCCTGCAGCTCATCCTGCTCGGCAAACATCTGGCTCCATTGATACGGCTCGGAGGAGATGGAGTAGAGCGGCGACTGCACATCCACGGCCGCACCAGGATAGCTGTTCTGGCACCAGGTGCCGCCCATGAAGTCGCGGCGCTCCAGAATCAGAAAGTCCGAGATGCCCATCTTGCTCAGGTTGATGGCTGCACATTGACCGCCAAAGCCGCTGCCAATAATGATGACCGAATACGTTTTCATGCTGCGTTGCTCCAGGATGCACGGACTCGGTCCGCGCGACATATTTGACGACACACAACATCACTTTACAAGTGACGACACTTGATGTCAAATGTGGCCATGAAAAAAGATAAAGATGTCTCCGAGACGGGTCGGCCGTACGCCGGCGAAAGCCCTGGTGAGCGCGTGCTGCGTCGTCGCCAGCAATTTCTCGATGCCGGACTGGAGCTGTTCGGCAGCATTGGCTATCGGGCAACGACCGTGCGCATCTTGTGCAGGCAGGCCAAGCTCACTGATCGCTATTTCTATGAGTCATTCACCAGCACAGAGGACTTGCTGGTCGAGGTCTATCGGAATTGCCTGGATGAATTGCAGCGCAAGGTGCTGCTGGCCATCTCCGCTGAAAGACCTGTGGCCGACCTGAAGGCGCTGGTCCATGACGGTCTCGATGCGTTTTTCATGGCCGTTGAAGATGCACGGGCGGCGCGCGTGATCTGGCTGGAGATTCTTGGCGTCAGCCCGCGTGTGGATCAAATCTACAACGCCGGTATCAATGGCTTTGCCAATCTGTTTCTCGGGCTTGCCCGAAACCTTTATCCACGCTGGAACATCAACGACGACGAAGGCCAGATCATTGCGCTGGCCGTGATCGGCGCGGTCAGCCAATCGGCCATGGGCTGGCTGCTCAGTGACTACAAGGCCAGCCGGAAAATCATGGTGTCAGCGACATCGCGAGTGTTCCTGGGGCTGGTGGCCGGCATCGAACGCGAGCAATCTTGATATGCGTATAATTTATATTATGTTAAATCAAAGATATTGCTGAGCAACTCAAGGCAACTACGCTAGAGTCAGGAACTATCCATGCGTCTGTCACAGGAAGCCTGATGTCCAACAAGATTCCTCGTTTCCTGAGCGCTCTGGCGCTTGCTATCAGTATCCTCAGTCCGACTGCTCAAGCCAAAGTCATTGATGCCGGCAACTACAACTTCCCGCTGACCAACCCCTTTGAAGCCACCATTGCCACTACGCCGGACGCCTTGTTGCCACTGGGCCTGCCGGCCAATCGAAATATCGATCAGGACGACTATGAGCTGAACCTCAGGCCGGAACGCGAATTCACGCTGCCCGACAACTTCTGGGCCGTGAAAAAGCTGAAATACCGAATCGCTAGACAACCCGGACCGGCACCGCTGATCTTCCTGATTGCCGGCACAGGCTCCAACTACGCCAGCAGCACCATGGATTTTCTCAAGAAAGTCTTTTATCGCGACGGCTACCATGTCGTGCAGCTGTCATCGCCAACCAGCTATGACTTCATGGTCGGCGCTTCACGTCATGCCACGCCTGGCTACAGCCCGGAGGATGCCCGCGATCTCTATGTCGTCATGAAAGCCGTGCGTGAACAGCAAGCCAGTCTAGCCGTGACCGACTTCCATTTGCTGGGCTATAGCCTCGGCGGTCTCGATGCTGCCTTTGTCAGCCAGCTTGATGACGCCGAAAAAGCCTTCGCATTCAAACGTGTGCTGCTGCTGAATCCACCCGTCAACCTGAAAACCTCGGTCAGTAACCTGGATAGCCTGGTGCAAACCGAAGTCAAAGGTGTCAATGATGATCAGACCTTTTATGACCTCATCTTCACCAAACTGGCCACCTTCTTTCGTGCCAAAGGCCACGTCCAGATGGATGCCGCCATGCTCTACGACTTCCAGCAGTCACCGCAAAGCCTGAGCAACGAAGAGCTGGCCATGCTCATTGGCACCGTATTCCGGTTCGCTGCCGCCGACATCGTGTTCACCTCCGACCTGCTCAACCGACGCGGCGGCATTGTGCCGCCCGAGACCATCATCACCGAAAGCAGCAGCCTGACGCCCTACTTCCAGGCCTCGTTGCGCTGCAATTTCGCCTGCTACATTGATCGTCAGCTCCTGCCGTTCTGGCGCCAGCGTTTTGGCGGCACCGACATGACTCAGCTTATCCATGACTCCAGTCTGTATGCCCTTGCCGATTACTTGCAGGCCAGCCCGAAAATCGGCGTGATGACCAATGCTGATGATCTGATTCTCGGCCCCGGCGATCTGCGCTTTCTGCGCAAGACGCTGGGTCAGCGGCTGACGGTTTATCCGCATGGCGGCCATCTCGGCAATCTCAACTACCGTGTCAATGTCGGCGACATGCTGGAGTTTTTCCATGAATAAGCCTCTGTGGCTGGCGCTAGGCATGACACTGGCAACGATGCCGGCGCTGGCGGATACCAGCGCTGATGAGGGTTTCACGCAGCCTTTGGCGACGCTGAAATACTTGCGCCACGATAAAGGTGTCATCGTATTCAATCAGGCGACGCTGGAGCTGCTCAATGTTCCCGATCCCTGGGAATCGGCCAACCGACGGCTTTACCATTTCAATCAGCGCGTTGATGAACGCATTCTGGTGCCGGTGGTGAAGGGCTATCGCTTCTTTGTGCCAGAACTGCTGCGCCAGGGCGTGACCAACTTCTTTGGCAACCTCGGCGATGTCAGCAACTTCAGCAACAGTCTGCTGCAGCTCAAAGGCAAGCGCTCACTGCAGACCGGTGGCCGCCTGCTGATCAATACCACCGTGGGTCTGGCCGGTATCTGGGATCCGGCCAGCAAGCTCGGCATCATCAAGGAAAGCGAGGATTTCGGGCAAACGCTGGGCTTCTATGGCGTCAAGCAAGGCGCTTATCTGATGCTGCCCATCCTGGGCCCGTCCAATGTGCGCGATGCCAGCGGCAGGGTCGTCGATTTTGCGGCGGGTGAAAGCATCAACTTCCTCAATGTCGCCGAAGCGAGCAATGAGCATCGCGAAATCAGCGTGGTAAAAATCGTCAACGAGCGCGAAATTACCGAGTTCCGCTATGGCCAGCTGAACTCGCCGTTCGAGTATGAAAAGCTGCGCTTTGTCTTCAGTCGGGCACGTGAGTTGCAGGTACTGGATTAAACCAGTTCAGCTGATCCCGCAGTAGCACGACCTCGCCGACGATGATCAGGGTCGGTGCCGGCAAAGGCTGACCGGCTAGCTTCTCGACAATGTTCTCCAGCGTGCCGGTGATGACCTGCTGTTCGGGTGTTGTTCCCTTGGAGATCATGGCCACCGGCGTTTGCGGCGTCAGTCCGTGCGCCAGCAGCTGCTCGCGAATGGGCCCGAGACTGACCAGCCCCATGTACAGCACCAGCGTCTGGTTCGGATGCACCAACTCGGCCCAAGGCAGATCCGGCGTGCCATCCTTGAGATGACCGGTGACAAAGCGCACCGACTGCGCGTAGTTGCGATGGGTCAGCGGAATGCCGGCATAAGCTGCGCAACCACTGGCTGCCGTGATGCCGGGCACGACCTGGAAGCTGATACCGGCCGCCGCCAGTTCTTCGATTTCTTCGCCGCCGCGCCCGAAGATGAATGGATCGCCGCCCTTGAGACGACAGACGCGCTTGCCTTCCTGCGCCAGCCGCACCAGCAAGGCATTGATGCCCTCCTGTGGCACGGCATGCTCCGCCCTCGCCTTGCCGACATAAATGCGATCGGCATCACGGCGACACAGATCGAGGATCGGCGCTGAGACAAGACGGTCATAGACGATGACATCGGCTTGTTGCATCAGACGCAGCGCCTTGAAGGTGAGCAGATCGGGATCGCCGGGGCCGGCACCGACCAGATAGACCTCGCCGGCCTGCGTCTTGTGCGGTGCGGCAAAGGCGTGCTGGAGATGCGCGCGCGCTTCGTCATCGCGACCACTAAAAACCAGATCGGGCATGGGGCCTTCGAGCTGAGCCTCCCAGAAGGCACGGCGCGCGGAAGTATCCGGGAAAGTTTGCTTGGCCAGCGTACGAAACTCGCCCAGCAGCGTGGCCAGTCGGCCATAAGCGGCAGGAATCATGGACTCGATCTTGCCGCGCAGAATGCGCGCCAGCACGGGCGATACACCATTGCTGGAGATGCCGATGAGCAAGGGCGAGCGATCGACAATGGCCGGGAAGATTACCGTGCACAGCGCCGGCGAATCGACCACATTGACCGGTATACGCCGTGCCTGGCAGGCCTGCGACACCTCTGCGTTCAGCACTTCATCATCGGTCGCCGAGATCACCAGGGTCTGGTCGGCAATGTCATCCGGGGCATAGCGCCGCTGGTGAACTTGACCGCCGGCCGCCTCCACTTGCGCACGCAGCGCCGGCAACACTTCAGGTGCTACCAGCGTGACGATGCCGCCGGCACGCAGCAGCAGCGAGACCTTGCGCAGGGCAATATCACCGCCACCGACCACCAGACAAGGCTGACCCTTGAGACGAAAACCCAGCGGCAAGGTATCCATGATGTGTCCTTACGCGGTTGGCGTGAGCAAGGTTTGACCGCCGAGATAGCCCTGCAGCACGGTCGGGATACGCACACTGCCATCCGCCTGCTGATAGTTCTCGAGGATGGCCACCAGTGTGCGGCCTACAGCCAGCCCGGAGCCATTGAGCGTGTGCAGCAGCTCAGGCTTGCCGGATTCCGGGCTGCGATAACGAGCCTGCAGGCGACGCGCCTGGAAACTGCCCATGTTCGAGCACGAGGAAATCTCGCGATACTTGCCCTGCCCCGGCAGCCAGACTTCCAGGTCGTAGGTCTTGCAGGCCGAGAAGCCCATGTCGCCGCCGCAAAGCAGCATGGCGCGATACGGCAGCTCCAGCTTCTGCAGGATGACCTCGGCGTGGCCAGTCAGCGCTTCCAGCGCGGCATCCGAGTCTTCCGGGCGCACAAACTGCACCAGCTCGACCTTCTCGAACTGATGCTGACGAATCATGCCGCGCGTATCGCGACCGTAGGAGCCAGCCTCGCTGCGGAAGCACGGCGTGTGAGCGGTATAGCGCTTGGGAAGCTCGTCGGCGGCCAGAATTTCGTCGCGATGCAGGTTGGTCACCGGCACTTCGGCGGTCGGAATCAGGTACAGCTCGCGCTCGCCCGGCACCTTGAACAGCTCTTCGGCGAACTTCGGCAGCTGGCCGGTGCCTTGCAGGCTTTCGGCATTGACCAGATACGGCACATAAAGCTCTTCGTAGCCATGCTGCTGAGTGTGAACATCGAGCATGAACTGCGTCAACGCACGATGCAGGCGCGCCAATGGCCCCTTCAGCACCGTGAAGCGGGAGCCGCTGAGCTTGGTGGCACGCTCGAAATCCATGCCCAGTTTTTCGCCCAGCGCGACATGATCCTGCGCGTCGAAAGCCAATGCCGGCACCGTGCCCCAGCGCCGCACTTCGACATTGTCGTCTTCGCCTTTGCCTTCCGGCACGGATTCGTGCGGCAGATTGGGCACGCTCAGGGCCAGCGCCTGCCAGTCGCTTTGCACGGCGGCCAGAGCCTGCTCTGCAGCTACGAGATCGATATTGACCTGAGCCATCTCGGCCGCCAGAGCATCGGTGTTTTCACCGGCCTTCCTGGCCTGACCAAAACGCTTCGAGCCAGCATTACGCTCGCCCTGCAGGCGCTCTGCCTCGATTTGCAAGGCGCGGCGCTTCTGCTCCAGCGCACGCCAGACCTCAAGATCCAGAGAGACATGGCGCTTGGCCAGCGCAGCGGCAACGGTGTCGAGGTCCTGGCGCAGCAGTTTCGGGTCCAGCATGGATCGGAGTCCTTGAGTCAGTGAGGCGATGATGAGGATCTATGATACCCGCAAGCGTTGCCAGAGTCAGGCCGGCGCAGCGGGTATCACGCATCACCGGCTGGAAAGCAGAAGACTTGCGACTGAAAAACCGGATAATGGCGACCCATTTGTTTCGCTCGTTATTTGGTAATCCCGCATGGAAATCAAGGTCAATTTTCTCGACAACCTTCGGCTTGAGGCCAAATTCGATGACTTCACGGTGATAGCCGATCAGCCTATTCGCTACAAGGGCGATGGCTCGGCACCCGGACCATTCGATTACTTCCTGGCGTCATCGGCGTTGTGTGCGGCTTATTTTGTCAAACTGTATTGCCAGACTCGAAATATCCCTACCGATAATATCCGCCTGTCGCAGAACAATATTGTTGATCCGGAAAACCGCTACAACCAGATATTCAAGATTCAAGTCGAGCTGCCGGCCGATATAAGCGACAAAGATCGCCAGGGCATTTTGCGCTCCATCGAACGTTGTACGGTGAAAAAAGTCGTGCAAGCCGGGCCTGAGTTTGTCATTGAAGAAGTCGAGAGCCTGGACTCCGATGCCCAGGCATTGCTGATGCCGAATTCGGTTGCAAACGCCGGCACCTATATTGCTGGCAAGGATCTTCCGCTGGAGCAAACCATCGCCAATATGTCGGGCATATTGGCAGACTTGGGCATGAAAATTGAGATCGCGTCGTGGCGCAATATTGTCCCGAATGTCTGGTCGCTGCATATTCGTGATGCGCACTCGCCGATGTGTTTTACCAATGGCAAGGGCACGACCAAAGAGGGTGCGCTGGCATCGGCGCTGGGCGAGTTTATCGAACGGCTGAACTGCAACTTTTTCTACAACGATCAGTTCTGGGGCGAAGATATTGCCAATGCGGCATTTGTGCATTATCCGGACGAGCGCTGGTTCAAGCCTGGCCGTCATGATGCCTTGCCGGCTGAAATTCTCGACGAGTACTGCCTGGCGATTTACAACTCCGATGATGAGCTGTGTGGCTCGCATCTGGTCGACACCAACTCCGGCAATATAAGCCGCGGCATATGCTCGCTGCCGTTCGTGCGCCAGTCTGACCGCGAGGTGGTTTATTTCCCGTCCAACCTGATCGAAAATCTGTTTCTGAGCAATGGCATGAGTGCCGGCAATACGCTGGCCGAGGCACAGGTGCAGTGCCTGTCGGAAATTTTCGAGCGCGCGGTAAAGCGCGAGATTCTGGAAGGCGAAATGACCCTGCCGGATGTCCCCCAGGAGGTTCTGGCGAAATACCCCGGCATTCTGGCCGGCATCCAGGGCCTGGAAGCGCAGGGCTTTCCCGTGCTGGTGAAGGATGCCTCGCTGGGCGGGAAATACCCGGTGATGTGCGTCTGCCTGATGAATCCGCGTACCGGCGGTGTCTTTGCCTCGTTCGGCGCACACCCAAGTTTCGAGGTGGCGCTGGAGCGCAGCCTGACGGAGTTGCTGCAAGGCCGCAGCTTTGAGGGCCTGAACGACTTGCCCCAGCCGACGTTCAGAAGTCAGGCGGTGACGGAGCCGAACAATTTTGTTGAGCACTTCATTGATTCCAGCGGTGTCGTGTCGTGGCGCTTCTTCAGTGCCAAGGCAGACTTCCCGTTTGTTGAGTGGGACTTCTCTGGTCAGGGTGAAAGCTCCAATGCCGAGGAAGCCTCTACGCTGTTCGACATTCTCGAGGGCATGGGCAAGGAAGTGTATATGGCGGTATACGAGCATATTGGCGCTAAGGCCTGCCGCATTCTGGTGCCGGGCTATTCGGAAATTTACCCGGTGGAAGATCTGATCTGGGATAACACCAATAAAGCCCTGCTCTTCCGCGCCGATATCCTGAACCTGCATAGCCTGAACGATAAGGCGCTGAAAGCCCTGGTCAAGCGCCTGGAAAACAGTGAGCTGGACGACTACACCGATATCTCCACCTTGATCGGCATCGAGTTTGACGACAATACCATCTGGGGACAGCTGACCATTCTGGAGTTGAAGCTGCTGATTTATCTCGCCTTGCAGAAATTTGAAGAAGCGAAAGAGCTTGTGGAGGCTTTTCAGCAGTTCAATGACAACACCGTCGAGCGCGGATTGTTTTACCAGGCCGTGAATCTGGTGCTGGAAGTGCAACTGGACGATGAGCTGGTGCTGGAAGATTACGAGGCCAATTTCCGTCGCATGTTTGGCAACGAGCGCATGGACGCAGCAATGGGGTCGGTAAACGGCAGCGTGCGCTTCTTCGGCTTAACACCGACAAGCATGAAGCTAGAGGGGCTCGACAGGCACCTGCGTCTCATCGACAGCTATAAAAAGCTGCATCAGGCGAGATCCAAGGTAACGCTTAACGCCCTTTAAGCTTGCCCGCCGCCTCATCCAGCTGGCGCAAGAAGGTCAGCTTGTCGCCGATCTTGATCTCCAGCCCGCGCGGCACGGGCTGGTACCAGCGCTGCTCGGTCATGCCCTCGGGCAGGTACGATTCTCCGGCCGCATAAGCATGCGGTTCGTCATGGGCATAACGATAGGCGTGACCATGCCCCAGCTCCTTCATGAGCTGGGTCGGGGCGTTGCGCAGGTGTACAGGTACCTCGCGGCTGCGGTCCTGCAGCACAAAGGCGCGGGCCTTGTTGTAGGCGTTGTAGCCGGCGTTGCTTTTGGCCGCCACAGCGAGATAGATCACCGCCTGGCCCAGCGCCAGCTCACCTTCGGGCTTGCCCAGCCGTTCGTAGGTCTGCGCGGCATCGTTGGCGATTTGCATGGCGCGAGGGTCGGCCAGTCCGATGTCTTCCCAGGCCATGCGAATGATGCGACGGGCCAGGTAGTAAGGATCGGCGCCGCCATCCAGCATGCGGCTCAGCCAGTACAGCGCGGCGTCCGGGTCGGAGCCACGCACCGACTTGTGCAAGGCGGATATCTGGTCGTAGAAGTCGTCGCCACTTTTGTCGAAGCGGCGCAGCGAGCCTTGCAGCACTTCGCCCAAGCTCGCTTCATCGAGCTGACCGCCTGCGGCCTCGGCCAGATCGGCAGCGATTTCGAGCAGATTGAGAGCACGGCGGGCATCGCCATCGGCGGCATGCGCCAGCGCCTGCAGCTCGACCTCCGTGAAACGGACCGTACGCTCACCCAGGCCACGCGGATCCTGGCAGGCCTGTTGCAACAGCTGCTGCAGCTCATCCAGCGACAGGGAGCGCAGCACATAGACGCGAGCACGTGACAGCAGTGCCTTGTTGAGCTCGAACGAAGGGTTTTCGGTGGTGGCACCGATGAAGATCAGCGTGCCATCCTCGACATACGGCAGGAATGCGTCCTGCTGCGACTTGTTGAAACGATGCACTTCATCCACAAAAAGCACCGTGCGCTGACCGCTCTGACGGTAGAACTGCGCCTCCTCGATCGCTGCACGGATTTCCTTGACGCCCGACAGTACGGCGGAGACCGCAAGAAAGCGGGCATCGCAGGCGCTGCTCATCAAGCGCGCCAGCGTGGTCTTGCCGACGCCGGGCGGGCCCCACAGAATCATCGAGTGCAGCTGCCCGCTTTCCAGCGCCTCGCGCAGCGGACGGCCACGAGCCAGCACATGAGTCTGCCCGACATATTCCGCCAGGCTTTGCGGCCGCAAGCGTGCTGCCAGCGGTTGATAGGCCGAACTCATGGCGTCATTCACGAATGATGTCGGTGCCGGCCGGTGGTGTGAATTTGAAGGCCGAGGCTGGCAGCGCGGCATTGCGCTTGACGCGGAAGAACTCGATGCGCGTCTGCTGACCGAGGCTGTCACGCAGGCTCATCGACAAGGGCTCATTGCCCTTGAATTGCAGGCTGAGATCGGCAAAGACCGAGTCTTTGGCCTTGGGCATGAGCGTATAGATAACACTCGCGCCATTCACTTTCTGGCTGATACGAAACTGCTTCTGCAGTGCTGAGGCGTTGCCGGTGAACAACAACGCTGGCGTCTGACTCAACTCCTGACTGACCGGGCGTATAGTCATCTGCAGCAGATCGGGGTCAAAGATCTTCAGCTCGCGGCCGTCGGAAACCAGCAGCTGTACATACGGCCGGCGCACCTCCCAGCGGAAAAGCCCGGGCTTCTGGGCCTGAATATGCCCCAGCACCACACTTTCGGGTTTGCCCTTGGTGGCTTGCGTCGTCTGCGTGAAGTCGGCATCGAGACTGCGGATGGCCTTCAGTCTGGCGGCCAGATCCGTGCCGGCATCTGCCAGCGACCAGGCCGGCATCAATAACAGACTCAAACTCAGAGCAGATAAAAATTTGCGTTCCATAAACATGTCGTGATCTCTGAAGGACGCGTCATTCGCGTCGGGGTACCACGACTTCACGCTGGCCATTGGTCTGCATGGCAGACACCACGCCGGCATTCTCCATCGCTTCCACTAGGCGCGCGGCCCGGTTGTAGCCGATCTTGAACTTGCGCTGCACAAAGGAAATCGACGGTCGTCGCGTTTCCAGCACAAAAGCCACCGCTTCGTCGTAGAGCGCATCCTGCTCGGGGTCGCCGCCGACATCATCGAAACCACCAAAACTGCCTTTGCCGCCACCATCGGTGACTTCCAGGCTGCCTTCGAGAATTTCGTCGATGTAGTCGGGCTCGCCACGAGCGCGCCAATCACCACAAACGCGGTGGACCTCGTCGTCGCTGACAAAGGCACCGTGAACTCGTTCGGTCAAGCTGGTGCCCGGCGGCAGGAACAGCATGTCGCCATGGCCCAGCAGCATTTCCGCACCGCCCTGATCGAGGATGGTGCGCGAGTCTATGCGCGACGACACCTGGAAGGCGATACGCGTCGGTACGTTGGCCTTGATCAGGCCGGTGATGACATCCACCGACGGGCGCTGCGTGGCCAGAATCAAGTGAATACCCGCCGCACGTGCCTTCTGCGCGATGCGGGCGATCAGCTCCTCGACCTTCTTGCCGACGATCATGATCATGTCGGCGAATTCGTCGATGATGACCACCACAAACGGCAGTTTGCCGAGTTCGGACGCCTCTTCCTCGAAGACATTTTCGCCTGGTCGCCACAGCGGGTCCTTGATCGGTTCGCCGGCCGCGATGGCATCGGCCACCTTCTTGTTATAGCCGTCGAGGTTGCGCACGCCGAGCTTGGACATCAGCTTGTAGCGCCGCTCCATCTCGGCCACACACCAACGCAGCGCGTTGGCGGCATCCTTCATGTCGGTCACGACCGGCGTCAGCAAATGCGGAATTTTGTCGTAAACCGACAGCTCCAGCATCTTCGGGTCGATCATGATCAGGCGCAGCTCGGCCGGCGTGGCCTTGAACAGCATGGACAGGATCATGGCGTTGACGCCCACCGACTTGCCCGAGCCGGTGGTACCGGCGACCAGCAAATGCGGCATGCGCGCCAGATCAGCCACGATCGGATGACCGGCGATGTCCTTGCCCAGCGCCAGTGTCAGCGGACTCGACTTCGACTCGAACGCCTGAGAGGTGAGAATTTCCGAGAGACGCACCATCTCGCGATCCTGATTCGGCACCTCGATGCCGACCACAGACTTGCCGGGGATGACCTCGACCACGCGCACCGAAACCATGGCCATGGCGCGCGCCAGATCCTTGGCAATATTGGTGATGCGCGCAACCTTCACGCCCGGTGCCGGCTGAATCTCGAAACGGGTGATGACCGGGCCAGGCTGAACCGCCACGACTTCGGCATCGACATTGAATTCTTTCAGCTTGATTTCCAGCAGGCGCGACATCGCCTCCAGCGCCTCCGGCGTATAGCCCTTGCGCCCGCGCGGCTCGGCCGGATCAAGCAGATCCAGCGATGGCAGACTGCCCTCGCCCGGTGGCGGCGCAAACAGCTGGCGCTGCGTTTCCGGCTTCTTCGCCGGTTTCACTTCGGCAATCGGCTGGATGGTGATTTCCAGCTTGGGGCGTGGCGTCTCCATCGGTGTTGCCTGGGTTTCCGGCACACGTGGCGTGAACGCCGGTTTCGCCTGCTCACGCATGACCGGCTCCTGACGTGCCGAGGCCTGCGGCACGCTGTTCGCTGCCGCCGGCGAAGCCGAACGACGCTTGGCGCGCCAGCTCTGCCAGGCCGGAATACAGATGGCCTGCAGACCGGCAAAGCCCAGCCACAGTCCGCGGCCGACTCGCTCCAGCACGAAAGGCCAGGACAGGCCGCTGGCCAGCGTAAAGGTCAGTACAAACAACGCACCCAGAATAAGACTACCGCCGATCAGACCGGTGGCCTGCCACATGGCCAGCCCGAGGGTGCGGCCAAACAGACCGCCGGCAGCATTATCGAGACCATAGCCAGGCTGGTATTGATGCAGGGCCAGCAAAGAGGCCAGCGAAAACAGCGACACCACCCAGGCGGCGGCCTGACGCCAGCCGGTCAGCGCCAGTGGCGGCTGATACCAGAACAGTGCGATGCGCCAGAACAGCAGGAATGGCACGGCATAGACCACGCTGCCGAGCATGAAGCCGAGAATATCGGACAGATAGGCACCGAACTGGCCGGCGGCATTGTTCGTCGGGCCGGAGCCCCACTGCGTCCAGGCAGGATCATTGGCATCGTGCGTGAAGATACTGAGCGCAACGAAGCACGCCAGCACAATCCAGAACACACGGTGCAGCACGAGTCGACCCGGTTTGGTCGCTTTAGCGGAGTCTTGAGTTTGTTCAGGCACGGCCACTGCAAATTTCCCGGATCATGTGATGCGACATTGTAGCGACCTGTCCGGAAGATGACAGGACCTCTGCTACACTCTCTGCCTGTCTTTTAACCCTTAGAACGGAGTTGTCATGGCCAGCGTACATCATCGCCTGATTATTTTGGGCTCCGGCCCTGCCGGTTACACCGCCGCTGTCTATGCCGCGCGCGCCAATCTTCAGCCTGTGGTCATCACCGGCATGCAGGCCGGCGGCCAGCTCACCACCACGACCGAAGTCGACAACTGGCCCGGCGATGCCCACGGTCTCACCGGCCCGGCCTTGATGGAGCGCATGCAGGCTCACGCCGAGCGCTTCGGTACCCAGGTCATCTTCGATCACATCAATGCCGTGAAGCTGGATCAGCGCCCGTTCGTGCTCAGCGGTGACAGCGGCGAATACACCTGTGATGCCCTCATCATCGCCACCGGTGCCTCTGCGCAATACCTCGGCCTCGACTCCGAAACCGCGTTCATGGGCCGCGGCATCAGCGCCTGCGCCACCTGCGACGGCTTCTTCTATCGCGGCCAGCGCGTCATGGTCGTCGGTGGCGGCAACACCGCTGTCGAGGAAGCGCTGTACCTGTCCAACATCGCCGAGCACGTGACCCTGGTGCATCGCCGCGACAAGCTCAAGTCCGAGAAAATCCTGCAGGATCATCTGTTCGAGAAGGAAAAAGCCGGCAAGATCACCATCATCTGGAATCACAGCCTGAAAGAAGTGCTGGGCGATGACTCCGGCGTCACCGGCGCCCTGCTCGCCTCGACCACTGGCGGCGATGACCAGAGCGTGCCGGTTGCCGGTATTTTCATTGCCATCGGCCACAAGCCGAACTCGGACATCTTTGCCGGCCAGCTCGACATGAAAAATGGCTATCTCAAGGTCAAGAGCGGCAGCGAAGGCAATGCCACCGCGACCAATGTGGCCGGCGTGTTTGCCGCAGGCGATATCGCCGATCACGTCTATCGTCAGGCGATTACCTCCGCTGGTGCTGGCTGCATGGCGGCACTTGATGCAGAAAAGTACCTCGACGCGCTAGGTAACTGAGTAAACGGCACAGGCGTCGCTGAGCTCGTGGCCATCCAACTGCCCTGGCTGGATCAGAGCCTCGTTTTCCCGGCGCCGGAGCAGGCTCTTCGTGAGCCTGACGGTCTGCTCGCTGCTGGCGGCGATCTCTCGCCCCGGCGGCTGCTGACCGCCTACCGCAACGGTATCTTTCCCTGGTTCTCCGAGACCGACCCGATACTCTGGTGGTCACCGGATCCACGCTGTGTGTTTTACCCGGAGACGTTCAGCCCCTCTCGCAGTCTGCGCAAGAGCTTGCGTAACACCGCCTGGCAAATTTCTGTCGATCACGCCTTTGCTGCCGTCATCGAGAACTGTGCCGCGCCGCGTGCCTACGCCGATGACACCTGGATCAGCCCCGACATCATCACCGGCTATTGCGCCTTGCATGCCTCCGGCCATGCGCACAGTATCGAGGTCTGGCATGACGGCACGCTGGTCGGTGGCCTGTATGGCGTCAGCGTAGGAGGACTGTTTTGCGGCGAGTCGATGTTCAGCGTGAAAACCGATGCCTCCAAGATCGCCTTCTGGGCGCTCACCTGCATTGCTCGCGACGCTGGCTGGCCGGTCGTGGATGCCCAGTTTGAAAATCCGCACTTGATCAGTCTGGGAGCAGAAATGGTGTCACGCACAACCTATCTGACGCATCTGCAACGCGTGCGTGATCAGCCCGGTTATGACTGGGCTCGGGCTCATGGCGTGCTGAAACTGGCCGGCTTCCCGCTGGCAACCGAGCATCCTGACTCATGACAGCCAGCGAGCTGCGCTTTTTCACCACATCGCCTCATGTCTGCAGCTACATCGCCGGGCGCGAGGCCATCACCCTGTTTGCCGATCCGGAAGCCGAGATGACGGCCCATGCCTACAGCCAGCTTTCCGACATGGGCTTTCGTCGCAGCGGCCACTATGTCTATCGGCCACAATGCCAGGATTGTCAGGCCTGCATCTCGGTGCGCGTGCCTGTGGCCACCTTCAAACCCAAGCGCAGCCAGAAGCGTGCCTGGAGTCGCAATCAGGATTTGAGCGTGCATTGTGTCGAGCCGGAATGGAATGAGCAGCACTACGCGCTCTACGCGCGTTATATCGCGGCACGCCATCGTGATGGCGACATGTACCCGCCGACGCCACGCCAATACCGGGAGTTTCTCACCAGCGAATGGTCTGATACCGTCTTCGTCGAGTTTCGTCGCGGCGAGCGGCTGATGGCGCTTGCCGTGACCGACGTGCTGAAAACGGGTCTGTCCGCGGTCTACACCTTCTATGATCCCAGCGAGTCCTGGCGCAGCCTCGGCACCTTTGCGATTCTCTGGCAAATGGCCGAGACCAGACGGCGCGAATTACCCTTTCTTTATCTTGGTTACTGGGTGCGTCAGGCTGAGCGCATGCGTTACAAAACTCAGTTTCGCCCCCTGGAACTGCTGATCGAAGGCGAATGGCTGCTGGCTCGCTGAGCATATAAATCGCGCATTAGCAGCAGCCTTTGCCAGCGCCCGCCTTTTCGGGCACAATGCGCCGGCTTTGCGGGCTTGCTGCCCGCTTTAATGATTATCCAGCCGCCGAGGCCATTGC
The DNA here is from genome assembly GCA_040385225.1 of Pseudomonadota bacterium. GTDB lineage: Bacteria > Pseudomonadota > Gammaproteobacteria > Pseudomonadales > Moraxellaceae > Perlucidibaca. Next base: position 356,927 of record JAZKHU010000002.1, on the reverse strand, counting down.
TGCATGTCGAAAGAAGAACAGATTGAGTTTGATGGTGTTGTCGTCGACACCCTGCCGAACACCATGTTCCGCGTGAAGCTGGAAAATGGCCACGTCGTGATCGCCCATATCTCGGGCAAGATGCGCAAGCACTACATCCGTATTCTCACGGGTGACCAGGTCAAGGTCGAAATGACCCCGTATGACCTGACCAAGGGCCGCATTACCTATCGCGTCCGCTAAGCTTGGCGTATTGAAATTTCAATCATGAAAAAAGGGCAGATCACTCTGCCCTTTTTTCATTGCATGCCGATTTTGCCGTGATCGGGGATTACTCCCAGATCACGGTCTTGCGCATGGCAACCCAGGTATCGGCATTCGGCAGATAACGCTCTTCAATCACATTGCGTTTGATCTTCATGGTCGGCGTCAGGAAACCATTCTCCATGGTCCACTGATCCTTGACCACGACCACATAATCCAGCTGCTCATGATCTTCCAGCGAAGCATTCACCGTTTTCAACAGGGCCGTGAATTCTGCCGAGAGCGTATCCTTGTCAAGGCGGCCATCAGCCAGCTCGGCCGTGGCATCCAGTGACAACATGAACAATGCAAACGGTTGCGGCTGAGTCGGGCCGGTGACGCAAATGACTTCCACCTTGGGATGAACATTGAGCTTCTGCTCGATCGGCACAGGCGCCACATACTTGCCCTTGGAAGTCTTGAAGAGCTCCTTGACACGCCCTGTAATGCGCAGACGACCCTGCTCGTCGATTTCACCGCGATCACCGGTCTTCAGATAGCCATCGTCTGTCATGTCTTCAGCGGTTTTGTCCGGGGCCTTGTAGTAGCCCATCATCTGGCCCGGGCTCTTGACCTGAACCTCGCCGGTATCGGCAATACGATGCTCGACGCCCGGATTGGTATGGCCGACATAGCCGACACGAACTTCGCCAGGACGCGAACCGTGCGAATAGCCATAGTTCTCGGTCATGCCGTAGACATCCAGCAGATCGAGACCGAGGTTGCGATACCACTGCAGAATGTTCGGCGGCAACGGAGCCGAAGCAGTAATAGCCAGACGCACCTTGTCGAGACCGAGCTGCGTGAGAATCTTGCGCTTGATCACACCGGAAAGAATCGGGATATTGAACAGGATGCGCTGCTTGGACGGCGGCAGCTTCTCATTGATGGCGAGGTAGAACTTAGTCCACAAGCGCGGCACCGAGAAGAAGATTGTCGGCTGGGCACGCTGCAAGTCCTGCTGGAAAGTCGCCAGATTATCGGCAAAATAGACTTTGAAGCCGAAGTACAACGAAGCAGTCTCAACCACTGCACGCTCGGCGACATGTGCCAATGGCAGGTAAGACAGCATGCGATCGTCACGATTGACCTTGTAGGTGTCGCGCAGACCGTTGGCTACTGAACACATGGTGCCGAAGCTATGCATCACGCCCTTGGGACGACCTGTGCTGCCGGAAGTGTAGACAATCGTGGCCATGGCACTGGTTTCTGGCAGCGTAATTTCACTGAGCGGCTCGTACTGTGCGACCAGATCGGTCCATTGCGTGACATCCGTGCGTGGTGACAGCGGCAGGCCGATCAGGGGCAGGCTTTCCGGCAGGATGGTCTTGATGTCGTTCCAGCCGTCGGCTTTGCCATCGAGCTTGCCGAGGAACAGCAGCTTGCATTCGGAGTGCTCAAGAATGTACTCGGCCGATTCGGCATTGAGCGTGGGATAAAGCGGCACGGTGACGTGGCCGGCCATCCAGATCGCCAGATCAGCCAGAATCCAGTGCGCACTGTTGCGGCCCAGCAAGCCAATGCTGCTTTGCGCAGGCAGATTCAAGGAGGCGAGGTAGTTGGCAACACGTGTCACCTGGTTCGCGGCTTCACCCCAGGTTACTTCCAGCGTTTTGCCATCAGCCAAGGGCTGCGTCATGTAAACCGTATTGGGGCTGGTTTCTGCCCACAGCATGAAACAATGGATCAGTGTCGAACGGGAGGCGTATCGGCTCATCAGAGGGCTACCTTATCGTTGTTTTATCAGGCTGACTGATGCGTCAAGCAGACCATCGTTATACCAAAAGTTTACTTGCCATGGCGAGCCTAATCAGCTGCCAAACGCGATTCTGCGCGGATTTGCTCGCGATAACGGCCAGGCGCCAGACCATGGCTACGCTTGAAGGCCTGACCGAAGGCCGTCTCCGAGGCATAACCCACGGCATCGCCAATATGGCAGATGGGCTGCCCGGTATGGCGCAGCTGCCAAGCGGCAACACGCATGCGGTGCTCACTGACATAGGTCAGAGGCGGTTTGCCCATGATTTTCTGGAATCGATCGGCAAACGCCGAGCGTGACAGACAGGCCATTTGCGCCAGCGCCGGAACGGTCCAGGCCTTGCCGGGATGCTTGTGAATGGCGCTTAACACCAGTGCCAAGGCCGGATCCTTGAGCGCTCGCAGCCAGGAGTCATTACCCTCGGGCAGGCTTTCAATGTAGGTTCGCAGCATTTCAACAAACCAGATGTCACCGAGGCGATTGAGGATGCTCTGGTGCCCTGGCCTGCGCTCACGAGTCTCCTGCAAGAGAAACTCGATGCCGATACGCAGCCACTCTGGTGTGCTTTTCTGCACGCCGAGGATGGGAATGGCCGCTGGCAATGCCGACATCAGCGGCTGCCCCAGCTCGACATCGAAACGACAGCCTGCAGTCAGAATAAATGCCGATAACGGGCCATCGCCCAGCGTGATCGGTGTTTCTCTGGAGCGCCCGAACTCCTCACTGATATCGACAACAGTGTGCGCAGTACCTTCGGGCGCATGAATACGGTGATCACTGCCCGTCGGCACAATCAACAAGTCGCCTGCGGACAAGCGATACCGCTGATCGCCAACCTCGACAATGGCCTCCCCTTGCAAGACCGCATGAAAAATTGAACGATTGGGCAGATTCACGCCAAATGCCCAGTCACTGGAGGCCGAAACGAAAAAGTATTCGGCATCCGTGAGATGCAAGTCGTCAAAAATGATGCTCAGAAAGTCCTGCATTTGGTCTAGTTCCGGCGTTTTGAGAGATAAAAGCGGCTTTTAATGCCAGACAGCAACCTTAACATTGAACAATGATACGGTCACAGCGCAAGCAACGCTTTTTGTCTGAAATTGAAATGAAACTGTCTCAGGAGAGACCCACCATGACAACCGCCACACTCACCACCCCTTGGGTGGACAGCAAACGCTATCTCTGGCTGCTAAGTCCCATGCTGCCGGTTCTGGGGCTGCTGATTCTCGCTCTTTACGAATTGACCGGCATCAGTGCCGCGCTCTGGGGCGGCCCCATTCTGGTCTACGGAGTCATCCCGCTGCTGGATCGCATCATCGGTTCCGACGCCAGCAACCCGCCCGAGTCTGTCGTGGCACAACTCGAATCGGACAGCTATTACCGATACGTTGTCTATGCCTACATCCCTTCGCAATTCATCCTCACCATCTGGGGCGCCGCGATAGCCGTGCACCACGACCTCGGCATCTTCGAGTTTATCGGTCTTGTGCTGTCGGTAGGCGCTCTCAACGGCATCGCCATCAATACCGCCCATGAGCTGTCGCACAAGCGCGACACATTCGGGCGCTGGATGGCCAAGCTCACGCTGGCCCCCGTGGCCTACGGCCATTTCTACGCCGAACATGTGCGTGGCCATCACAAGAATGTTGCTACGCCGGAAGACCCGGCCAGCTCGAAAATGGGCGAAACCTTCTGGGCCTTCCTGCCGCGCACCATGATCGGCAGTGTGCTGTCTGCCTGGAAGATCGAAGGCGAGCGCCTGGGTCGTCTCGGTAAAAGCACGTGGTCACTCGATAACGACAACCTGCAAGCCTGGGCCATGACGGTTGTTTTCTTCGGTGCGATTACTGCGGTGCTGGGCTGGGCCGCACTGCCCTTCCTGCTGCTGCAGGCCTTCTACGGCGCGTCGCTGCTGGAAGTCATCAACTACATCGAGCACTACGGTCTGCTGCGTCAGAAAGGCGCGGATGGCCGCTATGTTCGCTGCATGCCCGAGCATTCCTGGAACAGCAACCACATCGTCACCAATCTGGTGCTGTACCAGCTGCAACGACACAGCGACCATCATGCGCATCCGACGCGCAGCTTCCAGGCCCTGCGCCACTTCGAGGAAAGCCCGCAGCTGCCGTCCGGCTACGCCTCCATGCTGATTCCGGCCTACATCCCGGCGCTGTGGTTCCGTCAGATGGACCCGCTGGTCGCCAGGCATTACAAGGGCGATTTGAGCAAAGCCAACATCCTGCCTTCAAAGCGAGAGCAGATTCTGAACTCGGCGCTGAATCGCGCCCGACTGGAAAATCCGGCGCAGATGTCGCCGATTCCGGAAGGTGCCCCGGCACACCTGCAGACCGATGGTCACGCGCGCTTCCAGTGCTCGGATTGCGGCTACATTTATGATGAAAGCCAGGGCTGTGCCAAGGAAGGTTTCCCGGCCGGCACGCTGTGGACAAAGATTCCCGACAACTGGCCCTGCCCGGATTGCGCCGTGCGCGAAAAGGTCGACTTTGTGGCCCTGTAAGCCTTGATCACATAAAAAAATCCCGCGCTCTGGCGGGATTTTTTTATGGCCGGATGGTTATGGCATCAGCCCGAGCAGACTCAGATCAAGACGCCCGTCGAGCATCGGCGGACACCAGACATAGTGGCTGGTCACCGGCTGGCTGAACTGGAACAAGGCATCCAGAACACCGTCCTCGGCACCTGACATACGCGTCAACTGGGCCTCGAAGGCCTGAAACGAATGGCCGAACGCGACAAACATCAAGCCTGCGCGATTGCCCGCCGACCACGGCATGGAACGGCGCAGCACAAAGGCCTCCGGCTCGAAGTCCTCTTGCGCGGTGCGCTTCACATGGGCCGACTCGGGAGCATCCTCCAGCTCGACATCATCGCTGCGCCGGCGGCCGATGGCGTGATCCTGCGCTGCCTGACTCATGGCATCAAACTGTTCGAACTGATGCAGCCATTGCTGGATGGCGGCAAAGCTTGAGCCTGCCAGCAATGCACTTTCAGACGGGACGCAGGCGGCAGCAACCGCCAGCTCATCCACCGGATTTTCCGTGCCATCCTTGTAGCCGGTCAGATCGCGGCCATCACCGTGGCGGAACGCTTCAACCCGCTGATGCCGCACAAACGCAGGCTGCAGGCGCTGCGTCCAGGCCCGCTCGGCGAGCAGCAAGTCACCCCGGTCCTCGCCACGCAGCCAGAGCCAGAGCGCAATCGGCTGCTGCGGCAGTGCCACCAGCGCGCCCGGAATGTCAAAGCCGGCACGCAAGCCCGGAATGCTGACATCCAGGGCAGCCGCCAAGGATGCGCCGAGACCGGCAACACAGCGGTGACCATCCACCTCTGCCTGCAAGCGTCGCAATGCCGACAGCAGCTCGGCCGGATCCGACAGTTGATAGCTGACATAAAGCGCATGGCCCGGAATTTCGGCCAGAACACCGGCTTGTGCTGTTCTCATGGATAGTCCCAGATCATTCGTTCAGTCATGAAAAAGCCGCCTGCTTGATGACAAGCAGACGGCTTTTTCAACACAGGTACACAGGCTCAGCCAGCCAGGCTGGCCTTCAGCTCACGACGACGGCGATGCAGCACCGGCTCGGTGTAGCCATTGGGCTGCGCACAGCCCTCGAACACCAGCTCGGCTGCGGCCTGATAGGCAACGCTGGCGTCGAAGTTCGGTGCCATCGGCTGGTACAGGGCATCACCGGCATTCTGTGCATCGACCACGGCAGCCATGCGCTGCATGGCTTCCACGACCTGCGCCTGAGTGCAGATGCCGTGACGCAGCCAGTTGGCGACGTGCTGGCTGGAGATGCGCAGCGTGGCGCGATCCTCCATGAGGCCGATGTTGTGGATGTCCGGCACCTTGGAGCAGCCGACGCCCTGATCGATCCAGCGCACCACATAGCCAAGGATGCCCTGGCAGTTGTTGTCGAGTTCGCTCTTGATCTCTTCCGCCGACCAGCTCGGGTTGGTCGCGACCGGATAGGTCAGGATGTCATCCAGCGCAGCGCGCGGGCGCGACTTGAGCTGGTTCTGCACGTCCTGCACCAGCACCTGGTGATAGTGCGTGGCATGCAGCGTGGCACCCGTCGGCGATGGCACCCAGGCGGTGTTGGCACCGGCCTTCGGGTGAGCAATCTTCTGTTCCAGCATGCCCTTCATCAGGTCCGGCATGGCCCACATGCCCTTGCCGATCTGAGCCTTGCCCTGCAGACCGCAGGCGAGCCCGATGTCGACGTTCCAGTTTTCGTAGGCGGCGATCCACTTGGCCGCCTTCATGTCGGCCTTGCGCACCATGGCGCCGGCTTCCATGGAGGTGTGCATTTCGTCACCGGTACGGTCAAGGAAGCCGGTGTTGATGAAGATGACACGGGCGGCGGCAGCGCGGATGCACTCCTTCAGGTTCACCGTGGTACGACGCTCTTCATCCATGATGCCCATCTTCAGGGTGTTGCGAGCCAGACCCAGCGCGTCTTCAACGCGACCGAAGATCTCGTTGGCGAAGGCCACTTCTTCCGGGCCATGCATCTTCGGTTTCACGATGTAGACCGAACCGGCGCGCGAATTCGACACTTTGTTGGTCTTCAGCAGGTCGTGCTTGGCGGCCAGCACGGTCACCAGGCAATCCATGATGCCTTCCGGCACTTCCTGGCCCTTGTAGAGCACGGCCGGGTTGGTCATCAGATGGCCGACGTTGCGCACCAGCAGCAGCGCACGGCCGTGCAGCGTCAGCTCGCCGCCATTCGGCTTGGCAAAGGTACGATCGCCGTTGAGGGTACGGACCAGTGTCTTGCCGCCCTTTTCGAACGATTCGCTCAGCGTGCCTTTCATCAGGCCCAGCCAGTTGCCGTAGACCTCGACCTTGTCTTCGGCATCGACGGCTGCCACGGAATCTTCGCAATCCTGGATGGCGGTGATGGCCGATTCGAGATTGACATCCTTGATGCCAGCCGCGTCTGTCTTGCCGATGGCACTTTCACGATCGAACTGAACTTCGGCGTGCAGATTGTTGTTTTTCAACAGGATGCTGGTCGGGCTGGCGATGTCGCCCGTGTAGCCGACGAACTTCTCCGGCTGCGCCAGCGCAACGGTCTCACCGCTCTTCAGCGTGACCTGCAGCTGGCCGCTGACAATGGCGTAGCCGGTGCTGTCGGCGTGCGAACCGGAAGCCAGCGGCGCCGACTGGTCGAGGAAATTGCGGGCAAAGGCAATGACCTTGTTGCCGCGCACCGGGTTGTAGCCCTTGCCCTTCTCGGCACCGCCTTCCTCAGAGATGGCATCGGTGCCGTAAAGCGCGTCATAGAGCGAGCCCCAGCGAGCATTGGCAGCATTCAGCGCATAGCGGGCATTTTTCACCGGCACTACCAGCTGCGGGCCGGCAATGCGTGCAATTTCGTCATCGACATTTTCAGGGCTGACAGCGAAGTCCGGACCTTCCGGCACCAGATAGCCGATCTCGGTCAGGAAAGTCTTGTAGGCTGCGAAGTCCGCGTTGCGATTCGCCTGATGCCAGGCATCAATCTTGGCCTGAATGGCATCACGCTTGGCCAGCAGCGCCTGATTCTTCGGCATGAGATCGGCCATGATCTGCTCGAACTGGCCCCAGAAATGCTTGGGATCAACGCCAGTGCCCGGAGCCACTTCGTTGTTGACCAGGTCGTACAGGGATTTGGCGATAGCGAGTTCGCCGTGTTGAATGCGCTGCTCAGTCATGTGCATCAGCCTCGTTAGTACGTAACAGGTACGTATGTGTTGCAAAAAGTGGCCGTAGTCTAGCGAAAACTTCCACGCCGGTCATTCCCGATCAATGCGCTTGCGTCGCTTCGGCACCCAATTGGCCTTCTCTTCATCACGCCGCTCCTGCTCGGTGATCTGGCGTGCCACATAAAGAATGAGCTGACGCAGCCAGCGATGTGCCGGGCTGTGATGCAGCAACGCGCCCCAGGCCATCTTCAGCTCGAACTCGGGAATGAAGAATGGCGGCTCTTTCACCACCAGTTGAGGATGATCGTTCTGCAGGCGCGCAATTCGCGTCGGCAGCGTCGCGATCAGGTCGGCCTTGTGTGCAACCAGCGCCGGCATCTGGTAATGGCGCGTATAGATGGTGATGCGACGACGCTGACCGATACGCTCCAGCGCCGCATCAATTTGCCCCATGCCGCCACGATCCGGATTCATGCCGAAACCGATACCCATGCCGGTTTTCGACACCCAGATGTGCTGCGACTCCAGATAGGTTTTCAAGTTGAAGCGCACAGCCGCCGGATTGCTGCGATTGAGCAGACAGGAAAAGCTGTCTGACCATAGCGTAACCTGATGAAACGAAAGTGGTATTTCATTGAATCGGTTGATCGCCAGATCGACCTTGCCCTGCTCGATGTCTTGTATGCTGACATCGGAAGGTGTGAGAAAATCCAACACCACATCCGGTGCCTCCGAGCGCAGCGCCTTCACCAGCGCCGGCATCAGCGTGGCCTCGGCATAGTCGGATGTCATGATGCGAAAGACGCGCTTAGATGTCAGTGGTCGGAAATCCTGCTTGGGCTCGAGAATCTCGGTGACCGCCGAAAGTGCCTGACGCACCAGCGGTGCCAGCTCCAGAGCACGCTCCGTAGGCGCCATGCCACTGCTTGAGCGAATCATCAGGGGGTCATTGAAAAGCTCACGCAAGCGCTTGAGTCCATTGGACATTGCTGGCTGGGTTATGCCCAGTTGCGCCGCCGCACGGGTCACATTTTTCTCCTGCAGCAGCACATCCAGATAGACCAGAAGATTGAGATCGATACGCTCTAGATTCATTGCATGAATACCGAAAATAAAAACTATAAATTTTGAAAATTATGCCATGAACTCTAGACTGCACCCACTGTTAAAGCGACCCGCATGCTGTTTATGTTGGCACTTCAACTTTTCCCACCCTGCGACAGGAAAACGTTATGACTACGTACACCTCTGCTATTGATGCTGTTCGTGCCCTGAAAGCCCAGTTCGGCGACACATGGAACGCTATCAGCCCGGAAGATGCGGCCCGCATGCAAATGCAGAACCGTTTCAAGACCGGCCTCGACATCGCCAAGTACACCGCTGCCATCATGCGCCGCGACATGGCTGAATATGATGCCGACTCCAGCAAGTACACCCAGTCGCTGGGTTGCTGGCACGGTTTTGTTGGCCAGCAGAAGATGATCGCCAACAAGAAGTACTTCGGCACCACCGAAAAGAAGTACCTCTACCTGTCCGGCTGGATGGTTGCTGCACTGCGTTCCGAATTCGGCCCGCTGCCTGACCAGTCCATGCACGAAAAGACTTCCGTTCCGGCTCTGATCGAAGAGCTGTACACCTTCCTGCGTCAAGCCGACGCCAAGGAAATGAACGACATGTTCCGCAACCTGAAGAAAGCTCAGGAAGCCGGTGACAACGCCAAGGCCGCTCAGATCGAAGCTCAGATCAACAACTTCGAATCGCACATCGTGCCGATCATTGCCGACATCGACGCCGGCTTCGGTAACGAAGAAGCGACCTACCTGCTCACTAAGAAGATGATCGAAGCTGGCGCTTGCTGCATCCAGATCGAAAACCAGGTATCGGACGCCAAGCAGTGCGGTCACCAGGCTGGCAAGGTAACCGTGCCGCATGAAGACTTCCTGGCCAAGATCAATGCCGTTCGTTATGCATTCATCGAGCTCGGTGTTGACCAGGGCGTTATCGTTGCCCGTACCGACTCCGAAGGCGCCGACCTGACCCAGAAGATCCCGGTCTCCAAGGTCAAGGGCGACCTGGCGTCGCAGTACATCAGCTACCTCGACACCACGGAAATCGACATTTCCGAAGCCAACGATGACGAAGTGCTGATCAAGCGTGATGGCAAGCTGCACCGTCCGAAGCGTCTCGCTTCCGGCCTGTTCCAGTTCCGTGCCGACACGCAGATCGACCGCGTTGTGCTGGACTGCGTGACATCGCTGCAGAACGGCGCCGACATGCTGTGGATCGAAACTGCAACGCCGAATGTTGCTGAAATCGCCCACATGGTCAACCGCGTCAAGGAAGTGGTTCCGAACGCCAAGCTGGTTTACAACAACAGCCCGTCGTTCAACTGGACACTGAACTTCCGTCAGCAGTCCTACGACCGCTTCGTGGCCGAAGGCAAGGATGTTTCCGCCTACGACCGCGCCAAGCTGATGAGCGTTGACTACGACAACACCGAACTGGCCAAGGACGCTGATGAAAAGATCCGCACCTTCCAGGCCGATGCGTCGCGTGAAGCCGGTGTCTTCCATCACCTGATCACCCTGCCGACCTACCACACGACTGCTCTGCACATGCACGAGCTGACCAAGGGTTACTTCGGCGACCAGGGTATGCTGGCCTATGTGGCTGGTGTTCAGCGCAAGGAAATCCGCGAGGGTGTTGCCTGCGTCAAGCATCAGGCGATGGCCGGTTCGGACATCGGTGATGACCACAAGGAAATCTTTGCTGGCGAACAGGCTCTCAAGGCCGGTGACGACGCGAAGAACACCATGAACCAGTTCGGCCACTAAGCCCGACTGATTCAAAAAAACCCACGCTCCGGCGTGGGTTTTTTTATGTCATTTATTTGTATCTTCGCCCTTTCCGACTTGCCGTGAACAAGCTGTCTGTAGGAAACTCGCTGCATCCAAAAAAAGAACAATGAGGATGCTTCATGGTTATGCAACGCCCATTTTTTGCGCTCCGCGCCCTCACGTTTTCCATGCTTAGCCTTGCTGCTGGTCAAGTATTTGCAGGCGGCCTTGACCTCCCAACCATCACGGCATCGCACCAAGGCACATCCAACGCCAACGGCGCTGAAGCCAGCGACCCTTCCGTTCTTTATTACAACCCCGCCGGCCTGGCGCGCCTGAAAGGTGGTCTGCAGGTATCGCAGGGATTTTCAGCCCTGATCATTAATGGCAAGGTAAAAGCTGATCAAAACGAATCACGCCATGGCGCAGGTCCGGACCAGAAGTCTGACGAGGGCGATTCACTGGCTGGCGACCCCAGTGCCAGCGGCGACCCCAGCACCTTCTGGCCACGGGTACTCGGTGCCGGGGGTGCATTTATTTCCTTGCCAATTGACGACATGGTCACAGCCGGTCTGGGAGTTTTTGCGCCGGGTGGCGGCAACCTGAACTACAAGTCCGACTGGACGGGCGCTTACCAGATTGACAGCATTGCCATCGAGCTCATCAACATCAATCCGTCTATCGGTATCCGCTTTGATGACAAGCACAGTATCGGCTTCGGCGTCAGCGTTATTGGCGGGCATATTCGTCAAAAAACCCAAATTGATGTGCCCGGCGTATCTCCCTATCTGCTAAGAAGCGGTCTTGAGTCCGGCACACTGAATCTGGCCGGCCTTCCTGTTGGTGGCACGCTGTCAACGTTATTCAACACGGCCTGTAGCGGTGACATCGCGCAACTACTCTCTCCGGTGGCCACTCCCCTGTGCGGATCCGTACTGGATCTGTTGGGCAGCCAGCTCACCGCGGATGGCAGCTCTGGCAGCGCTAAAGTCGAAATGTACGGCTACGGTCTGGGCTATAACGTGGGCTACATGTTTGCTGCCACTGAACGAACCCGAATGGGCCTGGCCTATCGCTCGGAAAGCACCGTCAAGCTGCGTGGCGACCTGGAATGGGATCTTGCCAACATCAGAGGCTCCACCGTTTACAATGCCATTGCACCATCCGATGGCCCTGGCCAGCCCCCGCAAACGCTCGAACAATACTTGCAGAATAATCTGCGTCCTGACACAACGGCCAAAGGCGACCTGATTCTGCCGGCACGCGCCTCGGCCAACATCTTCCATCAATTGAACGACAAAATTGATCTGATGGCAGACTTCACATTCATTGAGACCTCCGCTGTAGACAAGATTCGTGTGCAGTTCCTTGATGGCAAAAGGAAAGATGGCACGCCTATCAAGCAAGGCGCCGGCGGCATTGATACGCAATGGAGAGATTCGTTCAAGGCATCGATTGGTGGCAACTATCATTACGATGACAAGCTAACACTGAAGTCAGGCTTTCAATATGACATGACGCCTGTGCCCTCCGCGGAGTTCAGACACCCTGGCGCGCCCGACAGCGACCGCTACATGTTCTCGCTTGGTGCCAATTACAAGCTCAAGAAAAACCTGACCATTGATGCCGCTTACAGCGTGACCTTCCTCGAAGACTCCGAGTCCAACTATACGGATCGCTGCCGCACCATCAGTCGTGATGATGAAAATGGCGACTATGATCCGAATGGCGAGGCTTGTACCGGCAATGGCGGCAAATTCAAAGGCAGCTTCTACGATACGTCGATTCAGACACTCAGTATCCAGATGAACCAAAAGTTCTAAACCATCCGCCAGATAAAAAAGCCAGCGTCTGCTGGCTTTTTTATTCAGTAAAAATCAGATCGTTATGTTGATAACGTCAAGCTGATTTTTATCTTTCTGCCTTATTGTCGAATTAACGCGCCGTTCTTCCAGGCCGATGAAATCAAAGAGACTGCTGTCTGCCAGCTGTGAAGGCGCAACATGCTGAATAGCCGTGAACATGCTGTCCAGACGCTGAGGAAACTGCTTGTCCCAGTCTCTCAGCATCTGATTGACATGTGCTCGCTGTAAATTGGCCTGTGACCCGCACAGATTGCACGGAATAATCGGAAACGCCTTGAGTGCTGCATACTCCGCAATGTCTTTTTCTTTGCAGTAGGCCAGCGGCCGGATCAGGATATTCTTGCCGTCATCAGAAAGCAGTTTTGGCGGCATGGCCTTCAAGCGGCCATTATGGAAAAGATTCAGCAGCAACGTCGCCATGATGTCATCACGATGGTGCCCCAGAGCAACCTTGGTAGCGCCTATCTCCTGAGCAAACGCGTAGAGATTGCCACGGCGCAGGCGACTGCAGACGGCGCAATACGTCTGCCCTTCCGGGGTCAGCTCCTTGACGATGCTGTAGGTATCTTTTTCAAGGATGTAAAAAGGAACACCGCGCTGGGTCAGATAGGCCGGCAATACCTCTTCCGGAAAGTCGGGCTGCTTCTGATCGAGATTGACCGCGACAATCTCGAATTTGATGGGTGCGCTGATTTGCAGATTGAGCAGGATCTCCAGCATGGTGTAGCTGTCCTTGCCACCAGACAGGCAGACCATGACCTTGTCGCCATCCTGGATCATGTTGTAATCCTCGATGGCCTGCCCCGTCAGGCGTCTCAGACGCTTTTGCAGCTTGTTGAAACGAAGCTTGCGCGCAGCCGCTTTCGTTGATGCCGTCTCGGTATCGGTTTCGCTCATGCCAGGAGACCAGGCAATGCCTGATTCAGCATCATGAAACGGGGGCTGGAATTCGGGTAGCGTAGACATAAAAAGCGCCTCATGGAGAGGCGCGAATTGTCCTAAAACTCCTGCAAGGTGTAAACCAGTGCTTAGAAGCGCTGATTCAACTGCACACCCAGCGAATTGACATAGGTATTGCTGAATCGCCCCTTGAAGCGATCCGCATTGCCGGTGCACTCACCGGTCGCCTGCACTCCACTGTCGTTCCCTGGCAGCTCATACCCTGTCGGGTGACAGTTATCTTTGTAGTTTGCACGGGCATCTTCCAGCGTGATGAATGAGTAGGCAAGGTCAATACTGGTTTTCTTATCCTTGCGATAATTCAGGCCCATCGAATACACGCGACGATTAGCATCCGGCAATGATGCATGACGCGCCTCAGGGCCGGGAACCGGTGTCTGCTCATAGCCCAGGCCGGCACGTGCCATCCAACGCTCGTCAATCGCGTAATTGATGCCTGCACCCACTTTGAAAACATCGCGAAATGCCGTTTTTACCACGACATCGCCCTGCTTCACGGTCTTGCCTTCAGGGTCCTGCCTGTCTTCGGCCTTGATTCTGAGCTCATTGATGCGGCTGGTCCGGGTCCAGTTCACACTGGTCATCAGCGCCAGTCGAGGCGTGAGCTGATGAAAAATACCCGCAATTGCACTCTCGGGCGTGACAAGTCGAATGCTGGAGTCCGTATCCGGACGAACATACTGCTCGATAAACTGACGGGCATCGACAGCACCCGTCGTCAGCACACTCAAGGGGTCCTGCGGGTTCGGAATCCGGCCGGAGACCGCATCGAAATCCCAGTCAAACTCACCCTTGATGTTCTGCACAATTTTGGAGCGATAGGACAAACCGAGACGTGATCGGTCGTCATTGAATGCGAACAAATAGCCGGCATTCCAGCCAAAACCATAGCCATACCCTTCAATATTAAGCTTGCCCTCACCCTCTACCGCCTGAGTTCCCAGCAACGGATTTGTACTGGTGAGAATTGAACCGATCGAACTCGTGGCCAGGTTGCAAATCCCGTTTGTCAGCGCCAGACCCAGTCCGGTACAGAGTGCATTGGGCACACCACCGGCAAATTCATATGCCGAATTCTGTGCCACACCGGCGACGGCGTTTTTGACATCCGCCACACTGCGCAATCGCAGATGCATGATCTGGCCCGACACGCCAAAGCCGATCGAATGCTGATCATCAAAACGAATGGACAACGATGGATTGATATTCACCGACTCGATGGCAGCGCGGTCCAGTGAATACCGACCCGCCCAATCGGACTTGTAGTTCACGTTTGCGCCATAGGGGACAAAGATGCCCAAACCCAGGGTAATTTGATCATTGTAAGGTGTTACCGCGTAGAACTCGCCAGCACCAATCAACTTGGGATGATAGGTCCCGCCAGAGCCACCGCCGGTGGCCGTGCCATCCAGTAACGCCGAGCCATCATCCTGAAACTGCCCGCGAACGGACAGAAGCTGCAAACCTTGCGAAACTTGCGTGCCCTTCAGCCGGGACATGCCAGCGGGATTGTAATAAATGGTCGATGCATCCGATGCCTCGGCAGCATTTGCGTTAGCACTGCCCATCGCACTCGTTGATTGCCAGGGAAACTCCAGACCGGCAGCAACGACAGCGCCCGAAAAGATCATGGAAAGAGAAAGCAGAGGCAAACGAACAAACATACACACTCCAAGCATATTTCAGGCACCAGAAGAACCATTGGTGGTGGAACCCAACAGTCACATTCTAGCAAGCGCTAAATATGATGAACGGCCATGTTTGTCAGACGAAATGAAATAAATAGTCTTGCGCTATTTCGTTAGCAAGGAATTGTTGATATCGCGCAAGGCACGTACAGGATCTGCGGCCTGTGTCACCGGCCTGCCAATCACGAGATAGTTGACTCCGGCAGCCATCGCCTGTTCGGGCGTCATGATGCGCCGCTGATCATCCGCCGCTGCATTGGCAGGACGAATACCTGGTGTTACCAGCCTGAAATCGGGGGATAGCTGTTGACGCAAAACCGGAGCCTCCTGCGCCGAGCAAACCACACCATGCAAGCCACAATCGGCCGCCAAGCCAGCCAAGGCCTGCACATGAGCCAGCGGGGTGCGATCAATGCCGACCTCGCGCAAATCTTCGGCCTCCATGCTCGTCAGCACCGTAACGGCCGTCAGTAGCGTGGCGTATCCGCCCTGCTGCAAGCGCGTACTCGCAGCCGTCATCATGCGTCGGCCACCCTGGGCATGGACGTTCACCATCCAAACACCGAGATCGGCGGCGGCGGCAACAGCGCCAGCGACAGTATTGGGAATGTCATGGAACTTCAGATCGAGAAATATCTCGAAGCCGAGGTCTTGCAAAGCACTCACCAGCTCGGGACCGGCATGCGTAAACAGCTCTTTACCGACTTTCAAACGGCAGTCTGCCGGCGACAGCTGCTCGGCGAATGACAATGCCTGCCGGGCAGAAGTGAAATCCAGCGCAACAATCACGGGGGCATCAGTAACGGGCGACTCGACGACAGACATAAGCACTTGCTCAGAAACAAAAGAACTCAGGCAGACGGCTTGGACCAGCGCGCACGCAGGAGTCCCAGCAAAAAGCCCATCAGCAGGCCAAAGAGCAGCGCCAGCAAAATCACTAGGCCGGCATTGATCGATGGTGTCTGAACAAAAATCAGATTCAGGGCAATGGCCTGATCATTGACAATGATCATCCACAACACCATGAAGGCAAGCAGTACCGAGAGTGTCGTGAACGCAACGCGCTTGAGGATGGGCATCAGCCTTCTCCTTCCTGAATGGGTGTGTCAGCAGCGCTGTCATTGACACGATCACGCAGCTCCTTGCCAGGCTTGAAGTGCGGCGATCGCTTGCCCTCAAGCTGCACGGATTCGCCAGTCTTGGGGTTACGACCCAGGCGTGGCGCACGATAGTGCAAAGAAAAGCTGCCAAAGCCGCGAATCTCGATACGCTCGCTAGCCGAGAGCGTCTCCGAGAGATGCTCAACCATGGTTTTGACGGAAAGCTCGACATCCTTGGCCGTCAGTAGCGTCTGGCGCGCAGAGAGACGATCAATCAGTTCGGAACGGGTCAGCGACATAGCAACAACCTCAAGCGTTTCCCAATAAACCAGGCAAGAAACAAGAGGCTGATTTTAAACATAAAAAAACGGGGATAGACAACTATCCCCGTTCTTTTTTTACAGCATGCGAAAAGCTTAGCTGCCCATTTGTGCCTTGATCAGGTCACCGATGGTCTTCGGACCGGCTGCGTCAGCACCCTGATCCTTCAGCGTGGCAATCGCTTCACGGTCTTCAGCCTCATCCTTGGCCTTCACGGACAGGGAAATGACGCGAGTCTTGCGATCGATACCGATGATCTTGGCTTCAACGGCATCGCCGACAGCCAGGAACTTGGTCGCGTCTTCAACACGGTCACGGCTCAGTTCGGAAGCGCGCAGGCTGGCTTCAACACCGTCGATGTCAATGGTGGCGCCCTTGGCGTCAACCGACTTCACGATGCCCTTGACCATGGAGCCCTTGTCGAAGTTGCCGACAAAGTCACCGAACGGATCGCGCTCGAGCTGCTTGATACCCAGCGAAATGCGCTCACGCTCCGGATCAACCGAGAGAATGGTGGCTTCGATCGGGTCGCCCTTCTTGAAACGACGCACGGCTTCTTCGCCAGCTTCGTTCCAGGAGATGTCGGACAGGTGAACCAGACCGTCGATGCCGCCGTCGAGACCAATGAAGATACCGAAATCGGTGATCGACTTGATGTTGCCGGAAACCTTCTCGCCCTTCTCGTGCTGACGCGCAAAGGCATCCCACGGATTTTCACGGCACTGCTTGATGCCGAGGGAGATACGACGACGATCTTCGTCGATGTCGAGCACCATGACTTCCACTTCGTCACCGATCTGAACGACCTTGGACGGGTGAATGTTCTTGTTGGTCCAATCCATTTCGGACACGTGAACCAGACCTTCCACGCCTTCTTCGATTTCGGCAAAGCAGCCGTAGTCGGTGAGGTTGGTGATCTTGGCGTTGACGCGTGTACCTTCCGGATAGCGACCCATCAGAGCCAGCCACGGATCTTCACCGAGCTGCTTCAGGCCCAGGGAGACGCGGTTGCGCTCGCGGTCGAACTTGAGGACCTTGACGGTCAGTTCGGTGCCGACTTCAACGATTTCGGACGGATGCTTGATGCGCTTCCAGGCCATGTCGGTGATGTGCAGCAGGCCGTCGATGCCGCCCAGATCCACGAATGCGCCGTAGTCGGTGAGGTTCTTGACGATACCCTTGACGACCTGACCTTCCTGGAGGTTGGCGAGCAGCTGTTCGCGTTCTGCGGACGACTCGGCTTCCATCACGGCGCGGCGCGAAACCACAACGTTGTTACGCTTGGCATCGAGCTTGATGAGCTTGAATTCCAGCTCGCGGCCTTCCAGATGCGCGGTGTCGCGGATCGGACGGATGTCGACCAGCGAACCCGGCAGGAACGCACGGATGGAGCCGACGTCGACGGTGAAGCCGCCCTTGACCTTGCCGGAGATGATGCCACGAATGATTTCGCCGGCTTCGAAAACCTTTTCCAGACGGATCCAGGTTTCGGCACGCTTGGCTTTTTCGCGGGACAGCAGGGTGTAACCCATGCCGTTGTCGAGGGCGTCAACAACAACGTCAACCTCGTCACCCACGGCAACTTCCAGCTCGCGGCGATCGTTCAGGAACTCTTCACGGGCAATAACACCCTCGGACTTGAGGCCGGTATCAACGGTAACCCAGTCGCTATCGATAGCAACGACGGTACCTTTGATCAGCGCACCGCGCTCGACGTCCAGGGAAATTAAGCTTTCTTCAAATAGGGCGGCAAATGAATCAGTCATGTAATCCTTCCAGTGCCGGGATGGCACTTGTATGTAAATCCACCTGACCAGCTCAGGGGGCGTTGTGGTTTATTGGTCTCTCTGCTCGCCAGGCTGGTGGACGCGAGCGGAGAAACCCCCAACAACATATACCTCAAGGCGAGGCATATGCTTGTTAGCCTTCTATTTAATACATGACGGCAAGTCACGGATTAAATTACATATATCGGGCAATACCCGGAATCAGTCTGGCGGCCTCAAAGACATGAGCCACCACGGCATCGATGCCCAGATCGGTACTGTCCAGCACGATGGCATCATCCGCCGGCTTCAGCGGCGCGACCGTACGCTGCGTGTCGCGAGCGTCACGGGCCTGGATGTCATCGATTAGGGCGGCGAGACTAGCACTAAAGCCTCTTTCCAGCAATTGCTTGTAACGACGCTCGGCGCGAGCCTCGGCAGACGCCGTCAGGAAGATCTTCAGCTCGGCATCCGGAAAAACGACCGTGCCCATGTCGCGACCATCGGCAACCAGGCCCGGGGTTTCGCGAAAAGCCTGCTGACGCGCCATCAGGGCATCGCGCACGCGCGGCAAGGCAGCGACCTGAGAGGCGGCACGACCGGCCTCTTCGGTGCGGATGCTGTGAGTCACATCCTCGCCTTCGAGCAGGATCTGCGCTTCGCCGGAAGCATCAAACAGGAACTGCACATCAAGGTGGGCAGCCAGCACTTCCAGTGCCGCTTCATTGGTCACGGCAACGGCGTGACGCTCGGCAGCGGCGCCCAGCAGACGGTACAAGGCACCCGAATCGAGCACATGGAAGCACAGACGTGTGGCGATGCGATGGGCAATGGTGCCTTTACCCGATCCGCTCGGGCCATCAATGGTGATGACCGGGATGCGCAGGATTTGCGGGGACTTTTCGATTTCAGCACTCATGAATACGCTCAACAAAACTTGAAAATGACTTATTCGCTGGCCGCAATGGCCAGGCCACAGCGCTTCGCCAGGCCGAGGAAGTCCGGGAAACTGGTGGCCACATTGGCGCAGTCGCGAATCACGATCGGCCCGCTAGCGCGTAAGCCGGCCATGGAGAACGACATGGCGATGCGGTGATCGCCGTGGCTGACCACTTCGCCGCTGCCGAGCTGGCCGCCTTCGATAACGATGCCGTCGGGCGTGGGTTGCGCGCTGATGCCGAGGATCGCGAGACCATCGGCCATGACCTGAATGCGGTCGGACTCTTTCACGCGCAGCTCTTCGGCACCAGTCAGCACTGTCGTGCCTTCGGCACAGGCGGCGGCGATGAACAGCGCTGGGAATTCGTCAATCGCCAACGGCACCTGATCTTCCGGGATATTGATGCCCTTCAGCTGCGCCGAGCGCACGCGAATGTCGGCCACCGGTTCGCCGCCGATTTCGCGCTCGTTGAAGACTTCCAGATTGCCGCCCATAGCCTTGAGGATGTTGATAACCCCCACGCGCGTCGGGTTGATGCCGACATGCTCCAGCGTCAGGTCGGAGTTCGGCGCAATCGACGCCGCCACGAGGAAGAACGCGGCCGAGGAGATATCCGACGGCACATCGATTTTCGTGGCGGTGAGCTTGCCGCCGCCACGCAACGAGGCCGTCGCACCCTGCACTTTCACTTCGTAGCCGAAGCCTTTCAGCATGCGCTCGGTGTGGTCGCGGGTCGGGGCTGGCTCGGTGACGCTGGTTTCGCCGTCAGCCCAGAGGCCGGCGAGCAACACGCCCGATTTCACCTGGGCGCTGGCGACCGGCATGTCGTAATGGATGCCCTTGAGGCCGCCCTTGGCTGCGGTGCTGACACCGTGCACGCTGACTGGCGGTGTGCCGCGCTCGCCGGTGGTCTGGATGTCAGCGCCCATCAGGCGCAGCGGCTTGGCGATGCGCTCCATCGGGCGTTTGGCCAGCGAGGCATCGCCAGTCATGACGGTATCGAAAGGTTGTGCGGACAGGATGCCGGACAGCAGACGCATGGAAGTGCCTGAATTGCCGACATAAAGCGGGCCTGGCGAGGGCTTCAGGCCATGCAGGCCGACGCCGTGAACGCGCACGCGGCCGCGCTCCGGGCCTTCGATGACCACACCCATGTCACGGAATGCCTGCAAAGTCGCCAGCGCATCTTCGCCTTCGAGGAAGCCGGTGACTTCGGTGATGCCCTCGGCAATCGAGCCGAGCATGATGGAACGATGCGAGATGGATTTGTCGCCCGGCACACGAATACGGCCGTTCATGCGACCTCCGGGCTGGACGGTATAGGTCAGTTCTTTTTCGGCAGTCATGGGTTTCGCATAGGCCGTTCCGGCCAACATGTGGGTGAAGTGTTCTCGTGCCACACGGGCACGCGTGAAAATACCGAGCAGGGCTTCGCTGTCGCCGGTGCTGATGGCCTCGCGCAGCACGCGCGTGCCGGCCTCGAAGCCGTCCAGCGCTTGCAGCACGGCGTCGCGATTGGCCAAAAAGATATCGTGCCACATGGTCGGGTCGCTGCCGGCGATGCGCGTGAAATCGCGAAAGCCGCCGGCGGCGTAGCGGAAAATGTCGAGGTTGTGCGACTCGCGCGCCAGCGTATCGACCAGCGAAAACGCCAGCAGATGCGGCAGATGGCTGGTGCGCGCCAGCACCGAGTCGTGGCGCTCGACGCTCATGGTCAGCACATCGGCCTGGGCGCGCTGCCACAGCGACGTGACCAGCGCGATGGCATCCGCCTGTGTATGCGGCAGCGGCGTCAGGATGACCTTGTGACCGGCAAAGAGATTGGCGCGACCGGCGAGCACGCCGCTCTGCTCGGAGCCGGCAATCGGATGGCCCGGCACAAAGGTCGCCGGCACCTGCCCCCAGACGGCCTCGGCGGCAGCCACGACATTGCCTTTGGTACTGCCGACATCGGTAATCACGGCCTGTGCCGACAGCGCCGGCTTGATCGCCCGCAGGATGCTTTCGGTGGCATTCACCGGCATCGCCAGAATGACCAGATCGGCCCCGCGCACGGCATCGGCGGGATCCGCGTAGCCGATGTCGATGAGTCCGAGCTGGCGTGCGGTAGCCAGCGTCTGGCTGCTGCGACTGGCGGCCGTGATGCGCTCAACGAGATTCTGCTCTCGCATCACGCGCGCCAGGCTGGAACCGATCAGGCCAAAGCCGACAAAGGCGACCTGACGCAAAGGCCAGCGCGTCATGATGCTGCCTGGCTGGCAGCAAGAACACGCTGCAAGGCATTGAGTGCGAACGTATTTTCTTCAGCGAGGCCGATGGAGATGCGCAGGTGCCGGGGCAAGCCGTAATTGGCCACCGGACGCACGATCACGCCATCGCGCAGCAGGGCCTGGAACAGCGGCGCGGCCTCTTGCTGCATGTCCACACAGAGGAAATTTCCACGCGATGGCATCGCGCTGAGCCCCAGCGCCGCGAGGCCATCCAGCCATTGCTGCATGCCGGCCTGATTCAGTGCGCGCGTCTTCGCCACAAACTCATCGTCTGTAATAGCGGCGGCGGCGGCGATCAGCGCCAGACTATTGACATTAAATGGCTGTCGTACTCGATTGATAATATTCGTGATTTCAGCGGACGCCACAGCATAGCCGACACGCAATGAGGCGAGACCATAAGCCTTGGCCAGCGTGCGTGACACGATCAGATTCGGATACTTCGGCAGCTCTTCCAGGCCATCCAGCGCATCGGTGGCGGTCACGAATTCGCCGTAGGCCTCATCCAGCACCACCACGACATGACTCGGCACCTGCGCCATGAAAGCCGTGAACTCGGCAGCCTCGAACCAGGTCCCGGTGGGATTGTTCGGGTTGGCCAGAAAAATCACTTTCGTGGCCGGCGTGACGGCAGCTGCCATCGCGGGCAGATCGTGGCCAAAATTCCGGGCTGGCACCGCGATACCGCGTGCACCGGCTGCCTGCACAGCCAGCGGGTAAACGGCGAAGGCATGTTCGGCGAAGATGGCATCGTCGCCCTCGCCCAGAAAGGCTCTGGCGACCATCTCGAGTACATCATTGGAGCCGTTGCCCAGCGTGATGCCTTCAAGACTCAGGCCGAAACGCTGACTCAGCGCCTGCTTGAGAATGAAGCCGTTGCCATCGGGATAGCGACCCAGCTCGACCGGATCGCCCTGCACCGCTTTCTGCAACGCAGCCAGCGCTTTCGGCGATGGCCCCAGCGGATTCTCGTTGCTGGCCAGCTTGACCACGCGCACCAAGCCCAGCTCGCGCTGCAGCTCGTCGATCGGCTTGCCCGGCTGGTACGGCGCGAGGTGCTGAACACAAGGTCGCGCCTGTTGAAGAAATTGCGTCATCAAACAGCCCTCAGAGCACGGCGCGCGGGTATGAGCCCAGCCATTTCACCTGGCGCATGCGCGGCTCAAGCTCGGCCATGACTTCCTTGACCAGCGGATCGTCCTGATGACCCTCGAAGTCGATGAAGAACACATAGGTCCAGACATCATGCTTGCTCGGCCGGCTTTCGATGCGCGTGAGGTTGATGCCACGACGGTAGAACGGCTCGAGCAGGCTGTACAGCGCACCGGCCTCGTTGTTGCGAACCGAGACAATGATAGAGCTCTTGTCGTCACCGCAACGCGCCACCGACTCGCGACCGATGATCAGGAAGCGCGTGGTGTTGTTGGGATTATCCTCAATACGTTCGTGCAGCTTGTTCAGGCCGTACAGCTCAGCAGCCGTTTCGCCGGCAATAGCCGCTGAATGCCACTCGCCCTTGATGCGGCGCGCGGCTTCGGCATTGCTCGACACGGCAACGCGCTCGGCCTTCGGAAAGTTGGCGTCCAGCCATTTGCGACACTGCGCCAGCGACTGCTGATGCGAGTAGATGCGCGAAATGGACTTCAGCTGCGTGCCTTCCGACACCAGCAGATGATGATGAATGCGCAGCTCGACCTCGCCAATGATGTGCAGGTTCGAGTCCAGGAAGGAATCCAGCGTATGGCTGACCATGCCTTCGGACGAGTTCTCCACCGGCACCACGCCATAGTTGACGCCGCCGGCCGCAACTTCGCGAAAGACATCGTCAATATTGGCCAGCGGCACGGTTTCAACCGAGTGGCCGAAATGCTTGAGCGCGGCGGTCTGCGTGAAAGTGCCGTTGGGACCGAGAAAGGCAATGCGCAGCGGATGCTCCAGCGCCAGGCAGGCCGACATGATTTCGCGAAACAGACGCGCCATCTCTTCCGGATGCAGCGGGCCTTCGTTGCGCGCCATGACCTTGTTAAGCACCTGCGCTTCGCGCTCGGGGCGATAGAACACCGTGGCATCCGGCTCCGTGGCCTTCTTCACTTCCGCCACTTGCTGGGCACACCGTGCACGCGCACTGATCAAACGCTGAATTTCGGCGTCGATACCGTCAATTTCGACGCGGATCATATCCAAGCTGGGCAATTTTTCGCTCATGCTGACTGCCTTCCTGAACCCGGATTAGCCATGACGGCGGGCGAAATCGCCCATGAAGTCGATCAATGCATCAACAGCGGCTTCAGGCACGGCGTTGTACAAGCTGGCACGCATGCCGCCGACCGAACGGTGACCGGCCAGATTGAGCAGACGCAGCTGCTCCGCCTCGGCCAGAAAGACCTTGTCGAGCTTGGCATCGGCCAGCGTGAACGGAATGTTCATGCGCGAGCGATTGGCAATTGCCACCGGATTGGCATAGAAATCCGAGCCATCAATCGCGGCATAAAGCTTGCCGGCCTTGCGGGCATTGAGTTCGGCCATGGCGGTGAGGCCGCCCTGCTGCTTCAGCCACTGAAACACCAGCCCGGCGAGATACCAGGCGTAAGTCGGCGGCGTGTTGTACATGGAGCCATTCTTGGCGGCCACGGCGTAGTCCAGCAGCGTCGGCGTACCGGCCTTGACGTGGCCGAGCAGGTCTTCCCGCACGATGACCACGACAATGCCGGCCGGGCCGATGTTCTTCTGCGCGCCGGCATAGATCAGGCCGAACTTCGACACATCCAGCGGCTCGGACAGGATGCTGGACGAATAATCGGCCACCAGCGGCACTTCTTTCGATGAAGAGCCTACTTGCGGGATGAAATCGAACTCGACACCGTGAATGGTCTCGTTCGGCGTGTAATGCAAGTAAGCAGCATTCGGATCGAGCTGCCAGGTGTTGAACGCCGGCACACTGCGGAAATTGTTCGCGACATCGGTCGCGACGACATTGACGCCCGCGTACTTGCGCGCTTCTTCAATGGCCTTTTCCGACCAGACACCGGTGCAGACATAATCCGCCGAGGCGTGACCGCGCAGCAGGTTCAACGGCACCTGGGCGAATTGCAGCGTGGCACCGCCCTGCAGGAACAGCACCTTGTAATTCGACGGAATATTGAGCAGATCGCGCAAATCCTGCTCGGCCTGCTCAGCAATGCCGACAAAGTCTGCGCCGCGATGGCTCATTTCCATGACTGAACAGCCACGACCCTGCCAATCCACCAGGTCCAGCTGCGCCTGTTGCAGCACGGATTCCGGCAATGCTGCCGGACCCGCGCAGAAGTTATACGCTCTCGTCATCTTGCACCGATGGGTCTGTTGCCAAATTTTCAGTAGGTTCTGCAGCGTCTTCAATGACCGCCGTCACTGCGCTCTCGCTGTCGATTTCGCCCTCGATAAAGTCATCTGCCTCAACTTCATCCAAACGCACCAAGCCAACCAGCTTCTCGTTCTTGCCAAGCTTGATCAGCGTCACGCCCTGCGTGTTGCGCGACAACACAGAAACTTCGCCGACGCGGGTACGCACCAGCGTGCCCTGATCGGAGATCAGCATCAGCTCATCGCTGTCAGCGACCTGCACGGCACCGATCAGCGCACCGTTGCGATCCGAAGCCTGCATGGCGATGACGCCCTGGCCACCACGGCCTCGGCGCGGGTACTCGGCCAAGCCTGTGCGCTTGCCGAAGCCATTCTCGGAAGCGGTGAGAATCTGCGCACCGGACTGGGGAACAATCATGGAGATCAGGCGCTGGCCCGACTGCAGACGCATGCCGCGCACGCCACGGGCCGTGCGGCCCATAGTACGCACCTGTTTATCTTTGAAGCGAATGACCTTGCCGCCATCGGAGAACAACATGACTTCGCTGGCGCCATTGGTGACAGCTACTGCGATCAGCGTGTCACCTTCGTCCAGACGCAGCGCGATCAGACCGCTGCTGCGCGGGCGGCTGAACTGCGACAGCAGCGTCTTCTTCACGGTGCCGGAAGCGGTCGCCATGAAGATGTAGTCGCCGGTGGGCTCGTCAGTGCAGGTTAGTGCGAGATCGGCAGCATCATCGCTCTCGTCCTCTTCCGTCTCCGGCAGTGCATCAATGACGGTGTCGTCGAGGTCTTCGTCGTCGCCAATCTCCTGGCCGGCATAAGCGGCGAGATCGATTGGCAGCAGCGCCGTGACGCGCTCGTCGGCGGCCAGCGGCAGCACATTGACCAGCGGACGGCCCTTGGAGCCACGACTGGCCTGCGGCAATTCGTAGACTTTCAGCCAGTAAACCTTGCCGGCACTGGTGAAGCAGAGCACGGTATCGTGCGTGCTGGCGACCAGCAGATGCTCGATGTAGTCCTCGTCCTTCATGCTGGTGGCGGACTTGCCGCGACCGCCACGACGCTGTGCGCGGTAGTCAGTGATCGGCTGGATCTTGGCGTAGCCGGTATGCGAGATGGTCAGCACCACATCTTCTTCGCTGATCAGATCTTCCAGTGTCAGGTCGAGACGGGTGGCAATGATTTCCGTGCGACGCTTGTCGCCATACAGTGCCAGCGTGTCGCGCAACTCATCACGAATGACATTGAGCAGGCGCTCAGGCTCGGCAAGAATCAACGCCAATGCACTGATTTTCGAAAGAATTTCCGAGTACTCGGCAACCAGCTTGTCTTGCTCCAGACCGGTCAGACGGTTCAGACGCAAGTCCAGAATGGCCTGAGCCTGTTCCGCCGACAGCGAGTAACGGCCGTTGTTGAAGCCGTAAGCCAGCGACAACCCTTCCGGACGACAGGCATGGACATCGCCGGCGCGCTCGAGCATGCCTTCGACGGCACCCGGCAACCAGGTTTCGGCCATCAGGCGTTCTTTGGCTTCGCTCGGGCTCGGTGACTGCTTGATCAGCGCGATGACCGGATCGATATTAGCCAGCGCCACCGCCAGACCTTCGAGAATATGACCACGCTCGCGCGCCTTGCGCAGTTCGAACACGGTACGACGGGTCACCACTTCGCGGCGATGACGCACAAACGCCTCAAGAATCTGCTTGAGATTCATGATCTTGGGCTGGCCATCTTCAATGGCGACCATGTTGATGCCAAACACGCTCTGCAGCTGGGTTTGTGCAAACAGGTTGTTCACCACCACTTCCGCCATTTCACCGCGCTTGAGCTCGATGACAATGCGCATGCCGTCCTTGTCGGACTCGTCACGCAGCTCGGAGATGCCTTCGAGCTTCTTTTCCTTCACCAGCTCAGCAATCTTCTCGATCACACGAGCCTTGTTGAGCTGATACGGAATTTCAGTAAAGACGATGGTCTGGCGATTGGTCTTGGCATCCGTCTCGACATGGTGACGGGCACGCATATAGATGCGGCCACGACCGGTGCGATAGGCCTCGACGATGCCGGCACGGCCGTTGATGATGGCCGCTGTCGGGAAGTCGGGGCCGGTGATGTGCTGCATCAGGCCGTCGACATCCAGATCCGGGTTGTCGATCAGCGCCAGCACGGCGTTGATGACTTCCGTCATGTTGTGCGGCGGGATGTTGGTCGCCATGCCCACGGCAATGCCGCTGGAGCCATTGACCAGCAGATTCGGCACACGCGTCGGCATCACCGCCGGAATCATCTCGGTGCCGTCGTAGTTCGGCACCCAGTCCGTGGTTTCCTTGTC
Source organism: Pseudomonadota bacterium (assembly GCA_040385225.1). Classification (GTDB taxonomy): domain Bacteria; phylum Pseudomonadota; class Gammaproteobacteria; order Pseudomonadales; family Moraxellaceae; genus Perlucidibaca. The sequence continues at coordinate 329,750 of JAZKHU010000002.1, read as the reverse complement.
GAGGTCCGCGAGCAGGTCATGCGCGAGACGCGTCATGCGCACTTCGGTGTAACGCATGGCGGCGGCATTGTCGCCGTCCACCGAGCCGAAGTTGCCCTGGCCATCGACCAGCAGGTAGCGCAGCGAGAACGGCTGCGCCATGCGCACGATGGTGTCGTAGACGGCGGTATCGCCGTGCGGGTGGTACTTACCGATGACGTCGCCGACGACACGCGCCGACTTCTTGTAGGCCTTGTTCCAGTCGTTGCCGAGCTCGTGCATGGCGAACAGCACACGGCGGTGGACGGGCTTCAAACCATCGCGAACATCCGGCAGCGCACGCCCGACAATCACGCTCATGGCGTAGTCGAGGTAGGACTGACGGAGTTCGTCTTCGATATTGACCGGGAGGATTTCCATGGCAACGTCGGACATGCACTTTTCTCTTGTTTTTAAGCGTTGCAAAGCGCTGGAGTCTAGCACATGTGGCGGCTTTGCCGTAGTCACGAGACGCTACGAATGCCGCTATACTGCGCATCCGTTTTCTTTCGTGACCGACTGCACTCATGTCTCATCAGCCCGAAATGCCTGTTGCCAATGTTGACCCGGCCGAAATCGCCAAATTCGAGGCGCTGGCCGCCCGCTGGTGGGATAACAACTCGGAATTCAAGCCCTTGCACGACATCAATCCGCTGCGTTTGAACTGGATTGACGAGCGCAGCGGCCTGGCCGGCCAGCGCGTGCTGGATGTCGGCTGCGGTGGCGGCATTCTGTCGGAAAGCATGGCCCGACGAGGTGCAGAGGTGCTCGGCATTGATATGGGTGCCGCGCCACTGGCAGTGGGCACTCTGCATGCGGAAAACGCCGGCGTGACCAATGTGAAATATCGCCAGGTGACCGTGGAAGCCCTGGCGGCCGAACAGCCGGAAAGCTTCGATACCGTGACCTGCCTGGAGATGCTCGAACATGTGCCCGATCCGGGCGCCATCGTGGCCGCCTGCATGCGTCTGGTGAAACCGGGCGGCCGCGTGTTTTTTTCCACGCTCAACCGCAACCCGAAATCCTGGCTGTTTGCCATCGTCGGTGCCGAATACGTGCTGCGCATGCTGCCACGCGGCACCCACGACTATCAGAAGTTCATCCGCCCATCCGAGCTCGGTCAGTGGGTCCGCGCCGCCGGCCTGCAACTGGACGAGATGACCGGCCTGCACTTCAATCCGCTCAGCGGCCGCTACTGGCTGGCGCCCAATGTTGATGTCAACTACATGATCGCCTGCACCAAACCCGCAGCGGAGCGCGCTTCAGCATGAGCCGTATTGCCGGAGTGTTTTTTGATCTGGATGGCACGCTGGTGGATACCGCGCCGGACTTTCATGCCGGCATCAACCGTCTGAGAATGGCTCATGTTCTGCCGGCCATGGCTTACGAGCCGATTCGTGCCGTCGTTTCCGAGGGTGCCAAGGCTGTGGTCCGCACCGGATTTCCCGATATCGCGCCCGACAGCGATCAGGCCGAGCAACTGCGTCTGGCCTTTCTCGCCGACTATATCGAGCACCTGGCTGATACCTCGGTGGTCTTTGCTGGCCTCGAAGAGTCGCTGCAGCTGCTGGAAGCGCAAGGCATCGTCTGGGGCGTGGTCACCAACAAATCCAGCACCTATACACGGCCGCTGATGCAGGCGCTGGGGCTGGCTGTGCGCAGTGCCGCCACGGTCTCGGCTGATGAAGTCGTCAACAGCAAGCCGCATCCGGAGCCGCTGTTCAAGGCCGCCGGCATGGCTGGTGTGGATGCCAAAGACTGCGTCTATGTCGGCGATCATGTCCGCGACATCGAGGCCGGGCGTCGTGCCGGCATGCTCACGGTCGCTGTCGGCTGGGGCTATCTGCCAGCGCCGGACAGCCACACCACTTGGAATGCCGATGTGGTCTGCGATACGCCGGCCGATTTCCTGCGCTGGCTGCAAAGCCGTCTTGCCTGAGGCTTGTCGAAGCCCGGCCTGTGAACCAACTTCGTTTTAAAGATGAGAGTGTTTCGATGCAAAACTATGTAGCCGCCGCTGATCTGCTGAAAGATCGTGTTCTGCTGATTACCGGCGCCAGTGCCGGCATCGGCCGGGTTGCCGCCCTCACCTGCGCAGCACATGGCGCCACGGTGATTCTGCTCGGGCGCGATAACGACAAGCTCAATACCGTCTACGACGAGATTGTTGCCGCCGGCCATCCGACGCCGGCCATCCTGACGCTGGATCTGAGTCAGGCCAGCGCCGTCAGCTGCCGTGAGGTGGCCGATGTGATCGAAACCACTTTCGGCCGGCTGGATGGCATCCTGCACAATGCCGCCGTGCTCGGTGAAATCACGCCGCTGGAAATGTACGACCCGGACACCTGGGATTTCGTCATGAATGTGAATCTGCGCGCGCCGTTTGTGCTGACGCAGGCACTGCTGCCGCTGCTCAAGCAATCGCCGGATGCCAGCGTGGTGATGACCACCAGCAGTGTCGGTCGTCGTGCACGCGCGTTCTGGGGCGCTTACGCGATCTCCAAATGCGGCATCGAAGGTCTGGTGCAGATGCTGTCGGATGAGCTGGCAGCGATCTCGGCGATTCGCGTCAATGCCATCAACCCCGGCGGCACACGCACCAATATGCGCGCCAGTGCCTATCCCGGCGAAAACCCGCAAACGGTAAAGACGCCGGAAGAGTTGATGCCGCTGTACCTGTACCTGCTCGGGCCGGACAGCACTGGCATCAGCGGTCAGTCATTCGACGCACAGCCGGTGCGCGCCACAAGTTAAGCACTAGATCAGAGATGCTTATGCCACGGCTCGTCGCGTGGCTTCAGCTCTTCGATGTCCGCCAGATGCACTTCCAGCGCCCGGCACGAGATGAGAATTTCGCGCAATGACAGCGCCAGCGCCAGAAACATCAGCAGCAGACTGAGCACAAAAGCGACCAGGCCAGGCCCCTTGAGGCCAAGCAGCAGCAAGCCAATACACAGGATGCAGATCGCCAGACTGCAGACACCGCAGGCCTGCATGTCGCGAATCAGCAGCAGCCGATTCCGCAAATTACCCAGCTGCGCCAGGATTTGCGGATCAGGCTGCTGCTTGTACTGATCGTGCAGATTGCGGATCAGGCTGGCGAGCCCCAGAAACCGGTTGGTGAACGCCAGCAGCAGCAGGGAAATCGCCGGAAACAGGATTGAAGGGGTGCTGACTTCAATATCCATGGTTCAACTCAGCGGTTGTTGTCGGACGAATCATCGGGCTTGCGGCCATCGCGCTTCTGCTGGCGCAGGTAGCCGCCCTTGCGTGGTGCATCCCCTCTTCCAGCATCGGTGGTCTGCGTGTTGCTTTGCGGACGCGAAATTCGTGACGGCTTGCTGCGCTCGCCGCTCTTCGCTGCCTCTTCCGGCGTGCGTCGTTGGCGTTGCTGCGAGACCGGACGCGCCGGCAACGGATTCTCCTTCTGCTTCTCGACGCGTCGTTTGGTGATGCCGAACAAGCCGGTGCCGCCACGACGCGGGCGCAGCTCAACCGCGCCCAGCAGATTGTCGATATCCGGCTTGTCGAGCTCGATCCAGCGTCCGGTGCGCAGCTCGCGCGGCAGCTTCTGCGTGCCGTAACGGGTACGCAGCAAACGGCTGACCTTCAGCTCCTGCGACTCAAAGAGACGACGCACTTCGCGGTTGCGACCTTCCTTCACCACCACCTGCCACCAGCGGTTGAAGCCCTCGCCGCCCAGCTCCGAAACGCTCTCGAACTTGGCCGGGCCATCGTCCAGCTCCACGCCTTCGCAGAGCGTGCGCTGCATATCCGGCGTCAGCGTGCCCATGACACGCACAGCGTACTCACGCTCGATGCCGCTGGAGGGATGCATGAGGCGGTTGGCGAACTCACCATCGTTGGTGAACAGCAGCAAGCCGGTACTGTTGATGTCGAGGCGGCCGACCATGACCCAGCGCTCATCCTTGATGCGCGGCAGGTTGTCGAACACGGTCGGACGACCTTCCGGGTCATGGCGCGAACATATCTCGCCTTCCGGCTTGTAATAGGCAATGACGCGACGACGCAGCTCGTTGACCACGGAGAAATGCACGAGGCGGCCGTCGAGGCGCAGCTCGTCTTTCTCTTCGATGCGGTCACCCAGCTTGGCGATGGCGCCATTGACGCTGACGCGGCCATCAACAATGGCCTGCTCCATGTGGCGACGCGAACCGAGACCGGTGCGGGCGAGGACTTTCTGTAGTTTTTCACTCATGGTTTGCTTGTTCCAGTTCAGCAGCAATCTCGGAGAGATCGCGAAGGTTGGCCAGGGCCGGCAAATCTGCCAGGCCCTGTAAATTGAAATCGTCGAGGAAGGTTTTCGTGGTGGCGAACAGCGCCGGGCGGCCGGGCACTTCCTTATGGCCGGCCACGCGCACCCACTCGCGCTCGAGCAAGGTTTTGACGATGGCCGTGCTCACGGTAACGCCGCGAATATCCTCGATTTCCGAGCGCGTGATGGGCTGGCGATAGGCAATCAGCGCCAGTGTTTCCAGCAAGGCCCGCGAATAGCGCTGCGGACGCTCGTCCCAGAGACGGCTGACCCAGGGGCCGACATCGGTGCGTACCTGAAAGCGCCAGCCGGAAGCGACTTGCTGCAAGAGCACGCCGCGCTCGCTGTAGTCTGACTGCAGTGCATTCAGGATGGCGCGCAGGCTGCCGGCATCGGGCCGTGCGGTCTCGTCAAAGAGCGCTTGCAGCTGTTCGATGCTGAGCGCGCGACCGGCGGCAAACAGCGCCCCTTCCACAATGGCTTTGAGCTCATCAGGCGTCATCGAAGGCAGCCTCCTCATCAAGATCAGTGGGTTCGGATTCGAAATCTTCACCGAGGTCTATGGCATGGCCCTGGGCATCGCCGACACGGGCACGAACATGGATGTCGGCAAACGCTTCCGTCTGCACCAGGTCAATCAGGCCTTCCTTGACCAACTCCAGAATCGCCATGAACGACACCACCACACCGAGCCGTCCCTCTTCCACCGTGAATAGCGAGACAAAGGGCAGGAAGCCACCACCACGGAGCTTGTCGAGCATCTGGCTCATGCGCTCACGCATGGACAGACCTTCTTTGGAAATCTGGTGCGATTCGTAGAGGTCGGCGCGGCGCAGCACATCCTGCAAGGCGAGCAGTAGCTCGCGCAGCTCCACGGTCGGTGGTGTTTTCTGGCGACTAAAGTCTGGCTGCTGGGCAACGGCGACAAAGAAATCGCGGCCCTCGCAAGGCAGGCTGTCGATATGGGCCGCGGCCTGCTTGAAGCGCTCGTACTCCTGCAGGCGGCGAATCAGCTCGGCGCGCGGATCCACTTCTTCCTCGCCATCGGGCGTCTTCAGGCGCGGCAGCAGAAGGCGCGACTTAATCTCGCCCAGCCAAGCCGCCATCAGCAGATACTCGGCGGCGAGGTCGAAGTTGAGCTGCTGCATGAGCTCGACATAATCGAGGTATTGATGCGTGATGCGAGCGACCGGGATGTCGAGAATATCGAGGTTTTGGGCGCGAATCAGGTACAGCAGCAGATCGAGCGGGCCTTCGAAGGTTTCGAGAAAGACCTGCAGCGCATCGGGGGGAATGTAGAGATCATCCGGCAAGGCGGTAATCAGCTCGCCTTTCACGCGCGCGATCGTGAGCAATTCAGCGGGTGCGGTCACCAGCGGCTCGGGTACGACAGCGACCACGGGGGCGGTCTCTAATGTTATGTCAGCCGGCTCCGTGACCGGATCGGCTGCGATATTTTCGCTCATGTGCGCTCTCTGCTTGCCGCTTCTCAGCGGTAAGGGGCATTACAACCGGCTTAGCGCCGGTAAGCAAGCCCCAGGGCCTGTCGTACATCGGCCAATGTGTTAGCGGCTGTTTCGCGGGCGCGCTCGGCACCGTCAGCCAGCACGCTGCGCAGCATGTCTGGTGCCTGCTCGAATTCACGACCGCGCTGACGCATGGGCACCAGCTCGGCATTGATGGCATCGATCACCGGTTTCTTGCATTCCAGACAGCCAATGCCGGCGCTGCGACAGCCTTCCTGCACCCACTGCTTGCGCTGCTCGTCCGAGTAAACCTCGTGCAGCTGCCAGACCGGGCAGACATCAGGGTTGCCGGCATCCGTGCGACGGATGCGCGCCGGGTCGGTCGGCATCTTGCGGATCTTGGCGTCAACATCGTCCGGCGCTTCACGCAGGGCGATGGTGTTGCCGTAGGATTTGGACATCTTCAGGCCATCCAGACCGGGCATTTTCGCAGCTGGCGTGAGCAAGGCTTGCGGCTCCGGCAGGATGATCTTGCCCGAGCCCTCGATGGAGCCGAGCAGGCGTTCCTTGTCGCCAATGGTGATGTTCTGCTGGTCACGCACCAGCGCCTGCGCGGTTTCCAGCGCGGCGGCATCGCCCGTTTCCTGATAGCGCTTGCGCAGATCGCTGTAGACCTTGGCGGCCTTCTTGCCCATCTTCACCACGGCGGCTTCCACAGCCTGCTCGAAGCCGGGCTCGCGACCGAAGAGATGATTGAAGCGGCGCGCAACTTCGCGGGTCAGCTCGACATGCGAGACCTGGTCAGCACCAACCGGCACCAGGCCGGCTCGGTATAACAGGATGTCTGCCGCCTGCAGCAAGGGGTAGCCGAGGAAGCCGTAGGTGGCGAGATCCTTTTCCTTGAGCTTTTCCTGCTGATCCTTGTAGGTCGGCACGCGCTCCAGCCAGCCCAGCGGCGTCATCATGGACAGCAGCAGATGCAGCTCAGCGTGCTCGGGCATGGACGACTGCACGAACAGCGTCGCCGCTTTCGGGTTGACGCCGGCGGCCAGCCAGTCCACGACCATGTCCATGGTGCTGGCTTCGAGCTGGCTGGGGTCATCGTAATGGGTGGTCAGCGCATGCCAGTCGGCAACAAAGAAGTAGCAATCGTACTCATGCTGCAGCGTGACCCAGTTCTTCAGCACGCCATGATAATGACCCAAATGCAGGCGGCCTGTGGGCCGCATGCCGGACAAGACGCGCTGGGGGGATGCCACTGAACTCAAGGACGACGCTCCACTATCAGACTGAACCGCAAAACGGAATTATAGCCACGGCAGTGGCGAAATACCCTACTGACGACATGCCATTATTGAAATGGTGCCGGATCACCAAGCCCTTCACGCAGCACGACCGGGTTGTCATCGCTGAAATCGACGACCGTGGTGGACATCAGGCCGCCATAGCCGGAATCGAGAATGACATCGACGCGCTTCTGCAACTGGCTAACGATGTCTTCCGGATCGTTCAACGGCTCGCTGTCGCCGGGCATCTGCAAGGTGGTAGACAGCAAAGGCTCGCCCATCAGCTCCAGCAACCCCTGCGCCACCGGATGATCCGGGATGCGGATGCCGATAGTCTGTTTCTTCGGGTGCAACAGGCGCTTGGGCACTTCTTTCGTGCCCGGCAGAATGAAGGTGTAAGCACCGGGCGTATGCGCCTTGAGCAGGCGGAAGACGCTGTTGTCGACCTTGGCGTAAGTGCCGATTTCAGACAGATCGCGGCAAAGCAGCGTCAGGTGATGATGATCGTCCAGGCCACGCACGCGGCGCAGGCGCTCAAGCGCGGCCTTGTCGCCGATGTGGCAGACCAGCACATAGCTGGCATCGGTGGCCATGACCAGCAGCTCGCCGGCCTTGAGTCGGTCTACCGCCTGCTTGAGCAGACGCGGCTGCGGGTTGTCAGGGTGCAAATGCCAATGCTGCGTCACGCGCTCAGCTCCACATCAAAAACAGATTTGGTATCGGTCGCGGGCCAGCCCCAGGCGGTCCAGATCGGCACGCAGCCGGCCGGCAGCGTGGGGAAACGGCCGAGGGCAATCCACGGGGCTGGCTTGCCGTGATAGTCGCTGCCCTGCGACGCCAGCAGCTCAAGCTGCTGCGAGAGCCGGCCGAGATAGGCCACCATGTCGGGCTTTTCCGTGGCGGTGGCGACTTCCATGCCATCGCCGCCGACTGCCTTGAAGTCTGCCAGCAGCTGGCGCATTTTCGTGCGACTCATGTCGTAGCGGCCGGGATGCGCCACCACGGCCACGCCACCCGCGGCTTTGATCCACGCCACGACATCGGCCAGGCTGGCCCAGGGCATGGGCACGGCGGCAGGCTTGCGCGGCCCGAGGTATTTGTCGAAGGCTTGCTGGATGGTGCTGACATGGCCGGCGTCGAACAGCCATTGCGCCATGTGCGTGCGGCTCAGGCCATCCGGGCTGCTGGCCAGCGCCAGCGCGCCTTCGTATGCGCCTTTGAGGCCCAGCGCTTCCAGTTTTGCGCCCATCTGGCGGCCGCGCTCGGCACGCGCGCCGGCCTGCTGCGCCAGCCCGGCCTTCAGGATCGGATTCTCGATATCCACCTGCAGCCCCACGACATGAATATTGTGCACGCCCCAGATGGCGGACAGCTCGACGCCGGCGATCAGCGTCAGACCTGTGCCTTCGGCGGCGATCTGAGCCTCACGGATGCCATCGACGCTGTCGTGATCGGTCAGCGCCAGGGCTTTCACGCCGGCACGCACGGCCAGCGCCACCAGATCGGCGGGCGACAAGCTGCCGTCTGAACACTGGCTGTGGCTGTGCAGATCAATCACCGGCATGGATAGTGCTCGCGGGGTACATTAAGATGCCTGACTTTAACAGATTCGACCGAGGTAACACGGATGAAAGCGTGGCTGGATTTTCTGCCGCTGGTATTGTTTTTTGTGGCGTACAAGACCGCCGGGGTGTTTGTTGCCGCCGCCGTGCTGATGGCCAGCGTGGTCGTGCTTTATGGTTTTATCTGGTGGCGTGAGCGCGAGCTGCAAACCAGCCAGTGGATCACGCTGGGCGCCACCGTGCTGCTCGGCAGCCTGACGCTGATTCTGCATGACGAAGTCTTTCTGCAATGGAAGGCACCGGCCGTGAATGTGCTGCTGGCACTGCTGTTCGCCGGCAGCGCCGTCATCGGCAAGAAGCCACTGATTGAACGATTGATGGGCGAATCCATTCAGCTGGCCAGCGCGCAATGGCGCAAGCTCAATGCGGCCTGGGTCGTGTTTTTTCTGTTCTGCGCCGCCGCCAATGCCTATGTGGTGCTGTATCACACCGCGCTCTGGGTTGATTTCAAGCTCTTCGGCAGCCTCGGCCTGACCTTCGCCTTCATCATCGCGCAAGGCATCTGGCTGGCCCGTCAGGGTGCGCTGAAAGACACACCCACGCACTAATTCAGGAGACATCCATGTGGTACGCCATCATTTCTGAAGATGCCCCCGACACCCTCGCCCAGCGCATGGCCCATCGCCCGGCACATCTGGCGCGCCTGCAAACCCTGCATGCCGAGGGCCGGCTGCTGGTCGCCGGCCCGCACCCGGCTATCGATAGCGAAGATCCGGGCCCGGCCGGTTTCACCGGCAGCCTGGTGATTGCCGAGTTTGCCTCGCTCGCGGATGCTCAGGCCTTTGCCGACAGCGATCCCTTCGTGGCCGCCGGCGTATACAGCCGCGTCACCGTCAAGCCCTTCCGCAAGACACTGCCCTGAGCTGGCCGGCTATTGAAACCAAGGCTCGCCGCCACGCCACGATTATCGGTGCCGGCATCGCCGGAGCCAGTGTGGCCTGGTTGCTGGCCAACCAGGGCTGGCAGGTACGCGTGCTGGACGCCGCACAGCCGGGTGCCGGCGGCTCCGGCAATGCGGCGGCAATTCTGTATCCGAAGCTGGTCAGCGCCGAGCTGACGGCAACCCATATTCAGTCGCTGGCATTCCTGCGCACGCTGGCGGTGCTGTCCGACCCTCGGCTGGCGCCGCACTATCAGGCCAGTGGCGTGCTCTGGCTGCAAACCCGCAAACAGCGGGTCGAGATCACGGCTGAACACCCGTGGTGGCAGCAGCAAGTCTGGGCGCTGTCCGCAGAAGCGGCGAGCAAACAGGCCGGCATCGACATTCCCCTGCCAGCGCTCTGGCTGCCTCATGCCGGCATCATCGACCCTGCCGGCCTGCTCGCGACGATCTTTGCGCACCCTGATATCGAGCTACTCTGCCGGCATGAGGTCACACGCATCACGCCTGACGGGCAGCATTGGCAGCTGGACGTTCGTCGGTGCCCTGCCGATCACTGCGAAGACATCACGTTGCAGGCCGAAACGCTGATCGTGGCCGCTGCCGGTGCAGGCGCTGAATTGCTGCAAAGCCGGCACCTGGCACTGAAGCCGGTACGCGGGCAGATCTCGCAGCTGCCCGCCCGGCTGCCACTGAAAACCACACTTTGCTATGGCGGCTACCTGACCCCTGCCCTGCAGGGGCAACACGTTCTCGGCGCGACGTTTCAACCCGGTCGCGAAGACTGCTCACCCAGTCGTGAGGACCAATTGGCAAACTGGCAGACACTGACCGAGGTCTTGCCGAAGCTGGCACAGCAACTGCCCATGCCAGATCAGCACAGCGCCTGGAAAGCCCGGGCCAGTCTGCGCTGGCAAACGCCCGACTATCTACCATTAGCCGGATGGCTGCCCTGGCCATCGCAGCATGAAGCCTTGTTGAGCACACGCTCGCCGAGCCGGCCGCAACCCGAGGCCGTACAGACGTTACCAACGCTGGGGGTTTCGCTGGGGCATGGATCCAAAGGTTTCAGTCAGGCCTGGCTGGCTGCCGACATCCTTTGTCAGGCACTTTCTGCAGATGCTGAGGCTCACAACACGCCGGCAGAACTGCGCGAGCGTCTGCGCCCGGATCGCTTTCTGCTCAAAGCCTGGAAGCGTGGCCAGCTACGGCATACCCCGGCCTGAACCGTTACGGTTTGAGCAGCGGGCAGCCGGACAACTGCTCTCGATACAGCTGCTCGGTCGCGCGCACACGCTCGGCGTAACGCACCAGCCAGGGCTTGTCGAGATAGCTGTTGCGGGCAAAGCCACCACGCCCTTCGTGATAGGCCAGATAGAGATTCATGGCATCGTCGGCACGAATGCCGATCTCGCGTGTGCTCAGGTTGTGATACCAGCCAATGAAGTCGATGGCATCGTCAAAGTCATCGCGACTGGCAAACCAGCGCGAATTCCGGGACACATATTCATCCCAGGTACCATCCAGAGCCTGAGCGTAGCCATAAGCCGTGCTCGGTCGCGGCCCCGGGATGAAGCCAAGGATGTAGCGGCGCGGCGGACGCGCATCGGCACGATAGGATGACTCGTGAAACATGGTCGCCATCAGCACGCTGGCAGGAATGCTCCAACGCTTTTCGGTACGCAGCGTCGGCTTTTGCCATTCGACTTTTTCAGAAAATACCGAGCATAGATTGAGTGCGTTGCGCGGGGGTGATGGCATCGAACTGCACGCCGTCAGCGTAAAGAACAGGATCCCGGCCATGCTCAGGCGAGCGCCGTTCATATGACATCTCGCAGGAACGCCAGCAATTGTGATTCATCCCAAATGGTCACGCCCAGCTCCTGGGCTTTCGCCAGTTTCGAGCCAGCACTTTCACCGGCTACCACGACATGCGTTTTCTTGGAGACACTGCCACTGACTTTCGCGCCCAGCGCTTTCAGGCGATCGCCCGCCTCATCCCGACTCATGGCGGACAAGGTACCCGTCAGCACCCAGGTCTGGCCCGCCAGCGGCTGCGGCAAGTCCTGTGCTGCGGCCTGGTCAGCCCAGGTCACGCCGGCAGCGATCAAGGCATCGATCACGGCGACATTATGCGGCTCGCGCAGATAGCTCATCACCGATTGCGCCACCACCGGGCCGACATCCGGTGTCGCCATCAGTGCCGCCTCATCAGCGGCTTGCAGCGCCGGCCAGCTGCCGAATTGACGGGCAAAGGCCTCGGCTGTTGCCTCGCCAACGTTAGCGATACCCAGAGCAAAGAGAAATCGCGCCAACGTGGTCTGGCGACTGTGCGCAATCGAGGCGAGCAAATTAGCGGCTGATTTTTCCGCCATGCGCGGCAAGGTCAGCAGCTGCTCACTGGTGAGCCTGTAGAGATCAGCCGTTGAGTTCACCAGACCTGTATCCACCAGCAGGTCAATCCACTTCTCACCCAGGCCCTCGATGTCCATGGCCCGGCGGCTGGCAAAGTGACGGATGGCCTCCTTGCGCTGCGCAGGACAGAACTGACCTGCACTGCAACGGGCAATCACTTCGCCTTCCGGGCGCATCACCGCAGACGAGCAGACCGGGCAATGTGCCGGCAATGCCACGATAGGGCGAGCATCATGCCCGGCATCATCGAGACGGCGCATGACCTTGGGAATGACATCTCCGGCACGATAGATCACGACCGTATCACCCGCACGCAAATCGAGGCGATGCACTTCATCGATGTTATGCAGCGTGGCATTGCTGACCACCACGCCGGCAACATTGACCGGACTTAATCTCGCCACAGGCGTCAGCGCACCCGTACGACCTACCTGAAAATCGATAGCCTCCAGCAGCGTGCTGGCTTCTTGCGCGGGAAATTTATAAGCCACGGCCCAGCGCGGAGCGCGGGCGACAAAACCCAGATCCTGCTGCAGTCGGCGATCGTCGATCTTGACCACCATGCCATCGATATCAAAAGGCAGTTGCTCGCGCGCTGACAATAGCCTTTGCCAGGCCTGCTGAACAAACGTCGGGCCATGACCCTGGCAAACCTGATCAGCAATGATGAAGCCGAAGCGGCTGAGCCAGCGCAAGGTCTGGCTGTGTGTGCCCGGCCAGGGCTGACCTGTCAGCGCTGCCAGCGTGTATGCATAGAATGCCAGCGGACGCTGCGCAGTAATGCGCGGATCGAGCTGGCGCAAGGCGCCGGCGGCGGCATTACGAGGGTTGGCAAAGAGCTTTTCGCCAGCCGCTGCCTGACGGGCATTCAGCGCCATGAAGCCGGCACGCGGCATCAGCACTTCGCCCCGAACCTCCATCTGTTCAGGCCAGTCTTCACCTGCCAGCCGCAGCGGCACACTGGCAATGGTGCGGACATTGGCGGTGATGTCTTCGCCACTGCTGCCATCACCACGCGTCGCGGCTTGCACCAGTTTGCCGTGCTGATAATGCAGAGTAACCGCCAGACCATCAAACTTGGGCTCGCAGACATAAGGCAAGCCGACCGCCACTTCCCAGCCCAGACGTTCACGCAGACGACGGTCGAATTCGATCAGTTCCGCCTCGGCAAAGACATTGTCCAGCGACAACATGGGCACATCATGACGCACACTCGAAAACGCGCTATCCGGTGCCGCGCCAACGCGCTGGCTGGGCGAGTCCTCAGTGATCAACTCGGGATACCGAGCCTCCAGTGCCAGCAACTCCTGATACAGCGCGTCATAGTCGGCATCAGGCAACAGCGGCGAATCGGCACGGTAGTAGGCCAGGGCATGCTGCTGCAATTGCCCGCGCAAGACTTCCAGACGCCGGGCTGCAGCCAGAGGACTCAAAGAAGACGCCATGGTCACTGCGATTGCAGTTGCTGGCGTTCGTAGGCCACCACTTCATCGCGCCATTGTTCCAGCGTGGCCGCCGTCAGCGCTTGTGACTGAGCATCCACCAGGTCGGCCTGCAGCTCATGCGCGAGGCGACGAGCCGTATCAATCATCAAGTCGAATGCCAGCGTGCTTTTGACGCCCGGCAGGCTCATGAAAAAGCTGACACCCGGCACCAGATCCCGCTCCAGGGTATCGATATTGAAAGTCCCCGGTTCCACCGCCTGAGCCATGCTGAACAGCGTCTCTCCCTGCCCCGTCGGGTGTTCATGACGATGGAAAATTTGCATGTCTCCATAACGCAGGCCGTATTGCAGCAGCAGCTCCAGCAATTGCCGGCCATTTATCAGCTGCGTATTGGCCATGACATGCACAGACATGACGCGGTCGATGGCCAGATCAGGTGCTGAAGTCTCTACCGGGTCGGCAGCTGCGGGCACTTTCGGGGGATGAATGTCTTCCGGGAACAGGTCTGCCTGGCTCAGTTTCACGGCAGTCGGCACGATGACCGGCTCAACCGCGGCGATGACCTCCGGTTCCGCAACAGCGACGGCAAGCGCTGCCGTCAGCGGCTCCTGATCCGGCATGGCCAGCGTGGCCGCAGGGGCCTCAGATACCGACTCATGCTCGGACTCAGCGCGCAGGGCATCGTCACGCTCGCGCACACGCACTTCACTCAGAATCTCCGAGCGCACGGGTGTGTTGTCAAGACGCGCCGCGGGCACGGCCTCGATCTTGACCTTCAAGCGCCGCTTGCGCGCACCGTTGAACATCAGCACTGCCGCTGAAATTACCAGTATTGCCAGTGCTAGCATCAGCATCGGTTCATGCATCATGCGCCGGACCTTCTTTCGTGTCGTGAGGGCGTTTTACCATGATCTGAGGTCATTGGCTGGCTAAAGCCGCGGCTTCGTCAACATTGACCGAAACCAAACGTGACACCCCAGGTTCCTGCATGGTGACGCCCATCAATTGTTGCGCCATTTCCATGGCGATCTTGTTATGCGTAATGTAGATGAACTGTACCTGAGCCGACATCTCTTCGACTAGTCGTGCGAAGCGTCCGACGTTGGCATCATCCAGCGGTGCATCGACCTCGTCGAGCATACAGAATGGTGCCGGATTGAGCTGGAAGATGGAAAACACCAGCGACAACGCCGTGAGCGCCTTCTCACCGCCCGAGAGCAGGTGAATGGTCGAGTTACGCTTGCCGGGCGGACGCGCCATGATGGTCACGCCGGCCTCCAGCATGTCTTCGTCGGTCAGTTCAAGATAGGCCGTGCCACCACCGAATACTTTCGGGAACAGTGCCTGCAAGCCGGCATTGACCTTCTCGAAGGTCTCCTTGAACAGCGCCCGGGTTTCACGGTCAATCTTGCGGATGGCGTTTTCCAGAGTCTCCAGCGCTTCCTGCAAATCGGCATCCTGCATGTCGAGATAGTTCTTGCGCTCGGCTTGCGCCTGATACTCCTCGATGGCCGCCAGATTGATGGCACCGAGACGCGTAATGCGAATGGCTACCCGCTCCAGCGACAATTGCCAGCCGGTATCCGTGGCATCCGCCGGCAGATGCTCCAGCACCTGCTCCAGCACGGCGTCGCTCTCCTGCAGCTGCTCGACCTGCGCTTCGCGCTTGGCGACGGCGTTCTGCCACTCCAGACGCGTGCTTTGCAGGCTGTCGCGGGTGATCTGCACCTGCTGATCGGCACGGCTGCGACCGGCCTCGGCATCACGCAACTGCTGCTGAATCACATCGACTTGGTTACGCACCTGCGACAGCGCCTGCTCGGCCTCCAGATGCTGCGCCAGCAATTGCTCCAGCTCCTCGCCATCCTCACCCGCCGGTGCCGAC
The DNA here is from genome assembly GCA_040385225.1 of Pseudomonadota bacterium. Classification (GTDB taxonomy): domain Bacteria; phylum Pseudomonadota; class Gammaproteobacteria; order Pseudomonadales; family Moraxellaceae; genus Perlucidibaca. The sequence continues at coordinate 314,457 of JAZKHU010000002.1, read as the reverse complement.
AACTCCATGAGCTGCATGGCCAGTTGCTCACGACGCTCGCGCAGGCTTTCGCTCTGCTCGTCGAGTCGTTGCAAGCCGGCACGCAAGCCTTGCAGACGGGCATTCAAGGTCTGGCTGCGCAAGGCGCACTGGTGCAGAGCTTCGCGACGCTCACGCTGACGCGCCCGCGCCTGATCGACGGCATCGCGCCATTGCTCGCGCTCGGTCATTTTCGCTTCACGCTCACGGGTGTCATGGGTCATCAGGTCGATGGCATCCTGCAGCGTCATGCGCGACTCGGCCAGAGCCTCCTGATCAAGCTGGGCCTGTCGCGCCACTTCCTGCATGTCCTGACCGATGCGCTCACGACGCGCAAGGAATTGTTCCAGACGCACCTGCCGCGCCCCGATCTGCGCCTGAATATCGGCCAGCGAACGATTGCGCAAGGTCAGCTCGCGCTGATTCTGCTCGCGCGCCGCCTCGCCATCACGCAAAGCTTCGCGGGCCATTTGCAGTTGCTGCTGCAAAACTTGCAGCGATTCGGCGAGCTGCTCGATGTCTTCTTCAACGCGAGCCAGTTCGCGACGGCGCGCAAGCTGGCCCTGCGTAGGGTCATTCTTGCCAGCCTGATAGCGCAGCCAGGCATCGCCCAGCCAATAGCCTTCCGGCGTGATCACGGATTCCTGCGGCGTCAGTTGCGCCTTCAGCGTCAATGCGTGGGCCAGATCATCGGCCAGATACACGGTGCTCAGCCGCGCCTTCAGCCACGCCGGCGCAGCCTCCAGGCAGGATGACAATGCCGGCCAGTCACGGCCCGACACGGAGCTGGAGACACTCTGCCCGGCTTCGGAAAACACCACCTGCCCGGCCTGCAAGCTCGCCAGATGCTGCGCGACCAGCGCCAGCGACGACACTTCCAGCGTTTGCAGCTGCGGCCCCAGCACCGTCTCTACGGCTGTTTCCCAGCCCACCTTGACACGCAGCTGCGATGCCAGCGCCTGGCCCTGAATACCGCGATCCTGCAGCCAGGCATTCACCGACGACTGACTTTTCTCCGCCGCTTCCTGCAAGGCAGCAAGCGATGCTTCACGCCCGCGCAACGCCTGCAACTGCTGGCGCTGCTGATCAATCTGCACGCCCAGCTCAGACAGCTGCTGACGGCTACCCTGCAAAGCATCGGCGGCTTGCTGCAACTGCGACTCGCTGGCTTCCACCGCCATTTGCTGCTCGGCCGATTGCTCGTGCAGATCGGCCAATTCCTGTTCCAGCGGGCCGGCATTGAGCGCGGCCTGCTCCTGCTCAAGACGACCCTGGCGCTCCTGGCTGCGGCGCAGCGCCTGCTCCATGTGCTGGATGCGCGACTGCTCGACCTCGGCGCGCTGGCGTGGCCCCTGCGAGCGCAGGCTGAACTCATCCCACTCATGCTGCCAGTCCGACAAACGCTGCTCAGCAGCCAGCAATTGCTCACTGGTGGACTCAGCTTCGGCCTCCAGCAAAGCTTGTTGCGGCTCCAGCGTCAGCTGTTCGGCTTCGGCCTGCTCCAGCTCGAAGCGATCGTGCTCCAGCAACTGCCGCGCCTGCTCGGCCTGTCGCTCAAGTGCCGCTTGCGTGGTCTGGATCTCGCCGATGCGTTCCTGGCGATAGCGCTGCGCCTGCTGCACCCGCGCGATATCGCTGCCAAGGGCGTAGAACCGGCTTTGCACCTGATTGAATTCGTCGCTGAGTGTGAACTGCGTTTCGCGATCCCGCACCAACGCGGCCTCGTACTCACGCTGCGAGGCCATGACAGCTTCCAGCTTCACCGCCAGATCACGAATGCTGGCCTCATACTGCTGCACCTGCTGATCCAGCGAACGCCAGCGCAAGGCATGCAGCTGCGCGCGCAAGGTGCGCTCTTCCTCTTTGCATTCCTTGTACTTTTCCGCGTCCCGCGCCTGCTTTTCCAGATGCTGCAGCTGCTTGCCCAGCTCTTCGCGAATGTCGTTGAGGCGATCCAGATTCTCACGCGTGTGGCGCATGCGATTTTCAGTTTCGCGCCGGCGCTCTTTGTACTTGGAGATGCCCGCCGCTTCCTCGATATAAACGCGCAGCTCCTCTGGCTTTGACTCGATCAGCCGGGAAATCATGCCCTGCTCGATGATCGCGTAAGAGCGCGGGCCAAGGCCGGTGCCGAGGAAAATGTCGGTGATGTCTTTGCGACGGCAGCGCGTGTTGTTCAGAAAGTAGTCCGAACGGGCATCGCGCGTGACAATACGCTTGATGGATATCTCGGCGTACTGCGCCCACTCGCCGCCCAGCGAGCCATCGGCGTTGTCGAAAATCAGTTCGATGGACGCCTGCCCCACCGGCTTACGGCCGACAGCACCATTGAAGATGACATCGGTCATGTTCTCGCCGCGCAGATTCTTCGCCGAGCTTTCACCCATGACCCAGCGCACCGCGTCGATGATGTTGGACTTGCCGCAGCCATTGGGACCGACAACCGCCGACAGATTGGTCGGGAAGCTTGCCGTGGTGGGATCGACAAAGGATTTGAAGCCCGCCAGCTTGATGGATTTCAGACGCATGACATTTCCTTAGCGGCGGTGGCGACGAGCCCAGGCCATCTCGATCTGCTTGACGCGCAGAAGAGACTCCAGGACCAGATTTCGTTGATGCAAAATGAATTCCTCAACCAGCTCGGCGGCGCGATCAGCCTGCCGCAGCATCACGGCATCAAGCAGGCCACGCAGGAAACCGAAAGATTCGTCGAGCTCGCGCTTGTTGATCTGCAGCGCCAGAAAATAGGCGCGGCGCACCGACGGCTGCAAATCACTGAGCTGCTGATCGAGATAAGGATTGGCGGCAAACACCTGCGTACTCTTGAGCCAGGACAGGCTGCGCTCGAAAAATGCCTCGCTGTCTTCCTCATCGACGGCATCCTGAATCGTCTGCAGGCCATCGATGAACGGCGCCAGCGTGGTCTGCTGCCAGGCCTCTGCCCAGCGTCGCACGAGCAGATCGAGCTGCAGCAGCAGAACTTCATACAGGCTTTTCACCAGCGCCGGTGTCAGTTCGGTGACCACTGCGCCCCGGCGCGGAAAGATATCGATCAGATGCCGGCGCTGCAGAATCAGCAGCGCCTCGCGCACCGAGCCGCGACTGACCTCAAGTTCGGCGACGATGCGCATCTCCTGGATGCGCTCACCCTCGACCAGATCACCGGTAACGATCTGACCTTCAAGGTGATGAGCAATTTGCTCGGCGAGGCTGTCGTGTGCGCGAAAAGTCATTTAAAGGATGCAAGTGGGTCGCTGTTGGCGGCATCCTAGCACAGGCTTTTGCCGTTGCCGGTGCGTTTGTCGATTGTTGGACAAACAGCACGCAAAACCTCGTCATTAGCAGTAAAAGTGATAACCAAGGTCAGGAATTTCCATTTTCACTGACGAGTCCGCGCTGTTATTCTGCGCGCCTTCTATACCCTGTGGATGAACCCGCATGTATCGCTACGATGCGTATGACCAAAAAATTGTCGACGACCGCGTCAGTCAGTTCCGTGACCAGACCCGGCGCTATCTCGCCGGCCAGCTCAGCGAGGACGAATTCCGCCCGCTGCGCTTGCAGAACGGCCTGTATGTGCAGCGCTATGCGCCCATGCTGCGCATCGCCGTGCCCTACGGCATGCTCTCCAGCGATCAGCTGCGCAAGATTGCCGACATTTCCCGTCACTACGACCGTGGCTATGCCCACGTCAGCACGCGCCAGAACTTCCAGCTGAACTGGCCGGCACTGGCCGATGTGCCGGAAATTCTCGCCGAACTGGCGCGCGTGGAAATGCACGCCATCCAGACCAGTGGCAACTGCATTCGTAACACCACCACCGACCAGTTCGCCGGCGTGGTCGCGGGTGAAATTGAAGATCCTCGCCCGACTTGCGAGCTGATTCGCCAGTGGTCGACCTTCCACCCGGAATTCGCCTTCCTGCCGCGCAAGTTCAAGATTGCCGTGAACGCGCTGCCGGAAATCGACCGTGCCGCCACCCAGGTGCATGATATCGGCGTCTACATCGTGCGTAACGATGCTGGCGACGTCGGCTACAAGATCATGGTTGGTGGCGGTCTCGGTCGCACGCCGATCATCGGCTCCATCATCCGCGAATTCCTGCCGCGTCAGGATCTGATTGCGTATCTGGATGCCGTGCTGCGCGTCTATAACCTGCACGGTCGCCGCGACAATAAGTACAAGGCGCGCATCAAGATTCTGGTGAAGGCCATCACGCCAGCCGTGTTTGCCGAGCAGGTCGAGGCCGAATTCAAGCATCTGCAGAATGGTCCGCTGACCGTGCCGGCCGCCGAATTCGAGCGACTGGCCAGCTTCTTCACGGCGCCCGCCTACGAAACACTGCCGGCTGTCTCTGCCGAGCTGGCTGCTGCCCGCGCTGGCGATGCCGTGCTCGACAACTGGCTGCATCGCAATGTGTCGGCGCACAAGGTGGCAGGCTATGCCATCGTCACGCTGTCGCTGAAGCAGGTCGGCATTGCACCGGGCGACATCACCGCCGAGCAGATGGAAGCCGTGGCCACGCTGGCTGATCGCTTCAGCTTCGGCGAACTGCGCACCACGCACGAACAGAACATCGTGCTCGCCGATGTGAAGCAGTCGGATCTGCCGGCGCTGCATGCCGAGCTGAAGACGCTGGGTTTCGATACCGCCAACATCGGTTTCCTGACCAACATCATCTGCTGTCCCGGTGGCGACTACTGCTCGCTGGCCAACGCCAAGTCGATCCCGATTGCCGAAGCCATCCAGCGTCGCTATCAGGATCTGGAAGAGGTCTATGACCTCGGCCCGCTCGACCTCAACATCTCAGGCTGCATGAACGCCTGCGGCCACCATCATGTCGGTCACATCGGCATTCTCGGTGTCGACAAGAAAGGCGCCGAGTTCTACCAGGTCTCGCTCGGCGGCTCGTCCGGTCACGATGCCAGCATCGGCGATATCCTCGGCCCGTCGTTCGAGGCCGATGACATGGCTGAAATCATCGAGGAAATTCTCAACACCTATCTCGACCTGCGTCAGCCCGGCGAGACCTTCCTCAGCACTTACCGTCGTGTCGGCATTGCCGTCTTCAAGGAGCGCGTTTATGCCAACGCTGATTAAATCCGGCGCGATTGCTGCCGATAGCTACACCCGAGTCGATGCCATTGACGGCACCCTGACGCTGCCTGCCGGCGACGTGCTGGTAGGCCTCGACACGCTTCTCGCCCACCGCGCACACGTGCTGACGCATGTCGGCCGCAAGGGTGTGCAGCTGAAGCCGGATCAGTTTGCCGAGCAGATTGCCGACCTCGTGACCGAGCTGGATCTGGTCGCCGTCGAATTCCCGGCGTTTGCCGATGGTCGTGGCTACTCCACGGCCTATCTGCTGCGCACGCGCTTCGGCTACACCGGCGAACTGCGTGCCGTGGGCGATGTCTTCAAAGACACGCTGTTCTATCAGGCTCGTGTCGGCTTCGATGCCTTTGCCATTCGCGATGACAAGGATGCCGAGGTCGCGCTGCGCGGCCTGGAAGACTTTAGCGAGGTCTATCACGCCTCGGCAGACCAGCCGCGTCCGCTGTTTTTACGCCGCGCCATCTGATCAGCCTGCCTTTGAAATAAAAAAGCCCTCATGATCGAGGGCTTTTTTATTGCGATGAAGATGCTCTGGCGCGACCCGCCTCAGCTAGGCCGCTGTTAACGAGGCGCCGTACGCGACCGAAACAGGCTGATGCCAAGCCACGCAAACCCCAGCAAGGACAGACTGCTCAGCATCATCATGAGCTGTCCCGACCAGCCCCAGTATTGCCCGGTATGCAGCATTTTCCAGGCCGAGGTGATCTGCTCGCCCCAGGGCTTCTCGGCGAAACGCTTGTGCGACAGCAGCGCGCCGGACGGGCTGAAGGTCAGCGTATTCTTGGCCCGGATGTGCGGGGAATTTTCGGCCAGATACTCGACCTTGATGGCATCGCTGCCGAGACTGCCGAACACGATGGTCGCGCTGTCATAGGCGGGCAGCTCAGCCTGCAAACGCGGCCATACGGCTGCCAGATGCTGTTCGAATTGCGCCACACTCACCAGGTCTTGCGGCCCTGGCTTCGGTTTTTTCGGCATTTCAACAGCCAGCAGGCGATAAACACCCTCTTTGTACCAGTCATACGACCAGCTCAAACCGGTGCCGGCTGAAAACAGAAAGAGCGCAAATAACCAGGTGCCGGCAACGCTGTGCAGCTGAAAATACCAGGCCCGGCCCTGCAAGCCACGACGATAGCCCAGCCAGCCACGCACACCACGTGGGCGGCGGCTCCAGCGCAGATACAGGCCGCTGAGCGACATGAAGATCAGCACACAGGCCGAGATGCCGGTCACAGTCTTGCCGATATCATCCGCCAGCAAGCGCCGATGCAGATTCTCGATCCACTCGAAGGCCTCTTCGCCACGCGGCTCAGGCAGCAATGCCCCGGTGTAGGGCTGCACCAGAACAGCCTCACCCTTGGGATTCTTCGCAGACGAAAAAACGACTTGCGCCGGCCTGTCAGGGTCGCCACTCAGCGTCAGCGTCTGCACTGGCCGCGCCGGCTGAGCCAGCAGAATTTCGCGGTAAAGCGCTTGCGGGCTGAGCAGTGTCTGCCCGGCTTGGGGCTCGACGTGCAGAATGCCGGGATTGAGCAGGCGCAGAATTTGCGGCTCGAAGGCCATCATTGCACCGGTGCTGCCGACCACGGCAATCACCAGACCGGCGCTGATGCCGAGCCAGGCATGCAAACGCAACAAAGTGGTTTTCAACATCATTCTTCCTCAGGCTTGTGGGGGCAGATCGGTGACAAAACCGACCTTGGCCAGACCCGCTTCAACCGTCGCCGATAATACTTGCGCCACGATTTCGTAGTCGGTCTTTCTGTCGGCACGCAAATGCACTTCGCTGTCTGGCTTGAATTGCTTCAGGAAAACCGGCAACTCCGTCAGGGCTACCACCTGACCATTGACCTGCAGCTGGCCATTGGCCAGCACGGCAATATCGACCGGCTTGCTGGACGCCGCCAGCGGCTTTGATGATGCCTGCGGCAGGTCGACCTTGACCGCATGCGTCATCAGGGGCGCAGTGATCATGAAAATGATGAGCAGAACTAGCATGATGTCAATGAACGGCACCATGTTGATTTCGGCATTGGCTTCAATTTCATCGCCCTGCTCAAACGATCCGAAGGCCATCAGGCTTACTCCTGGTTATCGCGCGATTGCTGGATGCGGGAGATCATGCGATCCGAAGTTTTTTCCACATCATGCAGCAGCGAACCGGTCGCCAGACCGGTGGACAGGAAGGCAAAGACATCGTGCGCGAAGGAATTGAGCTGCACCAGCGTATTGCGATTCAAACGCACGAAAACGTTGTAGGCGACCGCACTGGGAATGGCCACGGCGAGGCCCAGACCCGTCATAATCAGCGCTTCACCAACCGGACCGGCGACCTGATCAAGGCCACCCTGACCACTGAGACTGATGGCCATCAGAGCGTGATAGATGCCCCATACCGTGCCGAACAGGCCCACAAAAGGCGCACTCGACGCCACCGTGGCGAGAAATGTCAGCCCGCCCTCCAGTCTGGCCTTGTCCTGATCAATCGCACGCTTCAGCGAACGTGTGAGAAAGTCTTCTGCCGAACCGGCCTCAACCAGCGAGTTGTGCTGGCGTGACTGATGCTGCTCGACGGCGGTAAAACCGTGATGCACCAGATGCGAGAACGGATCAGTGATACCGGTGCTGCGCAGCTTGCGCGCAACCGCTTCCAGGCTGGGCGCGGCCCAGAAACCGCGGATAAAGTCACGCGAGCGATTCTGCGCGCCCCAGTAACGCCAGCCCTTGGTCACGATGTAGTACCAGGTGCCCACCGACATGACAAACAGAATGGCCAGAATGGACAGTGCAACGCCATCGGCCTGATCCATGAAATGTTGAAAACCCATGATATTCAGCCTTGATTAATTGGTTAGCTTGAAGACGAGGGGCACCAGTACCCACTCCGTCAGATTTTCGTCGCCGCGTTTGGCCGGAATGAAGCGCCACTGGCGCACAGCGGCCATCGCGGCATCATCGAGGCGGCTGTAGCCGCTGCTACGCTGTAATTCGATCTGATGCGGCCTGCCGTCACTGCTCACCTGTACACGCAACATGACTTTGCCGGCCTCGCCATTGCGCCGCGACAGCGCCGGATAGCTCGGTGACGGATTGTTGAGATAGGCGGCATCAAAGCGCGGCGGCACCACGGGTGCTGACAACACCGGCTCCGGCGGCTGCTCGACCGGTTTGGGCGCAGGCTGCGGCGGCACCGGCAGCGGCTTGGGCTCAGGCAATGGAGCTGCCACCGGTTTGTCAGTGACGACTCGCTGAATGACAGGCTTCGGCTTTTGCTGCTGTTGCGGTACCGGCTTGACCGGCACAGGCTTGACGGGTGCTTCTACCGGTGGCGATGCCTGCAACAGACGTACCGACAAGATATCGACACGCACAGGATCGCTGACTTGCTGAAACATGAACAAGCCACCGAGTAGCAGAGCATGCATCAGCACGATACCGGCAAGCGCCGGATAAGCTACTGATTCAGCATGTTCGTGCAACGGATCGTCGGAGAAATAGGCGTTTTTCATGGGCCGAATTGTACGGGCAAAAGCGCAAAAGCTCAATAAATGAGAATCAATCTCATAAAGATAATTCGCGCGTCAGCAAGACGTGCGCGCATGAAGCGCATCAGCCGGTTTGCGCCGACTGACGCAGCAGGTTGTGGTACACCGCTGACAGCCTGACGGCTTCAGGATCACTACCGCCGGGCCGGGCCATCAGCGCCTGCACCGATTCATCCAGATCAAACAGCAGACTGCGCCGACGCTCATCGGGCACGATGCTTTGCGCCCAGAAAAACGCCGCCAGCCGCTCGCCGCGTGTGACCGGCTCCACCTGATGCAGACTGCTGGCGGGATAGATCACCAGATCGCCGGCATCGAGCTTGACCTGCTGCGCGCCAAACGGTGTTTCGATGCTCAGCTCGCCGCCGTCATAGTCATCGGCTGCATTCAGAAACAGGGTCGCCGAGACATCGCTGCGCATCGGCAGCGGGCTTTCTGTTTGTGCCATCAGTGCTGCATCCACATGCAGGCCGTAGTGCCCGCCCTCGGCATAGCGATTGAAGCGCGGCCGCGTGATATGCAGCGGCAATACTGCCGAAATGAATTTCGGATGCTGGCTCACCGTGCGCCGGATCAGATCCGCCAAGGCCAACATGGCCGGCGTCTCCACACTTTGCTGATTATGCTTGACCGACACCGCCAGCGGGCCCGCCGTGACCTTGCCGGATTGCCAGCCAGCCTCTGACAGTTGTTGCCGGCAAGCCGTCAGCAACTCATCGGAGCAGATTTTTTCAATGATGATCAGCATGTTGAAAACTCGTTCGGATTGACCAGACAGGCCGGTGAAATATCCGCCAGCGTGGCGCAGCCAGCCAAGGCCATGGTGAGCTCCAGCTCCTCACACAGCAGCCGCAGCATTTGTGCGACACCAAGTGCGCCGGCGACACCCAGGCCATAAGCCTGAGGGCGCCCGAGCAATACGGCTTGCGCTCCCAGCGCCAGCGCCTTGAAGACATCGCTGCCACGGCGAATGCCGCCATCGAGCAGCAGCATGAAATCATCGCCCACGGCGGCACGAACCTGCGGCAGCACCGCAAGGCTTGCCGGACTGCCGTCAAGGGCTCGACCACCGTGATTAGAGACGACGACGCCGGCGAGACCAAGACGCTGAGCTTGCAACGCATCCTGCGGGTGCAGAATGCCTTTCAGAATAATGGGCAGCGTAGTCTGCTGCTGTAACCAGGCGATACTCTCCCAGCGCGGTGCATTAGCCATGTGGCCCTGAAAGATGACACTGTCATACGCCTGCAGATAATGCGTCTGCGCTGCCGAAAGCCCTTCCAGATTCACCGCACGCACCTGCTCAGGCATGACAAAGCCCGCTTTCTGCGAACGCAGGCGGGCTCCATGAACCGGAACATCCACCGTCACCACCAGGGCTGAATAGCCGGCAGCTTCGGCACGCCGTAGCAGCCTCAGCGTATCGTCAGGACTAGCCTGAAAATACAGCTGAAACCATTTGCGAGACGGTAACTGCGCGGCCACAGCCTCCAACGAACACGACGACAAGGTGCTCAGCACCATGCCGGCGTCCATCGCTGCCGCTGCTTCGGCGGTCGCCAGCTCACCCTCGGGATGCAGCGCCGTCTGGTAGGCCAGCGGGCCGAGCAGGATCGGGTGGGCAAATGCCTCACCCAGCAGCGTTAATGCCGTATGGCCCTGACAAACATCCGCCAGCACACGCGGCCAGATGCGCAGACGATCGAATGCAGCCTCGTTCGCCCGGCGCGTCTGATCGGCGCCGCCGCCCTCCTCGACATGCGCCGTGAGCGCATCCCCCCAATGCCTGCCCGCCGCTTCGGCCATGTCGGCCATGCACAGAAACGACGGGTAATCAGGCATTCGGTACTCTCGATCAGAACTTGTAAGTCAGGGTAATGTGAGCGTTACGCTTGTCGCCAAGATACATGAACGAGCCGCTTTGGTAAGCCGCCAGGTAATAGTCTTTGTTGGTGACATTGTTAACATTCAGACGCGCGTTCAGCTTGTCACTGAATTTGTACTCGGCAAAGGCATCGAACACCGTGTAAGACGGCACAACAATATTGTACCGCCCTGTTGTAGCGTTAAAGCCCGCGGCAGTATCGGGCTGACCGGCAAACATCTTGCTCTGATAAGTCGCTGCACCGCCAACTGCAAACTTGGGTGCAAACTGATACTTGAGCTGTGCACTGGCTTGCTTGCGAGCGAAGTTACTCAGCTGTTTGCCCTTGTTAGCAGGCGTAAACGACTCCAGCACCTCCGAATCCATGACCGTGACGCCAAGCTGCGTACTCAGCTTCTGGGTGAGGTTGCCCACGACTGAAAACTCAGCTCCCTGCACGCGATTCTTGCCCGTATTCAATGTGCCGATAGTCGTGTACGCATTGGCCGCAGACTGCTCTTGCACATCCGACTTGATGGTGCGGAACAATGCCGCTGTTACCAGCAATTTTTGCTGCAACAGCTGCCATTTGGTGCCCACTTCGTAATTCAAGGTTTTTTCAGGCTTGGAGTCGCCGATAGTGGCCGTAGAGCCTGAAGCAGCCGAAGGCACACAAATGCCACCGTAGCCACAGCTGCCGCCTACATCCGATTCGCCACCATTGATGTCCGTGGACGAACTCACCGAAGCATAAACATTGCCCAGACTATTGATTTTATAGGTCAGGCCAGCGTTGCCGTTGATGAAGCCGTCGGAGTATTTGTGCTTAACTTTGGGCGACGTCAGACCAGTACCGACAACATTCTCGTAATCGAAGTGGTCGTAGCGAAGACCGGCAAACGCACTCCACTGCTCATTGAAGTCCACGGTATCCATGGCGGTGAGCGAGGTGGTACGGATGTGATAATCGGAGTCGGAAACACCTTTCACATACGCTGGCAGCAGGCGATCGATATTGGGCAATGCCTGACCGTTGCCATCTACCGCGCAATAGGCGTTATTGGCTGCAGCAGCAGAGGTCGTGCCGGTTTTACAATTCGGCGTAGCACTGCCGGCTACGGCGGCATGTACGCCATTCAGGACTTTTTCGTCGTTGAACTCAGCACCGAAGACGAACTGATGATTCAGGCCGGCGATCTTGCTGTCGAGAAACACATCCAGACGATTCACCACATATTCCACTTCTTGATAGCCCTGATGCGTACTCAGCGTAACGGTGGGCGTATTCGGCGCGGTGGCATCATTGGCATTACGGGTACCGCCACGTGCGCCGGTGGTGATGTAGCTGTTTTCCGTTTTGCCGATACGCGTGGAGTTTTGCAACCTGAACTTGTCACTGATGCGGAAGCCGGCTTTCAGGGTCAGCGTATCCACGTCTGTATCCAGATGATCGCGGCCAGATTGCAGATAAACCGGGATGTTCTTCACCGGCTTGCGCGTGGTGGTATTGAAGTAAGTGCCCAGATCCGGCGTGTCCTTGGCTTCCAGGTGGTAGTAATCGGCGGACAAATCCAGCTGGTCGGTGGCCTTGAGCTTGCCCGACAGCAGCAGGCCGCGACGCGATTTGTCGGCCGGATCGCGGTCAGGCACCGTTTCTGAAGCAGAAAGCAGGTTAAGACGCACGGAAGCGCGGTCGTTGATGACCTTGTTGGTGTCTAGCGTGGTACGGCTGTAGTCATCGGTACCGAAACCGACGCCGATTTCGGTGAAGTCCTTGTCAGAGTTGGGCTGCTTGGTGACGCTGTTGATGGCACCACCGGTGGAGCCACGACCGGCAAAGGTCGAGCTCGGGCCTTTGGTGATTTCAATCTGGTCAACCGCGAAGCTTTCGCGTGTGGTCATGCCGGGATCACGCAGGCCATCAATAAAGACATCGCTGCGCGCTTCATGGCCACGGATGATGTAGCGATCACCAAAGGCATTGCCGTTTTCACCCGTACCAATGGTGATGCCGGGCTGAGCACCGAGAATCGAACGCAGATCGCTCTTGCCCGACTCCTTCACGGCGGCCTGGGTGATCACGGAAATTGTCGCTGGCGTTTCCGCCAGCTCCTTGACGCGGCGCTGGTCGCCGGACACCTTGGCTTTGTAAGGCGCGCCCTCTTCGCTGTACGGGTTGGCATCGAATACCTTGGCTTCAACCTGAACGGCTTGCAGTGTGACGGCTTCCTGGGCGCCGGCCTGACCGGCACCACCCAAGGCCAACGCCAGCGCCATTGCGGTGGGCTGCCAGTTCGGCGGCGTTGTGGCAGCTTGCTGACGCAGGCTGGATGGAACTTTGCGATTAGCGTTCAGGGGATGGTGCAAATTCGATGACATGTTCAAGCATCCGACAAGAGATGAAAGTGAGCTGGCGATGATCGCCACCGGAGCGTATATGATAACGCTTCTCATTATTGTCTTTATAATTCTTGCGCATGTCAACGCAAATGAGATTGATTCGTATTAAAGAGGTTAAAGTTTTCAGGTACGGATAGCATTTTGCAGAATTCGTAGCCCCACCACGCTCACAGCCCCCAGCGTCAGCCACGACAGCCCATCGGCATAGCCATCCGCCAGCAGACCGGCCAGCAGGCCCATCAGGCTGATGAGCCCGAGCAGCACCGGCACTCGCCACTGCTTCATGATGCGCGCTCCAGAGCCGTGCTGGTCTTGGTACTGCGGTGCTTGAGCCACCACAAGTACAAGCCTGAAATCAGGACAATCAGCGTCAGCAGGTTCAGCACTGCCCAGAGCAGCTTCAGCGGCAGGCCCGCGTAGTCGCCAAAGTGCAAGGGTCGTGACACTTGCAGCAGATTCAAATACCAGGGCAGCTGTTGATTGGCCGTGACCATCGCCGTCCGGGAATCGACCAGAACCGGGCGAGACATGCGTTCGGTGATGGGCGTTGTGCCACGCAGGAATACGCCATAGTGGTAAGGACTGGAAAACGTGGTGCCCGGAAACGCCACAAACTGAACCTTGCGCGCCGGCTCGATAGCCAATGCCGCATCGATCGCGGTCTGCAGTGAGCCCAGTGACGTGGGCGTCGGCTCGTTTTTGTACGGGCTGACCATTTCCGCCAGATTGGTGCGTTGCCAGTTTTCTACCAGCAGCTCACCCCAAGCATTGATGATGCCGGTGCTGCCAACAACCATGAACCACATCAGCGTGACGATGCCCAACGCATTGTGGGCATCCAGCCAGCGCGTTTTCCGGCCTTTGTGCACGCGCACCTGGGCAAAGCCCAGCTTGCGCATGAACGGTGCGTAAAGTACGGCCCCGGAAATCAGGCTGACCACCAGCAGCACACCCATGAGCCCCAGGAAAATCATGCCTGGCAAGCCCATGAGCATGTCCACATGCAGGCTTTCGATGGTGTTCATCACGCCGCCGCTCAGGCGTGGCTCAACCAAAACCTCGCCCGTGCGGGCATCGACGGCGACCTGCTTGAGATCCACTTCAGAGGTTGGCGTATTCGACAGCGTCACATACCAGACGCGGTCATCATCACTTTCCTGCGAGATGAACATGCCGCCTTTGTCTGGATAACGGGCAATGGCAATTGCCATGATGCGGTCGGCGCTCAGCCGTGGTGTATCGGCAGGCAGCTCGACAGGCTCGGCTTCATGCCCCAGGAGATGGTTGATCTCATGACTGAAAATCAGCGGAAAGCCCGTCAGCGCCAGCATCAGCATGAACACCGTGCAGATGAGGCTGCTCCATTTGTGCAGCCACATCCACACTTTCACGGTTTGCGTTTTCAAAACGATTGACCGTGCCGATCAGAAGTCATACGAGGCAGACACGGTCAGCGTGCGTGGCGCGCCTACCGTGAGGTAGCCCGAGCCCGGGAAGCCGCCGACAGAAGCGTAGTAATCCTTGCTGGTGACATTATCCAGACGCGCACGCAGCGTGACCTGCTTGTCATTGCTGAGCGGAATCAGGTAGCGGGCGCCAATGTCCAGGCGAGTCCAGGCGGGCACTTTCTGAGTGTTGGCGGCATCGGCATACTGGCTGCCAGTGTGAATCACGCGGCTGTCCAGCGATAAGTTGCTGACACGCGGCACTTGCCACTCTGCACCGATATTGCCCTGCACTTTGGGTGCGCCAATGGCATCTTTGCCAGCTTTCTTCGTATCAAGCAGGCTCACACCGCCGAGCAGAGTCACGGCGGGGCTTGCACGCCCGAAGGTACTAACCTCAAGGCCTTTGTATTTTTGCTCGCCGAGCGTTTCAAAGGTATTCGCCGCGTTCACGCCGGAAACCGGCTTTTCGCTCTGATACAGACCAATAGCGCCACCGAGGCTACCGCCGTCGTATTTGAGGCCGGCTTCGATTTGCCTGATCTTGAAGGGAGCCAAGGCTTGCCCGGCATTGGTCACGGGTGAGCCGCCGCTGGTGGCAGGTGCCGTATCGCCTTTCACCAGACCTTCAATATAGTTGGCATAGGCCGAATAGTTTTCGCTCAGCTGGTAGACCAGGCCACCAATCGGAGTGATGGCTTCGTCATCGTAACGCCCCGTTTGCGCGCCAGAAGTGGCATCAAAACTGGTGTTTTCGATCGTTTGCTGGCGAGCACCTGCGGTTACCCGCAGTCGATCATTGAGCAGTGAGATCGTATCTGCCAGCGCTAAGCTGGTGGTGGTCACCGCCTCGGTGACACGCGGGCTGGACAACACACCACCGAGGAAGGCATTGGCCGGAGGCTGCGCGACAGCCGTCGGCTTATAAATGTTGTTAGAAAACCCGGCAAAATCACTGAATGCAAAGGCATTTTTCGAATCAGAATCAAAGCGCACGGCCGAAGCCGTGAGATTGTGCTTGATGCCGCCCGTTTGCACCTTCCAGCGCAAACCTACTTCGCCCGTCACCACCTGATCTTCACGGGTATTGGTAAACAGCAGCGAGTTTGTATCGCCAGTGGTGTTCGTGACCGTCGGGTTCGAGTACACGCCAGACTCCTGGCTGCGACGTGAGCCCGCCGCCATCCAGGCGGTCAGACTCTGCAGAAAGTCATACTCTGCACGCACGGTGCCAAAGACATCCCTGGCCACGGAATCTGTCCAGGGCTGGGCAATGCTGCGCGATGCCTTCGGTGCTTTCGGCACGCTCACGCCGGGCGCAATCGTGATATTGGGCTGCGAGGCATCCAGCTCGTGGTTTTGAAAGCCGACATCGGCCGAGATACGCAGC
The DNA here is from genome assembly GCA_040385225.1 of Pseudomonadota bacterium. Taxonomy (GTDB): domain Bacteria; phylum Pseudomonadota; class Gammaproteobacteria; order Pseudomonadales; family Moraxellaceae; genus Perlucidibaca. Next base: position 298,680 of record JAZKHU010000002.1, on the reverse strand, counting down.
TTGTCAGCCCGGAAATCTGTGCCCAGCGTCACCATGTCCAGCTCACGCGACTCGCCCTCAACCGCCGAATCGCCTTTGCGCTTGGCGAAGGTCAGACGAGTGCCGATCTGATCATGGTGAAAACGACGCGCGAAATCGCCGGCACCATAGACTTCACCGCCACTTTGCGTCCCCAAGGTCAGCTGATTCACGGGATAGTTGGGCGCACGCTTGGGCACAATATTGATGGCACCGCCGAGGCCACTCCCCCCGGGTGTTGCTCCGTTCAGGAAGGCACTAGCTCCTTTCAGCACTTCCACTCGCTCAATGAGCTCAGCGGCCAGATACTGACGCGGCAACAGACCGTAGAGGCCGTTGTAGGAAATATCGTCAGAAAAAATGGGCAGGCCGCGCACCATGTAGACTTGCTGGAAGTTGCCAAAGCCACGCGCCACGCGAACCGCCGGTTCGTTGAGCAACACATCGCCCACACTGGCCGCCTGCTTGTCTTGAATGGTTTTGGCGGTATAGCTGGTCACCGAGAACGGTGTTTCCAGCAGTGACTGATTGCCCAGGATGCCAATACGCGCACCGCTGGCTACCTGCCCGCCGGCAAACACCGGTGGCAAGCCATCGGCGGAGGCATCCGCACCTGCGGTCACCACGACCTCTGACAGCGCCTGATCAGCTGCAAACACGATGCCGGCATTCGCCATGAAAACCGCAAGGCAGAGAGTCTTTATCATATACGAGGGAACATTCATCAACTTCTCCGTTCAGATTCTTGAAGGTTTTGCAGAGATCCAGGTGCGCAGCCAGCCCGACACGACAGGCAAATCAACAGGCAGGATGCTAATGGCTTGGCATACAGGTCATTGCGCAGCTCGGGCACTCTCAAACACGAGGCACAGGGTGACGAAACGGGATAGCAGCAGGCATCAGAAATCTAATTAATCTAAATGATAACGGTTATCATATAGATTAGCTTGGTTCGGAGCAACTCAGAATTCCTAGCAGAACGACATCGGCAGCTCGGCGCTGGCCTCCAGGCCAACCATCATCGCTGACCAGATCGCAGTATCACGTTGATTGCCAGGCTGACACTGAAGGCAAAGCTGCACTGCCCCGCGAGTGTCTACCGCCTGCAAGCGATAACGACGGCTGGAGCCAACGCCCATGGGCGGCACAATGCAAATGCCTTCGAGATGACGCGTAGGCACCCATTGCTGACGATTACGCTGCCGCAACACCAGCCAGTCACTGCATTGCTGCAAGCTGTCGATACGGCCTGATAGTCGCTGCGGATTGCCCGAGCGCCCTACTTCCAGGCTGATCGGCAACTTCATCAGCACACATTGCCGAAGCACATGCACCAAAGAACACAACGGCAGATCCGGCACGTAGCGCGTGCCTGCCTCCATGAGGGCTTGTTCGCCATGCGAGAAATTGCTTCCTGTTCCGCGCAGAACAGACCATGCGATTGTCATAACCAGAACCTTTTTAATGACCTTATTCAAATGAGAATAATAATCATTAACTTGCTATGTCAACAGCATTCTGCCGTATCGCTCGCTGGCAGCCAAAACCTATCTCACCTCGGCGTTGCCGCCAGGATCGGCGCTAAAGCGCCTCTCCCGGAACACGCACCCAGCCCTCCATGAGCACGCGTGCACTGCGGCTCATGATGGCCTTGGTCACCGTCCACTGCCCGTTGACCTGCTCGGCGGCAGCACCCACCCGCAGCGTGCCGGACGGATGCCCGAAGCGCACGGCCTCGCGCGCCACACCACCAGCCGCCAGATTCACCAGCGTGCCGGGAATCGCCGCCGCCGTGCCGATGGCGACAGCCGCCGTGCCCATCATGGCGTGATGCAGCTTGCCCATGGACAGCGCACGCACGAGCAGATCGACCTCGCCCGCCTTGATCTGCTTGCCGCTGGACGACACATAGTCGGTCGGCGGGGCCACGAACGCGATTTTCGGCGTGTGCTGACGCGTGGCAGCTTCTTCCGGTGTCTTGATCAGGCCCATACGCAAGGCGCCGGCAACACGAATAGCCTCAAAGCGCTTGAGTGCCGCCGCATCCGTGTTGATCTGTTCGCGCAGCTCGGTGCCGGTGTAGCCGATATCAGCGGCATTGACGAACACGGTCGGGATACCAGCCGTGATCATCGTGGCCTTCAGCGTTCCGAGCCCCGGCACTTCCAAGTCATCCACCAGATTGCCGGTGGGGAACATGGAGCCGCCCTCCTCGCTATCATCCGACGGATCGATGAATTCGAGCACGATCTCGGCGGCCGGGAAGGTCACGCCATCGAGCTCGAAATCGCCGGTTTCCTGCACCTGACCGTTGGTCACGGGCACATGGGCGATGATGGTTTTCCTGATATTGGCCTGCCAGATGCGCACCACACAGGTGCCGTTCTCGGGAGTGCGCGAGGCATCCATCAAGCCGGCGTGAAGCGCGAAGGCGCCCGCCGCCGTGGACAGGTTGCCGCAGTTGCCGCTCCAGTCCACGAAGGCCTTGTCGATGGAGACCTGACCGTAGAGGTAGTCGACATCGTGATCCGGCACGCTGCTCTTCGACAAGATGACGCACTTGGAGGTCGACGAAGTCGCGCCGCCCATGCCGTCAATGTGAGCCGCATAAGGGTCGGGGCTGCCGATGACGCGCATGAACAGGCGATCGCGAGCAGCGCCCGGCTGCTGGCAGCTGGCCGGCAGATCCTGCAAACGGAAGAACACCCCCTTGGAGGTACCGCCACGGATGTAGGTGGCCGGCACTTTTATTTGCGGTGCTTTTGCCGGAGAGATGCTCATGCGACGGTCGCCTCCAGGAAGTCCTTGGCAAAACGCTGCAGCACGCCACCGGCCTCGTACACCGAGACTTCCTCATCCGAATCAAGACGGCAGGTCATCGGCACGCGCACGACTTCGCCGTTGCGACGGTTGACTATCAGCGTCAGCGTGGCGCGCGGGGTCAGCTGACCTTCCACATCGTAAGTTTCGGTGCCGTCGATGCCCAAGGTCAGGCGCGTAGTGCCCGGCTTGAACTCCAGCGGCAGCACGCCCATACCGATCAGGTTGGTGCGGTGGATTCGCTCGAAGCCTTCGGCTGCGATGGCTTCGACACCGGCCAGACGCACACCCTTGGCAGCCCAGTCACGCGACGAGCCTTGGCCGTAGTCGGCGCCAGCGACGATGATCAGCGGCTGCTTGCGCTCCATGTAGGTCTCGATGGCTTCCCACATGCGCGTAACCTTGCCTTCCGGCTCGATGCGCGCCAGCGAACCCTTCTTGACCTGGCCATCGACCACAGCCATTTCGTTGACCAGCTCCTTGTTGGCGAAGGTCGCGCGCTGTGTCGTCAGGTGATCGCCACGATGGGTCGCGTAGGAATTGAAGTCCTCTTCCGGCACGCCCATCTTGTGCAGGTACTCGCCCGCTGCCGAATTCATCTGGATCGCGTTCGACGGCGACAGATGATCGGTGGTGATGTTGTCCGGCAGTACAGCCAGCGGACGCATGCCCTTGAGCGTGCGCTCGCCGGCCAGCGCGCCTTCCCAGTACGGCGGGCGGCGGATGTAGGTGCTCATCTCGCGCCAGTCGTACAGCGGCGACACGGACTTCTCGGCATCCTGCTTCTCGAACATCGGAATGTAGATCTGGTTGAACTGCGACGGCTTCACCGAGCGCGCGACGATGGCATCGATCTCTTCGTCCGACGGCCAGATGTCCTTGAGGCGGATTTCCTTGCCGTCAACGACTGCCAGCACATCCTGCTCGATGTCGAAGCGGATGGTGCCGGCGATGGCATAGGCCACGACCAGCGGCGGCGAGGCCAGGAATGCCTGCTTGGCATAGGGGTGGATGCGACCGTCGAAGTTGCGGTTGCCCGACAGCACCGCGGTGGCATAGAGGTCACGGTCGATGATTTCCTGCTGGATCACCGGATCGAGCGCGCCCGACATGCCGTTGCAGGTCGTGCAGGCAAACGCGACGATGCCGAAGCCCAGCGCTTCCAGATCTTCCAGCAGACCGGCTTCCTTCAGGTACAGCTCAACGACCTTGGAGCCCGGCGCCAGCGACGACTTCACCCACGGCTTGCGCAGCAGACCGAGACGGCGGGCATTGCGCGCGATCAGGCCGGCGGCAATCACGTTGCGCGGGTTGGAGGTGTTGGTGCAGCTGGTGATGGCGGCGATGATGACCGCGCCATCCGGCATCAGGCCTTCGGCTTCCTGGGCGCGCGCGGCGGCCAAGTTGCCGGAGATGCCGCGCGAGGCCAGATCGGAAGTCGGTAGTCGTTTGTGCGGGTTCGACGGTCCGGCCATGTTGCGCACCACGGAAGACAGGTCAAAGCGCAGCACGCGCTCGTACTCGGCGTTGGCCAGCGTATCCGACCACAGGCCGGCTTCCTTGGCATAGGTCTCGACCAGCGCGACCTGCTCATCGGTACGACCGGTCAGGCGCAGATAGGTCAGCGTTTGGTCATCGATAGAGAACATCGCGGCAGTGGCACCGTATTCCGGGGCCATGTTGGAGATGGTGGCACGGTCGCCGATGGTCAGGCCGGGAACACCTTCGCCGTAGAACTCGAGGTAGGCGCCGACCACCTTGGACTGGCGCAGGAATTCGGTCAGGGCCAGCACGATGTCGGTGGCGGTGATGCCGGGCTGGCGCTTGCCAGTGAGCTCGACGCCCACCATGTCCGGGGTACGCATCCACGAGGCGCGGCCGAGCATGACGTTCTCGGCTTCGAGACCGCCAACACCCACGGCGATGACGCCAAGGGCATCCACGTGTGGCGTGTGCGAGTCGGTACCAACGCAGGTATCCGGGAAAGCCAGACCGTTTTGGTTGTGAATGACCGGTGACATCTTCTCCAGATTGATCTGGTGCATGATGCCGTTGCCGGCCGGGATCACATCAACATTGTCGAACGCGGTCTTGGTCCAGTTGATGAAGTGGAAGCGGTCTTCGTTGCGACGATCTTCGATGTCGCGGTTCTTCTGGAACGCATCGGGATCGAAACCGCCGCACTCGACGGCCAGCGAATGGTCGACGATGAGCTGCACCGGCACCACCGGATTGACCTTGGCGGGGTCGCCGCCCTGATCAGCGATGGCATCGCGCAGACCGGCGAGATCGACCAGCGCGGTCTGGCCGAGAATGTCGTGGCAGACGACACGCGCCGGGAACCACGGAAAGTCGCGCTCGCGCTTGCGCTCGATGAGCTGCGTCAGGCTCTCGGTGATGATCGCCGGATCAGCCTTGCGCACGATGTTCTCGGCGTGGATACGAGCGGTGTACGGCAGCCCAGCCCAGGCACCCGGCTTGATGGCATCGACAGCAGCACGGGCATCGAAGTACTCGAGCTGAGTGCCGGGCAGCGGCTTGCGGTAGTTGGTATTCATCGGGATCACCTTATTTACGGCTCTTGATCGGCACGAACTTCTGATCTTCCGGGCCCACATAGTTGGCGCTCGGGCGGATGATCTTGCCGTCGATGCGCTGCTCGACCACATGCGCCGACCAGCCGCTGGTGCGGGCGATCACGAACAGCGGCGTGAACATCGCGGTTGGAATGCCCATCATGTGATAGCTGACCGCCGAGAACCAGTCCAGGTTCGGGAACATCTTCTTCACTTCCCACATCACCGATTCCAGACGCTCGGCGATGTCGTACATCTTGGTGTGGCCTTCCTCGATGCTGAGCTCACGAGCCACTTCCTTGATGACCTTGTTGCGCGGGTCGCTCACGGTGTAGACCGGGTGACCGAAGCCGATCACGACTTCCTTCTTCTCAACACGGGCGCGGATGTCAGCTTCGGCTTCATCCGGGTTGTCGTAGCGCTTCTGGATCTCGAAAGCGACTTCGTTGGCACCACCGTGCTTCGGACCGCGCAGCGCGCCGATGCCGCCGCAGATGGCCGAGAACATGTCGGAGCCGGTGCCGGCGACCACACGCGAGGTGAAGGTGGAGGCATTGAATTCGTGCTCGGCGTACAGGATCAGCGAGGTGTGCATCGCACGAACCCAGCTTTCGCGCGGCGCTTCGCCGTGCAGCAGGTGCAGGAAGTGGCCGCCGATGGAGTCATCGTCGGTTTCCACATCGATGCACTTGCCGTTGTGGCTGTAGTGGTACCAGTACAGCAGCATCGAACCCAGCGAAGCCATGAGCTTGTCGGCGATGTCACGCGCGCCCGGATGGTTATGGTCATCCTTTTCCGGCGACAGACAACCGAGCACGGACACGCCTGTGCGCATCACATCCATCGGATGCGCCGACGGCGGCAGCTGTTCCAACGCTGTCATCAAGGCGGCGGGCAGACCACGCAGCGCCTTCAGTTTAGCCTTGTAGCCCTTGAGCTCGGCAGCGTTCGGCAGCTTGCCGTGAACCAGCAAATGGGCAATTTCTTCAAACTCGCTGGTCGCTGCCAAGTCGAGGATGTCGTAGCCGCGATAAGCCAGGTCATTGCCGGTGCGGCCGACGGTGCAGAGCGCGGTATTGCCCGCAACAGTGCCAGACAGGGCGACGGATTTTTTGGCTTTCGGCAAAACTTGTTGTACTTCAGTCATGGTCATTCTCCTGATCGAATTCGGGTGTGGTCAGTTACTTGTTCTTGGAAAACAGCTGATCAATCTTGTCTTCATAGCTGTGGTAATTCAGGAACTCGTAGAGCTCCTTGCGCTTCTGCATGAGGTCGAGAACATTGACCTGTGTACCATCCTTGCGCACTGCCTCGTACACAGCCAGCGCTGCCTTCTGCATGGCGCGCGTGCCGGACAACGGGTACAGAACCATGGCGATGCCCTGCTCACCCAGCTCGCTCGTGGTGTAGTAAGGCGTGTCGCCGAACTCGGTGATATTGGCCAGCACCGGCACCTTCACGGCATCGCAGACCTTGCGGTACATGGTGATGTCGGTCATGGCTTCGGCGAAGATGGCATCGGCGCCAGCTTCTACATAGGCGCTGATGCGATCGATGACGCCGTTCAGGCCTTCCTTCTGCAGCGAGTCAGTACGTGCCATCACCACAAATTCGCTGTCGGTTTTGGCATCGACGGCGGCCTTGACGCGATCGACCATCTCGTCGACCGGCACAATTTCCTTGTTAGGGCGATGACCGCAGCGCTTCTGCGCGACCTGGTCCTCGATGTGCACGGCGGCGACACCGGCGCGGATCATCTCCGTGACCGTACGCGAGATGTTGAACGCCCCGCCCCAGCCGGTATCGATGTCGACCAGCAGCGGCGTGTCGGTAACGCTGGTGATGCGGCGGGCATCGATCAGCACATCTTCCAGCGAGGTCAGGCCCAGGTCCGGCAGGCCGTAAGAGTAGTTGGCACAGCCGGCACCGGACAGATAGATGGCCTTGTAACCAACCTTGGTTGCCATCATGGCGGCGTAGGCATTGACCGTGCCCATGACCTGCAGCGGCTTTTCGGCGGCGATGGCATCACGGAAACGACGACCGGCACTGGGTTTGATTGACATTAAGCACTCCTGACCGGGATATCCGGTGTTGGTAAAGGCGGTGAAACGCGCGCCTCGATATTGGCGCGGGCGGTGGCAATGTGGCGACGCATGAGGAACTCGGCGAGCTCGCCGTCACGCGCGGCAATGGCCTCAACGATGCGACGGTGCTCATCCAGCGCTTTCGCCGGACGCCCCTCGGTGACCGAGAACTGGCCGCGATAGATACGCACGCGATGGTAAAGCTCGCCGCAGAGCATCTGGATCAGCACAGCGTTGTGGCTGCCCTGAATGATGCAGTAATGAAAGTCGACGTTGCCTTCTTCCTGGATATAGGCGCGGCCTTCATGTTCGGCGATCTGTTGTTCGTGGCGCGCCAGCAGCTCTTTCAGGCCGGCGATTTCGGCATCGCTCATGTGCTGCGCGGCAAGGCGGCAGGCCAGCCCTTCCAGCGTTTCGCGCACCTGATAGATCTGCAGCAGCTCATCCAGCGACAAGGCCATGATGCGCACGCCGACATGCGGGATTCGGGTGATGAGCTGACGGCCTTCGAGCCGGCGCAGGGCCTCGCGCAAAGGCCCGCGCGACACGCCGTAGCGCGCGACCAGCTCAGCTTCGGACACGCGCGAACCGGCAACCAACTCGCCTTTGACGATGGCATCCTGAAGCTGAGCAAAGACTTTATCGGCGAGGGTGAGACGGGGCTCATTCAGCAATGGCAGGCTCAGACCGCTGTCAGCGGCCGGCAAAGCATCGTGAGGAAGCCATATCGTCTCGGTCATGCAAGAAACTCGAATTGTCGACAATCTGCGAGGTGACGAGACGATACGCCTTTGAGACTAACGGGTCAACCAATATGGACATCGCCCGCAGGATAGCGAATACGATGGCGCTTGGGCTTGGCCAGCAAAAACACCAGAGTCAGCGGGCCAATACGACCCATGAACATGGCCAGCATGATGACAATACGACCTGGCTCGGATAGCTCAGCGGTGATACCGCGCGATAAACCCACCGTTGCACAGGCAGAAACGGCCTCGAAGAAGAGATTGAGAAAGCCCAGCCCAGGATCCGTCAGCGTCAGCGCGAACAACGTCACGATGACAATCATCATGGCTATAAAGGCCATTGCCAACGATTTTATGACCAGCTCCAGAGGAATGCTGCGACCAAAAACAGAGGGAGTCGTGCGCCCACTCAAAAATGCTCTTGTCGACAATATCAGCACCATGAAGGTAGTGACCTTGATGCCACCTCCACTGGAGTTGGTTCCGGCACCGATGAACATCAGCACGATGTAGAGCAAGGTAACGGCGAGCGTCATGCTGCCGACATCGATCATGTTGAACCCGGCTGAGCGCGGAACAATGGCATGAAAAAAGCCTATCGCCAGCTTTTCGCTAAGGCCATAGGGACCCAGCGTGGCCGGGTTGTTCCATTCACACACCAGGAAAACGGCATAGGCGATCAATAATAATACGGCCGTTCCGCTGAGCATGAGGCGGCTGTGCAAAGACATTGCCGACCAGCGTGTACGCAAGCGCAGCTCAGCCAATACCGTAAAACCAAGCCCGCCAACAACTGCCAGAGAGCCCAGAACCAATGCCAGCGGCCAATGCCCTGCACGTGGCACAAGACTGTCGGCCGTGAGCGCAAACCCCGCATTGTTAAATGCTGAAACACTATAAAAGAGCGCGTGAAAGCATCCCGTTTGCCAGCCCTGCTCCGGCACAAGAATAATTGCCAGCAAAAGGAAGCCGATCATCTCGATGACGAAAACCAGCACAAATATACGTTTGATGAGCCAGCCCAAATCCATGACACGAGTATGGTTCATGGCCTCGCGCACAAGACGCTGCTCGCCGATGCCCAGCTGATGCCCCAACAAAAGCAGCGTTAGCGCAGCAAACGTCATGATTCCGATGCCGCCCAGCTGCACTAGAATCAACAAGACCAGCTGACCGGCAGTCGTGAAATAGGTTTCGGTATCGAGTACTGCAAGCCCGGTAACGGTCACTGCCGACGTGGCAGTAAATAATGCGTCGGACCATGCGATCGGCATACGGGTCGCCCAGTCGCTGTGCAGCAGCATCGTGCCAATCATGATCAAGAGCAGAAAGCTGCTGGCTACCAGCACAGCCGGGCTCATACCTTTCACCAAAGGCGAGCTGTCACCCAGGAAAGGCAGATGCGGCAGCCAGCTTCTCACAGGATTCTCTTGGCAAACTTGAGCAAGTTTTCGAGCAGCCCGGCCAGCACAAGCTGGTCGCCTGTCTGTAGCAAAAGCCCTCGATAAGGCGGTGGCACAACCATCGAGCCACGCTTCACCAGAACCATCTGCAACTCAGCAAACTCGAGCTCCTGAGCATAGGATTTGCGAGCGGCAATATGCTCATTGACATTGATTTCAACCACATACCAGCCGTGCCCAAGCGAAATATAATCAAGCATCTGAGGGTGTGTAAGGCTTTGTGCCACCCGAACACCAATCTCATGCTCAGGGTGAATGATGCGATCGGCCTGCAGCCGGGACAGAATCCGGTGATGCGTGTCATTGGTCGCCTTGACCCAAACTCGCTCGCAGCCATTACTTTTCAGCGCCAGCGTGCTCAGGATACTGGCCTCGAGGTTCTCACCAATGGCAACCACAACGGCATCATATTTGTTGAGGCCTAACTCCTCGATCACCTTGTCATCCGTGCCATCGGCAATCAGTGTCTGCGTCAAACGATCAGCATGCTTGTTGACTCGCGACTCATCAACATCAATGCCAAGCACTTCATGACCGAGACGAACCAGCTCACAGGCTACCGTGCCGCCGAAGCTGCCGAGCCCGATGATGGCGAACTTCTGTTTCATGCTTTTTCCTCAACCGGCTCTTGCCAATCATCCGCCGCCGCCCGGCCTCGCATCTCATTCACACTCGAGACAACCCACATCGACACCGCAAACAGCACCAGACAAAACAGGATGGCATCCGCCAGACCAAAAAAGGTTTGCAGCAAGCCCAGACCGAGCATGCCGAATACCGCTGCCAATTTCGCCGCCGTGCCCCACAGGCCAAAGAATTCCGCCGACTTCCCGGCTGGCGTGAGCAGACCGACCAGCGCACGCCCGGCCGATTGCGCCGAGCCCAGGCTGAGACCGGCCAGGCAGCCGGCAAACAGGAACACGTATTGCGCTTGCCAGCTCACACCCAGCTGCTCGCGAGCCAGCGCAGCAATCTCCGGCGTCAGCCAGATTGCCAGAATCGCAACCACCCACAGACCCTGCGACAACATATAGGTCAGACGCGAACCGATCCGGCTTTGCAGAATGCCGAAACCAATGGCACCAACAGCGGCATTGAACTGCACGATGACAAACATCAGCGTACGCACCGAGTCATCCCATTTGATGACCTGCGCACCATAAATGAAGGCAAAGCTGACGATAATGGCGATGCCTGCCATGGAGAAGAAAATGGAAATAAGCAGACGGCGCAAGTCCTGAAACTGACGCATTTCCAGCCAGGTTTCACGCAGACGCAGCAAACCACGCTGTACCACGGACTCCCCTACCGGCAATTGCCGGGCCTTGCCTCGCTCGCGCAGCCAAAGAAAAGTCGGTATGCAGCCGAGGCAGACAAACGCCGCCGAGAACGGTCCGACCCAGCGTACGGCATCGTAATTGGCCAGACTGACTTCACCGAGAAAGCTCAGCGAAAATGCCGTGGCCACAAGACCGCCGATATAGCCGAGGCCCCAGCCCAGCCCGGAGATCCAGCCCAGCGCATCACGCGGACCCAAGTCAGGCAAAAAGCTGGCAATGATGCCCTCGCCGAGCGCAAAGGCAAAGTTGGTGACAATGATCAGAAACATCGCCAACGCTATCCAGCCCGGCTCGACAAAATACAGCAGCGCCGTGCCCATGACCGTCAGCACATAGGTCGCAAACAGATAGCGTTTACGGGTGGCGGTGTAATCCATAACCGCGCCGCAAATCGGGTTCACCAGCGCCACCGCGAGGCAGCTGACGGCAATCGCGATGCTCCAGAGCAGGTTGCCGAGACGGTAATCCGGGCCATCACCAACAATCACACGGGTGAACAGATCACCGAAGACCACCGTGATGATGAGCAGCGTGTAGGCCTGGTTGGCGAAATCGTACATGGCCCAGCCAAAGATTTCGCGCTTGGGTGCAAGCGTCGATGACGGGCTAACGGGAGTAGTCATGAATCGTCCTTTCAAAGGCAGCGAGCAGGCGCAGCTTGCCGAGTCTAACCTTTCTCGCGAGCGGCCAACATGGTAGGGTTTCATCATCCTATTCCGAGTCAGTTTTCGATGTCGCGCTTGCCGTTCCGCTACACCCCCGCCTGTGCTCTGGCCACGCTATTGCTGCTTTCCGGCTGCGCTCAACATCCGGTACACAAGCAGACCTCAGCCCCGGCAACCGTGCCGCTGCCAGCAGCACCGACACTGCCAGCCGCCATGACAGAAGCAACCGTTTTCAGCAATCAGGAAGAGTTCCAGCAATGCCTGGACAGCCTGCGTCCGGCAGCACTGAAAACCGGCATCAGCGAGGCCAGCTGGCAGCAGTACACCGCGAAATTGTCGCCCGACATGAGCCTGCTGCCGCGCCTGAACAAACAGCCCGAATTCAGCCAGCCGATCTGGGACTATCTCGCCGGACTGGTCGATGACGAGCGTGTCGATCTGGCAAAACAGAAGATGACCGGCTACGACAAGGAGCTGAGCCAGATTTCCGTGCAATATGGCGTGCCGCGCGAAGCCATCGTGGCGATCTGGGGCATCGAGAGCAATTTTGGCCAGAACGCCGGTCGCCTGCCGCTGCTGCGTTCGCTCAGCACGCTGAGCTGCCTGGGACGTCGCCAGGCATTTTTTCGTGGCGAATTCTTTGCCACGCTGCGCATTCTGCAGGCCGGCGACTTTAGTGAGGATCGTCTGAAAGGCTCATGGGCTGGCGCTTTCGGCCAGACCCAGTTCATGCCCAGCACCTTCGAGCGCGTTGCCGTCGATTTCGATGGCGATGGCCGTCGCGACCTCATCGACAACACGCCCGACGCCCTCGCCTCGACCGCCAATTACCTGAAGCTGGCGAACTGGGTTCCGGGCCAGCCCTGGGGTATCGAAGTAAAACTGCCGGAAGGTTTCGATGCCACCGGGGAAAGCCGCCGCAACAAGCGCAGCGTATCGAGCTGGATGCAGCGCGGCGTGCTGCGCGTTGACGGCATGCCGCTGCTGGCCGCGACAGCCACGGCCACCGAACTGAGCGAAGCCAGCACAACGCTCGCGGCCAGCAACCCGAGCATCACCCCCGATACCCTGGCCGGCCTGCTGCTGCCCTCCGGCGTGCAAGGCCCGGCCTTTCTGGTGATGCGCAACTTCGATGCCTTCTACAGTTACAACGCTGCCGAAAGCTACGGCCTGGCCATTGCGCATCTCGCCGATCGCATTGCCGGTGGCGGCGACTTTGTCACGCCGTGGCCTACGGATGATCTGGCGCTATCACGCAATCAGCGCCGCGAATTGCAGCAATTGCTGCTAGAGCGTGGTCACGATATTGGCGAGGTCGATGGTCGCTTGGGCGAACGCAGCCGCAGCGCCATTCGCATCGAGCAGGAGAAGCTCGGCCAGCCGGTGACCGGCCGGGGTGGCATGAAGGTGTTGCTGGCACTGCGCGGGCAGTAAGCCAGCAACACAGACTTATTGAGCGGAAGCCGGAAACACCGGCAGCGTCGCCATCACGCGAGCATCATGCGCCGGCAGCAGCTTGATCTGCGGAAACTTCTGTTGAATCGCCGCCATGTGCAGGATGCTCTCGCGCACCTTGGCGCTATCCTCGCCAATCAAATGACGGGCAATCCACGGCCGCTCGGCCGGCAGATCGATGCCCTCATTCTGCCAGACCAGATCGCCCAGCAAGGCATAGCGTGCGCCGGACGGCAGTGTGATGAAAGCAATCACCGAACCCGGCGTATGCCCCGGTGCCGGCACTAGCACCACAGAACCATCGCCCCAGACATCGTGGCTACTGGCGAAGCCCAGGTAAGCGCCGTCAGTAAAATCGTAGAGACGGTAATCGAGCTTGCCGAAGCTGTGCGCCAGTGCCGCCGCCTCATCATCGCTGGCAATGAAGCCCTGCTCCGGTGCGGAAATCCAGATCGGGATGTTCTTCAGGCTGTCCAGCCCGCTGACATGATCCCAGTGCGCGTGGGTGAGCACGATGCCATCCACTTTTTGCTTCGCAGCGGCGAGCTGGATGGCCGCCGGCACGCCCTTGGTATAGGTCGTGGTGGCTTGCATGAGCTGCGGCAGCGTCTTCACCTGCTCATCGACTTGCTGGCCTAAGCCGGTGTCGAACAGCAGATTGCCTTTCGGGTGACGTACCAGAATCGGCGTCATGGAAAAGTCGCGCGCCTCGGTGAAGCTGCCGCCGCGATACGCCAGCACCGCTTTGGAATGCATGACGCCGGTAGGAATGGCCGACAAACTCATGCCGGCCGGCGGATTCGCCACCGGCAGCTCAGCCGTCAGCGTGAGAATCGGTGATAGCGGCGACGGCATGAATGTCCACAGCAGCGCGGCCAGCGCCAGCAGCACGACAAGGGCGATCTTCTTCATGGCATGAAACTCGAGGCAAAAAAGGTACTAGCGTTGTACCAGCTTTAGCGCATCGAGCAAGGAAAAAGGCCAGCGCAGCTCGTCGCCGGCGCTGTTGCAGAGCACGGGAATGTGCTCGCCGTAGCGCACCACCAGCGCGTCGTCGAGCGCGATGTCGATGTACTGCCAGGTCACACCGCGAGCGCCGGACAATGGCGCGAGCAGCGCCTCGGCGACATCACAGAGATGACAGCCGGGCGTGCCGTACAGCGTCAGTGCGGGCATGAGCACTGCGCTCAGCCGCGATGCCGGAAGCGCCAGCAGCGATGGATCTTCGGGTCACGCTCATAGTCGAAACCGATGGTCTCGGCGCTGATATCAGTGACCTCGAACTTCGCCTGCAACGCCTCATCCAGCACGAACTTGCGGAAGTTGTTGGAGAAATACAGCGTGCCGCCCGGCGCCAGACGCGACATCGACAAGCGCATCAAGTGACCGTGGTCACGCTGCACATCAAAATCGCCGTCCATGCGCTTGGAGTTGGAGAAGGTCGGCGGATCCACAAAAATCAGGTCGTAGAGGTCTCGTTCGTCCTTCAGCCAGGCCATCACATCGGCTTGAATCAGGCGATGATGCGAGTCCGGCAAACCGTTCAGCGCCAGGTTGCGATCAGCCCAGCCCAGATAGGTCGCCGACATGTCCACCGTGGTCGTGGTTTCGGCACCGCCATGCACGCCATCGCCAAGCGCGGCATGCACGCTGACCGTGCCGGTATAGGCATAAAGATTGAGGAAATGCTTGCCCGCCGCCTCGGCCGCAATGCGCTGACGCATCGGGCGATGATCCAGAAACAGGCCGGTATCGAGATAGTCGGTCAGGTTCACTAACAGCGTCGCCTGGCCTTCGCGCACCTCGAAGAACTTGCCGGCCTTGCCCTGCTTCTCGTACTGCTGCTTGCCGCTCTGGCGCTCGCGCACCTTGAGGAAGACCTTGTCGCGATGCAGGCCCATCACCTTGCGGATGATCTGTAGCGCGAGCTTGAAACGCGCCTCGGCCTTGGCCGGGTCTACCGTCTTCGGCGGCGCATATTCCTGCACCTGCAAGCGCCCTTCATAGACATCAATCGCGATGTTGTATTCCTGCAAATCGGCATCGTAAAGCCGGAAGCAGCGCACATCCTGCTCGCGCGCCAGCTTCAGCGACGCCTTCAGGTTCTTCTGCAGGCGATTGGCAAAGTCCATGCCCTCTTCCGGCAAGTCGTCGAGACTGCCCTCGAAGGCCAGCGGCAGCTCCGGCTCCGCCGGCAGAATGCGACCGTGACGGGCAAAGATCGGCAGCGCGCCGTTGTACAGACGCAGCGTGTGCTTATGCTCCAGCCCCAGCGCATCGGCATGGGTAATATCGGCAGCCAGCACCACGGCATCCCAGCACGGCAGCGTCTCGCGCAGCTGACGGCCAATGGCGCGATAGAGGTAGCGCACACTGCCCTCATCGCCGAGGCGTTCGCCGTAGGGCGGATTGGTCGCAACCAGACCCGGCACGGAGTAATTCTGGCCAGCGCCGGTCACATCCGCCGCCCACTCAGCAGGCAGGCAGGACGCGACACTGTTCAACGCAGGCGAGCGCCATTCGGCAATGCTGCGCTGCGACAAGGTAATCCACTGCGACACGCCAGCGGATTCGGCATTGCGATGCGCACAGGCCAGCGCCTCGCCATCGGCATCGAAACCGACTAGGCGCGGGGCCGGCTTCTGCAGCCCGGCCAGACGACGCGCCACCGCGTCATCGCGAATGGTTTTCCAGAGCTCGGCCTGATGCCCGGCCCAGCCGTCGAAACCGAAGTGAATGCGCGGCAGACCCGGTGCGGCATCGGCCCACATCAGCGCAGCCTCAATCAGCACCGTGCCCGAACCGCAGAGCGGATCGAACAGACGACCCTCGCCGCGCTCTGGCCAGCCGGCCTGCATGAGCATGGCCGAGGCCAGATTTTCCTTCAGTGGCGCATCGGTCTGGGCAAGGCGGTAGCCGCGCTTGTGCAGACTGTCGCCAGAGAAATCGAGGCTGATGGTGAGCTGCTGCGCCTCAATGAACAGGTGCAGGCTGAGATCAGGATTTTCGGTATCGATGGACGGGCGATCACCGGTGCGCTGGCGAAAGCGATCGACAATCGCATCCTTCAGACGCAGCGCCGCAAAATGCGTATGCGTGCTCACGTCCTTGGCGGCGGCAGAGCGGATGACGAAGGTCGCACCCGGACGCAGCACCTGCTCCCAGGGATACTTCAGCGCATCATCGAACATGCGGTCGGGATTGCCCGACGGCACCGTCAGCAACGGCATCAGCACGCGCGACGCCAGTCGTGACCACAGGCAGAAACGATAGCCGGCGGCAAGATCGCCCTGCACAGCAATCGCGCCCTTCAAGCGACGCGGCTCGCTGCCACCCAGCGCCAGCAGCTCGTCCACCAGCAGGTCATCGAGGCCGTCAGCGCCGGTGATTACCCACTCGCGTGTCTTCTCCAGAGCGTTGCTCACGCTGAGCCTCGGCTGCTAGCCAGTTCAGCACGCGCCTGGGCAACGCCAGCGGCGGCACGAGCGATAACGCCCGGCCCTTGATAAATGAAACCGGTATAAATCTGCACCAAAGAGGCTCCCGCCTGAATTTTTTCCGCTGCCGACGCAGCATCATCAATACCGCCCACACCGATCAACGGCAGGCTGCCATCCAGCGCCGCATGCAGCTCACGCAACACGCGTGTCGACGATTCGCGCACTGGCCGGCCGCTGAGGCCGCCCATTTCATCGCCATGGGTCATGCCCGCTACGGCGCTGCGGGCGATGGTGGTATTGGTCGCAATCACGCCATCAATTTCCTGCGCTTTGAACACTGAGGCCATGATTTCGACCTCCTCCAACGACAGGTCCGGGGCAATTTTCACCAGCAGCGGCACATATTTGCCGTGCTCGCCGGAGAGCTGCGCCTGTCGCTCTTTCAGCGCCGCCAGCAGACGCGTCAGCGCCTCCTCGCTTTGCAGGCTACGCAGGCCCTGTGTATTCGGCGACGAGATATTCACCGTCACATAGTCGGCATGCTCATAAACCTTTTCCAGGCAGATCAGGTAGTCATCTTCCGCACGCTCGACCGGGGTGTCGAAATTCTTGCCGATGTTGATGCCGAGCACGCCGTCGTAACGCATGCGCTGAACATTGCGAATCAGGTAATCCACGCCCTCGTTGTTGAAGCCGAGCCGGTTGATGATGGCGTTGGCCTGCGGCAGGCGGAACATGCGCGGCTTCGGGTTACCCGGCTGCGGGCGTGGCGTGACGGTACCGACTTCGATGAAGCCGAAGCCGAGCGCGGCTAGGGCGTCGATGTAGTCGCCGTTTTTGTCGAGGCCGGCTGAGAGGCCCACTGGGTTGCGGAAGGTCAGTCCGAGCAGCTCTACCGGTTGGTCTGGCACTTTCGGTAAGCACTTGAGCAAGCCTAAGCGTTCGGCACGCGCGAGGTTGTTAAGGGTGAAGTGATGGGCCGTTTCCGGGTCCAGCTGAAAGAGCGCAGCGCGCGCTAACGGGTACAACATTCGGGGAGTCTCTACGGGGACAATGTTCCGATTATACGCGAGTCCGAGCCCGCCACGGGCCAGGAATTACCCGTGGAAAACACGCCGCAAGTACTTCCATGTAGGCTCTCACGCGCCATCCATGGCGCGTGACGGTTTTCCACGGGTAATTCCTGACTAGTGAACAGCGCTCAGAGGGCGGAGATTCGTGTCAGCGTCTCACGAGTATCTGATGACAGTTCGCTCGCCAGCAGGCCGTTCAGCGCAGCCAGCACCAAGGTCTGCCGGCTTTCGTCGAGCTTTCGCCAAATCCCAAACGCCCCCGCCAATCGCGATGCCAACTGCGGATTCCGAGCATCAATGGCGGCCACCTCACGAGCCAGCAAGGCATAACCTGCCCCGTCCGCTCGATGAAACGCCACCGGATTATTGCCAGCCAGCTGCGCCACCACAGCACGCACGCGATTAGGCACCGTCCGGTCAAAGTCCGGATGCGCCAGCAGAGCATCTGCAATCTCAACCGCACTAGGTGCCGGCAATGCGGCCTGCGTGGCAAACCACTGATCCAGCACCAGCGGCTCATGTCGCCAGCGCGCATGGAACTGCGCCAGCGCCTGCTCAGCCCCCGGCAATTGATGATGCACAAGCAAGCTCAGCGCGCTCTGCTCTGCCGTCATGTGCGGTGCGGCACTCAGCCACTGCTGAGCGATAGCGCCCGCCTCTGCCGGCTCAAGCCGCGCCAACGCATCCAGCGCAGTGCGAGCCAGCGAGCGGCCGGCGATGGCATCAGCGTTGTACACATACGCCTGCAGCATGACGCCGCGCGCCAAAATGCCCCGAAGCGCCGAAGCCAGCGGTGTGCAAATCGCCAGCAGCACCTGCTCACGAGCGGCATGCAAAGCCGCCGGGTCATACACCGCCACCTGTTCGGCGAGATAGCCTAGACTTGGCAACTCCAGCAGCTTCACGGCCAGGGCCGGATCGCTGACCGCCAGCGCTGGCCACATGGCCGCGAGGGCATCGGCCAGAACACTGGAACGCCCGGCACGAGCACGCACATCGCCGCGACGAATCAGCTCCGCCAGCGCGACGATTTCGCGGGTCGCCAGCTCCTGCGCGGCGGCCCAGCGATTGAAGCCATTGCTGTCGGCGCGCACCAGGCGGGCCAGCGCGGCGTCATCGCAGGCGTAATCCACGCGCACCGGCGCACTGAAGTCACGGAACAGCGACAGCACGGGCGCTTCGGCAACACTCGAGAACACCCAGGTCTGACTCGGCTGATCGAGCATGAGCAGGAAGTCATCGGCAAGCTCGCCCTGCAAACTCACACACAGGGCACCCTGCTCGCCAATCAGGCCGAGACGCACCGGGATCGGCAATGGCTCCGGCTGTGGATGCCCGTCCAGCGCGACCTGTGTCTGCGTCAGGGTCAGGCGCAGCTCACCAGCGGCGGCATCCCAGACTGGCGTAGCCGTGACCACCGGCGTGCCCGGCTGGCGATACCAGCGCAGCCAGGTCGGCAGCCACTGCGCCAGATCGCGACCATTGGCCGCTCCGAGCGCGATCAGGAAGTCCTCGACCGTGGCAGCGCGACCATCGTTGTCGGCAAAATACTGGTCCGTGCCACGGCGGAAACCGTCGGCGCCGAGCACGGTGTGCAGCATGCGCGCGATCTCGGCGCCCTTCTCGTACACGGTCATCGTGTAGAAGTTGTTGATTTCGACGAACGACTCCGGGCGCACCGGATGCGCCAGCGGGCCGGCATCTTCGGCGAACTGGTGGGTGCGCAGAAAGGCGACATCCTCCAGTCGTTGCACGGCGGCGGAAAGCTGATCGGCGGAGAACTGCTGATCGCGGAAGACCGTGAAGCCTTCTTTCAGGCAGAGCTGGAACCAGTCGCGACAGGTCACGCGGTTGCCGCTCCAATTGTGGAAGTACTCGTGCGCTACCACGGCCTCAACGCGCTGGAAACCAGCATCGGTCGTGGTCGCGGGGTGCGCCAGCACGCAGCTGGTGTTGAACACATTGAGACCCTTGTTCTCCATGGCGCCCATGTTGAAGTGCGACACCGCGACGATCATGTAGATGTCGAGGTCGTATTCGCAGCCGTACTTCTCCTCGTCCCAGCGCATGGAGGCCTGCAGCGACGCCATGGCGTGATGGCATTTGTCCTGATCCTGAGCCGCCGTGAAAATCTGCAGCGTTACTTCACGCCCGGAACAGGTCACGAAGCGGTCTTCGAGCACGGCCAGATCGCCGGCAACCAGCGCAAACAGGTAGCTCGGCTTCGGGTGCGGATCTTCCCAGGTAGCAAAATGACGGCCCGCGTCCAGATCACCACGCGCCACGCAATTACCGTTAGACAGCAGCACCGGGCACTGCGCCTGATCGGCAATCACGGTCACGCGGAACGGCGCCAGCACATCCGGCCGGTCCGGGTACAGCGTGATCTTGCGGAAACCCTCGGCCTCGCATTGCGTGCAATACAGGCCATGCGAGCGATACAGCCCTTCCAGCGCGAGATTGCTGTCTGGGTAGATACGCACCGTGCTGGTGAACACGCCGGCATCCGTGGCGCCCGGAAATACCCACTGTTCGCCGGCCCAATGCCAGTCGTCGGCGGTCAGCGGCTGACCATCCCAGGCCAGCGCCAGCAGCTCCAGATCCGCGCCGAGCAGAACCAAGGGCGCATCGGCGGGTGCGTCGGGGTGGCGGTGCAGCTTGAGCGTGGCCCGCACTTCGGCACAGCCCGGCAGCAGCTCCACCGTAAATTCGGCCTGCAGCACCTGATACGCCGGCACCTGGTAATCCTTCAGATAGATCTTCTCGCCGCCAGCGGGCATCTCGATTTTCATAGCACAGTCACTTCCCACTCATGGCCGGTGTACTTGCGCACATTCAGCACGCCGGTATCAAACAGCAAATATTGACCCTTGATGCCGGTCAGCACGCCCACCGCAGGCTCCTTGTCCGGGCTGAACGACTTCGCCTTCACGGCGAACTGCTGCACGGGATAGCTCAAGCTCAGCACATCGGCCTGCACTCGCTCGATCTGGCCGGGAAACTCGGCTTCCAGCGCCGCCAGCTCGGCCGCGCACAGCGTCATCAGGCGATCCCGCTCGGCCGCCAGATCCATGTCGGCATACTCGCCTTTCACCAGCGCCTGCCATTTGGTCTTGTCGGCCACATGCGCCGCCAGCGTGGTTTCGATCAGGCCAGACAAGCGCCGCGTCGCCACCCGAAAAATCGGCAGCGCCTGACCCGCACCCTGATCGATCCAGCGCGTGGGAATCTGCGTTTCACGGGTGATGCCGACCTTCAGGCCGGTCGAGTTGGCCAGATAGACCACATGCGCAATCATGCAATGCGTGGTGCCCCAGTCCGGCTCGCGGCAGGTGCCGAGGTGGTGATGGCAGGTCTCCGGCTTCATGATGCACATGTCGCAGGCCGCCAGCTTGATGAAGCAGCGATAGCAATAGCCCTGATTGAACGACTTGTTGCTGGATTTGCCGCAGCTCACGCAGGTAATGCGCTCGCTGGCGCGAATCTCCAGCCGCTTGCCGATCAGGCCGTTCATCGGCAGCAGCACATCGTCCAGCGGCAGGAAGTAATTCAGCGCATCTGCGCTCGCTGCATTCCGTTCACACTGCATTTTCCTTACAGTACCGCGCATCAGCGATTCACCTAGTCATTAAAAGTTGAAAAACATGCTCGATCTCGCCGCGCAACACCTCATCGCCACCGCTCTCGCCGATACCACCGGCCAGCACGGCCTCTGGGTCAGCGAACGCGAACGCCCGGCGTTTCTCGGCACGATGATCTGGGTCGAGTCCACGCCGCGGCAGCTGCTGAGCACGCCTTGGCAGCAACGCCACGATCTCGCCATCGCCTGGCTGGACGGCGATCTGCCCTGGCGCGATGCCCTGCATGTGCTGTCGGCCCTGCGCGATCTTCACGCGCGACAGCTGCTGGCGTTTGTGCCGGTCAGCGCTTGGCAACAAGCCGACAGCCACTGGCAGCCCGATCAGCTGCGCGCGCTGGGCCTGCAGCAACAGGCGCGCTTTGAGCAGGACGGCGAGCTAGTCGAGGCCTGGAGCTTCGACATCCGCACCTACAAGGCCGTGCCGGACTGGCTTAACCCGAGGTTCTGGGCCAACCCAGAAAACTGGAACAAATATCGCTGGTAAGCCAATGATTTAGTGCAGGAATTTCACAGTCTCTACATGAGGCGTATCGCAGACCTCACCTTCTTTCTCTTTTTTCTCGATATAGCCGCTGCGCTCGGCCTCCGGCAGATGCTTGCTCTCCCAGGCGATGACCGCCTGCAGGCTGGTCTCCAGCTGCTCGCGGGTCAGGCGCTTGCCATCCGGCCATTTGCCCAGCTCGATGGCCTTGCGCAAGTTGCCCACCACCTCTGGCGTGAGGACTTCCAGCATGCGGGCCAGCAACACTTCGTTCATCAATGGTCTCCGTTGCTGAGGTGGCTGTTCCAGCCCAGCTTGGTGCGGCAAGCCGCGTAAAAATCATGGCCCGGCGGATGAATCAGGCGCAGCTTGAACGGATGCTTGCGCACATAGACCCAATCGCCGGCTTCCAGCATCTGGCCGGGCTGGCCATCGGCACTGACGCGCGGCGGAATGTCGGACAGCACCTGAATCTTGATCTCGCTGTCACCATCCACCACGATCGGGCGGCTGCTCAGCGTGTGCGGATGCATCGGTACCAGACCCATGGCATCCAGACGCGGATGCAGAATCGGCCCGCCGCCCGACAGCGCATAGGCCGTGGAGCCGGTCGGCGTGCACACAATCAGGCCATCCGAACGCAGGCGATAGACAAACTCGCCCTCCACATACAGCTCGAACTCGATCATGTGCACGGTCTTGCCGGTATGCAAGATGACATCGTTGAGCGCCAGCATGTCGCCCAGCGGCTCGCCGTCGCGGCGAACCTCGGCATGCAGCAGGAAGCGTTTGTCTTCAACGAAGTCACCACGCAGCACGGCACCAACCTTGGCCTCGATCTCGAGCGGCGCCACATCGGTCAGAAAGCCGAGACGGCCCCGGTTGATGCCGAGTACCGGCGTATTCGAGCGTGCCAGCGTGCGGGCGGCGTGCAGCAGTGAGCCATCGCCACCGACCACAATGACAAGATCGCAGGCTTCGCCCAGCGATTGTCGTGAACACACTTGGATATTGTTGCGGGATGGCAGCAGCTTGGCCGTGTCTTCATCGAAAATGACATGCCGGCCCTGGCTCTCCAGGAAGCGCTGGACATCGAGAAGGGTATCAGCGACGGCGGTGTTGCCGGGTCGGCCCATCAGGCCAATATTGCGGAACCATTCCATGAGCGAACCATCTCTTGAGATGGCGGCAGTCTAGCCGTTGCCGGCCTTTGCGGAAAGGGTCGCGGGTTTAATCACAGGACTACAGCTCGGTGGCATCGTCCAGATTTTCGTTGTCGTCCAGCTCGCTTTCAAAGCGCTGATCCAAATAGTCTTCGCGTTCCATATCCATGATCTTCTCTCTTCTTCGTTCTTTGGTGTGAACGCAGGAGAACAGATCGGGATGACAGGATGATGACGCTTTCCAGCGAGTTGGTCAGTCCGGCAGCACCTGCAGCGTCACCGCCGGATTGCGCTGGCGCTGGCCGCTGAGCAGGCGCTGCCACAACGACGCATCCGGCCACTCGGCCTGCACCTGCTCGGAGAACACGATGCGCTCCAGCGCGATCTCGCCCATGCGCGGGTTCTCGATGTCGGCGCGGAAGCATTGCGCATAGCCCGTCGCCGTCTCGTGCACGATGACCGAATTCAGACGCACATCCTGCTCGCCATTGGCCATGTCGGTCAGTGACAGTACGCGATCCACCAGCACGAACATGATGCGCGAGAACTGCTCGGCGGAGGGCGATACCGGCAGCGAGATCCAGCGTGCACTGAACTTGCGACAGGCATCGAGGTATTCGGGATCGTCCTTATCCCAGTACGCCACGGCATGATCAAAACTGTCGATGAGCGTGCGAATGTCGCCCTTCATCAGGCCAAAGTCGTAGACCATCTGACCCTGATCCAGGGCATCGGCTTCGAGCAGGATTTCGACCTGATAGCTGTGACCATGGATCGAGCGGCGGCAACGATCACTGCTGCAGTTGCGCACAATGTGGGCATTCTCGAAGCGAAACAGCTTGCGAATCAGCATGATGAAAAGGCCAGCTCAATAACAGGATAGACGCGCATTCTAGCAAAAAGGCAGGCCGGGCAGGCGCTGAACGGCGGCATTTTCGGTCGCATCTTCATAAACGCGTCGTGTAGAATCGCCACCGGACCTTTTGCCACTGCGCCATCCCCGACCCGGGGGCCAACAGCGGTACAAACAAACGCCCTACCAGGAGTTTTATCATGAAGCAGCCCGTACGCGTGGCAGTCACCGGCGCCGCCGGCCAAATCGGTTATGCCCTGCTGTTCCGCATCGCCTCCGGTGAAATGCTCGGCAAGGATCAGCCGGTGATCCTGCAGCTGCTGGAAATCCCCGACGAGAAGGCCCAGAACGCGCTCAAGGGCGTGATCATGGAGCTGCAGGACTGCGCATTCCCGCTGCTGGTGGGCATTGAAGCGCACAGCGATCCGATGACCGCTTTCAAGGACACCGACTACGCCCTGCTGGTCGGCTCGCGTCCACGTGGCCCGGGCATGGAGCGTTCGGAACTGCTGGCCGTCAACGGCAAGATCTTCATTGGCCAGGGCCAGGCCCTGAACGCCGTCGCCTCACGCAATGTCAAGGTGCTCGTGGTCGGCAACCCGGCCAACACCAACGCCTACATCGCCATGAAGTCGGCACCGGATCTGCCGGCCAAGAACTTCACCGCCATGCTGCGTCTGGACCACAACCGCGCCCTGTCGCAACTCGCCGACAAGACCGGCAAGGCCGTAGCCGGTATCGAGAAGATGGCCGTTTGGGGCAACCACTCGCCGACCATGTACGCTGACTACCGCTTCGCCACCATCGACGGTGAAAGCGTCAAGGCCATGATCAACGACGATGTCTGGAACCGCGATGTGTTCCTGCCGACCGTGGGCAAGCGCGGCGCCGCCATTATCGCCGCCCGTGGCCTGTCCTCGGCTGCCTCGGCCGCCAACGCTGCCATCGACCACATGCGCGACTGGGCTCTGGGCACCAACGGCAAGTGGGTCACCATGGGCATTCCATCCGACGGCTCCTACGGCATCCCGGCTGAAGTCATGTACGGCGTGCCGGTCACCTGTGCCAACGGCGAATACACTCGCATCGAAGGTCTGGAAGTTGACGCGTTCTCGCGTGAGCGCATGGACTTCACGCTGAACGAGCTGCTGGAAGAGCGCGAAGGCGTGAAGCACCTGCTGCCGTAAGCGTTAGTTTGTTGAAAATGAACCCGCTTCGGCGGGTTTGTTTTTTTGTGGGAGACACTTCACATCATGCCTTCTTGCTCAGCTTTCTCAGGCACTTGCGCCGCCCAAGGCTGAATACGCTGAATAGCCTCACCTGCCGCCAGCTCAGCCAATTGCAACTCGAACTGGCTTTGCAAATTCAACCAGCTTTGCACATCCGTACCAAAAAACCGCGCCAGTCGCAAAGCGGTATCCGCCGAAATGCCACGCTCCTCGCGAGCAATCTCGTTGATGCGTGCAGTCGTAACGCCTAGCGCACGAGCCAGTGCATTGCTAGACAAACCCAGCGGCAGCATGTACTCCTCCCGCAGAATTTCGCCAGGATGAACCGGCGACAACTTCTTGCTCATGGCGCGACTCCCTCTAGTGATAATCCACAATTTCAACTTCAACCGGGCCTGACGCGGTCCAGACAAAACACAGCCGATATCGGTCATTGATGCGGATGCTGTATTGGCCGGCCCGGTCGCCCGAAAGCAGCTCCAGACGATTGCCCGGCGGTGCCCGCAAAAATGCCAATGACTCTGCTGCATGCAACTGCGCCAGCTTGCGACGCGCGACTGATTCGATGCCGACCCAGCGCGGAATACGATGATTCCAGTGCAGCGCCTCAGTGTCTTTGCAGCGGAAAGACTGGATCATAGCATAAATCCTTATCGATAAACGATATATCCATGCAAAGCCCTTCTTGCACAGACTTATCTATGGTCTAGCAACGCTTCCTCAATTACGCCAACCTCACTCTCCCGAAAATTCTGACCAGCAGTCACCCCGATCAAACGCAGGCATGGCATGCTCACGCGATTGCAGCAGCATCACAGGAAATCAGCATGTCAGGCGCCATCATCAACTCCATCGCCTATGACCGCGAAGGTCATCGCATCGCCAAGGTCGAACTGGCCGACACCAAGGCATTTCTGCTGGCGCATCCGGAGTCGTTTCTGTGGATCGGTCTGCATGAGCCGGACGCTGCCATGGTCAGCACGCTTCAGGAGCAGTTCGGTCTGCATGAGCTGGCCGTCGAAGATGCCCTCAGCGCGCACCAGCGTCCGAAAATCGAAACCTATGGTGATACCCGCTTCATCGTCACTCATACTGCCGAACGCAATGGCAGCTGCATCGTCTTTGGCGAGACACACCTGTTCATCAGCGACCGCTTCCTGATCAGCATCCGCCACGGCCCGTCGCACACCTACGCCACCATGCGCCAGCGCGTGGAGGCCCGTCCGCGCCAGCTTGGCTGCGGGCCGAGCTATCCGCTTTATGCCATTCTCGATTTCATCGTGGATAACTACGCGCCCATCGTGGACGACTTCAAGCAGACGCTGCACAAGCTGGAACAGGACATCTTCCAGCCGCAGTACAAGAAAGGCACCATCAAACGCCTGTACGAGCTCAAGCGCGAGCTGATCACCTTGCGCCTGGCGTCATCGCCGCTGCAAGACATCGCCCAGGAACTGAGCCACGGCCAGGACGACTTCATCCACGAGGCCATCCAGCCATATTTCCGCGACATTGCCGATCACTGCACGCGTATCAACGAGGCCATCGACGCCCTGAACGAGCTGCTGACCTCCGCGATTCAGGTCAATTTGTCGCTGGTGACCGTCAAACAGAACGAAGTGGTGAAGAAACTCGCCGGATGGGCCGCGCTGCTGGCGCTACCGACGCTGATCACCAGCATCTACGGCATGAACTTCGAGCACATGCCGGAGCTGCAATTCGAATATGCCTACCCGACGGTGCTGGTGCTGACCGGCATCGCCTGCCTGAAGCTGCACAAGACGCTGCGAGCTGCAGGCTGGATGTAGCCTGCGGCAGGCCGGGCACGAATGGCCAGCCTGCCTGCAGCAACGCTCAGATCAGTTTCTGTGCGGAGACAATGACGCCATTGTTGTCGGCATAGACATACTCACCGGGGTTGAACGTGACTCCGGCGAAGGTCACCGGCAGATCAACCTCGCCCACACCCTTGCGCACGCTCTTCAAGGGCATCGCCGCGATGGCCTGAATGCCCAGATCGAGCTCGGCGAGCGCATCGACATCACGCACGCAGCCATAAACGATGACCCCGGCCCAGCCGTGCTTGACGGCACTGGCACCGATCAGATCGCCAAGCAAGGCGCAGCGCAGCGAACCGCCGCCATCCACCACCAGCACACGGCCCTGCCCCGGCGTCGCCAGCAGCTCCTTCACCCGGGAGTTATCCTCATGACACCTCACCGTCACGATGGCGCCGCCAAAGGCATTGAGCCCGCCGTAGTTGGCAAACAGCGGCTCGCAGACGCGCACCGCCTCGGGAAAATCATCACACAGGTCACAGGTGACAAACGACATGACCAACACTCCAGGCACAGAAAACGAAGTCGTGACTTTACCCTGCCGGGGCCGAGTGCGACAATTTCTCTCTACCTCAGAGCTGACCCCATGACACGTTTGCTTGTCGCGACCTGTATCTGCATGACCTTGCTCGGTGCGAACACGGCCGCCGCAGGCCAGCTTTACCGTTTTCAGGATGCCGACGGCAATGTGTTGCTGACCAATCAGGTCGACAGCCAGCGCAAGCCGCTGCGTCATGATCGTCAGCAATATCGCAAGCTGGTGAAAGTGACCTGGTATGCCGATACCAACGTGCACAGCTATCGCAACTGGGGCAAGACCGAGATGGCGGTGAAGGCCAGTGCCAGCAAGAACCGCAACGCTTTCGATGACAGCATTCGCATCGCCGCACAGCGCTATGAGCTGGACTTCGGCCTGATCAAGGCGGTGATTCACACCGAGTCAGGCTTTGATCCGCAGGCACGCTCAGGGCCCGGCGCTCAGGGTCTGATGCAGCTGATGCCGGCCACCGCCAGACGCTATAACGTCAGCAATGCCTGGGATCCGGCACAGAACATCAATGCCGGCGCGAAACATCTGCGCTATCTGATGAAACGCTATGGCGATCTGTCACTGGCCCTGGCCGCGTATAACGCCGGCGAAGGCAATGTCGACAAGTACGGCGGCATCCCGCCATTTGCGGAAACGCAGGACTATGTCGAGCGCGTCACCGGGCGCTACACCCGGCTGTACGGCGGTGCCGTCGCTGCAAACTAAGCCTTGCAGCGCATCGCGTCAAAGTTCGACACCTATCTGCGTCCCTTCATAGATCAAGGCATAGCGTGTCAGGCACGGCCCCGGCGCTGGCAAGCGGCACTGGCCATCAGCCAGATTGAACGACCAGCCATGATTCGGGCAGCGGATCACACCATTGCTGACCGCACCTTCCGTCAGCGAATGACCGCGATGCGGGCACTGATTGCGAATCAGATGACGCTGGCCATCCTCTTGAACCAGCAGCAGCGGAATGCCGTCGATGACGAATTCGCGGCGATAGCCATCTTCAAGAAACATCAATTTTTCAAGGGCATGGAACGCCATATTGAAGTCACCACACAAGTATTACAGCAAATACAGATAGCAGAAAGGCGGGTTGTCCCCGCCTCTCCGTGTCACATCAAACGCTCTTACTTGCCGTGCTTGCCGGCCAGGAAGAACCAAGTCTCCAGCACTGAGTCTGGGTTCAGCGACACCGAATCGATGCCTTCGTCCATCAGCCACTTGGCCAGATCCGGGTGGTCCGACGGGCCCTGACCGCAGATGCCGATGTACTTGCCGGCCTTGCGGCAGGCCTGAATGGCGCGCGAGAGCAGGAACTTCACCGCCGGGTCACGCTCGTCGAACAGGTGCGAGACGATGCCGGAGTCGCGATCCAGACCCAGCGTCAGCTGCGTCAGGTCGTTAGAGCCGATCGAGAAGCCATCGAAATGCTCGAGGAAGTCGTCGGCCAGCAAGGCGTTGGTCGGCAGCTCGCACATCATGATGATGCGCAGACCATTCTCGCCGCGCTTCAGGCCCTTCTCGGCCAGCAGCTCGATGACGCGCTTGGCCTCACCCGTGGTACGCACGAACGGAATCATGATTTCGACATTGGTCAGGCCCATGACATCGCGAACCTTCTTCAGCGCACGCACTTCCAGGTCGAAACAGTCGCGGAAATTGTCCGACACATAGCGGCTGGCACCACGGAAGCCCAGCATCGGGTTCTCTTCTTCCGGCTCATAGAGCTTGCCGCCGATCAGGTTGGCGTATTCGTTCGACTTGAAATCGGACATACGCACGATAACCTTCTTCGGATAGAACGCCGCCGCCAGCGTGGCGATGCCTTCGGTCAGCTTCTCCACATAGAAGTCCACCGGCGAGGCGTAACCAGCGCAACGCTGATCCACCGATTGCTTAATATCGCGCGGCAGCGTGTCGTAGTTCAGCAGCGCCTTCGGGTGCACGCCAATCATGCGATTGATAATGAATTCCAGACGCGCCAGACCAATGCCTTCGTTCGGCAGTGTCGCGAAATCAAAGGCGCGATCCGGGTTGCCCACGTTCATCATGATCTTGAACGGCAGCTTGGGCATGGCGTCGATGGTGTTCTTCTGAATCTCGAAGTCGAGCAGACCCTCGTAGATGAAACCGGTATCGCCCTCAGCACACGATGCCGTAACTTCCATGCCGTCCTTCAATACATCAGTGGCATTGCCGCAGCCGACGATAGCCGGCACGCCCAGTTCACGCGCGATGATGGCGGCGTGGCAGGTACGACCGCCACGGTTAGTGATGATGGCGCTGGCGCGCTTCATCACCGGTTCCCAATCCGGGTCGGTCATGTCGGAGACGAGCACATCGCCCGGCTGCACCTTGTCCATTTCCTTGATCGAACGCACCACACGAACCACGCCAGAGCCGATGCGCTGACCGATCGAACGGCCCTCGCAGACCACTTTGCCCTTCTGCTTGAGCAGGTAACGCTCCATGGTGCCAGCGCTCTGGCGGCTCTTCACCGTTTCAGGGCGGGCCTGCACGATGTAGAGCTTGCCGTCGTCGCCATCTTTCGCCCACTCGATGTCCATCGGCGCACCGTAGTGCTTCTCGATGATCAGCGCCTGGCGTGCCAGCTCTTCGATTTCGGCATCGGTCAGCGAGAATTTTACGCGCTCCAGCTTGTCTACCGGCACGATCTGCGTGGAACGACCGGCAGCACCGCTGTCGGCATAAATCATCTTCTGAGCCTTGGTACCGAGGTTGCGGCGCAACACTGCCGGACGGCCAGCGTTCAGCGTGCCCTTGTGCACATAAAACTCATCCGGGTTGACCGCGCCCTGCACGACCATTTCGCCCAAACCATACGACGAGGTAATGAACACGACATCACGGAAGCCGGATTCGGTGTCGAGCGTGAAGAGCACGCCGGAGGTACCGATCTCCGAGCGCACCATGCGCTGAATGCCGGCCGACAGCGCCACCAGCTTGTGCTCGAAGCCCTGGTGTACGCGGTAAGCAATGGCGCGGTCGTTGAACAGCGAGGCAAAGACTTCCTTGATGGCGATCAGCACATTGTCAAAACCGCGAATGTTCAGGAAGGTTTCCTGTTGCCCGGCGAAAGACGCATCCGGCAAGTCTTCGGCGGTAGCCGACGAGCGCACGGCCAGTGGCATCAGCTCGTTGCCACCGGTGAGGAGGTCGAATTCGGCGCGAACAGCCTGCTCCAGCGCCGGAATCAGCGGAGTTTCGACAACCCACTGACGAATCTTGCGGCCGGCATCGGCCAGCGCCAGCACATCCTCTACATTCAGGTGATCAAGCACATCATGGATACGCTTGTTGAGGCCGCTCTGCTCCAGAAAGTCACGATAGGCCTGCGCTGTGGTGGCAAAGCCGCCCGGCACCGACACGCCGGCATTGGCGAGATTGCTGATCATTTCGCCGAGCGAAGCGTTCTTGCCGCCAACGATTTCCACATCATGCTTGCCCAGGCTCTGGAACTTGATCACGAGATTGTCCAAGGTGGTGCTCCTTGTTTGAATTGAGACTTTTTTAGTCATGAAAAGTGTCGCCGTGGATCACACGGATGCGACATCTGCCAAGGATTCTACCCGATGGCCATGGCAAAAGCTGTGTCAGCGGGCGGCGACCAATACCAAGGTCGCGGGCGGCTTTGCTGCGCTTTTTCAGGCTAAAATAATGGCTTAAATGATTGTTTTCTCTCTGATAAAAAATCAGAATCAAGCCTGAAAAATGACTGCCTGCCGAGCGCATTGGCATTTATTAAATGAATATCTTTAATTCATGAATTGTATAAATAGAATTCCTGACACCTGTTGAGCAATCTTCAGGCATATTTTTGACAGATCTGGAAACCGCCTCATGAATCGCTCCGTCATGTTCATCTCCGATGGCACCGGCATTACCGCCGAAACACTGGGCCACAGCCTGCTGGCTCAGTTCGAGAATGTCAGCTTCAGCAAAAACACGCTGCCCTATATTGATACGGTAGAAAAAGCCGAAGAGTTGGTGCTGGAGATCAACCGCGTCGCCGAAGAAGACGGCATCCGCCCGATCATCATCGACACCATCGTCGACAAGACCATTCGCGATGTCATCGGCAAAGCCAATTGCTACATGATGGATGTGTTCGAGACCTTCGTGGACAAGCTGCAGGCCGAGCTGTGCTCGAAGGCCGTTAACGCCGTGGGCAAATCGCACTCCATTGCCAACAGCTCAAACTACAACGAGCGCATCGAAGCAGTGAACTTCGCGCTGGACAACGACGACGGCGCACGCACCAAGCACTACGACAAGGCCGACATCATCCTGGTCGGCGTGTCGCGCTCAGGCAAGACGCCGAGCTCGCTGTACATGGCACTGCAATTCGGCGTGCATGTGGCGAACTATCCACTCACCGAAGATGATTTCGACGACCTGCGCCTGCCGGCATCGCTGCGTGAGTACAAGAGCAAGCTGTTCGGCCTGACCATTGATCCGGAGCGCCTCAGCGCTATCCGCAACGAGCGCCGGGCCAACTCGCCCTACTCCTCGCTGAGTCAGTGCCAGAAGGAGGTGCGCGCGGCCGAGGCCATTTTCAATCGCGAAGGCATTTCGTTCATCAAAACCACCCATGCCTCGATCGAAGAGATCTCGACACGCATCATGGCCAGCGTGGGGATTCAGCGAAAATCACTGTAGCCATGAACTGGCTGTCGCCGGCAACCACCGCCTTATCGGACTTTCGACTGAATTTCATCAAGGTGTTTATCAGTTGGTGTTACGGTATCAGGCAATGACACTTTTCCCTCCTCAACCTCGAGACGACGAGATGAGCACGCAACAACCCACGATCATTTATACCCTGACCGATGAAGCACCGCGCCTGGCCACGGCATCGCTCCTGCCCATCGTGCAGGCTTTCGCAGCATCAGCGGGCGTCGATGTGGTCACCAGCGACATTTCGCTGGCGACCCGCATTCTTGGCCAGTTTCCGGAAGCCCTGACCGAATCGCAACGCGTACCCGACACCCTCGATGCCTTGGGCAAGCTCGCGCAGCAGCCGGAAGCCAACATCATCAAGCTGCCCAACATCAGCGCCTCGGTGTCGCAGCTCAAGGCCGCCATCAAGGAACTGCAGGACAAGGACTACCGGATCCCCGACTTCCCCGAGACGCCGCAGACCGACGAAGAGCGGGACATTCGTGCACGCTACAACAAGTGCATCGGCAGCTCGGTGAACCCCGTCCTGCGCGAGGGCAACTCCGATCGTCGCGCCCCGGCGGCCGTGAAGAACTACGCACGCAAGCACCCGCACAGCATGGCCGAATGGAGCCAGGCATCGCGTTCCCATGTCTCGCACATGCATGCGGGCGACTTCTATCATGGCGAGAAGTCCATGACCCTGGATCGCGCCCGCAGGGTGAAGATGGAGCTGATCACGAACAGCGGCAAGACCCTCTTGCTCAAGCCTGAGGTCGCCCTGCTCGACCGCGAGGTGATCGACTCCATGTTCATGAGCAAGAAGGCGCTGGTGGCTTTCTATGAGAAGGAGATCGAGGACGCGCACAAGACTGGCGTGATGTTCTCGCTGCATGTCAAGGCAACCATGATGAAGGTCTCGCACCCGATCGTGTTCGGCCATTGCGTGCGCATCTTCTACAAGGAAGCCTTCGAGAAGCACGGCAAGCTCCTCGACGAACTCGGCGTGAACGTGAACAACGGCATGGTCGACCTTTACAACAAGATCGCCACCCTGCCGCAGAGCCTTCAGGACGAAATCAAGCAGGATCTGCACGCCTGCCACGAGCACCGGCCCAAGCTGGCCATGGTCGACTCGGCCAAGGGCATCACCAACTTTCACTCCCCGAATGATGTGATCGTCGACGCCTCCATGCCGGCCATGATCCGCAACGGCGGCAAGATGTACGGTGCCGATGGCCGCCTCAGAGAAGTGAAGGCGGTCATGCCGGAATCCACTTTCGCCCGCATCTATCAGGAGATCATCAACTTCTGCAAATGGCACGGTGCTTTCGACCCGACCACGATGGGCACCGTACCCAACGTCGGCCTGATGGCACAGCAGGCGGAAGAGTACGGCTCGCACGACAAGACCTTCGAGATATCCGAAGACGGTGTGGCCAACATCACCGATCTGGATACCGGTGAGGTGCTGCTGAGCGAAAACGTGGAGGCCGGCGACATCTGGCGCATGTGCCAGACCAAGGACGCCGCCATCCGCGACTGGGTCAAGCTCGCCGTGATGCGCGCGCGCAACTCCGGCATGCCTACAGTGTTCTGGCTGGACTCGTACCGCCCGCATGAGGCCCAGCTCATCGCCAAGGTGCGCCTGTACCTGCAGGAGCATGACACCAGCGGCCTCGACATCCAGATCATGAGCCAAGTGCGCGCCATGCGCTACACACTGGAGCGTGTGATCCGTGGCCTCGACACCATCAGCGCCACCGGCAACATCCTGCGCGACTACCTGACCGACCTCTTCCCCATCATGGAGCTGGGCACGTCGGCCAAAATGCTCTCCGTGGTGCCGCTGATGGCCGGCGGCGGCATGTATGAGACCGGCGCCGGCGGCTCGGCACCCAAGCATGTGCAGCAGCTGGTGGAAGAGAACCACCTGCGCTGGGATTCCCTGGGCGAGTTCCTGGCGCTGGCCGTAAGCCTGGAGGATATGGGTCTCAAGCACAGCAATGCCAAGGCCAAGGTGCTCGCTCGGACGCTGGATGAAGCTACCGGCAAGCTGCTCGACAACAGCAAAGGCCCCTCGCCCAAGACGGGCCAGCTCGACAATCGCGGCAGCCACTTCTATCTCGCCCTGTACTGGGCTCAGGCTCTGGCGGAGCAAGGTGACGACAACGAACTCGCCGCCCGCTTCAAGCCGCTGGCCGACACGCTGGCTGTCAATGAGCAATGCATCATCAATGAATTGGCGGGCGCGCAGGGCGTGTCATCCGACATCGGTGGCTATTATCTGCCTGATCCGATCAAGATTGATGCCGTGATGCGCCCGAGTGCCACATTCAATGACGTAATCGCTTCGCTGCATCAGTGAAGGAACACGCCTGTCTCAGGGAAACCGCTGCTTGAAACAAAACCGCCGGCTAAGATGCCGGCGGTTTTGTTTCAAGCAGCTGATCGTGTAGGTCAGTGCATTTTCGCCGGTTCGCGGCGCTCCACGGCTTCGGCATCGAGCTGTAGTGCATCGCCCTTAACCGACACATGCACGCGACCACCCTTTTCGGCCAGTGCGCCGAACAGGATCATCTCGGCCAACGGCTTCTTCAGCTGCTCCTGGATCAGACGCGCCATCGGGCGAGCGCCCATGAGCTTGTCGTAGCCACGCTCGGCCAGCCAAGCACGGGCATCAACATCGACATCGAGCTGCACATGCTTGTCATCGAGCTGCGCCTGCAATTCCACCAGGAACTTGTCGACGACACTGACGATCGTGGATGGATTCAGCGAAGCGAACTGGATGATGCTGTCCAAGCGGTTGCGGAACTCCGGCGTAAAGGTCTTCTTCAACGCCTCCATGCCGTCGGTGCTGTGGTCCTGCAAGGTGAAGCCCATGCTTGAGCGCGCCACCATTTCGGCGCCGGCATTAGTGGTCATGACCAGCACGACATGGCGGAAATCGGCTTTGCGGCCATTGTTGTCGGTCAGCGTGCCGTGATCCATGACCTGCAAGAGCAGGTTGAATACCTCCGGATGCGCCTTCTCGATTTCATCGAGCAAGAGTACGCAATGCGGATTCTTCACGATGGCCTCGGTCAACAGGCCACCCTGATCGTAGCCAACATAGCCGGGCGGCGCGCCGATCAGGCGTGACACGGTGTGGCGTTCCATATATTCCGACATGTCGAAGCGCACCAGCTCCACGCCCAGCGTGCGCGCCAGCTGCTTGGTGACTTCGGTCTTGCCGACACCGGTCGGGCCGGCAAAGAGGAAACTGCCGATCGGCTTTTCCGGTGCCTTCAGGCCGGCCCGCGAGAGCTTGATGGCCGCACTCAGGGCATCAATCGCTTCATCCTGACCAAACACAGTCATTTTCAGATCGCGTTCGAGATTGCGCAGCGCTTCCTTATCGTTGGACGATACCGATTTCGCCGGAATACGCGCCACTTTGGCCACCATTTCCTCGATTTCGGCCACGCCGATGACTTTCTTGCGACGGCTGATCGGCAGCAGACGCTGGTAGGCGCCCGCCTCGTCGATCAGATCAATCGCCTTGTCCGGCAGGAAGCGCTCGTTGATGTAGCGGTCTGCCAGCGTCGCGGCCATCTGCAGCGCCTTGTCGGCATAGCGCACATGATGGTGCTCTTCGAAGCGCGACTTGAGCCCACGCAGGATGCGGTAGGTCTCGTCCACTGTGGGCTCGGCAACATCAATTTTGTGGAAGCGACGCGACAAGGCACCGTCCTTCTCGAACAGGTTGCGATATTCCTGATAAGTCGTTGATCCCATGCACTTCAGCGAGCCGTTGGTGAGCGCCGGCTTGAGCATGTTGGAGACATCGAGCACGCCGCCACCCGCCGAGCCGGCACCAATGATGGTGTGAATTTCGTCGATGAAGAGCACCGCACCGGGCTGATCGGTCAGCTCGTTGATCAACGCCTTGAAGCGTTTCTCGAAATCGCCGCGATACTTGGTGCCGGCCAGCAGCGCGCCGATGTCCAGCGAATACACCACAGCATCGGCAATGGCTTCCGGTACTTTCTTTTCCACGATCAGCCAGGCCAGACCTTCGGCAATGGCGGTCTTGCCCACGCCGGGCTCGCCGACCAGCACCGGGTTGTTCTTGCGGCGACGGCAAAGCACCTGGATGGCGCGCTCGATCTCGTGCTCACGGCCCACGAGCGGGTCGAGCTTACCCTTCTTGGCCATTTCATTGAGGTTGACGGTGTAATTAGCCAGAGCGCTGTCAGCCGCAGCCTCGGGAGCAGCCTCGTGCTCGCTGGCATCGGAATCGCGCGATTCCTCTTCCGGCTGACCACCGTGCGACAGGAAATTGACCACATCCAGTCGGCTGATACTCTGCAGCTTCAGCAGATACACCGCCTGCGATTCCTGCTCGGAGAAGATCGCCACCAACACATTGGCACCGTTGACCTCGCGCTTGCCGGAGGACTGAACATGGAAGACAGCGCGCTGAAGCACCCGCTGAAAGCCCAGCGTCGGCTGGGTTTCACGACCACCGTCAGGTACCGGCAGCAACGGCGTGGCTTCATCGACATACTGCTGCAGCTCGCGGCGCAAGGAAATCATCTCGGCACCGCAGGCTTTCAAGGCCTGCACAGCCGACTCGTTGTCGAGCAAGGCCAGCATCAGGTGTTCGACGGTGATGAATTCATGACGCTTGCCGCGTGCATCGCGGAAGGCCAAATTGAGGGTCAGTTCCAGTTCACGACTTAACATGCCTGCCACTCCTTGCCGCTGCTTTAAAGCATGGGCTCTGCCTGACACAACAGCGGATGTTCATGCTGCTGTGCATATTCGACGACGAGTGTCGCCTTGGTTTCCGCTACATCCCGCGAATAATTGCCGACGCCGGCACGACCATGATGATGCACTTGCAGCATGAGCTGCGTGGCGGCATCCGCGTTGAGCCCGAAGAAGCGCAACAGCACTTCAATCACGAACTCCATAGGGGTGTAATCGTCATTTAAAATGACAACTTGATAGCGCCGGGGCTGTTTCAGCTCAGGCTTTGTTGTTTCAACGACGGCCAGAGCCTGGCCGAGCACATCGCCCTCATCTCCGTCGTCATGCGCGGACGCGGCCTGAACAGGCAACAGCCGGGGGTGCGGAATCGACATGGAAAAGTTCATGGGAGCGAGCGTGAGGATTTCTTCAAAGCGTGTCTGCATGACAAGACTTTAACAGAAGAGATCGCACTGCCGACAAGTGTTCAGCACGAAAAAAAGCCCCTGATCACTTTCGCGTCAGGGGCTTCTTTTACGGCGCTTAACGCTCGCCGATCACACGCTTACATATGGCTGATGATGGCATCGCCAAACTCGGAGCAACGCAGCAGCTTGGCATCCGGCATCAGACGCTCGAAGTCATAGGTCACGGTCTTGGCAACAATGGCCCGCTCGACACCCTGAATGATCAGGTCGGCCGCTTCGGCCCAGCCCATGTGACGCAGCATCATTTCGGCCGAGAGGATGATGGAGCCCGGATTGACCTTGTCCTGACCGGCGTACTTCGGCGCCGTGCCGTGAGTCGCTTCGAACACCGCCACCGAGCCACCGAGGTTGGCACCCGGCGCGATGCCGATGCCACCGACTTCAGCAGCAAG
Organism: Pseudomonadota bacterium; assembly: GCA_040385225.1. Lineage (GTDB taxonomy): Bacteria > Pseudomonadota > Gammaproteobacteria > Pseudomonadales > Moraxellaceae > Perlucidibaca. The sequence goes on along the minus strand of JAZKHU010000002.1, from coordinate 260,958 downwards.
CGCGTCGGAGATGTAGTCGCCGTTGAGATTCAGCGTGGCGATGACTGAATACTCGGACGGACGCATGAGGATCTGCTGCAGGAAGGCGTCAGCAATGACGTCCTTGATGACGATTTCATTGCCGGTCTTCGGGTTCTTCAGCGACATCCACGGGCCGCCATCAATCAGCGTGGCACCGAAACGCTCGGCGGCCAGCTCATAGCCCCATTCCTTGAAGGCACCTTCGGTGTACTTCATGATGTTGCCCTTGTGCACCAGGGTCACCGAGGACTCATCGTTGTCGATAGCGTACTGGATCGCCTTGCGCACCAGACGCTGAGTGCCTTCCTTGGAAACCGGCTTGATGCCGATGCCGCAGTTTTCAGTGAAGCGGATCTTGGTGACACCCATTTCCTCCTTGAGGAACTTGATGACCTTGATGGCTTCCGGGCTGTTGGCCTTCCATTCGATACCGGCATAGATGTCTTCCGAGTTTTCACGGAAGATGATCATGTCGGTCAGTTCCGGGTGCGACACCGGGCTGGGCACACCGGGGAACCAGCGTACCGGGCGGATACAGACGTAAAGATCGAGTTCCTGACGCAGAGCCACGTTCAGCGAGCGGATGCCACCACCAACCGGCGTGGTCAGCGGGCCCTTGATCGAGACCACATATTCACGCAGGGCCTCGAACGTCTCGGGCGGCATCCACACATCCGGGCCGTAGACCTTGGTGGCCTTCTCGCCGCAGTAGACTTCCATCCACGAGATGGCGCGCTTGGTACCGTAGGCATTGGCCACGGCAGCATCAACCACTTTCTTCATGACCGGCGTGATATCAAAGCCGATGCCATCGCCTTCAATGAAGGGAATGATGGGGTAATTCGGTACATTCAGTGACAGGTCGGCATTGACGGTGATTTTGTCGCCATCGGCCGGAACCGTGATCTTCTGGTAACCCATTCTGCAGGTACTCCGTCGTGTAGTGCGGCGCGGGTAGCGCCAGGGTGCGATTGATGAAATCGTTCTGGTTACGGCCGAGTATACTCATCCGTTTCGTTGCTCCCAAGGCATCACATGCGCAAACGCACACCGTCAAACCGGCAAAGTCGACCAAAGTCGCAGCCTGCCGAGGCCCAGCAGCCCGCTCGACTGCTGTTGCTGCACAAACCGTTTCAGGTTCTGTGTCAGTTCAGTGCGCATGAAGGCAAGCAAACGCTTGCCGATGTGCTCTATTCGGGACAACGCGGCGCGGACAAGCAATTTTCAGGCCTATATCCAGCCGGTCGCCTCGATTTTGATTCGGAAGGTCTGTTGTTGCTGACAAATCACGGGCCGTGGCAGGCGCGCGTGGCGCATCCCCGGCACAAATTGCAGAAAACCTACTGGGCGCAGGTGGAAGGCGTGGTCACTGACGAGGCACTTTCGGCCTTGCGCACCGGTGTGGTGCTCAATGACGGGCCGGCGTGCGCTATCAGCGCCCGGCGAGTGCCGGAGCACACGATAGCCGAGCAGGTTGACGAGCGCGTACCGCCGATACGCTATCGTGCGCAGATACCGACGAGCTGGATCGAGCTGGTGCTGGATGAGGGCCGGAACAGACAAGTGCGGCGCATGACGGCTGCCGTGGGGCTGCCGACACTGCGCCTGATTCGCGTGGCAATAGGGCCGTGGCAACTGCAAGACATAGCCGCCGGCAACTGGCACGAAGTACCGGTGAATGAGGCGCGGGCTGTTCTGGGCTAACGCCTCCGGGCTCGTTGCAGATTCAGCGCTTTACCGCATCGACCCAGTGCGCCTGGCCGTTGATCCACTCCCGCTTCCAGAACGGCGCCGATGTTTTCAGCGCATCCATGATGCCGGCTGCAGCCTCGAAGGCCTCGCGCCGATGCGGCGAGGCGACACTGACACGAACGATGGTCTCCCCTGCCGGCACCAGCCCGATGCGATGCACGATCTCGCCGGCAACAATGCCCCAGCGCGCGGCGGCATCCTGCAAAAGCTGCAACAGCAGGCGTTCGGACATGCCGGGGTAATGCTCGAGATCAATCGCCGAGACATCGCCGGCCTGGCTGTCGCGACGCACCTGGCCGGTAAACGTCACCGTCGCGCCAACGCCGGGCAGCAGCTGCCAGTGCACCACAGCATCGCTGTGCGGCAGGATGCTGTCGGCCGCGATCTCCACAAGCCAGGACGAGCCGGCCTGCATCTCAGCCCCCGGTCACGGGTGGGAAAAACGCCACCTCATCATGATCGCTGAGCTCGACATCGGTGCTGATATTGAGCAGGTTCTGATTCAACGCCACCATCAGGGTCGATGCATCGGGGCCGACCAGCTCGGCCCAGGGCTCGCCGCGCAGCGCCAGATCGGTACGCAGGCTGTGCAGCGTCTGCATGTCCGGACGCAGCTCGACGACTTCTTCGCCGAGGCCAAGCTTTTCGCGGATGCGGGCGAAATAGCGAATTGTGATGCGTGGAGCCATGTCAGTTCCTGAAAAAGTGAGTTCTGAAAATTCAGTTGCGTTGCCAGGTACCGCTGGCACCACCGGATTTGGTTTCCAGCTGCACTTGCTCGATGACCATGCCGCGATCCACCGCTTTGCACATGTCATACACCGTCAGTGCCGCCACCGAGGCGGCGGTCAGGGCTTCCATCTCCACCCCGGTCGGGCCGCTGACCTTGCAACGCGCACGGATGCGCAGACCCGGCAGGCTGTCATCGGCCTCCAGCATCACGCTGACGCCGGTCAGCATCAAAGGGTGACAGAGCGGAATCAGCTCCCAGGTCCGTTTTGCCGCCTGAATGCCGGCAATGCGCGCCACCGCCAGCACATCGCCCTTGGGATGCCCCTGCGACACAATCAGCGCCAGCGTCCCCGGCAGCATGCGGATGGCCGCCGTGGCGATGGCTTCGCGCGCCGTATCCGGCTTGTCGCCGACATCGACCATGCGGGCAGCGCCGTGCTCGTCGAGGTGGGTCAGTGTTTCTGTCATGCCTTTCGATGTCATGGGTGCAGCCAATCCGTTAACATAAGCACCCTAGTTTCCGGAAATGCCGTGCATTGCGCCAGCCCAACATGAGCTTAGATTCGCCATCCTCACTCGCCTCGCCCGCCGCAACCGGCCAGAAAGTCATCGTCGGCATGTCCGGCGGCGTCGATTCGTCCGTGTCGGCCTGGTTGCTGATGCAGCAGGGTTATGCCGTGGAAGGCCTGTTCATGAAGAACTGGGAAGAGGATGACGGCACCGACTATTGCACGGCGCGCGAGGATCTGGCCGATGCCCAGGCGGTCTGCGACCGGCTCGGCATCAAGCTGCACCAAGCCAATTTTGCCGCCGAATACTGGGATCGCGTGTTCGAGCATTTTCTCGACGAATACAAGGCCGGGCGCACGCCCAACCCAGACATCCTGTGCAACAAGGAAATCAAATTCCGCGCCTTTCTCGACTACGCCCTGAGTCTGGGTGCCGACTTCATTGCTACCGGCCATTACACCCGACGCAGTGCCGGCAACCCGGCGCAGCTGCTGCGCGGGCGCGACGGCAACAAGGATCAGAGCTATTTTCTGCACGCCGTCACCGGTTCGCAGATCGCCCGCACGCTGTTTCCGGTCGGCGACATCGAGAAGCCGGAGGTGCGCCGTATTGCTGCCGAGCTGGGGCTGGCCACGGCCGCCAAGAAGGATTCGACCGGCATCTGCTTCATCGGCGAGCGTCGCTTCAAGGACTTTCTGGCGCAGTATCTGCCGGCACAGCCGGGCCGCATCGAGACCGATGCCGGCTCGGTCATTGGCGAGCATCAGGGCCTGATGTACTACACGCTGGGTCAGCGTCAGGGCATCGGCATCGGCGGCCAGAAAAATGCCGAAGAAGCACCGTGGTATGTGGTGCACAAGGATCTCGCACGCAATGTGCTGGTCATCGGCCAGGGCCATGAGCATCCGCTGATGATGAGCCGGGCGCTGTTTGCCAGCACCATCGACTGGGTTGCCGGCAGTGCGCCCGCACTGCCCTTGCACTGCACCGCGAAGACACGCTATCGCCAGCCCGATCAGCGCTGCATGGTCAGCCATGACGGCGCGCGTTATCGCGTCGACTTCACCGACACCCAGCGTGCCGTCACGCCCGGCCAATCTGTGGTTTTTTATGTCAATGATGTCTGCCTTGGCGGTGGCGTCATCGAGGAGACAGTTCCGGCATGAGCCAACTCAATCGCGACAAGACACTGGCGCTGGCGGCCATTTTTCAGGCCGCAGGCCTGGCTAATGAACTGGCACGCAAAGGCAGTACCGATGCTGACGCCGAGGCGTTCCTGAAGCAGTCGGTACTGGTCATGGATACCGATGCGCCCGGCGACATCTATCCCGATCCGCAGGGTCTGAAGCCCGGCCTGCGCTGGCTTGAAGGCTGTTTGATGGAGCAAGGTCGCGGCTTGCAGAATGCCAGCGAAATCATCCGCATTGCGCTTGGCGTGGTGCAGGTCGAAGGTCAGTTTAATGACAACCCCGCCGTGCAGAACACACTGCGCACGCGGCTGGACTCGATCAACCGACAGCGCCAGCTCAGCCCTGACATGAGCACGGGAGAGCTCAACAACCTGCTCGGTTCGGCGTATGTCGACAGCCTCGGCCAGCTGCGCTTCCGCGTGCAGATTCGCGGCGATGCCAAGCAGCTGCAGGCCGCCGGCATGGCCGAACGGATTCGCGCCATCCTGCTCGCCGGCGTGCGTGCCGCCTGGCTCTGGCGACGACTCGGTGGCCGTCGCTGGCACCTGATCTTCACACGCGGGCAAATCCTCCGGGAAATCCGCGAAATCGCCAAATCGGTGTAAACTTCGCGCCCTTAAAACGCCCTCTTTCTCTTTGCCGCTTCGGAGCCCGTCATGGCGCAATTCATTCAATCCACCACGCTGACCGCCCTGTCACCGGTCGATGGTCGCTATGCCGGCAAGGTCGATGCCCTGCGTCCGATTTTCAGCGAATTTGGCCTGATCAGCGCCCGTGTTGAAGTCGAAGTGCGCTGGCTCCAGCGCCTGGCCGACTTGCCTGGCGTGGCCGAAGTGCCGGCCTTCAGCGCCGAAGCGCAGCAGTTCCTGAATGCGCTGGTGAGCAATTTCTCGCTGGATGATGCCGAGTGGATCAAGAATAGCGAGCGCGTCACCAACCATGATGTGAAGGCGGTCGAATACTTCCTCAAGGATCGCGTCAAAGCCCTGCCGGAACTGGCGGCCGTGAGCGAATTCATCCACTTCGCCTGCACCTCGGAAGACATCAACAACCTCTCGCACGCGCTCATGCTGAAAGCCGGCCGCGATGTCGTGCAGGCGCAGATGCAGACCATCACCGATGCCATTCGCGGCCTCGCGCACCGTTATGCCGATGTCTCCATGCTGTCGCGCACGCATGGCCAGACCGCGTCGCCAACCACGCTCGGCAAGGAAATGGCCAATGTCGCCTTCCGTCTCCAGCGTCAGATCGAACAGCTCGCGGCCGTGCCGCTGCTGGGCAAGATCAACGGTGCCGTCGGCAACTACAACGCACATCTGGTGACTTACCCGGAAGTGGACTGGCAGGCCAATGCCGAGACTTTCGTGACTTCGCTGGGGCTGACCTTCAACCCCTACACCACGCAGATCGAGCCGCACGACTACATCGCCGAATACTTCGATGCCGTGCGCCGCTTCAACACCATCCTCATCGACTTCGACCGCGATGTCTGGGGCTATATCTCGCTGGGCTACTTCAAGCAGAAGCTCAAGGAAGGCGAAGTCGGCTCCTCGACCATGCCGCACAAGGTCAACCCCATCGACTTCGAGAACTCGGAAGGCAACCTCGGTCTGGCCAACGCCATCCTCGGCCATCTCGCCGAGAAGCTGCCGATCTCGCGCTGGCAGCGTGACCTCACCGACTCCACCGTGCTGCGCAACCTCGGCGTCGGCCTCGCGCACAGCGCCATCGCCTACGATGCTGCACTGAAGGGCATCGGCAAGCTGGAAATGAATGAGCAGAAGCTGGCCGATGACCTGGATGCGTCGTGGGAAGTGCTGGGCGAAGCCATCCAGACCGTGATGCGTCGCTATGGCATCGAAAAGCCGTACGAGAAGCTGAAGGAGTTGACGCGCGGCAAGGGCATCGACCGCGAACGCCTGCAGGTCTTCATCGACACGCTGGACATGCCGGAAGCCGTGAAAGCCGAGCTGCGCGCGCTGACGCCGGCGAGCTACATCGGCAACGCCGTCGCCCAGGCGAAGCTAGTTTAAGCGCAGCGCGTTTTAAGCGACCAAGACATCCACCCGACATTCAAACAGGAACCGCCATGCTGCTGAATCCGACCGCTGTTGCCGATTGCCTGGCTGATGCCCCGCTGCCCTGGCTCGGCGGCCTGCGTGCCAGCGAGTTCCTGCGCGACTACTGGCAGAAGAAGCCGCTGCTGGTGCGCAATGCCTTCCCCGATCTGGCGACCCTGCTGGAACCGGAAGAGCTGCTTGAACTGGCCGAGACCGAAGAGGCCGAGAGCCGCGTCATCGTGGAAGACGGCGCCGAGCCCTGGGAAGTGCGCCAGGGTCCGTTCCGCCCGGTCGTCTGGCGCAAGCTCAATGGCAAGAAGTGGACTGCGCTGGTGCAGGCCGTGGACCATTACCTGCCGCCGCTGGCCGATCTGCTCGACCACTTTGCCTTCGTGCCGGAATGGCGCATCGATGATGTCATGGTGTCTTACGCGGTGCCCGGCGGTTCAGTGGGCGCACATTTCGACCAGTACGATGTGTTTCTGCTGCAAGGCCCCGGCCAGCGTCGCTGGCAGCTCGGTGAACCATGCAACGATCAGACGCCGCGCCTGGAACATGCCCAGCTGCGCCTGATCGCCGACATGCCGGTGAGCTTCGACGAAGTTCTCGGCCCCGGCGACCTGCTCTATGTGCCGCCCGGCCTCGGCCATCACGGCGTCGCGCAGACCGAGTGTCTGACCTACTCCGTCGGCTTCCGCGCGCCCTCGCTCGGCCACATCCTGGAACAGGTGGTGGATGCCGTGCTGCTCGAACGCGGCACCGATCAGCTTTATGGCGATGCCGGCCGCGCCCTGCCGGCTCATCCCGCCGAGCTAGGCCTCAGCGATGTCACCACGCTCGCCACCACCCTGCAGGGCTGGCTGCAGCAACCGCTGCTGTTCCAAACCGCGCTCGCCCCCTTCCTCAGCGAAGCCAAATACGACGACTACGAGCCCGAAGGCGAGCCCTGCACGCTGGCCGACCTGCGCGCGGCACTAAACGATGGCATCGACCTGTTGCGCGACCCGGCCTCGCGCTGGCTCTGGGAATCGCAAACGCAGACTTTCTGGCGCAACGGTGAAGCCGTTACCGTGCCCGATGCCGTCAAGCCGCATCTGCCCGCGCTGCTGACTGGCCGCCGCCATAGCGCCGCCTCACTGGCAGCGCTGCCGGAAGCCGTGCTGAGCTGGCTCGCCGACGACATCAGCGCCGGCTTCTGGCTGCCTGTTGACGGCGCAGACAGCAAAGAGAATGGCTCTTCCTGATGCTCATCCACGAGTTAGCCTGGACTGACTCGCCCGAAGCAGCACTCGCCGCCGTTCGCGACCTGCCCTGGCCCTTGCTGCTAGACAGCCAGGACGCCGGCCGTTGGGACATCCTCGTTGCGGCCCCGCGTGCCCACTCCTGGCAGACCGGCGCTGGCTGGCAGCACGCGCACTGGCCTGCCGCCGACCTCGCCGCTGACGCCGATGCCTTTGCCGTGATGCAAGCCCTGCAGGACTGGGGCGGCCCGGAGCGGCCGCGTGCCGAGCCGGCGCAGGACTGGCCCTTCGTACACGGCGTGATGGGCTGCCTCGGCTACGCCAGCGCCAGCGAGCGCGGCCTGCCCACGCCACGCCACGATGACTGGCCGCTGGCCATCCTCGCCTACTACGATCAGGGCTGCGTCTGGGATCACGCACAGCGCCGCTGCTTCGCCTGGAGCCTGAATGCACAGACCTGGTCAGACTGGCTGGCGAGACTGCAAACAGCCACGCCATCAGCCAGCCAGCCCTTGCAGCTGCAAACCCCGTTCCAGGCGCTGACCCAGCAGCCGCGATACGCCGCCGACATCGCCCGCATTCACGACTTCATCCGCGCCGGCGACTGCTATCAGGTCAATTACACGCAAGCCTATGAAGCCCGCTGCGAAGGCGAATTGTGGGCGGCCTACAGCACGCTGCGTCCGCTTGCACTGGCACCCTATGCCGCCTACTGGCGTCTGCCCTGGGGCGAGATACTCTGCCTCTCGCCGGAGCAGTTTCTCGGCATCCACCAGCAGCGCATCACCACACGCCCGATCAAAGGCACGCGCCGCCGCCAGGCCGATGCCATCGCCGATGCCGCCGAGGCCAGCGCCCTGCTCGCCAGCGCCAAGGATATGGCCGAAAACATCATGATCACTGACCTGCTGCGCAATGATCTGAGCAAGCACGCCGTCATCGGCAGCGTGCAGGTACCGCAGCTCTGCGCGCTGGAAAGCTTTGGCCAGGTGCATCATCTGGTCACCACGATTGAGGCCACGCTGGCTGCCGACGCCAATATCGCCAGCGTGCTGCGCGACGCATTCCCCGGCGGCTCGATCACCGGCGCGCCGAAAAAGCGCGTCATGGAGATTATCGAAGCGCTGGAACCGACGCCGCGCGGCCTGTACTGCGGCAGCCTGTTCTACTGGGATGCCAGCGGCCACTTCGACAGCAACATCACCATCCGCACGCTGGTCTTGAAGGATGGCACGCTGCGCACCTGGGCCGGCGGCGGCATCACGCTGGATTCCCAATGGCAAAGCGAATGGGAAGAATGCGGCAACAAGATGGGCGGCATCATGCGCGCGCTGGAACAGCGCTGACACTCATGCTGCACGCATAAAAAAAGCGCCCTGAAGGCGCTTTTTTCGTCTCGGCGCTGACGCTTACGGAATCTTGCGCAGCGAGGCCTTGCGGATCTCGGCCTTGAGCTCTTCGTAGTTGTGCGTGACCGGGAATTGCGGGAATTCGCGAATCACATTCTCCGGCGCATCGAACAGAATGCCCTGCTCGGCCTCGCTGAGCATGCCGGTATCGTTGTAGGAGTCACCGGCAGCGATGCAGCGGTAGTTCAGCGAGTGGAACGCCTTGATCGCCATCGTTTTCTGATCCGGCTGGCGCAGCTTGTAATCGGTGATGGTGCCGTCGTCGGCAACTTCCAGCTTGTGGCAGAACAGCGTCGGCAGATCGAGCTGCTCCATCAGCGGCTTGGCGAACTCGTAGAAGGTGTCGGACAGAATGATGAGCTGAAAGTGATCACGTACCCAGGCCAGGAATTCGCGGGCGCCCGGCAGCGGGCCCATCTCGGCGATAACCGCCTGAATGTCCGGCAGACCGAGCTTGTGCTCGCGCAGGATGCGCAGACGCTGCTGCATCAGCACGTCGTAATCAGGAATGTCGCGCGTGGTGGCCTCAAGTTCCTTGATGCCCGTGCGTTTGGCAAAATTGATCCAGATTTCCGGGACCAGCACACCTTCCAGATCGAGACACACCAGTTCCATCACAACACCTCACAAGCTGACAACAAGAATCGGGCAGAAAAGCGCGCCAAGGGTACTGGCAAGGCTGCTACCATGCAAATATTCGTTAGACTAAAGTCTGCGGGATTGTCTTGCCCGATACCCTTGTCACCGTGCCGAGAACATCGTGATGACCAACACCGCCGCATCGCAGCACCATCAAGGCAGCGCCATCGAGAACCCTGCTCGTCTGGCCGAACTGCATGCCACCGGCCTGCTCGACAGCCCGGCAGAAGAGTCTTTTGATCGTTTCACTCGCCTGGCCAGTGCGCTGATCGGCATTCCCCTGACGCTGGTCACATTGGTCGATCGCGACCGTCAGTTCTTCAAAAGCCAGGTCGGGCTCGATGATGAGCTTGCCGCTGTCCGGGAAACGCCGCTGGAGCGCTCCTTCTGCAAGCATGTCGTGGAAAGCGGTCAGCCGCTGATCATCGAAGATGCACGTCTGCACAGCCTCGTACGCGACAACCCGGCCGTGAAGGATGGTGCCATCGCCTATATCGGCATGCCGCTGATCACACCGGAAGGCCAGACTCTGGGTACATTCTGTGCGGTCGACGATCAGCCACATTTCTGGAACGAGCGGGACATCCGCATCATGCGTGACCTCGCGGCGACCGTGATGACGGAAATCGAGCTGCGCCTGCTCGCCGGCAAGCTGCTCGCACAATACAACCAGTTGCGCGCCACCGAGCTGCAGCGCGATGACATGGCACAGATGCTCGTGCACGATCTGCGCAACCCGCTGACCTCGCTACTCGCCGGCCTTCACCTGATTGACGAAGTAGATGCTCTGGATCCCATGCAGGCGCAGGCTTTGCAGATCGCACGGCGCGGCGGTGATGCCTTGCTGCGCATGGTCAACGAGATCCTCGAAGTCAGCAAATATCAGGCCGGGCACCTGCAGCTCGACTATAGCTCCGTCAATATCCCGGACCTGCTGACTCTGGCTCGTGAGCAGGTCGGCAGCATGGCTGAACGGGCGAGCATCCGCCTTGAGCAGCACAGTGATGACCAGTTGCCGGCCTGTCAGCTCGATGCTGACAAACTGCGCCGCGTGCTGGTCAACCTGCTCGCCAATGCCATTCAGCACACCGCACCAGGCGGCGGCGTCAGTCTCAACGCCAGCCTGCTCACGGGCGGCCGCCTCGAAATCCGCGTCAGCGACAACGGCCTGGGCATCCCCAGCGAACAGATCGCACGCATCTTCGACAAGTTCAACAGTGGCTGTACCGCTCGCCACCTCGGCAGCTCCACCGGGCTCGGGCTGTCCTTCTGCAAGCTGGTCGTCGAAGCACATGGCGGCAGCATCAGCGTTGACAGCAAGCTTGACCGGGGTTCGACCTTCACACTGATGCTGCCCGTCACACCACCGCGTCCCAACTGACTCACGGTCGTATCTGCTGCTATGCTTCACGCCTGAACCGGCGCCTGACGCCGTCTGCTTTCAAGGATGCCATCCATGCCTGTTACCGCTGAACAAGTCGCCGCCTGGGCCGCCGAATACGAAGGCAAGAGCCCGCAAACTCTGCTCAAGTTTGCCCTCACCACCTTCCCCGGTCTGGCCATCTCCTTCAGCGGTGCCGAAGATGTGGTGCTCGTCGACATGGCGGTGAAGAGCAAGCTGCCCTTCCGCGTCTTCACGCTCGATACCGGTCGCCTACACACGGAAACCTATCGCTTTCTCGATACCGTGCGCACGCACTACGGCATCCCGATTGAGGTCTGCTTCCCGGAAGCCGACGCCGTTTCGCAACTGGTCAATGAAAAAGGCCTATTCAGCTTCTATCAGGACGATCACAAGGAATGCTGCGGCATCCGCAAGGTCGAGCCGCTGCGCCGCAAGCTCGCCACCACCAACGCGTGGATGACCGGCCAGCGCAAGGACCAGAGCCCCGGCACGCGCAATAGCGTGCCGCAGATCCAGCTCGACACCAGCTTCACCGGCAACGATGGCGCGCTGGTGAAGTTCAATCCGCTGGCGAACTGGAGTTCACAGGAAGTCTGGGACTATATCCGCGCGCTGGAAGTGCCGTACAACCCGCTGCACGAGAAGGGCTTCATCAGCATCGGCTGCGAACCCTGCACGCGCCCGGTGCTGCCCGGCCAGCACGAGCGCGAGGGGCGCTGGTGGTGGGAGGAAGCCACGAAGAAGGAATGCGGGCTGCATATCGGCAATGTAGAGGCGGTTTCGTTCGAGATTCGGAGCTGAGGCTCAAAAGCTCGGCAACTCCCGACCCTTGAACAAATGATCCACCTCGGCCCGGGCATCACCACGGTTCAGCACTGACTCCACGAGACCCCGCGTCAAATGCGGGGCAAAGGTCTCGATGAAATCGAACATGAAGCCGCGCAGGAACGTACCGCGCCTGAAGCCGATATGCGTCGTGCTCGGCTCGAACAGATGGCCGGCATCCAGCGCCACCAGATCACCGCCATCCTTCTCCGCCTCGAAGGCCATGCTGGCGATGATGCCCACGCCCAGCCCCAGCCGCACATAGGTCTTGATGACATCGGCATCGGTCGCGGTAAACACCACATTTGCGGCCAGCCCGGCCTGACTGAATGCCTCGTCCAGTTTCGAGCGGCCGGTAAAACCGAACACATACGTGACAATCGGAAATTCGGCGACCGCTTCCAGCGTAAGCTTGTCCAGCTGGGTCAGCGGATGCCCCTTGGGCACGACCACCGAACGATTCCACTGATAGGCCGGCAGCATCACGAGATCGGTAAAGTGCTCCAGCGCTTCGGTGGCGATGGCAAAGTCGACGGTGCCATCGGCAGCCATTTCGGAAATCTGCTGCGGCGTGCCCTGATGCATGTGCAGCGCCACATCCGGGAACTTATCGCGAAACTCGGCGATGACCGGCGGCAGGCGATAGCGCGCCTGCGTATGCGTGGTGGCCAGGCTCAGGCTGCCCTTGGCCTCATCGGAGAACTCCAGCGCCACCTGACGAATCGATTCGGTCTGCCGCAGCACTTCGCCAGCGAGCTTGAGAATCGCCTGACCGGCAGGCGTCACACGCGTGAGGTGCTTGCCGTTGCGGGCGAAGATCTCCACGCCCAGCTCGTCTTCCAGCAAACGAATCTGCTTGCTGATGCCGGGCTGCGACGTGAACAAAGCATTTGCCGTTTGCGACACATTGAGTTCATGCTGGGACACCTCCCAGATGTATCGCAATTGCTGCAGCTTCATCGTCGAACTCCTGCTGATATAACTCGATGCTATAACCCTAGCATGAAAAATTCTTGGCTAAATCAGTAAAAAGCCACTACTTTCGCCGCCCGTCTTCTTTACCCAGGCTTTCCCGGCAATGTCCATCGCTCCGCACGACCTGCTCTTCATTCTTTCCGGCGCGCTTGTCGGCTTTGTTGTCGGTCTCACCGGCGTTGGTGGCGGCTCGCTGATGACACCACTGCTGACCATGCTCGGCATCCCGCTGCACACCGCCATCGGCACCGACTTGCTCTATGCATCGATTAGCAAGACCGGCGGCGCCATTATTCATCATCGCAACCGCAATATTCAGTGGCACATCACGCTGACGCTGGCCATGGGCAGCTTGCCGGCAGCGTTGCTGACGGTCTGGAGCCTGAAGCACTGGTTTCCCGATGCCAGCGCCTACAAGCCGGTACTCACACATGCGCTCGGCTTCATGCTGCTGGTCACTGCCCTGAGTCTGCTGCTGCGCCCGTGGATACAGCGCCGCCTCCAGAAGCCGGTTGGTGCCGGCACGCCGGTTCGGGACTTTCTCGCACATCATCAGACCGCTGCCACCGTGACCATGGGCGTAGCGCTCGGTGTACTGGTTACGCTTTCCTCCATCGGAGCCGGCGTTTTCGGCGTGATGGTGCTGGTCACGCTGTTCCCGGCGCTGGCCATGATTCGCGTCATCGGCACCGATGTTACCCATGCCGTGCTGCTGACACTGGTGGCTGGTCTGGGCCACCTGAGCATGGGTAATGTCGACTGGCATCTGCTCGGTCTGCTGCTGGTCGGCTCGCTGCCGATGATCGTGATCGGCACCAACCTAAGCTCGCGCATGCACGAAGACCGCATTCGTCCGATTCTGGGCGTGACGCTGCTGCTGCTGAGTGTGAAGTTCATCTTTTTCTGAACTTTGCTTTTTGCCACTTTGCGCTATCATCGCGGGCTTGCGTGGAGACCGCTATGAACCCAGCTGACAATACCGTCGTCGACCTCAATATTCGTTCCATCGATGTCCTGATCACGCCTGAAGAGCTCAAGCGTGAGCTGCCACTGACTACGGCCGCGCGCGCCGCCGTGGTCGAAGGCCGTCAGGTCATCCGCAACATTCTCGATGGCAAGGATCACCGCCTGTTTCTGGTGATCGGCCCCTGCTCCATCCATGACATCAAAGCCGCTCACGACTATGCCCAGCGCCTGAAAGCCCTGGCCGCGCAAGTCAGCGACACGCTCTACTTGGTCATGCGCGTGTACTTCGAGAAGCCGCGTACCACGGTGGGCTGGAAAGGTCTGATCAACGACCCGCGCATGGATGACACCTTCCGCATCGAGGAAGGCCTGCATGTTGGCCGCAAGCTGCTGATCGAGCTCAACGAACTGGGCCTGCCCTGTGCCACCGAGGCGCTGGACCCGATGTCACCGCAATACATGCACGACCTCATCGCCTGGTCGGCCATTGGTGCGCGCACCACGGAGTCGCAGACGCATCGCGAGATGTCGTCGGGCCTGTCGTCGCCGGTCGGCTTCAAGAACGGCACCGATGGCGGTCTGAAAGTCGCCACCAACGCCCTGCTCTCGGTGCAGAACCCGCACAGCTTTCTGGGCATCGACAATCAGGGCAAGGTCGCTGTCATCAACACCACCGGCAACCAGTACGGCCATGTCGTGCTGCGCGGTGGCGATGGCAAGCCGAATTACGACTCGGTGTCGGTGGCATTGGCCGAGCGCGAGCTGGAAAAGGCAAAAGCGCCGATGAACATCATGATCGATGCCTCGCACGCCAACTCCAACAAGGACCCGGCACTGCAGCCGCTGGTCATGGACAATGTCGCCAACCAGATCGTCGAGGGCAACAAGTCCATCATCGGCATGATGATCGAGTCGCACATCAAGTTCGGCCGTCAGGACATCCCCAAGGATCTGTCGCAGCTGGTCTACGGCCAGTCCGTGACCGATGGCTGCATCGACTGGGAAACCACCGAAAAGGCCGTGTTGTCCATGCACGCCAAGCTCAAGGATGTGTTGCCGACGCGGCGCTAAGCGCGACAACACGCTGACAAATAAAGCCTGCAGACAAAAAGCCCCGGTCGCTCACGCGCCGGGGCTTTTTTGTGCACGAAGCAACATCCTATTAGGGTAGTGCCGAGACCCAGAAATACGTTTTCAACAATTCAGCACGAAACGCATTAAAAATAAAACACAACGCCAACACAAAAAACCACTTCTATTGCTACAAATCAGCAGTGATCACAAGGAGGTGCACTCATGAAAAAGCTCTCGAAAAAAACGCTGCATATTTCAGGCATTGCTTTGGTTTGTCTTTTTGTCGCCGGACCCGGAGGATGCGTTCCAAAAGGCGAAGATTTGACACCAGGCCTCAAGGGTATTGATTCAGATGCCAATGGTATTCGAGATGATATCGATGCGTTAATTCTGCAAAAATATGCCGAGACTCCCATCATCAAAAATACCGCCGAAAACTATGCTCGCGCAGTTCAAGGCTTCATGGAAGCAAACACCAAGCAAGAGGCGTATGAAGCAGCACAAAAGTCAGGCCATATGATTAGCTGCATAAACTTTGTTGCATTCGCTCCACTAAGCAATATAGATAACTATACAAGAAGCAGCCAACTAATTAAAGACATATCTGCATATACCGCAAACACTCGCGAGCGCTTCGAAAAATATTGGTCTTCTAATGAAATGATCAGTGGCGGCAGCTTTCATATGGAAACAAAGCCAATTTGCGATTAAATATTTTAAATGGACTTAAAATTATGAAATATCTTATCATAGTACTAATAGCCTCTATGGCCAGTAGCTCCTCATTTGCCGAGGCAAGCTCATGCGTTGATAAACCCGAAGCTTTAAAAGTACTCCATGCCAATGGCATTGGAACATCAATTGATGGTGCATGGGATAATTTTACTAAGCTTTCGGATACTATCAATACAGGCTTATTCTTACAAAATACTAGCTACGACCTTACATACAACCATACAAATGGCGTAATAGCCGACTTACTCCAAGCCGCCACTCAGGCTGGCCTGCAATTCAGTAGCCAAGTCATGCTCTGGATGACGGGTGCAACAGGTATCCCATCTTGGCTACAGGATATTCTGACCAAAGCTATGCAAGGATTTTACCCTGTTGTTGCAAATGAGCTTCAAGATCATGTCGACAAGTATCGTGATGCTCTACTGCAAGGCAACAAAGTACTTATCGTGTCGCACTCTCAAGGAAACCTTTACGCGAATGAGGCGTATGAGATGCTGCTCCGTCAAAATCCTGAACTACCGGTCAGGCAAAGTGTCGGGATCTACGGAGTGGCTACACCCGCCAACAATGTAGCAGGAAATACAGGTCCCTATCTTACCAATAACAGGGACTTTATCAGCGCCACCCCGGGTGCCTTGCCGGCCAATCTGATGCTGAAATATGCTTCAGGCGAAGCTGTTCCGACATTCGGACTAGGGGCATTTACGCTAATACAGGCACACAGCTTTACTGATACCTACTTGAGTCCGGAGTACAACACACGCCAATCCGTAGTGGATGGTATTCAGACTCGGCTCGCCAGTCTGGAAAAACCAGCCCCCTCCTCCGGAGAAGGCCCGATTACAGTAGCTCTGAGCTGGACTGGTAATGTCGATCTTGATCTCGCGCTATACGAACCCGATGGTTATTTTGTCAGCTCACTGGCAGGCTCCGCTCCAGGCAGCACTGTATTTTCACCATCTGCCGGACATGTCGGATACATCAGTCACGATGCAGAAAGCGGCCCGGGCACTGAACGATATCGCAGTAACTGCAATCAGCTGCAAGTCGGCACATATTATCTCGGCGCGCACTATGTGATGGATCTCACCTATGCACACCCGCCATCGGAGCCATGGTGTGCCTCACTGATAGCGAACGGCCAAGCTGCAGGCTATGGCGAGATAAGCAAGTCCTACTGCGGCCTTGGAGAAGACCCCATGAGCCAAGTGCCAGCCTCTGCAACGCTGACCATTCATACTCCAACTGAGGATCAATCGCTGAGCATGGCCTGGTCACCATCTGCTGAGATATTTTACTTGATGCGCCCAGAAAGCTTTCTGATGGCCGCACAACTGGATGTGCAGGAGGTCACGAATAGCCCGGACCCCAACCAGAACGGCAAACTGCGTTATGTCATCACACCCGTGAATGGTCAGTTACCAATGCCAACAGCCTGGCTGACTACACTGCCATAGAGAATACATCAGCACGCACTTGGCGCTGGTCGGGCACCAGCTGAGTCAGCATCATGACATGGTCAGCGGCAAAACAGTCTTTATAAAGCTTTAATCTGAGCAGCGTTGGCCGTATGAGGATGAACTCACACGGCCAACGCTGTTTTTGCGGATTACTTGAAGTAAGCGTTGTCTTTCTTGCTGTGGTCGGTGCTGTCGGTGACGCGCGCCAACTCAGGAATCTGTGCCTTCAGCGTGGTTTCAACGCCCTGCTTCAGCGTCATGTCCACGGCCGAGCAGCCCTGACAACCACCACCGAACTTGAGCACAGCAGTCCAGCCCTCGTCGGGATCGTTGTAGCATTCAAGCAGGCTGACACTGCCGTTGTGTGCTGCCAGGCCGGGATTTACCTCGGAGAACAGCACATGGTTGATGCGCTCCTCAATCGGGCTGTCGGAGGAGATGTTCGGCACTTTCGAGCGCGGGGCCTTGAAGGTGAGCTGGCCACCCATGCGATCCTTGTTGTAATCAATGACGGCATCGACCAGGTAAGTCACCGAGCGGAAATCGACATAGGCCGGAAAGCCTTCGTAATCGATGCGTACGTCTTCCGACTTTTCCTCACCCACGGTGCAATACGCCATGCAGCACTCTGCGCGCGGCGTACCGGGATTTTCGACAAAGATGCGCACGCCGATACCCGGGCTGTTCTGCTTGCCCAGCAACTCGCGCAGATAGACTTGCGCGGACTCGGTAATCACCATGTTGCTGGTCACTTCAACAGGAAGTGCTTCGGTAGACACTGCGTCGCTCATCACATCACTCATCAAGAGCCCCTTCGGCGGAATTCAACATATGCCTGATTATAGCAGGCATGTGCTGCCAGCAAGACAGGACTCATGCTAACAGCTCTGCTACACTATCCATCCATTTTTTTGGATAGATGCCTTTTCCAATGTCCAACACCTTTGCACGCGACACACGGGTTCAGCAATTCCAGCAGGCACTGCAAGAGCGCATCCTGATCATCGATGGCGCCATGGGCACCATGATTCAGCGCCATAAACTGGAAGAGGCGGACTATCGCGGTGACCGTTTCGCCGACTGGCCGCGCGATGTGAAGGGCAATAACGATCTGCTGGTGCTCAGCAACCCCGGCATCATCGCCGGCATTCACGATGCCTATTGCGCGGCCGGTGCCGACATTCTCGAAACCAACTCGTTCAACGGCACACAGGTGTCCATGGCTGACTACGGCATGGAATCGCTGGTCACCGAGCTCAATCGCGAAGCCGCTGCCCTCGCCCGCCGCGTCGCCGATGAGTGGACGGCACGCGAGCCGCACAAGCCGCGCTTCGTCGCCGGCGTGCTTGGCCCGACCTCGCGCACCTGCTCGATCTCGCCGGATGTGAACAACCCAGCCTTCCGCAATGTCAGCTTTGACGAACTGGTGATGAACTATCGCGAGGCGACCTTTGCGCTGATCGATGGCGGTGCCGACATCATCCTGATCGAGACCGTGTTCGACACGCTCAACGCCAAGGCCTGCATCTTTGCCGTGCAAGGCGTGTTCGACGACCTCGGCTACACGCTGCCGATCATGATCTCCGGCACCATCACCGACGCCTCCGGTCGCACGCTCTCGGGTCAGACGGCCGAGGCATTCTGGAACTCCGTGCGTCATGCCAAGCCAATTTCGATTGGCTTCAACTGTGCGTTGGGTGGCAAGGAATTGCGGCCCTATGTGCAGGAACTGGCGATCAAGGCCGACACCTTTGTCAGTGCCCACCCGAACGCCGGCCTGCCCAATGCCTTTGGCGAGTACGACGAAACCGCTGATGAAACGGCGGCGATCATCGAAGAATTTGCTGCCAGCGGCTTTCTCAACATCGTCGGTGGCTGCTGCGGCACCACGCCGGAGCACATCAAAGCCATCGCAGCAGCGGTCGCCAAACATCCGCGTCGCCAAGTGCCATCGTTCACGCCGGCCTGCAAGCTCTCCGGGCTGGAGCCATTCACGATTGATGAGGCCAGCCTGTTCGTCAATGTCGGCGAGCGCACCAATGTCACCGGATCGAAGAAGTTCGCCCGCCTGATCCGCGAAGAGAACTATCAGGAAGCGCTGGCGATTGCCCGCGAACAGGTCGAGGCTGGCGCGCAGATCATCGACATCAACATGGACGAAGGCATGCTCGACTCCGAGCGCGCCATGGTCACCTTTCTCAACATGGTCGCCACCGAGCCGGACATCTGCCGCGTGCCCATCATGGTCGATTCGTCGAAGTGGGAGATCATCGAGGCCGGCCTGAAGTGCATTCAGGGCAAGTCGGTGGTGAACTCGATTTCGATGAAGGAAGGCATTCCCGAGTTCATCGCCCGCGCCAAGCTGTGCATGCGCTACGGCGCGGCGGTCATCGTTATGGCCTTCGATGAGCAAGGTCAAGCCGACACCGAAGCGCGCAAGAACGAGATCTGCAAGCGCTCCTACGACATCCTCGTCAATGAAGTCGGCTTCCCGCCGGAAGACATCATCTTCGACCCGAATGTGTTCGCAGTGGCGACCGGCATCGAAGAGCACAACAACTACGCTGTCGATTTCATCAACGCGTGCGCGTTCATCAAGCGCGAGTTGCCGTACGCCAAAATCTCCGGCGGCATCTCCAATGTGTCGTTCTCGTTCCGTGGCAACGAGCCGGTGCGCGAGGCCATCCACTCGGTCTTCCTTTACTACGCCATTCGCAACGGCCTCACGATGGGCATCGTCAACGCCGGTCAGCTCGCCATCTATGAAGACATTCCGGCCGAGCTGAAAGCGCGCGTGGAAGATGTGGTGCGTAACCTGCGCGAAGACGGCACTGAGCGTCTGCTGGAAATCGCCGAACAGTTCCGGGGCGATGGCAGCAAGGCCGTGGTCGAGGACGAAGCCTGGCGCAGCCTGCCGGTCGGCAAGCGCCTGGAACACGCGCTGGTGAAAGGCATTACCACGTTCATTGTCGAAGACACGGAAGAAGCTCGCCTGTCAGTGGCACGCCCGATCCATGTTATCGAAGGCCCGCTCATGGACGGCATGAATGTGGTCGGCGACCTCTTCGGTGCCGGCAAGATGTTCCTGCCGCAGGTGGTGAAATCCGCACGCGTGATGAAGCAGGCGGTGAACCATCTGATTCCGTTCATCGAAGAGGAAAAGAATGGCGTGGTCGAGGCCAAGGGCAAGGTGCTCATGGCCACGGTCAAGGGCGATGTGCATGACATCGGCAAAAACATCGTCGGCGTCGTACTCGGCTGCAACGGCTACGACATCGTCGATCTCGGCGTCATGGTGTCGTGCGAGAAAATCCTGCAGGTGGCGCGCGACGAGAAGGTCGACATCATCGGCCTGTCCGGCCTGATCACGCCCTCGCTCGACGAGATGGTCTATGTCGCCCGCGAAATGCAGCGCCAGGATTTTCACATCCCGCTGCTGATCGGTGGCGCGACGACCTCGAAGGCGCACACGGCGGTGAAGATTGATCCGCAGTACAAGAACGATGCCGTGGTCTATGTCGCCGATGCCTCACGCGCCGTCGGCGTGGTGACCACACTGCTCAGCAAGGACATGAAACCGGCCTTCATTGCCGAGCGTCGCGCGGAATATGCCGAGGTTCGCGAACGCATCAACAACCGCCAGCCACGCGGCGAGCGCGTGCCCTATGCCAAGGCCGTGGCACAAGGCGTGAGCACCGACTGGGCCAGCGCAAAGCCGGTCGCCCCGACGCAGCCTGGCATTACCGTCTTTGATCATTACCCGCTGGCAGAGCTGGTCGATTACTTCGACTGGACGCCGTTCTTCATCTCCTGGGATCTGCACGGCAAATACCCGAAGATCCTGCAGGATGAGGTCGTTGGCGAAGCCGCTCGCAGCCTGTTCAGTGACGCTCAGATCATGCTCGCCGAACTCATCGCCAACAAGACTCTGCGGGCACGCGGCGTCATCGGCCTGTGGCCAGCCAATCGCGTCGGCAGCGATGACATCCGCGTCTGGGCCGATGCCGAGCGCAGCACTGTGCTGGGCGAGATCCACTGTCTGCGTCAGCAGAGCGAGAAGGTCAGCGGCAAGCCGAACTACTCGCTGGCCGACTTCGTGGCCCCGCAGGACACCGGCATTGCCGACTATGTTGGCGGTTTCGCGGTCTCCATACACGGTGCCGATGAGCTGGCACAGCAATACGAAGCTGCTGGTGACATGTACAACGGCATCCTGGTGAAAGCCCTGGCCGACCGTTTTGCCGAAGCGCTGGCCGAGTGCCTGCACCGTCGCGTGCGCAAGGAGTTCTGGGGTTATGCCCCGGACGAGACCCTCGACAATGCCGATCTGATTGCCGAAAAATACCTCGGCATTCGACCGGCACCGGGCTATCCCGCCTGTCCCGAGCACAGCGAGAAAGCCGAGCTGTTCAACTGGCTCGATGCCCCCGGTAATGCCGGCATGCAGATTACCGAACACTTTGCCATGCTGCCGGCATCGGCAGTGTCGGGCTGGTACTTCGCACACCCGCAGGCAACCTACTTCAATGTCGGCAAGATCGATCGCGATCAGGTCGAGAACTATGCTGCCCGCAAGGGCTGGGACATGGCGACGGCCGAGCGTTGGCTGGCGCCGAATTTGGGGTATGATCCGGACAGAAATTAAACACCCGGCACGCATCGTCGTGACCGGCCGCCACTCTAGAGCGGGTCATCAGACGGAGATTTTCAGTGCAGAAGGGGTATGGTCATGCGACGCCTCCCGGTGGGCCCAAGCCCAGACCGCGCTGGCGTCAAGCGCTGAGTCGCTTTCTGCGCTCAGGCTTCAATGTCGCCGGCCTTAAGCAAGTAGACCTGGACGAAAATGCCGAGAGCGCGGAAATATTCGTGCTCTCCGGCATCTTCCTGACCGGCATCATCATTGGCGGCATCTGGATTCTGCTGCAGGACTACGTAGAACCGACGCTGTAAAGAGCCTCAGTACCAGCGCTCTTGCGTCGCGCGCTGCCACCAGCGCGTCAATACGCGCTCGGCACTCTCTTCCGCCACCAGGCCCAGCTTCTGCCCCAATGTCTTGCGCTGACGCCAGTGCAAGGCAAACAAGTCGGCATCCCTGGCACGCTGGCGCAGATAGTCATCACTGGTCTGCAACCCATCCACCAAATGCAAGGGCAGCGCCTGACTGGCGAACCAGTGCTCGCCGGTGGCCACGGCATCAATATCCACCTGCGGACGCCATTGCTGCACAAAGCCCTTGAACAGCAAGTGCGTTTCATCAATGTCCTGCTGGAACTTCTGACGGCCGGCCTCGGTGTTTTCGCCGAGCAAGGTCAAGGTGCGCTTGTACTGGCCAGCCGTCATCAGCTCCACATCAATGTCATTTTTCTTCAGCAGGCGATGGAAGTTGGGAATCTGAGCCACAACGCCAATCGAACCGATGATGGCGAACGGCGCTGCCAGCAAGCGATTGGCCAGACAGGCCATCATATAGCCACCGCTGGCTGCAACCTTGTCCACGCAAATAGTCAGAGACAGGCCAGCATCGCGAATACGCGCCAGCTGCGAGGCTGCCAGGCCATAGCCATGAACTACGCCGCCGGGACTTTCCAGCAGCAGCACCACTTCATCGCGGCCAGCATCCGCCACGGCCAGCAGCGCGGAGATTTCCTGCCGCAGATGCGTAACCGCCGAGGCCGCCATGTCACCGGAAAACTGCAACACATAGACACGAGCCCGCAACGTACTGTTGTCAGGTGCGCTGTCTTTGTCACCCGCTGTTTTCTCAGCATCAGCCTTGGACGCTTTCAGGGCCGCCTTGGCTGCCGATTTGTCAGCCTTCGCCTTGAGCTTGCGCTGCTTGCGTTCGGCCTTCCAGGCAGCATCATCCCAGACCAGCGTACGCAGGCCATCCGCCTCGGCCTGATAACGATCATTCAGCGCCTCGACATCAAGATAACCTGCTTGCAAACCCTCACCATCCTGACGCGAACGCGAGATCAGGCGCAGCAGCAACGCCAGCAGGATGACACCAGTAACACCCTTGGCCAGAAACAGACCGTACTCTGCAAACCACTCCATCAATCGTTACTCACTTGTTTTTCTCGTGGAAGTTTGTTCGTTCACGCACCACATGATCAATCAGCAGGCGTGCAATGCTGCCGGGCGGCGGAACCAGTGGCAGCTGGTCATACGGGTAGAAATCGGCCTCGGCAATTTCATCTTCCTGCAAACGCAACTCGCCGCCGGCATAGTCGGCAATGAAGCCGAGCATGAGATTGCTTGGAAATGGCCACGGCTGACTGGTCACATAGCGCACATTGGCAATCTCGACACCAACCTCTTCACGCACTTCGCGCACCAGGGTGTCCTCGGCGGATTCGCCCACCTCCATGAAGCCGGCCAATGCGCTGAACATGCCATTGGTGAAGCGATGCGAACGCGCCAGCAAAAGCTCATCGCCCCGTACGACCACGGCAATGACACAGGGATTGATGCGCGGGTAGCAGCTGTGACCACAGCTCGGGCAGACGCGGGCACGTTCGTTCAGCTCATGACCCTGCATGGGTGTGGCGCACTGCCCGCAAAAACGATGCGTGCGGGCCCAATCGAGAATCTGGGCAGCACGGCCCGCAAGCTGAAACAGCATGGTGTCAGCCGCCATGATGAGCTGACGCAAGGGCAGCATGTCAAAACCATCGGGCAGCGCAGCACTCAGGGATTCGGCCAGCGCCACGGCAAAACAGGGCTGACCATCCAGATGCCCGAGGAAATGCCATTCGGCGGTCTCATCCGTGCAAGCCAGCACCTCGATGTATGTCGGCAACGTGTAGCTGTGCGGACAAAGCAGCAACTGTGCGCCCGAAAAGGCAAACACTCTGGCTTCATACGGAATGTAACCGTTGAAAACATTGCCCGGCGTAAATTGCGCCGTCACGATGACGCTCCCGGCAATGCCTCATCCAGCAGGCGAAACAGACTGGGCTTTGCCACAGCCTTATCGAGCACGGCCAGACGCGCCTGATGCGCCGCCAGCTCGGCGGCATCGGCAGTAATCACCGGCAACCTGTGGCGCGTCGGAGGCAATCGGCGGATGACTTCACCGCCGCCTTCGCCAGCCTCATTGGCCTCATCCTCATGACCCAGCGACAGGCCAACCTGGCCGCCAGTCATGGCCAGATAGACCTCAGCAAGAATCTCGGCATCGAGCAAGGCGCCGTGATAGCTGCGATCACGCTGATCCGCATAATAGCGACGCGCTAGGGCATCGAGATTGTTTTTCTGGCCGGGATGCTTGGCGCGCGCCATCGGCAAGGTGTCCAGTACCGTGCACTTCTCGGTGATGACCGGGAGACCCAGCCTTGCCAGCTCGGCATTGAGGAAGCCGACATCGAAGCTGGCGTTGTGAATGACCAGCTCGGCACCATCCACAAAGCGCAGGAAGGCTTCGGCGATATCGGCAAAACGCGGCTTGTCGCGCAAAAACTCATTGGTGATGCCATGCACCGCCATGGCTCCGGCATCAACCTCACGATCCGGCTGCAGGTAGTGATGGAAACTGCGCTTGGTCAGGCGCCGGTTGATCATCTCCAGACAACCGACTTCAATGATGCGATGGCCCAGACCCGGATCCAGGCCAGTGGTTTCGGTATCGAGAATGATCTGTCTCATGCGGTTTTCAATCCTCGGTCGATGGCTTCGTTGGCAAGCTGATCCGCCGCTTCGTTGCCCGGGTCACCGGCATGGCCCTTGACCCAGCGCCAGTCAATGTCATGCCGTTGTGCCTCCGCATCCAGCGCCTGCCAGATATCGGCATTCTTCACCGGAGCCTTGGCTGCAGTTCGCCAGCCTCTGGCCTTCCAGCCCGGTAACCACTCGCTCATGCCTTTGCGCAAATATTCGGAGTCCGTCCACAGAGTCACCTGACAGCGTGTTTTCAGCGCCCGCAACGCTTCCAGCGCCGCCGTCAGCTCCATGCGGTTGTTGGTCGTCAACGCTTCGAATCCGGACAGACTCTTGCGATGCTCGCCAGCCACCAGCAAGGCACCCCAGCCACCCGGACCAGGATTGCCGCGGCAAGCGCCATCCGTATGAATTACCACCGTACCCACCATACAAATTCCTGTTATTTCGAATGATCAACCGATGATTGCGGCTGCCAGCCCAAGCCGGCAACAGGCGCTCTGCCCTTCCAGGGGCGTAGCGCAGGCCTGTTCGTGCAGATGGTTTCACGCTGCCAGAGCTGTACGCTCCATTGCGCGCCATAGGGTATCCATGTCTGCAACGCTGATGTCCACTTGCCTGACCACACTGCCGGCAACAGCGTCAGCGCACGCGCATCACCCCAGTCGGCCTCGCGCAGCACCCAGTCATGGCCTGTGCACAAGGGCATTCCGGTCTGGCACCAGCTGTTCAGCAACGGCGCTTCTATCCAGATCAGCACCCGTGCCGCAGGCCCCAGCGATAGCGCCATTTGCGACATTAATGCCGGCAGCTCGGAGACATCATCCGCACTCAGACGCCATAACACCAAATCGAGACAACCGGGCTGGACCGGCCAGTGACACCTGCTCGCCTGAAAGGACTCGGCATAGCGCCAGACCTTGGCCATGCGTAGCGAAGCCAGCGGCAATGGCAGCTGGCTCAGCTCCAGGGCCCAGACGCCATGACACTGCGCCAGACAGTGCTGCCAGGGCTTCAGCATGCGCGTCCGTGCCCGCTGCGCCTGAGCCGGAGTCCAGGGCGCGCGTGCAGAAATGCTGGGCAGAAGCTGAAAAGCAGTCATGGCAGGTCATTTAGTCCAGTTGTGGCTATTATTGAGACTCCAAGGCCGACTGTCACGCGCTCATGCAGAGTCCCATCGCCATTCCATGCTTCAAGGACAATTACATCTGGATGCTTGTTGGCACTCAGGGATGCTGGGTTGTCGATCCCGGCGATGCCGTACCGGTACTGGCGTGGCTCGAACAGCAGCAACACAGACTGGCCGGCATTCTGCTCACTCACCATCATGCCGATCATGTCGGTGGTGCAACAGCACTTGCCCGCCATTTTGACTGCCCTGTGTGGGGGCCGGATGAATGCGCCAACTGGCGGACGCATGCTCTGCCGGCGCAAGGTGTGCTGACGCTGGCTGGCCTGGGTGAGGTGCATGTGCTGCCGGTATCGGCGCATACCCTCGGGCACGTGGCCTACCACTTCCCGCAACAAGCATGGCTATTTTGCGGTGATGCCCTGTTCAGCGCCGGCTGCGGCCGTCTCTTCGAAGGCCAGGCAGCCGATTTGCAGCAGGCTCTGGGCCATATCAATGATCTGCCCGCCGACACTCAACTGTTTCCTGCCCATGAGTACACACTGAGCAATCTTCAGTTTGCACAGCAAGCCGAGCCAGGCAATCTGCATGTCACACACGCCATCAGTGAGGTACGGGAATGGCGAACTGCCGACCGAGCCAGCTTGCCAACCACGCTCAGGCGCGAGCGTCTGATCAATCCTTTCCTGCGCATGCAAAGTGCCGAACTGAGAGCATCGGTCTCTGCGTGGGCGCAGCAGCCATTTCAGTCCGAGCTGGAAACGCTACGGCTGCTGCGCCTTTGGAAAGACCGGTCATAAGCTACTGTTCTGCCTTCATTACGAACAGCAAGCTGTTGATTATCGAAAACTTTGGACACATCTACAGGCTTGCCATGACACGCAAAGTCTGACTACTATCGAGTTATTGCCATTTTTTGGCCGGGATTCTTTTTATTTTTTAACATCCCAGCCCATTAAACTGAGTATCAATATGCCGGTACACGCTAAGAAAATACACCGACTGCTTTCGCGAACTTCCCCATTATCAGCTCGTCATTTGTTGACTGCTTTTTCGCTGATGTTCTGCTCTGCCGCACTGGCTATGAGCGACACCACCGCCGAAACCGTCACGTTGAGCAACGGCCAGGTCATTGTTGTCAATCTCGCCGATAGTGTCGAAAGCCCGGCTAGCCGTGGCAATGACAGCAGCAATGATCTGATCATTCGTCTGCGCAACGGTTTTTCGCTGAATACCGAACAGAATGAAGAGCGCTTGCTGCGCCAGAAACAGTTGCTGATTGGCAAGCAGGCTTATATTGATCGCGTGCTCAACCGAGCTCAACGCAATCTGTATCTGTCCGTCAGCGAGGCCGAGCGCCGACAGCTACCTACTGAGCTGGCCCTGCTGCCGGTCATCGAAAGTGCCTATGACCCAATGGCTCTGTCACGCTCACAGGCGGCCGGACTCTGGCAATTCATCCCGGATACCGGTCGTCTCTATGGCCTGGAGCAGTCCTGGTACTACGATGCACGTCGTGATCCCATCGCCTCGACACAAGCCGCCTACGACTATCTGAGTAAACTCAACAGTATCTTCAACAGCTGGGAATTGGCGCTTGCTGCTTACAATGCCGGCCCCGGCACAGTTTCCCGTGCGATCAAACGCAATCAGGCACTGGGCCTGGCCACTGACTACTGGTCACTAAAGCTGCCTGCGGAAACCATGGCTTATGTACCGCGCTTCCTGGCCGTGGCAGCGCTCTTCAAGTCGCCCGATAATTTCAATGTGCGCATTACTGCAATCCCCAATCGACCTCACTATCGTACCGTGAGCACGCCCGGCCCGATGACCCTTAACGAAGTGGCAGACCTCACCGGGCTGTCGCCGCAGCTGATTCGCGAGCTGAATCCGGCATTGCGCCGCGACAGCAATGCACCGCATGGTCCGTACCAGTGGCATCTCCCAGCCAGCCTCGATGTCGCACTTGAAAACCAGCTGATGCAATCAGCCGGTACTGGCCGCGTTGTTGTCGCCAAGGCTGGCGATACACGAGCGACGGATAACTTTATTGCCGCTGCTTACAAGCCAGCCAAGGATGTCGTCAATGCCATGCCTGGTGCACTCAACACAGAGTCGACACGCTATCTGGTCCAGGCTGGCGATACTTGGAGCTCAATTGCACGTCAGTTCGGGCTCTCCACCAGCACTGTTCTGAGTGCCAATTTTTCACAGCATACCGACACGCTGAGCATTGGCCGTGAGCTCAGCCTGCCGACGATACGCCGCATGAATGTAGCCGGCACCGAGCTGATCACGATTTCCGAGCCTGCATCCGATACCCGCATCGAACTCCGTCGCCGTGTTGTCAAAGGCGATACACTGGCTTCTCTGGCGCGCCAGTACCAAGTGACCTTGGCCGAGCTGCGCGCCTGGAATGGCAGCATCCAGTCATTGCAAATCGGGCAGGAGCTGGTTCTGCGCGTACTGCCTGGCGTTCTGAATTCGAAAGCCTTGTAAGCAGGGAGTCTCGCGTGGGTCTGTTACGTACCACTTGCAACGCCCTGCTGGTTGCTTGTTTGCTTGCCGGCACTGCCGGCGCTCAGGCAGGGATCGAAATCAGCCATGCCATTGCACTGCATGGCAAGCCGGCACTGTCTGCCCGGTTCACGCATTTTCCGTTCGCCAACCCCGATGCACCGGTAGCCGGCAAGCTTCGTCTCGATGCAACCGGCACCTTTGACAGCCTCAACGCCTTCATCAACAAAGGCGTGCCCGCCGAAGGCCTCGGCCGTCTCTACGACAGCCTCACCGTGGCCTCGCCCGACGAGCCCTTTACCCGCTACGGCCTGCTCGCCGAACGTATCGAGCGTGACCCGGCAGATGCGTCCTGGATCATCTACCATCTGCGCCCGCAAGCCCGTTTCAGCGATGGCCAGCCTGTGCGCGCCACTGATGTGGTGGAAACCTTCCGCCTGATTAAAAGTCAGGGCGCTCCGGCATACCAAGCCTACTTTGCCGATGTAAAGCGGGTAAGAGCACTGAGCCCGCTCAGCGTACGCTTCGACTTTGCCAGCAGGAACAATCGTGAGCTGCCGCTCATTGTCGGCGAAATGAGCATCCTGCCCCGACATTACTGGCAACAGCGCGCATTCGACAAAACCACGTTGGACATCCCCATCGGCAGCGGCCCCTACACGATTGCCAGCATTGATCCGGGCCGCCGCATCACCTATGCCCGTAACCCGCACTACTGGGGCTGGTCCTTGCCAGTCAATCGCGGGCTAAACAACTTTCAGGAAGTGAGCTATCGCTACTATCGCGATGCCAGCGTGGCTTTCGAGGCCTTCAAGGCCGGGCAATACGATATCCGCATGGAGAACAAAGCCAAAACCTGGGCCACGGAGTACCGGTTTCCGGCCGTGACTTCAGGTCAGGTGATCCGGCTCGAACAGGACCACGAGAACCCAAGCGGCATGCAGGGCTTTCTCTTCAATACGCGACGCGCGCCGCTGAATGAACTCAGGGTGCGTCAGGCCATCAGTCTGGCATTTGATTTTGAATGGTCGAACAGAGCCTTGTTTTATCAGGCCTATCGCCGCACGCACAGCTACTTCGACAACTCCGAGCTGGCCGCTGTCGGCCTGCCCGATGCGGCTGAGCGCAGACTGCTGAAGCCTTACCGGCAGCAGTTGCCAAAGACAGTTTTCGGTAGCGCCATACTACCGCCTGTGAGCAAGGGTGATGGCTACAACCGTGACAATCTGCTCGCTGCACAAGCACTGCTGAAAGCCGCCGGCTGGCACTTGCACGATGGCAAACTGGTCAATGCCCAAGGCCAGGCACTGGCTCTGGAAATGCTGCTGGTTCAACCCGAGTTCGAGCGCATCACTCAGCCCTTCAAGCGTAATCTGGCACGCCTAGGCATCACCCTGAACATTCGCATCCTGGATGCCGCGCAATACATTGAGCGACTGCGCCAGTTTGATTATGACCTCACTGTCGGCGGCTTCCCGGCATCGAGCTCGCCCGGCAATGAGCTGTGGAGCTTCTGGGGCAGCACATCTGCATCGACACCGGGCAGCCGAAACCTCACCGGCCTGCAATCACCGGTGGTCGATGCCCTGATTGGCCATATCACCGGCGCTCATGACCGCCAGCAGCTGGTCAGCGCCGTGCGGGCGCTGGATCGCGTACTGCGCGCACAATGGCTGGTCGTCCCGCACTATCACACACCGGTTTATCGCATTGCCGCCTGGAATCGTTTCAGCCACCCGCCGCGACCGCCACGCTATGGCGACGGCCTCGACACCTGGTGGCTGGATGAGGCAAAAGTGCAGCAACTTGATGGGCGCGCCGCCTCGGAGGCCCCGTGATGGCTGGCTATATTCTGCGACGCCTGGCATTGATGGTGCCGACACTCTTCGGCATCCTGCTGATCAACTTCCTGATCATTCAGGCCGCACCCGGCGGTCCGGTAGATCGCACGCTGGCTCATCTGCAAGGCCTGGGTGGTGGCGCGCTGGCAAGCACGGGTGATATTGCTCTCGCCAGCAGCCCGACCGGCAGTGGCTATCGCGGAAGTCAGGGCCTGGACCCCGAGTTCATTGCTGCCATCGAAAAGCAATACGGCTTCGACAAACCGCCGGCAGAACGCTTCTGGAAAATGCTCAACGACTTCGCCCGCTTTGATCTGGGCAACAGCTTCTATCGCGACACCCCTGTGCTCGAGCTGATTCGTGAAAAGCTGCCGGTATCGCTCTCGCTCGGACTCTGGAGCACGCTGCTGATTTATCTGATTGCAGTCCCTCTGGGCATACGCAAGGCACTGCATGCCGGCAGCCGCTTTGATGTCTGGAGCAGCGGCGCCATCATTATTGCCTACGCTATACCCGGCTTCCTGCTTGCCCTGCTGCTGATCATCGTGTTTGCCGGTGGCAGCTACTGGCAGTGGTTTCCCATGCAAGGTCTGGTATCGGAGAACTTTGCGACACTTTCCCCCCTGGCCAAGGTGCTCGACTATGCTCATCACATGGTTCTGCCAACGCTCTGTCTCACGCTTGGCGGCCTCGCCACACTGACGCTGTTTACCCGCAACAGTTTTCTCGAAGAGCTGCAGAAGCACTATGTACTGACGGCACGCGCGAAAGGTGCCAGCGAGCGCCGAGTGCTCTTTGGTCATGTTTTTCGCAATGCCATGCTGATCCTGATCGCCGGTCTGCCAGCGACCTTGTTCGGTATTCTGTTTACCGGGGCCTTTCTCATTGAAATCCTGTTCAACCTTGATGGCCTGGGTCTGCTCAGCTATGAATCTGTCATCAATCGTGACTATCCGGTGATTTTCGGCACGCTGTTCCTGTTCACGCTGATGGGCATGCTGCTGCGCCTGCTGGGCGACCTCTGCTATCGCTGGGTTGATCCACGCATTCATTTCGAGCAGGTCAGCTCATGAGCCTGTCCTCACGCTGGTCACCACTGACGCAACGGCGCTGGGCACAATTCCGCGGCAATCGCCGGGCATGGTGGTCATTGCTGGGCCTGCTCGCCGTGTTCGCTGTCACGCTGGCTGCCGAGCTGATCGCCAACGACAAGCCGCTGCTGGTGCGCTATGAGCAGGAATGGATCATACCGCTGTTCGAAGATGTGCCCGAGTCGCGCTTCGGCGGTGCCTTTGATACCACCACGGTCTATCGTGACCCTGCTGTGCAGGCGCTGATCAATCAGCAGGGCTGGATGCTTTGGCCGGTCATCCGCTTCAATTCCGACACCATCCACTTCGAGCGTGCCGAGCCAACGCCTTCGGCACCGTCCCGCGATAACTGGCTGGGCACCGATGATCAAGGCCGTGATGTACTGGCCCGCCTGATTTACGGCATCCGCATTTCGCTCGCCTTTGCCGGCTTGCTGACGCTTGCGACCGTGATACTGGGTGTCGGCACAGGTGCCATTCAAGGCTACTGGGGCGGCTGGGTCGATTTGCTCGGGCAGCGCTTCATCGAGATCTGGTCGGGTCTGCCCGTGCTGTTCATGCTGATTATCCTGTCCAGCGTGGTGGTACCGAACTTCTGGTGGCTGCTGGCACTGCTGGCGCTGTTTGGCTGGACAGATC
This sequence comes from Pseudomonadota bacterium, assembly GCA_040385225.1. Taxonomy (GTDB): domain Bacteria; phylum Pseudomonadota; class Gammaproteobacteria; order Pseudomonadales; family Moraxellaceae; genus Perlucidibaca. The sequence goes on along the minus strand of JAZKHU010000002.1, from coordinate 229,088 downwards.
TGAGCGGTCTGGTCCGCGCCGAATTTCTGCGCACACGCCAGCTCGACTATGTGCGGGCCGCACGCATTCTCGGCATCAAGCCCTGGCTGCTGGTCTGGCGCCATGTGCTGCCGAACGCCATGATCACCACGCTGACTTTGCTGCCGTTCATTTTCACCGGCGCCATCGGCCTGCTCACATCGCTGGACTTCCTAGGCTTCGGCCTGCCGCCAGGCTCCGCCTCGCTGGGCGAGCTCATCGCTCAGGGCAAGAACAATCTGCAATCACCCTGGCTTGGCCTTACTGCGTTTTTCTCGCTGGCGACGCTGATGACCTTACTGGTCTTTATTGGTGAAGGCCTGCGCGATGCCTTTGACCCCCGGCATGTGGCAGAGCAATTATGACTGACACCTTGCTGAACATCGAACAGCTGAGCATACGCAGCAGTACCTGCAGCACGCTGGTTGATGGCATATCGCTGCAGCTCAAGGCAGGCGAATGGCTGGCACTGGTGGGCGAGTCCGGCTCGGGCAAGTCGCTGACTGCACTGTCCTGCCTGCAATTGTTGCCCTCCGGTCTGAGTGCGCAAGGCCGCGTGAGCTGGCGCGGCAAGGCGCTGTCCGAGCTCGGAGCAAGCCAGTTGCAGCACCTGCGCGGCGGCGACATCGGCATGATCTATCAGGAGCCGTTAACGGCACTGAATCCGCTGCATCGCATCGGCCGGCAGCTGCTGGAGGCGATTACGCTGCATCAGACGCTGCCGCCGGCACAGACCAGGCAGCGTGCCATCAGTCTTTTGAAAGAAGTCGGCATTGACGAGCCTGAGCGACGCCTGCAGGCCTGGCCACACGAGCTTTCCGGAGGGCAGCGCCAGCGTGTCGTGATTGCCATGGCGCTGGCCAACTCACCCAAGCTGCTGATTGCCGATGAACCAACGACAGCACTCGATGCCCTCCTGCAAAACCAGATACTCGATTTGCTCAAGACCTTGCAGCGCCGTCGCGGTCTGGCCGTGCTGCACATCAGTCACGATCTGCCGCAAGTACGCCGCTATGCCGACCGCATCATGGTCATGCAGAGCGGGCGCGTGATCGAATCAGGTCATACCGAATCGGTCTTCGCAGACCCGCAACAGGATTACACCCGCCTCCTCCTGCAACCATTTGCCGATGCCGGCCCCTGCCCGCGCAAAGCACAGGCCGCCACGTCGCTGAGCGTCAGCCAGCTGCATGTGCGTTATCCCATCACAAAGCACTGGTGGGGCGGCGTGGCACAATGGCATCACGCCGTGCAAGCCGCCGGCCTGACGCTGGCTCAGGGCGAGGCCCTGGGCATTGTCGGCGAGTCGGGCTCGGGCAAGTCCAGCCTGGCGGCAGCACTGCTGCGTCTGGTACCGGCTCAGGGCCGTGTGGTGCTGCTCGGCCAAGACTGGCTGGCCTTGAACGGAGAGCCTCTGCGCAAGGCCCGTGCTCAGTTACAGCTGGTTTTTCAGGACCCCTATGGCAGCCTCAACCCGCGCCTGAGCGTCGCCGAGCTGATTGCCGAAGGGCTGCGTGCGCATCAGCGCCTCAGTGCAGCGGCCATCGATGCCGCCGTCTGTAGCGCCCTGACTGCCGTCAAGCTCGACCCGGCCTGTCGCCATCGTTATCCGCATGAGTTTTCCGGAGGCCAGCGCCAGCGCATTGCGCTGGCACGAGCGCTGATTCTGCAACCAGCCGTACTCGTGCTGGATGAGCCGACCTCGGCGCTGGATCGCCACACCCAAGGCGAAATTGTTGCGCTGCTGCGTGACCTGCAGCGCGATCGCGGCATCAGCTATCTGTTCATCAGCCATGATCTGCGGGTCGTGCGCGCACTCTGTCATCGGGTACTGATCATGCAGCACGGACAGATTGTCGAGAGTGGCGACTGCGAGCGCCTGTTCGATGCCCCGAAACACCCCTACACCAAAGCACTACTGGCAGCGATGGCGCTCAGCCTTTCGCCGCAGGCAAGCCCCAAGACATGACAAAAGCCTCTATACTTTTGCCACTTTTTCACTCACCGAACAGGAGCCTGACATGGGCATGATGACCGGCAAGCGCGTCCTCATCGTAGGTATCGCCAGCAAACTCTCCATCGCCTACGGCATCGCAGAAGCCATGCGCCGCGAAGGTGCCGAGCTGGCCTTTACCTATCAGAACGAAAAACTGCGGGCCCGTGTCGAAGGTTTCGCGGCGACTTTTGATTCAACACTGACCTTTCCTTGCGATGTCGCCTCCGATGACGAAATCAGCGCCGTGTTCACCGCACTGGGTGCGCATTGGGACGGACTGGATGTGCTCGTGCATTCCGTAGGCTATGCCCCAGGCCATGAGCTCGAAGGCAACTATGTCGACATCACGACCCGTGAAGGCTTCCGCATCGCCCACGACATCAGTTCGTTCAGCTTCAGCGCGCTGGCACAGGCTGCCAAGCCGATGATGCAAGGCCGTGGCGGCAGCTTGCTGACACTGACCTATCAGGGCTCCGAGCGCGTTGTACCGAACTACAATGTCATGGGCCTGGCCAAGGCCTCGCTCGAAGCCAACGTCCGCTACCTGGGTGCCAGCCTCGGTCCGGAGGGCATTCGCGTCAACGCCATTTCTGCGGGTCCAATCCGTACGCTGGCGGCCAGCGGCATCAAGGACTTCCGCAAGATGCTGTCCTACAACGAAGCTGCGACGCCACTACGCCGTAATGTCACCATTGATGAAGTCGGCAACGCAGCTGCCTTCCTGTGCTCGGACTTGGCATCGGGTATCAGCGGTGAAATTCTGTATGTCGATGGCGGTTTCAATACGGTGGCGATGCCGACACTGGAATCGATCTGATTCCGGACACCGCAAACCTCCAGACATAAAAAAACCGCGCCGGGCTGTCACAGCCGGCGCGGTTTTTTACACGCGCGCTTACTCAGCCGATGTGCTGGCCTTCAGGCTGACCTTGGCTTCTGCCTTGAGATAGCCCAGCACATCCTGCAGCTCCTGCTGGCCGCGATTCTCGCCCAGCATGGTCTGTGTCGCGATACGCTGTGTGCCTGTCAGCAAAGGACCCGCCTTCACGGCCGTCACCGCAACCACAGCCGCGGCATCGCCCAGCTTGACCACAGCCGTCTGCACCTTGCCGGCGGCCGGCGGCGCCACACGGAACACTTCACGCAGCAACGAAGGCTCAAGCACAGCATCACGACGCGTCACCGCAGCACGACTTTGCACAGCCAAACCTGCACTGGCCGCCGCATTCGCAAAGCCGGTCGTGGCACTCGCCTTCACTACCGCCTCTGCAGCCTTGACGGCCAGTGCCACCGCCTGCTCAAGCTGCAACTGGGCACGAATGACCGGAGCCACCTCGGCCAATGGCAGTTTGCGCGATGGCTCATGGCGGGCCAGACTCAGCCAGACCGTCGTGCCATCCTGCAGCGTCAACGCGGATGTATTTTTGCGTTCCTTGATCAGGTCATCACTGAATGCGGCATCCAGAATCTTGCGTTCGCGCCACAAGCCATCGCCACCCTGACGATCAAAGACCGGAGACGTCTGCACGCTCAGATTGAAGCTTTTCGCCGGACCTTGCAGATCAGCTGACTCATAGACTGCAGCATCCAGCTTCTCGACGGTCTGCGTAAACAATTCATCTGCCTGAGATGCGCGCACCTCTTTCTCAAGCTCACCCTGCAGCTGGGCAAAACCCGGAATGCTTGGCTGCTTCACCGCCAGCAATTTGATCAGGTGATAGCCAAACGGCGTCTTCACAACGCTGGATACATCACCGGCCTTGGTCAGACCAAACAAGGCCTTGTCAAACTCCGGGACAAACTGGCCACGTGTCGTGAAGCCAAGATCTCCGCCATTGGCTGCAGAGCCCGGATCCTTGGAGTTGGCTTTCGCCAATGCCGAGAAATCAGCACCCTCGGCCACTTGCTTCGCCAATGCATCGATTTTGGCCTTGGCATCGGCGTCTTTGATCTTGTCGTCAATGGCAATGAGGATATGGGCCGCCTGGCGCTCTTCAGCGCTGGACAAGGCCTTGACGCGCTCATCATAACGCGCCTTGACCAATGCCGGATCGAGCTTGACCTGTGCACTGAAGGCATTACGAGACAAGCTCAGGTAATTCACACTGACCACCTCAGGACGACTGAAGCGCTGCTGTTCCTGGTCGTAGAAGGCCTTCACCTGAGCATCAGATACCTGCACCTTTGCCATGAAGCCGCTGGCAGGCAGAAGCGCATAGCTGATGTCACGCTGCTGGCTGTCCAGGCTGCTGAGCTGATCCAGCTCTGCCGGCGTCACGAAAGCGCTCATGAGCAGGCCGGACACACGCTGCGACGTCAGAATTTCTTCACGCGCACGCTCCGGGAATGTTGCTGGTGTCTCGCCAATCTGACTCAGCACTTGTGCATATCGAGCCGGCGAAAACTTCCCGGCTTCCTGGAATGTCGGCGTGCTCTGAATCAACGTCTGGATGGTGGCGTCCGATACCTGATAGCCGGCATCCTGTGCTGATGTCAGCAGCAGCTGGCGCTGAATCAGGCTATTCAGTACGCGCTCGCGCAGCTGCTTTTGCTGGGCATCCGTGAGAGTGGCATCGGCGCCGGAACGTGCCAGCAATTGCTGCTTCTGGTTCTCGAATGCCTTGTCGAGCAAGGACTGAGAAATCTCATGGCCATCCACCTCGGCCACAATAACCTCGGAGTTGCCACCGAAGTAGGACTCTACGCCAACCAGAACCAACGGCAGTGCCAGCAAACCCAGCATGACCTTACCTAACCAGCCTCGAACCACATCACGAAACGCTTGCATGAGCAACCTACACGCTAAATTTGTGCGCCCGATACGGGCGCTGGAAAAAAAAGCGCGCCAGACGAGGCGCGCTTTTAAGGTACGTCTTTACGACACGTCAACCGGCATCAGCCGTTGACGGCATCCTTCAAGCCCTTGCCGGCCTTGAACGACGGTGTCTTCGAAGCAGCAATCTTGATTTCCTTACCAGTTTGCGGGTTGCGACCGGTACGTGCAGCACGCTCCTTGACGGCGAATGTGCCAAAGCCAACGAGAGTCACGGCATCGCCACCCTTCAGGGCTGCAGAGATGGCAGCAACGGTAGCATCCAGCGCACGACCGGCATCGGCCTTGGTCATATCAGCCTTTTCAGCAATAGCGTCGATTAATTCAGACTTGTTCACAGGCGTCCCCTTTTGGATAAGACAATTTTGATTATTGGAGTTGTTCAGCTGCAGGCACAAAGGGCCACGCAAGTGAGTTGTTTTATAAATCGCAGGGGAACAGGAATCAAGCACATCTCCATGAATTCCCCTGTTTTGGTCAGAAAAAATTAGCTTGACGCCGTCAGTGACGGCTTGCACTCGGCTGATCACGTCTTTCAACACGTGCCAGACCTGCTTCGTAAGCCTCATCACTCAAAGGCTGCGGCGTTTGCGTCAAGGCAATGGCGAGCACTTCATCGATCCATTTCACGGTACGAATCTCCAGAGCCGCCTTCACGGTCTCGGGAATATCCTTGAGATCACGCGCATTCTCTTCCGGAATGATGACCGTACGGACACCACCGCGATGGGCGGCCAGCAGCTTTTCCTTGAGCCCGCCGATCGGCAGGACCTGCCCTCGCAGCGTGATTTCACCGGTCATGGCGACATCAGCGCGTACCGGAATGCCGGTGAGCACCGAGGCCAGCACCGTGCACATGCCGATGCCTGCGCTCGGACCGTCTTTCGGCGTCGCACCTTCCGGCATGTGAATGTGAATATCACGCTTTTCAAACGTATCCGGCGACAGCCCCAGCGTTCGCGAACGCGAGCGCACCACCGTCATAGCGGCGCGGATCGACTCCTGCATGACATCCCCGAGCGAACCGGTCATGAGCTGACCACCTTTGCCGGGCACGGAAATGGCTTCAATGGTCAGCAGCTCACCGCCGACTGACGTCCAGGCCAGACCGGTGACCTGACCGACCTGATCTTCTGCCTCGGCCTTGCCGTAGTTGTGCTTGCGAACACCCAGGTACGCTTCCAGCATGGCGTCATCAACGACGATAGCGCCAAGGCGAGTGCCCATCACAGCCTCTTTCACGACCTTGCGGCAGACCTTAGCGATCTCGCGATCCAGCGCACGCACGCCGGCCTCACGGGTGTAATAGCGCACGATGTCGCGGCAGGCAGATTCGGTAATGGTAATTTCAGCCGCTTTCAGACCGGCCGCTTCAATCTGCTTGGGCACCAGATACTGCAAGGCAATGGCAATCTTTTCCGCCTCGGTATAGCCGGGCAGACGAATGATTTCCATGCGATCCAGCAACGGCGCCGGGATGTTCATAGAGTTCGCGGTGCACAGGAACATCACTTCCGACAGGTCGTAATCAACCTCCAGATAGTGGTCGTTGAACGCCTTGTTCTGCTCCGGATCCAGAACCTCAAGCAGCGCCGACGACGGGTCGCCGCGCATGTCGGAGGCCATCTTGTCGATCTCATCCAGCAGAAACAACGGGTTACGCACGCCAACCTTGGACAGCTTCTGAATCAGCTTGCCCGGCATCGAACCGATGTAGGTGCGACGATGGCCACGAATTTCGGCCTCATCGCGCACACCGCCCAAGGCCATGCGCACGAATTCACGATTGGTAGCCTTGGCAATGGACTGCCCCAGCGAGGTCTTGCCGACGCCGGGCGGGCCGACCAGGCAGAGAACCGGGCCATTGAGCTTCTTCACGCGTGACTGCACGGCGAGGTATTCGAGGATGCGGTCCTTGACTTCTTCCAGGCCGAAATGATCGGCATCAAGAATCTCGCGCGCCTTCTTCAGATCAATACGCACACGGCTGCGCTTTTTCCAGGGCACGCCCAGCATCCAGTCGATATACCCGCGCACGACTGTCGCCTCGGCCGACATGGACGACATCTGACGCAACTTCTTCAGCTCGGCATCGACTTTTTTGCGCGCCTCGACCGGCATGCCGGCAGCCTGAATACGCTGCTCCATTTCGGACAGCTCGTCTTCGCCACCTTCGTTGAGATCGCCCAGCTCCTTCTGGATAGCCTTGATCTGCTCATTCAGGTAGTACTCGCGCTGGCTCTTCTCCATCTGCTTCTTGACGCGACCGCGAATGCGCTTTTCGACCTTGAGGATGTCGATTTCCGACTCCATCAGGGCCATCAGATGCTCGACCCGCGCCTGTACCGGAAGAATATCCAGGATGGCCTGCTTTTCTTCCAGACGCAGTGACAGGTGAGCGGCAATGGTGTCAGCGAGGCGGCTGGGATCCTCGATGCCGGTGACCGAGGTGAGCACCTCAGCGGCGACCTTCTTCGACAGCTTCACATACTGATCAAACTGGTTGAGCAAGGTGCGCGACAGCACATCGGCGTCGGCGCGGCTCAGGTTTTCGCCGGGAATCTCGGCCAGCACGGCAACAAAAGCGCCATCGGACTCGGTCAAGTCCGTCAGTTCAGCGCGGCGCAGGCCTTCGACCAGCACTTTCACCGTGCCATCGGGCAGCTTCAGCAACTGCAGGATTTGCGCCACGGTGCCGATCTTGTAGAGCCCGCTCTGGCGCGGATCATCCTCGGCTGCATCCCGCTGCGACACCAGAAAAATCTGCTTGTCGGCACTCATGGCCATGTCCAGCGCCTGAATCGAGCGCTCGCGACCGACAAAAAGCGGAATCACCATGTGCGGATAAATCACTACATCACGCAAGGGCAATAATGGCAATTTCAGGCTTTCAGTCATGTCATGACGCTCCAGATCAGGATGAGCTTTTGCTCTTGTCTTCTTTTTGGGGGAGACAGCGTCAGATTACAAGGTGACTCATGGCCAGTTGTGCGAAAAGCCAACAAAAAAGGGACCGATGGTCCCTTTTTCATCAAGCAATTGTCACATTACTCAGGCATGACACGCGCAGTTTCAATGTTGTCGTAGACCAGCAGCGGTTCGGTCTCGCCGAGAACCACTTTTTCGTCCACAACCACACGGCTGACGCCTTCCAGCGACGGCAGCTCGTACATGGTGCCGAGCAGGATGGCCTCGAGAATCGAGCGCAGGCCACGAGCACCGGTCTTGCGTTCCAGAGCACGCTTAGCGATGGCGCTCAGGGCATCCGGACGGAACTCCAGCGAAGCGCCTTCCATGTCGAAGAGCTTGGCATACTGCTTGGTCAGCGCATTCTTCGGTTCGGTCAGAATCTGAATCAGCGCGGCTTCGTTAAGCTCGGTCAATGACGCAATGACCGGCAGACGACCGACAAACTCGGGAATCAGACCGAACTTGACCAGATCATCCGGCTGCACGGTCTGGAACAGCTCGCCAACGCTGGGCGCCTTGCTGATGCTCTTGACCTGGGCATTGAAGCCGATGCCACCCGGCTCGGCACGATGCGCGATGACCTTGTCGAGACCGGCAAAGGCACCACCCACGATGAACAGGATGTTCGAGGTATCGACCTGCAGGAATTCCTGCTGCGGGTGCTTGCGGCCGCCTTGCGGCGGCACGCTGGCGACCGTGCCCTCGATGAGCTTGAGCAGCGCCTGCTGCACGCCTTCACCGCTGACATCACGCGTGATCGACGGGTTGTCGCTCTTGCGCGAGATCTTGTCGATTTCGTCGATATAAACGATACCTGTCTGCGCTTTCTCGACATCGTAGTCACACTTCTGCAGCAGCTTCTGGATGATGTTCTCGACATCCTCACCGACATAGCCGGCTTCCGTCAGCGTGGTCGCATCGGCGATGGTGAACGGCACGTTGAGCACGCGCGCCAGCGTTTCCGCCAGCAGCGTCTTGCCCGAACCGGTCGGGCCGATGAGCAGGATGTTGCTCTTTGACAGCTCAACCTCAGCGCCGGCACGCGCGCCGACAGCACGCTTCATGCCCGCACGCAGGCGCTTGTAGTGGTTGTAGACCGCCACCGCAAGCACTCGCTTGGCTTGCTCCTGGCCGATCACATAGTCATCCAGCGAGGCTTTCAGCTCACGCGGGGTTGGCAGGCGGTCGGACGACTTCTCGTCAGCCTTTTCCTGCACTTCTTCACGAATGATATCGTTGCAGAGATCAACGCACTCATCGCAGACATACACCGACGGGCCCGCAATCAGCTTGCGAACCTCGTGTTGGCTTTTGCCGCAGAAGGAACAGAACAGCAACTTGCTGTCCCCTCCTCGTCTTTCGTCCGTCATGCTGATCCTCTCAAATACTGGTTATGCGGTTCACGGACGCTTGGTCAGTACCTGGTCAATCAGACCATAGTTCTGCGCCTCATCGGCGGCCATGAAGTTGTCGCGATCTGTGTCGCGCTCAATGTTTTCGATGGGCTGACCGGTATGGTCCGCCAGCAGCTGATTCAACTGCCCCTTGATCTTGAGGATTTCCTTGGCATGGATGGCAATATCCGAAGCCTGCCCCTGGAAACCACCCAAGGGTTGATGAATCATGACGCGAGAATGCGTCAAAGCAAAGCGCTTGCCCTTGGTGCCTGCCGACAGCAGAAAGGCACCCATGGACGCCGCCTGACCGACACAGATGGTCGAAACGTCCGGCTTGATGAAACGCATGGTGTCATAAATCGCCATGCCGGCCGTGACCGAACCACCCGGCGAGTTGATGTAGAGGTGAATATCCTTGTCCGGATTGTCCGATTCGAGGAACAGCAACTGCGCCACGATCAGATTGGCCATGTGGTCCTCGATGGGACCGACAATGAAGATCACGCGCTCTTTCAGCAGTCGCGAATAGATGTCAAAGGCGCGCTCGCCGCGAGCGGACTGCTCAACCACCATGGGCACGAGACCGAGATTGGTTGGCGCCTGGTTGTGCGATAAATCGATCTTCATGAATTACACCTTGTGCAGATAAGGCTCACGCCGAAAACAGAGTTTCCAAACGAAAACTCCCAGTGTTGTCACCAACTACTGGGAGTGTCGTGTCTGCAATGGCTCGCGGTCAAGACCACGAGCGTATGCTTGTAGTATTAACGACCGGTACGCACGATTTCGGTGTAACGAGCAGCAGCATCCGTGACCTGAGCCTGCGCCAGCACGGTGTCGACCACCTGATCTTCCAGCACCATGGCTTCGACTTGCGCCAGCTGTTCGCGGTTGCTGTAGTAGTAGCTGACCACTTCTTCCGGCGTTTCGTAGGATTCGGCGACTTCTTCGATCACGGCCTTGACGCGGGCCTGATCCACTTCAACGGCCTTGTCCTTGATGATCTGGCTGATCAGCAGGCCAAGGGCGACCGAGCGCTGAGCCTGTTCGCGGAACAGGTCATCCGGCAGCATGTTCGGGTCAATCTTGGCATTGCCGCCAAACTGCTTGAACATGGCTTCGCGTTGACGGTTGATTTCATTGCCGACCAGCGCCTTCGGTGCTTCCACGGTGTTGTTGGCGAGCAAGGCATCCATGACCTGAGTCTTGACCTTGTTCTTCACGGCCTGCTTGAGTTCGCGCGTCATGTTCTTGCGAACATCTTCACGGAACTTCTCAACGCCGCCGTCCTTCACGCCAAAGGCAGTCAGGAATTCGTCATTCAGTTCTGGCAGCACGGCCTTGGAGACCTTGTGCGCAGTGATCTTGAACACGGCAGCCTTGTCACGCAGGTTTTCAGCCTGGTAATCGGACGGGAACGTGACATTGATGTCGCGAACTTCACCGGCCTTGATGCCAACGATGCCGGTTTCGAAGCCCGGAATCATGCGGCCGGAGCCGAGAGCCAGCTCGAAGTTAGTCGAGGTGCCGCCGTCGAAGGCTTCACCGTCGATGCTGCCGGCGAAATCGAGCGTGACCTTGTCGCCGTCAGCGGCGGCATCGCTGCTGTCTTCGAAGGTGGCGCGCTGCTTGCGCAGGTTTTCGATCATTTCGTCGAGATCGGCCTCACCGATATCAACAACCGGACGCTCGACCTTGATGTCGGCAAAGCTGTTCAAAACCAGCTCCGGATAAACTTCAACCAGCGCGGTGAAAGTCATGTCTTCGCCGGCCTTGTCGGACACTTCTTCGATGCTCGGGAAGCCGGCCGGGTTGATACCCTGCTGGGTCACGGCTTCGTAGAAGCTGTCACGGATGATTTCGCCCAGCGCTTCCTGGCGAATGGAGTCGCCAAAGCGCTTCTGCACCAGCGACATCGGCACCTTGCCCGGACGGAAGCCGTCCATGCGAATGGTGCGCGCGGCCTTGACGATGCGTGCCTGCACGTCCTGTTCGATTTTGGCGGCCGGAACAACTACCTTGACGCGACGCTCGAGCGTGGAAACGGTTTCAACACTAACTTGCATGACAACCTCAACAGATTCGATGAATTAAGTGGCAAACGGCCGAACGCTGCCGAAAAGCGAGGGTCGGGATTATAGTGAAAGTCGGACAGATTGCCAGCGAGCCACAGGAGATTGTGTACTGCCGCGAAAATCGGAAGGCCGGAAAGCAAAAAACGACCACCAGGGTCGCTTCAGACGTTCACATCTATGCGCTTTACAAAGATGCGTTTTAGAAAAATGGTGGGCCGTGATGGATTCGAACCATCGACCAATGGATTAAGAGTCCACTGCTCTACCAACTGAGCTAACGGCCCGCAAGCGGGTTACTGCAACTTTCTCGACAGCAGAGAAAGGGGGTGGGGTGGCTGATGGGACTCGAACCCACGACAGCCGGAATCACAATCCGGGACTCTACCAACTGAGCTACAGCCACCACAAACATTCGCTACGAGGCTGGTGCGCCCGGCAGGACTCGAACCTGCGACCCTCGGCTTAGAAGGCCGATGCTCTATCCAGCTGAGCTACGAGCGCAGGATTGATGATCGCCTCAGCTGAAAATTGGTCGGGGTAGAGAGATTCGAACTCCCGACATCCTGGTCCCAAACCAGGCGCGCTACCGGACTGCGCTATACCCCGAATTTTCCGCCGATTCACTGTTCGAAAACAGCTTCCTCGTTGCGAGGGCGCATCATACGGAGCCGATGCAGCCCAGTCAACACAGGCTCGGCAAAGAATCCGGCCAAGTGCCGAAAGTTTCGGCAATCTGCTGCATGACTGTAGCAGTGACAGCATTTCTGTCCCGCTTAAACTGCAGTGCATGACATCACATGACCTGAATACTGCCGACATCAGCTTGATCATTGAAATGGCCTGGAGTGACGACACCTCCTTTGAAGCGATTGCTCTGCAATTTGGTCTCGCTGAGCCACAGGTGATTGCGCTCATGAAGCAGCAACTCAAAGCCGGCAGTTATCAAGCCTGGCGCAAGCGCGTCAACGGCCGCCAAGCAAAACATGAAAGTCGCCGACTTGTTATGATCCAGCACTCATTTCTGATTGCTGGATCAATAGCTCATGAAGATTGAACGACTTTTGTTGCTGGGCGGGACTGGCGCTGTCGGCAAGGCAGCCCTAGCGCAGGCACTCGCTGATGCGGATATTGTGCAAGTCATCGCTCCTACCCGCAGAGCACTGCCAGCACATCCCAAGCTGATCAATCCCCTGCTGGACTTCGACAACCTGCCCTTGCGCTATGACGGTGCCAGCCTGGCACTGCAACAGGTATTCAGCTGCGATGCCGTGGTCTGCGCCCTGGGTACAACGCTCAAGCTGGCCGGGTCAAAGGCGGCATTTTCCGCCATTGACAAGGATCTGGTGCTGTCGCTCGCACGCCTGGCACAAAGCGGCGGCGCTCAGCGTTTTGCCCTGAACTCCTCCCTAGGCGCCAGCGCCAAGGGCAGTTTCTATCTGCGCACAAAAGCAGCCGTCGAGACCGCAATCATTGAAATGAACTTTGCAGGCACCGTGATTGTACGGCCCTCTCTCATTGACTCGGATCGCGATGGTCAGCGTCCGCTGGAGCATATCGGCGTGATCATGACGCGTCTTGCACGCGGCATCATCCCGGCGAGATACCGTGCCGTGCGGCCGGAGGCCATTGCCCGCAGCCTGATTGCGGGCATCAAGAGCGATGCTCCGGGAACACATATCGTCGAGTCAGAGTTCATCCTTTGAGGCGGGGATAGCACATCCTTACATCAATAATTTTCGATAAATATTTCCAACAAAAGTTTCTGTAGGATTTTTGTCTAATACAATCATCCGTGGCGACGCCTACTCTTTGTCCTAGACAAACCGACTCGACGGTTTGCAATGAGAGAGGTTCGCCATGAATACCAACGTCGCTGTGCAACTGAACCCCGCCCTTGCTGTTGAGACCCCGGTGTTGCTGCCGATCAACGCCGTCGAACGCGAAACCGGGATTACCAAGGAGCTGCTGCGCATGTGGGAGCGCCGCTATGGCTTCCCGGCACCACAGCGCGATGCCCATGGCGACCGCGTCTATCCACTGGGACAAATCGCCAAGCTGCGCTTGTTGCGCCGCCTGATTGATGCCGGCTTCAGGCCAGGCAAGGTCATCAACCTGGAAGCTGCCGAGCTGGAGCACATGCTGCGCTCGCAGACACAGTCGCGCCACGAAGTGCCCGCCGAGCTGGAAACAGAGCTGTTGAGCGTGCTGAAAACGCATGACCCTGCCCAGGTCCGTGACTATCTGGCGCACCAGTTGCTGAAGATGGGCCTGGAGCACTTTGTCATAGACTTCCTGCAGCACGCCAACACGATTGTGGGCGATACCTGGATGCGGGGTCTGGTGGAGATTCATGAGGAGCATCTGTTCACCGAGCAGGTGCAGAACATCATGCGCCAGGCCATCGGCAACTTGCGTGCGGTCAATCGTCCGCCACGCATCCTGCTCAGTACACCACCGGAAGAGACGCATACGCAGGGCATCCTGATGGTAGAGGCGTTATTGCGTCTGGATGATGCCGATGCAGTCTGCTACGGCGCGCAGATGCCAGTGAAAGACATTGTGCAGGCCGTGCAGCGCCACAAGATGAACATCGTGGCCCTGTCTTTCAGCGCATCCTACCCGACGACCAAGGCCATCGAGTTTCTCGAGGAGCTGCGCTTCCGTCTGCCGCTGTCCGTGGAAATCTGGGGTGGCGGAGCTTCACTGCGCTCGACGCGACGCAGCGTGGAAGCCGTGAGGTTTTTCCACGATCTGCCGAGCATCCGTCAGGCCGTGAAGAACTGGCGCATCGCGCATGGCCCGCGCTGAAGCTGCTACGTGCAGCTACAGTGTGGTCTGGTTCAAGCGTGATCTGCGCTGCCATGACCACGCAGCCCTGATCGAGGCCGCTCGGTCAGGGCCCGTTTTGTGTGTGTACATTATTGAGCCGACGCTTTGGGCACAGCCCGATGCGGCCAGACAGCACTACCATTTCGTGCGTGAAAGCCTACAGGACCTGGCTATCTCGCTGCGTGAGCTGGGTGGAGATTTGCGCGTTTTTGTCGGTGAGGCCGTTGAGGTTCTGGCCAGCATTCAGGCCTGTGCCAGATTTTCAGCCTTGTTTTCACACGAAGAAACCGGAAATCACGCCAGCTATCAGCGCGATCTGGCCGTGAAGGCTTGGTGCGTCTCCGAACATGTGGCGTGGCATGAGTGGCGTCAGTTTGGTGTGCTGCGTGGCTTGAAGAACAGAAATGACTGGCAGGCAGGCTGGGAGCGACACATGGCGCAAGCTCAGCAAACCCTTCCAGCACCATTACAGTTCTTTATGATGCCGCTCCCGCAGCTGGCGTTGCCCAGCGCCGATCAATTGCAGCTGCCGGTGCATGAGCCCAGACAACGGCAGCGCGGTGGCCGTCGCCAGGCCTTGCAAGTGCTGCATGAGTTTCTCGGCGAGCGTAGCCAGCAGTACCGAGGGGGTATTTCGTCACCCTTGTCTGCAACAACGGCCTGCTCGCGGCTGTCACCTTATCTTGCCTTCGGATGCCTGAGCATGCGTGAAGTCGTGCAGGCAACGCATCTGCACATCCGGCAGCTACCGGCCAGCGCCGTACAGCAGCGCCGGGGTCTGGAGAACTTCATCAGCCGGCTTTACTGGCACTGTCATTTCATTCAAAAGCTCGAAAGCGAGCCCGAGCTGGAGTGGCAAAACCTGCATCGTGGCTATGACGGCCTGCGTGAGAATGACTGGAATGAGGGTCACTTCCAGGCCTTGATCCAGGCGCGCACCGGCTGGCCGCTGGTGGATGCCTGCGTGACGATGCTGCACCAGACCGGCTGGCTGAATTTCCGTATGCGCGCCATGCTGGTGTCGGTGGCGGCCTACCCGCTCTGGCTGCACTGGCGACCGGTCGGAGAGTGGCTGGCGCGGGAATTTCTCGACTACGAGCCCGGCATTCACTGGAGCCAGCTGCAGATGCAGTCCGGCACGACCGGCATCAATACCCCGCGCATCTACAACCCCATCAAGCAGGCACAAGATCATGACCCTCACGGTCATTTCGTCCGGCGCTGGCTGCCAGCCATGCGTCGCGTACCTGATAGCTGGTTGTTCGAGCCCTGGCGCATGCCGGCGTCTGTGCAACAGGGCTGCGGCATCACGCTGGGTGAGCATCTTGCCGAGCCGATAGTGGACTTGTCGGAAGCCACGCGCGCCGCAAAAACCAGGCTGCTGTCACGACGCGCGCAAGCAGACGTGCGAGCCGGGAAAGCCGACATTGTCAACAAACATGCCTCACGGCGAAAGACAGCGCCGAGACGCACGACGCAAGACCGGCAGGCCGAAGCCTCAACACAATTAAGCTGGGAGCTTTGAGCATGCATAAAAAAACTGACCTGCCACAAAAAATCTGTATCACCTGCCTGCGCCCATATGCCTGGCGGAAAAAATGGGTACGTGACTGGGAGCAGGTCAAATATTGCTCGGAGCGCTGCCGACGGCAGACGCAGCCCAAGGACGGCTCATGATCGCGGCAATTTACTGGTTTCGTCAGGACCTCCGCCTGCACGACAACCCTGCCCTACTCAAGGCCATCGCCCAGGCAGACACGTTGCTGCCGGTCTGCAGCGAGTGGCCGGCAACGCCGTCACGCTGGCTTAACCCGCGCATCGGCCAGCATCGACTGGCCTTTGTTGAGCAGGCACGCGAGGGCCTGAAGCAGGCGCTGATGTCAAAAGGCAGTGATCTGCTCCTGTTGCGCGGAGATGCCGTTTCGGCACTGGTGGACACCGCCCGCGCTTTTGATATTCGCCATGTTTTCTGCGAAGAGATTGCCACACCGGAGGAGCAGGCCGAGGTTGCTGCTCTACGCGCTCAAGGGTTGCAGGTCGTGACGCACTGGCAATCCAGCCTGCTAAGGCCGGAGCAGCTGCCATTCGAGTTGATCAATCTGCCCGATGTGTTCACCCGCTTTCGTCAGCAGATCGAGCATGCTGGCTGTGAACCGGACGCCCCCATGCCAAGCCCGGAGCGATTGCCGCCATGCCCGGTGCTGGTACCAGCGGGTACAGAGACTCACACGGTAAATCCTGTCGCCGAACCACGCTCATCGTTTCCTTATCATGAGTCGGCGTTCTCAGGTGCTGAACAGTCAGCATTGGCACATGTGCAGCGCTATTTTCACAGCGAACTGCCTCAGCACTACAAAAGCACGCGCAATGGTTTGATGGGCAGCGATTACTCAACCAAGCTTTCACCCTGGCTGGCCATTGGTGCGCTGTCTCCGCGACAGGTGCAGGCGGCCTTGAGAGCCCATGAGCAGGACAAAGGTGCCAATGACAGCACCTACTGGATCTGGTTCGAGCTGCTCTGGCGGGACTACTTCCGCTTTCTGCAACTGAAGTATGGGGTTGTGCTTTATTCGGCGCGCGGCTTGAGTCAGGCAGCGCTCGTGCGCCACAACGCGAAGCACTTTGCCCGCTGGTGCGCTGGCGAAACCGGCGAGGCCCTGGTCGATGCCGCGATGCACGAGCTGTCGGCCAGCGGCTATCTGTCCAATCGCTTGCGGCAACTGGTCGCCAGCTATCTGATTCACGACCTGGGGGGTGACTATCGCGCCGGAGCGGCCTGGTTCGAGTCGCAGCTGCTGGACTACGACGCTTACAGCAATCAAGGCAACTGGCTCTATATCGCCGGACGCGGCACCGATCCGCGCGGCGGCCGGCGCTTCAACCCTGAAAAGCAGACGCGGGAACACGATGCCGACGGGCGCTATCGCCGCCTGTGGAGCAGCCGATGACAACCCTGCGCCTGATTCTCGGCGACCAGCTCAACCCTAGGCACAGCTGGTACTCGCAGGTCGATGACAGCATCGTCCATGTGTTCATGGAGATGCGCCAGGAAACCGATTATGTGCTGCATCACGCCCAGAAAATTCTCGCCATCTTCGCCGGCATGCGGGCATTCGCTGCGGCGCTTGTGGCTGCCGGCCATCGCGTGCACTACCTGCATATTGGCGATGCCGACAACCGGCAACAGCTGACGGCGAATCTGGACTGGCTGATTACGCAGCATGGTGCAGCTGGTCTGGCGTTTCAGGCGCCTGATGAGTGGCGACTGGATGCTCAGCTGGATGCTTACGCAAAAAGCCTGAAAGCACGAGGCGTGGCCGTCGAGAAGGTCGATTCCGAGCATTTCTACACCCGCAGAGCGGCGCTTGCCGAACTCTTTCAGGGGCAGAAATCCTGGCTGATGGAGCGCTTTTATCGCGACATGCGCCAGCAGCATCGTGTGCTGATAACTACCGGCAACAAACCTGTTGGCGGGCAATGGAATTTTGATCACGACAACCGTCAGCGCTGGCAGGGTCAGCCCGCAACGCTGCACGATCAGCGCCCTTGCCATGACCATCGTGCATTGTGGGCCGAGATAGAGGCTGCTGGCATAAAATCATTCGGCAATCCGCAGGCGGAAAATTTTCGCTGGCCGCTGGATCGGCCGGAAGCGCTGCAACAGTTCGAGCACTTTCTGCATCATGCCCTGCCTCATTTTGGTCAGTTTCAGGACGCCATGTCGTCGCAATGCTGGCGACTGTTTCATGCGCTGATTTCGTTTGCGCTGAATACCAAGATGCTTGGCCCGCAAGAAGTGGTGATGGCCACCGAGGCGGCCTGGCATGCCGGCGATATCCCGCTGCCAGCCGCAGAGGGTTTCATTCGCCAGATTCTCGGCTGGCGCGAATATGTGCGTGGTGTTTACTGGGCGCAGATGCCGGGCTACGAACAGCGCAATCATTTTGACCACAGGCAGGCGTTGCCGGGCTGGTTCTGGACCGGCAAGACGCATATGCGCTGCGTGCATCATGCTATCGGGCAATCACTGGAGCATGCCTACGCGCATCACATCCAGCGCCTCATGGTGATCGGCAATTTTGCCTTGCTGGCCGGGATTGACCCTCAGCAGCTGCATGAATGGTACCTGGGCATCTATATCGATGCCTTCGAGTGGGTGGAACTGCCGAACACCCTGGGCATGAGCCAGTTTGCCGATGGCGGCCAGCTGGCGACCAAACCCTATGTCTCTAGCGCCGCCTACATCGATCGCATGAGCGACTACTGCAAGGGTTGCCGCTACGACAAAAAGCTGCGCACAGGCCCCAAGGCCTGTCCGTTCAATGCCCTGTACTGGGACTTCCATGCCCGTCATGCCGACAAGCTGGCAAAGAACCCTCGTATCGGCATGGTCTATCGGCAACTGGAAAAGATGGCGCCGGAGGCAAAAGAAGCTATTGCGCTGCAAGCGGAGCAGATACGTGGACGACTGGACACGCTTTAGGCCGGTTTGGCCGGCCGCGCCAGCGCCCCCAGCAAAGCACCGAGAAAGACGATAGCCGCGCCCAGCGCCGTGCCCGAGGTCAGTGTTTCGCCCAGTATCGGCACCGCCAGCAAGGCACCAACCACCGGCACACCGGACATCATGATGACCACGCGCATGCTGCCGAGCAGCTCGACCGCCTTGGCATAGGTCCACATGGCGACGCAGACAACAACAAAGCCCTGATAGAAGGACTGCAGCGCAATTTCGTGCCAGCTCGCCGTGCTCAGATGGCTGGGCAGAAAGAGGACGAACACGGGCAGATAGACCAGAGCCGACACCGCCGCCACACCCAGGGTGACATCAAAGGCCTTGACCTGCCAGAGCTTGAGCAGCACGGTGAAGAGCGACCACAGACAGCTGGCGGCGAGCAAGAAGAGATCGCCCTTGAGCGTGCTCTGCCCGGCCGGCAACGTCGCCATGCTGGTGAACAGCAAGGTCATCACACCGGTGAGAATCAGGGCCAGGCTGAGCAGACGGATGCGATTCGGCCGTTCACCCAGCAGCAGGCCGGCAAAGATCGAGGTAAAGAAGGGCAGCATGCCGGAGATCAGCACGGCACCATGACTGGCCGGCGAGATCTGGAAGCCGGTGTAGCTGGCCAGCGGATACGTGATGCCGGCAAGCATGGCCAGTGCCAGTGACTGGTACCAGCGCAGCTGGCGCAGGCCGCTTTGCAGCAGACGCGGCAGCCACCAGGGCGCGAGTACCAGCGCCGAGGTGCCGATGCGCAAGGCATCGATATCGTAGGGGGTGAGCGTGCCGGTGGAGCCCAGGCGCGAAACCACAACGAAGCCTGACCAGATCAGCAGCGTGATGGCTGCGTAGAGATAGCCGGCATCGGCGGAGATCGGCGTTTTCATGTCTGGGCTCGCAGCAGTTGAAGCCGACTAGGATACACGCTACAACCACCCTGCAAAGCGTCGGTGACGCCCCAGCAAGCCATCTCTCAGAGCGTTAATTCATGTCCAGCCCGCATATCGAAGTCAGCCAGCACGATGGCATCTGCCAGATTCTGATCAATCGCCCCGAGCGCAAGAATGCCCTGACCCATGCCATGTATACCGCGCTGCACGAGGCCGTCTCGGCCGCCGAGGCAGACCCTGCCGTACGTGTACTGATGATCTCGGGTGCCGCTCAGTGCTTCAGCAGTGGCAACGATATGCAGGATTTCCTGCAACATCCGCCGCAGGATGAGAATGCGCCCGTCATGGTGCTGCTGAACACGCTGCTGCATGCACGCAAACCCATTGTGGCAGCGGTCAGTGGCCATGCTGTCGGCATCGGCACCACGCTTCTGCTGCACTGCGATCTGGTCTATTGCGATACCACGGCGCGCTTCCAGCTGCCCTTTGCCAACCTTGGACTCTGCCCGGAGGCCGGTTCCAGCTATCTGCTGCCGCTCATGGCCGGCCATCGCAAAGCCGCCGAGCTGCTCATGCTGGGCCAGCCATTCAACCCCGAGACCGCACGTGAAATAGGCCTGGTCAATGCAGTGGTCAGTCCGGAAGAACTGCCGGCGCTGGCTCAGGCCAAAGCGCGGCAACTTGCCGACCAGCCCACCGCCTCGGTGCTGCTGACCAAATCCCTGTTGCGCAAGGCTCCCTACGAGGCGCTGGCGGCACACATGAAATTCGAGGGCGGGCATTTCATGGCGCGCCTGAACTCGCCCGAAGCCATCGAAGCGATGACGGCATTCCAGCAGAAGCGCAAGCCGGATTTCAGGCAGTTCGACTGTGCCCTGTTGCCGTTATGATCCAGCCCTCACTCACCGGAGCAGCATCGTCCATGACACCCCATCTGTTCACGCCGCTGCAACTGCCCAATGGCGCCATCATCAAGAACCGTCTGGCGAAGGCGGCCATGGAGGAAAACCTGGCTGATGATCGGCAAGCACCCGGCCAGCTTCTGCAACAGCTGTACCGGGCCTGGAACCAGGGTGGTGCCGGCCTGCTGCTGACGGGAAATGTCATGGTCGATGGCACGGCCTTGACCGGCCCCGGCGGCGTCGTGCTCGAGGATGAAACCCGCTTCGAGCAATTCCGCCAGTGGGCCGCGATCGGTCGCGAGCAGAGTTGCCAGTTCTGGATGCAGATCAATCATCCCGGCCGCCAGACCTATGCCTCGATGAAGCAGGAAGCGAAAGGCCCCTCGGCCATTGCCGTCAACATTGCCGGGCTGGAGCGCATGTTTGCCGTGCCGAAAGCGATGACGGCCGATGACATCGCGGACGTTCAGGCGCGCTTTTGCCGCACCGCCGTGCTCGCCGAAAAGGCCGGCTTCAGCGGTGTGCAGATTCACGCGGCGCACGGCTATCTGCTCAGCCAGTTTCTGTCACCACTGACCAACACGCGCACTGATCAATGGGGTGGTTCGCTGGAAAACCGGGCGCGTCTGCTGCTCGACATCGTCAAGGCCGTACGCGCGGCCACGGCGCCGGGCTTCTGTGTCGCCGTCAAGCTCAACTCCGCTGACTTTCAGCGCGGCGGTTTCGATCATGCCGATGCGCTGCAGGTCGTGACCTGGCTCAACGAGCTGTCCGTGGATCTGCTCGAAGTATCCGGCGGTAGTTATGAAAGCCCGGCCATGCAGGGCCAGACCAGCGACGAACGCAGTCTGGCCCGCGAGGCCTATTTTCTCGATTTCGCCGGCGAGGTTCGTGCCATCGCCAGAATGCCGGTGATGGTCACCGGCGGTATCCGCCGGCGTGAAGTCGCCGAGGAGGTTCTGGCGTCAGGCGTGGACATGGTCGGCATCGCCACTGCCCTCGTTTTTGCACCTGACTTGCCGAAGCGCTGGCAGGCCGGCCATCACGATGTTCCTGCCGTGAGGGTGGCCTGGCGCAAGAAGGCGCTGGCCGCCGCTGCCGTCATGGCCATCATCAAGACGCAGCTGGCACGACTGGCCAACGGCGAGCAGCCACGCCTGCGCACACAACCCTTGCTGGCATTGATACGCACGCAGTGGCGGATGGCGCGCCGGACACGCGTCTATTGGCGCTGGCTGGCACAACGCAGCCTCGACAGCTCGCGCCTGTGATCGCTGATCCGCAGCCATGAAAAAGGGCGCTCATTGACATGAGCGCCCTCCTTTGCCGCCTGCAATCTGACGCTTAGAACGTACGCGAAATCAGCTCTTTCATGATTTCGTTGGTGCCGCCATAGATACGGTTGGCACGGGTATCGATATAGGCCTGAGCCACCGGATACTCGAGCATGAAGCCGTAGCCGCCGTGCAGCTGCACGCACTCGTCAGCAACCTTGGACATCAGATCCGAGACCCAGTATTTGGCGGCCGCTGCCGCATCCACCTGCAAAGTGCCCTTGATCTGCTCTTCGATGCACTTGTCGACGAAAACGCGGGCAATCTGTGTTTCCGAACGCAGTTCGGCGAGCTTGTACTTGGTGTTCTGGTAAGCCGCGACCGGCTTGCCGAAAACCTTGCGATCACGCACATAAGCCAGCGTGTGAGCCAGCACCTGCTCGCAACCGGAAGCACACATGATGGCAATCATCAGACGTTCCCAGGCCAGTTCCTTCATGAGCATGATGAAACCCATGCCTTCCATGCCGATCAGGTTGGACTTGGGTACGCGCACGTTGTCGAAGAACAGCTCGCAGGTGTCCTGACCCTTCATGCCGACCTTTTTCAACGGACGGCCCTTGCTGAAGCCGGGGCGATCCGCTTCGATCAGCAGCAGCGAAATGCTCTCCGCACCTTTGCTCGGATCACCGGTCTTCACCACCACGACAGAAATGTCGCAGAGATAGCCGTTGGTGATGAAAATCTTCGAGCCGTTGACGATGTAGTCATCGCCATCGGCAATCGCGCTGGTGCGCACGGCTTGCAAGTCGGAGCCAGTGCCGGGTTCGGTCATGGCGATCGAGCCCACGGCTTCACCGCTAGCCATCAACGGCAGCCACTTCTGCTTCAGCTCTTCGCTGGCGAAGTTGTTGAGATAGTTGGCGACAATGTCGGAGTGCAGCGAGAAGCCGGAGGCGGAGTCACCGGCACGCGCCTGCTCTTCCATCATGATCACGCTGTAGAGGCGATCCACACCGGAGCCGCCGTACTCTTCCGGCATAGTCGGACAGAGCAGACCGAGCTCACCGGCCTTATTCCACAGGTTGCGATCAATATGCTGCTGCTCTTCCCACTTCTCACGATGCGGGGCCAGTTCTTCTTCGAAGAAACGGCGGGCGGTACGGCGAAAATCTTCATGTTCGGCGCTGAAAATCGTGCGCGGAATCATGGCATTCATAGGATTCGGGACATTCAAACTCATGACAAACCACTCCGGAAATAGTCAAAAACGTCTGCGGACCTCATGAGAATGACCAAACGGTCCCGCAGCCAGCCGCGTTTATACAAGTGTGACTGCCGGGTCGCAAGTGATTTGTGACTGAACAGTTTTGTTTATTGCCACCACTCATAGCGATAACCTATCAAAACGCTAAATTGATCTCATTGGCGTCTTTTCCAGCGCCGCGCCAAGCTGCCATCACACCAGCAGGAGCACGATCATGGCCCGACGCATCCAGAAGACCACCAGCTTTGCCGCCGTTCACTTCACGGTGGCTTTCACCGTCAGCTACCTGCTCACGGGCAGTGCCATCATTGCCGGCGCACTCGCCGTCATCGAGCCCTTGGTCAATACCGTGGCATTTTTCATTCACGACTGGAGCTGGGATCGCTTTTCGCCGACAAGCGCAGGGGTGTCATAGCGTTCAGCGCTGACAGGTCACACCGGCACGTGCGAAAATGCGCGCCACTTTCAATGCTCGCCCCTGGAGATCCCATGTCTGCCTTGTTGCTCGATGGCAAAGCCCTGTCGCTGAAAATGGAAGCCGAGCTCGCCGGGCGCGTGGCGCGTATCAAGGCCGCAAGCGGACGCACGCCAATTCTGGCGACCATTCTGGTTGGCGATGACCCTTCTTCAGCCACGTATGTGACCATGAAGGGCAAGGCCTGCCAGCGCGTCGGCATGGACTCGATCCGACTTGAATTGCCGAGCGTGACCACGACTGAGCAGCTGCTGGCCGAGATCGCCACGCTCAATGCCAATCCGGATGTGCATGGCATTCTGCTGCAGCACCCGGTGCCGCATCAGATCGACGAGCGCGCCTGCTTCGATGCCATCGCGCTGGAAAAGGATGTCGATGGCGTGACCTGTCTGGGCTTCGGGCGCATGGCCATGGGCGAGCGCGCCTACGGCTCGGCCACACCGGCCGGCATCATGACGCTGCTCAAGCACTACGGCATCGCGCTGGCCGGCAAGCATGCCGTGGTCGTCGGACGCAGTGCCATCCTCGGCAAACCCATGGCGATGATGCTGCTCGGGGCTGATTGCACCGTGACCATCTGCCATTCGAAAACGCAGAATCTGGCGGCGCTGATCAAACAGGCCGACATCGTGGTGGGCGCGGTCGGTCGCCCGGAGTTCATCAAGGCGGAATGGATCAAGGATGGCGCGGTGGTGGTGGATGCCGGCTATCACCCCGGCGGAGTTGGCGACATCGAGCTGAAGCCGCTGGCGGGCCGCGTTGCAGCCTGGACACCGGTGCCCGGCGGTGTCGGCCCGATGACCATCGCCACCCTGATCGAGCAGTCGGTGCAGGCGGCGGAGCGTCAGCTCGGAGACTAGTCGTCGATGACCTTGAGACGGCTGACCAGCAGCTTGTCGATGCGCATGCCGTCCATGTCGATGACCTCCATGCGCAAGCCCTGCCAGTTGAGCAGCTGACCCGTGCCGGGAATGCTGCCCAGCTCAAACAGCACCAAACCGGCCAGGGTCTGGAAGTCGCGACTGCCTTCCAGCTCGTCGCATTCCATCGGGAACAGGTCGCGGAAGCGCTCGATCGACAGTGCTCCGTCGAGCAGCCAGGATCCATCTTCACGGCGTACCACATCGGGATCATGCGAGCTGGCATCGGACGGCAGTTCGCCGACCATGGCTTCGAGCACATCGGTCAGCGTCACCAGACCCTGAATCTCGCCATACTCATCCACGACCAGCGCCAGGTGCTCACGCTTGCTGCGGAACAGATCAAGCAGCGCCAGCGGTGACAGGCCCATGGGGGCGAACAGCGCCGGCTTCACCAACGCTTCGATGTCCCAGACGCCATCGCCGGCAAGCTGCTGCTGCAACAGCACCGGCAATGACAAGACACCGACAATATTGGCCATGCCGTCGCGACACACCGGCAGATAGCTGTAGCTGGTCTGCGCCAGCAAGGCTTTCTGCTCGGCCAGCGACTCGTCCAGGTCCAAGCACTCGATGTCCGGGCGCGTGGTCATGATCAGGCTGAGATTCCAGTCATCGAGCCGGAAGACATTGGCCACCAGCTCACGCTCGGCATGCTCGAAAATGCCGGCTTCGGCACCTTCGGCCATCAGGCCCTTGATTTCTTCCTCGGTGACCGGTGAATCATCCGTGCGCTTGGCACCGAGCAAGTCCAGAACACGCTCGGTAGACCAGCTCAGGAAACGCACCACCGGGTGCGTCAGAAACAGTACGCCGCGCATGAAAGGTGCCACCACGCGAGCGATCTTTTCCGGCGACTGCATGCCTAAGCGCTTGGGCACCAGCTCGCCAACAATCAGCGAGAAATACGTAATCAGAATGACCATGCAGGCCGTGGCCATGATCTTGGCGTACGGGGCAATCAGCGGGATGCCTTCGAATATGGGGCGCAGACGATCAGTAATGGCACCCTCGCCCAAGGCACCGCTCATCACGCCGATCAGGGTGATGCCGATTTGCACCGTGGACAAAAAGAACGTGGGGTGTTCAGACAGCTTGAGTGCGGCTTTGGCACCCAGATCACCGGTGTCAGCCATTTGCTGCAAACGAATACGACGGGATGACACGATGGCGATTTCCGACATGGCAAACAGACCATTGAAGGCAATCAGAAGCAGAATCAGCAGTATGTCCATAGAAGGCGGCGGCTAGTGGCCGGGAGCGAGGGATCGCCGCAAGATGTGCATGATACATGCCAATGCGGCTTTCCCCTAGCGAGCGCTGGCAGGGATCAGTCGGCCTTGCGCCAGCGCACGCCTTCGCGGGAGAACTCCACCGCCACGCCCATGCCTTGCAGCTGGGCACGGATTTCGTCGGAGCGCTGAAAGTTTTTCGCCTGACGCACGGCGGTGATTTCGGCTACCAGAGCCTCCACCGTGGCCACAAAGTCGGCATCGCCGGCACCGGCCTGACGGAAAGCTTCCGGCTCGTGCTGCAGCAAGCCGAGCACTGCGCCGAGGCGCTTGAGCAGGTTGGCGAACTGCGCAGCACCGGCTGCATCAGCGGCCTTGTCGCAACGATTGGCTTCGCGCACCAGTTCGTACAGCACGGCCAAGGCTTCTGGCGTGTTGAAGTCGTCGTTCATGGCGGCGGCGAAGCGGTCTTCGTAGTCGGCAACAGAGACCGGTTCGCCGGCATCAGCGCGCGCAAACGCACCGAGCGTGGTGTAGAAACGCTCCAGCGCCTGCCGGGCCTGATCCAGCGCGGCATCCGAATAGTTCAGCGGGCTGCGGTAGTGGCTGGCGGCGATGAAATAGCGCAGCACTTCCGGGTGGTACTGCTTGAGCACTTCGCGAATGGTGAAGAAGTTGTTCAGCGACTTCGACATCTTTTCCGCGTTCACCTGCACAAAACCAACATGCATCCAGGTGTTCACATAGGTCTCGCCGGTGGCGGCCTCGCTCTGCGCGATCTCATTCTCATGATGCGGGAACAACAGATCTCCGCCGCCGCCGTGGATGTCGAAGCTGTTGCCGAGGCAGCAGGTGCTCATCGCCGAGCATTCGATATGCCAGCCGGGGCGACCATTGCCCCAAGGCGACTGCCACGACGGCTCGCCGGGCTTGGCCGACTTCCAGAGCACGAAGTCCATAGCGTTCTGCTTGATGTCATCAACTTCGACGCGGGCGCCGGCCTGCAAATCATCGAGCTTCTTGTTGGACAGGCGACCGTAGCGCGGAAAGCTGGCGACCGAGAAATAGACATCGCCATTCTTCGCCGGATAGGCATTGCCATTGCTCACCAGCGTGCCGACCATGCGCAGGATGTCATCGACGTGATCTGTGGCTTTCGGCTCCAGATCCGGGCGCAGAGTGCCGAGCGCGGCGGCATCGTCATCCATGGCAGCGATGAAGCGGGCCGTCAGCGCCTCGATGCTTTCGCCGTTCTCGTTGGCGCGAGCGATAATCTTGTCGTCGATGTCGGTGATATTGCGCACATAGGTAACTTTAAAGCCCAGCGTGCGCAGCCAGCGCGCGATGATGTCGAACGACACCATGACGCGGGCGTGGCCGATGTGGCAGTAGTCGTAAACGGTCATGCCGCAGACATAGAGGCTGATTTCGCCAGCCTTGCGCGGCACAAACACGGCCTTGGCGCGCGCCTCCGAATTGTGGATGACCAAACTGGCGGCGAGCGGACTCAGGCCGGGCGCAGACAGCAGACTCATGCCGGCTTGCCCCAGGAGTCGCGCAGGCCGACCGTGCGGTTGAACACCAGATGCTGCGGCGTCGACTCTTTCAGATCGACGCAGAAATAGCCTTCGCGCTCGAACTGGAAGCGATCTTCGGCCACGGCGGTCGCCAGCGATGCCTCGACGCGGGCTTCGCTCAGCACTTCCAGCGAAGCGCCATGCATGAAGGTCTTGAAATCAGCATCACCACGATCCGGCGCGGCATCGTTGAACAGGCGATCGTAGAGACGCACGGTCGCCGGCAGCGAATGCGACGCCGACACCCAGTGAATCACGCCCTTGACCTTTCGATCGACCGGGTTGGCACCCAACGTGGCGACATCCAGCGAGCAGCGCAGCTCAGTCACTTCCCCGGCGGCATTCTTGATGACCTCATCGCAGCGCATGATGTAGGCGTTGCGCAGACGCACTTCGCCACCCGGCGTCAGGCGCTTGAAGCCCTTCGGCGGCACTTCCTCGAAGTCAGCGCGATCAATGAAGATCTCGCGGGTCAGCGGCAGCTCGCGCTCGCCCATGTCGATATTCGGGTGGCGTACAGTGCGCAGGATCTCGTGATGGTCATCGGCGAGATTGGTCAGCACCACTTTCAGCGGACGCAGTACGGCCATGGCACGCGGCGCGCTCAACTCCAGGTCTTCGCGGATGCAGAACTCGAGCATGGCGACATCGATCACGCCATCGCTCTTGCTGAGGCCGATACGGTCGCAGAAGTTGCGGATCGAGGCCGAGGTATAGCCGCGGCGACGCAGACCGGAGATGGTCGGCATGCGCGGGTCGTCCCAGCCCTGCACCAGTTTTTCATCCACCAGCTGCTTGAGCTTGCGCTTGCTGGTCACGGTGTAGTTCAGGTTGAGGCGGGCAAACTCGATCTGCTGCGGATGCGGCAGCGACGGCAGCTGATCCAGCAGCCAGTCGTACAGCGGCCGATGCGCCTCGAACTCCAGCGTACAGAGCGAATGCGTGATGCCTTCGAGCGCGTCGGAAATGGGGTGCGTGTAGTCGTACATCGGGTAGATGCACCAGTCGTTGCCAGTCTGGTGATGCTCGATGTGACGGATGCGATAGAGAATCGGGTCGCGCAGATTGATGTTGCCCGAGGCCATGTCGATCTTGGCGCGCAACACATGCGTGCCGTCCGGGAAGGCAGCCGCCTTCATGCGCGCAAACAGATCGAGATTTTCGGCGATGGAACGCTCGCGATACGGCGAGTTAGAGCCCGGCTGGCTCAGCGTGCCACGGGTCTCGCGAATCTGCTCCGGCGTCTGCGAATCGACATAGGCCTTGCCGGCCTGAATCAGCTCGACGGCAAAATCGTGCAGCGCCTGGAAGTAGGACGAGGCATAGCGCACCTCGCCGGCCCACTGGAAGCCCAGCCATTGCACATCGCGCTGAATGGCATCGATGTACTCCTGCGACTCCTTTTCCGGATTGGTATCGTCAAAACGCAGATTGCACAGGCCATCGGCACCGGGGTGCGTGGCTGCTTCCTGAGCCAGTCCGAAGTTCAGGCAAATCGATTTGGCATGGCCAATATGCAGGTAGCCGTTCGGCTCCGGCGGAAATCGGGTAACGATCTGGGTATGGGCTTTGCTGTCACTGATGTTTCGATCAATGTCGGCAAGCACACGCGTTCGGATGAAATCTCTGGCTTCAATCATGGTCTAGCAGGCAAAATTAAAGGCTGGAGTGTACGCCCCGAGGGGGTACGCTCTCAACCGAATACGGGCTATACAGGTCCGCTGTCATTCATAAATACGCAGGAATCCGCGCATGAAAGTTGCTCTTAACACCAATCAAGGCCGCATCGTGCTGGAACTCGACGCTGCCAAAGCGCCCAAGACCGTTGCCAACTTTGTTGAATACGTCAAAAACGGCCACTACAACGGCACTATTTTTCACCGCGTCATCGACGGTTTCATGATCCAAGGCGGCGGCTTCGATGAAAAGATGAAGCAGAAATCCACCGGCACACAGATCCAGAACGAAGCCGACAACGGCCTCAAGAACGACATCGGCACCATTGCCATGGCCCGTACCGGCGACCCGCACTCCGCCACCGCGCAATTCTTCATCAACGTCGGCAACAACGCCTTCCTCAACCACAGCGGCAAGAATCCGCAGGGCTGGGGCTACGCTGTCTTCGGCAAGACCGTCGAAGGTATGGATGTCATCAACAAGATCAAAGGCGTCGCGACCGGCAATGCCGGCGGTCATCAGGATGTGCCGCGTACACCGGTCATCATCGAAACTGCCGAAGTGATCGCGGAGTAAGCCGTGGCCTGCGCCCTGCTGCTGTCGGATGTTCATCTCGCGCCTGATCTGCCGCGCTGCAGCGAGGGTCTGAAAACCCTGCTGCGCGAGCTGCCGGGCGATTGCTCGGCGGTGTATGTGCTGGGCGATCTGTTCGAGGTCTGGGTCGGTGACGACCTGCACACGCCCTACCTCGACAGCATTTACGAGAGCTTCCGCAGCGTCAGGGCGCGCGGCATCGAGCTGGTCTTTTGTCATGGCAATCGCGATTTCCTGCTCGAACGCGGCCCCGCTGGCGTGCCCGGTTTTGCCGAGCTGGCCGGCGGACGCATGATGGCCGAGTCGGAAGTGGTTGATCTGTTCGGCACCCCCGCCCTGCTCATGCACGGCGATCAGCTGTGCACGCTGGATGCCGCCTACATGGCCTTCCGCCAGCAATCGCGCAGCAGCGAGTGGCAGCAGATGATGCTGACCAAACCGCTGGATCAGCGCCTGATGGTGGCCGAGATGTGGCGCATGCAGAGCAAGATGGCGAACAGCAACAAGCCGGAAAACATCATGGATGTGACACCGGAAGAAGTCGTTCGTGTCATGGCTGAAGCCAATGTCGAGCTGCTCATTCACGGCCACACGCATCGCCCGATGCGCCATGCCGTGGAGCTGCCCGGCGACATGGCCGGCGAGCGTCTGGTGCTGGGCGACTGGCGCGAAGAAGCTGGTGAAACCGTGATTGCCTGGGCACGTCCGGATGGCATCGAACTGGCTCAGTACCGGTTCTGAACATGGCCAAAAGCATCCTGCAAAAAGCCATTGAAGAGCTGCAAAAACTGGCTGAAAAACAAGGCGAAGAAATTTTCGTCTACCCGGAATTCGGCGACAAGCGCAGCTATCGCCTGACCAGTCTGGAGCCTTACCTCGACCTGCTGATCGTGCACTACGAGTCTGCCGGGGAAAGCTTTGCCCTGGAAACGCCGAAGTTGCAGAACTTCGAGTTCTCGACGTCGCGGCTGGAACTGCACATGGTCGATATCGATGGTGAGGGCTTGCTGCTGGTCGCTGAATAATCGCCTCAGCCCGACATCTTCACCTGCGCCACCAACGCCAGCACATCGATGTTTGCAGCCGTCTGCACGGCCGGATCATTGATGCGTGCATTGACTTCCTTGACGATCTGATCGCGCACGATCGGTTTGACCAGATTGAGCTTGTCGAGCACATCGCTGGGCAGGTTTTCGCCGACCAGATCAATGCGGATGCTGTGACCGGAGACCGGATGCGGCACCAGCTTGAGCATCACCGGCGCATAGGTTTCGACATCAATCTGCACCTGAATATTCACCGCCAGCGCGAACTTGAGGTCGATGCCGAAGAGCTCGACATCGAGCTGCAAATCACCACGCACCGAGAGCACAAACGCGATCTTGGGCAGATGATTCAGCAGTGGGTCAACGCTGATATCAACCAGTTTGAACACATAGGAAATGACCATCATGTCGGCCGGCAGCTTGCGCATGGAACCGGCAATGGTCGACTCCAGCAAGGCCTCGATCTCGCTGCCCAAGCGCCGTGCGGTAACGACCTGCTGAATGAAGTTATGCCCAAACTCGGCATAGCTGATGGCGTTGAGTTGCGACATAAGTGCAGCCTCTGGGTTCAGTCTGAAGTGCCGGCACGCTGAAACAGCATGATATCGAAGGCTGCCAGTGTTGGAAAATGCTCGCTCGCCTCCAGCGTCGCGCGCCGCTCGGCGGTGGCCTTCCAGGCATAGGGCGTCATCGCCAACAGGTCTTTCAGGGCAGATTGCGAGAGCTGTAGCGGCGCCTCGATACGTTGACGTTGCTGCAGCACGAAGCCCGAGCTGAACGACGCCAAAAACTTGTCCGGCTCATGAGCGCGCACCTGCTCAAACAAGCCCTCGCGCACCTGCCACAAGTGGTCTGGCGCTGGCGTCACCATCAAGACATGGCCACCCGGCTTCAATACTCGCAACATTTCAGCGATCGGCAGCGGGCTGAACAGGGTGCTGACGACATCGAGCGAGGCATCGGCAAACGGCAGCAGAGAACCGCTGGCGACCAGCCACAGCTGTGCCTTGTGCTGACGCGCGGCAAGCTGGATGGCTGGCTTGGCGATATCAAGACCGCAAACCTGCGGCACGGCCATCGCCATGGCCTCGGTGTAATAGCCCTCGCCGCAGCCCAGATCCAGCAGTGATTGCACTGCCAAGCCGGCGAGAGTCTCAGCGACTGCCGTACGCAGCGGCTGATAATGGCCGGCCGCCAGAAACCGGCGACGGGCCGCCACGCTTTCTGCCGTATCACCCGGTGACAGGCTTTTCTTGTGATGTACCGGCAAGAGATTGACATAGCCTTCGCGGGCGACATCAAAGGCATGCCCGTTTTCACAGCACCAGGTTTTCGCCGGCGTTTGCAAGGCTGTCCGGCACAGCGGGCAGATCAGTTCGAACATGTGGCGCGCTCACTGACAAGCGCCGACGTCATGCTGACCGGTGGCATGCCACTGTGAAACCGGACCTCGACATCCGCTGACTCGATGAGCTCGCGCTCGACTTCGCGAAAAAGCGCCACACGCTCATCAATCGGCGTCGGCGAGTATGCAGCGGCGAGCCCGAGATAGTGCTGAAAGTGACGAGCCTCGGAGCGCAGCAGAAAGGTGTAGAAGCGCTTCAGCTCATCATCCAGATGTGGCGCGATAGCGGCAAAGCGCTCACAGGAGCGGGCCTCGACAAACGCCCCGATGATCATCAGATCAACCAGATGCCCCGGCTCCGAGGTGCGCACATGCTGACGCAGACCATTGGCATAGCGTGCTGCCGACACCGGGCGATAGCTGATGCCGCGCTTCTGCATCAGCTCGCGCACCTGCTCGTAGTGCAGCAGCTCTTCGCGGGCGAGCTGCGCCAGCTCGGTCTGCAGCAGCTCGCGTTCGTTGTAGCGAAAGAGCATGTTCATGGCGGTGCTGGCGGCCTTTTTTTCGCAGTTGGCATGGTCCTGCAACAGCAGAGGCACATCCTGCACGGCGGCGCGCACCCATTCGGGAGGCGTCGCACAGGCGAGAAAGTCTTTCACGGGCTGAAGGAAGTCCATCACACGCTCACGCTGATCAATGGCGCGCATTTTCGCGTGTGACGGGTCATCTGCCTAGCGTTATCGTCACGTCGAGATAACGCTGAAGCTCAAGCCGGCATGTTGAATCAAACGAGGGATCAAGGCGTCCCCCATCACGGTAGCCGGTGTCCAGAAACCGCCCGCTCTGTCACTTTTGCTGACATCCATGGCCAGGCAGGTGGCGGCTTCGCCGAGCATCTTGCCGGTGGAGCCATAACCAGGATCGCGATCACCGGTGACTTTCGCCACCAGTGCCTGACCGGCATCAGTCTTGCCGAACAAACGAATGTCGTAATAGCCCTCGCGCTGCGCCTTGGGCGATGGCCCCTCGCCCGGCTTCGGCACCACGAAACGCTCCAGCAGATTGCGCGTCGGCGCCAATGCGGCAGCCGCCATGAAGCCGCCCAGGCCGGATGCAAAGGCAATCGCAGCAAGACGACCCTTGACACCGTTACCAGTGAGCTGGGTTTCGTCGTAACAGAAATTTTCACCGTAGCGATGACCTTGCAGCGCGTTGCTGCGGTGCACCACCTTGGTGTTGATCGCGGCCATGATGAACGGAACCTGCCAGGACTTCGCATCGTCATCAAACGATACCGCAGCCGGATTGGGCTGCCGCACCTTGAGCTGCTGCGTACAAAAAGCATAAGGGTTCTTCAGCACCTTCAGGATCGAACGATCCTTGCCGACCTCGCGCAGCATTTCCATCATGCTCGCCACGGTGCCGCCGGAGAATGTGCCACGCATGGCTTTCACACGCAGCTTCACGCGCGAGCAAGGGGCCTGAAACTGCGCTTGCGATTGCGTCTGCAGGAAATAAGTACCGAGATCGGATGGCAGCGAGTCGAAGCCGCAGCAATGCACGATACGCGCGCCGCTGCGCTGCGCCGCCGCTTCGTGCTGCGCGAGCATGCGCGCAATCCATTGCGGCTCACCGGTGAGATCGCAGTAGTCGGTGCCCGATTCGGCGCAGACCTTGACCAGCTCGGAGCCATACAGCGCATAAGGCCCGACGGTGGATACGACGACGCGGGTTTGCGCACAGAGCGCCTGCAGCGAGGCTTCATCGTGAGCCTCGGCCAGAATCACCGGCAGCTCGCGGCCGGCATCGCCAAGGCCGGCTTTCAGCTCGGCCAGCTTGGCCGCCGAACGACCGGCAATGGCCCAGCGAATCTCGCCGGCGACGCCATGGCGCTCAAACAGATAGCGCGTGAGAATCTGCCCGACAAAGCTGGTTGCCCCGAATACCACCACATCAAAATTGGCCATGACGACATCCTCGAATGAGCCGATGAAGATAAACGGCGCGCTCAGCCAGCGCCAGCGAGAATTATCAAAAGCCCCGCCAAAACACGCCCATATCAATGAGTGACAATTTTTGACCACTGCGTCAGACTCGCGAGCCACTGATCCATGACCTGTGTCAGCCGATAACAATAAAAATGACATTTGGAAAGAGGCTTCAGCATGCGTATTCCGGCAACTCCGGCGCTTTTCGGCTGGCTAACAACTTTTGGCCGCCGAAGCACAGTCGCCCTGCTTGCCCTTGCGACAGTCCTCAGCAGCGGCTGTAATCAAGACTCCAGCAAGGTCTCCGCCACTAATGCACGCAACCAGTCTGGCAGTGGATGGAGCACGCTGGGCACTCGTGCAACGCCGGCAACAGCCTCTACGCCCATCACCTCAAATGCCAACGCCCGCTGGGTCGACTACAACCCGCCAGCGCTTTATACGAGCCAGAATACAACGCTGTCGATCATCACCATGGCAGACGGTACGAAAATCTCTGCTGCCGTAACCTTGCCTGCCGGCGCTGACGGCAAGTCAGTCATGCAGCCATTGCCAACCATCGTGACCCTGACTGGCTACAATAAGAACAGTCCGGGTAATGACGCCATTAACACCTACGCTGTGCAGCATGGCTACGCACATGTCGTGGTCGATGTGCGCGGTACCGGTGGCTCGCAAGGCACCTGGGAAGCCTTCGGCGCCACTGAACAGGCTGATTATCTGCCGATTCTGGATTGGGTCGTGGCCCAATCATTCTGCAACGGTCGCATTGGCCTACTTGGCGGATCGCTGCTTGGCATTACCGCTGCACTTGCTGCCGAAAAGCAGCATCCTGCCGTGAAAGCCGTATTTCTGATTGTGCCAATGGCCGATGGTTATCGCGATATCGTTTTCACCGGCG
This sequence comes from Pseudomonadota bacterium, assembly GCA_040385225.1. GTDB lineage: Bacteria > Pseudomonadota > Gammaproteobacteria > Pseudomonadales > Moraxellaceae > Perlucidibaca. The sequence goes on along the minus strand of JAZKHU010000002.1, from coordinate 194,384 downwards.
GCCAGACCAACATGGGCTTCATTCCGCTCTGGCTAGGGCTGGTGACAGCTGGCAGTGTGCTTCATCCGAATGCGCTGCAGGAACCAGCCACCGGCATTCCGCTAGTATTGACCCAACTGCTTAGTGCGCTGACCAATTTCCAGGTGCCGCTCATGCTCAAGGCTGTCACCGGCGATGCCAATACTGTCTATGACGGCGACTTCTGGCGAGTACGCTCACCGATTGAAGAAGCCGATAAGATCCGGGTGCCGACTTTCATCGTTGGCGGCCTGCAGGACATCTTCCAGCGCGGCGAGCCACTACTTTACGAGCATATCAAGCGCAACGCGCCGGCCAAGCTGTTGATCGGCCCATGGACGCATCTCGCCACAGGCGCAGGCTTGCCCGCCGACGGTGTGCCGGTACTCGACCACATCACGCTACAGTGGTTCGACCAATACCTGCGCGGTCAGGACAGCGGTGCCGACAAGCTGCCAAATGTCACGCAATACATTCAGGGCCTGGGCCACTATGTGAGCGCAACAGACTGGCCGCATCCACAGGCAGGTGCCCAGCGTCTTTATCTGCACGGTGACAAAAGCCTGGCCGAGCAAAAGCCAACCCAGGGCGAGGCCAGTAATCAAACCTTACAACAGCCACTTAACGGCATCTGCTCGGCCAGTGCTGCACAGTGGACAGCCGGCGCCCTTGGGGCCGTACCACTGCCCTGCACCACCGATGACAGCTTCGCTGAAGCCCTGGACATCCAGTATGAAACTGCGCCAATGGAGAGGGATGTCTATATCAATGGCCCGATCGTAGTGGACCTCTGGGTCTCCACCACCGGCTCTGACGGCGGAGTCTCGATACGCGTCAATGATGTTAGCGGCAACAGCGTCGTACCGCTGACCAATGGTTTGCAGACCCTGTCGATGAGTGCTGTCGACAACCAGCGCTCACGCACGCTCGATGGCCAGATCATCCAGCCGTGGCATATCTTTACCGCCGAGGCCCAGCGCACCGTGGTGCCTGGAGAGCCCATGCAGATTTCCGTGGAGGTCTTTCCGACCAGCGCTCTGATCAAGGCCGGCCACAAGCTGCGAATCTCAGTCGGTCCCAGCGATTTACCGCATGGCCTGCCTCCCTTGCCCAGCTTGGTTGGCAGTGCCATCGGCGTCATGACGATTCACAGTGATGCGACACACCCTTCCAGTGTGGTGTTGCCGGTCGTACCAACAGCGCTGCTGCCTTGAAGATTCAGCACAGCAGACCTTGCCGATGCTGATTGCGATCGTGGCCGATGGCTTGCGCTAGGCCACGCTGTCCGAGACCACCGCTCGCCCGGCAATCGTAGGAATAAAGCCGCGATTCTCCGGTTTCAGAGCCTGTTGAAACAGCTCATGACCGAGGCGATCACGCCAGGCGCGCGTGGTCGCGGTCAGCCCGAGCAGCTTGTCGGCGGTGAAGATGGCTGCACTGCCGGCGAACAGCGACAGCTTGAACGGCGCTTTCGGCACTTCCATGAAGTCGGCCACGCGGTCGCTCAGCATCAGTCGCGACAACGCCGCCGCGCGATAGCCCATGAGCACCTTGAACCACTCGCCACCCTCCTGCTCTGCCATGATCTCGCGGGTGGCCGCAAACAAGCCACGCGTCAGCGCCACACTGTCGGCATCCGGCTGCATATCGCTGGTGGCATAAAGCATGGCCATCATCTCCAGACCCTCACGGAAGGTGCGTGGCTGCAGGTCTTCATTCACGCCCATGAGCCAGCAGATATAGCGGTAGTAATGCATGATGGCCTCGCGCTCGGCACGGTCATAGACCAGACCCTGAGCTGCGCAGCCGGCCATGAAGATGGTCGAGAACTCGAGCTGGGTGGCGACCATGTCGAGCTGCATGATGGGATCGCCCCAGTCCTCGAATCGCCAGTCCGGACGCTGGCACAGGCTGCCACGAATGAAGGCATGCATCAGGCGCACGCGCACGGTGCTGCGAAAGCCCTCGGAGTCACGCGGCAGGGTTTGCGACAGCGCGCAATCAATCGTCCAGCGTGAAGTTTCGCTGAGGCGCTTCTTGGCACCGCCGCTGAGATTGCCGGTCATGGCCAGCGGCTTCACGGCGGCATCGGCGGCATAACCGATCATCAGCGACACCGAGCCCAGCGCAGTCGTGCCAAGCAGGCCGGAGCGCAACACGGCATGAGCCCCCTGACGCATCAGCTCATGATTGACCCAGGCCGGACGCTGCTCGATATGCGCGAAGAAGGCCCGAAACGATTCCGGCGGCGCCTCGAGACTGGCCACACCCTGCTCCAGCGCACGCTGAAATAGCTGCCAGCCGCCCTTGTTGGCGTGAATCCACGCAGCCACGGCATCGGCCAATGGGTCGCCCTGCCACAACGACTGCTTGAGACGGACAAAGCGTGGATCATCAAGATCGATGCCGAGGGCTTTGAGCAGCAGCGAAGGCTGGGGGTCGCGCCAACGACGTGCAGTCCGCAAGCCAGCAAGCGATAAGGCAGCAGTCATTGAATTCTCCAGGGCGGCATGGTGTGACTATTTAGTCACGCAGACTAATATGAATTGATGTTCGCATTCAATTCGCATTATTCATCACCCCCAGAAAGCACAAAACCCGCGACCTGTAAGGGTTCGCGGGTTCCGTAATTTGGTAGGCACTAGCAGACTCGAACTGCTGACCCCCACCATGTCAAGGTGGTGCTCTAACCAACTGAGCTAAGCGCCTAAATCGCTTCAGTACATCCTGAAGAGGCGCGCATGATACTCAAGGCAAACGCAGCTGACAACCTCTGCAACACACAACTGACGAAAAAGCCGGCAATCACTCGCCCGACGTCATGTGATCAACCTGATAGGTCAGGCCGACCCCGCGATAAGGATTTGGCATGTGCTCGCTACGCTTGAAGCGTTTGTAACTCCATTGGTACTGCTCGGGCGCCAGATTGATAAACTGCTCCATCGCGCGATTCATGGCGGTGGTCGCAATCTGCGTGTCTGCATGATTGATGTCCGACCCGCAAGCCTGGAAATGCAAATCAAAGCCCTGGCCATCAGCGCGTCGCACGCACCCCATGACAATGACGCGACACCCTGTCTTGGCCGCCAGCTTGGGCACCATCACACCTGTCCAGGTGGAAATCCCGAAGAATGGCGCAAAGATGCCGCCATTTTCGCCCGGAATATGATCCGGCAAAATTGCGGTGAAGCCGCCTTTGCGCAAGGCCTTGAACGTCGCGCGCACCCCATTGTCATCGGTCGGAACCACGGTCGCATTCAGGCGGCCACGAGCTTCCGCCACAAAAGCATCGACACCCGGCTGCTTGCCGGGCTTATACATGATGACCGGCGAGGTGTACTGGTTGATCCAGGCATTCAAGAACTCCCAGCTGCCCCAGTGCGGCACAATGGCAATGACACCCTGCCCGGCCGCCAGTGCCTCATGGAAAATGTATCCGTCATGAACCTCGCGAATCTGTGACACGCTGTACGCTGGCGGCATACCCCAGGTTTTGGCAAATTCGAAGGCAGTCATGGCGGTACTGCGCAACGACGCCTTGGTCGTGGCCAGATGCCAGGCATCTGATTCGTGCGGATAGCAAAGCTGAAGATTACGCAGCACCGTCTGATAAACACCCGAGCGCGGGAAATGCGCCGCCAGCACACCAATGACAGCACCCAATCGCTGCAGCACGGGCAGTGACAGGCGGGCAAAGAAGCGGAGCAAGGCCAGTGACAGGCGATCTTTGAATTCAAGCGGAGCGGACGTCATGGCAAACCTTTGTGAGAAGCTGCGTAAGCATAGCGCAGGATGCCCTGATTAATGCGCGACAGCCTGCAGGCCGCGCTGGCAGTCGGCAATCAGATCATCAATGTCTTCCAGCCCAACCGCAATGCGGATCAGACCTTCGCTGATGCGCGCGGCAGCCTTCGCTTCCGGGCTGAGACGGCCATGCGTGGTCGAGCCCGGATGCGTGATGGTCGTGCGCGTATCGCCCAAATTGGCGGTGATGGACATGACCTGGGTGGCATCGATGAAACGCCAGGCCGCCTCGCGACCTGCCGCCAGCTCGAATGACAGCACGCCGCCAAAGCCGCGCTGCTGGCGCTTAGCCAGGGCATGCTGCGGGTGCGACGTCAGACCGGGATAATGCACGGCAGCGATGCCCGGCTGTGCCTCCAGCCATTGTGCCAGCTTCAGCGCCTGTGCCGAATGCGCCTCCATACGCAGGCGCAGGGTTTCCAGACCCTTGAGAAAGACCCAGGCATTGAACGGACTCAGCGACGGGCCGCAGGTGCGCACCACGCCGTAAATTTCTTCCATGAGCTTGTTGGAGCCGACCACGGCACCGCCCAGACAACGGCCCTGGCCATCGAGGTATTTGGTGGCGGAGTGGATGACAATGTCAGCACCCAGCGCCAGCGGCTTCTGCAGCGCCGGCGTGCAGAAGCAGTTGTCGACCGCGAGCAGGATGTCGTGCTGATGCGCCAGCGCGCTGAGCGCGGCGATATCGACCAGTTCGCCGAGCGGGTTGCTCGGCGTCTCGACAAAGAACAGTTTTGTCGCCGGCGTGATGGCAGCAGCCCATCCAGCGATGTCCGCCAGCGGCACGAAGCGCGTGACGATACCGAACTTGCGCGCGTACTTGTCGAACAGCACATTGGTGGTGCCGAACAGACTTTGCGAGGCCACGATCTCGTCGCCGGCCTTCAGAAGACCGAGCACGGTGGCCAGAATGGCGGCCATGCCGGAGCTGGTCGCCACGGCGCGCTCGCCGCCTTCCAGCGCCGCCAGCCGCTCTTCGAAGCCGCGCACGGTGGGGTTGGTGAAGCGCGAATAGATATTGCCCGGCTCGGTGCCGCCAAAGCGTGCCGCCGCTTCCGCCGCACTGCCAAAGACAAACGACGAGGTCAGATATATGGACTCGGAGTGCTCGCCTTCAGCCGAACGATAATTGCCGGCGCGCACGGCCAGCGTATCGAAACCGGCTATGTCGAACGGAGCCGCATCCGGCTGAAACTCGGGCACATCAGACATCATCATCTCCAGTTACCAGCAGCCTCAGCCGTTGGCCAGATCCACCATGGTCGAGCCGTGACGGCTTTGCTTCTTCGCCGAATCGCTGCGCGAGGCCTGCAGGTTGTCGAGGTAGGCCTCGTCAATGTCGCCGGTCACATACTCGCCGTTGAACACCGAGCAATCAAACTGCTCGATGTCCGGATTGCCTTCGCGCGCCGCCGCAATCAGATCTTCCAGCTTCTGATAGATCAGCGCATCGGCACCGATCAGATCACAGACTTCCTGATCGGTACGGCCGTGAGCAATCAGCTCATCCTTGGCCGGCATGTCGATGCCATAGACATTGGGAAATTTCACCGCCGGCGCTGCCGAGGCGAAATAGACCTTGCTGGCTCCGGCATCGCGCGCCATCTGGATGATTTCGCGACAGGTTGTGCCGCGCACAATGGAGTCATCTACCAGCAGCACATTCTTGCCGCTGAACTCCAGCTCGATCGGGTTCAGCTTCTGACGCACCGACTTCTTGCGCTGACCCTGCCCCGGCATGATGAAGGTACGACCGATGTAACGGTTCTTCATAAAGCCTTCGCGATACTTCACATTGAGCTGATTGGCCAGCTCCAGCGCCGCCGTTCGGCTGGTATCGGGAATCGGCATGACCACATCGATTCTGAGCTCCGGATAATCGCGTGTAATGGTGTTGGCCAGCTTCTCGCCCATACGCAGGCGAGCCTTGTACACGGAAATCTTGTCGATGATCGAGTCCGGACGCGCGAAATAGACATGCTCGAAGATGCATGGCGAATACACCGGATTTTCAGAACACTGACGCGTGAACAGCTCGCCGGCATCGTTGATAAATAACGCCTCGCCCGGCAGCAGGTCGCGCACCACGCGGAAGCCCAGCGAGGTCACCGCCACCGACTCGGAGGCCACGATGTACTCCTTGCCATCCGCTGTGTCGCGCTCGCCGAAGATGATCGGGCGAATGCCGTACGGGTCGCGGAAGCCGACGATGCCGTAGCCGGTGATCATCGCCACTACAGCATAGGCACCACGGCAACGCTTGTGCACACCACTGACGGCAGCAAAAATATCATCAACACTGGGGGTGAGCTTGCCGTGCGCCTGCAGCTCGTGCGCAAAAATATTGAGCAGCACTTCCGAATCGGAGTCCGTATTCACATGACGTAAATCCGTGCGGAAAATATCCTTGGCCAACTCATGTGCATTGGTCAGGTTGCCGTTATGCGCCAGGGTGATGCCATAAGGCGAATTGACGTAGAACGGCTGCGCCTCTGCAGAGCTCGACGAGCCCGCTGTCGGGTAGCGCACATGGCCGATGCCGAAGTTACCGGCCAGACGCAGCATGTGGCGGGTATGGAATACATCACGCACCATGCCGTTTTCCTTGCGCAGGAACAGGCGGCCGCCCTCGCTGGTGACAATACCAGCAGCGTCCTGACCACGGTGTTGCAATACCGTCAGGGCGTCATACAACGCCTGATTGACCGGTGCTTTACCGGCGATGGCAACAATTCCGCACATGGCAACCTCTCAGTGTGACGATTTCGACGTCGAAGACGACGAAGGGATAGGACGAACCAGCGCCAGCGCCTGCTTTTGCAGTGAGCGCGCCAGCGTCTCATATTGCAAGATGGTTTTCGGCAGCATGGCATCACGAAACCAGGCATCACGCTTGACGAACGGAGCCATCAGCATAAGGGCAATCAGTACCAGCAAAGCACCACGTGCCACGCCAAAAAGACCGCCCAGCATACGGTCAGGCAGGCTCAGCCCACCCCCGTGAACCACATGACGAAAGGCTGTGCCGAGCAGACTGAACGTCAGCACCGTGCCGAAAAACAGGGTGCCGTAAGACAACACCAGACGAATCGAGGGCGTACTCACCCATTGCGCCAGCCAGGCAGCCAGGGGCTCGTTGAAGCTTCGCGCAATCAGGATGGCCAGCACCCAGCCGGCCAGCGCAAAAGCCTCACGCACAAAGCCACGCGTAAAGCCAAAGATGAGCGACAGCGCCAGGGCTGCCAGAATCACGAGATCAGCAGGATGCATAAGGCTCGCTGGTCTGCCCTTTCACAAGGCAGCAAGGGGGTAGCAATCTGGGCGCGCATGATAGCAAGAGTGGAGCCCGGTCGTCATGCGGATCAGGGACGATAGGCCTGAATCCAGCCATTCAATTTCAATTGCGGGTCTTCTGCCAGACGTCGCTTGACCGATTCGGCGACCGCCTTGTCCAGCTCCGGCCCGATAATCACCCGCCAGCTATCACCAGCACCGGTCACCGTGGCGCGATAGCCGCGAGCCCTCAACTTCTCAGCCAGGGCATTGGCCTTGACCTGCGCATTCAGACGCGCCACCTGGACTACCCAGACTTGCGGCAGTGCCGGATCAGGATCGGCAGACGCCACCGGTGCTTTTGCAGCGGCAACTTTCGCGGCAGCCGCTTTTTCGGCAGCCAGCTTCTTTTCAGATGCGAGTTTGGCCGCTGCCGCCTTGTCTGCGGCAACCTTGTCTGCGGCAGCTTTTTTATCTGCCGCCAGCTTGCTTTGCACGGCCTTGGTCTCTACCGCCTGAGTCTTCTCAGCCAAGGCATTGTCACGTCGGGCTTGCACAGCAGCCTCTGTCGCCGCTTGCACTTTCAGTTGAGCTGCCTTCTCAGCGGCCCGATTAGCCGCCAGCTGCTGCTCGGCCAGCGCGTCTTCGGCACTCGCCGCTGCGCTGGCAACAGGTTTCCCGGCTTTCGGATCAACCAGCCGAAACTGTTCGACCGTCGCGGGCGTAGGCGCAACTTCCTCACCCAGCGCAGGCTCGACGGGATAAAACGTAGGTTCGCCATGGCTGGCACTGATGTCTTTCGCCATGCCTTCAGCCTGCTGCTGCAAGGCTGGTGCCAGATCCTGCGTCGTCGGCGTGCTCGGCGGTGTGGGTGGCGCAGGTGGCTGCAAGGCTTTCACGCCGGCGCCCTCAAGCACCACCGGCAGGAACAGGATAGCGGCGGCGACCAACACCACGCCGCCCAAAATGCGTTGCTTCACTGCGATATCCATGCCTCAACCACCTGCTGACAATACGGCCGCAACCGTTAGAAATGACCCGAACACAATGATTCTATCGTTGCCCTGCGCCGCTTGGCGAGCAGCCCGCAACGCATCTGCAACACCGGCATGCTGATGGATCGCATCACTGCTGCCCAGTGCCGTGGCCACGCGCTCGGCCAGTTGTTCAGCGGTGAGCCCGCGCGGCCCCGGCAAGCCAGCCAGCCACCAGTCATCGACACATGCTTTTGAGGCCGCAATCACGCCAGCTACATCCTTGTCCTGCAACATGGCAAATACCGCATGCGTGCGTTGCGCTGGCAATGCTTCCGGCAGATGTTGCCAGAGAAAGCGTGCGCCATGCGGATTGTGTCCGACATCCAGCCAGGTTTCGGGCAGGCCGGGCAGTCGCTGCAGACGCCCCGTGACAAATGCCTGCGGCAACCCCTTGCAGACACTGGCGAGATCGATGCGCAAGTCACTGACCTGACTCAAGGCCTGCAAGGCCGCCAGCGCTGTCGCGGCGTTGTCGCAAACGACACGCGGCAACGGCAGATTCGACCACGACACCCCATCACGGCCCTGCCACTGCCAGTCCTTGGCCGTCTCATGGAAATCGTAATCACGCCCTTTGATCCAGACCGGCGCCGACAGGCTGCGGGCATGCTCCAGCAGCACGCCATGCGGCTCGCGCTCGCCGAGAATGACCGGACGTTGCGCGCGCATGACACCGGCTTTTTCGCGCGCAATCTCAGCGATGGTATCGCCCAGCCAGTCCTGATGATCGAGATCGACGCTGGTAATCACGGCTACCGTGGCATCGACCAGATTGACGGCATCGAGACGACCGCCGAGGCCGATTTCGAGCACGATCAGATCCGGCGACTGGCGCTGAAACCAATGCAATGCCGCGAGTGTAGTGTGCTCGAAATAGGTCAGCGAAATGTCGCCGCGCACGGCCTCGACGGCATCCAGCGCCTGCACCAGCTCGTCATCGCTGATGAGCACGCCGTTGATGCCGATGCGCTCGTTGAAATCGACCAGATGCGGCGAGGTGTAATGCGCCACGCGCCAGCCGGCAGCACGGCCGACCGCGACCAGCGTGGCGACCGTGGAGCCCTTGCCATTGGTGCCGGCCACGGTGATGACCGGTGCCGAGAACTCGCGGGCTTTCAGCCGGTCAGCGACCACACCGACACGCGCCAGCCCCATGTCGATGGCACTGGGGTGTCGCTGTTCAAGGGTTTGCAGCCAGGCCGCTTTGCTCGTCAGGCTCACACAGGAAAATGCGTGAATTTGGCGAGCAGCCGGAACAGCGTATCGCGCATTTCATGGCGATGAATGATGATGTCCACCGTGCCGTGCTCCAGCAGGAACTCGGAGCGCTGGAAGCCTTCCGGCAGCTTCTGGCGCACGGTCTGCTCGATCACGCGCGGGCCGGCAAAGCCGATCAGGGCATGGGGCTCGGCCGCATTGACATCGCCGAGCATGGCCAGACTGGCGGATACACCGCCGTAGACCGGATCGGTGAGCACGGAGATGTAGGGCACGCCGGCCTGCTTCATGCGCTCCAGAGCCGCCGAGGTACGCGCCATCTGCATCAGCGAGAACAGCGCCTCCTGCATGCGGGCACCACCGGAGGCGGCAAAGCAGATGAAAGGGATGCGATGAATCAGGCAGTACTCAGCGGCCGCGACAAAACGGCCGCCGACCACCGAACCCATGGAGCCGCCCATGAAATCGAACTCGAACGCAGCGACGACGACAGGCAAGCCGTTGAGCGAGCCTTTGACCACCACCAGGGCATCTTTCTCGCCGGTAGCCGCTTGCGCGTCGGTGAGTCGGTCGGCGTATCGCTTGGAGTCCTTGAAACGCAGAATGTCGATGGGTTCGAGATCCGACGCCAGCTCTTCCTGACCTTCGGGATCCAGTGTCAGCGCAATGCGGGCACGGGCACCGATGCGCAGGTGATGCTGGCAGCGCGGGCAGACATGCTGATTGCGCTCGACTTCCGCCTCATAGAGCACGGACTCGCATTTCGGGCATTTGCGCCACAGACCTTCCGGCACTGAAGCACGTCGATCGGCCGGACCTTGCTGGCCGACATTAGGCAGGATGCGTTCCAGCCAGTTAGCACTCATGTTGACTCCCTGGAGCCGCCGGATCGCGGCAGCTCGAATGGCCCTCAGGCCTGATCAATCGCAGCTCGCATGGGAGCCAGGATCGCGGTCAAGGCAGCCGGAATGGCCGATGGATCGTCGGTCAGCTCGCCCAGACGCTGAACCAGAACCGACCCCACCACCACGCCATCGGCGTGACGCGCCACGGCTGCCGCAGTTATGGCGTCCTTGATACCAAAACCAACGCCAATGGGCAATTGCGTGATGCTACGCAATTCGTTGATACGGGCGGCAACGGCATCGGTATCGAGCGTGGCCGCACCGGTCACACCCTTCAGCGAAACGTAATAGACATAGCCGCTGGCGGCATCGGTAATGAGCCTGGCGCGGGCCATCGAGGTCGTTGGCGCGAGCAGAAAGATCGGATCGATGCCAACGCGCTTGAGCTCGGAACCCAGCTCATCGGCCTCTTCCGGCGGCAGATCAACGGTGAGCACGCCGTCGACACCGGCGGCCGCAGAGGCATCGGCAAAGGCGGCGCAGCCCATGATCTCGACCGGGTTGAGATAGCCCATGAGCACGATCGGCGTGGTGGCATCCTGTGTGCGGAACTCGCTGACCATGGCCAGCACATGCTTGAGGCTGACACCATGCTTGAGCGCGCGCTCGTGGCCGAAGGTGATGGTCGGACCATCGGCCATCGGGTCGGAAAACGGCACGCCCAGCTCCAGCACATCGGCACCGGCAGCGACCATCGCATGCAGCGCGCCCACGGTCACGCCCGGCTCCGGGTCACCGGCGACGAGATAGGGAATCAGCGCCTTGCGGCCTTGCGCCTTCAGCGCAGCAAATCGAGCAGCCAAACGACTCACGGGTTACACCTCAATCTGATCAAGTTCGGCCACCGTCATCAGGTCTTTGTCACCACGACCCGAGAGGTTGACGATGATGGTCTGGTCCTGGCGCATGGTCGGCGCCAGCTTCAGCGTATAGGCCACGGCATGGCTGGATTCCAGCGCCGGAATAATGCCTTCCTTGCGTGTCAGCGTGTGGAACGCGGCCAAGGCCTCTTTGTCATTGATGGCGACGTACTCGACGCGACCGATGTCTTTCAGCCAGCTGTGCTCCGGCCCAACGCCGGGATAGTCGAGACCGGCCGAGCAGGAATGCGTCTCGATGATCTGACCGTTGTCATCAGCCATGAGATAGGTGCGGTTGCCGTGCAGCACGCCCATGCGACCGGCATTGAGCGGGGCCGAATGCTGGCCATCGCCAGCGGCAATGCCGTGACCGGCCGCTTCGACACCGTAGATCTTCACCGACTCATCGGCCAGGAAGGGATGAAACAGGCCGATGGCGTTGGAGCCACCGCCGACACAGGCCACTAGGGCATCCGGCAGCTTGCCGGTCTGCGCCAGACACTGGCGGCGGGCCTCGCGGCCGATCACCGACTGGAAGTCGCGCACCATCATCGGGTACGGCGCCGGGCCGGCCACGGTACCGATGATGTAGAAGGTATTGTCGACGTTGGTGACCCAGTCGCGCATGGCCTCGTTCAGCGCATCTTTCAGTGTGCGCGAACCGGAGGTGACCGGCACCACCGTGGCACCCAGCAGCTTCATGCGATAGACATTCGGCGACTGGCGCTTCACATCCTCGGCCCCCATGTAGACCACGCACTCCATGCCCAGACGTGCGGCGATGGTGGCCGTGGCCACGCCATGCTGCCCTGCCCCGGTCTCGGCGATGATGCGGGTCTTGCCGGACAGCTTGGCGAGCAAGGCCTGGCCGATGGTGTTGTTGATCTTGTGCGCGCCGGTGTGATTGAGGTCTTCGCGCTTGAGGTAGATCTGCGCGCCGCCCAGTTCGCGACTCAGGCGTTCGGCGTGATACAGCGGCGACGGCCGACCGACGTAATGCGCCAGGTCGTGATCAAATTCGGCGAGGAAAGCCGGATCGTTCTTCAGACTGGCATAGAGCCTGTCGAGGTCATCGAGCGCCTCCATCAGCGTTTCCGAGACAAAGCGCCCGCCGTGCTTGCCGAAGCGGCCACGCGCATCCGGGAACTGCGAAAAATCTACCGTTTGACTCATGCTGAGCGAACTCCTGCCATGAAGGCTTCAATTTTGTCGGCGTCTTTCACGCCCTTGCTCGCTTCGACACCGCCACTGACATCGACCGCATACGGTCGCGTGGTGCGGATGGCGTCAGCGACATTGGCCGGCGTCAGACCGCCAGCCAGAATGATCGGCACTGCACTGTGCTGCGGCACCAGCGACCAGTCGAACTGAAGACCGGTACCACCGTGCTGAGCTGGATGATAAGCATCGAGCAGAATTCCGGCGGCACGCGGCCAAGCCGTCATCAGCGCAGCTACATCCTGCCCCGACTGCACGCGCAACGCCTTGATCCAGGGACGACCGTAGATCAAGCACTGCGCTTGCGTTTCATCACCATGGAACTGCAGCATGTCCAGCGCCACGTGTGCCAGCGTGTCACGAATGCGTTGCTCAGCGGCATCGACAAACAAACCCACCGTGGTCACGAAGGGTGGCAGTGCCGCCACGATCTGTGCAGCCTGCAAAGGTGTGACAGCGCGAGGACTGTCGGGATGAAAGACAAAGCCGATGGCGTCCGCACCAGCCGCAACTGCTGCCAGAGCATCCTCAATACGGGTGATACCGCAGATTTTGACGCGCACACGGGGTGCAGATCGACTGGACAAGTGAGGCTAATCTCGGTGGTTGACCGGGCTGGCAGTGTAGCAAAGGCAAAAGGCAGCGTCAGGTGAACTTGCACCGGACGCTGCCTTTTGTACCGCAGTTGTGCGGGAATCAGCGCAGGCGAGCACGCATACGATCAAGTGCAATCATGCCTGACATGAACAGGGCCAGCAGCGTCAGCAGAACGTTAGAGAAGTAGGTATAGCCCAGCACCTTGCTTTCAACGGGCTCGGCCGGCGATGTTTCGGCTTCGGCCAATGCCGTCGGCGTTTCCGTGGCGGGCATCGCTTCAGGATTCAGTGCTGTAATCTGCTGATCCAATTCGGTCAGCCGCGTCTGTAAGTCCGTGACTTGCTGCAGCAGCTGCATCCGCTCGGCCTCCAGAGACTCCAGCGTTGGTTCAGCGCCGACATCCGCCAGTACTTCGGCATTATCTGCTTCGGCAGCGGCAACCAGCTCAGCCGGATCGGGGCTAGGCTCAACAGCAGCCACCGGGGCCGCGGCAACAGGCGCCACCGGCTTCGGTGCAGGCGCCGGCTTCACGGCAGGTGCTGCTTTCGCCACCGGAGCAGGTGCTGGCGCAGCAACACGATCTTCGACGGGCACAGATTTGGCCACTGGCTTGCTGACAGGTTTGTCGGCAAAGGCCGTGACTGCAGCTGCCTTTGCGGTACGCGGAGCCACGGACTCTGCCTGAGGCGAGGCCAGTGGCGCAGCGCCATCCGCCGAAATTTTCGAGGCTACTTGCTGCAGCTGCCCGATGCCGGCGCCACGAATGCTCACCAAAAAGCTGACAAAGTCGGTATTAACAGACTGGCCGGAGCTGGCTCGGGCAATCACTTTGCCGGAGTCCAGTGCAATCACCTTGAAGCTGACACTGTCGGCCCATTCCGGACGAGTCAGACCGACGCGCTCATGCTCGGCTGACGATGCAATGGACAAACGAATGTCCGACACACGCACACCCTGCAGATCAACCAGCTCGATATCCATGCGCAGCGGCTTGTTGCTGGCAGACCACACCACCATATCATTGACCGAAATAGCCTGTGCCGGCAGCACAGCGCTGCCAAGCATGAATGCAAGGGCCATGGCGCCAGTCTGACGCAGGGTGCCGGGAGTACAAGTGCGGGGCATGACTTTATCCTCGTTATCAGTGTCTTGCGGTGACGGTGAGTAAAGCGGTTTCAGCTCTTCCTGCCAAGATGCTTTCTTACACAAAAGTAACAAATCGGGTCGCGACCCATGTTATTCCGACCAAGCGGCAGCCCAAAGCGGACCAGTCGGATCGCGCGGCAGATGAAACTCTGCCGGGTAATGCGCATCGACAAAATACAGGCCATCCGGCGGCGCAGTAATACCGCCCTGAGTTCGGTCCGCCGAGGCCAGCACCTGCCCTGCCCAGGCCACCTCGGCACGACCATCGCCAACGGCCAGCAGTACGCCCATGATGTTGCGTACCATGTGATGCAGAAAACCGTCAGCCTGAATATCGAGGCGAATCAACGCGCCCCGGCGGCTGAGATTGGCAAAGTGCACATGTCGCACCGGACGCTTGGACTGACAGGCCACGGCACGATAGGCGCTGAAGTCATGAACCCCCACCAGCGCATCTGCCGCCGCCTGCATGCGCTCAACATCCAGCGCCGCATGATGCCAGGTGGCACGGCCCGCGAGTAATGCCGAGCGCCGCGGGTGGTTGTAGACAAAATAGTGATAACGCCGCGCCACCGCTTTGAAGCGCGCATGGAAATCCGGCGAGATGGCTTGAATCCAGCGTACCGCCACCGACTCCGGCAACAAGGTATTGATGCCCATCAGCCAGTTGCGCTCGTTGCGCACAGCGCTGCTGTCGAAATGGGCGATCATGCCGGAGCCATGAACACCAGCATCCGTACGCCCGGCGCCATGCACAATGACCTTGTGATTGGCTACCCGTGAAATTGCGGCCTCCAGCGTTTCCTGCACACTGACCACGCCGGCCTGCTGCGTCTGCCAGCCGCGAAAGGCGCGTCCGTCAAACTCGACCGCAATGGCCCAGCGCGTAGCCGGGCGAGTCTCCTCAAGCAGCATGTCAGGCCAGGCTGTCGAGCAGGGATGATGCCTGCGTACGCTGCTCGGCATTGCCGCGTGCAACCACGGTGCGCAGCAGCTCTTTGGCCAGATCGGTTTCCTGCATATCGATATAGGCCTGCGCCAGATCCAGTCGGGTCTGCAGGGCGGCAGACTCGGCATCGGTCAGAAAATCGTATTCCTCCTCCGCAGACTCCCGGACAGCCTCTTCGGCCACCAGGGCAGACGAGCCTGTCCAGGGTGGCGTCGGCAGGGTTTCCAGCGGCTCAAAAGCAACATAGTCACTTTCAGGCGCGACTACCGGCGCTGTCCTCGCGGCACTCGCTGCTGCCGATGCCGCTGCGGCACGGCGGCGCATGACCACCAGCAAGGCCAGGAAGAAGCCGACGGCGGCCGCCACCCAACTCGGACGGATGCCGCTTTCAGTGCTGCTGCTTTCTGCAGACACCGGCTTGGCGGTCGCCGGAGTGGCATTCAATTGCGCGAGACGGGCATCAAGCACCTGCAAACGGGCATCCTGAGTGCTGCCGGACTTTTCCAGCGCCGTCAGCTCGGCCTGCAACGCAGCGCGCTCCGCCAGCAAGGCATTCTTCTTGGCATTCAATTCGCCGAGCTGGTCTGCAGCCTGTTCTTCCTCGGCCACGGATTGCGCATTGGCCTTCGCGGCATCCGGGCTGACCAGCGTCAGGGTGACTTCTTCATTGACTTCCGGGCTGCCGGCCTCCGGAGCAGCAGAAAGCGCAGGCTGATCCAGGCTGACAGTGCCGGCTTCTGTAGCCATTTGCGCACCAGTCGACTGACGCTCTGCCAGCCAGGCCGCAGCCTGTTTGGCATCCGGCAGGGTCACGCCGCTCGCCAGAGGGTAACGAATGATGGCGCCACGCTTGAGCAGATTGATGTTACCCGCCACAAAAAGCTGCGGATTACTCTCGGCCAGCACCTGCTGACGCTGCTGCAGGGAGGCTTGCGGCAAGGCCCAGGCCATGGCGAGCTGACTCAAGGTATCGCCGGCACGAACACGGGCCGTGCTCGGCGCAATCGCGATTTGCTCGATCTCGGCAGGCAGCGGGGCCGTCGTGGCATCGGCCGGCGATGCCGAACCCGGCAGCACAGGCTCAGGAGCAGACACCGTGCCCGGCAACACAGGCTCACTCATGACCGGATCAGCAGCCGGCAGCGCCGGCAAAAGCACCATCGTGACCTGCTGAATGCTGAGGTTGCCCGGCCAGATCAGCTGCACCAGAAAGCTGACATTGGCATCTTGCTGCGCCGCTGCGCCCGTGATCAGTGCCGACAAGCCTTTGTCGTTCTGCATGGCCACTTGCCATTGCTCGGCACCCAGTGGCGGAATCAGGCCAAGTCGGGTGTAGTCATCGGCAGGTGCCAGCACGACACGGACATCGGCAGGATTGACCGCTGCCAGATCCGTCAGCACCAGCCTGAGCTTGAGCGGCTCGCCCAGCGCCGACAACGCACGCATCTCGCCCAGCGCCACGGCGCCGACCGAACTGGCATAAGCACTCAGGCAAGCCACGGCGGCCCATGTCACGATGCGATTGTTCATCCCCGCTCCCTTGGCTGCCGATGGCGCCGATGTTGTTGCGCTGAAGCGCTTCTGCGCTGAGTTAACCCTGAACCATGAGCGTTGCCAAGAGCGGCTGCACAATACCGACGCGCAACGGATCGGCGAGCACGCAGGCCATGGCGTCCTGCGCCTCGACCTGCAGGCGCGACAAGGTCCCGGTGATGTTGCTGACACCCTGGCTGACCGGCGTCGGCAAGGTCTCGCCATCACGATCTTCATGCACTTGCAGATGCTCGACCGACTCGCAAACCGTCAGGACGTCAGCACGGCTCAGCGCGTCCGCATGCGTCCAGCGCAAATCCAGCACAGCGCCGTAAAACACCGGCACGATGAACTGACGCACGCGCACCAGCGTACCCGGCAGCTGCTTCTGCAACGATGTCAGCAGACGGCGCTCACGCAAGGTGCCTGTGGCCGGCTCGAAATTGCCATCGGCCGACAGCACATTGAAGGCAATCTGCTGCGGCCAGGTCTCGACCGTGATGCCACGACCATTGAGCAGCTCACCAGTCTGCCGCGCCAGTTCACGCACGCCTTTCTGGCCGCGCGCCGATACCGGCGCCAGCACCGTCACTTCCAGACGCTGCAGCGGCGAGGCCGCATTCAGCTTCTGCACCAGCGGCGACAGGATATTGACCAGGGGTTCGTCGAGCACGATCAGCAGGCTGTCCGGGCCGACATCGGCCAGACTTACCGCCTGCGGATGCGAGCGCAGGCTGCCGCTGGCATCCCAGACGCGGACACCGCGCGCGAGCAGGCGACCGGCCAGCTCATCGGCGACATCGGCCGGCACCGCCAGGATAGCTTCATTGAGGTCGTCGAAATCGGCCGTATCGGCCTCTTCCACGGCCAGCGGCTTGTCGCGAAACACGCGACTCTCTTCCGCCGAGCGCGCACTGGCAAAAAGACGCAGGCGGCCGACAAAGGCCCCCTGCTCTTCCATGGCATCAAAGAAAGCGCGACCGAGCTCGCCGGTAACGCCAAACAAACCTATGGACTGCGTGATGGCGCCCATCAGGCTGCCGTTCCGCGCGCGAGCAGGATGCGCAGCATGCGGCGCAGCGGCTCGGCGGCACCCCAGAGCAGCTGGTCACCGATGACGAAGGCCGAAATGTACTGCGGGCCCATGTTGAGCTTGCGGACACGGCCGACACCGATCTTGAGGCCGCCGGTGATGCTCGCCGGCGTCAGCTCGTTGACCGTGATGTCGCGGTCGTTCGGCACCCACTTCACCCAGTCGTTGCCGGACTGGATGATGCTTTCGATTTCACTCAACGGCAGATCTTTGTTCAGCTTCAGCGTCAGCGCCAGGCTGTGGCAGCGCATGGCACCGATGCGCACGCAGAGGCCATCAACCGGAATCACGGCATCCGTACCGAGGATCTTGTTGACCTCGGCCTGACCCTTCCACTCTTCCTTGGACTGGCCGTTGTCGAGCTGCTTGTCGATCCACGGAATCAGGCCGCCCGCCAAGGGAGCACCAAAGTACTCGCGCGGCACATCCTGACGGATGGTCTGCGCAACCTTGCGGTCAATCTCCAGAATGGCCGACGCCGGGGTCGCCAGCTCGTCCGCAACAGCAGCGTTGATCACGCCCATGCCCTTGAGCAGTTCGCGCATGTGATTGGCACCGCCGCCCGAGGCTGCCTGATAGGTCATGGAGCTGACCCACTCGACCAGCCCTTCGCGGAACAGGCCACCCACGCCCATGAGCAGGATGGAGTTGGTGCAGTTGCCGCCGATGAAATTCTTCACGCCCTTGGCCAGCGCCGACTCGATCAGGCCACCGTTGACCGGGTCGAGCACGATCACCGCGTCATCTTCCATGCGCAGTGTCGAGGCCGCGTCGATCCAGTAGCCGTTCCAGCCGGCTGCACGCAGCTTCGGGAAGATCTCGGTGGTGTAGTCGCCACCCTGGCAGCTGATGATGGTGTCCATCGCCTTCAGGGCGTCGATGCTGTGGGCATCCTGCAGCAGACCACCGGCCTTGCCGCCGAAGCTAGGCGCCGCAGCGCCCGGATTCGAGGTGGTGAAATACACCGGGTCGATCACGGCGAAGTCATTTTCTTCCACCATGCGCTGCATCAGCACCGAACCCACCATGCCACGCCAACCGATCAGACCTACTTTCATGTTCGTTCTCCTGAGAATTCGTTAAAGCGCAGCTACGACCGCTTCGCCCATGGCCTGAGTACCGACCTTGGTGGTGCCTTCGCTATGGATGTCCGGCGTACGCAAGCCCTGATCGAGCACGCGCCCGACAGCGGCCTCGATGGCCAGCGCAGCGGCATCGGCCTTGAAGGTGTAGCGCAGCATCATCGCCACCGACAGGATCGTCGCCAGCGGATTCGCCACACCCTGCCCGGCGATATCCGGTGCCGAACCGTGGCAAGGCTCGTACATGCCCTTCTTGTGCTGATCCAGCGAGGCCGACGGCAGCATGCCGATGGAACCGGTGAGCATCGCCGCTTCGTCCGAGAGGATGTCGCCGAACAGGTTGCCGGTCACGATCACATCGAACTGCTTGGGGCGACGCACCAGCTGCATCGCGGCGTTATCCACATACATGTGCGACAGCTCCACATCCGGGTATTCCGGCGCGATCTCGGTCACCACCTGCTTCCACAGCTCGGTGACTTCCAGCACATTGGCCTTGTCCACCGACAGCAGCTTCTTGTTGCGCTGCTGCGCGAGCTGGAAGGCGACATGAGCGATGCGACGGATCTCGGATTCGCTGTAAACATCGGTGTTGTAGCCCTGGCGTTCGCCATTCTCGAGAATGCGGATACCGCGCGGCTGGCCGAAATAGATGCCGCCGGTGAGCTCACGCACGATGAGAATGTCGAGGCCGGCGACCAGCTCGGTCTTCAGCGACGACGCATGCGCCAGCTGCGGATACAGGATGGCCGGACGCAGGTTGGCGAACAGGTTGAGCTCGGAACGGATCTTCAGCAGGCCGCGTTCCGGGCGGATCGAACGCTCGATCTGGTCCCACTTCGGGCCGCCGACGGCACCGAGCAGAATGGCATCGGCCTTGCGCGCGGCATCCAGCGTAACGTCCGGCAGCGGCACGCCATGCTTGTCGATGGCGCAGCCGCCGAGCAGTTCGTGGCTCCAGCTCAGACCCAGAGCGAACTGATCGTTGACCTTGGCCAGCACCTTCTCGGCTTCCGCCATGATTTCCGGGCCGATGCCGTCACCAGCCAGAATAACAATATGTTTAGTCATCTGAATCAATCTCTTAAATTCGTTTGTTCAAGTGCGATGCAAGCTATTGAAGACCCACGGACGAGCCAGCTGAGCCTTGCTTTCAAAGGCCTTGATGGCATCGCCATCCTGCAAGGTCAGGCCGATGTCATCGAGGCCGTTGAGCAGGCAGTGACGGCGGAAGTCATCGACCTCAAAGCCGAAGGCCTCGCCGCTGGGCGTGATGACCTGGCGCTTTTCCAGATCAACCGTGATCTCGTAGCCTTCCGTCGCGAAGCACTCGCGGAAGAGCTGATCGACCTGCGCCTCCTCAAGAATCACCGGCAACATGCCGTTCTTGAAGCAGTTGTTGAAAAAGATGTCGGCATAGCTCGACGCGATCACGGCACGAAAGCCGTACTCGTCCAGCGCCCACGGCGCATGCTCGCGCGACGAGCCGCAGCCGAAGTTCTGCCGCGCCAGCAGCACGCTGGCGCCCTGATAGCGTGGCTGATTGAGCACGAACTCGGTATTCAGCGGACGCGTCGAGCAGTCCTGACCGGGATAGCCCTCATCGAGATAGCGCCACTCATCGAACAGGTTCACGCCGAAGCCGATGCGCTTGATCGACTTCAGGAACTGCTTCGGAATGATCTGGTCGGTATCGACATTGGCGCGATCCAACGGGGCCGCGAGGCCCTTCACTACCGTAAATTTCTGCATCATTCGGTCCTCAGAACGTACGCACATCGACAAAGTGGCCGGCAATCGCTGCCGCTGCCGCCATCGCCGGGCTGACCAGGTGGGTACGACCGCCGTTGCCCTGGCGACCCTCGAAATTGCGGTTGGACGTAGATGCGCAGTGCTCGCCCGAGCCGAGCTTGTCGGCATTCATCGCCAGACACATCGAGCAGCCCGGCTCGCGCCACTGGAAACCCGCGTCCAGGAAAATCTTGTCCAAGCCTTCGGCCTCGGCCTGCTGCTTCACCAGACCCGAGCCCGGCACCACCATGGCCTGCTTGATCGTGCTGGCGACCTTGCGGCCCTTGGCCACGACAGCAGCTGCGCGCAAATCCTCGATGCGCGAGTTCGTGCAGGAGCCAATGAACACGCGATCGAGCTGGATGTCGGTGATCTTCTGCCCGGCCTTGAGGCCCATGTACTGATAGGCGCGCTCAAACGAGCTGCGCTCGACGGCATCTTCGGCGTCATCCAGCGTCGGCACGGTGGCGGTGACCGGCACCACCATCTCCGGGCTGGTACCCCAGCTCACCTGCGGCTCGATGGCTGCGCCATCCATGACCACGACGGTGTCGAACACCGCATCGGCATCGGAGTGCAGAGTCTGCCAGTAGGCCACGGCGGCATCCCACTGCTCGCCGGTCGGCGCGAACGGCTTGCCACGGAAGTACTCGAAGGTCTTCTCATCAGCGGCAACCATGCCAACACGGGCACCGGCTTCGATGGCCATGTTGCACACGGTCATGCGGCCTTCCATGCTCATGTCGCGGAAAACCTGGCCGCCGAACTCGATGGCATGGCCGTTGCCGCCGGCGGTGCCGATCTTTCCGATGATGGCGAGCACGACATCCTTGGAGGTCACGCCGGCACCGAGCACGCCGTCGACGCGCACGAGCATGTTCTTCGACTTCTTCTGGATCAGACACTGAGTGGCGAGCACATGCTCGACTTCCGAGGTGCCGATGCCATGCGCGAGGCAGGCGAACGCGCCGTGGGTCGCGGTGTGCGAATCGCCGCAGACCACGGTCATGCCCGGCAAGGTCAGGCCCTGCTCCGGGCCGACCACATGCACGATGCCCTGACGCACGTCATTGATGGTGAACTCGACGACACCGAAATCGCGGCAATTGTCGTCCAGCGTCTGCACCTGGATGCGCGAGGTCTCGTCGGCGATGGCCGCGACGCCACCGGCGCGCTCTTCGCGCTCGGTCGGCACGTTATGGTCCGGTGTAGCGACATTGGCGTCGATGCGCCAGGGCTTGCGGCCGGCCAAGCGAAGGCCGTCGAACGCCTGCGGCGAAGTAACTTCGTGCAGCAACTGGCGATCGATATAGATGAGGCAGGAGCCGTCATCGCGCTGGGTCACGAGATGGTCATCCCACAACTTGTCATACAGGGTCTTGCCGGCCATGACAGCCTCCTCAACGGTTAACGCCCCAAGCGGACGCTTTTCGGATGAGGCAAGACTACGGGCAGCTCGTAAATAAATCTAATTTATAGTTTTTATATTATAAATAACTATAAAGAATTCCAGAGATGCTCCAGAGGCACGGACTCAGTCCTCGCCATCCAAGCGTCGCCACGCGCCGCCATCGGGAACCACCTGATATTTGCCCCAGCTCAGGAAGGTCTTGCGCAAGACCACCTGGATATCGCCGCGCCCCGGCCCGGCCACCGTCTTCACAATCAGCTGCGGACGGCGTGCATCCGGCTCGCTGGCATCAATGATGCGACGTACCGACCAGCGCTCGCCCACGTCACCATTGCTGTAATAGCCGCCCACCTGCAGATCCTGCTCGCTCAGCTCATCGTGGGCCTGCTGCCGCCGCAGCGCCTGATACAAGGCCTGCAGCTCGTCATCGCTGATATCGATCATGGAGCCCAGTTCACTCAGAGCATGGCGCAATTGCCGTGGGGTGAACGGCGACTCGGGGGCGAGGCTGGCACCTTTGATCACGCCGGCCTTGCGGAATGCCCAGGCCACCGGGTAGCGCCGCCAGGGAAACGGCGCATTCAGCAGCACTGCCAGCAGCACCAGCAAGACGGCATTGAGCAGGACCGGATTCAGCACGTAAGACCAGTCGGGCATATGCCCGGTGTCCGCCAGCATGACCACCGACAAGGCCGTTGCACCGCCCGGCGGATGGATGCAGCGCAGGCTGTGCATGGCGGCAATCGCCAGCGCCACCGCCAACGCACCGGACACCAGACTCGCCCCCAGCAGGTGCGCCACCAGCAGGCCGGCAAAGGCCGAGACGCCCTGCCCGGCAAGCACCGCCCACGGCTGCGACAAGGCACCGTGCGGCACGGCAAAGACCAGCACCGCACTCGCCCCCATGGATGCCACCAGCCAGAAACTTGGTGCCGACAGCGACGACATGAAATGCTGACTGATCAGCGCCACCAGCAGCACACCCACGCCCGCCACCAGCGTTGCCAGCGCGCGCTCGCGCCAGGACACCGCATGCTCGGCAATGCCCAGCACATGCCGCCCTGTCCACCACCACCCTTTGATCATGCCTGCCCCTCAACTGCCCCGGACAACTGCCGAGCGCGGAGCATAACGCCAAGCTACTTGCCAGCACACACAGCCCGGCTCATTCTTCGGCGCTCAGCCATCGTCAGTGACACACCGCATGGATACCGCCGTCCTCAAGGCCTTCATTGAAGTCGCCCGCCACGAATCCTTCTCGAAAGCGGCGGAAACGCTGCACCTGACGCAACCGGCGGTGACCAAGCGCATCCAGGTGCTGGAAGAACAGCTGGATGCGCCCCTGTTTGATCGCGTCGGCCGCCGCGTGACGCTGACCGAGGCCGGCCGCGCCCTGCTGCCGCGCGCCCGACAATGGCTGCACGAGCTCGACGACATGCGTCGCCTGGTCAGCGACTACTCCGAAGCCGCGACCGGCCAGCTCACCGGCACACTCACGGTCGGCACCAGTCATCACATCGGGCTGCATCGCCTGCCGCCGGCGCTGCGCGCGTTCAGCACCGCGCATCCGCAAGTGCGGCTGGACATCCGCTTCATCGACTCCGAACAGGCTTACGACGCCGTGCTGTCCGGCGAACTGGAGCTGGGCATCGTGACGCTGCCGCCGGCACCGGATGATCGGCTGGTGGCGAAAGTGATCTGGCCCGATCCGCTGGCCTTTGTGGTCGCCGCCGGGCATCCGCTGGCTGCACGTGCCCAGACGCAACCTGCCGGCATTGCCGCGGCTGACCTGGCGCCCTATTCCGCCATCCTGCCGTCGTCCTCGACCTTCACCCGCCAGATCGCCGAGCAGATGTTCCAGCGCGAAGGCCTGACGCTGAATGTGAGCCTGGTCACCAACTATCTGGAGACGATCAAGATGATGGTGTCCATCGGTCTCGGCTGGGGCGTGCTGCCGGCCAGCATGTGCGATGCCGACGTGGTGGCCGTGCCGGTGCAAGGCGTGGCGCTGAGTCGCGACCTGGGCGTGGTGCATCACCCGAGGCGAGCACTGTCGCGGGCGGCGCAGGCGATGCTGGCGTTGTTGGAGCGCGAGGCTGGGGGATGAACGGTGGCTAAAAGGGGAGGGTTGCCGGTAGATGGGACGGCTGGCATGCTTATTGGCAGTGGATTTGCGGTATTTGTCGGCAGGGAGTGCTGTTTCAGGTTTTTCAAGTCATTGAAATGGCTGAAGTCTCTACTCTCCCTCCGATGTTTTTCAGCAGTCTGGAATTATTACGCAGCAATGGCTGCGGCATAAACTAAGTTAGAGAGCAAAAGAGAGATTAATGGAAAACCCACTACAAACGCTGCCACTTGGTCAGGCCTTTAGGATTGTTTTTGTTGGATGGACAGTAGGGGTTGTTGCGGTCATGGCGATACCGCTGGGCTTCGCTATCATTACGGAGCTCATAACAGGTAGTGCATCACAAGCCCTGCTTGGCATTGTCATATTGCCGGTAATAGCCGCCGCTCAAGGAGTTGTAATTGGCGCTGGAGTTATTGTTGGGTTGGCTATTTTTCGTAAAGTCCGAAAAGATTAATACTGATGCTGAAGACTACCTTGCCTGAACTACACTATAACGAACCGTTTCATGCGACGATCCTCATCCTTCGGATTCGTCATGACACATGAACGGAAGCGTTAGGGGGTTAATAAATAAAATGAGCGAAAAAATAGATGGGCTAGTACTACTAATGTATTCAATAGTATGGGGCGTTGCTGCAGCAATATTTTATGCGGCAAAAAAGAGAGCGAAAAATATTAATAAGAAAAAACAAATAAATAATATTGCCAGTTTATTTTTAAGTATCCTTATGTTTTTTTCAGGATATATCATGGGCTTTCCAATGGTCCCATTAATTATTTTTATTGGCATTGGAGTGCTCATGACATATGCCTCATCAAAATCAACTTCCTTTTGCGGCTCTTGCGGCTATGAGCATACTCAGCCATTCTCAAAATTAAAATATTGCCCAAAATGTGGGGCAAAAATCGAAAAAACGCCTACTAATCGATTGCACGCAGACCACAGGGCCTAGCTATCGTTGTAAATTTTAATTTTACTTGCCCCTGTGGCCGGTGACTCGCATCGTTAGCCACTAGGAGGACAAATGAAGCGCAAACGTGATCAGTTCTTTGAGCATCTGACAAAGCAAGAAACACTTGAGTCCATTTTTAAGAGTTGGGCCTGGGTTCTGGTTACCGCGGCTGTTTTCCAGGTTAGCCTCTCCACCCTGAAGTCAGGCCCGGTCTTCTTTGGGCTTCTCTGCTTTTTCGTGTTCATCATCCTATCGGCGCTGCTTCTGTTTTACGTCGCCAAATACATTGCGCTACCGCTCGAAAACGCAATGAAGGGGCCGCTTCCAAATTCGGAGCCACCACTCACGTGGCGTTCTGTTGTGCGTCAACCTTTACGCTCACTTCTCACAATTCCTGGCGTCGTTTATCTGGCGCTTGCAATGGGGTTCTTCATTTTTACTAGCGAGTTCGTAAAAACAATCGCTGTTCGCGGAGTAACTGGTGGCTAACCATCGCTTCCATCCGACGCACACGCCTTGTGGCGTGTGCGCGGCTGAAGCGCAGCGTTAGCCACCTGAAAAATATGAACTTCGAAATCCTCGTCTCTATAATCCGCACCGATCTAAACCTCACAAGTGAGGTACCTTGCTTTGACCCCAAGAATGGAAATGAACGAGCGAAGTATCTTTTTCTTCTAGAGGCTCCAGGGCCAAAGGCTGTGGAATCTGGTATTATCTCTTTTGATAATCCAGACCCAACGGCAAAAAATCTTCAGGAGCAATTGACCTCCGCAGGCATAAGCCGTGAAGAAGTTGCTGTTTGGAATATCGTTCCTTGGTATATTGGCAACGAAACAGGAACCTCCATTCGGGCCGCTACAGGCCAAGATGTTCGTGCTGGCACCCAGTATCTTGCGCCGTTAGTCTCGGCCATGCCAAATCTGTGCTGTATTATATTGGTTGGCCGCGCAGCAAGAGAGTCTCACTTGCTCTTATCTCGCATTACTTCGGCAAGAATAGTGTGCTGTCATCACCCATCGGCTCGTGTTCTCAACCTTAATCCAGCAGCAAACAACGAAAATATCGAGATATTCAATTTTATTAAGGCCACAACATAAGCAACCGGTGACTAACACAATTCGTTCAAGGGGCTACGGCCTACAGCCGCGTCCTTAACTCAAACGTTGAATGCTTACATCTCGCGTTGGCACTCTTCCGTCATAACCGCACAAAACAAACCTCTTGCCCCGCATGAAGTGCCACTTTAGTATCACTTCATGCGAACCGAACTCGTCACCACGCTCAAGCGCCAAGCCACGGAACTCCTGTCTGATCTGGAAAAAGACAAGGAGCCCATTCTCATTACTCAGCATGGGCTGCCAAGTGCTTACCTCGTGGATGTCGAAACATTCGAGCAACTGCAGCAGCGCATGAAGCTGCTGGAGGGCATTGCTCGCGGGGAGCGCGCCATTGACGACGGGCGCGTCGTTACACATGCCAATGCGAAGGAACGCATGAAACGATGGCTCAAATAATCTGGTCCGAGCCAGCGCTGCAGGACCTGGACGCCATCGCAGACTACATCGCGCTGGACAACCCGAGCGCGGCACAGGCACTGGTGAGGCGGGTGTTTCAGCACATCGATAACCTGAAAACGCATCCGGAAATGGGCGCAACGCCGCCGGAGCCAGAAGCCTGGCGTTATCGTCAAATTGTCGAGCCACCGTGCCGAATCTTCTACCGCTTGCAGGGCGAGATCATCAATATCGTTCATGTGATGCGAGCCGGTCGCTTGCTGTTATCCGAGAGTCTGGATCGTTCTTGACTTGCCCAAGATGGCTTATGCTCGCCTGAAAACAGGAGTCCGCCATGACCACCTTCGCCACCACTCGCGACTTCAACGCCTCGCCCGCCGCCATCTTTGCGGCCATACGCGATCCGGCACGGCTGGCACGCTGGTGGGGGCCGGCCGGCTTCAGCAACCGCTTTTCGATCTTCGAGTTTCGGGCGGACGGCCGCTGGGTCTTCGACATGATCGCCCCGGATGGCACGGTCTACGCCAACGAATCGGTGTTCACGCGCATCGTGGATGACCAGGAGCTGGTGCTGCGCCATGTCTGTCAGCCGCTGTTTACGCTCAGCATCCGGCTGGAGGCGACCGCCACCGGCACGCGCCTGCACTGGGCGCAAACCTTGGATGACGCGGCCGTGGCCGAGGCCATCCGCCACATCGTCGAGCCTGCCAACGAGCAGAACCTGGACCGCCTGACCGCCGAACTGGAGCGCCCACCCATGAAGATCACCGTTGAAACCCTCGTTCGCGCACCGGCCGCTCGCGTCTGGCAGGCCTACACCACACCGGCGGACATCGTGCAGTGGAACGCGGCTTCGGCCGACTGGCACACCACGCAGGCCAGCGTCGATCTGCGTGTCGGTGGCGAGTTCTCATCGCGCATGGAGGCGAAGGACGGCAGCTTCGGCTTCGATTTCGCCGGCACCTATACCCAGGTGATCCCCGAGCAGCTGCTGGAATACCGCTTCGGCGACCGCACGGCGCGGGTGGAGTTCATCACCGCAGCGGATGGCACCACAGTGCGCGTGACCTTCGAGGCCGAAACCACGCATTCCGTGGCGCAGCAGCAAGAAGGCTGGCAGGCCATCCTCGACAACTTTGCGCGGCATGTGGCGGGCTTGACTCAGGGCTGACCCAACTCATCCACAATGACTTGGGGGTGCTTGAAGGCAATATTGATCAATGCCTGAGCGGCACCGGATGGTTGACGCCGACCCTGCTCCCACTCCTGCAGCGTTCGCGCTGAAATATTCAACGCTTGTGCAAATTGCACTTGTGACAGCCCGGTGCGCAGGCGCGCTTCGGCTACCTGATTTGGCGTAATGCGCGTTGAGCGCCCTATTTGCCCGGACTGCATCTGGCGCACAGACTCGAACAGCTTGCGCCCCAATTCATCCGCCGTGTCATCACGCATGATCCAATGCCTCTCTGACCTTCTTCAGCCAATGCGCGGGGATGCTTTCACGCACACTCTTGGCATACATCAGCAATAACCAAATTTCGCCGCTAGCCAGCCGGATAAAGTAAATAACGCGCACCCCGCCTCGCTTGCCAACACCAGAACGCCCCCAGCGCACCTTGCGGCATCCGCCGCTACCGGGGATCACATCGCCCGCAAGCGGGTTGGCTGCAAGCCAGACGGCAAATTCCTGGCGCTCGTCTTCACGCCAAATCAGCTCGGCATCAGATGAAAATATGGGCGTTTCAATAACTGTAAACATAGGGCTTTTATCCGTCAATGACGGATCTCAAAGTAAGCTTGGCAAGTCCACTCACTAAGATATGGATCAACAACCGCGAAACCGCCAATCATGACACCGTGCGATGTCACACCTAATCATGTGATACCGGCGTTTCAAGAGAGAAAAACGGCTTTTGGCGACTCTGCCTGTACCGGCATCTGTCGATAATGACCTCACAGTCAATTGACCGATGGATAACCACCATGAATGCCACCGTAACCGATCACCTGCACGCGCAAATCGCCAGTAACGACAGCACAGCCACCACCAGCAACGCACCGGACTGGAAAGACCCGAAGCGCTACCTCTGGCTGCTCAGTCCTGCCCTGCCGGCAATCGGTCTGGCTGCGGTGTCGGCCTATGCCGTGGCGCCGAAGAAGCTGCGCGCGCTGTCGTGGATCGGCCCGATCATGGTTCATGGCGTGATTCCCGCGCTCGACCGCCTGATTGGCGGCGACACCAGCAATCCGCCGGAAGAGGTCATCGCCAAGCTGGAGCACGACAAGTACTACCAGGCCATCGTCAAGGCGTTCATCCCGGCGCAGTACGCCACCACCTTCCTGGCCACCTGGCTGGTCGGTCGCCGCAAGGACATGCCGCTGGCTGACTATCTCGGTCTGATGCTGTCTGTGGGTGCGGTCAACGGCATCGCCATCAACACCGGGCACGAGCTGTCGCACAAGCACGGCAAGTCCGACCGCTTCTTCTCCATGCTGGCACTGGCACCGACCGGCTACACGCACTTCGCCGTCGAGCACCCGTTCGGCCATCACAAGCGCGTAGCCACGCCGGAAGATCCGGCCAGCAGCCGCCTCGGCGAAAGCTTCTGGAAATTCCTGCCGCGTACCGTCATTGGCGGCTTCAAGTCGGCTTACGAGATCGAGAAGCGCCGTCTGGAGCGCAAGGGCAAGAGCTTCTGGTGCTTGGAAAACGAGCTGCTGCAGGGCTGGGCGATGAGCGCCGGCTTCTTCGGTGCCGCCACGATTGTCGGCGGCCCGCGTGCCATCCCGTTCCTGGTCGGCCAGGCGGCCTACGGCGCGTCGTTGCTAGAAGTGATCAACTACATCGAGCATTACGGCCTGAAGCGCGATCAGGATGCCAACGGCAAGTACGAGCGCACCCGCCCGGAGCACAGCTGGAACAGCAACGAGATTGTCAGCAACCTGTTCCTCTACCAGCTGCAGCGTCACAGCGATCACCACGCGCACCCGACCCGCAGCTTCCAGGCCCTGCGCCACTTCGAGCACGCGCCGCAGCTGCCGGGCGGCTATGCCTCCATGCTGCTGCCCGCCTACTTCCCATCGTGGTGGTTCGGCATGATGGATCAGCGCGTGGTGGATCACTACGAGGGCGACCTGAGCAAGGCCAATATTGATCCGGAGCGTCGCGAGGAAATTCTGGCGAAGTATGCGAAGCCGGTGGCGGCTGTGACGGCGGAGGAAGTCGTGGAAGCGGCTGCGCCTGAGCGGGTGGCGGCTGCTGGCTGAAGCTATTTTCAGCGCTGACATGAAGCCGGGAAAGGCTCACCTTTCCCGGCTTTTTTGTGGGCAAAAATATCATTCTCGGGAGTGTGTTATACACAAGGCAGTAGTACTGCTGAAGCCAAGCCGCTGGATGTGACTTGTCGCCTTTGCTAGCAAGGGCCATCACCACAATAATAATCAGGGAGACTTTGAGACCATGGTCTTAGTACCAGCAGGTCCGCACTACACGACAACCTCCCATCTCCAGCCGGCAGGTTTGCCACCCACAACGCTTTGCCTGGCATTCGCAACATTTCTGCGTGAGCTCATACCGTTCAAGTCTGTGCTCATGGCTGCAACGCTCACCGTACTGGCCGGACCGGCTCAAGCCGTAGTCACCCTGAATGCGGGCACCAAGCTTTCCTATGACAACAACGTCAATGGCTCGCCCGATACGCCGACCAAGGCGAATCAGCGCGGCGACAGCTACCTGACGCTGAATGCTTCCGCGGTGTACTACACGCCGCTCAACGTCGCACAAACGCGTTATTTCATCAGTCAGATCGGTGCAACATCCTCCGTCTATCAGAAGTTCGACAACCTCGACAGTTCCATGCTGGTGGCGAGCGCGGGGCTCTGGCAGCAGCTGTCGCCCACGTGGTCTGGTCAAATCACGGGGCGTGGTTTCACCCGCGATACCCAGCAGACTGACCGCAACGCTAACGGTGCCGGCGGAACGCTTGAGCTCAAGAAGCAATTGCGCAAGACACTCTGGGTCAAGGGCGTTGTCGATTACGAGCACAACAAAGCCAATCTCGATACCTTCAGCTATGCCGGTCATACCTACGGCGTGAATCTGGGTTATCTGCCGTTCAAGGATACCTTCATCAATCTCGGGTACAGCCACACTAATCGCGACTTCAAGAGCACCGCGCCCTTCGAGAGCAACACACACCTGCTCTTCGCCGAGGTGTCACAGCGCTTGGCGAAAAACTGGTATCTGAACGGCGGCTACGCCTATGCAGACAACGACTCCAACTACAGCGGAACCGCCTACACCAACCACATTGTGTCGGTGGGTGTGAGCTTCAGCTATTGATGACTGCTGGCAACCTGAAGCAGACATCCAACCCGAATTAAAGGGGCATGAAATGGAAATCAAACGTGTAGCGTTAACCGCGGCCGGCGCTTTCCTCGCTATCGGCTTCGCCACTGCGGCGGAGCAGCCCGAACAGCCCGCGCCCAGCACCGTTACCAGTTTTGGCAGCGGCACGGGCATGGCGGCTGACGGCGGTGCAGGCAGTGCCAGCAGTCTGGCCGGCGGCTTCGGCTCACCCACCGGCAACAGCGGCGCAGGCAGCCAGACCTTCGGGGGCGGCTTCAATCAACAGCAAACCACTGGCTCCGGCCCGCTTGCCACGGGCGGCAGTGCCATGGGGTCGAAATAATGTATTGCCGAACTATCCGCGTGAAACGAGACCGATCCAATACACAAGGAGCATCCATATGAACAACTCACAGAGCCGTGCGCTTTTCCTAGGATTGGCTTTGCTGCTGCCGAGTACTGCAACGCTGGCAGGCGAACCCATCCCTGGCGTCGATGTCGAGCTGGGGAAGAATCCCGGTGGCATCCGAGTCAGCGTGCCAACGGGAGCGGATGGTTCCTATCAGTTCAAAAGACTGGCAGCGGGGCGCTATGACCTGTCTGTCGGCGGCCGGCGCGTGCAAACGATCAGCGTGGGTGGCAAAGGAGGCCTTGGTGGCGTATTAAGCAGCGAGAACGGCAAGGCATCGATCACTTTCAATGGACAGGTCGTTGTCATGTCGGATCCGCCCAGTGCCATCATCAACACTTCCCGCTCCAACATTAAACGCCCGTCAATCGCAAAGGGGGGCGACACCCTCACGGGTATACATGTCGCTGCCGGTGATCTCAACGGCGATGGTGTTGTGCCGGATCTGCCAGGCGCTGCCATCAGCACCTCCCGCTCCAACATTAAACGCCCTGGAATGGCGGTCCAGCAGGAGGACGCCAATGACAAACCTCCGGGCTTGATAGGCGAGCCCATACCTGGCGTTGATATCTATTTGGGAAAGAATCCCGGCGGCAGCATCGTGGCTTCTGCCACGACCGACAATCAAGGAGCCTTCCACTTCAACAAGCTGCCCATCGGCAATTACACGCTCAAACTCAACGGTCAGCCTGGCCAATCGCTCACCGTCGAAGCGGATGGCATCGCTGGTGGCAAGGTGATGCGCGGGCCCGAGGGTCAGATGAGCATCTTTGATCGGTGGGGAAACAGCTACACTAGCGATGTTAGCGTCCGCAAAACCGCTGATACACCTGTCGAGTTCGGTAATGGCAATACCATGGGCGCTGGCCCAAGTCCGGGCATAGGCACCGGAATGAGCCCTGGCACGGGCATGGGCAGCGCTATGGGGCCTGGCAGACCCTGAGGTCGGTACGGCCGCCAGCCGCATCGGATAATCCGCCGAATTGTAAATCTCTTGACAGACCTGCCTCAGGCCGCTCGTTAAGTTGCAACCTCCATTCTGGCGGAAGCTTCCGATGAACAGCTTGCAAACTCTGCGCAGCCTGGCGATGGCGTGCTTCATGGCGGGCTCACTTGCCGCCTGCAACGACAAAGAGCCCGCCGTCGGGCACGAGACTGCGAACCCGTCAGCGCCTCCCGCAACTGCAGATCAGAACCGGGCCGGACTGCCACTGCCAGGCCGGGAGCTCAATGCAGGCCGCGACTTGTTGCCCTTCAATGAGCAGACGTGCGTGGATATCGGCGCTCAACTCGATCCGGCTGGGGCAGCAGTGGTTTGCCAGAACCTGTTTTCGGTGCCCGCAAACCGCAACGGCCTCGTCGGCGACGGCTTCGTCGCCAGTACGCATCTGCCACAGGGTGTGCTGTTCGAGCACGGCCTGCTGGTCAGGCCGGATGCCGACGGTTTCGTCGAACTCAACAGCCGCGTCTGGTGGGACGCCGACGGCAATGGCGTCTACGAGCCCTACACCGGTGCCCTCGAAATAGTCTTCCAGAACCTGGGGTTCGCCGATACGGCAGGATTTCCGTTCTCCGACGTCCATCACTTTCCCGGCACGCCTGTCGCAGGCACGCCGGGGCTTTATCAGGCACGGGTGGATACGCATCTGCTGCCCGGCCTCATTCCCTCGCCGGAAGCGCCGGGCATCACCGGTTACGAGATCTTCGTCGCAGGCCTGGATGTCGGCAACAGCTCGCGCATGCTGACACTGAAGAACCTGCTGATCGACAGTGGCGATCAGCAGGCTATCGCCCTCGCTGACGAGATTGAATTCTGGGATCTGATCGGTCCGTTCACACCGGTCATTCCCCTGCCGAATTAACTCTGAGGATGCCATCATGCGCTTAGCCCTATACCGCTCCGGCCTGCTGATGCTGTTGATCGGCCTGGCGTTGAGTGCTTGCAGAAACGATGAGTACAGTCATCCGGTCAGCGCCGGGAAACCCACTCAGCAGGGCGCGAAGGACACGTCTTTCCGCTATGTCGCGCTCGGCGACGGCTTCACCTCCGGGCCGTTCATCCCGGTGCAATCCCTCAGCCCGCCGGCACCGGGCTGCATGCGCTCGGACCGCAACTATCCGTCCTTGCTCGCCGGTGCCATACAGTCGAAGCAGTTCATTGACGTGAGCTGCTACGGCGCCAATACCACCAATCTGACCGAGAAACAGGAGGCCATGGGCGCACCCGTGGGCGGCGTCAATCCGCCACAACTCGATGCGCTGACCAAGGATGTGAACCTGGTGACCATCGGCATGATGGGCCCCGGCCTCGATTTCGCAGGGATAGCCATCGACTGCGGCATGAGCAGCATCGCCGACAGCACCGGCTCACCGTGCAGGAGCAAAAAGGTCGTGGATGGCAAGGACCCGGTTCTCGCAACGGCTATCGCAGGAGCGCAAGCCATCGGGCCCGCCGTGGAGGCCATCCGCAAGCGTGCGCCGAACGCGCGTATTCTGGTGGTCGGTTATGCGGCACTGCTGCCGGAAAACACGGGCGGGCAGACGGGAGCGCCGCGATGCTGGCCGCTGCTTCCCTTCGCCGACGGGGATGTGGCCTGGCTCAGCAGCGTTGTCCGCGCCATCAACACCACGCTCGCCGAAACCGCCGCCGCACACGGGGCGGAATACGTGGATATCTACAGCTCCAGCATCGGTCACGACGCCTGCCAGCTGCCGGGCATAAAATGGACCGAGGGCGCATTGCAGACCTGCTCCTGCAGCCACCTGGCCTACAATGAGCTCGGCATGCAGAACGCGGCGCTTCAGGTGCTCAACAAGCTTGAGTGGAAAGGCCAGCGGCCGGCGTGGATACCGCTGCCTTAAGGCCTGACAGATTCCGACAGGCCTCTGAGCCCGTCAATGTCGAGCAGCACAAGGCGCCCGTAAGCAATCCGGACATAGCCGCTGGCCTCCCATTCCGTCAGGCGTTTGCTGATGCTTTGCCGAGTGATGCCTAGCGCATGGGCAAGCTCGGTCTGCGACAAGGCCAGCGTGACATCATCGCCGGCGGCCGTCGCCCGGTTCACCGAGGCCAGGTTGAGAATGCGCTTGGCCAGCAAGGCGTCCAGACTCATGAGCTGGGCGTCTTCGACGCCCGCGAACAGGGAGCGCAGCTGCCGGGCCGCCCAGCGCGCGAAATGCAGCCCGTACTCCGGATGCCTTTGCAACAGCGCATCAAAGTCCGGGCGCGGCAGCTGCAGCAGCTCCACCTCGCCGTCGGCATAGATATCGTGGGTGTGGGGTGCGCCATCCAGCACCGAGGTAATGCCAAACCAGTTGCCCGGCAACAGAATCGTCAGCAGCAGCTCCTTGCCGGCACGCGACACGCCGCAGACCTTGGCCTTACCGCTCAACAGGCAGAACAGGCCTTGTGGCTTCTCGCCACAGCCGTGGATGAGCTGACCATCACAGAGCCGCCGCACCTTCGCAGCGGCGAGCGACTGCTGCAGGGAGACGGGCAAGGAGCCGAACCATTCGTCAGCCAGCAACACTGGATTCAATTCAACCATTTGCATCGCGCATTTCCGGTAAGTGGCAATCCTCTCCCGAAATTGTAAACACGTTGACAGACATGTGGGAGCCCTGCTCTTAGCCTGTGCCGGTAAAGCCAACCCGGAGCACCCATGAGTCTGAGAGACGTTACGCACATCCCGCATTCAGGTGAACAGCGCTCTCCCGGCTGGCGACTGAGCCTCATCAGCCTGTTCCTGCTACTTGCGGGTTGCATGGACTCGTCCTTGCCTGCGGCGACGGACGGAAGTGCGAAGCCGCCCGGACCGGGACCTGCCGTCAGCCGCTACTCGCTGGCCAATGGCTGCCATGTCCTGAAATCGATGAACAGCGGCGCTTATCTGCGGCGTGAAGCAGACGGGCACTATTCGGCCACCGCACCGCGCGAAGCCGCCGAGCCGTTTTATCTGAAGCCGACTGAACTGGGGCAGTATCTTTTCTACACCGCCAGCAGCAGCTACATGGCCGGCGACGGGACTGCGCCAGTGACTGCTACCGTAGCGGGCGCAGCAGCGGAATGGCGCGTAGACATGCCCGCGCCACAGCTCTTTGTTCTGGATCTGGCCGGCCGGCGCCTGAGCACTAATAGTCAAGGGGCACTGGTACTGAGCGATCAGCAGAGCGCTGACAAGACTACGTATTTCCGCATCGAAAATGCGCGCGGCTGTGCGGAATATCCGGAAATAGCCCTCAACGCCACCGGACCGACGTTCGCCGGCAAGCGCTCCAATGGCGAGGTGCTGGGCTTCGCCGACTCGCACAATCACATCACCGGTCTGCAGGGCTTCGGTGGCACTTACGGCTACGGCTGGCCGTTCCACCGCTATGGCGTGGAACACGCTCTGCACGACTGCGCCGAGCACCATGGAACAGACGGTCTGCTGGCCATCGAAGATCATTTTGTCAGCAGCGGCGTGCCGGTCGGCAAGCACGATACTGTGGGCTGGCCCACCTTCAAAGACTGGCCGCGATGGAACTCTCCTGCGCACCAGCACCTGTATTACCGCTGGATCGAGCGCGGCTGGCTGGCAGGTCTGCGCCTGATGGTCAGCCACGTGCAGGAAAACCAGATGCTCTGCACCTTGCAGCGCCAGGTCGGGCAATCCTGCAACGAGATGGAAAGCTCACGGATGCAAATTCGGCAACTACGGGCTATGCAGGACTATGTTGACGCCCAGGCTGGCGGGCCCGGCCGGGGCTGGTTTCGCATCGTCACGGACTCGGCACAGGCGCGTCGGGTGATCGAAGACGGCAAGCTCGCCGTCATCATCGGCATCGAAACATCCAACCTGTTCGACTGTTCGGTGTCCTTCCCCCTGCCCGGCATCGAGATCCGTGGCTGCGATGCCCGCAGCTTCGATACCCAGCTGGAAGAGTTCCACGCACTTGGGGTGCGCGCAGTGTTTCCGATGCACGAGTTCAACAATGCACTGGGCGGCAACGGCATCTTCGGCGGCATGACGTCGACCATTCTGAACTTGGCCAATCGTGGCCAGACCGGCGAATTCTGGCGCACCTATGCCTGCCCTGATGAAAATTACTTCTATGCCGCAGGCTCTCTGATGACAGGCATTCCCGCGCCTGACAACCCGCTCAACCAGCTTCTCCAGGGGCCGCTGCCGGCCTATGACCCTAGCTACAGACACTGCAACACGCGCAGCATCACCGACCTGGGCCGCTACGCGATCCAGCGCCTGATGGAGCGCAGCATGCTGATCGAGATCGATCACATGGAGTACGCCATGAAAACTCAGGTCATCGAGATGGCCGAGGCACGCAAGTCGCCGTACCCGCTGATGTCCGGGCACGGCGGGCATGGCGGCATCAGCATGGATCAGGCGCGGCGGATCTTTGCGCTGGGCGGGCTGATCTTCGACTATCAGTTCAGTTCGCGCGACCACGTCAGCCGGCTCAACAGCACCCGCAAGACCCAGGCACTGGCCGCTGCCACCCGCCCCGGTCTCTACTTTGGTTTCGGCTTCGGTCAGGATGCCAACGGCCTCTCCACGCTGGCACCGCCACGCAGCGGCGAGAAGATCAAGCCGGTCCGCTACCCGTTCAAGCTGTTCTCAGGGCCGGACTGGGGCGAAGAGTTCGCCGGCATCAAGCCGGTTGAGTTTGCCCAGCAAGTCTCGGGGGAGCGCATCTACGACATCGGCGTTGACGGCATGGCCCACTACGGCCTGATCCCTGACTGGGTCGAGGAAGTCCGCATTGAAGGTGGCGCACCCGCCATCCGCGACCTGTTCCGCTCGGCCGAGGCCTATCTGCAAATGTGGGAGCGCGCCGAAGGGCGCCGATAAGGAGAAGTCCATGAACATCCAACGTTATCTGCTGCTTATCGCAACAGTCTGCCTGCTGCTTTTCATCATCGAACGATTGGCGCCGGGTGGCATCCAGGCACAAGCTTGGCAGCCAAAGCCTGCGCCCGCGCTGACCGGGACATGGCAGGGCAATGACCGGCTCGACGATGCCACCGCCGAACAGCGTGGTCTCGACGGGCCTGACACCGTCATCGTCGGCCCCGACCGCATGCGCTACACCGGTGTCGGCGATGGCCGCATCCTGCGCTGGCGTGACGGCGAGGCTCCACAGACTTTCGTCAAGCTCGACGGCCGCCCGGTCGGCATGAATTTCGGCCCTGACGGCACACTTTATGTCGCCGATGAAGTGCGTGCCGTGATCTGGGCCGTGAGTCCGGCCGGGTCGGCGAAAATCCTAGTGGATCGTATCGGCGCGCGGCGCTTTCGCTTTATCAACGATGTCTACATTGCAGACGATCAACGCCTGTATTTCACCGAATCGACACGCCGCTGGGGCCTGGCCGAAAACCGCCGGGCATTAATCGAGCATGGCGGCGATGGCGGCGTGTTTCTGCGCCATCCCGACGGCCGCGTCGAGCAGGTGCTCGATGGCCTGGAGTTCGCCAATGGCGTGGTCCTCGCATCCGACGAGTCTTATCTGCTGGTGGCCGAAACCGGTGCCTATCGCATTACCCGCCTCTGGCTCAAAGGCCCGCGTGCCGGCCAGCGCGAAACGCTGCTCGATAACCTGCCGGGCTTCCCCGGAGACCTGTCGGTGGCACCAGACGGCAGCTACTGGGGCTCATTCTTCTCGCCCCGTAACAACCTGCTCGATCGTCTCGCTGCCAAGCCATACTTGCGGCGCCTCCTGGCACGATTGCCACTGTCGCTGCTACCGCAAGCCAAACCTTATCCCTTCGTATTCCGTTTCGACGGCGAGGGTCGCGTGCTGGAAACCCTGCAAGACAGCCGCGAGAGCCAACGCCCCAGTTTCAGCAGCGTGGTGCAGCATGGCGATGAACTGCTGATGGGCACGCCCGGCGGCGTCGGTGCGATAGACGCCGATACGGTGTGGCAACTGCGCCTGCCGGCGAAATCCAAGCAGAAGCGCTAGCGTGACGCCCCTGAGCCTGAGCAACAGCGCTTCAGGGGCCCGCCTCCTGACAGAGCTCTCCGCATTTAATTTATGCCTGTAGAGCACGCTTTCCCAGCCAGACACGTTAGGCTGAGTATGTTTAAACAAATCATCAGGAAGCATGCCATGAAATCCCTTTTTGCCATCATCACGCTGTCTGTCGTACTGAGCGGCTGCGCCATCTACACACCTTCCGGCTCCGTGGTCATCGATCCTGTGGGCTCCGGTGGTAACGGACACTGCCCGCCAGGTCAGGCCAAGAAAGGCAATTGCTGATCCCGCCATCGCATCACGCCGGCAGCAAGGATAGCTGAGCCGGCCCGCCCGGTTCGCACAGCGCCAGCCGGGCACTGCCCGGCACTTGCCCCGGCTTCACCAGTGCCCCGACCCGCACCCCCAGCAAGCGCAAGCGCCGATCCAGCGGTACGCGCTTCAGGCATTGCCCGGCCAGCTCACGGATGGTGCGGGCATCGGCGGTGAACGCATACGATGACTGATCGCGCGTCACCGATTTGAAATTGTCGTAACGAATCTTGATGCCGACTGTTCGGCCGGCATAGCCTTTGCGCTGCAGATCATCCGCCAGCCGCTCGCAAAGCCGGGTGAAGATGGCGCCGAGCTCGGCCTTGTCATGCACGGCATGCAGATCGCGCTCGAAGGTGGTCTCACGGCTCAGCGACACCGGCTCGCTGTGGGTCTGCAAGCAGCGCTGATCGCGCCCCTGTGCGGCCTCGTGCAGCCAGCGACCGTAGACCATGCCGAACTGCTGCTGCAGCCAGTCCGGGTCGGACGCGGCCAGCTCCCCTATCGTGGCTATGCCCAATGCCTGCAATCTGGCATCCGTCTTGGGACCGATGCCGTTGATCCTGCGGCAGGGCAACGGCCAGATGCGCTCCGCCAGATCAACCTCGTGCAGCACCGTCACACCATGGGGCTTGTCGAACTCGCTGGCCATTTTCGCCAGCAGCTTGTTGGGCGCGATGCCGATGGAGCAGGTCAGCCCGGTCACCGCCAGAATGGCTGCCTGGATGCGCTCGGCCAGCACTCGCCCACCCGCCTCCTGCCCGCCCGGCACCTCGGTCAGGTCGATATAGACCTCATCGACACCCCGGTCTTCCATGACCGGTGCGATCTTGAGAATCTCAGCCTTGAACAGGCGCGAATAATGTCGATACTGGTCGAAATCGACCGGCAGCAGGATGGCCTGCGGGCATTGCTTCGCGGCTTTCATCAGGCCCATGGCAGAGCCGATGCCGAAGGTCCGCGCGGCATAGGTCGCGGTGGTGATGACACCACGCCCGACATAATCGCCGAGCCGTGGAAAGGCCTCTGGCGGGATGTCGGCCAGCGTCTGCTGCCCGTATTGCTGCAGCAGCACGGCGTCTGCCGGACGTCGCGCGCCACCGATGACCACGGGCAGACCACGCAACTGCGGATAGCGCAGCAACTCAACCGAGGCGTAGAACGCATCCATGTCGAGATGGGCGATTCGGCGAAGCGGCTCAGTCATGGGATAGCCCGGCAATCCTTCAGCACAGGCACAGATACTGACATTAAAGACAGTATTTTGTCACGCCCCGCAAACGGCATGATAAGAACCTGTCCGGCAGATACGAGGCGCTCATGAATCACCTGATTACAGCCATGTTCATCATCGTGGGCATCATTCATGTGCTGCCGGTCACCGGCGTGCTCAGCAGTACCCGGCTGACGGCGCTCTACGGCCGCTCGTTCAGCGATCCGAGTCTGGCCATTCTCATGCGCCATCGTGCCGTGCTATTCGGACTGCTGGGGGCGTTCCTGATTCATGCCGCTTTTACGCCGGCACTGCATGAACTGGCGTTCATTGCCGGCTTTGTCAGCGTGCTGTCATTTCTGGGACTGGTGCGCAGCACGGCAGGCAGCAATGCCCAGATACAGCGCGTCTATGTCGCTGATCTGGTGGCACTGGCCTGCCTGCTGGTCGCACTGCTGGTGAAATATGGGGCGAAGTATCTGAGCTGAATCAGGCGCAGGCCAGCATCTCACGATTCCTGAACTCTTCCAGCAACTCACCGTACTGCCCGAACAGCTTCTCGCGCCACTCATGCTCCAGCGCCTGCGTCTGCTGTTGCGACGGGTGAAAGCCCGGCTGCAGATAGGCCGGCATGTGCTTGAGGATGCCGGAAATGAAGCCGCGCTTGCCGAACAGCGCCCGCAGGCCACGGGCATTCTCGCGGACATTGAGCAGCTGACCTTCCTTGACCAGCAACACGCCCCAGCTGGCAATAATCGGCGGCGCCATCAGCGCCACGATCAGACCCAGCGCCAGCCGGCGCTCGGCCACCGTACCGCCAATCTGCTCGAAGACATCGTAAGCCACCGACTTGTGCTCCAGCTCCTCCAGCGCATGCCAGTACCAGAGCTTGAGCATCTCGCCATCCGAGCTGCTGCGGAACTCCTCATGCGTCAGCCATTGCTCAGCGAGATGCGCGGTGAAGTGTTCCATCATGGTGGTACAGGCCAGCTGCAGGCGCGGCGAAAAGTTCTCGAGCTGGCGCAGGCCCCATTTCACATAGCGCTCGGGGATGTCCACGGCCAGCTTGCGCTCGGCAAAGAAGCTGTTTAGGCGGTCATGCTCGCGACCATGCAAGGCTTCCTGGCCGATGAAGCCGGCGACCTGTGCCTTCAGCGTGGGATCACTGATCTGGTCACGGAAGCGCCGCACCGATTCGACAAAGAAACGCTCGCCGGGCGGGAAGATGCCGGAAAAGACCACGAACATCAGGCTGGCGAGCGGATTCTGCTTGAAGAAGAAGTAGCGATCCGCGTCAGCCGGGAAGCTGAAGTTCATGTGACGCGGCGGGATGCCGACCTGAGCACCGCTGAGCAGGCGGGTGGTGGCTTGAATAGTTGCTGACATGATGATTCTCCGGGCTGCGTTTCTTGACATTGTTGACTGGCACAACCGACCATGAGAAATTATTCCGAACTCCTGTTCGGATTCAACTCGGATACTGCTCATGACCCGCGCTCCTCGTCAGCAACGCGCCATCGCCACGGTGGATGCCATCATCGAAGCCGGCTTCATCAGCCTCGCCCGCCATGGTCTGGCCGGAACAACGACCCGCCATATCGCCGACATTGCCGGCATCGGCGTGGGCTCGCTCTACGAGTATTTCGAGAACAAGGAGGCCATCTACACCGCCATGCACGAGCGCTTTGTCGCGGATCTGGTGGCGATGCTGCAGCCGCTGGCGGCAATCATCGTCACACAGGACATCAATGGCGCCGTCACCACGATCATCGGCCGCTTGCAGGCGTTCTTGAGCGAGCACGATTCGCGCTATCTGAAGTATGCGCAGAGCGCCATGAATCTGGAGATGAAGATCGGCCTGGAGCCGGTGACGCGGGTGCTGCAGGAGATGATCGTGCACTATGTCATGCACCATCCGGAGCTGATGCGCATGCGGCGGCTGGCGACGATGAGCTATATCTTCGTCAATGGCAGCATTTTCGTGATCCTGCGCCATCTGAGCGAGCCCTCACCCCTGATCAGCATCGATGAGCTGGTGCAGGGGCTGTCGGACATGCTCAGCCATTATGTCGCCATGGAGTTGCAGCTTACGGCTGTGCCGGCCGCTGCACCTTGAACCAGGCCGCATAGAGCGCGGGCACGAAGAGCAGCGTCAACGCCGTCGCTACCACCAGACCGCCCATGATGGAGATGGCCATCGGGCCCCAGAACACGCTGTCGGACAACGGCACCATGGCCAGAATGGCGGCAGCGGCGGTGAGCACGACCGGCCGCGATCGCCGCACCGTGGCCTCGACAATAGCCGTCCAGGTATCAACACCCTGCGCGATGTCCTGATCGATCTGATCGACCAGAATCACTGAGTTGCGCATGATCATGCCACCGAGGGCGATGACGCCGAGCAGCGCCACGAAGCCGAACGGCACCTGAAAGATGAGCAGCGCCGGCACCACGCCGATCAGCCCGAGTGGCGCCGTCATGAACACCATGAACATGCGCGAGAAGCTCTGCAGCTGCATCATCAGCAAGGTCAGCATGACGATGAACATGACCGGAAACACTGCTCCCAGCGCCTTGTTGGCCTTCACACTTTCCTCGATGGCACCGCCCTGCTCCAGGTGATAACCCGGCGGCAGTTTGTCGATCAGCGGCTGCAATGTCGGCCAGATCTGCTGCGTGGCATAGGGTGCCTGCACGCCATCAGCGACATCGCTGCGCACCGTCAGCACGGTGGCACGATTACGCCGCCAGAGCACCGGCTCCTCAAATACTGGTTCGACCTTGGCAACCTGGCTCAGCGGCACCACACCGCCGGTACGCGAGAACAGCGCAATATCGCCAACGCCATTCACCGCCAGGCGTTCTTCCGGCGTGCCGCGCACCACCACATCGATCAGCTCTTCGCCACGGCGAACCTGCGTCACTGGCGCGCCGGAAAGCACTGTTTGCACGATATCGGAGATGTCTGCGCTGGTAATGCCGAGCAGGCGCGCCTTGTCCTGATCGACATCGAGCTTGAGTGAGCGCACCTTTTCATCCCAGTTCAGCTGAGTGTCGCGCACGAGCTTGCTCTGCCGCACGATGTCACGCACCTCATGGGCAATGCGACGCACCTCGCCGGCATCCGGCCCGACCACGCGGAACTGCACCGGGAAGCCGACCGGCGGGCCGAACTCGAGGCGCAGCACACGCCCGCGCACAGCCGGGAACACCTGATCGGCATTGAACAGATCTAGCAGGCGTTTGCGCACCACCTCACGCGCCTCGAGATTGCCAGTCTTGATGACGAACTGGGCATAGCCCGGATTCGGCAGCTCCGGCTGCAGCGAAATATAGAATCGTGGCGAGCCGAGGCCGGTGTAAGCGGTGAAGAATTCGATGTCCTTGTCTTTAGCCAGAATCGCTTCCAGTCGTTTGACCTCGGTCTGCGTGGCCTGGAACGACGCGCCCTCCTTCAGACGCAGCTCGACCAGCAATTCCGGGCGCGAGGCCGTCGGGAAGAACTGCTGCTGCACCAGCTTCATGCCCAGCACCGAGGCCACGAATAACCCCACCGTGGCCAGCAGCACGCGCTTGCGATTGAGCACGCAGTAATCGACCAGCTGGCGCAGCTTGCGATACACCGGCTTGTCGTAGGGGTCGTGATGCGCTTTCTCAGCGAGATTTTTCGGCAGCAAGAGCACGCCCAGATACGGTGTGAACACCACCGCCACAAACCACGACACCATGAGCGCGATGCCAACAATCCAGAAGATGCCGCCGGCGTACTCACCCGAGGTCGATTGGGCAAAGCCCACCGGCATGAAGCCGGCGATGGTCACCAGCGTACCGGTCAGCATCGGGAAGGCGGTGGAGCTGTAGGCGAAGGTCGCAGCTTTCACGCGATCCCAGCCCTGCTCCATTTTCACCACCATCATTTCCACGGCGATGATGGCGTCGTCCACCAGCAGACCGAGGGCAATGATGAGCGCGCCCAGCGTGATGCGATCGAGATGCCAGCCAAACGCCTGCATGATGACGGCGACAATACCCAGCACCAGCGGCACCGACAGGGCCACGACAATGCCGGTACGCCAGCCGAGAAACAGGAAGGACACCGCCAGCACAATCACCAGCGCCTCCAGGAAGGATTTCTCGAACTCCCACACGGAGTCGCCGGCAACCTTGGGCTGATCCGCGTACTTGTCGATCTCGATGCCCGCCGGCAGATCGGCGCGAATCTTCGCCAGCTCGGCATCCAGGTCCGCACCCAGCGTGAGGATGTTGGCGTTAGGCGTCATGGTGACGCCAATGGCCAGCACCGGGTGGCCGTTGTGGCGAATGGTGAACGATGGCGGATCTTCATAGCCGCTATACACCTTGGCGATGTCGCCGAGGCGGATCAGGTTGCCACCGGCCTCGATGCTCACCGCTGCAATGTCTTTCACCGAATGCAGGCTGCCGTCGATGCGGGTGAACAGGCGGTCGCTGCCGGTATCGACAAAGCCCGACGGCTTCACCTGATTCTGCTGCGCGATGGCCTCGAACACGGCCTG
Organism: Pseudomonadota bacterium; assembly: GCA_040385225.1. Lineage (GTDB taxonomy): Bacteria > Pseudomonadota > Gammaproteobacteria > Pseudomonadales > Moraxellaceae > Perlucidibaca. The sequence continues at coordinate 150,056 of JAZKHU010000002.1, read as the reverse complement.
CGCCGGCAAGCCGAGCGCGGCCAGACGCCGACTCGATAGCTCGACATAAATCTTCTCGGCCTGCTTGCCGAGAATGTTGACCTTGTTGGTATTCGGCACTGTCTGCAGGCGGCGCTTGATCTGCTCGGCAAACTCCTGCAACTCAGCCTGGGTCACGCCATCGCCACGCAGCGCGTAGAGCGTGGCGTAGACATCGGTGTATTCATCGTTGAAGAACGGGCCTCGCACGCCGGCCGGAAAGTCGCCACGGGCATCGCCAATCTTCTTGCGCGCCTGATACCACAGCTCCTTCAGCTCATCCCCGGAATTACGCCCGTTGATGGCCAGCGTCATGCCGCCATAGCCCTGGCGGGAAAAGCTCTGCACATAATGCAGACCGGGTAACTCCTGCACCGCGCGCTCCATGCGATTTAGCACCTGATCCTGCACTTCCTGCGCCGTGGCGCCGGGCCAGACCACCACCGCCGTCATCGCCGGCACATTGAAATTCGGGTCTTCGAGGCGGCCGAGCTGACGGAACGAAAACACACCCGCCAGCAGCGACGCCACCATCAGGAAAATCACCATCGCGCGATGATTTACCGCCCATTCGGACAGATTGAAGCCCTTCATGAACGCGCCCCAACGCTCTTGAGATCGCCGCCGAGATCAAGCCCGGCACCGCTGCGCTCAACGGCACGCACCGGCATCTTGGCATCCAGTTTCTGGGTGCCGGCAATTACCACCTGCATGCCATCCTGCAAGCCGGTCACCGTCACCGTGTCATTCTGATAAGACAGCACACGCACGGCCTGACGCGACAAACGCGACTGCTTTGCCGGCACCACCCAGACCGTGGTCTGACCCTGAACCTGCATCAGCGCCGACGCCGGCAAGCGAATGGCACTGGCCACGGAATGGCCGGTGAACGTGACCTGAGCCGTCATGCCGAGACGAAGCTGGGCACGATCCTCGGCAGAGACATCACGCAAGCTGAAGCGGGCACGATAGGTGCGCAGTGGTTGACTCGCGGCCGGTGCCAGTTCGCGCAAGGTCAGCGCAAAGTGCTCCGAGGGCGTGCCCCAGACTTCGGCCTGCGCCTGCTGCTGCGACAAGCCCGAGACCAGCGCTTCGGGGATGTCGGCAGCGACTTCAAACTCACCCTGACGCGCCATCGCCACGATGGGCTGACCTTCGCCGACAACCTGACCAGCTTCGGCGCGGATCGCCGTCACGACACCATCGTAAGGCGCGACCAGGGTGGCATAACGGGCACGGTTACGCGCCAGCTGCACCTGACGACCGGCCTGCAAGGCTCGCGCTCTAGCAGCATCGGCACGCGCTTTCTGGCGCTCGTTGTCGGCGACGCTGACTGCACCATCGGCAACCAGTGCCGCGAAGCGCTGCTGATCGAGGCCGGCCTGATCGGCGTCGACCTTGGCCGCTGCGGCCTGATCCTCGGCTGCCGACAGCGCCAGCGCATAATCACTGGCGTCCAGCTGCAACAGCGCCTGGCCTTTGCGCACAACCTGCCCCACTTCGACCAGACGCTTGCCGATGCGCCCGCCAGCCTGGAAGCCGATCTCGGTGGCATAACGGGCAGAGACCACGCCGGGCACGCTGCGTGCATCCGACACGGCCTGGCTTTTCACGGTCATGACCAGAACCGGATGCGCCGGCACTGGTAGTGCTGCCTCCGAAGAGCAACCGCTCAGGATCACCGCCGCGATGGCGCTTACAGCAAGAGCAGACAGGGAATGTTTGCGGGCAAGAATGAAGGTCATGACTGAGTACTCGTCTGGATAGCGGGCGCGGTGACAGCAGGCTGTTGCCAGCTGCCACCCAGTGCCTTGTGCAACTGAATGGTATTGAGGGCACGCTGGGCCTCGCTCTCGACCAGCGTCTGATCGGCGGCAAGGGCTGCGCGTTGCAGAATCTGCAGTTGCAGCAGGTCAATCTGGCCAGCGCGATAGAGACTCTCGCCATGCCCAAGTGCCTTGTGACGGGCCGTGGCGACAGCCGTCAGCAGGGCGGTACGACGGCGCTCATCGCTCAAGGCCACCAGGCTGACTTCGACCTCTTCGACAGCGGTCAGAATCAGTTTCTCGTAGTTGATCAGGGCCTGCTGCTCGCGCGCCGTCTGCGCCTCGATGCCGGCGCGGACGCGGCCGTTGAACAGCGGTGCGCTGAATGCCAGCGCGACATTGGAGTAACGCACCGGCGCCAGCGCGATGCTGTTCAGCGTCAGATCCTGCCCGCCAAAGACCGCATTAAGAAAGAAACGTGGCAGATAGTTCAGGCGCGCTTCCTTGAGACGATCGCTCTCGGCGGCCAGCTGCTGCTCGGCGGCACGCAGATCCGGACGACGTGCCAGCAGCTCGACCGGCTGGCCGGGAGCCACCGGCCCCGGATCAGGCCATGCGTCCGGTGTCGCTGCCGGTACGGCATCGGACTGGCTTGGGTCCTTCCCCATCAGCACCGCCAGACGCGCTTGCGTGGCGACCACCAGCGTCTGCAACTGCGGTTGCAAGGCTTCGGTATTCAGGCGCTCGCCGCTGGCCAGCTCGACATCCAGCTCACTCGCCATGCCGGCGGCAAAACGCTTGCGCGTTAGCTCTTCGGTCTTGCGCAGCGTACCGAGGATGCCATCGAGCAAGCCCAGGCGCTCACGCGCACCGCGCAAGATGAAATATTGACGCGCAATTTCACTGCTCACCAGCAGTCGCGTGCCATCGATACCCGCCTCTGCCGCCAGCAGATCGCGCCCAGCAGCCCGACGCGCAGCGCGCGCTGCACCAAACAGATCCAGCTCCCAGTTCAGATCCAGGGCCACGCGCGTGCTCTGCGTATCCGGCGAACCGTTCTTGTAGGGTGGCGGCAAACCGCTGCGGCTGTCGGCCTGCGAACCGGTCAGCGCCAGCGATGGCAGCAGTCGTGACTGCGCCGCTGTGGTGCCGGCCTTGGCCTGCTGTACCCGAGCCAGCGCCAGGCGAGCATCGTGATTGCCGGCGAGACCACGGGCGACAAGCTGGTCCAGCGCCGGGTCGTTGAATGCCCGCCACCAGTCTCCCGTGACCGCAGCAGCACCATCCGCCGATTGTTGATAGGCTGCCGACAATGGCACCGCAGGCTGCAACGGCACACCGGCACAAGCACTGAGCAGTGCCCCGGCAGCCGCCAGCAAGGCGGGACGCGAGAAGAAAACATTGCAAATCGACAAGGCAGTACGCATGCTTTGACCATTAAGTGGACTTAGGCGTATAGTAATATGCCGATTTACTGGACTGTCAAGTAAAGAAATGGAAGAAGTCATCAAAAACAAGCGCGGCCGCCCCCGCGATCCGGAACGCATGAAGCGCGTCATCGAAAGCGCTTCGCAGCATTTTCTCGAACAGGGTTTCGATCGCGCCAGCATGGAGGCAGTGGCACAAAACTCCGGCGTGTCGAAAATGACGCTGTATAACTACTTCCCGAGCAAGAGCATCTTGCTTGAAGCCTGCGTGGGCTGTCGCACCGATGCCATGTTCGAGGCCTTCAACGAAAACCGGCTCGATCCGAAGCAGCCGGAGCAGGCGCTGACCTTGATCGGCGCACAATTCCTCAGTCTCATGCGTGCTGAAGACGTGATTCGCATGCATCGCATGCTCTACGGTCTGGCAACACTGCATCCGGAAGTTTGCGCAGGCTACTTCAAAGCCGGGCCTGAGCGCGTGAACGCACTGGTACGAGAGTTTCTGACCGCTTCTGTGACTGCCGGACAAATGCAGATTGATGATATCGCGATGGCCTGCGATCAATTCTTGTCACTGTTTCTGGGGCGGCCTCATCTGCGCGCCACCCTCGGCCTGGGCGTGCCGGATGCACTCCATGACCAGCGTCTGGTAAAAGAAAATGTTCTATTGTTTTTAGCAAGATATGGCGTGAAACTCAGAAGTTAGCTTGCCTCAGATTCAGCAAAGCACTGGGATTTCAACCAACAGAAACCCTGACAGACTGAATTCGCATTGCACACGAGGCTGATAGAACAGCCCTCTTAGTGCAGGCATACTGCTTAAACTGAATCACCAAGGAATGAATCATGAGCACGCCGCGAGTCGTACTGGTCGAAGATGACGAAATGTCTGCCGAGCTGGTGCGTTTCCTTGTACAGCGCCAAGGCTATACCTTCGAACATGTCAGCGACGGTCAGAAAGCTCTTAATCTGCTCAAGGAAGAGCCGCCTGCAGCACTGATTCTCGATTGGCTACTGCCCTTCGTGGATGGCATGACTGTGCTTGAGGCCGTCCGCAAAAGCGCCACCTGGTCATCGGTACCCGTGCTGGTGCTCACCGGCAAGTCACGCGAAGAAGACATCGTGAAAGCACTGGATGCCGGCGCCAACGACTTCATCGCCAAACCTTTTCAGCCGGCGGAGCTGACTGCCCGTCTGAAACGAATGATCCGGATCCCCGCATGAGAACACTGGTTGCTGCACTCCTCTTGTCGCCACTGATGGCCATCGCTGACACCGGCTGGGTAGAGCTCAGTGCCGACTACCAGGATTACAGCAATGGTTTCAGCTCAGCTCAGACCTACGCACTGTCCGGCTCACTGAAGCAGGCAACGCGCACACTGTACGGAGAGGTCAGCGACTACCGCCGGGGTGACGCTCACGACACGCCAGTACAGCTCGGCATCTATCAGCAAATCACGGCCAGCGGGCAGCTGCATGCCGAGGGCACTCTGACAGCCAGCCCCCTGCTCAAGCCTGAACATCAGGCCTATGTCGGCTGGTATCAGTCGCTGACATCGGGCTGGACCATAGAGCCGGGCTATCAATGGACTAGCTACAATACTGTCGACGTTGAGAAAGCCAGCGTGATTGTCGAGAAATACTGGCAGGCCTACCGTTTTGCCTATGGGGCGGCACGCGTCACGCTCAATGGCGAACACGCCTTCAATCACCGTCTGCAAGCCGACTGGTTCTATCGCGACAACAGCAAGCTCAGCGCAGGCCTGTCACGAGGCGATGACCAAGAAGTACTCGACACCGGGGTAGTCATTCAAACGCCGGTCAGCAATTACTTCCTCGCCGGCGAACACCCCCTGGCCAAGCAATGGCAGCTGCTCTGGCAGCTGCAGCACACTGATCAAGGAAGCATTTATCGCCAGCAGGGGGCGCGACTTGGAATTCGCTACCAGTTCTGATCATGCCCTGAATGGTGTTCTCTATTTAATCCTGGCGTTTTTTGCCGCCAGCGCCGGCTCACTGCTGTTTTGCTACTGCATGCGCCTGCGCCGGCTGCGTGATGAGGAAAACGCGAAGCGCGTGGAGGCCGAGTGGCGACAGCTTTGCTTTCAGGCGCTGATGACCGAGCAGCTCGAACACCTGCCGACGCTGAATCAGCGTGACCTCTACGATGTGGTCGAAATGTGGCTGCAAACCTTTGACCGCGTACGCGGTGCCGATGCCGCCAAAGGCCTGATCCGACTGGGTGAATGGCTAAATTTTGCAGATCGTTTGTTGCCCTTGCTGAAATCCAGAAGCATGGACGAGACACTGCTGGCGATGATGGCACTGGGCTTGCTGAAAGAACGTCGTGCCCTGCCTGTCATCCGCGAGACCCTAGATCACTCCTATCCACTGCTCTCTCTCGCCGCCATGAAGGCCTACATGGATATTGCGCCCGAAGAAGGTCTGCCCGAGCTCATGCAGCGGATTGATACGCCGGGCTGGCCCATGGGCCGCGTGCGCCAGCTCATGAGTTCTGCGCCACGGCAGCTGCAAACACAGTACCTAAACGTGGCGGCTGAAACACTGCTGGAAGATCAATTGCCACATCTGATGGAGCTGGTATTCGCTCTCGCCCCCTCAGAGTCCACCGAGGTCGCCAAGGGCTGCCTGCGCCGTTTTCCGGACCATACACTGCTCATCCAGACTATCCTTAAAAATTCCTCTGATCCGCAGTTTTTGCCGCTGGCACGTGCCGGATGCCAGAGTACCGTACCCGAATTGCGCAATGACAGCCTGCTGGCTCTGGGCCGTCTGGGCGGCGCAGAAGAACAGGCACGTCTGATGCAGCATCTCGACAATGACACCTGGCTCAACCAGCAAGCAGCGGCCCAAAGTCTGATCACGCTGATTCATGATGCCAGCTCGGCTCAAACCATCCTGTCTCAATTGCAATCCGTGTCTGCACAGCAGCATTGGTCGGAGCTGCTGTTTGAAAAAGGCTGGCTGCTGAATCCTGACCCGGCCGTCTGGTCTGCCGCCAACAGCTTCCTACATGAACAGGTGACTTCTCATGGCTGAGTGGTACTGGGTCGCTCCTGCTGCCATCGGACATGGCTGGGCAGGCCTGCTGATCAACGGCCTGTTCTGGTTTTTCCTGATTTATCAGCTCATTGTCGGCAGCAGCTATATTTCCCTGAACCTGATTGCACTCTTTGTTGTGCGACGCAGCACCCGGGGCGGTCAGGACCTGCACATGCCACGAGTCTACGAAAGCAGCCTGCCAGGCGTCAGTATCCTGCTCACCGCGTATAACGAAGAGCAGCTGATTGCCACCTCCGTGCGCTCGCTGCTGCAACTCGACTACCCGCTGTTCGAGCTCATTGTGATTCACGATGGCGGTAGCGATGACACGCTGGGCGTCATGCAGCGCGAATTCGACATGTATCCCTGCCCCTATGCGTTCGAATACGCACTGCCCTGCAGCCCGATCAAGCAAATCTATCGCTCACGGACCAACTCCAACCTGATCATGGTCGACAAGGCCAACGGCGGCGGCAAAGCCGATGCCAACAATGCCGGCGTCAACGTTGCGCGGATGCCGCTCTATTGCGGCATGGATGCAGACTCAGTACTGGATCGCGACAGCCTGCTGCGCGTCGTGCGTACCTTTCTGGAAAAGCCGGATACGATTGCCGCCGGCGGCAGCGTCCGCATTGTCAATGGCTGCCAGGTACAGAACGGACGTCTGATCAAGACCGGTCTGTCAAAGAGCTGGATGGCGAAAATCCAGGTTCTGGAATATTTGCGTGCATTTCTTTTCGGCCGTCTGGGTTGGTCCAGACTGCAGGCCCTGCTGATCATCAGCGGCGCCTTCGGTGTCTTCAAACGGGATACCGTCATTGCCGCCGGTGGCTATCTGGCGACCAGTCTTGGCGAAGACATGGAGCTGGTGGTGCGTATGCATCGCTATGCCCTTGACCGGAAGCAGCCCTACACCATCAACTTTGTGCCCGACCCGGTGTGCTGGACGGATGCACCGGAAGATCTTCCGACACTGCGCAAGCAACGCATACGCTGGCAGCGTGGCTTGCTGGAAACGCTGCATGAGCATCGCGCCCTGTGCTTTCAGAAAGGCTCCGGGCGCGTGGGCTGGCTGGCTTACCCGTTCATGCTGATCGTGGAGGCCATGAGTCCGATCATCGAAATGCTGGGCCTGATCTTTACCATCGTGCTGGCATGCTTCGGCTACATCAATGCCAGCGCCAGCCTGCTATTTCTCGCTGCATCGGTCGGCATGGGCCTGCTGCTTTCTTCCCTGGCACTGGTATTGGAAGAACGCAGCTTCCATGTCTACCCACGCTTTCGCGATACGGCCACGCTGTTCCTGTGGGCCGTGCTGGAGAATTTCGGCTACCGCCAGCTGAACTCCTGGTGGCGCCTGCAAGGCACCTGGCACTGGCTGCGGGGAACGGAAGCCAAGTGGGGCACCATGGTCCGCAACACATCGTGGATGACAGAGGACACCCCCGCCAAGTAATCTCGGGGCATTCCAAAAAAGAGCGGTCTGCCCCATGCCTCGCGCCCACCCCGAACTGATCAGCCCGACCGCACATTACACCGGCAATGTCTGGCTCCAGCACGGGCTCTCGCACCCGGCATTTGCCACCTTGCAAGGCCAGGCCTTCTACTACGCGCTGAAGGCACCGATGGCCATGGCCAAGGGCTTCGGCGGACCGACACTGGAAGCCTTCCTGCTGGCACGCCATCGCCTGATTGACCTACAGCTGGAAAATGCCATCGAATCGGGCGAAATCACTCAGATCATCGAGATTGCTGCCGGGCTATCGCCACGTGGCTGGCGCTTTGCCTCGCGTCATCGCGAGCGCATCACCTACATCGAGGCTGATCTGGTCGACATGGCCAAATATAAGCATCACCTGCTGCAGGCCGGAGGTCTGAACACGGACCAACATCATGTCCGCATCATCAACGCACTTGCCGACACAGGCGCAGACAGTCTCGCTGAAATCGCCTCCAAGCTGGATCCGCAACAGGGTCTGGCGATCATTACCGAAGGTCTGGTGAATTACTTTGATACACCAACCGTAGAGGCCATGTGGGCACGATTTGCCAAGGTCCTGTCAGGCTTCAAGCACGGTCTGTATCTGTCCGATCTGCACGTCAAGGCCGATAATTCCGGCACGGCTACCCGCGTGTTCATGGGTCTGCTGTCGACGTTTGTCGGTGGCAGCGTGCATCTGCATTTCAAGAATGCCGCCGCGGCAGAGCAAGCCCTGAGCAAGGCTGGCTTCAGTCAAGGCGTGTTGCTGAAACCGAGTGAATTTCGCGAGCAGCTACCCGACTGCCGCCCGCGTGGCGTCAATGTTGTGCGCGTGGTTTGTGCGCGAACCAGCAAGACATGAGCAACCCTCCGCGCTCGCCCTGGCAATGGACTGAAGGTCACCCTGAGCCAGACAAGCTCGCCACTGCCATGAGTAAACCGGAGATAGCTGATCTGCCGGATCTGGTCAGCAGCCTCGATGCGCTCGGTGAAGCCCAGCGCAAACTGCACGCCAATGGCCGGCATGCTGTCCTGCTGATCCTGCAAGGACTCGATGCCAGTGGTAAGGACAGCCTGCTGCGCACGCTGGCTCAAGGCCTGGATCCCGCCGGCTTTCGTGTCTACTCGTTTGGCCGCCCTACCGTCGAGGAAGCCGCGCATGACTTCCTCTGGCGCGTCATCCCGCGCCTGCCGGCACACGGTCATGTTGTAGCGTTCAATCGCAGTCATTACGAGGCTGTGCTGGCAGAGCGCCTGCTGGAGGGCGCGCCAAACGCGAAACGCTTCTGGCAGGCACGCTATCGCACCATCAATGCCATCGAAAAGCACTGGCACGACAGCGGCACCCGCATCATCAAGGTCTGGCTTCATCAATCCGAGACGGAACAGAAAGAACGCCTGCTGAAGCGTCTCGACGAGCCGCGCAAACGCTGGAAATTCGACCCTTCTGATCTCGATACCTTTGCCCAGCGTGTGCCCTATCTCGATGCCATGGCCGACATGGTCGAAGCCACCAGCAGCGAAGAGGCTCCGTGGCATCTGATTCCGGCCGACAACAAGGCTCATGCGCGTGCCGCCGTCGCCGGCATTCTGCTCAAGCAGCTGCAAGCGCTTGCACCAGACTACCCGGACAGTGATCCGGTGCTAGATGCGCGCTACCGCGCTTTGCTCACGGCCAAAGCCGAGTAATGCCAGCGCCACAACGCAAAGCAGTGCTGCAATCAGGAAGATGACAGGTGCGCTGGTAACCGACCACACCGTGCCCGCGGCCCATGCGCCCAGTGCCACGCCAGTACCCCAGAGCATGCTGTAGACAGCCTGCCCCTGCCCTTGCGTACCCTGCCCGAAATGGCGATAGATCAGCGTCATCGCCGCCGCATGAAAGGTGGCAAAGCTGGCCGCATGCAGAAGCTGTGCGCTCCAGATCACGGCGGGATGATCCACGCCGTAGCCGATCATCAGCCAGCGCACAGCCGCCAGCGCCAGACTCCACAGCATCAGCCTATGCTCGCCAACGGCCGGCAGTACGCGGTGCATAATCATGAACAAGGCAACTTCCGCCAGCACGCCCAGTCCCCAGAGCCAGCCGATGTCACTACGGCTGTAGCCATGGCTTTCCAGATAGATGCTGTAGAAGGTGTAGTACGGCGCATGTGACAGCTGCAGCAGGAAATGCGCGAGAAAGAATATCCACACCGGGCGGCGCTGGAGAATCGTCAGAAAGCCCTGCGTGTCCGGCAGCCGTTTCGGCGTGGCAATATCAGGCACGAAGGCGCTGGCCAGCCAGGTCGCCAAGGCGCAACCGAGCAATGCCAAAGGCAGATGAGCGACGGGGAAGTATTCGAAATAGAGCCCCAGACCGGTCCCGGTGGCAATGAAGCCCAAAGAGCCCCAAAGTCTTATCTGGCTATAGCGCTCGCGCTGCTCGCCGAGATGCGCCAGCGTCACTGCCTCGAACTGCGCGAGGATGGCATTCTGGAAGAACCCGTAGACCAGCAGCACGGCCGCCAGCGGCCAGAACTCCCGTGCCACGAAAACGCCGAGCCAGCCCAGGGTGATCATGGCCGCACCGAGCCTGACCAGACTCAGGCGCTTGCCGGTCTTGTCAGCGATGTAGCCCCAGAAGTTCGGCGCGATGATGCGCGTGGCCATGACGATGGCCGACAGCTGGCCGATGGCCTCGGCATCGAAGCCCAGGGACTGCAGGTACAGCCCCCAGTACGGCATGAAGCCGCCGATCACCGCGAAATAGAAAAAGTAGAACGCGCCCAGCGGCAGGTAGGGAATGCGGGCCGCGCTCACGCCGCCCGGCTCAGGCAGCACGCGCCGCTCAGCGCTTGCCGCCCGCAACGCTGCCCGGAATCACCGGCGTGCTGCATTGCACCAGCGCGTTCTGGGCACGATGCCGCAGGGCATGATCGAGCAGCACGATGGCCAGCATGGCCTCGGCAATCGGTGTCGCCCGCACGCCCACGCAAGGATCATGACGGCCCTTGGTGACCACCTCGATGGCCTCGCCCTTGAGGTTGATGCTGCGCCCCGGCGTGGTAATGCTCGATGTCGGCTTCAGCGCAATACGCACGATCAGATCCTGACCGCTGGAGATGCCACCGAGTACACCGCCAGAATGGTTGCTGAGAAAGCCTTCCGGCGTCAGTTCGTCGCGATGCTGCTCGCCGCGCTGCGCGACCACCGCGAAGCCATCGCCAATTTCCACGCCCTTGACCGCATTGATGCTCATCATGGCGTGGGCGATGTCGGCATCGAGGCGATCAAACACCGGCTCGCCCCAACCCACCGGCATGCCGGAGGCAAAGACCTCGACCGCCGCACCGATGCTGGAGCCTTCGGTGCGCATGCTCAGCACCAGCGCTTCCATCTTCGGCACCGCCTCGCGGTCACCGCAGAAGAACGGGTTCTGGTACACATAGTCCCAATCGCAGGTCTGCGCCTTGATGTCACCGATCTGCGACACACGACCGCGAATGCTGACACCGAACTGCTCGGCCAGTACCTTGCGGGCAATGGCACCAGCAGCGACACGCATCGCCGTCTCGCGCGCGCTGGAACGGCCACCGCCACGGTAATCACGGAAGCCGAACTTGTGCGTATAGGTGTAGTCGGCGTGCGCCGGGCGGAAGGTGTCGGCGATGTTGCCGTAATCCTTGGAGCGCTGGTCGGTGTTCTCGATCACCAGCGCGATCGGCGTGCCGGTGGTGCGACCCTCGAACACGCCGGACAGGATTTTCACCTGATCCTCTTCCTTGCGCTGCGTCGCGAACGACGAAGTGCCCGGCTTGCGACGATCGAGATCGCCCTGCAGGTCGGCCTCGCAGAGCGCGATGCCCGGCGGCACGCCATCGACAATCGCGGTCAGGGCGATACCGTGCGACTCGCCTGCGGTCATCACGCGGAAAACTTGTCCAATGCTGTTACCGGCCATCTCAGATGCTCGCTTCAAATACCGCCTGATGTTCGCGGCAATCGGCCGCTGTCAGCACAAATACGCCCTTGCCGCCGCGCTCGAACTCGACCCAGATGAACGGGACATCCGGGAAGATCTGCTCCAGCGCCCACTGCGAATTGCCCACTTCGACCACCAGCACGCCGTCTTCGGTCAGGTAGTCGGCGGCCTCGGCGAGGATGCGCTTGGTGATGTCGAGGCCATCCGCGCCAGAGGCCAGACCCATCTCCGGCTCGCGCAAAAACTCTTCGGGCAGATCGGCCATGTCTTCGGCATCCACATACGGTGGGTTGCTCACGATCAAATCATAGCGCTGGCCCGGCAGCTTGCTGAAGACATCCGACTCGAGCAGGCCGACGCGCTCCTGCAGGTCGTGATGCTCAACATTGATGGCGGCGACGGAGAGTGCGTCCAGCGACAGGTCGCTGGCATCGACCACGGCATCGGGAAATTCTTTCGCGCAGGCAATGGCAATGCAGCCGGAACCGGTGCAGAGATCGAGAATGCGCTGCGGCTCATCTTTCAGCCAGGGCAGGAAGCGATCCTGAATCAGTTCGGCGATCGGCGAGCGCGGCACCAGCACACGCTCGTCCACATAGAACGGCAGGCCGTTGAAGTAGGCCAGATTGAGCAGATACGCCAGTGGCGTACGGTCGTTGACGCGCTTGCGCAGCGTTTCAGCGATCGCGGCACGCTCGCTCGGCAGCAGTCGCGCAGACAGAATTTCTTCATCTGCCGACCATTCCAGATTCAGCGTCTGCAATACCAGCGCCGAGGCTTCGGCGAACGGATCGCTGGTGCCATGGCCGATATGCACATCGCAGCCCCGGAAGCAGCTCACGCAAAAGCGCATCCAGTCGCGGATGGTGACGAGTTCGCGCTCGGCTTCTGCCAGCAGATCAGCAGACAAGGTCAGGGCAGGCAGCGCATCGCTCACGGGAACTCCGGGTTTCAACAGGAAAAAGTGTGACGATTTTACACGGCAACGGGCTGCCCAAGCACACTATAATTTTGCCAACTGCCTATGGTGTCGATCATTCATGAAAGATCCGCAACTGACTGCGCTGAAACGCCAGCTGAAAGCCGAAGCGCCGCTGCCCGCCGCCAGGGTCGCCAAGCCGGTGCCGCCCCGCGAGCCTGAACCCGAACTGGACGATGCCACGCTGTTTGCCCAGGCCACGCGCGGGGCGCGCAAACTGACCACCGATGCCGCCGCCCCTGCCCGCGCCCAGAGTCCGAAGAAACCGGATGCGCTGACTCTGCTCAAGCGCGCTCGCGCCGAGGGTGACCCCGAACGCGACAACGTCGCGTTGTCGGATACTGTCGCGCTGTTGCAAGGAATCGCACCGGAAGCAACACTGAGCTTCAAGCGCAATGGCGTGCAGGAGCGCCAGCTTGACAAGCTCAGAAGCGGACTGCTGCCCTGGAAGCATGCCGTCGATCTCCATGGCTGCACGCTGGAGCAGGCGCGCGAAGCCATCTTGCAGCTGTTTGCCGAGGCCAGAGCCGAGAGCATCACGGTGGTGAAGATTGTCCACGGCAAAGGCCAGATCAATGGTCAGGCCATGCTGAAAACGGCCGTGAACGGCTGGCTGCGTCAGCTCGATGATGTGCTTGCCTTCGTCAGTGCCGAGCCGCGTCATGGAGGCACCGGTGCAGTGATGGTCTTGCTGCGACGGCCGCGAGAGGACAAAATGCCGGCGCTGTCCTCTTTACCGTAGCCACGCGCATCGCTACGGTCAGCCTTTCTTTCCCCGAGTACGAGAACAATCATGGAAAACGCCTACGCGGACATTATCCGCGGTGTCGGTGAGGACCTGGGCCGACCCGGCCTGCTCGACACACCGAAACGAGCCGCTAAGGCTTTCAAATACCTGTGCAAGGGTTACGAGGAAGACCTCGACACCCTGGTCAACGGCGCGGTGTTTCCGTCTGACAATGATCAGATGGTGCTGGTGAAAGACATCGAGCTGTACTCGCTGTGCGAGCACCACCTGCTGCCGTTCATTGGCAAGGTGCATGTCGCCTACATACCGTCCGGCAAGGTGTTGGGGCTGTCCAAGGTGGCTCGCATCGCTGACATGTATGCCCGCCGCCTGCAGATCCAGGAAAACCTGACCAAGCAGATTGCCGATGCCATCCAGCAGGTCACCAACGCCAAGGGCGTGGCGGTGACGATTGAAGCCAAGCACATGTGCATGATGATGCGCGGTGTGGAGAAGCAGAATTCGGTGATGAAGACGTCGATCATGCTGGGGGCGTTCCGCGACCATGCGCAGACGCGTAACGAGTTTTTGTCGCTGATTCGCGACTGAATCAACGCGCACAAAAAAGCCCCGCGCGGTCTGCACCGGCGGGGCTTTTTTGTGTCTGCCTACTCGTCGTAAGTCTTGCACTCGGCATCATTGGGCACATGCTTGCAGCGCACGCGCTTCATGATGCCGAGCATGACATTGTTGTAGATGCCCTGGCGCATCAGCGCAATACGAGCCTCTCTTAGCATCTGGTAGTACTTGTCCTGCTCGGTCTGCGGCAGGTCGATCCAGAGCCGATCCGGCACATCACGCTCGGCCTCTTTCAGCATGTTGATGAGGCCATCGATGTGCTGCAAGCCGAGCTGGCGCACCTGATTCAGGCGCAAATCCAGATCCGGAATCTTCGGCAGCAGCAAGTCGCGGCGGATGAGCACGGTGCCGGTCGCCTGCAGCAGCGGGAAACGAATCACGCCACCTTTCGTGCCGATGCCCTTGTACAGTTCCATCGGTTTGAAGCCCAACGCCGGAGCGGCAATGATATCGGCCTGGCCATTGTTGAACTTGCCGGCATAGGTCGAGAAGTCCGCCGGCACAGGCTGCGCACCCAGGCCTGAAATCATCTTGGATTGCACCGGATCCCAGTCCAGCACCACCACACGCTTGCCCGCGGCCTTGCTCAGCGAATTGATCTGACGGTCATTGACCACGACAAAAATGGCACCGATCGGCATGATCGCCGCCACCTGATAGCGGCCATTGATGGCGAGCTGCGCCACCACCGGATTGGACAGCATCTTCAGCAGCGTTTTCATCTCGTCGTAATTACGCAGGTTGCCCGGCGAATCGATGCTGCCGACCACGGCGTTAAATTGCTTGGCGCGCAGTGTGGAGATAGCCACGGCTTCGCACTGCCCGGCCTTGAAGTCTTCCGTGGCGACTCGCTCATCGGTGTAGGGTTTGATCTCGGCGATGAAATTCCACTCAGCGGCAAATTTGGCCAACTCACGCGCGGCAGTGACGATTTTGCCGCCGGAGCCTAACGGATCAAAAATGCAGAAGCGCACCTTCACCGGTTTCGGCAACGGTGCCGGCATACCCATCGTTTTCGGGCCGGGCAGATCGGGCATGACATCGGCAGCAAATGCCGATCCAGCCAATGGAGGCACCAGCAGGCCGCCCGCCAGCACGCAGACCGTCAACGATCGTTTGAAAAAACTCATGAGATCATCCTTATTCATCGAACAAGCTGCATTCTTCGTTGGCGGGGTCATGCTTGCAGCGCACGCGCTTGAGCAGGTTCATGGTGGAGGTGTCGTAAACACCATCCTTGGTCATTCCGATGCGCGCCTGGCGCAGCATGCGTGAGTACTTGTTTTTTTCATCTGCACTCAGCTCCATCCAGGCCGCAGCAGGAATGGTCTTTTCAGCCTGCTTCAGACGTTCAAGATGACCATCGAGAAAACGCAGTCCGTAGGCTTGAAGCTGCTCGATGCGCTTATCCAGATCGGGCATTTTCTCGATGAGAAAGTCGCGGCGGATCATGATGGTGGCGGTGGCATGCAGCAGCGGAAAGCGGATCACGCCGCCTTTCGTGCCGATACCCTTGTACAGCTCCAGTGGCTCGTAGGCGATGGCCGGCGCAGCAATGATGTCGACCTGGCCATTATTGAACTTGCCACCATAGCTGGTGATATCCGAGGGGATCGGCTGCGCACCCAGTGCCGAAATCATCTTCGACTGCGAGGCATCCCAGTCGAGAACACCAATGCGTTTCCCGGCAGCTTTTTCAATGGAATTGATAGCCCGGTCGCGGGTCATCACATAGAGCGCGCCAATCGGCATGACGGCAATGACCTGATAACGGCCGGTGATAGTCATGGGCTGAAATGCCGGATTGGCCAGCACATGCAGCAGCGATTTGACCTCGGCATATGTACGCAGGTTGCCTGGCGAATCAATACTGCCGACCATCTTGTTGAACTGCCGCGCGCGCAGCGTGGACATGCCGACCAGATCGCACTGACCGGCTTTGAAATCCTCGGCAGCAACATGCTCCTGCAAATAGATTTTTACATTCAGGCGCATGCCGTAACGCTGTGCCTCGACCGCCAGATCACGCGATAATTGTGCAAACGGGCCGTTGGCCCCGGTCGGATCGAAAATGCAGGCTTTCACAGGCACCAAGGCCGGGGGCTTGGCAGGCCCGGCCTGAGCTGTCAGGGTAGCCAGCAACAAGCCCAGCCCTGCCACGAGAATTCGAGATGCACGCATGTCTGCTTCCTTTCTTGTTCTTGTGAAATGCTGTTTTTGAAAAGCATGAGTCCGTGACCTTCTGGTCAGACTACGCGACACAGCGTCTGTACAGTTGACAATAATGACCGAAACTTCTGTCTTTGCAGCCACCCTATTGCCAGTCGGCGAGATTCTGCCGGCATTGCTGAGCACGCTGGCCGGCACTCACACGGTAATTCTGCAAGCCCCGCCCGGCAGCGGCAAAACCACGCGGGTGCCGCTGGCCCTGCTGGAGGCCGAACCGGACTGGCTCGCCGGGCGCCCTATTCTGCTGCTTGAGCCACGTCGTCTGGCCGCGCGCGCGGCGGCACGTTACATGGCCAGCCTGCTCGGCGAGAGCACGGGCCAGCGCGTCGGCTATCGCACACGACTGGACAGCAAGATCAGTGCCGCCACCCGCATCGAGGTCGTCACCGAAGGCATTTTGCTGCGCATGGTACAGGACGATCCCGAGCTGTCGCGCTATGGCGTGGTGATCTTCGACGAGTTCCACGAGCGCAATCTGCAGTCCGATCTGGGGCTGGCACTGACCCGGGAGTGCCAGAGTGTTTTCCGGCCCGACCTGCGCCTGCTGCTGATGTCGGCCACGCTGGATGCCGAACCGCTGTCCCGCCTGCTCGACGATGCCCCCATGCTGAGCTGCCCAGGCCGGCAGTTCCCGGTCAGTGTCAGTTATGCGCCACCGGGGCGAACTCCGCTGCTCGATCACTGCGCCCTGATGATCCACCAGACCTTGCAACGCGAGTCTGGTTCGGTGCTGGTTTTTCTGCCCGGCGAAAGTGAAATCCGCCGCCTGCAGGCACTGCTGCAAAACCGGCTGCCGGCCGACGCGCAGCTCTGCCCGCTCTATGGCCAGCTCAGTCAGGCTGAGCAGGATGCCGCGATTGCACCCGCTGCCAGCGGCCAGCGCAAGGTCGTGCTGGCCACCGCCATCGCCGAGACCAGCCTGACCATCGAGGGCGTGCGTGTGGTGATTGACTGCGGCCTCCGCCGCAGCCAGCGCTTCGACCCCAATACCGGCCTGTCGGGGTTGATGACCGAGGCGGTATCGCAGGCCAATGCCGAGCAGCGGCGCGGGCGCGCCGGCCGTATCGAGCCGGGGCATTGTCTGCGGCTGTGGTCGGAGGATGCCCAGCAGCGGCTGGCGCGCTTTGCCACGCCGGAAATCTGTCAGACCGTTCTCGCCGATCTGGCGCTGACGCTGGCCGGCTGGGGCGTGCGCGATCCACAGCAGCTGATCTGGTTGGATATTCCGCCTGCCGCCGCCTGGGCACAGGCACAGGATCAGCTGCGCGACATGCAGGCACTGAGCCGCGACGGCCGCATCAGCCCGCATGGTCGGCACATGCTCGGGCTGGGTTTGTCGCCTCGGCTGGCGCATCTGCTGGTGCTGGCCCAGGCGCGCGGTCAGGGCCGGCTTGCCGCCGAATTTGCCGCCTTGCTGTCCGAGCGCGATCTGCTCAGCGGACCTGCGCGTGATGCAGCCGGCAGTGATCTGCGTGCACGTCTGGCCATCCTGCAAGGCGATGCGCACAGTGGCAGTGCCGATCGTGGCCGTTTGCAGCGCGTCAAGGAGCAACTGCGCCAGCTACTGGATCGCCTGCGCACGCTGCCCTCGCCGCAACAACCGCTGCCCGAGCCACTGACCCTGGGCGAGCTGCTGGCACTGGCCTGGCCCGATGCCATCGCGCAGAAACGCCCCGGCAACGACGGCCGCTACCTGCTCGCCAACGGCCGTGGCTGCAGCCTGCGCAACGACGACGCCCTCGCCGGCGAGCCCGGCCTGATTGCCGTCAGCCTGGATGCACAAACGCGCGATGCCCGACTGTTCCTGGCCCTGCCCTTTGATCTCGCCATGCTCGATCAGCTGCATCCCGAGCGCGTGCTGAGTGAGGAGCTGCTGCAATGGGACAGCAGCAGCGCCAGCGTCACCGGGCGTCGTCAGCGCCGCTTCAATGCGCTGGTGCTGGATACCTTGCCCCTACCGCGACCGCGCCCCGAAACCCTGCTGCCGGTCTTCATCTGCGGCCTGCGCCAACTCGGTGATCAGGCCCTGCCCTGGACGCCCGCACTGCGGCAATGGCAGGCACGGGTGCAACGCCTGCATGCCTGGCATCCCGCCGACTGGCCCGATGTATCCGACACCACCCTCATGGCCAGTCTGGAGCTCTGGGCCGCACCCTGGCTCACCGGCCTCTCGCGGCATGAGGAAATGTCGCGCTTTCCCTTGCACGATGCCCTTTTTGCCCAGCTCGACTGGTCGCAACGGCAGATGCTCGATGAGCAATTGCCAACGCATCTGACTGTGCCCAGCGGCAGCGACATCGAGATCGATTACTGCGCCGAGGGCAATCCGGTGCTGGCCGTGAAGCTGCAGGAAGTGTTCGGCTGGCTGGATACCCCGGCGCTGGCCCAAGGCCGGCTGCGCCTGACGCTGCATCTGCTGTCACCGGCACGACGCCCCACCGCCGTCACCGCCGATCTGGCCAGCTTCTGGCGGCAAGGCTATCCGGAGGTGCGCAAGGATTTACGCGGACGCTACCCCAAGCATCCGTGGCCGGAAGACCCGCTGACGGCCGTTGCCCAGCGCGGTGTCAAACACCCGAAGCCGAGAGGCTGAGCCACAGCCGCAGCCATTCGGAAAATGACAGTTGACAATGTCAGAATTAAACAGAATAATTATTCCATTAAATCTGACGGAGTCGCTGCATGGCACGGCGCACCCAGGCACAACTAGCTGAAACCCGCGAGGCACTAATCCTCGCGGCCAAGCAGCTGTTTGCCGAAAAAGGCTATGGCAACACTCAGATCGCTGAAATCGCGGCCACGGCCGGCACCGGCATCAGTGCGTTTTATGGCCAGTTCGCCGACAAGGAAGCGTTGTTTCTGCTCATCGTCAACGAGATGTTCGGCGAACTTCATGCCGGCGTGCTGGCCCTGCGCAAGGACATGAGTCTGGTTTCGCCGCTGGCCGCCGTGGCAACGCTGGCGCGTATTCATGACCTGGTCTTTGCCAAGCTCTGGAAGCACCAGGAAATCACCTTGTCGGCCTTTCGCTCCGGTTTCGCAGCCATCCCGGCACTGGAAAAACAGTATTGGGAAATCTGTGATGCCGTGGTCGATGCCATGGCCCAAGACATCGGCAACAGCCAGGCCAGCGGCCTGGTCACCCTCGCCCGCCCGCGCGACATGGCCGATGCCATCCTCGGCATGATCCAGCACCTCGCGCATCGCATGGTGCGCGAAGGCAGCCCGACGCCCGCCGAAGCTTCGCAGCTCTGCACACGCATGGTCATCGGCGGTCTGCTCACCACCTTGCCGCCGGCACTGGCCGCCGAATTCATCCACCAGTTACCTACCCTGTTTTCCACTCAGCGTGAGATTGCGTCATGAATGCACCGCTTAATACCGCTCATAAAACCGCCTCCCTGCAACCCGAATCAGCCGTTCTGGAAGTCGCCATCATCGGCGCCGGCTTTTCCGGCTTGGGCATGGGCATCCGCCTGAAAGAAGCTGGCATCAGCAACTTCCGTATCTTCGAAAAAGGCGCGGATGTGGGCGGCACCTGGCGCGACAACACCTATCCCGGCTGCGGCTGCGATGTGAAGTCACAGCTCTATTCGTACTCGTTCGAGCCCTATGCCGACTGGTCGAATGTGTATGCCAAGCAGGGCGAAATTCTCAGCTACATCCGTCACTGCGCGACCAAATACGGCATGTATCCGTTCATGCAGTTCAATACCGCCGTCACCGGCGCGCGTTTCGATGCCGACAGCGGTCTCTGGCAGGTCAGCCTGTCATCCGGCGAAAGCGTGCAGGCACGCAATGTGGTGGCGGCTCCAGGCCCGTTTGCCGATCCGGCCGAGGTCAATTTCAAGGGTCGCGACAGCTTCCTTGGCGTGCAGGTGCACACCGCGCGCTGGAATCATGCGCTGGACCTGAAGGGCAAGCGTGTCGCGCTCATCGGCACCGGCGCTACCGGCGTGCAGGTGGCGCCGGCCATCGCCGGCGAAGTTGCGCATCTGAGCGTGTTCCAGCGCACCGCGAACTGGATCATGCCGCGCCCGGATCGCGCCCTCAGCGACGCTGAAAAAGCCAACTACCGCAGCAGTCCGGCGACCATGAAGGCCACGCGTCTGAGCCAGTACTGGTACAACGAACTGACCGCGCCCTTCCTGATCCTGAAATACGATCTGCTGAAATCGCAGCCGGAAAGCATGAGCCGCAGCTATCTGCAGAAGAAGGTCAAAGACCCGGAGCTGCTAGCCAAGCTCACCCCGAACTTCAAGTTCGGCTGCAAGCGCGTGCTGGTGTCCAGCGACTGGTATCCGACCATGCAGCGCGACAATGTCAGCCTGATCACTGACGGCATCGACAGCATTACACCGACCGGCATCCGCACCACGGACGGCGTCGAGCATGCGGTGGATGTGATCATCTACGCCACCGGCTACACGGTGCGCAGCGTCGGCGCGCCGTTCGCCATCGAAGGTCTGAATGGCGCTCTGCTCAATGACAAATGGCGCGATGGCACCGAGGCCTTCAACGGCATCAACACCAGCGGCTTCCCCAACCTGCACTTCCTCGTCGGCCCGTTCACCGGCCCCGGCCACACCTCGGTCATCGCCTATGCCGAAGCACAGATCGACTATGTGATTCAGGGCATCCGCCTGCGCATGGCACGCGGCGACAAGTATGTGGTGGTAAAGGAAGACGCCGAACAGCGCTTTGTGAACATGATGGATAAACGCAGCGATCACACCGTGTGGAAGAGCGGCTGCTCAAGCTGGTACCTGAGCCCGAACGGCCGCAACAACACGCTGTATCCGGGCTTCAACGCCGAATACCGCGCCCGCATCGCGCGCTTCAATCCGGCCAACTACGCGTTCGTCGGGCAGGATGGCCAGGCCTCGGCTACCGGCCTGCGCGATCAGCTGCGCACCAGCGCGATGCTGCTGAAGAACGCGCGAATCTGAGCGGCCACCTCGGCCGGCGACTCATCCAGATGCAGATGATGTTTGCCGGCCACGGTGACCTGCTTCAGATCGGCAAAGGCTTCCAGCCGCGCCTTGCCGGCGGCCTGCTCGAAGGGGGCGCCATCCTGCCCGCGAATCAGCAGCACCGGCACAGTGATGGCGCGAATGCAGGCCAGCACCTGAGCTTCACTGAAGCGCATCAGCGAGTTCTGGCGCAGGCGCTTGTCGGTCAGCCAGACCAGCTCGCCGTCGGCGTTGCGATCCAGACTGCGGCTGCACAGGATGCGTGATGCGGCTTCGCTGAGCGCACCGGTGATGCCGTTCATGCGCGCCTGCACAGCCTGTGCCTCATCGGCAATCGGCTTGCGACCCGGCCGGAAGTCACGATAGCTGGCCAGCGCCAGTCGTGTCATCTCGACATAGTGCGACGGGTCGGCGGTCAGCGGCCCCAGCCCTTCGATCATCACCAGCGCCTGCACGCGCTCCGGCAACAGCCCGGCGAGCATCATCTGGATGCCGGCACCCAGCGAATGGCCGAGCAGAATCACTTTCTGCTGGGGATAGAGCGCATCGAGCACGGCCAGCACATCATCGAAATAATCGGCATTGTGATAGCGGAATCCAGCCGGCCGCGGATCGCTGTGGCCGTGACCGGGCAGATCCATGGCCACGAACGGATGCTCGGCGAGCAGCGGCGCCATGCGGTCGAAGGTCGCTGCATTGTCCATCCAGCCATGCAGCGCCACGATGGGCACGCCACGCGCCCCGGCATGCCAGGTCTTGAGGGCGATGCGACCACGGCCGAATGGCAGGTCGATGTGAGACTCGGCAGCTTCGCCGATGCTGGCAGCGATATTAGTAGCGAGACTCATGCGGATGCGCTCAACATGGCCTGCACTTGCGCCAGCACCGTCGCGGCGGTGCCTTGCGGGTGCTCGAACGGGAACATGTGGCCGCCTGCAATGATCTGCAACGGCACGCGCTGCGCTTTCGCCAGCTTGTGCATGGTGCCGCGCTTGAGAAAATCGCTGCTCTCGCCCGTGATGACTGCGACCGGGCACTTCAGCGGCTTGCGATAGCGCCAGGCATCCGATGGTGTGTGGCGGAAAATCTCGACCTCCACCGCCGGGTCGTAGCGCAGATGCACACCGTCGGCTTTCTGCACCAGCCCGTGCTCGAGATAACCCTCAAAGCTGGCGTCGGTGAAAGGTTTGAACAGACCCTTGTTGCGCAGGCTGTCGTGCACGGCCTGACGATCCGGCCAATGCGCGCGCCGGCCCAGGCTGCGACCGGCGGGCGTGACTTCATCAATGCGACCGAGCAGCTTGTAGAGCCCCACGCCAAAACCGGCCATCGGGTTGATATAAGCCGGGTCGAGCAGGATCACACCGCGAAACAGCTCGGGATATTTCGTGGCCGCGATCAGCGTGGCCATGCCGCCCAGCGAATGACCGACGCCAATCACCGGCTCGCCACCGGCCTGGCTGCGAATGGAGTCGGCCAGCTGCTCGCCCAGACCGTGCCAGTTCGGCGCGACCGGATAGCGCGGATCATGGCCGAGCATGGGCACGCGAATGACGCGGGCATGCTCGCGCAGCTCAGCCAGAAACGGCACATAGCAGTCGCTGTGGAAGCCGTTGGCATGGGCGAAATGCAGCAGGGGCTGCGCCTTTGGAGCCACTGTCGAGTCAGTCGTCATAATGTTTGTGTCTCCAGACCCAGACCTTCCGTCACCGCGCGCTGGGCGCTGGGCGCAACCACCGCCACAGAGGCGTGTGATGCTTGCAGATAAACGCCCGCTACACGCTGCAAGTCAGCAATATTGAGTGACAGCAAGCGCTCGCGCAGCTGCTGACGCTGCGCCACCGTGCGGCCGTAAAGCTGATTGTGGAAGGCCTGACGCGCCTCGCCCGACGGCGACAGCGGCTTGTCCATGTCGGCAAAGATGCCGAGCAAAGCCTCTTCCAGCTGATCCGGCTGATGCTTGCTGCTGTGCAGCCAATCCAGGCTGGCATCGAAATCGGCCAGCGTCTCGGCCAGGCGCGGATCGCGATAGGAATAGAAACGGAAGGCACAGGCATTGCCGTCGTAAGCTGCACCGCCACCATAAGCGCCACCCTGCTCGCGGATGGCGCGATGCAGGAAACCGTTGCGCAGGAAGCTGCCCAGCGCCATCAGCGCCGGTGCGTCGGCATGGCCGGCCGGCACCGCCGGGTAGACCTTGGCGCAGAACTGCACCTGCGTCTGCGTCAGCCAGGCCTCCTGCACACGGCCTTCAGCCGGCGTCCAGATCATGCTCTGACTGTTGGCCGCCAGCGGGGCATCCGCCCATAGCGACGCCACTTCTGCCTGCACCGCCGCCAGCGCCTCGGCCTCGCTGATCAGCAGCAGCTGACGCGGGCTCTGCAGCACCAGCGAGTGGATGCCAGCGAGCTCGGCCAGCAGCGCGTCGGTGGCCCCAGCCTGACTCTGCTGCTCATGCAGCTGCTTGAAGAATCGAATGCCGACCAGACCGCTGTGACGCTGCTGGAACGCCGCCAGTGCACTGCAGCCGCGCGCAGCGGTGGCCATCGCCAGGGCATGCCCCTGGCCGGTGATGCTGCCTTCCCAACGCGTTTTCATTTGCGCGACCAGATCACGCACACGCGCCGACTCGTCGAAACGCAAATCGAAGAAAGTGTCTTTCAAGAGCTGCTGAAACGCGCCTTGGTGATGCACCAGCGCCTTGCCGTTAATGACCAGATGCGCCTGTGCCGACTGCTTGTTATCCAGCGTGGTGCGGCCGGACAGGCTCATGCGCAGACCACCGCTGACCGCCGACTGGCGCTGCTGCATGGCGCGATAATCCTGCTCGCCCACGCCCAACTCTGAGAACAAGGAGGTATATAGCGGCAGCAGCTGCGTCTGGCGCCCCGTCAGATCAGGCAAATCGACAATCAGTTGCTGATACAGCAAGCCGTTGGTGCCTTGGGCGTAGCGCGTCACCGGCAACGCTGCCGGCCGACCGGCAAACAGCGTTTCCTGCTCGCCGGCCAGCGACTTCACCTTGGCCGGCACATCGGCCAGCGTCACTTTCGGCAGAATCGCGGCATCGTTTTCTTGCAGCTGGCGTGCGGCTAGCGCCTCGGCCTGCACCTTCAACTGTGCCAGCTCATCGGCACTCAGGCGGCTGTGGATTTTCGCCAGATTGCTCGCCTCCAGCGCATCGCGGCGAGCCGCCAGCTCGGCATCCGGGCGCAAGGTCAGGCGTACCCGATGCGGGTTGTCGAGCAGCAGGCGACGCACCAGACCCGGCACGAAGTCCGCATCCTGAATCGCCTCGCGCAGATGCGCCAGCTCAGCCTCGATGTCCCAGACCGACAAGGGGTCAGCATCCTGCAAATACGGCGTGAGGCCGTTGAGCAGCAGCTGCAAACCGTAGGGATAGCTGTCGCCGCCGATCTCGCGCTGGCTCAGCTCGAACTGATGCAACACGGCCTCAACCTCACTCAGCGGCACGCCCTGCTCGGCGACCTGCGTCAGCGTGTCCATAATCAGCTGCTCGACCGCCGCCGCATGTTCCGGCTGCGAGCCTTCGATGCCTGCCGCGAAAGCCATCTCGCGATTGTTGTCATCGAGCCCGCTCAAAGCAGACGGCGACTCGCCGAGCTCGGTGGTTTCCAGCACCTGGCGCAGCGGCGACGCCGAATTCTCCAGCAGCACGCCGCTGAGCAGATGCGCCTCGAAGCGCGCACGGGCATCAGCCGCCGGGCCCAGCAGCCAGGCCAGTACATGATGCGTCTGCGGGCCATCTTCCGATTCCGGCGCGTAGGCTTCTTCCACGCGCAACGGCGCCACATAGCGCTTCTCGTCGCGGCCATTGACCGGCTCGGCCACACCGGTGAAACGCGCCAGCGCCAAGTCCTCGAAGCGGGTTTGCAGATCCAGCGGCTGTGCGTCGCCAAAGGTCATGAAGACCGCGTTCGACGGGTGATAATGCTTGCCGTGAAACGCCTTCAGCGCCTCGTGCGTGAGATCGGGAATATGCGCCGGATCGCCGCCGGAATTGTGGTGATAGGTCGTGGTCGGGAACAGGTACTTGTTCAGCGACTCATTCAGGATGCTGTGCGCCGAACTCAGCGCGCCCTTCATCTCGTTAAACACCACACCCTTGTAGACCAGCGCCTGACCGTCTGCCGACGGCTCGATGCGAATGCCCTCCTGGGCGAAATCGAGCGGATGGATGTGCGGGAAAAACACCGCATCCAGATATACCTGCAAGAGGTTGTCGAAATCCTGACGGTTCTGGCTGGCAAACGGATACGCCGTCCAGTCGCTGGCCGTGAAGGCATTCATGAAGGTGTTGAGCGAGCGCCGGATCATCAGAAAGAACGGGTCGCGCACCGGGAAGCGCTCGGAGCCGCAGAGCACGGTGTGTTCGAGAATGTGCGCAACGCCGGTGGAATCCTCGGGCATGGTCTTGAACGCCACCAGAAACACATTCTCCGGGTTGTCCGTGGCTAGATGCAGATGGCGCGCGCCGGTAACACGGTGGCGGTACTCGCAGAGCGTGGCCTGCAAGGCGGGCAAGGCAACGGTACGAATCGACTCGAAACTGGGATGGGCCGGATACAGCGCAGACAAGACATTCTCCTCAAAGGGTCGCGTGGTCAGGCCAACACGAATGTCTTGATTATGGGGATGGATGAGCACTTTTCCAAACCCGACAAACTGCTCATCGGCTAGACAAGCGGTAATGACATGCTACAGTCGCGTCCTTGGTTCATCTTGGCTGCGTAATGGCAGCCGACAGGAAATGGGCAATATGGCACGCAACATGAAACTCGAAGTCTTGCAGGCAGCACGTCAGCAAGCCACGTCCTATGATGAATGGCGCGAGATTTCGCTGGAACTGGATGCCCATTCCGGGCTGGATCTGTGGAAGATCGAGACTGCGTCCGACAATTATCACCACGAATTGCTGCGCGAACGTCTGCTGACCTTGCGCCAGTGGCAGCACTCGCATAACCACAAGCTGCTGATTCGCGCGCTGCGTGAGGGTCTGCATCACGACCTCGGCAACATGGGCAACCCCAAGCTTTACGGCCGCGCCCACGTCGGCACCAAGCGCCTGATCGAGGACTATGTCGATCAGGTCTGCGCCAGCCTCGACTACCTTTGCGATGCCACCATCGAACATCTCAGCAATGATGAAAAGCTGGCACTGTTCGAAGACATTACCCGCAGCTTCGGCCAGCCTGCCCTGCAGCTCTCCGGCGGCGCCACCCTCGGCATGTTCCATGTCGGTGTCTGTAAAGCACTGGATGAGCAAGGCCTGCTGCCCAGCGTCATCTCCGGCTCCAGCGCCGGCTCCCTCGTCGCTTCCATGATCGGCACCCACACCCGCGACGAAATGGACGCCTATTACGACGGCGACGCCCTCTACAAGCACGCCTGGAGCTGGAACAAGATCACCGATGGCCTGCGCGGCAAGGGCTTCGCCAATCAGAAGCAGCTGGAAACCTTCATCCGTCAGAATGTCGGCGAGCTGTCATTCCAGGAAGCCTTCGAGAAAACCGGGCGCCACATTAATGTCAGCATCTCGCCGACGGGTGCCAACCAGAAATCGCGCCTGATGAACGAGCTGACCTCGCCCTACCTGCTGGTGTGGAGCGCCGTGCTGGCGTCCTGCGCGGTGCCGCTGCTGTTTCCGCCAGTCACACTGACCACGAAATCGGCCGATGGCAATCACGCACCCTACATGCCGCTGGAACGCTGGGTCGATGGCTCCATGCGCAGCGACATGCCACGTCGTCGCCTGATGCGCCTCTACAACGTGAACTATTTCATTGCCAGCCAGGTCAACCCGCACATCGTTCCGCTGCTGGAAAGCGAGCGCAAGAAGCGGCAGAACGACAAGATCAGCTCGTTGCCACGCCGCATCATCAAGACCCAGGCCAAATTGCTCAGCATGGGCTCGCTGCAGGTCGTGCACGACAGCGTCAGCAACGAAGCCCTGCGCCAGATGCTGAGTCATGTCTACACCATGATTTCGCAGAGCTATCACGGCGATGCCACCATCGCACCGCCTAAATATGGCATGAAGCACTACCAGCACATGCTGCAGAACCCGACCAAGGAATCGGTGATCTGGTTCCGTCAGCAGGGTGAACGCGCAACTTGGCCGAAGATCGACCAGATTCGTGTGCAGACCAAAATCAGCATGACACTGCAGAAATGTGTGGCGCGTTTGTTGCAAAGAAAGGCACATAACTGGCATGAGGCAGAAGTCCGTGCGCTGTTGCAGGAACCGATGCATCGTCACGGTTAAGACCCTTCCAGGACGATTTAAAATGCCGGGCTTGCCCGGCATTTTTCATTTACATATCTACAACAAACCCTACCGCTGATTCCGCCATTCAGACCACTGGTCAGATTAGACATTCGTCTGGTTTAAAGACTGAGCTATTTGTGTTTTAACATCCTTTAAGTTTGCGGTGTTGTATGTGTCTCATTAGTGCTGAACACCGCTTAACTGTGACCCTGAAACAACTATAAAAAAACGGCTTGAACGAGGATACATCGATGAAAAAATCAACAACTGCTCAATCCAGTCCACACTGGAAACGCTCACTCCTGAGTCTTGCAGTAGGTGCTGCATTGTGTACGCCAATGACAGTCATGGCGGTCGAATTCGAGCTGAAAGATGGAGAAGTGACGGGTTCGCTGGATACAACTGTCAGTTATGGGGCATTGTGGAGTGTCACCGGCAAAGATAAGCGTCTTTTAGCGAGACAAAAAGGTGGCGATAGAAATAGTGCCAACTACGATAACGGCGACGCCAACTATGAACGTGGCGACTTAGTTTCATCGATCTTCCGAATTTCAAATGACCTGGATCTGAACTACAAGAATTTTGGTGCGTTTTTCCGTGTCAGCTCTTTTTACGACCACGCCATTCAAAATAAAGACTTTGATCCGCTTCAAGCTGATCAACGCGTTATTCGTAATCGCCTAGGGCATGATTACGAAATCTATGACGCTTATGTACGCGGCAAGTTCAATATTCTTGATAAAAATTTCAACGTACGCATTGGTAAACAAGTCATCAGTCTGGGCGAAAGCACTTTTATTCCCAATGGCCTCAACGCATTAAATCCAGTAGATGTCGCGAAACTGAGAACACCAGGCGCCGAGTTAAAAGAAGCTTTTCTACCAACGCAAATGTTACAGGTCACATTTGATGTGACAGACAACATGAGTGTTGAGTTAATTAATAAATTCCAATTCAAAGAGTCTCGCCCGGAACCAAATGGTTCATTTTTTAGCACGAACGACTTTTTGTCTCCTGGCGGCTCAAAAGTTTTAATTCGTGCAGGAGCATCTCCAGAACAACCAGGGCTAACAAATCCAGTCATTCCAAGAGCTGGAGATAAAACCGCAAAGGATAGTGGCCAATTTGCCATTGTCACTCGTCTTCTGGTCCCATCGTTAAACAATACTGAATTCGGTTTGTATGCGATGAATTACCATAATACCGCGCCATTGATTGCTGGCCGAACGACAACACTTACGCCTGCTCAGGAGGGAGCTATTGCTGGTGGCCCAGGAGGACCAGGTGCAGTTCCTGGAGCCCGTGCCACAACCTCAACTTACTTCGCTGAGTACGCAGAAGACGTGCGTCTATTTGGCCTTAGTTTCAATACTC
The DNA here is from genome assembly GCA_040385225.1 of Pseudomonadota bacterium. Taxonomy (GTDB): domain Bacteria; phylum Pseudomonadota; class Gammaproteobacteria; order Pseudomonadales; family Moraxellaceae; genus Perlucidibaca. Next base: position 121,128 of record JAZKHU010000002.1, on the reverse strand, counting down.
TTGGACCAAAAGGCATCGCATTACAAGGTGAGTATTCGTATCGCCCGAACCAGCCGCTTAATCTAGTAGCTAATAATGTGCTAAATAGTTTGCTTGGCCTTAATGGCTCAGCTTTCAATACCGGGATTGGTGTACTGCCACGTAACACAGAAATTAAAGGCTATCGCGATATTAAAATGCATCAATTCCAAATGACTGCCACACAAACTCTTGGCCGTTATTTTGGTTCCGATCAAATCATTGGCGTCGGTGAAATTGGTTACACCTATTTGGATATCCCAAATGGGATTGACCTTAATGGCACTGGTGTTGACTTTACAACACCAATAGCAACGAATTTATCAAACCCAGTTTCTTCCGATAAAGGCATTATGACCAAGAACTCTTATGGCTACCGCGCAGCCATTCGGGCGACATATAACAATGCCGTTGGGGCCTTCAACTTAACGCCGCGTATTGCTTTCCAGCATGACTTACGGGGTACAAGCCCAACCTTCACTGAAAATACTCAGTCGGTCACGATTGGCATCACCGCAGACTACCAAAGCAATTTATCTGCTGACCTGTCGTACACCAACTTTTTTGCGGGCGAAACAATTGGCGCCACGACTAACGCGGCAGCGTTTAGATCAACTAACCAAGCTCTGGGTGATCGCGACTTCATTGCCGCAACCGTCAGCTATGCCTTCTAACTCATTGGCCTAAGAGAGAAATAATCATGAAAGCCTTATCCAAAACCCTGATTGGTCTTGCAGTCGCTGCTGCCCTGGCGGGTCATGCACAAGCCGCTGTCAGTGCCGCCGATGCAGCCCAGCTTGGCAAGAATCTCACCCCGATGGGCGCAGAGGTTGCCGGCAACGCCGATGGCAGCATTCCGGCCTGGACTGGTGGCATCAAGAGCCCGGGAGCCGGCTACAAGGCCGGCGGCCACTACCCTGATCTCTATGCCGCCGACAAGCCTGTGCTGACGATTACCGGTGCCAATGCCGACCAGTACAAAAGTCGCCTCAGCGCCGGCCAGCTGGCCATGCTGAAAAAGTACCCGTCATGGAAGTTGAATATTTACCCGACTCGTCGTTCCGCATCATTCCCGCAGGCGCACTACAACGAAACCATCGCTAACGCGACCAAAGCCAAGCTGGCTCCGGGCGGCAATGGCGTGCTCAATACCGATGGCGGCATTCCGTTTGCCATCCCGGAAAATGGCCAGGAAGCCATCTGGAACCATTTGCTGCGCTATCGTGGCGACACCTACTCCACCCAGTGGAGTCAGGCCGCGGTGACGCGTGATGGCTCTTACACGCCAGTCCGCTTCGAGTACGAGTACGACTTCGGTTACGGCAATCTGTCGAAATCCAAGGCCGAGCGTGCCGGCGGCGGCGAGATGAAAATCTTCAACTTCCTGCAGGAAGTCACTGCCCCTGCCCGCCTTGCCGGTCAGATCCTGCTCGTGCACGAGTTTGTCGATCAGGTCAGCACACCGCGCCGCGCCTGGACCTACAACCCCGGCCAGCGTCGCGTTCGTCTCGCCCCGAACGTGGCTTATGACAATCCCGGTACCGCCGCGGACGGCCTGCGCACCAACGATGACTTCCTGATGTTCAACGGCGCCATCGACCGCTACAACTGGAAGCTGGTTGGCAAGAAGGAAATGTACATCCCGTACAATTCCTACAAGATCAGCGGCAACAGCCTGAAGATGGCTGATGTGCTGAAGCCGGGCCACGTCAATCCCGATGCTGCCCGCTACGAGCTTCATCGTGTCTGGGTGGTTGAAGCGACACTGAAGCCGGGCACAAGCCACCAGTACACCAAGCGTACCTTCTACATCGACGAGGACAGCTGGATGGTTGTGCTGACCGACAAGTACGATGCGCGCGGCCAGCTCTGGCGCAGTTCGGAACAGCACAACATCAACTATGCTGACCTGCCGATGCAGGCGCCCAGCATCGAGGTACATTACGACCTGCAATCCGGTCGCTACCTCGCCATGGGTCTGCGCAACGATGAAAAGACCGTCTACACGCCCATCAAGCGTAGCGATGCCGACTTCTCGCCCAACGGCCTGCGTCGCGCAGGTACCCGCTAAGCCAAAGCCTTCAAGAGCCGTGGCTTAAGCAAAAAAAAGCCCGGGCAGGCAACTGTCCGGGCTTTTTGCTACTTGCAGTACCGTTATGCTTTTTTGGCGTAGCCCGAACACCAGCCATTGCCAGCAACCAATTTGCCACCAAAGAGTGGGCATGGTGCGTTGGCTGCGCTCGCAGCACCTTGGTAAAACATACAGTTTTTGCAAAGCTGACCTTTCACATACTTGGGCGATTTGACCGACTTCACATTGACTTTGTAGTTCAAGGCAATCGCTGTCGGGTCGTTTTCAGCCACGCTGGCCGGTGCCGCAAGAACACTCGGCGCTGCTGCCAGGCCAACGCAGGCGGCTGGAATCATTTTAATAAAATTGCGACGGTTCATCATGGTTACCCCCAACTCAGGTGACTAAGTTTCAACACATTCATTGTGGGAACTTTGATCACAGCCGCGATTGGACAGGGGGTAACACACTGAATCAGAAATGCTTGCCCTTGAGCACATTGGCGAGCACGGTCTGCTCCAGCGTGGGCTTGTCGCCGCTGCGTCGCCCCTTGGCCGCCAGAGATGACGGAAAGGCACGAAATGTCCGGTTCAGCACGGTATCGTTGAGGCGCGGCCAGAGCGCATAAGACAGCTGTGCTGCCGTGCCCAGCGCCGTCGCCACCGATTTCGGGCGCTTCAGGATGGCATTCAGCACGGTATCCGCCGCATGCTCCGGGCTCCAGGCCGGCGCATAGTCATAGACCTTGGTCGGCGCAATCATGGGCGTGCGCACCAGCGGCATGTAGATGGCCGTGACCTCGATGTTCTTGTGCTTTACCTCGGCCGACAGGCAGCGCCCGTAGGCATCCAGTGCCGCCTTGCTGGCGACGTAGGCCGAGAAGCGCGCGGCATTAGTGAGCACGCCAATCGAGCTGATGTTGACGATGTGACCGCTGCGCTGCTCGGTCATGCTCGGCAGCAGATTCATGATCATGCGAATCGCGCCGAAGTAGTTGAGCTGCATCGTGCGCTCGAAGTCGTGGAAGCGCTCGTACGACTCCACCACGGCACGCCGGATCGAGCGCCCAGCGTTGTTCACCAGCACATCGACATGGCCGAAATCCGCCAATACCTGTGCTGCGCACTCGTCAATGGCCCCCATGTCGTTGAGGTCGCAGGGATAGACATGCGCTTCGCCGCCAGCCATCTCGATGATACGCTGCGTTTCGATCAGCTTGTCGCGATTACGTGCCACCAGAATGACACGCGCACCAGCCGCGCCGAGCTTCTTGGCGACATGAAAGCCGATGCCGGATGATGCACCGGTGACCATCACAACGCGTCCGGAAAGATCGCGGATGGCACGCTTGCTGACCTTGGCGTGGATGTCGAGATAGAGCTCCCAGTATTGCCAGAGCTTGTCAGCGTAATCACGCAGATCCGGGCAGCTGATACCGCTGCCCAGCAAGGCTGCCTGCGCCTGACTGTCGTCAAAGCGGGTCTGCGTGAAGGCAGCGGTCATGGCGGATGGCGGCGCACCGAACAGGCGCTCGAAAATCCTGTCGAAGGCCGGCAAGGCCTGGCTCAGACGGCCGGTGACCCGGCGCATGGGCTTGTGCATGAACTGGATGCTCAGGCTGCGTGCCATGTCCGGGCCATGCGCCGCTTCCAGCAACGTCTGCATGAGCTGACCCACGGTCGGCGCCGGCGACTGGATCAGAAAGAACGCCTTGCCATCAAGCTCAGGCTCGGGCTTGTGGGCGATGTGATCCATCGCAGCCGCCACATAGTCCACCGGCACCAGCGTGACACGGCCGCCCTGAATGCCCAGCAGCGGCAGCCATTTCGGTACGGCATAGCTGAGCTTCTGGATGGTCTTGAAGAAATAGTAAGGGCCGTCGACCTTGTCCATCTCGCCGGTACGCGAGTCGCCGACCACCGCTCCCGGACGGTAGACGCGGAACGGCACCCTCGCCTCGTCACGCACGATCTTCTCGGACTCGAACTTGGTGCGGTAGTACGGGTGATGCAACGGCTGACCTTCATCGAACATGTCATCGCCAAAGCGTCCGACAAAATCTTCGCCCGCAACGGCAATGGATGACACATGGTGCAGCCTGACACCGCCGCCCAGCGCATTGGCAAAGTCCACGACATGCCGCGTGCCTTCGTTGTTGACGAGATCGGCGGTGGCGTCATCCATGCTCATGTCATAGACCGCCGCCAGATGAAAGACATGATCGATGCGCCCGGCGAGCCGCTGAAAGTCCTCGGCCGCCACAAGGCCCGGCACGGTGATGTCACCACTGACCAGATGCAGTCGCTGCGCCTGCTCGCCGTAGCGCTGGCAGAGATTGACGAACTTGGCCTCTGAGCCGGCGCGCACCAGCACATGCACTTCTGCATCCGGTCGTGCCAGCAGACGCTCCAGCAGAAACTTGCCGATAAAGCCCGTGGCACCTGTGACGAAGTAATTCATGACGCGCAACCTCCTGATCTGATACCCCAGAGTATTGGTCAAGCGTAGGACAGCCCCTAGCGCGATTGAGGCCACAAGACTGTCAATTCAGGCCAGAGTTGCCAGAGCATTTGTGCTAACGTTCATGGCATCAATAATAAAAATAACAGCAAAACCATGCGCATTGCCTTCGTGACGCTCAGTCTGATCATCTGCCTGATCAGCGCCTGCACCCAAACAGAAAATGGTGCAGCCACTCTTCCTGCTCAACAATTCAGTGATGGCACCGCCTCAAACTGGCAGCCGTTGCCAGCCAGTGTCGCCATCAGCGCCGAAACTCGGCAGGCACGCCAGCGTATCCTCGGCACGGACACACTCGATTCCGGTCAGGTCAAGGTCTGGTGGTACGGCGTATCCAGCTTCATCATGTCCGCCGGTGGCCATCTGTTTCTGCTCGATGCCTGGGAAGTCGTGGGCATTCACAAAGGCTATGTACCGATCACGCGCGATGATCTGGTCGCGCTCAAGCCCGAAGCCATCTTCATCGGACATGGTCATTTTGATCACGCTGCCGATGCCGGCTACATTGCCAGTCGCACCGGTGCCGCACTGATTGCCGGCGACTCCGTGTGTGATCAGGCACGCACAGCCGCTGCCGACAATCCAGAAGCCCTCAATTTTCGCTGCCTGCGGCTCGGTCTGGATGCCGACAATCCGGCCGGCAGCGTATTTTCAACACGCATCTTCGCCAACATGCCCGATGTCCAGATCATCAAGCACACGCATTCGGCGGCAGATCCTGCCAGCCTGACCATGGGTGGCATGCCGCTGGTGTATACCCCGGAAATTCTGCCCTTTTTGCTGAACCTGAATACGGATCTCGACGAGACACTCAAGTTCCTGCAATCGCTGCCCGATGATGGTGGCGTCGGGCAACCGGAGGGAGGTACCTGGGCCTATCATTTTCGTCAGGGAAACTTCAGTCTGCTGTGGAATGACTCGACGGGCAGCATGCCGGAAAGCGAGCCGACTGCCGATGCTGTTCGCAACGCGCTGGCGACGCTGCCGGACTGTGTCGATGTGCATTTAGGCGCGATTGTCGGCTTCGGCATGGTCACCAGCGCCTATCGCGATGCTCTCGGCTATGTCGCCGCTGCCCGGCCTAAACTCTTTATTCCGAACCATCACGACGCCTGGTTTCCGGTCATCGGCGGTGGTGCCTCGGCCTACGAAAGCCAATGGACGCAAGCCCTGATGTCGCTGCCGAACCCGCCCCGGCAGGATTATCTGCGCGACCCCGACGACTATCTCAAGGTCCGCAGTTTCGATGTCAATGCGGCAGAGTGGGCCGGAAATTGTCGCTGATCGCCGGCCTCGCCTGAGCCCGCTCGCGGCTCAGCCCGACAGGCTTTGTCGCAACCGTCGCACCCCCAACCAGACCAGCAGCAGGCAGACCGGCACGGCAACCCCCGCCACCAGCGCCGGCTGCGCGACCCAGCCCAATTCGTGCAACGACTCGGCCAGCGACTTCACCAGCCCGACCAGATAGTAGCTGATGGCCACCACCGACAAACCCTCCACCGCTTGCTGCAGCTGCAGCTGCGTCTGGCTGCGCCGGTTCATGGATTGCAGCAGATCCTGATTCTGCGCTTCCAGCGTCAGATCCACACGCGTGCGCAGCAGTTCGCTGGCTCGATCAATACGACTGGCAAGGTCATCAATCTGTTGCGATACCGCCTCGCTGGTGCGGAATGCCGGTGCCAGACGACGCGGCAGGAATTCGCCGAACGTCTGCAGACCGGACTCCTCCTGCTCACGCAAACCGGCCAGACGATCCTGAACGAGTTCGTAATAGGCACGCGTGGCCGAGAAACGAAAGTTTGTCTCGGAACGCAGATGCTCTATCCGCGCCGCCAAGGTCGACAGATCGCCGAGCAGACGACGCTCATCATCCAGTCCGCGAATGGCATTGATTTCGACATTAATGCTGGCCAGCTTGACATCCATGCCGCCGAGATCGGGCGCGATGCCACGCGCAATCGGAAAAGCCAGCAGTACCATCATGCGATAGGTTTCCAGCTCCAGCAGACGGCGCACCAAGCGGCCGAGCTGGCAAGGATTGAGGCCGCCGTTCTGGATCAGGATGCGACCCAGGCCATCGCGATGCAGGCGCCAGGCCGTCCACAAACGCGCGCGGCGGTCGATGGCCCAGCTGCTGATCAAGCGCTGATCTTCGAAATGCGGGCGCACCTGATCGGCTGTCGGGATCTCGCCCGGCATGGCCTGAACCTCCACATGCAGGCCGCTGATGATCTTGCCCGGCAAAGCTGCCAGCCAGACGGGTGGCAGCAACGACAAGGCCGTGGCGGTAAAAGGCGCAGCCACATCGTCGTGCTGCCGGATCATGGTGTAGGTCGAGAACTCGGTATGACGCTCCCAGCGCAGCTCGACATTGCCGAAATCGAGATGATGGCAGGCCGCACCTTCGGGCGGTGCCTGCAACGCCAGACGATCACACAACGAGCGCAGATGCCGGTATTCGGTGGCGGCATCGGCACCGTCATGCAGTACCGCTAATTGCGAGATGCGCGTGCCTTGAGCCAGAACCGGAAATGGTCGCGTATGTAACTCGTTGAAGAGGCGGTCACGATCAGCATGAAATGGCAGAGTTTCGAGGGCGGCAGGCAATGGATGCTCCGGGCGTCAACATAAAAGGCGGGCATGCTATCACGCGGCTCTGAAAGCAGTGGCCACCCTCGCTTAATAGGAAAATACTATTGAATTGGTAGATTTAATTCAATTAACAGCCTGCCCTGCCTTCGCTAGCATCATCCTTGTTCTCTCAACCAAACAGCAAGGTAACGATCATGTCCAGTCTCATCAACACTGCAGTTCAGCCGTTCAAAACACAAGCCTTCCACAACGGCAAGTTCATTGAAGTCACCGATGCCGACTTGAAAGGCAAATGGTCGGTGCTGATCTTCATGCCGGCCGCCTTCACGTTCAACTGCCCGACCGAAGTTGAAGATGCCGCTGACAGCTATGCCGAATTCCAGAAAGCCGGTACCGAAGTCTACATCGTCACCACCGACACCCATTTTTCGCACAAGGTCTGGCACGAAACCTCGCCAGCCGTCAGCAAGGCCAGATTCCCGCTGGTTGGCGATCCGACTCACACCCTGACCCGCGCTTTTGGTGTGCACATCGACGAAGAAGGTCTGGCGCTGCGTGGCACCTTCGTGATCAACCCGGATGGCGTGATCAAGACTGCTGAAATCCACAGCAACGAAATTGCCCGCGATGTTTCCGAAACGCTGCGCAAGCTGAAAGCGGCTCAGTTCACAGCCGCCAACCCGGGCCAGGTCTGCCCGGCGAAGTGGAAGGAAGGCGCCCAGAGCATCGCACCGTCGCTGGATCTGGTCGGCAAGATCTGAAGCACATCATTGGCAAGCGAGGCAGGATCATCATGTTGGATGCGAATCTGAAAACACAGCTGCAAGGCTACCTAGAGCGGCTGAATGCACCGATCGAACTCGTGGCGAGTCTGGACAGCACGGCGGCGTCGCAGGAGCTGCAGGGATTGTTGCAGGACATCGTATCGCTGTCTGATCGCATTACATTGCGCGAGGATGGCAGCAATGCGCGCAAGCCGTCGTTTTCCGTGAATCGCGTGGGCGAGGATACCGGTGTGCATTTCGCCGGCATACCCCTCGGTCACGAGTTCACCTCGCTGGTCCTTGCCCTGCTGCAAGTGGGTGGTTACCCACCCAAGGTCGAGCCTGAAATCATCGAGCAGATTCGCAATCTGCCCGGCGGCCTCGTGTTCGAGACTTACATTTCGCTGAGCTGCCACAACTGCCCGGATGTCGTGCAGGCGCTCAATCTGCTCGCCATCCTCAATCCCGGCATCAGCCACACCATGATTGACGGCGCGCTGTTCCAGGATGAGGTCAACGAGCGTCAGATCATGGCCGTACCCAGTGTTCGCCTGAATGACCTCGAATTCGGTAACGGACGCATGACGCTGGAAGAGATTCTGGCCAGGGTTGATACCAGTAGCAGCGCGCGTGCCGCCGAAAAGCTGGCCGCCAAGGATATTTTCGATGTGCTCGTCGTCGGTGGCGGCCCTGCCGGTGCAGCGGCAGCCATCTATGCCGCGCGCAAAGGCATTCGCACCGGCGTGGTGGCCGAGCGTTTCGGTGGGCAGGTGCTGGATACCATGAGCATCGAAAACTTCATTTCCGTGCCGGAGACCGAAGGTCCGAAGCTTGCTACGGCGCTGGAGCAGCATGTCAAAACCTATGATGTCGACATCATGAATACCCAGCGTGCCACCAGGCTGACCCGCGGACGGGCAACTGGCGACCTGGTCGAAATCGAGCTGGCCAATGGTGCCACGCTGCGCAGCAAGACCGTGGTGCTGGCGACCGGCGCGCGCTGGCGTGAAATGAATGTGCCGGGTGAAAAGGAATATCGCGGCAAAGGCGTTGCTTACTGCCCGCACTGCGATGGTCCGTTGTTCAAGGACAAGCGCGTAGCGGTGATTGGTGGCGGCAACTCCGGCGTGGAGGCAGCGATCGACCTCGCTGGCGTGGTATCGCAGGTGACACTGATCGAGTTCGACAGCCAGTTGCGTGCAGATGCCGTGCTGCAAAAGAAACTCTACAGCCTGCCGAATGTAACGGTGATCGTGTCGGCGCTGACCACAGAAGTACACGGCGATGGCCAGAAGATGAATGGCCTGACCTACCAGGACCGTGGCAGCGAACAGCTGCGCCGCATCGACCTGGAGGGGGTGTTTGTGCAGATCGGTCTGCTGCCCAACACCGACTGGCTGAAGGGTTCGGTGGCGCTGAGCCCGCGCGGCGAGATCGAAGTCGATGCGCGTGGCCAGACCTCTGTACCCGGCGTATTTGCTGCCGGTGATGCAAGCACGACGCCGTTCAAGCAGATCATCATCGCCATGGGCGAAGGCGCAAAGGCATCGCTGTCTGCGTTTGATCACCTGATCCGCAGCTCTGTACCGGAAGCCGAAGCCGCATGATTTTCAAGAGGAGGAGCAACGCAGCGTCATCTGACATACAAGTAATAAAAGAATAATGCCCGTTCACAGCCAACATGAGCGTTCAACTGGTCAGCTTGAAGATGCCAGCCAGAATGCCGACAGGAGAAACACCATGCGTAAACCCGCTCTCAATTCCCTGGCACTTGCCATCGCGCTCAGCGGCCTGGCATTGATGCCGACAGCCGTGCAAGCCAGTGCCGGCAACAACATGTCGAACCAGTTCTGGTGGCCGGAGATCATCGATCTGTCTCCGCTTCGTCAGCATGACGCCGAGTCAAATCCGCTGGGAGAGAAATTCGACTACGCCAAGGCGTTCTCGACGCTTGATCTGAATGCCGTCAAGCAGGACATCCGCAAGACGCTGACAACCTCGCAGCCCTGGTGGCCGGCGGACTATGGTCACTATGGTCCGTTCTTCATCCGCATGGCCTGGCACAGTGCCGGCACCTATCGCGTCAGCGATGGACGTGGCGGCGCTGGTGGCGGACAGCAACGTTTCGAGCCGCTGAACTCGTGGCCGGACAACGCCAATCTCGACAAGGCTCGGCGCCTGCTCTGGCCGGTCAAGCAAAAATACGGTCGCAGCATCTCCTGGGCCGACCTCATGGTGCTGACCGGCAATGTCGCGCTGGAGTCCATGGGCTTCAAGACCTTCGGCTTCGCCGGCGGCCGCCAGGATGACTGGGAGCCTGACCTGGTCTACTGGGGTCCGGAAACGAAATTTCTGGCCGGCGAGCGTCGCGACAAGAATGGCAAGCTCCTGAATCCGCTGGCCGCCGTACAGATGGGTCTGATCTATGTGAATCCGGAAGGCCCCAATGGCGTCCCGGATCCGCTGGCGGCAGCGCACGACATTCGTGAGGCCTTCGGACGCATGGCCATGAACGACGAAGAAACTGTCGCCCTGATTGCTGGTGGTCATACCTTCGGCAAAGCGCACGGTGCTCACAAGCCCGAAGAGTGTGTCGGTGTCGAGCCGGCAGCTGCCGGACTGGAAGCACAAGGTTTCGGCTGGAAGAACAAATGCGGCAAGGGCAATGCAGGCGACACCGTGACCAGTGGCCTGGAAGGTGCCTGGTCGGTCAATCCGATAGCCTGGACGACTCAGTATCTGGACAACCTGTTTACCTTTGAATGGGTGCAGTCACGCAGCCCGGCAGGTGCCATCCAGTGGATTCCGGCCAATGGCCAGGCAAGCGGCCTGGTACCTGATGCGCATGATGCCAAGAAGCGTCATGCGCCCATCATGTTCACCACGGATCTGGCACTGAAGTTTGATCCGGAATACCGGAAAATTGCCCTGAACTTCCGTGAAAATCCGGCCGCCTATCAGCTCGCGTTTGCCAAGGCCTGGTACAAGCTGACTCACCGCGACATGGGTCCGCGCTCGCGCTATCTCGGTGCCGAAGTGCCCAAGGAGACGCTGCTTTGGGAAGATCCGCTGCCGGTGCGAAATCATGCCTTGATCAATGCTGCTGACGTTGCCGCGCTGAAGACGCGCATCCTGGCATCGGGCCTGACCTCGCAGGAGCTGGTGCGTACGGCCTGGGCATCTGCCTCCAGCTTCCGTGGCACGGACATGCGTGGCGGTGCCAATGGCGCACGTATACGACTGGCACCACAGAAGGACTGGGTCGTGAACAAGCCTGCCGAGCTCGCTGGCGTGCTGAAGAAGCTTGAAGCCATCCAGCAACAGTTCAACAAGGGGCAAGCCGCTGGCAAGCAGGTTTCGCTGGCCGATCTGATCGTGCTCGGCGGCAATGCGGCCATTGAGCAGGCGGCCAGGCAGGCCGGGCACAAGCTGCAATTGCCGTTTGCACCGGGTCGCGTCGATGCCAGCCAGGAGCAGACCGATGTAGCCTCGTTTGCCGCTCTCGAACCGGCTGCTGACGGCTTCCGCAACTACTATGGTGACAATGCCAAACAGTCACCGATAACGCTGCTGGTCGACAAAGCCAATCTGCTGACACTGACCGTGCCGGAAATGACTGTACTGGTCGGCGGTCTGCGGGCACTCAATACCGGTGCTGACAGCAACGGCCAGGGCGTGCTGACCGACAAGCCGGGAGCCCTGAGCAACGACTTCTTCGTGAACTTGCTGAGCATGGATACCCAGTGGATCAAGTCATCGGCGAGCGAAGGCGTCTATGAAGGAAAGGATCGCTTGACCGGCAAGCTGAAGTGGACGGCATCACCGGTTGATCTGGCCTTTGGCTCCAGCTCCGAGCTGCGTGCCATCGCCGAGGTGTATGCGTCTGCCGATGGCCGCGAGCAGTTCATCCGGGATTTTGCCAAAGCCTGGACCAAGGTCATGAACCTTGACCGCTTCGATCTGAAGCGTCTGTAAGTCAGTAACGCAGCCTCCTGAATCATCAGGAGGCTGCTCACCACCTGTCGGCGAATTAAACCGACAAGTCATCCCGATCTATGACCAATCGGTCATAGCCTCTATTCTGACCATAAGAATAATCAAGGAGTCACCCCGATGGATAACAAGAATTCCGGCGCGGCCGGCCAATGCCCCGTCATGCATGGCGCCAACGCCAGATCCGAGCAGACACCCATGGCCTGGTGGCCCGAGGCCCTGAATCTCGACATCCTGCATCAGCACGACAGCAAGACCCATCCCCTCCCCGGCCTCAGCTATCGCGCAGTCGTGAAGCAGCTTGATGTGGCTGCGCTCAAGCACGATCTCACCGTACTGATGACCGACAGCCAGGACTGGTGGCCGGCAGATTGGGGCCACTACGGTGGCCTCATGATCCGCATGGCCTGGCACGCGGCAGGCTCTTATCGCGTGGCCGATGGCCGTGGCGGTGCCGGCACCGGCAATCAGCGCTTTGCACCGCTGAACTCCTGGCCGGACAACGCCAACCTCGATAAGGCGCGTCGCCTGCTCTGGCCGATCAAGAAGAAATACGGCAATCGCCTCAGCTGGGCCGACCTGATCATCCTCGCCGGTAACGTGGCCTACGAGTCCATGGGCCTGAAGACCTTCGGCTTCGGCTTCGGGCGCGAAGACATCTGGCAGCCCGAGAAAGACATCTACTGGGGTGCCGAGAAAGAATGGCTGGCCCCCAGCGGCAGCGAAGGCAGCCGCTACTCCGGCGAGCGTGATCTGGCAAACCCGCTGGCCGCCGTCATGATGGGCCTGATTTATGTCAATCCGGAAGGCGTGGACGGCAAGCCCGACCCGCTCAGAACCGCGCAGGATGTGCGCGTGACCTTCGCACGCATGGCCATGAACGATGAAGAAACCGTCGCCCTCACCGCCGGCGGCCACACCGTCGGCAAGGCGCACGGCAACGGCAATGCCGCCAACCTCGGGCCGGCACCGGAAGGCGCGGATGTCCGCGAGCAAGGTCTGGGCTGGAACAATGACAAGACTCGCAGCATTGGTCGCGATACCGTGACCAGCGGCATTGAGGGCGCCTGGACCACGCACCCGACGCAGTGGGACAACGGCTACTTCAAGCTGCTGCTGGGCTACGACTGGGAGCTGAAAAAGAGCCCGGCCGGGGCCTGGCAATGGGAGCCGGTCAACATCCGGGAAGCCGACAAGCCGGTGGATGTCGAAGACCCGTCCATCCGCTACAACCCGATCATGACCGACGCCGACATGGCCATGAAAATGGACCCCGAATACCGCAAGATCTCCGAGCGCTTCGCGGCCGATCAGGCCTACTTCTCGGATGTCTTTGCCCGCGCCTGGTTCAAGCTGACCCACCGCGACATGGGTCCGAAGTGCCGCTACATCGGCCCCGAAGTACCGGCCGAAGAGCTGCTCTGGCAAGACCCGGTACCCGCCGGCCGCCGCGACTACGATGTCGCTGCCGTGAAGGCCGCGATCGCCGCCAGCGGCCTGTCTGTGAGCGACATGGTCAGCACCGCCTGGGACAGTGCCCGTACCTATCGTGGCTCGGACATGCGTGGTGGTGCCAACGGCGCACGCATCCGCCTGGCACCACAGAAAGGCTGGGCAGGCAACGAGCCTGATCGCCTGGCGCGCGTGCTGGCGGTGTATGAGCGCGTGGCCGCCGATACCGGCGCCAGCGTTGCCGACATCATCGTGCTCGCCGGCAATGTCGGCATCGAACAGGCTGCACTTGCGGCGGGCGTGAATATCGCCGTGCCGTTTGCACCGGGTCGTGGCGATGCCAGCCAGGCACAGACCGACATCGAATCCTTCGAAGTGCTGGAGCCGGTGGCCGATGGCTTCCGCAACTGGCAAAAGCAGGATTATGTGGTCAAACCTGAGGAGCTGCTCCTTGATCGCGCGCAACTCCTGGGGCTGACTGCAGCGGAGATGACCGTGCTCATCGGTGGCCTGCGCGTTCTGGGCACCAACCATGGTGGCAGCGCACATGGCGTGTTCACGGATCGTGTCGGAGCACTGAGCAACGACTTCTTCGTCAATCTCACGGACATGGCCTATCGCTGGGTACCAACGGGCAAGAACAGCTACCAGATCGTCGAGCGCAAGAGCGGCACGGTGAAATGGACGGCGACACGGGTCGATCTGGTCTTCGGCTCCAACTCGATACTGCGCGCCTATGCCGAGATCTATGCCCAAGATGATAGCGGCGAAAAGTTCGTCAACGACTTCGTGGCGGCCTGGAGCAAGGTCATGAACGCGGATCGCTTTGACCTGATGTAAATGGCAACAGTCCGAGCCTGGCTCACCCGCCAGGCTCGGACTGTTGGAAATCAGCAGCCCTTAAGTACTAGCATGCGCTCTAGTACAGCTCGACGCTTGGCCATGCCCGCCTGATGCTCTGCAGCCTCCTGCGCAGCCGTTTCAACATGTGCGGTACTTACTGCATTGCTTTGGCTCATGGCCTGAAACGTACTGGCTGATGAAGGATCATACTGACTGGCAAGAGCACCCATGACCGCACCAATGCCATCCCACATTTTCATCGAGTCAGCCTGATCTTTTTGATAAGTCTGCATACTGCTTTGGTACTGCTCCCATGAACCCACCGTCAGCAGCTCGCCCCTTATGTCACTACATTCAAAAGCCGGATAGCGGTCTATCGATCTTATTTCAGCGGTCGGCTGGGTCGGCCCAGTGGCACAGCCATGAATCAAAAAACTACCTAACACCACCCAAGACAAATTCTTTTTTTCATTATCTGACATGACCTAACTCCCTTTTAATAGTGCTTTTGCGCTAGGCAGCGCACGCTGCCAATTTGAATGGCATTACAGTCTTTCTCTTGTTGCTGGCAATCACTAAATGGCGACTCTCTTGCAGAGCCTTATTCTGCATAAACCCTAGGGACTCTAGCCCACGGGTGGCGCTCGTGTTATGAGGCAAGTTTATAGAATGAATAGTTCCACTAAGCTTGGAACACTCATTCAGATGATAGTTTTCTTTCCAGGCTCTGCGCGGACGGCTTGCTAGCTCGCCCCCCACTGCGCACCTCAGCCTCCATAATCGCCAACATACTATCGAGATCAGCCTCTTCCGCTTTATAAGCATGCTGGGCACCCTTCAATTCGGCTTTTCTCAACGACAAGCTCTGTTCAGATTGGCGCGTAGAGCTTCCAATGAGCTCCGACTGCATAGCATTCAGCGCACGGCTTTCGCTCTCGCGGCGCTCAGCTTCTTGTCGTGCTTGATTTTCGGCCGCTTGCTGCGCAGCGATTATTTGTTGCCGCTGGCGCTCAGCAGCAGCTTGGGCTGACCTTGCCTGTGCTTCGGCCTGTTGCTGCCGTTGCATAGCCTCACGGTTATATTTCTCACGTGCCGCGTTGTCATAGGCAAGCTGCCGGTTGTAGTTCTCTTGACGATCGCGCTCTTGCTGCTCAGCACGCACCTGCTGCTCATATGGCGTCAAGTTGCTGCCATTGGAAGGAGCCTGTACCGACGGGGGTGGTATGGTGCCATGCATGCCGCGGGTCAAGCCCATAGGGTCCCGCTGATAGCGCGTCATGGCGCTTTCTTGCTCCGCGCGCTTTGTAGCAAGCTCTGCTTCACGTTGGCGTTTAGCGGCTTCATTACGCCGCGCCCGATCTGCCGATTCACGCCGATTTTTCTCATCTAACATTCTGGCCAGCGCCATTGTGTTCTCTCGCTCGCGGCTCTGCTCAATTTCAGCCGCACGGCGCTCCCTGCCCCAGATAATGGTCATATCTGTCCATTTGGTTGCCAATACTTTAGCGGTATAAAGCTTGCCACAGCTAACCGGACCAGGCCACAAGCCTACTTGGCAGGATTGTCCAGGGCCGGTGGCTCCTCCTGCTACATAATTACAGGACGCAGTACCCTGATAGTGCGAGCCGTCTGCGCCTTCATAGAGGTAATCTACTGACAATTGCAGGTGATGCTGCGAACTGTTGTAAATCACCGCATCTTTGCACCCCCCCACTCCGGGAACAATCTGAGCACTTGCCTGCGCTAGCACAGCTCCGCTAAAAAAAAGATTAATAACGCCACCAACTACAGCAACCAACCGAGCCCTAAACATTGGTAAGTTCACTATCTGAATCCTCCCAAGCAAAGGTCGCTCAGCTAATTAACCATTCTGACAATTCTAAAAACTATATTTGTAGTCCCTGTAGTGGTCAACTACCAGTCTATGAAATATCACCCTCGCATTTGAATAGCACCTAGCTTTGGAGTCCAACTCCATGCATTGATACGAACCCAAAGATTAGGTCTATCCTGTGTTGGTATCGCGCGTATTCAGTACCGGACGGAGCGGACGCAACATGAAGCACAGCCACAACATCAAAAGGCACATGCTGCTTTGGGCAATGCTGGGAGTGAGCAGCCTTGCTCCTAGTGCATGGGCGCAGAGTGGTTGCTTCATCGACAACAACGGCAACCGTGCATGCCCCGTTGGTCCCGACCAGGGTGGCGACAGCAGTGATAGGCCCACATACGATTTCGACTCTGGAGCCGCACGCCGCGCCCAAGAGCGGCAGGAGCGCGCCGAACTCAATGCTCGTTACGATGCCATTCATAAACGATCCAAAATAGCGTTGGAGAGCGGTGATTTTCAAGAAGCCCTGAGGCTTCTTCGTGAAAAACAGGCACTCCGCGATGGCCCTGCTGTAAGGGAAGCGATTGCTGGTCTGGAAAAGCACTTTGCCGATCAAGCAAACCGGGAACTGGGGGATCGTTACAATCAGCAAGCTGGCCGTGCATACGACAGCGGAGATTACAAACAGGCACTTAAACTTTATCGGCAGGCACTCTCAACATACCCGAATGCTACTACTGAATATCGTCAGTTCATTGCCAACTTTGAGAGAAGCGTCGAAAGGATTGAGAAGGCTCATACGGAAGCCATCGATCGTGAGCGTCGTCACCGTCCTGAGGTTGAGCGGTTGCGCGCAGAAGCAAAGACCATTATGAAACTACGCCCAACCGAGGCGCTGGCGAAACTCGATGCGGCACTCAAAATGCTACCGGACGATACAAAAGTAACAGCGGACTGGTGGTTGGCGAAAGCAAATCTTTCTTTGCATGAAGGAAAATACGACGAGGCTATACACGCTTTACAGAGTGCGCAGAGCTTTGCCGGTGATTCGCCGGAAGTCGTCAGGGCACGCACTCAAGTTACGGATGAACGCACCCGTCAAGGTGCAAATATCCAGTACGCTTTCGATGAATTGCGCCAGCGACTCGCAGCGGCATCCAGCGCTGACACAGTCGATGATGCCTTCGGTACAAAAAAAACAAACCCCTCACTCACCCCCACCGGAGCTCGAAAAATCGGCACCATCTCACGCGCCGATGTTCAAGCCAAAAGCGTCGAACGACACAGTAACCAGGCGAAGTCAGGGAACAACGATAACGACAAAACAGTTGCCGGAATGGGATTCGACGATACCGGTGATTATAGTGGGAGCCTGATTTATCCAGATAAAAACAAATACCAGCAGATACCGTTCACGACGCTGGACCAGCAGATACCTCGTGGCGCTCAAGACGATATCCAGATCAAGGGGATGCAGACCTGGTATCGGTCTCTCGATGCCCAGAAGACTGAGAAAAAGCAGCGTATTGCCGAAATCAAGGAAAAGCAAAGACTAAACAATGACCCTTCATTGGAGATGAAAATCGCCACGCTCAACAACGATATCAAGCGATTGGCAGACGATCAGGGCAAGGCGACGGCAACGGTCAAAGAGCGTGTGAAAGTGGTTAAGAAGGAGATGTTGAACAAAGGGCTTATCTGGGACGAAAGACCCTTGCCCGCTAGAACGAAGACCTCGGAATCCGTGACTGAGCCAGCGCCTGACTCATCAAAACTAGATTTCATTCTCAACTGAGATGATCACCATGCGCTACCAACGCGTCACGGCAACACTGATTTTACTGGCTTTTGGATTACTGCTGCCAGCCCTGAGCACGGCAGAGACCTTCGAGACACCGCCGCGGATCTTGCTTTCAGAGGCCGTACTCAAGGCGTTAACAGAGACGCCAGAGTATACGAAGCTTGACTTATTCTACGAAAAGAAAAACTCGGAAAAGGGTAGCGCGTGGGCCAACTCGCCTGAAGGTAAGGCCATTGCCGAGGTGCGCGAGGCGCTGCAAAAAGCGGCGCTCAGCTCCAAGATTGAGAGACTTGAGATGGAGGGCGGACGCAAGCGGGTTGTCTACACGCAGGACGGAGAGATGACCGTGCTCGGCGGCCTTGTGCCGTCAAGCATAGAGAAGGACACCGCCATGCACGCCAGCGCCGCCGCAATCATCTCACGCTCCATTCTCGAGCGAGCGCTCGAAGGCGACAAGTACCAGGCCGTCGCTGCCGCCATCGACGCAGCAGAAAACCCACCTCTGGCGGATATAAACCGTAGCTCCGCAATGATGGTACTGGGGGCATTTGTCGAACCAAAGGCGCCCTATCCGCTTTGGCTCCCGGAGCCGGGGCAATCGACCAAGGCAGAGTTACTGCCTCGCGCCGAACAGGCCCGACAGCAAGGGCTGAAAGCTGCCAGCAGCGGCGATTGGCCAGGCGCGGTCGCCGCCTTCAAAGAGGCAAATAATGCGGCTCACTGTTCGCCAGCACTCATGTTCAATCTTGCGCTGAGTTATCAACGGGGCGGTTGGTCTATGCCGGCGGCAATGTGGTACCGGGCCTATCTGGCCGCGCTTCCCGACGCATCTAATGCGGCCGAAGTACGAGTCGAGATCCAGAAACTGATTGCTGAGACCGAAACACGCTCGCTCGGGCTATTAGATGAAGCAGAGCGTTTGACCGAGGCTTTGTCGGCCATGCCGCCATCGACCGGAGCAAAAAGCCTGCGCCAGCAATCGCTCGAGAGCATCGCAGCCTACGCCTACATGGTAGGACTGAAGGGCAGAGGCGATACGCTGATCCAGAAAGCTTGGTCCTTGCCAGGCGCAAGCAATGCTACCAAGAAACGGGAGTACGACGACAAGCACGGCCTTTATGGAGCTGCCTACTCTTGGGATGCCAAACGCGTTGAAGACATTATCGCGAGGTTTGGCAGCAACTACACTCCCGAGATGATTTTCAATTCTCGAATCTACGCCTGGGGCAACAGAGGCAATCTGACCGAAGTGCGAAAGATCGTGGATGCATACCCGTCAGGCCTGCTGTCCGATAACGACTGGGGTATTTACAAGCACGACTGGATTGACCAACCCGAGGCCTACGACATACTCGAAATCATGCTCAGTCGCAGATTGAGCATGGCGACAAAATTTGACCAGAAATGGTATATGACGAATCTGATGATCAGCCTCCAAACCACTTTCTGGGACGGGCGGCCCGACATCGCACAACGGCTTGCTCGCCGCGCCGCGGATTACCACAAAAAGTTTAATCCCGATCGCAACTCCTGGGACTCCTACGCATCAATTTGGGGCTACATCACATCGAACTCTCTCCTAGGTGATCACGAACCCATCGCACAGGAAATGCGGCAGTGGAAAACTGGCAATGGCTCCAATTTCGTTGACATCGCCGCGTTGTTCGCGGCTGCAAGCATGACACCAGAAGGCGCGGAAACCACGATCAAGGAAATGCTTCGGTGGGAACATCAGGGCCCCCACGAAGACTCTTGGCCGTACTTGTCCCCAGAGGCGTATTTCGCGCTCGCTATCGCGAAAAATGATTCGACGCGTGCACTTAAATACTTGGAAGTCGGAGATCAATCGAGCAAAGATCACAATGACAGACTCTGGCGTGCACTTCGCTTTGCGGTTGCTACCGGCCGCAGCCAGCTTGCGTTTGACTTAAGCAAGCTATTGCACAGCAGTGTGAGTACTTTGCTTCATCTGAACAGGCTTGCCGCGAATCCTAGAGCCAGTGAGGCTGTTCGAGAGCGCGTCAGCCGTTATGCAGTTTCGGTGAGCGGAGGGTGGCGACCCACTGATGGCACTCATGCCGAAAGGGTGTCGCTTCATCTTAGGCAGGCCCGCGCCCTAAGCGATACCGAATACGGACTCATGCCCGCGGATGTGGAGAAGACTGCCAAGGAACAGCCCGAGAAATTACCAGGAAACTTGGCCGGGCATGCATTAGTTCTCTGGATGGCTGCATTGGCTGCGCGTCTTGAAGATTGATTTTCAGCTAATTGCAACACTCTGAAAGAGCAGGCGAAAGAAGACGTACTCAGCCGGTATCTTTCAATAATTAATATATCGGCACAGGGAAGCTGGTATGACCAAGACGGAGGGTGGTGGATAAAGAACTTAAATGGGATGAAACATCGGCAACCGATAGCACAAACGCCAGAGAATAAGGAATAACCGAATGTATCAACCAGCCAGCCGGGCTTCCGGCACACAGTTAGTCCGGCCGATATTAGTGGGGCAATCGATTGCCACCATCATCGCCTTGGTGCTAATCGGGTTGTTACCCTCGGGCAAGACAATGGCCGCCGAGCCTATCCCGGGGTTGCCGGAAATCGTGCCGACAGTTGCTGCGGCTAACTCGGCGCTTGTCCAGCGACGTGCCGCACTCATCAGCGACCGTGACGCGCTACGCAACCGTACAGAACAGCACAATGCTGCATGCAGTAATGTTGAAGAAGGCAGCAGTACAGATGCGCACTGCTCCCATGCGCTCTGGACACTGACGACGGATATCAACCACCATGTTCAGGCTAGCAAGCAATTTATCGAGCTGCTGATTGCCGCACACGGCAACGCATCTCACTTATACGCTCTACAACTTCGTACGCTAACTGCGATGGCCGACGGTGGCCATCCAATCGATGCCTCGGGATCGCCTCCGGTAGGGTTACGAGGGCTGGTCGGCGGTACGACCTGGACCTACGGCTTCAAACGGCTTCATGTGAAATGCGAGAATAAATGCCAAGAGGACATGAAGCGGAGTCTCACAGGTCAGCTCACTCTCTTCTGCTCGTCGCAAAGTGATTCGGAAAAATGTCTAGCGGAAGGACTGCCCTTCACACCGGACATGTACGACCTAGTCGTCTCGATGGGCAGCTCGCACGCGGCAATCGAGGATCTCGCCACGCGCGTCTTTTTTGATGGCGCGACGTTCGGAGAGTTCTCTCGGCAGAACAAAGAAATCTTCGCCAGCCTGAAAGGACGGCAGTTCGATACGCTCGACTGTCATAGTAATGGCGCGATGGTGTGTCTGGCTGCCCTCCGCAGCGGAGGCACACAGGCCAAGGAAGTTCGGCTGTTCGGGCCACAGATTAATCCGGAGGCGGCGAAACGCTGGCAGGAGTACGCTGCCAACACGAACACGGCGATCAAGATATACATCAACAATGGCGACCCAATAACGCCGATCTCATGGAAACAGCCCGCACCACAGACGCCCGCTGGAAAGGCCGCCACTGCCCTGTGGCTCCACAATCCGGTGACGGGGCTCGCCACCTTTGCGGAAGCACTCTTCCATACATACGTTGACAGCAAGACCGGCGTAATGGACACGACGCTCAAGAATTATGGCTTCGACGTGACGCGTTCGAAGTGCAAGGAGTCGCCCAGCATCGACTGCCATTCGATGAAGCTTTACGAGACGAAGCTCGGTAATTCCCCCAAAACCGAAGTTGACCATGATGGCCTGGGTGCTACTTCTGGACCCCGTTAAAAATGGATTTATATCAGCACGTTGCAAATCCAGATAGCTAAGAGATGACGATCAAACATGAAGGCAATTGGCCAAGAAATCCTGAGCGCTTCACAAGAGAAATTGGAAACCGAAAACAGGATGTGACACCGAAATGTCCCGGAAACAAAAAAGGCGCCAGATGGGCGCCTTTTTTAGCAACATAATCAACAATTTAATGGTGGGTCGTCCGGGACTCGAACCCAGGACCAATTGGTTAAAAGCCAACTGCTCTACCAACTGAGCTAACGACCCATGGCTTGCAAAACGAGTGTCTGCGAAGCGGCGCGCAGTTTATGACATTGCCCGGTCACGGGCAAGCCATGATCACGCCAAGTGCCGATAATTCAGCCATTTTCGTCGCGAATGTTCTGACCAAGCTCGGCCGTCGCAAGGCGATCCGCCAGAGTCTGTAAGTCTGTATGCAATGCTGCGCTGGCTCCTTCATCATCCCAACGCCGCTCAATATGCCGCGCCAAATCACCCAGCGCCTCATGCCCGACCAGTGCTGCCACACCGGCAAGACCATGCACACTGCGCTTCAGGTCCTCGCCCCAAAGCGCTGGCGACAGTGGCGACGCAGTCGCCCAGGCTTGTGCAAATGCGGGTGCACGCGTCAACCAGAAGTGCTGATTGAACTCGGCGAGCATGAGTTTCCACTCTTCGTCATCCACTGCATCTGATGCCATGACTGCCTGCGTTTATGCGCTGTTGATGAATAGCCTATGCTATCGCACTAATTTGACTCCGCCACTACTACCGCAACTTAACGTTGCACCCACATCTGTCTTCGCAAGATCAATGCCAAGGTTATTGACAAGCATGGTGGTCAGCGGATCAAGCACAGGTGACAACACCGTACTGACCGCCTGCTTCAGCAGCGCAATCACCGCATCCATGGTCGTCCCTGCACCCGTCAGCAAATTGCCCAGACCATTATTGGAACCGTTCGGCTGATACATTTCGATAGTGGGCCCGGACAGGGTAGCGCTAAGACTGTTGATGATGTTTTGTGATGACACGGACTGCCAGGCCGGATCCTCGAAAAGCTCGGGCAGGCTTGATGCCAAGGGCGCGTGGTAGGTCAACAGAGTCGTCGTCTGGGCAACCGGCACATCAGCCTTGAGACCCAGACCACCGCCCGCATAAGCTGTTCGCACACAGCTGCTGGTGCTGCAGATACCCAGCACACACGTCACCGTACATTGTTTCTTGCCGATATCAATCAAAGCGACAGGCGCCACGGCCGGCGCCGAAGTCGATGCAAACACCAGGGCCTGGGCATTGGCAGCACTGCTGCCCATGCTGCCGAGCCGCAAATTGGTCGCTGCCGTCTTGGTGCTGACCATGAGTGACTTGCTCGCATTGGCGCACTCGTAGTCCGTGACACGTGCCTCACCGGCACCGACATCAAGGTTGATGTCGAAACGGAACGTCGGCGGCAAGATCAGCGTATCCACAAAGGTTTGCTGACAACCAACACAGATCAGCGTACCGAGAACACCATTCAAATTCAGCGACAGCAAACTGTTAAGCAAGGTGGTCAAGGGTGCCGCAACGCTGCTCAAGGTGCTTTGCAAGGTGCCGAGCAATGACGTCAGCGTGCTGCTGAGATCGACGGAAATGAGCATGCGTACCTGCGCCGAGCGAACATATATCCGGTGCGGACTGCTGTTGACGGGCAAGTTGGCTTCCGCCTTGGCCAGTTCGGGATCGCCAATCGAGGACAGCTGCGGCGGCTCAATCACCTTCAGTTTCACATTGACGGTATTGCCACCCACGGTAATAGGGATGCTGGCCGTGACCGCATTATGCTTGTTGGCCAGTTGCAGGATACCTTGCACCATTTGGAAGAGCTGCAGCCTGGCGGATGCGCCTTGATAAGACCCGCCCGTCTGCAGCCTGATCAGCTCACCGATATTCAGGTCCGTGGGCGCAACATGAGCGGCCACCAGAATTTCATCGAGGGCGACAATCGCATCGAGTGCATTGATGGTCGACTGGGGCGTGCCAATCTGATTCTCCAATACATCAATCGCTGCCTGAATCAGCTCACCCACAGTCACATCGGTGGCCATGACTTCGTCATAATCACCGGCGGACAGCCCGACATTGATGGCTAATTGGTCCAGAAATTCGAATATGTCGATATCGGTATGAATCAGCCCGTTCCAGGCACCTACCGAGATATTGAGACTACCGCCGAGCATTCCGCCGAATATGCTGCTGAGCAATTGCGCACGGCTGTTCTGCGTAATGTTGACATTCAACAAGGTGCTTTTCAGCGTCAGGGCTGCAAGTCCAGAGCCACTGCTGGTCGAGATGGCACTAGCCTCCATCAGAATTTTGTCCTTGAAGATGCCTCCCATGACCAGACTCGCCGTGACGCTTTCACGAACAACAACTCGAATCGCCGTATCGGCCATACCCACCTGACTGGCAACCAGATCACGCAATCCAGCAACCACTCCGACCTGACCACAGCTGACAACCAGCGTCTTGCTGGCGCTCAAGACGAAGTTGTTACGCGCCAGACTTTGCTGAGCATATTGCGTTGCGGTCTGATCACTGCAGAGGCCACCCCGGGCCAGCACCTCAATGGCAGCCATGTCCGCAACACGCTGCAAATTGCGTTTAGCCATGTACAGCCGCCCCGTATCAACCACCAGAGCAAGACTGAATACTGCCAGCATCATGAAGCCGACCGCCATGAACAGGACGGCACCCCGCTGATCGCGGCGGACTGCTGCGAATCGTGTTCCGCCATATGCTCCAAGCACGTTCATCTGGAGGACCTCGGAAAACGTATTAGCAATAAGGCATCTTCAATGCGTCCGATGCCACTTTTCCCAGCACGCCTTGACCTGCCCCGGCAGCAATGCCGGGCTGAAAGGCTTCGACAAGACATCGGTAATACCCAACTCATGCCAGCGCTGCACCTCGGCGGGATGCACCTTGGCCGTGAGAAAGCAAACCGGCGTCTGCTCGAATCCCGGCATGGCACGAATGGCCTCGAAGGTCTGCACGCCATCCATTTCCGGCATCATGACATCGAGCACGATCAGGTCAGGCTTGTTGCCTTGTTCAAGGTA
Source organism: Pseudomonadota bacterium (assembly GCA_040385225.1). Lineage (GTDB taxonomy): Bacteria > Pseudomonadota > Gammaproteobacteria > Pseudomonadales > Moraxellaceae > Perlucidibaca. The sequence continues at coordinate 96,372 of JAZKHU010000002.1, read as the reverse complement.
GTTCAGGGCTCCCCGCCCCGAGGGCTCGGCATGAACATCGAGACCACCCAGACGTGACAAGGTCATGGTCACCAGCAAGCGAATATCGCTTTCATCTTCGACCAGAAGCACATTGTGCAAACTCATGGCGGCTGCGCTCATTGGCTCACCTCATATGACGGGGAAATCTGGATGCTCACCGCAGATACCGGCTGACACGGCAAGTCTAGGTAAAACGTACTGCCGCACGCTGGTTTGCTGATACATCCGACCTGACCTCGCATGGCGAGCGCCAGCTCCTTGGAAATGGCCAGCCCCAGCCCGGTACCATTGTTACGACGGCGATCGGAACCATCCCCCTGCGAGAATCGGGTAAACAATCTGGCCTTGAAGTCTTCCTTGATGCCAGGCCCCTGGTCTTTCACGGCAATGCGAACCACATCGCCTATCGGAGTCACCGTGATATCAACATCACTATTGAAGGCTGAAAACTTGGCGGCGTTCGACAGAAAGTTGGCCAGGATCTGGTGCAAGCGCCGCATGTCGACATTCACCCAGCAGTCATAGCTGCTTTGCAGTCTCAAATTGACACGATACTCCTCGGCAAAACGCGTGTTAAGCGCAATGGCATCCTCGATGATCGGCATCAGCGACTGCTCTCGCAGTTCCAGCTGAAGTTTGCCGGAAGCCAATTTATCAAGGTCCAGCAAATCATTGATTAGCGACGATAAACGTAGCGTATTGCGAATGGCGATGTCCATGACCGGCTTTATCTGCTCGTCCAGCTCGCCTACGGCGCCCAGACTGATCAGCTCAAGCGAACCCTTGATGGCGGTCAGCGGCGTCCGCAGCTCATGGCTGACCGTTGACACAAATTCGGATTTCATGTGCTCCATGTGCTTGCGCTGCGTAATGTCGCGCAACACCACCACGGACTTCTGCTGACCATCAATCACCAGCCCGGAAACCTGACATTCAAGCTCGAAAAAGCTGCCATCGAGACGTTGCCCCTGCAGCTCCAGCCAGGATGCCGCCTGCCCGGCAGACAGCGATTGCACCTGACAGGCCTCGCGAAACCGCGACGCATCCATGGGATTGATGAAGTTGAACATGGACAATCCGGGCATGGCATGTTGCTCGCAGGCCAGAATCTGGCTGGCTCCCGGATTGGTGTTTTCTATGCAGTAGTTTTCATCGAGCGAGACAATGCCGTCAGCGACAGTATCCAGCACCAGCTGCAAGTACTTCTGACGCGACTGTGACTGCACTTCGGCGATTTTCTTGTGTGTAAAGTCCTGAATCTGTGCAACAAAATAGATGGGCGTGCCGGCGTGGTCACGCACCAGCGAGACACTGAGCAAGGCATAAATCAGGCTGCCATCGGCATGAAAATAGCGCTTTTCCATTTGATAGCTGGGAATTTTCCCCGCCAGCAACTGATTCACCAGATCCAGATCATCCTGCAAGTCGTCCGGATGCGTGATGCACTGGAAGTCGAGCAGCAGCAGCTGGCTCTTCGAGTATCCCAGAATGCGGCACAATGATGCATTAGCATCCAGCCAGCGGCCCTCGATGGAAACCAGCCCCATGCCGTGCGCGGCGGAATGGAACGCATCACTGAAGCGCTGATCGCTGATCAGCAGCTCGCTTTCCAGTGAGCGAATCTTGGAGATGTCCTGAGCGATGCCCATGTAGCCGATAATTTCATAATCGCTATCACGCATGGTCGTGATCGTCAGATTGACGGTCAGGCGCGAGCCATCCTTGCAGATATAGCTCCACATGCGCGCTTCATGGCCAAGACGCTCAGGCTCGGTAACAAAGACGCGAAAGCCGGAAATTGGCTCGTCATATTTTGCCGAGAGCTGCGCACCATATGATGCAACTTCATGATTATCATGAAAAATAGCAGGGGTTTTCAGGCCGATCATTTCTGCAGCGGCATACCCCAGCATGATCTCGGCACCACTGTTGAAAACTTGAATGATGCCCGCCGGGCAGGTGGCAATAATCGCCAGCTCGGTCGATGCATTCAGCACAGTTTCAACAAGATCGGGTTTCATCATGGGCAGCCGGCTCTCTTTCCAGCCTTACACTAGATGAGGCCTTGCCAGCATGTATGGTGCAGAAATGTAATGAGTTGTTGGCAGCGTTATGCCTGCGTTACCGTAAAGCATCCTCCTGACGAACTGCATCAAAGAACTGTATTAGCGAGTAACTACTTGTTGCTTTCGCAAGAAATACAAACCTACGAGCGTCAGCGCAAAAATCATCAAGGCAAAGCAGGCAAGCACGGCATCACGGGCATTCTTGCCCAGAAAATCCAGCCAACTCGCCTTGTGCAAATAAGCAAAACTGAAGCCTTCGGCGCGATCGAGATCACGCACCACCGCTGCCACAGCAGCATCTGCAGGATCAATATAAACGCTCAGATGGTCTGCCGAATTGAATACCAGACGGTACACAGGCAGGCGTTTCTGCACAAAACCATACTCCGAGCCGAATTTGGTGATCGATTCGCTGCTCAATAACGGCGCATTTGCCGAGATGGCAGCACTGAGCGCTCGCATATGCAGCAGCGGCTGAATCGTCTCGCCACTTTTTGCAGACACATAGGCCTCATGCAGAACCGGTATCTCATTCGCAGCCGCATGATGCTGATGCTCCGTCCCGGCTGTCTGGCCGGCAAGCTGTAGAAACTGCCAATACCAGAGTGGCCCGCCAGGTGTTGCCAGAACCTGCAGGCGGGCGGGTAACGGCACGGCCATCGGTGCCGGCTGCATCACCTCTGCCGGCGTAAATGAAGCACGCAAGGGATAGGTGGAAAATGCCGGATGCCCCTTATCGATAGCCAGGACATGAAAAATAGCACTCGATAACCACGCCAGCGCCGCCGCTGCCACCAGCCAGCCAATCCGGCGATGCCACCGTCTCGGGCCCGATGCTACTGAGACATACCTGCTCATTCTGGCGCGCAGCAGGCCGCTGGCCACCAATAACCAGGCCGCTGACAAAATCGCTGTCATGGCCACATCGCGTGATGGCTCATGCGGCCACCAGGCCCAGCTGTGCAGATTCGTAAAAAGCAGACTGAAGCGCGTCTTCCAGGTATCCGTGAGCGCCGCCAGCAGCAGGCTGCGCGGCTCGATGAAGGCCACCAGGCCATCAGACTGATCAAATGCCACACGCCAGACCGGCAGATACCGGTTCACAAACGCATATTCATGATCAAACGCCACGACCAGACTGATACTGCGTACCGGTGTCTGCGCCCCCGTGTAATGACGAGCCAAGGCGGTGACCAATGCCTGCTCTATCTCTGCCGGCTGGCCAGTACGAGCATCAAAATAGAGTCGCTCACCGGCTGTCGTCTGCGCCATCCAGTAGGGCTTCTGCTGCCAGGTCAATGCCCGCAGCTCCCGCAACGACAAGGTTGCCGGAAGTAGCCGGGCCGGTGCAGGCAAGTCTCTCCAGACCATGCCCGATGGCGGCGCCAGCATCTCGGCTGGCGGCTTCATGATCACGGCCGATGGCTGCCAGCGCGACATCACCGGATGCAACAAGCCGGTTAACGTCCAGGCCAGTACAGGGATGGCAGCAATCATGGCCAGCGAACGATGCCAGCGCCGAAGAACGTTCCACATCATCAGAATGCCTTGCTCGCACCGATATAAACGGCCCGTCCTTCGCCCGGCGAAAACTGGGCATCGCTACCCATGGCGTTGGCCTGCAAAATGACGCCGGTAGTCGGGGCATAACGCTTGTCACTCAAATTGCGAGCTTCCACGAACCATTCCACACTTCTCGTCAGGGTTTGATTCATTTTCAGGCCATAAACCGCGTATCCCGGCGCGGCCAGAGTATTGGCATGATCGACAAACGCACGCGATGCCGTACGCAGAGTCGGACCCACCCAGACATTCCCCGGCAATTTGTAGGCCGTCTCGGCGGTGAAGACCTGCTCCGGCACGCCAGCGATGCGGTTATTGCCCTGGCCCGGGTCACTCTGGAAGCGGAAATCGTTATAGAGATAGCTGGCCAGCAGGCGCAGTGAAGCTGAGTCCATGCGAAGACCGGCCTCGATACCCTGATGCAACGTCTTGTCGGCATTGCGCGTTGTGGGCAGAGCCATGGCCGGTGTCTGCACCAGCAACTCATTCCTGACGTGGGCACGGTAATAGCCCAGATCCCAGCCCCATTGCGCGCCCAGCCAGTCCTTGTCGCCACGTGTGCCGACTTCATAGGTCGTCGCCCGCTGCGCCTTCAGGGGCCGACCTGTGGCGGCAGGCCCCTCACTGAAGCTTGGTGGCTCAAAGCTGCCGTTGGCATTGGCATACAGCGCGATGTAGGGCGTCAGCTGGTGCAACACGCCGAGCTTGGGTGAGAACCGGCGATAGGTTTCCTGATAGAAAGGGGCTGCCGGCTGATCGCCCGGCGAAACCCGACGCTGGGCATCCGTCCACTGACCACCAGCCGAAACGACGGTGCCCGGCACCAAGGTCCAGCGTGATTCGCCAAACAGTTCGAGATTGTTCGCCGTTAGCTTGTTGGACCTGGTCAACGTTGTGCATGGATGTGTGCCTGCCGGCGCTGCACCGTAGCTGCATTGTTCATCCACCGTCAGCCCACGCCGCCAATTCACGCCGACAATCTGCTCCTGATCCCGCCCCAGCCATTGCGTGGGCTGGCTGTGACGCAGACCCAGCCCGATGTCGCGATTGCTTTGCTCGATGCGGGCAAAGCCCAACGGGTGAAACAGGAATTTCCGAGCGGCGTAACTGGTGACCTCCGTGAGTCCCCCGTCGTCATGGCTGATGGCCGTGCGATTGGCCAGACGATAGAGCTGGAAGTCGCGCTTGGCATCACGGTTGAGGCTGCCAGCTTCGGCCTTGCGCGGATTCGTTTTCACATCGGCATAGCTCAGGTTGCCCGGCAACTCGGAACTGGTGTCGACGACGGTGGTGTAGAAGCGGCTCTCGACATGTGGTGTGAGCTGGAAGCCGAGATTGCCGAAGAAGCGGCCATTGCGCTGACGGGCATGATCGCGAAAGCCATCCTGCTCGATGTGACTGAAGGAGGCATAGCCATCGACATCGCCCTGCTCGCCACCCGCCGCAATCTGATAGCGCTGATAATCGAAGCTGCCGGCTTCAGCACGCAACAACAGTGCCGGTGCGCTGCGCCCGGTCTGCGACAGATAGTTGATCGCGCCACCGAGCGTGCTGCTGCCATAGCGAAGGGCATTGGCACCACGCTGCACCTCGACATAGCGGGTAGCTCCAGGCTCCACAGCCTGCATGTCAAAGCCGCCATCGGCAAGATTGAGCGGCACGCCATCCTGCAAGAGCATCAGGCCGCGACCGTGGAAAGTGCGCTGCAGGCCGGAGCCGCGAATGGATACACGCGCCTCATCCGAACCAAAACGCGACTGGATGAATACGCCTGCGGCAAGCTTGAGCGTGTCATCCATGGTGCCGGCACGACCATTGAGATAATCCCTGGCATCAACCACCGTGACGCCACCGGGTGTTTTTTCCAGCTCGGCTCTGGCCTGGGCCGGCGTCACGGAAAACGCAGACTGTCGCTCCAGTGGCACCGAGACCTCGACTATCGTTTCATGCATGGCCCAGGCAGAGCTGCTCACCAGAGCTACTGAAACAGCCAACGCCAATAAGGCGGGCACAAACGTCTTGGTGTGCATTATTGTTATCCGAGCCAGTCGTCGAGGCAAAAAATCCTGCCGCGATTGTATTCAGCTCGCTGCCCTCCGCCCTGCGACATATTGTCGCACCCGCTGCTTGCGCTACACTCCGGGTCGGTCGCTGTTGCGGCCTTTTGTCATTGCTCTTTTGTCGTTGCTTGCCCGGAACCTGTCTGATGCCGTCACCACACGCTCTGTCTACCCTGCCCGCCCTTGACCTGCCCAGACGCGTCGATGACCGCCGGCAATGGGGCCAGCTCAATGGCTCGGCACTGGCGCTGACGCTGGCGCAAACCGTGCAGCAGCACAACGGTCTGACCGTGATGATTACCGCCAGCACGCAGACCGGGGCACGTCTGGAAGAGGAGCTGCGCTTCTTTCTCGGTGATGACGCATCGCTGCCGATCTGGCATTTCCCGGATTGGGAAACCCTGCCCTACGATCAGTTCTCGCCGCACCAAGACATCATCTCCACGCGCTTGCAGGTGCTCTCGCGCCTGCCCACGGCCACGCGCGGCATTCTCGTGGTGCCGGTCAGCACCTGCGCGCACCGGCTGCCGCCCCGAAACTGGCTGCTTGGTCAGGCCGTGAGCCTGAAGCGCGGTCAGAAGCTCACGCTCGAAGCCACGCGCGCGCAGCTGCAGGCCGCCGGCTATCGCACCGTGGACACGGTCTACGAACATGGCGAATTTGCCGTGCGCGGCAGCCTCGTCGACTTGTACCCGATGGGTGCCGAACATCCGGTGCGCATCGAGCTGTTCGATGACGAGATCGACACCCTGCGCCTGTTCGATGTAGAAACACAGCGCACGGTCGAGGCCATTACCGAGCTGACGCTGATGCCGGCGCACGAATTCCCGCTCGACAAAGCCGGCATCCGCCGCTTCCGCGACCAATGGGCCGACAGCTTCAGCGGCGACCCAAAACGCTGCTCGATCTATCAGGATGTGGTCAGCGGCATTGCCGGCAACGGCATCGAATACTACCTGCCGCTGTTCTTCGAGCAGACCGGCACGCTCTTCGACTACCTGCCCGCCAACAGCCTGATGCTGATGGAAGCGCTGGCACCGGCGCAGCTCGCCACCTTTCGCGGCGAGGTCAACGACCGCTTCGAGCAATACCGGGGCGACAGCACACGCCCGCTGCTCGCGCCCGAGCGCTTGTTCCTGCGCGAAAACGAATGGTTCAGCGAGGTCAACCAGTTCCCGCGCATCACGCTGCAAGCCGAACTGGTGGAGCCGCGTGCCGGCGTGCTGAACCTACCGTTTGCGCTGGCACCGGCGCTGCCCATCGAGGCCAAGGCCGAGCGGCCGATACAGGCGCTGGCGAGCTTTGTGGCCGAGCAGCAGGGCCAGCGCCGCATCCTGATCTGTGCCGAAAGCGCCGGCCGCCGCGAGAGCCTGAGCGACCTGCTTTCGCGTTGGGATCTGAAGCCCTTAGCGGTCAACGACTGGCAGGCTTTTCTCGCCAGCCCGGCGTCGCTGTGCATCACCGTCGCGCCGCTGGAGCAGGGCTTGCTGGGAGATGGCTTCGCACTGGTCGCAGAGTCGCAGCTCTTCGGCCAGCGCGTGCAGCAGCGTCGGCGTCGCAAGGCGACCTCGGCCGATGGCCAGGACGAGCTCGCCATCCGCAGCCTCAGCGAGCTGCAACCCGGCGCGCCGGTGGTGCATATCGACCACGGCGTGGGCCGCTACCAGGGCCTGACCACGCTAGACATGGACGGCCAGACCCAGGAATTCCTACTGCTGGAATACGCCGACAAAGCCCGGCTCTATGTGCCGGTGGCGCGACTGGAACTGATCTCGCGCTTCGCTGGCGCCGACGATGCCATGGCACCACTGCACCGCCTTGGCACCGAGCAATGGCAGAAGGCCCGACGCAAGGCCGCCGAACAGGTGCACGACACCGCCGCCGAGCTGCTCAACCTTTACGCCCGCCGTGCCGCCCGCAAAGGCTACGGCTTCCCCTTCGATGAAGGCGAGTACGCCCTGTTCAGTGCTGGCTTCCCCTTCGAGGAAACCGCCGACCAGGCCAACGCCATTCTCGCCACCATCGCCGACATGCGCTCGCCACGGCCGATGGATCGCCTGGTCTGCGGCGATGTCGGCTTCGGCAAGACCGAGGTCGCCATGCGCGCCTCTTTCGTGGCCGTGCAGGATGGCAAGCAGGTCGCCGTGCTTGTGCCGACCACCCTGCTCGCCCAGCAGCACTACGAGAATTTCCGCGACCGCTTCGCCGACTGGCCGGTGCGCATCGAGGTGCTGTCGCGTTTCAAGACCGCCAAGGAGCAGAAAGCCGCGCTCGAGGCCGCCGCCGACGGCCGCATCGACATCCTCATCGGGACCCACAAGCTGCTCAGCGAAGAGCTGCAGTTCAAGCAGCTCGGGCTCATCATCGTGGATGAAGAACACCGCTTCGGCGTGCGCCACAAGGAGGCGCTGAAGCAACGCCGAGCCGAGGTCGACATGCTAACGCTGACCGCCACGCCGATTCCGCGCACGCTGAACATGGCCTTTGCCGGCATGCGCGACCTGTCCATCATCGCCACGCCGCCGGCGCGCCGCCTGGCGGTGAAGACCTTCGTGCGCGAGACACATCCGGCGGTAATCAAGGAAGCCATCCTGCGCGAACTGCTGCGCGGCGGTCAGGTCTACTACCTGCACAACGAGGTCGACAGCATCGAGAAATGCGCGCAGGCGCTGATGACGCTGGTGCCGGAGGCGCGCGTCGGCATCGCCCACGGCCAGATGCGCGAGCGCGAGCTGGAACAGGTCATGCAGCAGTTCTATCACAAGCAGCACAACATCCTGGTGTGCTCGACCATCATCGAAACCGGCATCGATGTGCCGAGCGCCAACACCATCATCATGGACCGCGCCGACAAGCTCGGCCTGGCCCAGCTGCACCAGCTCCGTGGCCGTGTCGGGCGCTCGCACCATCAGGCTTACGCCTACCTGCTGACGCCACCGCCAAAAGCTCTCAGCGGCGATGCCCAGAAGCGCCTCGACGCCATCGCCGCCGCCGACGACCTCGGTGCCGGCTTCGCGCTGGCCTCGCAGGATCTGGAGATTCGCGGCGCCGGCGAGCTGCTCGGCGAAGACCAGAGCGGCAACATCCAGAGCGTCGGCTTCACGCTCTACATGGAGATGCTCGATCGCGCAGTGAAAGCCATCCGCAGCGGCAAGACGCCGAACATGGACCAGCCTTTCACGCTCGGTGCCGACATCAACCTGCGTCTGTCCGCGCTGATCCCCGAGGACTATCTGCCCGATGTCCACAACCGTCTGATGCTTTACAAGCGCATCAGCAATGCCAGCAGTGATGACGCGCTCGACGAGTTGCAGGTGGAGATGATCGACCGCTTCGGCTTGCTGCCGGAGCCGGTCAAGAACCTGTTCGCCGTCAGCGCGCTGAAACTGAAGGCGCAGGCACTGGGCATCCGGAAGATCGATGCCGGCCCGGCCGCTGGTCGCCTGGAGTTCAGCAACGACACCACGGTCGATCCGCGCCGATTGATACAACTCATCCAGAAAGAACCGAAACGCTACAAACTCGAAGGCGGCGACACGCTACGCTTCACTGACGCGATGAATGCACCGGAGGCGAGACTGCAAATGGTTGCAGGATTGCTGGAAACGCTGACAGGGTAACGATTACTTGCGGAAATGTGTCTTCCAAAACAACGATCGTCAGGGCTTATCATCCCCCGGAAGTGATGTAATTTTATCGACTGAGTAAAAACCGAATCAAAGGACTGTTATTGCCATGAATAGACTCATAGTGCCAAGCGCAACACTCACGCTCATGATGGCTGCATCCACAAACGCCTATGCCTATCTTGATCCGGGCACGGGCAGCATGCTGCTGCAGTCCCTGATCGGCGCGATCGCAGCCACCGGAATGGTTTTGTCGTTGTATTGGCAGCGCGTCAAGATTGCTTTTCATAACGGCATGGAAAAACTGAAAGGGAAAAAAGAAGAGCCCAAGGAATGAACAGCGCTCAGTTGAATGCCGGATCCTACCGGGATCCGGCAGGCCAGATTTATGAGTGTGACGGGCATATATACAGAGCCATTTACCAGCATGGCAGTCCCGCCTATCAGGCAACGCGCGATAGCGGTGTCGTGCGAAAAGCGATCGATGCCGGCTTTCTGGTGGATTGCACGGAGCTGCCGACCGAGTCATGGCCTGCCGGGCTGGCTTCTGCCAGTCACGTTGTTGAGCATCCGCGCCTGCCATACATTTCATATCCTTATGAATGGTCATTCAGCCAGCTCAAGGCCGCCGCGCTGCACCACTTGAGCTTTCAGCTGATGCTGCTTGAGCAAGGCTTCAAACTGACCGATGCCAGTGCCTACAATATTCAGTTTCTGGGCGTCCAACCGATATTCATTGATTTGCTGTCCATATCGCCTTACACGGAGGGAGAGTTCTGGCTGGGTCATCGCCAATTCTGTGAACAATTCCTGAACCCGCTGTTACTTCGCTCAGAGCTCGGCATCGCACATAACGCCTGGTATCGCGGAGCACTGGAAGGCATCCCCTCTGCCAGCCTCTGCAATCTGCTGCCCATTCAGAAGAAGCTTTCGTGGAAAATTTTCAGCCACATTGTCTTGCCAACGCGTCTGGAGCGGCAGGCATCCTCCTCACCGGAGCAGGCCATTGCTCAGGTGAAGTCGAACGGAAAGTTTTCGAGGCTGGCGTACTCCGGATTTCTGACACAGCTGAAAAACTGGATCTCCGGACTGCATCCGCTGGATACCGGAAAAACCACCTGGGCAGATTACGCCAGGGTCAACACATACAGTGATCACGAGAAAAATCTGAAAAAGAAATTTGTTGCTGACTTCATTGCCAGGGCTCTCCCGAACTCTGTCATTGATCTCGGCTGCAATACAGGCGATTACTCAATGATCGCTCTTGAGGCTGGCGCAGGCCGGGTTACCGGCTTTGATTTTGACCAACATGCGCTCGACTACGCCTATTCGCGCTGCCATGCAGGTGCTGCCGACAAAACCAGATTTCTGCCATTGTGGCTCGATGCCTCAAACCCCAGTCCCGATCAAGGCTGGCAACAACGCGAGCGCGGCGGCTTTCAGTCGAGATCCAGGGCGGATGCCTTGCTTGCACTTGCGTTCGAGCACCACCTGGCAATCGCCAGGAATATTCCGCTGGTACAGGTGATTGAATGGTTGCTTTCGCTGGCTCCACAGGGAGTCATCGAGTTCGTCCCCAAGGCGGACAGTACTGTTCAGCGGATGCTGGCATTACGCGAAGACATCTTCGATACCTACACACTGGAAAATTTCGAAAGCATTCTTGCAGCACGTGCGGACATTACGGCAAAACAGGAAATATCCACTCATGGCAGGGTCTTGTTTTGCTATCACGTACGGTAAGGCTATTCGACAGCGAACGGATCAGCCGCTACCTTCGGTTGTGCGGCATATCATTCATCTCTATCTCCGCATTTCTGGCCTATCAGTATCTTGTCTACGCCACCAAACCATCGCCATTATTGAATATTGGTTTTAACGAAACCTCACGAACGTTAATACAGCTGCTGCTCATAGCATCCATTCTTGGATTGATCTTATCGACACTCTACCTGATCACCGAAAGTATTCTCGGGAAGTCCGGGCAATGGCTGACATCGGCATTTTCAATTTTCTGCATGGCAATTGCCATAGCCATTGGCATAGAGAATTTTATTTATACCGTATTCGGATCGGGAATGAAAAGTACGAACTTCATCGTACTCAAAATACTGGTCGTATACATGTCGATGAGAGTTTCAACAGATGTTTTCCGGAAACTCTCAAGGTGCGATAACTGCCGCCTCACTCGCTGGAGCCCGATCATCTTTGGCCTGGCAGCACTTGCCATATTGAATATCCTGCATGGTCATTTTTCAGCACCAAGAGACAGTAGTCGGCCAGCACTGGCAACTCACCGGCCAAATATAATCATACTGTCTTCCGATGGCATTGATGCAGAGCGCATGGGCATTTATGGATACAGCCGTGAAACGACACCATTTCTTTCATCCAAAGCTGGCGAGCTTGCTCTTTATACCAATGCATTCACTAACAATGCGCATACAACCGGATCAATTGTCTCGATGCTGACAGGCATGTCTCCGGTCAAGAGCGGCGTGATATACCCTCCCGACATGCTGAGGGGGCAGGCAAGCACCCGCGGCTTGCCACAATTGCTGGGCAGCATCGGTTACAACAGAACCAACTGGTCTGTCAGCTATTATTCTGATGCACAGTCTCAGAACATGGTGGGTGCCTTTGACTCAGATAACGACTCGAAAATATTCCCCGTTGTCACCATGCTTCTGCCAGAAAGTCATGAACTTTCACGCTGGCTTATCTCAGCAGTAACGAAAGAGGTTCGCGACATCATAAGCGGAGCATTTCTCTTTCAGGAAATCGAAAACCCGTTCAATCTTGTATCCAATCAGGAATCATTCACTCAGGATGCCCGTAATCTGCAGGGGCTGTTGAATGACATCGATGGCTCGGAGCCATTTTTCATCAATACGCATTTCATGATGACGCATGGTGAAATATTTCCAGTCAAGAATCCGTTTTTTTCCAAAGGAAAGCAGCAAACCACTAAATGGATGCCGGACTTTTATGATGATGCGATCAGAGACTTTGATGCCATTGTAAAGACTGTATATGAACATCTTGAGCACGCAGGAAAGCTCGACAATACAATTATTGTCATCACGTCGGATCATGGCAGTCAATGGAGTAAGCTGAAACGAACTCCCCTGATGATTCGCTTCCCCGGAGGCTCCCACGCTGGATCATATCAAAACAATGTCCAGCGGCTGGATATTGCTCCGACATTGACCACCTATCTTGGAATACCCCATCCGTTATGGATGGAGGGAATGTCTCTGCTTGAGAAAAATATCCCGGCCAATCGCACCATCATGGCATATGGAGTTCTGGACAGGGTTGGCGTTGCACACAACCAGTTAGGACACACAGGGCACACATCCAATCTCGACAATCATTCGATAACACTGATCCAGTGTAACAATGCTTACACGATTGATAGTACATCTCTGAACGCTGTGGCGAACCAGACCTCACCAGAGGCATTGGAGAAGGATGTGACTGTCACACGAATAAGAAATGCCCGGGCATGCGCAGCAAACGATGAAATTGATGTCCGTACGGCCATCAATGAAATACTGAAAAAATTACATATTTGATCTCATAAAACTTAATGCGCATACAAAACTGAATGAACAAGACAATCAATATACAGCCGCCGAAAAATCACTGGCTGACCAGCGAGCGCGTCAATGTCTACTCGTGGATATTCCTGGTCATCTTCACCATTTTCCTGGGCAGTTTCATTTACGAAAGCTTCATCTCGACCACCGCCAAGGATCCGCGCCCGGACCGTGATTTCATTACCTATTACGCAGCCGCCGAACTGGCTGAGGAAGGCCGGGTAACAGATGCCTATGATCTGGAAAAAATGCATGCCGCCGAAAAGGCGGTGTGGCCGAAATCTGAAAAATACGCTTGGTTCTACCCACCCACCTTTTATGCGCTGATAAAACCGCTGGCCGCCCTCGACTACAAGCCTGCATTCGCTCTGTTCATGACGATCACCTTCCTGCTTTATCTCCTCGCTGCACAGCGGCTGGTGCAATACCATGCCACTCTGTTGCCCGTCGCTGCTTTTCCGGCCGTGCTGGTCAACCTGATCTATGGGCAGAACGCCTTCCTGACCGCGGGCCTGGTCATGCTGGCCTTTGCCAACCTTTACCGCCGTCCCGCAGTGGCCGGCATGCTGATCGGACTCCTGGTCATCAAGCCGCAAATGGCTGTGCTTTTTCCCTTGCTGCTGATCTGCGGCAGACACTGGCAAGCCTTTTTTGCCGCTGCCGTGACCGCCACGCTGGTCTGCCTCCTGAGCACCTGGAGCATCGGCATCGATGCCTGGCCTGCTTTCTTCAACAGCCTGAGCGAGGCCCGACAGTATCTGGAAGCCGGCAAACTACGCTGGAGCCAGATGATCAGCGTCTTTTCTGACGTGAAACAGCTGGGTGGCAGTACCGAGCTGGCGTACAGACTGCACATCGGCTGGGCCGCCATTCTGCTTGCCTTGTGTGTTTTCACCTGGCTGCAGACGCGGGATCTTGCGCTGCGCGCTACCACCTTTGTTCTCGCCACACTGCATTTCAGCCCGTACATGTACGACTATGAGCTGGTCTGGATGGCCTTGCCGCTGATATTGCTGGGTATCCGCGGCAGCCAAACCGGATGGCTGCGCTTTGAAAGAGAGCTGCTGTTGATCGCCTGGCTGTTTCCGTTCATCGATCTCACCTTTTCCAAGGTGGTGGCCGTCAATATGTTCTTCTTGCTGTCAGCAGCCTTGGCAATCACCGTGATACTGCATTTGAAACGGGCAAAGGCGCTGATGAGGGCCGAATCATAATCCGCGAGGCAACGCTATCCCGGCGCACCGAGCTGTGCCTGTGGATACTGCTGGGACTTCATGTTGCGTGGCTGTTGCTGACCCTCCGCAACTTCAACGGCCTGCTGGATGCCAGAGGGCTGCCGCTGGGTGCAGATTTCATTACCTACTGGGCCGCCTCGTACCTGACGCAGGCGGGCTATCCGGCAGCCGCTTATGATTCCGCGCAACTGCTGGCCACTGAACTGCTGGTGGCACCGGTCAAGATGGTACATACCGCTTGGTATTATCCGCCCCAGTTTCTGATGGTCACACTGCCATTGGCATCCCTCAGCTACGCGCTGTCTTATCTTGCGTTCTCGCTATGCTCGCTGGTGCTTTTCGTTTTCGCTGCCCTGACCATCAGCAAAAACCGGTTTGCCATTGCACTCATCGCCTGCCCTGCAGTCTTCCTCAACTTGGCCGCCGGCCAGAACGGCCTGCTGACAGCCAGCCTGGCTGCACTGGTCCTGCACTATCTTGAACGAAAGCCGCTGCTGTCAGGCAGTCTGATGGGACTGCTCTGCATCAAGCCGCAATTGCTGATCCTGTTTCCGCTGGTGCTGATCTGCGCAAGGCAGTGGCGAGTCCTGCAGGCCTTCGTCATCAGCAGCTTTTGCTTCGCCCTCGGCTCGACCCTGCTGCTCGGTCCGGAAGTATGGCCAGCCTTCCTGAACGGTCTTGCTGATGCCAAGCACTACCTTGAAACCGATATCCCGCTAGCGCGCATGCCCACGGTATTTGCGCTGATTCGCCAGGCTGGGGGTTCGCTGCCGATAGCCTACGCAGGCCATGCCCTCATTGCCCTCATTGCACTGGCGACCGTGCTGCAGATCTGGTTACGCAGCCAGTGCCTGCAGACTCGCAGCACGGCATTAGTCGCTGCAACGCTGCTGATCAGTCCTTATCTGTTTGATTACGACTTGGTCTGGCATGCACTGCCGATAGCCTGGCTTTACCAGCTTGGCAGCCGTCATGGCTGGCTCCGCGGTGAACGTTTAATACTTTGTCTGACCTGGATGCTGCTGCTCTACATCAAGCTGATTTTGTATGTGATGACCGGCACGGTCATTCTGGCAGGTGCCGTGATCAGCCTGGCCTTGCTTTGGCTGGCCTGGCGCCGGGCGGTAACAGCCAGTTAACAAAGTTCCTATACAACCTCAACCAAATCAAGACTATAGTGATTTACAACGCCACAAGGTTACAGGCCATGACGAAGACTCCACCTCAGGCAGTGCGCAACATTCGGCAAAAAGGGGCGACTGCCATCGAGTTCTCCTTTGTCTTCGCTCTGCTGTTCAGCACATTCTGGGCAGTGATCAGCTACGCTCTGCCCTTCTTTCTTTATCAGGTGATGAATCACGCCACGGCCGAAACCGCTCGCTATGCACTGCGTGTTGATCCGACGCAGAGCAACAGCGCTATTGTGACGTTGGTACAGACGCATCTGAATCAAGAACTGAATGTGTTACCCACCCGTTTCAAGCGCTCAGACACGCTCATCCAGACGGTCAACATTCAAACCATCGATTCTTTCAGGACTCTGGTCGTGACACTACACTATCCCGGTTGCAGCACGAATAATCAGGCAGCGTGCATCACGCCAGCGCTCAATATGCTGGGCTTCAGTATTCCCAACTTGTCGAGCTTCAGCTCCACATCCCGGTTACGTCTGGAGGAGCTGTGATGATCATGCATCGCAACAAACAGCAACGTGGCGTGGCCGTCATTGAGTTTGCCTTGGTGTTTACACTGGTTTTTGGCGTTTTCTGGGCGCTGGTCAGCTACACCATCCCGCTGATCCTACTGCAGGCCATGAATCGCGCCTGCGCTGAAGGTGCGCGCGTTGCCGCAACCGTGCCGGCAAGCACGCCCAACTACGATACGGCGGTCACTGTACAAGCAACGGATGAAATGAACCGACAGATGCTGTGGCTGCTGAGCTGGACCAACGGCAGCGGCCTGACGACCACAGCCAGCTTTGTCACCGATGCGGTTTGCCCCGTCAGCCGGCCATCCTGTGTCTTGCAGACACAGTTGCGCATCAGTAACTACAGTACGGTTGCCAGAATCAAGCCGCTTAATCTGCCGGGCCTGGGACAGGTTCCGGCATTGCCGCAGAATCTGACGGCAATATCCCGCGTCATTATTATATGAGCTACTTGATCAGCCTTATGCCATCGGTGCCTGAGCAGCTCAGCTGACCTGCGACTTCGGTCTGGGCCAGATTGACGCCAAGCACCTTCATGAGCATGTTCAGGATAGGATCCAGCAGGCCTGACAGCAGCGGCACAATGACATTCTGAAGTGCAGTTTTAAGCCCGTCGAGCAAGCTGGTGACCACACCGAACACTGCACCCAGAATACCGGCATCACTGGTGTAATAAGGTTGCAGCGTTGTGCTTGCCAGGGTATTCACCAGACTATTGACCACGCTGCTGCTATTGATCGCTTGATAGTCCGCGTTCGATAACGTTGCACCGACCTCAGGTGGATTGGTGAACGTCAGCGTTTGCGACACACCAGCGACCGGCGCATCCACCTTCAGACCCAGCCCCAGTTTGACCGTGAACTTTGCATTATTCCGATTCGACTCGTTCCAGACATCACTGGTCGATTTGTAAACCTTGTTGAAACAGCCCAAAAGAACACAAGTTTGCCTTACCTCGACATAACCCACTTGCAGGATCGGCACAGGGCTGACCGTAGGTGCATTGCTGGAGCTGAAGACATTCGTCTTTGCATTGGCAACGGATGTTCCCATCAGACCGATTCTCAACGTAGCAGCTGAGGTTTTTGCTGGGGCAGTCAAAGTCTTGTTACCTGTTGTACAGCTGTAGTTGCTGACATAGGCCTCACCACCGCCCACATCCAGATTCACATCAATACGGGCGGCTGGCAGCACCTTGATGAAGGTTTCCTTGGTCTCACACGTACCAATGAGGCCACAAACCAAGCTGGTCACCAGACTGCTCAGGCTGAACGGACTGCTGGTCAATAACGTCGTGATAGGCGACAGCGCTGCAGAAACAGCACTGACGACTGAACCCAGCCCGGAAAGCGCCGGCAGATCTACCGAGACCAGGCTTCTGATCTGCGCTGAGCGTACGTAGATCTTGTTCAGACCCAGCGGATCGGCTTTTGCCAATGCCGGATTGCCAATCGAAGACAATTGAGGGACTTCCAAGACTTTCGTACTGAGATTGGCCGCTGCAAACCCAGGCAGGGTGATCGGCACATCAGCAACCAGTGCATTGCTGCCATTGGCAAGCTGAACACTCCCCTGAACCAGATCAAAGACATTCACATCAAGATCTGCCCCGGCATAAGGGGTAGCTGTCTGCAGATTCAGTATCTTGCCAAGAGTAACCGTCACCGGATTGACGATGGCACCGACTTTCAGCGCCGACAGCGCTGTCAGTGTCGAGGTTGCCGTGCTGCTGTCACGCCCCAGCACAGTGGATGTTGCATCGAGAATATTGCCCACGGTGACATTTTGCGCGAGCACCTCGTTGTAGCCGCCGGCAGTAAGACCCAGATCAACCTTCAATTGGTCGAGGAAATCGAACAGGTTGATTTGCGAACCAATCAGACCATTCCAGCCCAGCACAGAAACGTTCACGGCACCGCCAAGGAGCCCGCCGACCACTGTATTCAGCAGCGCCCCCTGAGCGGAGTCCACGGCGGCAGTTGTCGTACGCAATTGCAGCGCAGCAAGGGGAACGCCTTTTGTGGCAACCGCTGTCGCCGTCAACATAATGTTGTTGCCAAACAAGCCGCCGACAACAAGACTGGCCGGGACACTGCGCGTCAGCGTAACCTGAATGGCATTGTCGACACCCCCAAACGGGGTTGCACTGACTGAGCGGATGCCGGCACTTGAGCTGACCTGGCCACAAGCAGTGATCAATGTGTTGGTGCCGCCAACGACAAAGTCGTTTCTCGCTGCACTTTGCGTAGCATAGGTCGTGGCTGTGCTGGTATTGCAGGCGCCATCACGTGCCATAGCCTCGATGGCAGCCATGTCTGCCACTTTCTGCAGTTCGCGCTTCTCAACGTACAGTCGCCCTGTGTCCACCACCAGCGCCAGACACAATACGGCGAGCAGCATGAAGCCCGCCGTCATGATCAAAACGGCGCCCTGCTGACGCTGACGAAGCTCAAACGCCGACAGCAGGCGCAAAATAGATGCTGACTGAGAAGGCCTCATCGGCTTATGCCTCGTTATTTTCCTTCACCGAATTTATCGCCATAAAAACTTTCCTTGATGGCGTAATCATAGGTTTTGAGAAACCGCTCGGCCGCTTTCTCACGCTGCACAGCAGAGGCCACCTGAGGGTTTGCAGAGGCCTGCTCACCACTTCGCTGCAGCTCAAGCCAGGCAGATGTCTGCGCGCCAGGAGTCGGCAACTCGGCAGCCTGCGTCCACATGGGCAACAAAAGGCCAAGCACAGCCAGCGATTTTGCTGCCAATCCTGCGTAGGTGGAAACTGTTTGCATCATCATGTGAGCGTCCTCTATTGACCTGCTTCATCATAAGCCCAGTAACAGGGCATTACCGCCCATCATTCAAAACACCGACAAATTGTCACAATACACTTACATCGTCTTGCCCGGCTTCAGTGCCTTTGGCGTCAATGCGGGAGATGCTCCCGATGCACGCGGACTGAGCGGGCATGCGATTGAAGACTCGCCACCGCTGCGCTTGCGCATCAGATACTGGCAGCTGCGCAAAAGCTCCTCTCGATCGGCATCATCAAAACCGATGCGGCCTGACCAGTAAAGCCAGGCCTCACTGTCATTACGCGTCAACGCCAGCAGCGCCAGATTGAATCCGGGAATCTTGTCATCGGGTGCCAGCTCATAAGCCGTGCGCAACTCGAACTCAGCCTGCCGATCCATGCTCAGGTGCAGGTAAATGAACCCAAGATCGTTGCGAATACGACTATCGGCAGGCATTAATGCAGCAGCCGTGGCAATTTTCTGCAAGGCCGATGTGTAGTCGCCACGTTGTGCCGCTATCAGGCCCAGACCATGCTCTGCCCGCCCGCTCAGACATCCCTGCAAGGCCCGGTACCAGGACTCCGCCTGCGGCGACTCCAGGGATCGCAGAATATCGGCTCGTAGCGCAGCCACCACGGCGACATCAGCAGGCAATGTCTGGATCTGCGCCAGTGCCGCATAGTAGTTGCCTTCACGTACACGCTCTTCAACAAGGGCCTTCACGAGCTCGTCGTCTTTAGCCAAGGTCGCACGACAATTGATGCGTATTTGCGGCTCTTGCGTACCCACGGCTCGCGACTCAACCGTCACACTGCTGCCAATCGGGCGGACGATGGCACGTGGTGCCACACACCCGGCCAGCAGCGCCGCCGCGATCAATGCCGATACGCAGGTCAGGCGGCTCAGATGCATCACATATCCCCCATGGCATCGCCAATCGAAATGAAGCCGGGACCGGCCAGCAAAATCACCAATGCGGGGAAGAAAAACACCACCATGACGACGGTCATGCGCGCCGTCAGCTTACTGACCTTTTCCTGCATGTCCGTCAGACGCCGGCTCTCCATGACCTCAATCAGCTTGGTCAAGGAGGCGCGGGCACTACCGCCCTGCTTCAGCATCTGACGAATAATGACGGTGACATCGGTAAAATTGGCATGATCCAGAGCAGCTGCGGCTCCTCCCAGCTCATTTTCCAGGTCAAGGCCCTGCTCAGCACGACGCAGAATAGGGTCCAGCTCCAGAACCAGCTCGGGCAAGACCAGCTTTGCCTCGTTTGCCATCACTCGCAATGCCTGCTCTACCGCCAGGCCGGCATCGAACAAAATTCGCAACATCTGGACGAACAATGACAACTCATCATCGATACGCTTCAAACGATCATGAGCACGCCCATTGATGACTCGCTTGGGCATGAGCACGCTGACAATCACAATCGAGACACCGATCAGTAGGCCGTTCTGCGTATATCCGTGAATCAGGATCCACAAGCCGGTCAAGACCATGGCCACAACCGGCAGGATCACCTGAACGCCATAAAGTGTCGCCCGCTGCGCTGCCGACCGATAGCCGGCGCGCCACATGGCCAGCGCAAGCTCGTTATCCTTCTCGATATGCTTGCGAATACGCTCCTGATCATCGAACAGGTCGGCAAAGCGCATGCTCAGCAAACGAGCATCTTCACGCGAATTGCCACGAATCGTCATGCGGCGCTCGACCAGGCGGCGCTCACCCGCAATGCGACTGAAAATCCATACGGAAATGCCGACGGCCAGCAGAATGACCAGAAACAGTACCGTGCCGTAGAGGCCAGCCATCATATGCTCCTCAGCATTTTCCAGATCACCGCCATGCCTGAGATCTGCATGACGGCAGCGCTCACCATGACCCATTTGCCCGTCGGATCATCAATCATCTGGTAGATGTAGTCCGGATTGCTCAGGATCATGAAGGAGCCGACCATGATCGGCAGCGCAGACAGCACTACCGCACTGGTTCGCGTCTCACCGGTAAACGCACGCAGCTGCCGGTTCAGATGCTCACGCTGCTGAATCAGTGTGATGATGTTGTTCAACAGGTCAATCAGACTGCCACCAAAGCGCGAATTGACGCTGACACCCAGCGCCAACACCTGCAGCTCTTTCAACGCATAGATTTCGGAGAGATCAATAAAGGCTTCCGGAATCGTCATGCCGAGCTGAATGTTGCGCTGCAGCTTGAGCATGACGGTTTTCAAAGGCTCATCGGCGTCACGAGTAGCAATGAAAAAGCTGTCTGCCAGAGTCTTGCCGGTACGCATCAGACGCACGACCTGATCAAGCAGACGCGGTAACTGGGAAACAATCAGGTTCATGCGACGCTGATAAATGCTGCCAATCGCGGTATAGGCAAAGACAACCAGGCCAAAAGCCAGCAGCAACGCCAAGGCAAAACCGAACTGAATGATGACGAGCAGCAGAATCAGCCCCAGAGCGAGACCAATCATGCGCCTCTGTGTCTCCGGCAGCGTAATACCGGCACGCTCCAGATGTACCGTCAACCAGTTCTTTTTCGGGAACTCCAGAGCTTGTACGCCAATCAGTGCCAGACGCTTCGATACAGCCTCTTCCTGCGCCTGCTTCTGCCCCAGCCAGATGAGATAGAGCGAGCCCAGCCCCATCAGCATGGCCGCCAGCAGGTAGACAAAGAAAAGCATCAGTGATGCGCCTCAGCCTGCTTCATCAGCTCGATCACGCGCTGCTTCGCCGGACCACTGCTGGCTTTTGAGTGATGCCCGCTAATACGATCAAGCTTGAACAAGGTATTGGTCACATACTGATCATCGCGCAAATCAACAACCTCGGTGATCTCTGCCACGCAGCGGCGGCCATTCGGCAGACGCGTGAGCTGAACCACAATATCCACGGCGGATACAATAATCGCGCGCAATGTGGCCTCGGAAATTTTCTGACCTGACAAACCGACGAGGGTCTCCATACGCAGCAAGGCATCCGCTGCACTGTTCGCATGCAGGGTCGACATTGAGCCTTCGTGACCAGTATTCATGGCCTGCAACATATCCATCACTTCATAGCTGCGCACTTCACCAACGATGATGCGGTCGGGACGCATACGCAGGGCATTTCGGATCAGATCACGGGCACTGACTTCACCAAACCCCTCTGCATTGGGCGGGCGCGTTTCCAGGCGAACCACATGATCGTTGTTGAGCTGAAGCTCGGCGGTGTCCTCGATCGTGACAATACGTTCGTGATGATTGATGAAGCTTGAAAGCACATTCAGGAAGGTCGTCTTGCCGGTACCGGTACCGCCGCTGACAAGAATGTTGGCGCGCTGCGAAACCGCTTTCTTAATGAACGTCAGCATATCTTCACTGACCGAGCGATAGGTCACGAGATCATTCGCACGCAGCAAATCACGCCGGAACTTACGGATGGAAATACTCGGGCCATCCAGTGCAATTGGCGGAATGATGGCATTGACACGACTACCGTCGGGCATGCGCGCATCAACCATCGGGCTGGATTCATCGAGACGGCGCCCGATAGGGGCCAGAATACGCTGAATCACACGCGAAACATGATTGTCATCGACAAAACGCAGATCGCTGCGCTGAATCACACCATCACGCTCGAAGAAAATGCGCTGAGCACCGTTGACCATGATTTCGGTCACTGAGCTGTCTTTCAGCAATGACTCCAGCGGGCCGAAACCGACCAGCTCATCGACCAGCTCCTCAGCAAGGCGATCTGCCTCATAGCGCGACAATGGCAAGGCATTGTCGTTGACATAGGCCGTCAGCTTAATCTGGACATAATCCATGATCGCCTGGCGCGTGTTCTCCAGAATATTGAAGTGGTCATCATCAACACGTTCGATCAGGTAGCGATGAAAGCGGAACTTGATCTGGGCAATATCCTGCTCAATTTTCTTTGGCGACATCCGACCGCCGGGAATATAACCCGCCATGTCAGCCTCCCTTCAAGCTGGACTTGAGCTTGTCGAGAAAGCTGGCGGGCTTCACTACATTGCCGGCTCTCGCTTTCGCAATCGCAGGCATGTGAATCATGTCGGCAAGCTCGCGGTACTTCTTGGCCAGCGGGTCTTGCGGTGCCAACTCGAAGACCAGCTGACCAATGTTCATCGCGCGTAATCGCAGCTCGGCAGCAGCCGGCAACTCAACGTGGCGTTCAATGGCGAATGAACGCGCAATGGCCTTACTGTCTGGCGAAATCTTGGGCAGATAGTGGTCGACCAGAAGCATGGAGTCGGCAATCGGCACGCCCAGCTGCTTCAGATTCGACTGGAAATCGAGCCCTGCACGACAGCTGGTAATGGACTGATCGACGGCGAAAATAATGTGGTTGGCATTACCGATCAGCAGCTCGGTCATATCTACCGTGGGCAAGCCGCAGGTGTTCACCACTACATGCGTAAACAGGCTGCGCAGGGTGCCTACCAGCAGGAACATTTCCGAAGTCGTCACCTCCTCCATGTCCATGCCTTCGCGCGGAGCGGAAAGTACGCGCACACCCGACTTGTGACGAGGGAAGGCAGTATCGACCAGGGTTTGGTCAAGGCGGCGCAGGTTTCTCAAGGTATCCATGAAGCTGAACTGGCCTTCCAGACCAAAGAGCAGCTGCGCTTCGGCAAATGGCTGACCAATGTCGACCAGCAGCACTCTCGCTTCCGGGTTTTGCGTTTGCAGGGAGGCTGCCACATGCAAGGCATGGAACGCTGACTGCAATACCGGCCGCTCACTCGCCAACACCACCATGGTGCCCTGACGCATCGGATTTTCGATAACCTCGGGAACACGCTCGCCCAAGCGACGAACCAAACCAGCCAGTTCGCTGGGGCGTGTCGAGAACGTCACGAAATCCTTGGCGCCGGCGCGCATGGCTCCGAGCAGGCGCTCCTGATCCAGAACATCAGAGACAGCGACACAGGCCAGCGTCGGACTTGCTGCCACCAGCCCTTCAATGAACTGCACATCCTCAATCCAGCCATCACGACGCACAGGCACAAAAATGATGGACGCAGTCGCCATGTTGATCAGCTGCATGACGTCGTTGAGATCCCGCTGCTGCGACATCACGACATCAGCCGTTCCCTCAAGCGCAGCCTGGAGCCAGCCGAACTGGTCACGCTCCTGCGTTACGATCACCACGGAAGGCAGAGTTTTGTTCATGATGATTTACCGGGAGAAGCCAATGGGTGCACGGCGATACGGCGAATCAGAGCCGTAGAAAAACAGTCGTCCGGCAGAGGGCTCGTAGGTACGCAAGCCATCCCCGGGCAAATCAGGCAGCTCGGCAGTGGCCGACAGCGGCTTGACCAGACGCGGAGTAACAATCATCAACAGCTCACGATCTTCGCTTTCAAAACGATTGGAGCGAAAGAATGCGCCGAGAATGGGAATATCGCCCAGACCCGGCAACTTGCTAGCGTTATTGTTGGTACTGCGCGAAACCAGACCGCTGATAATGAAGCTTTCACCATCCGCCAGAGAAATCGTGGTGTCTGTGCGGCGAATACGCAGCGCCGGAATGACAGAGCCTTGCAGCGTCACGGCATTGTTGAAGTCCAGATCACTGACCTCGGGTGCCACCTTCAACAAGATCTGCTGATTGCTCAGCACCGTCGGCGTGAGACTCAGACGCACGCCAAACTCCTTGTACTCAATGGCAACGCTGCCGTTAGTGCCCTGAGGCACCGGGATCGGTACTTCTCCCCCTGCCAGAAAATTCGCCGACTGTCCGCTCATGGCGACTAGGGACGGACGAGACAAAGTGTAGGCATAGCCCGTCTGTTCGAGCAGATTGATCGCCGCCAGGAAGCGACTCGAATTGCCACCCCAGAGGATATTGAATGCTCCGGCATCGAGCGGGAAACCTGGCAGGGCGAAAGCGCCGGCAGCAGTCCGCGTGGCGCTACCGACAGAGTTAGGCGCTGTGAGCAAACCTTTGCCGCCACTGGCGCCGATACGAGCCCCCACTTCGCTCAAGCGTGAACGGCTCAGCTCAACAAAACGGATATCTGCCTGGACCTGAGATGGCAGCGTCGCCAGCACCTGAGGAGCTGCCGCCTGGGCGACCTGCTGTGCAGCACTCATGGCAACAGGCACATTAATAATGATACGGGCGGGCTGCTTGCCGCACTGTGTCCAGACCAAAAGACTGGTTTCACCCGCCTTCTTGGCCTGCACCAAGAGATTGCGCGAATCCGTCAATGCCACATCAGCCGTATTGGGGTCACCAATCGACAGACGTGTGACCACTCCGGGCAAGGCAAAGGTATCTTGCAGCCCTGCCTTGATGCTCAACACCTTGGGCCAGACAAAGTCAGGATCTTCGCAGCCTGCAGCAAGTGCGGCGCTGAAAGGCATTGCAGCAGCTGCCAGCACCAGTGGCAGAGCATTCGAGAAGGTCTTCAGCATGGAGCGTTCCTGAACAGACTTGGTGGACGTCTTGAGACAGATCATGGCGTAACCCTCTGAGCTTCCAGACCGCGGTAGATCATGATGGTCGGCTCTGTCGGCTTTGGCCTTGCGGGCGTCTTAGTGGCTGCAGAAGGACGAGGCTGAGCGCTACGTACCGCCGCAACCGTCGCTTGTAACGCGCTGGACGTAATCAACTGACGCTGCGCTGCAGTCGGCACATTGAGGGATGGCTTGCAAATCACGGCTGCATTCGCTGCAGGATCTGCAGGGTTCGCTGCAACCGGCGTTGCAGCCGGCGATTGGGCGGGAGCCCCCGCAGGCAGCTGAACTTCTGCCGCAGGACGTGTCGCCATGCGTAATGTACCCAGACTGCTGGCCAGCATGATTCGAGTCACATCTTTTTCAGCAACTGCCAGCACCGCGGAGCGTGCACGAGCTCTCTCACTCTTGCGGCCTGCCTTTTGCTCCGGCGACTCGGTGCCACCCGCAGGATTAATAATGTCGGCACCAAACCCGAGTACACGCAAGGATTGCATCACGACTTGCGCAGAATCTTTGGCACCATTTTCACCACGCAGGAAAAGCAGAATATCAACCGTATCGCCCGGCTGCACAAAACCACCGCCGCCAACCACTTCATCAACAGGAATCGCTACCGCTCTTTCTCCCGGCTTCAACAAACGCGCCACTTCACTACCGGGCTGCAAGTTTCCCAACTCCAGCAAGGA
This sequence comes from Pseudomonadota bacterium, assembly GCA_040385225.1. Classification (GTDB taxonomy): domain Bacteria; phylum Pseudomonadota; class Gammaproteobacteria; order Pseudomonadales; family Moraxellaceae; genus Perlucidibaca. The sequence goes on along the minus strand of JAZKHU010000002.1, from coordinate 70,529 downwards.
GCCTGCCGCAAGCTCAACTTGCACAGGCTGACCAACAACCTCTTCAATGGTGCGGTAAGTAGCGGGCGGGGCAATCTTCAGATAATCAATAGCAAGATCATCCGCCGTTAGTATCTTGTAGGCTGGAACAGCTTGCCTGACGACCACGACAGCCACTTTGCCTGGCACACCGATTTCCGCTACTTTCTGTGCCGCAATCGCTTTTTGCTCAGCCTGAATCGCAGCTTGTTTGGCTTCATTTGTGGTCTTGTAACCCAGATAGCCCGCAACCGACGCCCCCAAAATCAGGAGTATGGCGAGCAAAATCATGACTCGGCTATTCATGTGGATGGCTTCCTTGTTTATCGGCCTGATCTTGCAGGCGCTATGCATTGCATCCTAACAAGCTTGTCACCACTTAACAGCGGCAAATCAACAATCCCCTACAAGGGGTTACAAAGAAGCGACAAAATGCATAGTGAATGGGTAGCAAGCAACTGAAAAGCCAGTACACTTTAATTGTCCGGCAAAAACCGCAGACACTTTTCCCCTGGAGATTAAAAATGACAAAACTTCAAAGCCTGGTTGCGAAAATGCGTCGCGATGAGAAAGGCGCAACCGTTATTGAATATGCCTTGATTGCTGCTCTGATTTCGGTTGCTGCGATTGCTGCATTCAGCTTCATTGGTACCTCGGTCAACTCGACCATGAGCGGAATCGGCAATGCAATGCAGTCGGCCACACCGACCTAATATGTTGCACGGCTAAAAATGGGCCTACACGGCCCATTTTTTTTCAGCTGAATCTGCAGGAGCGCCAGATCATGGAAAAAAACGCTACGTACGCGGGGCTCGCTGAACGGGGCGCGACCATGATTGAGTACGCGCTGATTGTCGGCTTGATTGCACTTGTCGCGGTGATTGCTATGCCGATGGTTGGTAACAATACCTACAGCGCACTTCGCGGAGTCACTTCCAACCTCGATGAGGCCGGAGCAGACCTTCACCAGCCCTGATGCAGCATCAGCTCAGAACACCCAGCACCGCATCACGATTATTGCAAATCAGCACCACATCACAACCAGCCGCCAAGGCCAGATCTTTGCGCTCGGCCATGCTACCGATACCGGCAGCACCTTCCATGCACAAATCATCCGAAAAAATCAGCCCCTGAAACCCCAGCTGCTCACGCAAGACTGTTTTCAGCCAGAACGAAGAGAAGCCAGCCGGCAGCGGATCCACCTGCGGATAGACCACATGCGCCGGCATGATGCCATCCAGCTCGTCGGCCAGCGCACGGAAAGGCTGCAGATCATAGGCATCAATCTCGGCCCAGCTGCGATCATCCACTGGCAAGGCGAAGTGCGAGTCCGCGGCGACAGAACCGTGACCGGGGAAATGCTTGCCGATAGTCATCATACCCGCCGCTTTCATGCCCTGCATGAAAGCCCGAACCAATGCCGTGGCTGCCACCGGCTCGGTATGAAAAGCACGATCACCGATGACGCCACTGACACCGACATCCAGATCCAGCACCGGCGCAAAGCTGAAGTCGACCCCGACCGCACGCACTTCACGCGCCATCAGTTCGCCGCAGGCACGAGCGGCTGCCAGCGCTGCCAAAGGCTCCTGATCATATTGATGACCAAACTGGCGCATCGCCGGCAAGCGCGTAAAGCCCTCGCGAAAACGCTGTACACGACCGCCCTCTTGATCGACGGCAATCCACAGCTCCGGACGCACTGCGCGCATGGCAGTCGTCAGCTCAGCAATTTGCGCAGGTGTATCCACATTGCGGCTGAACAGGATGACGCTGCCAACATCCGGGTGGGCAAGAACTTCCTTGTCTTCTGCCGTCAAGGTCAAGCCACCAACATCCACCATCAAGGGTCCGCGCGTCATTGCCACTCTCTCTCACATTAGGCGCCAGGGCCGGTCACAGCCAAGATCAGTCTCGGCATCAAGGGCGAGAAGTAAGCCGTTCAGACAACAAATTGTCAAAGCCTGAATCACTGTCTGAGCACCCGCTCAATGCTATGATCGAGCCAGATTGCACCCCAGCTGCGGTGCCAAGGAATATCTTTTTCGCCATGCTCATATTGCCGCTTGTGTCTCGTGTTCTTGTCATTTCTCTGTCGCTGGCGACGGCACTGCCTGCTCTTGCCAACGCAGAGCTTGCCGCAACGGAGCAGCAAGGCAAAGTCGCGAGAACCGTAGTTCGTCAACTGGCTGCTCTGCATTACACCCGACCAGCACTGGATGATGGATTGTCCGTCGTCATCTGGAATCGCTACCTGAGCGATCTTGATGGCCAGCGTCTGTTTTTCATTGCCTCGGACATCAGCAGCTTCGAGCGCTGGCAATTGCAACTCGATGATCTGCTCAGGGCCGGCCAGGTAGGCCCCGGCTTCACGATCTATAATCGTTTCCAGAGTCGGTTACGCGAGCGCCTGCAATTTGTGCTGAGCGAACTCGACACCAACAAGAAGCTGTTCGACTTCACCGGCAATGACAGTCTTGTGCTGGATCGCAAAACAGCTCCCTGGGCCAAAAACACGACCGAGCTGGACCAGTTATGGCGCCTGCGTATCAAGTCGGCCGCGCTCAGCCTTAAGCTGGCAGGCAAAAGCAATGACGACATCCTGACAACCCTCAAGCGTCGCTACAAATCTCAGCTCACCGCACTGAATCAAACCAAGAGTGAAGATGCATTCCAGACTTTCATGAATGCCTTCACGGAAACTTATGACCCGCATACCGAGTACTTCTCGCCGCGCAGCTCGGAAAACTTCAACATCAACATGAGCCTGCAGCTCGAAGGTATTGGCGCTGTTCTGCAAACCGATGATGAATACACCAAGGTTGTACGTCTGGTACCTGGCGGCCCTGCCGACAAATCACGCCAGCTGAAGCCGAATGACCGACTGATCGCTGTTGCAGAAGGCGAAAAAGACTTTGTCGATGTGGTCGGCTGGCGCATTGATGAGGTCGTACAGCTGATTCGGGGCGCCAAAGGCACCATCGTGCGTCTGCAAGTTTTACCGGCAGGCTCCACAGACACCGCTAATACCAAGGAGGTCAGCCTGGTGCGCAATACGGTTGCACTGGAAGATCAAGCGGCGACCAAAAAAGTCATTGAGATCAAACGCGAGGGCAGCATCCGGCGCATTGGTGTCATCAAGCTGCCAACCTTCTATGCCGACTTCCAGGGCATGCAGGCTGGCGATCCGAATTACCGCAGCACTACCCGTGATGTGCATCGCCTGCTGACCGAGCTCAAACAGGAACGTGTCCAGGGCATCATTCTGGACTTGCGCAACAATGGCGGCGGGTCACTATCTGAAGTCAATGATCTGATTGGCGAATTCATCAGCACCGGACCTACCGTGCAAGTCCGCGATGCCCGCGGCAAGGTCGAAGTATTGGGCGATGGCAACCCAGAGGTAACGTACTCTGGCCCCTTGCTGGTCATGACCAATCGTCTGTCAGCCTCGGCGTCGGAGATTTTTGCAGGCGCCATCCAGGATTATGGACGGGGCCTTATAGTAGGCGGCACCACGTTCGGGAAAGGCACTGTTCAGTCATTGCGCGAACTGGGCACAGGCCAATTGAAAATCACGGAAGCCAAGTTCTACCGCATCTCCGGTGCCAGCACCCAGCACAAGGGTGTCGTGCCGGATGTGGTCTTCCCGGAGCTGACCATGGCCAATGACATTGGTGAGTCCGCCCTGCCCCGGGCATTACCCTGGGATACTGTCAGTCCGGCACGCTATCAGCGCCAGGGCCAGGGCAGCTGGCGCATGACCACATTGCGCGCTAAATCGGCACAACGTCAGGCACGCAATCCGGATTTCCGCTATTTGCTCGACGAACAAAAACTGATTACTGACCTCAGTGCAGTGAAAACTCAATCATTGAGCGAGAGGGCTCGCCGCCTAGAGAAGCAGCAGCTGGACAGCCGCCGCCTGGCCATCGAAAACCGTCGCCGTACCGCCAAAGGCCAGACTACCGTGAAGTCATGGGATGACTTTGAGGCGCTTCAGGAAAAGCTCAACCCGGGCTCGGATCCCAACTATGAGCGTCCGGAAGAAGCCGCACTTGTGATCGAAGCAGCCGAAGTCCTGCTCGACACCCTGCCACCTATACGCAACATGCCTGATTTGCCCGCGCTTAAAACGGCTACCGGCAATACCCTGCGCGCCATCAGCGAACGTTGAGCTATGAAAAACCAGCCGACCTCAGAGCGTGAAGCACTTGATCACCTTCTGACCCGGCTGGTCGGCCGTGCAAGCAGCGCCGGCAATACACTCACGCTACTGCGCGACAGCCGCGAGCATGAGGCTGCAACACTCGCGCTGATTGCTCAGGCAAATCACACCATTGCGCTCGAAAATTACCTGATTGACGACGACGACTGGGGCCGCAGCCTGCTTTCGGCACTCTGCCAGGCAGCAGAGCGTGGCGTCCGTGTCGCGGTACTCTGCGATTGGCTGGGCAGCTGGCGCCTGAGTCGTCATTGGCGCAACACCTTGATCAATGCCGGCGGTGAATGTCGGCGTTTCAATGTGCCCGGCTGGGGCGAGCCCCTGGCCTGGGTGATCCGCAATCATCGGAAGCTGCTCGTCACTGATAGCCACACCGCGCTCATTACAGGCTGGTGCCACAGCGCACGTTGGCGCGGACAGCCAGCAACATCGGCAGAAACCGCTACGCTGCCCTGGCGCGATACCGGCGTACGCATACAAGGCCCGGTCGCGGCTGAAGCCGAAACGGCATTTGCTCAGACCTGGGCCCTAGCCGGTGGCAACACCTGGCCCAGCACCGCCATCAACAGTGACAAGCCCCTGTCATCGGATGACGGCAGCAGCCGCGTTCGTCTCATCGTCGGCCAACCGCAAAGCAGCCCGTTGTTTCGTCTCGATCAGCTCATGATCAGCCAGGCCAAATATCGGCTGTGGCTGACCGATGCCTATCCCGTAGGCACACCCGCCTATCTGGATGGCTTGCGCCGCGCCGCTCAGGCAGGCGTGGATGTCAGGTTGCTGGTACCCGGCAGCAGCGATTTGCCATGGCTGGGCCTGCTTGCACGCAGCGGCTACAGAGCCTTGCTGGAGGCTGGCGTACGCGTGTTTGAGTGGAATGGCCCCATGCTGCATGCCAAGACCGCAGTCATTGATGGTCACTGGGCCAGAGTAGGATCGAGCAACCTGAATCCGGCTTCGTGGCTGGGCAACTACGAGCTTGATGTAGCGATTGAATGCGCGGGCTTTGGCGCGCAAATGGAGACACAGTTTCTCACTGATCTGGACAGCGCCACCGAAATCGTCCTGCGCCCGGACCAGAGTGTTCATCTCGCCCAGCCGCGACGGAGACAGCGACGACACATGCCGCATCAGCAAAGTGCCGTATCCACGATCCGTGTTTCACGTGCCATGGCGCTTGCCGTTCGCGAGTCACGCCGCCTCGGGCCCGCAGATGCTACCGCCTTGATGTTGCTGGGCCTGATCGGACTGAGCATTGCCCTGCTCGCCTTCTGGCGACCAGCCTGGGTTGCCTGGCCGCTGGCGACCATCAGCGCCTGGGTGAGTGTGAATTTGCTGCGTATTGCCTGGCGACGCTACCAGTTTCATCGTCAATCCGGACGTGCTCGGCACAAGCCGGCGCGAGAGGAAAAATCCGCGAAAAATCCAGAAGAGACTTGACCCTTGGCCTAGCTTCGGTATCCTCCTCGGCGGTTCGGAGGCGTGGCAGAGTGGTTGAATGCACCAGTCTTGAAAACTGGCGTGGGTTTGCGCCCATCGTGAGTTCGAATCTCACCGCCTCCGCCAAATTCGTTTCAAATCAGCAGTATCCGCAGCACTTCGAAACAGTTCTCAGCGCCAGAGGCGCTAACTCCCAGCGTGCCAAATAACTCTTGGCGCTAACTCGACAGGCACTGTCTGTTCGTCTGTCTGGCTCAGAGCATGTCACCGATTGCGTTTGAGCCGCTTCGTTCACTTCATCGATAGCACCAAAGATTACTGGCACCGGCACAGCCTCATCGGCACTCTCGAGAGGTACCCCGCCGTGCTTGCCAGCAAGGCGGCACCATCCAGAAAAACGCAGGAGGTCGGCATGGTTATTATTGCCAGCGCAGTCACCATCGGCATGGTATTTCACGGTGTATGGACGTTGCTTACACGGCCCTATGCAGAGCCGCATCCCGCCAACCATTAGGTATTTCTGCCACAAAGATGTTGAAAATGAACGCTTGATCTATCCCTTTGAACGGCCAAATCTGCTTAACTCCGGAGCATCTCGACGACGGCTCCGGAGTTAAGTGACATGAGTACTATTACCCTGCATGGCAACGCTGTCCACGTTGCTGGCGCCTTTGCCAGCGTTGGTCAATCCGCCCCTGCGTTCTCCCTGGTCAATGGCAAGTTGGCCGACACCACCCTCGCGAGCTTTGGCAGCCAGCGTAAAGTGCTGAACATCTTCCCTAGCATCGATACCCCGACGTGTGCCATGTCTGTGCGCAAGTTCAACGCTGAAGTCAGCAACATCGACAACACCGTCGTGCTCTGCATTTCCGCTGACCTGCCATTCGCACAAGCGCGTTTCTGCGGCGCGGAAGGTCTCGATAAAGTCGTCAGCCTTTCAACCTTGCGTGGCGCCGAATTCCTCAGCAACTATGGCGTTGCCATTGCTGATGGCCCCCTCGCCGGCCTCGCCGCACGCGCGGTGGTTGTCCTCGATAGCGACAACAAGGTTCTGCACAGCGAACTCGTTGCCGAAATTGGCGACGAGCCGGACTATGCAGCGGCTATCGCTGCCCTGGCATAACACCGGCTTGCGATAACGCGCTGATGCCGGCAAGCTCGGATCCCTCTGCGAGGTCACGGACTCGAGCTGAATGACACTACCCTTCGTCTTGCGCGCTGGCCCCAAGGCAGGCGCGCAAATTCTGCAGCATGGCTTTGATGCCAACAGCCTGGCAGCCTTTGGTGCGCCTGCTGGCGGCCCCAAGTTCATCATTCAAAGCCATCTCGATCGTTTTCTCTTTGCGCAGTGGCTGCCACAGCGCAAACAGGCCTTGCCGGCCTTTGGCTCATCGATTGGTGCTTTCCGTTTGCTGGCAGCGGCGCACCCCGATCCGGCCGCTGCTGCAGATCGTCTGTACCAGGCTTACTGCCGGCAGCATTACGCCAGCAAGCCCACGGCTGCCGACATCACCCGCGAAGTGAACGACATTCTGCATACCGTGCTGCAGGCAGATGACATGGAGTACATCCTGCACCATCCCTGGCTGCAGCTGAATCTGCTGACCACGCGCTGCCTGGGACTGGCCGCCGCCAGACAGCCGGCATGGCAGGCCATCGGCTTTGCCCTCGCCTTTGCCAGCAATCTGCGCGCCCGGCACCGACTGGCGACGCGCTTCGAGCGCTGCGTCTTCCAGAATCACACCGCCGCGCCACCGGTACTCGCGGCGGATGCCTTCCATACCCACACCGCTCGCCTGACTCGCGACAATCTGGCACCGGTGACCCTGGCCAGCGGCACCATCCCCCTGCTCATGGAAACCGTGCGCGACATTCCGCACGGCCCGGCAGGAGCCCATATTGATGGCGGCATGGTCGATTACCACATGGATCTGCCCTTGCTGGAGCCGCAGGCAGACGCAGGCATCCTGTTCATTCCGCACTATGAGCAACGCGTGGTCAGCGGCTGGTTCGACAAGCGCCTGAAGCAGCGTCATCCGCGTCATGGCGAGCGCATGCTGGTGCTATCACCGGCACCGGAAGTGATTGCGAAACTGCCGGGGGCCAAGATTCCCTGTCGTCAGGATTTCAAGATCTACCACGGCCGCGACAAGCTGCGTCTGGCGGCCTGGCAGGCGGCACTGACGGTCAGCGAAGACATCAGCGGCGCTTTCCAGCATCTGCTCGCGACCGGCACGGTAGCGCAGCACCTACACCCTCTTTAAGCCCGCAGAAAGCGGCTGCGCAGACACGCCAGACAGGTGCAGAGCGCCATCACGGTACACAGCGTGCGGGCATCCTGGCCCTGCATGGCGCTGACCGCACTCGCCGCGATGGCACCGGAGAGCGAACCGATGGTGCCATACAGCGCCGAGGCAGTGCCGGCCTGAGCCTTGTAGGGTTCCATCGCGAGGATAGTGGCATTGGGCAGGATGAAGCCCAGGCAGCCGGTGTAGAGAAACAAGGGCGGCAACAGCAGCCACAACCCGCCAATCCCGGTCCAGCCCACCAGCAGAAGCATCGCGCCCGCCAGCATTTGCACAAGCAGACTGGCTTGCAGCAAGGGCAAGGGCCGAAAGCGCCGGACCAGACGGCCGTTGAGCTGCGAGGCCAGAATCAGCCAGAAGGCATTGCCACCGAATATCCAGCCGAAATGCGCAGGCGCGACCTTGAAATGCTCGATGAACACAAAGGGCGAGACTGCGATGAAGGCATAAAGCCCGGCCATGCTGATGCTGCTGGTCAGCGCGAAGCCACGGAAACGATGCTGCCTGAGCAGGTTGCCGTAAGAGCGCAGTGTGTCGGCGAGCACCAGCGGGCGACGGTTCTCGACATCCAGCGTTTCCGGCAGGTTGTAGTGCATGGCCCACAGACAGAGGCTGCCATAGGCGACCAGCGCGAGAAAAATCGAGTGCCAGCCGAAGTAATGCAAAAGCTGGCCGCCGAGGATGGGCGCGACCATGGGTGCCACGCCCATGACCAGCATCATGGCAGCGTACATGCGCGCAGCCTCGGCGCTGTCAAAGCTGTCGCGCACGATGGCGCGGGCGATGACCACGCCAGCGCAGGCACCGAAGGCCTGCAGGAAGCGCAGCGCAATCAGCGCCTCCACTGACGTCGCCAGCGCACAACCCAGGGATGCCAGAATGAACAGGCTGAGGCTGGCATACAGCGGCGGCTTGCGCCCGAAGCGATCAGCGAGCGGGCCATAGAAGAGCTGGCCGAGGGCGAAGGCGGCGAAGAAGGCGGCCAGCGTCAGCTGCATCTGGCTGCCATCGGTGGCGAACTCGCGCTGCATGGTCGGCAGTGCCGGCAGATACATGTCGATGGACATCGGCGCGAAGGCCGTGAGGCTGCCAAGCAGAAAAACCAGCAAGGGCGTGCGTTGAGCGGCGGGCATCAGTCGTCACCCGCCTCTGCTGCCGTATCGAGGATACCTTCGCCGAGACGCTTGGTCGGCTTCACGCCGAGGTCACGCAGCATTTCGGCCTGACGCACGAGACTGCCGCGACCGCTGCTGAGCTTCTTGTGAGTGTCATCGTAAGCTTTCTGGGCTTGATTCAGACGCGTACCGACCAGCTCCAGTCCTTCCACAAAGCCGACGAACTTGTCGTACAGCTCGGCACCACGCTGGGCAATGTCCTTGGCATTGCGGGTCTGCTGCTCCTGTCGCCACAGATGCGCCACGGTACGCACCACAAACAGCAGCGTGCTCGGGCTGACCAGCAGCACATTGCGCTTCCAGGCATCCTGCCAGAGCTCGGCATCGTGGCTGGTGGCGAGCATGAACGCCGGTTCCACGGGGATGAACATGAGCACGAAATCCAGCGATTTCAGGCCGTAGAGCTCTTGGTAATTCTTGTCGGACAGCCCCTTGATGTGCGCCCGCACGGAGTCGAGATGGCGCTTCACGGCGGCATCGCGCACCGTGTCATCGTCACTGTTGGCGTAATCCAGATAGGCGTTGAGCGACATTTTCGCGTCGATGATGAGGTGCTTGCCTTCCGGCAGATGGATGACCACATCCGGCTGGGCGCGCGAGCCGTCATCGCGCGTGTGGCTTTCCTGCACTTCGTATTCCTGGCCCTTGCGCAGGCCCGATGCCTCCAGCACGCGCTCCAGCACCAGCTCGCCCCAGTTGCCCTGGGCCTTGTTCTGGCTGGTCAGCGCTCGCGTGAGATCGGTGGCGCGCTGATTGAGCTGCTGGTTCAGACCCATGAGCTGCTTGACCTGCTCGGCCAGCGCGGAGCGGTCCTTGCTTTCCGTGACATAGGCGGTTTCGACCTTGCCCTGAAACTCCTGCAGACGCGACTTCAACGGTTCCAGCAGCTGGCCCAGGGCCGACTGATTTTGCTCACTGAAGCGCTTCGATTTCTCTTCCAGAATTTCCTGCGCCAGTACCTGGAACTGCTGCGTGAGCTGGCCACGGGCATCCTGCAGCAACGCCAGCTTTTCGCCGGATTGCTCGCGCTCGCTTTGCAGCTCACGCGTCAGGCCCGCCAAACGCTCGCGGGCCTCGCCCAGTGCGGCGCGCAAGCTGTCGAGCTCGGCATCCTTGCTGATCTGGCTCTGATCCTGACGCTTCAGCTCTTCGCCGAGGCCAAGCACGCGCTCCTGCCAGCGCGCCAGATCCGCCTGCGATTCGGCACGAATACGCGTCTCGGCGGTGACCACGTCGGTTTCCTGCCGACGCAGACGTCCCGCCAGCAGCACATAGGTCAATAGCGCGCCAAACAAGGCTGCCATCAAGGCAACCGCTACACTCATCACTTCCATTTGCCCAAGCCCTCGTTACACTCCCGGCAAGATAACACGCAGCTCGCAGCCAACAGCTCGAACAAGCCCGGTTTCGGTTATCCTTCACCGCTGGATGCTCACTTTTTCGCAAGGCCCATCATGCGCCTGAGTCTTTACATCACTGCTGCACCGGAACAGGAAACGGCTTTTCGCGCCTGGCAATTTGCCGAGGCGGCGGTGGCGGCCGGTCATCAGCTCGAACGTATCTTCTTTGCCGGTGCCGGCGTGCAGCACGGCCAGGCCCTTGCCGCGCCCGGTCGCGATGAGGTTTCGCTGACACAGCGCTGGCAGCAACTGCAGCAGCAGGTGCAGGCGCAGCCTGGTGCCAGCACACTGTCTTGCGAGCTGGTCCTCTGTGTCAGCGCTGCCCTGCGTCATGGCGTGCTCGATGCCGAGAATGCCCAGCGCTGGGAAAAGCCGGCCACCAGTCTGGCGCCCGGCTTCGTCATCAGCGGGCTCGGGCAACTGGCCGAAGCGCAGCTCGCTGCCGATCGCCTCATCCATTTTCCGGCCTGACCTCATGCGCCTGCTCATCATTGCCGCCAGTGATCCTTACCGCGACCTGCATGCCCAGGAGCTGCTGGATGCCATGCTGGTCGCCGCCACCTTCGGCGCCGAAGTATCACTGTTGTTCCAGGATGCCGGCGTGCTCCAGCTGCTGCCCGACCAGGATGCCGAGCGTCTGGGCCGGCGCAGCCTGAGCCGTCAGCTCGATGCCCTGCCCCTGTTCGACATCGACCGCGTTTATGTCGATATCCATGCCCTCGCCGGCCTCGGCCTGAAAACCTTCGATCTGGCGCTGCCGGTGATGGCGCTGGATGCCCAGGAAATGTCGGCACTGCTGGCCGTGCACGATCAGGTCATACGCACATGAGCACCTTGCACGTTCTCTATCCGGCCGAGTGGCCAATGGCGCTGGAACGACTCTGGTCGGCCGGCGACACCCTGCTGCTGGCCGGCGCCAGTGTCTCGCTGGCCTTGTCACCCAACGGTCCTTTGCAGCACTTCATGCAGCGTCGCGGCTCGGGCGCCAGAGTGGTGGCGCTGGAAGATGCCGCGCACTGTCGCGGCCTGCAGCCACACTGGCCGAAACACATTACCCTGATCAATGCCGATGCCTGGGTCGAGCTCGTGACCAGGCACCCGAAAAGCCTGAGCTGGGCATGACCCAGCCGTTCTGGGATCCGACACGACTGCGACCCGAGTTTGCTGCCGCGCACTTCGACAGCGAAGGTTTTCTGCGCGATCCCGGGATCTGGACACCTGCCCTGGCCAATGACATCGGGCGCTGCCTGCAACTGACGGAAGGCGATCTACTCAGCGCTGAGCAGCAGGCCATCCTGCACGCTGGCCGCGACTTCTTTGCGCGCTATCAACGCATGCCGACGACGCGCGCCTTCGTCAAACATCTGGGTCAGACGCTGGGTGAGCCCTACATCGGCAGCGCCGAACTGATGCGACACTTTCCGAACTATCCGATGCGTCTGGTGGCACTCTGTGCCGGCCTGCCGAAACCGCCAAACTGCTTTTGACGCCCTTTACCGAGTCTGTCTCATGGTCATGAAGAATCTCTACAAGACGGCCGAACATCCGTTTGCCCAATACGTGCGCATCCTCGGCAAGGGCAAGACCTCCAGCCGCTCGCTGACGCTGGAGGAAGCACGCGATGCCATGGCGATGATCGTTGCCGGCGAGGTCGAGCCGGTGCAGCTCGGTGCTTTCCTGATGCTGCTGCGCGTCAAGGAGGAAAGTCCGGACGAGCTCGCCGGCTTTGTCATGGCCGCGCGGGCAGGCCTGCAGGCTGCGCGCGATGACGCGCTGGCGAAGGCCGGCCAGAGCGCCATTCAGGTTGACCTCGACTGGTCGTCCTATGCCGGCAAGCGCAAACATTACCCATGGTTCCTGCTCGCCGTGAAAGTGCTGGCAGCGCAAGGTGTGCGCGTGTTCATGCACGGCGCCAGCGGCCACACCGTGAATCGTCTTTATACCGAAGCCGTGCTGCCGCATCTGGATCTGCCAGTCTGCCAGCAATGGACAGAGGTGAGCAGCGCGCTGGCCGCAACCAACTTCGCCTATCTCAGCCTCGACACCGTCTGCCCGCCACTGGGCGAGATCATCCAGCTGCGCAATGTACTTGGCCTGCGCTCGCCGGTGCACACGCTGTCACGCCTGCTCAATCCGCTCGATGCCCCCTATGTCATGCAGGCCATCTTTCACCCGGCCTATCGTGAATCGCATCAACACGCGGCGGAACGACTGGGCTATCGCAACAGCTGCGTGATCAAGGGCGAAGGCGGTGAAATTGAGCGCAACCCGGATGGTCTGTGTCTGGCCAAGCAGATCGTCGATGGCGTACTGACCGAGGAAGAATGGCCAGCCCTGTTCCCGCTGCGTCATGCCGCCGAAGAGGCTTTCGATCTCGAGCATTTCCTGGCAGTCTGGCGTGGCGAAGCCGAACACGAATATGGCGAGATGGCCGTCATCGGCACGCTGGCTCTGGCGCTGCGCGTGCTGCAACGCGCTGACAGCCAGGCCAGCGCACTGGATCTGGCAAGCCGTTATTGGCAGCAGCGGCAAAGTACCGCTGTCAGCCCGTCGTGACTGACGCCGGGCCGGAACCGTGGCTGAGCTATCAGGAACCGGCCGTCCGCGATCTGGTCTGGCTGATTGCCAGTGCCCCGTTGCTGCCAAGCACGGCCGTGACCGACCTGTCTTGCTCATCGGGGCACTGGCCGGAACATAACGACTATCTGAACTTGTATGCCCGTCATGAAGCCTGGCTGAGAGCGCTTGATGCTGCTCCGGAGCCTCTGCTGGCTGCGCTGGGGCGTGCACGCGATCTGCGCCTCGGCCGCTATGCCGAAGACCTGCTGCTGTTCTGGCTGGCAGCACCAGACAATGCCGAATTCGAACTGATTGCCGAACATGTGGCTCTGCGTGAGCAGGGCATCACCCTGGGCGAACTCGATTTTCTCGTGCGTGAACGCCGCACCGGCCAGCTCTGGCATATCGAGCTGGCCTTGAAGTTCTATCTGGGCACAGCGGATCAACAATGGCTGGGACCGAACCGGCAAGACAGCCTGGCACGCAAACTCCAGCATCTCTGTCGGCAGCAATTGCCGTTGTTGCAAAGCTCCGCCGGGCAGCGCTGGCTGCAGTCGCAACAGTTGGAAAATCCCCGTACCTGGGGCTGGCTCAAAGGCAGGCTTTTTACTGCATTCAGCGCAGAGGCAGCCACTGACGCCGCGCAATGGTTCACCCCCGACGCACTGATCCGTTTTGCCGGGCAGCATCGCTACGACTGGTACAGTCTGGCCAAGCAGCACTGGCTGGCCACAGGCCTGTCTGCACCATCACAACATGCCTCATTTGCCACCGATGGCAGTCTCCGGCATTTTCCTGTCAACGGAATACAGGCCTTGATCGCCTATGACGGAGAGCGTGAGGTCTTGCGTGCCTTTGTCGTCGGCAACGCGTGGGCACCAGCGCCCCTATCTCCGTGCTGGCCGGCTGGCCCGGACAGCACGTGAACTACACTAGACAACATTGAAATGAATTCGGATTGGTTGCCCATGCGTGTTTGGATATTGCCACTGCTTGCCTTGCTGGCAGGCTTGCCTCAGGCCGCACAAGCCGTGCTCAGCATCGAAATCAGCCAGAAGCTGGCCGCCTTGAAACCGCTGGCGATTCTGCCCTTTGCCGATGAAGAGGGCAGTGAAAACATCGCCAATGTGGTGCGCAATGATCTGAGTCGTGGCGGCTTGCTGCAGGTCGTGCCCGAGAATGACCTGCCTCTGGGACTCAGCCTCGCCGGCCCGGTCAGCAGCGAGCACTGGCAGGCGTTGCCGGGCGATCTGCTGCTGCGCGGCAGCCAGCGCCGCGATGCTGACGGCAAATACACCTTCAGCTATGAACTGTTGCGCCGCGGCGAGACACAAGCCTTGCTGGCCGAGCGCTTCAGCGTCGGCAGTCAGCGCTGGCGTGATGCCGGCCACTACATCAGCGATCGCGTCTTCGAAGCACTGACCGGCGACAAAGGCATTTTCTCGACGCGGATTGCCTACATCAATGTCTATGAGCGTGATGGCAAACGCCGCTACCGCCTGGAATTGAGCGATATTGACGGAGCTCGCCGCACGCGTCTGCTCGACTCCAACGAACCCATCATGTCAGCCACCTGGTCACCGGATGGCCGCAGCATTGCCTATGTTTCGTTCGAGAGCGGGCAGTCGCAGATCTATACGCAGAATCTGCAGACACGCGAGCGCAAGCGTCTGACTGACTTCAACGGCATCAATGGTGCGCCGTCATGGTCACCCGACGGCACACGCCTGTTGATGTCGCTGTCTCGCGATGGCAATGCCGAAATCTATGTCATGGATATCGCCACACAAGCGCTCACGCGCCTGACCGACAACCCGGCTATCGATACGGAGCCGCGCTGGCTGGGTGATGGCGGGACGGTGGTGTTTACCTCTGATCGCGGCGGCAGACCGCAGCTTTATCGTCTCGACATGAGCAATGGTGACAGCAAGCGCATGACCTTCGATGGCCGCTTCAATGCCAAAGCCGCGCCCAGCCCCAATGGCCGCTATGTCGCCATGGTTCATGACAGTGGTGATGGCCGCTATCGTCTGGCCATACGCGACCTCAATAACGGTATCACCGAAACATTGACTGAAAGTGCCCTCGACGACTCACCCAGCTTCGCCCCTGACAATCGCCTGCTGGTCTACGGCAGCCGTCAAGGCGGCGGACGCGGCCTGCGCATTCAATCCATCGATGGCAAGACACAATGGCGCCTGCCGCCACAACAAGGCGAAATCAAAGGCCCGGCCTGGTCGCCCCTTCTACGCTAACCGATCAAATTTCACTTCCGAGGATGAGCCCCATGAATCTGTACACCCCGCTCCGCTTGAGCACACTGGGCCTGGCTTGCGCGCTCCTGACTCTCAGCGGCTGCTCCACGCTGGAGCCGTCAAAAACAGACAGCGACAGCAACCCGGCCACGGCATCAGGTCCGCTCCCGCCCGCAATGACGAACAATCAGCTGGAGATCAACCGTAGCGCGGATGTCGGTTGTGCGCCGGCAGCCATGGCGGCATTGGTCGCCGGTCTGCCCGATGCCGGCCAGCAGAGCGCCATCAGCCAGGCCCTGTTTCTTTTTGGCACGGATAAATATGACTTGAGCACGGAAACCACCAGCGTGCTGACGGCACACGCAACCTTGTTGCAGCAGCAGGCCGCCTTGCGACTGAAGATCACCGGCCACACCGATGAGCGCGGTACCGCAGATTACAACCTGGCGCTCGGCGAACGTCGCGCCAACACCGTGGCGACCTTTCTCACCGCCGCCGGCATCAAGCCGGAGCAGATGCAGGTAGTCAGCTACGGTGAGGAAAAGCCGCTGGCTGCTGGTGCGGATGAAGCCGCCTGGTCACAGAATCGTCGTGTCGAGCTGGCCTATTCAGGCTGCGCTCAATAAAGCGGGCAAGAGCCGGTATCAGGCATCGCTGACGCGTCCGCGCAAGGCCTTGACCTGACCCCGTTGCACCTTGCTTTCCACTCGCTGCCGGCGCGCACTGCGCGTCGGGCGAGTGGGTGTGCGCGTGGGCAGGACATGGTTGGCCTGCGTCAGCAACTCTTGCAGACGCAGCAGGGCATCTTCGCGATTCTTCTCCAGACTGCGAAAGCGCTGGGCCTTGATGATGATGACGCCATCACGACTGATGCGCTGATCCGACCAGGCCAGGATGCGCGCCTTGACCTCATCCGGCAACGATGACGAGGCCACCGCAAAGCGCAGGTGGATGGCATTGGAGACCTTGTTGACGTTCTGGCCGCCGCAGCCCTGGGCACGGATCGCGATGAATTCGACTTCATCGAGCGCAAAACTCACGGCTGCCGGACTGGACATTTCAGCGCCGGCTGAATGAGCCGAGCAGGCCACGCAGCAGCTCACGGCCGATTTTGCGCCCGACCTCCGAGCTGGCGGCGCGGGCAGCGCTCTTCGCGGCTGTCTCCCAGACACTGTCCGGCTCGCGCGCCGGCGGCCTGGCCGCTGCTTTCGCGGCTACAGCCGCTTCCTTTTCAGCCGCTTTCTGAGCGACCGCCGCGTCCGCCATTGCCATCGTCTGCTGTGCGCGCTGCTGCAGCTTCTCGTAGGCGGATTCGCGATCCAGCACCGCCTCGTAGCGGCCCTTGAAGGGTGACCGCCCCATCACTGTCTGACGCTCCTCGGCACTGACCGTACCCATGCGCGAACGCGGCGGACGAATCTTCGCGCGCTCCACCGGCGATGGCACACCGCCTTCACCCAGCGTCGACACCAGCGCCTCGCCAACACCCAGCTCCAGAATCGCCGTGGCGACATCCAGACCCGGCTTGCCACGGAACGTCTCCGCTGCCGCCTTCACGGCCTTCTGGTCGCGTGGTGTGAAGGCACGCAAGGCATGCTGCACGCGGTTGCCGAGCTGGCCGAGAATCGTCTCCGGCACATCCAGCGGGTTCTGCGTGATGAAGTAGATGCCGACACCCTTGGAACGAATCAGGCGCACCACCTGCTCGACCTTGTCGATCAGGGCCTTGGGCGCGTCATTGAAGAGCAGATGCGCCTCATCGAAGAAGAACACCAGCTTCGGCAGATCGGCATCGCCACGCTCGGGCAGGTTCTCGAACAACTCGGACAGCAGCCAGAGCAGGAAGGTCGCATACAGTCTGGGCTGCTGATAAAGCTTGTCGGCGGCCAGCACATTGATGACGCCGCGACCATCGAGCGTGGTTTGCATGAAGTCTTCCAGCTTCAGCGCCGGCTCGCCGAAGAACTGCTCGGCGCCCTGCTGCTCCAGCGTCAGTAACGAGCGCTGGATGACGCCGATGCTGGGCTTGCTCAAAGTACCGTAATCACTGCCAAAGGCGGCCGGATTGTCAGCGGCAAAGCTGAGCAAGGCGCGCAGATCTTTCAGGTCAAGCAGCAGCAGGCCGTTGTCATCAGCATATTTGAACAGCAGATTGAGTACGCCCTCCTGAGTCTCGTTGAGGTCGAGCATGCGCGTCAGCAGCAGCGGTCCGAGGTCGGAAATGGTCGCCCGCACGGGGTGGCCCTGCGTGCCGAAGACATCCCAGAACACCACCGGATAGGCTTGGGTACGGAAATCGCTCATGCCGGTCTTGGCGGCACGCTCGGCGAGCTTGGGGTTGGCGGCATCGCCGGCTTGCGACAGCCCAGCTGCATCGCCTTTGATGTCAGCCAGAAAGACCGGCACACCGAGGTCGGAAAAACCTTCGGCGAGAATCTGCAGCGTGATGGTCTTACCTGTACCGGTAGCGCCGGCAACCAGGCCATGACGGTTGGCGTAGCGGCCTTCGAGGAAACAGGCGATGTCGCCCTGGCCGATCAATACGTGATTTGTGGTCATGAGTGCTCCTTGCTGGCACGAAGGGAGGTCAGTGAGATGACCCGAGCCTGATTTAGCGGCACCAGCACGCGCTTGTCAAAACAGTTTCGTCGGCACGAAAAAAAACGCCTCAATCTTTCGACTGAGGCGTTTCTTTTACTACGATATGGCGCAGCGGACGGGACTCGAACCCGCGACCCCCGGCGTGACAGGCCGGTATTCTAACCGACTGAACTACCGCTGCGCGTCGGCACACATTGACAGATTGGTGGGTGTTGACGGGATCGAACCGCCGACCCGCGCCTTGTAAGGGCGCTGCTCTCCCAGCTGAGCTAAACACCCGCTGTCGTCGCTGTGTGGGGCGCATTATAGGGATTCCAAACCCGCTGTCAAAAGGAATCTTCGTGGATTGCAATCAAGTGCCGCTTTTATGAACGTCTGCGGCAAACTCGAGCGCGGCCGCATAGGCAGAAGCCTGATCGGCATAGATCTTGGCCAGGGTATTGCCGCGCGGATCGGCGATCAGATAGCCCTGCACATCAAGCTGCAGCGTCTGACGATTGATCTCGCCGCTTTCCAGAATGGAGTACCCGGTAGCCGCCACCGGCCAGACTTGGCCGATCATGCCTGCTCCGAAATGAACACCGGCGTGTGTGCCGGCACCTGATCAAACAGCTCGACGATGTCGGCATTGCGCAGGCGCACGCAGCCGTGTGACAGCGGCACACCCATGGGCTCGCTGTCCGGCGTGCCATGCAGATAGATGTAGCGGCGCATGGAGTCAACGCAGACATCACCCTGACAGCCACGATTGATGCCCGGCTCCAGGCCCGAGAGCCAGAGGATGCGCGTCAGTATCCAGTCGCGATTCGGGTGTTCGGCCTGCAATTCGGGGGTGCAGACTTCACCGGTCGGACGTCGACTGCGAAACACGGTGCCGAGCGCAGCACCCGCGCCAATGCGGGCGCGCACCTGATGCCAGCCACGTGGCGTCTGTTCGCTGCCGGAGCGCTCGCCGAGGCCATTCAGTGCGGTAGAGATGGGGTAGCGGGCCAGCACCAGCTCGCCTTCGCACAGCCACAGTTGCTGGCTGCGCGCGCCGACCAGCAGCCAGCGTCGCTCAGGGATGTGTGTGGGCAAGCCAAGGCTGGGCAGCATGATGAGCCTCTTTAGCAGAGTCAGTGCAGCGTGGTGTGCTCGGGATCGAACCCATCCGGGTTGGCGAGGTGATGCGTGGCCAGCTGCACGCCGGCACCGACCATGGCGCGGGCGATGTCGGTGGTGCGGGCGCCGAGCATCAGGCGCGCTTCGGGCGAGAAGCGCACGCTGACCAGCGGCTCGGCATCGACGGCATCGCCACTGCGGCGCAGGATCACTTCACCATCAGCGGTTTCAGCAAGTTCCAGAAAAGCAAAATCAGACATGATGTTCCCGAAAAGAATGCTCGTGAAAATGCGAGCAAAAAAGTGTTTTCAAAACTCGACCAGCTCGGCGCGAAAATCGCGGATGGCTTGCGTCAGGGCGCGATGAATCGCATCCAGTGCAGCACGATCCGGCTCGCTCAAGGGGGCATCAAACGCGGTATTGATCACGGCAATGCCGATGCGCGCGGGCGAATCGGCCTCGGTGGCCAGATCCGGCAGCTCCACCGGCAGCAGCGTGGCGCGATACATCAGTTGCAGCTGTGACAGCCAGCTATCCGGCTGCTCGCCAAGCTGCTGCAGGATCTCGGCCTCGGGCGACACCTGCTGGCGCTGCGCCATCGCGGCCGCCAAGGCTGCGGGTGTGCTGACCGGCGGCAGCACCTTGTAGAAGCGTGACAGCTCCTGCATGAACGCGCCGAGGCCGGCATGCAGATGCCAGATCGCGGCTTCGCGACAGCTCATCGCACGCGGCTCGCTGTCGAAGGCGCTGCTGTCGGCCAGCGCCTCAGCCAGCAGATTCAGTTGCAGGCGCGCGAAGTAGAGCTTCTGATTCGTGCGCGCCGGAAAGATGTTGCGGTCTTTGCTCATCGCCTCAGGCCTGCTTTTCAGCTTTGGGAGCAGCAGCTTTCGGCGCAGTCACTACCCAGCGCCCGCCTTCAAAATACGCCTGCCAGCCGGTGGCCTTGCCTTCCAGCTCGGTCATCACATACTGCTCGCGCGTCTTGCGGCTGAAACGCAGGATGTACGGGCGGCCTTCAGGGTCCTGGCGCGGGGCATCCAGCAGATACTGGTGCTTGGGGTCGAGCTGTTCGGCCACGGTGTGCAACTCGTCCACCGTTGGCGCGCGGGTTTCGCGATTCTTCGGGAACTTGCTGGCGGCCAGGAACAGGCCGCTGGCGCCATCGCGCAGCAGGAAGTGGTCGTCACACTTGGCACAGGGCAGATGCGGCATGCGAATCGGGTCGGCCTTGGGCGGAGCAGCCTCGCCACTGCGCAGCAGCTTGCGCGTGTTACCGCAGGTCGTGCTGGTACAGCCGAAATACTTGCCGAAGCGACCGGTCTTCAGCTGCATGTCGCTGCCGCACTTGTCGCACTCGATCAGCGGGCCGTCGTAGCCCTTGATGCGATAACTGCCCTCTTCCACTTCGTAGCCGGCACAGTCTGGGTTGTTGCCGCAGACATGCAGCTTGCGATCGGCATCGATGAGGTAGCTTTCCATCGCCGTGCTGCAGATCGGGCAGCGATGCTTGGCGCGCAGCGCCTTGGTTTCGCTCTCGTCGTCATCGTCGGACACGGCTTCGTCGCCGCGAATCAGGTTGAGCGTGAACTTGCAGCGCTCTTTCGGCGGCAGCGCATAGCCGGAGCAGCCCAGAAACACACCGGTGGATGCCGTGCGGATCTGCAAGGGCCGGCTGCACAACTGGCACGGCAACTGGGTCTGCACCGGCAGGTTGCGACGCATGCCGTCTTCATCCTGACCAGCCTTTTCGAGCTTCTTCAGGAAGTCCTTGTAGAAGCGGTCGAGCACGGCCTTCCAGTTTTCCGAGCCTTCGGCGACCTTGTCGAGCTGGGCTTCAAGATCGGCCGTGAAGGCATAATCCATGAGGTTGCTGAAGTTTTCGCTGAGGCGATCGGTAACGATGTCGCCCATTTTTTCGGCATAGAAGCGGCGATTTTCGACCCGCGCATAACCACGATCTTGGATCGTGGAGATGATCGCGGCATAGGTCGATGGCCGACCGATGCCGCGCTTTTCCAGCTCGCGCACGAGACTGGCTTCGGTGTAGCGCGCCACCGGTTTGGTGAAATGCTGCTTCGGATCCAACGCCTGCAGGGCCAGAGTTTCGCCCACGGCCACATCCGGCAGCACGATGTCTTCTTTGTCTTTGGCGATGGCGCTGAGCACGCGCGTGAAACCGTCGAAGCGCAGGATGCGACCACGGGTGCGCAGCTCGAAGTCGGCCGCCGCCACCGTCAGGCTGGTGCTGGTGTATTCGGCTTCGTTCATCTGGCAGGCCACGAACTGGCGCCAGATCAGCTCGTACAGGCGCTCGGCATCCTTTTCCAGACCTTCAACCGTGCCCGGCTTGGCAGAGACATTGGAGGCGCGAATGGCTTCATGCGCCTCTTGCGCGCCTTCCTTGCTGCTGTAGGAAATCGGGTTGGCGGGCAGGTATTTAGCGCCGAACTGCTCGGTGATGTAGTCGCGCACGGCGGCCACGGCGTCCTGACTCAGGTTGGTGGAGTCGGTACGCATGTAGGTGATGTGGCCGGCTTCGTACAGGCGCTGCGCCAGCGTCATGGTCTTCTTCACGCTGAAGCCCAGGCGCGTGCTCGCGGCCTGCTGCAGCGTGGAGGTAATGAACGGGGCCGATGGCTTGCTGCGCGTCGGCTTGTCTTCGCGCTTGGCGACGCGATAGGCCGCCTTCTGCAGGATCGCCACGGCGGCGCTGGCTTGCGCCTCGTTCACCGGCTTGAAGGCATCGCCGCCCTGCTTGCTCACTTCCAGACGCAGCGCGCCCTTTTGCGGGGTCAGGGTATCGGCCCAGATCTCCCAATATTCTTCGGGGATGAAGGCGCGGATTTCGCGCTCGCGCTCGACCACCAGCCGCACGGCCACCGACTGCACACGACCGGCAGACAGCCCGCGCGCGATCTTTTCCCAGAGCAGCGGCGACACCATGTAGCCAACCACGCGATCGAGGAATCGCCGCGCCTGCTGGGCGTTGACGCGATCAATGTTGAGTTCGCCCGGTGCCTTGAACGCCTCGGTGATGGCGGTCTTGGTGATTTCGTTGAAGACCACGCGCTTGAAGCGGCTGTCATCGCCACCGATAACTTCGCGCAGATGCCAGGCGATGGCCTCTCCCTCGCGATCCAAGTCGGTCGCGAGATAGATGATGTCGGCAGTTTTGGCCAGCGCCTTGAGTTCGCTGACGACTTTTTCCTTGCCCGGCAGCACTTCGTACTTGGCCTTCCAGCTCTTTTCCGGGTCGACGCCCATGCGCGCCACCAGCGCCGTGCGCTGCTTGCCGGCCTTCTGTTCGAGCTTCTGCTCGGGCGTGAGCTTGCGCGTCTCGGCGGCGGCTTTCGCACGCTCGGCGGGATCACTGGTGGCGCCGCCACTGACCGGCAAATCGCGCACATGGCCAACGCTGGACTTCACGATGAAGTCTTTGCCCAGGTACTTGTTGATGGTCTTGGCTTTCGCCGGCGACTCGACGATGACCAGTGATCTACCCATGGTGTCGGGAATTCCTTGCAACAGTGGATGATGCAGCGCACAAAACGCCCATCAAAAGAGCGGCATATATACGAGTACGGCGCGATGGGGTCAAGCAAACACCGGTTTCAGCAGCGTAATGAACTGCTCAACGGTCTCGATTCGGCCATCTTCGCGCCAGTAAAGCACCACGCCATCGGCGCGAACATCGATGCCAAGCCAGCCCGTGGGAGCCGGCGATGGCCACGGCGGGGGTGTCAGCCAAGCGGTCTTGTCGTCCAGCGGCTGCCAGTTGAGTAGGCCCTCGTGCCAGCGCCAGCGACCGAGCGCGGCCGGCTTCTTTGTTAACGGGTAGCGATACTGGGCAATCAGGCCCTGCCCTGGCTTCTGGCCCAGCCACTCCGGCGCCACGCGCAGGTTCACGGTCAGGCCTTGTGCCTTGGCGAAGTCACGCTGAGCGATGAGTGCGCGATCGCTGCTGCTAGGACGCAACCACATGATGTTGCCGATGATGCTGGCCAGTACCAGAAAGCTGACCCAGAAGAACGTTGTCATGACACAAGCCTTGGCGATTTGAGAAACGAGTCTAGCAGCATGTACTGACCGGCTATCGGAAAATTTACTGGCCTTAGAGTCAGCACTGGCTTTCCGGCCAGTATTCTCGTATTTTAAATAGCTCACAGAGAGGCTATTCGTCATGCAAGCACTTACCACTCGGCAAGCTGAGATTCTCGACTTCATTCGCGATTGCGTCGAAAACAACGGCATGGCGCCAACGCGCGCCGAAGTCGCGCTGAAGTTCGGCTTTCGCTCCAAGACCGCGGCGGCGGATCATCTCCGGGCGCTGGAGCAGAAAGGCTATATAAAGCTGCATGCCGAATTGTCACGCGGCATCCAGCTGCTGGTCGACGAGCTGCTCGACGAAGATCTGATTCCGGTCATCGGCTCCGTCGCCGCCGGCTTGCCGCTGGAAGCCATAGAGAATCACGATCACAGCCTGCCGGTGCCACGCGGCCTGTTCAACAAGCGCCCGACCTATCTGCTGCGCGTGCGCGGCGAGTCCATGAAGGATGCCGGCATCCTCGAT
Organism: Pseudomonadota bacterium; assembly: GCA_040385225.1. Lineage (GTDB taxonomy): Bacteria > Pseudomonadota > Gammaproteobacteria > Pseudomonadales > Moraxellaceae > Perlucidibaca. Next base: position 46,882 of record JAZKHU010000002.1, on the reverse strand, counting down.
GGTGACCTCATTGCCGTCTACAAGACCAGCATTGCCCGCGCCGGTCAGATTGTCATCGCCCGCATCGAGAACGAAGTCACCGTGAAGTATCTCGACTACGAAAAGAAGATGGTCAAGCTGGTGCCGGCCAATACCACGTTCGAGCCACAGCTGATTTCGCCGGACAAGGTAGTGATTGAAGGTGTCTTTGTCGGCCTGATTCGCGACAGTTTTTCGACCTGAAGCCGCCGGCTGTCCGTCAGCCTTATGCCGAGGTCTGGATCAGCTCGATCTTGTAGCCGTCCGGATCTTCGACAAAGGCAATCACCGTGCTGCCATGCAGCATCGGTCCGGCCGGACGCGTGACCTTGCCGCCCTTGGCGATCACAGCCTCGCAGGCAGCGTAAGCATCCGGCACCGCCAGCGCGACATGGCCGTAGCCGCTGCCCAGCTCATAAGCTGCTATATCCCAGTTGTGGGTCAGCTCCAGCTCCATGGCATCGCCGTCAAAGCCCATGAAGGCCAGCGTGAAGCGGCCACCGGGATAGTCGTTGCGACGACGCAGCTGCATGCCGAGCACATCGCGATAGAAGTTGATGGAGCGATCCAGATCGCCGACACGCAGCATGGTGTGAAGAATTCGCATGATGATCTCTTGGGCGCGTGCTTCAGGGCACGCACCGGGCTGTGGCAATGAATGCGGCAATCAGATGCCGCAGATTATCACGCGGCAGGGTCGCAACGCTGTACCAGCACGCTGCCGATGGAGTAGCCGGCGCCGAAGGAGCAGATCACGCCGGTATCACCGACCCGCAGATCATCGCGATGTTGGTGGAAGGCGATGATGGAGCCGGCTGACGCCGTGTTGCCGAAGGTGTCCAGCACCACAGGCGCCTGCGCACGTGGATGCTCTGCCCCCAGCACACGCCGCGAGACATAGTCGTTCATGTTGATGTTGGCCTGATGCAGCCAGAGACGATTCACCGAAGTACCATCCGGCTGAGTCAGGCCGGCATCGGCAAGCTGATCACCAATCATGTCGGCAACCTTGACGCAGACTTCCTTGAAGACCTTGCGCCCTTCCTGGCGGAAGAGCTTGTCGCGGGCCGTCCACGGTGTGTCTTCGCAGCGGTTGACGAAGCCGAAGTTGTTGCGGATCGCGTTCGAATAGATCGTGGTCAGACGCGAGTCCAGAACCTCGAACTGGCAAGCGGCCGTGGCTACCTCGGCCGCTTCGACCACCATGGCGGTGGCAACATCGCCAAAGATGAAATGGCAGTCGCGATCTTGCCAGGCCAGATAGGCCGACGGAATTTCGGGATTGAGCAGCAGCACGCGCTTGGCCGAGCCGGCACGGATGGCATCGCAGGCATTGCGCAAGGCGAAGGTGGCCGATGAGCAGGCCACATTCATGTCGTAGGCATGACCGCCACAGCCGAGCGCAGCCTGCACTTCGATCGCCACGGCCGGATAGGCGCGCTGGATGGCCGAGGTGGCGACAATCACGGTATCGATGTCGGCAGCGGTGACACCGGCCTGCGCCAACGCCTCGCGGCCGGCGGCGACGGCCATCTCGGCCTGCAGCGACAGCTCGCCATCGGCACGTGCAGCAATGCGGGGCGCCAGGCGTTCGGGCTCTAGCAGTCCGACGCGGGTTACCACATGACGGGAACGAATACCGGAGGCCTTGGTGATGAACTCGGCGCTGGATTCAGCCAGGGCAGTCACCGAGCCATCGGCAATGCCTGTGGCATGGCGCTGATTGAAAGCCTGCACATAGGCATTGAAGGCCAGCACCAGCTCATCGTTGTTGATGGCCTCTGACGGGGTGTAAAGACCGGTGCCACTGATAACCACGCGCTGCATGCCAACACTCCACATTGATCCAAAGCCAAGCTACATCGTGACTAGTCAGTCACGAATTGGCGGATGGTAGGGGGTGTCGGTGCCAAATGCAAAAAAGCCGTGCGGATAGCACGGCTTTTTTCAGAGGCCATCGCCACAGGATCGCTGCGGCGACAAAGCTTTCTATGCGTCAAAGACGCTCGATGACCGTCGCGATGCCCTGACCCAGACCGATACACATGGTCGCCAGACCGAGCTGCGTATCCTTCTGCTCCATCACGTTCAGCAGCGTGGTGGTGATACGCGCACCGGAGCAACCCAGCGGATGACCCAGCGCGATCGCGCCGCCGTTGTGGTTGACCTTGGCTTCGGCCTGATCGAGCAGGTTCAGACCCTTGAGCACGGACAGGCCCTGAGCCGCGAAGGCTTCGTTGAGCTCGACAGTCTGGATGTCGTTGATGCTCAGACCGGCACGCTTCAACGCCTTCTCGGTGGCCGGCACCGGGCCCCAGCCCATGATCGCGGCTTCACAGCCGGCAACGGCCATCGAGCGGATCTTGGCACGCGGCTTCAAACCCAGCGCCTTGGCGCGCTCAGCGCTCATCAGCAGCATCGCGGAAGCACCGTCAGACAGTGCCGACGAAGTACCCGCCGTGACCGTGCCGCCCTTCGGGTTGAAGGCCGGGCGCAGAGCAGCAAACTGCTCCAGCGTGGCATCCTGACGAATCACTTCGTCAATCTCGCAGAGCTGCTTGAAGCCGTTGGCATCGTGACCTTCAATGCCGATGATTTCATTGGCAAAGCGGCCGCCCAGCGTGGCAGCCCAGGCTTTCTGGTGCGACATCAGACCGAACTGGTCCTGCATTTCACGGCTGATGCCGTTCATGGTGCCGAGCATTTCGGCGGTCAGGCCCATCATGTTCGATGCTTTCGCGTAGTACTTGGACGCCGCCGGGTTCAGGTCGATGCCGTGCATCATGCCGACATGGCCCATGTGCTCGACGCCGCCGATGACGAAGACATCGCCCTGGCCGGTCATGATCTGAGCAGCAGCAGTGTGCAGCGCCTGCATCGACGAACCGCACAGACGATTCACGGTCTGGCCTGGCACCGAACGCGGCAGCTCGGCGAGCATGGCGATGTTGCGCGCCACGTTCATGCCCTGCTCCAGAGTCTGGTTCACACAGCCCCAGATCACGTCTTCCACTTCTTCCGGGTTGGCATTCGGGTTGCGGGCAAACAGCGCCTTCACCAGTTCGGCCGAAATGGTATCGGCGCGGACATTGCGGAACATGCCGTTCTTGGTACGACCCATGGCGCTGCGCACGCCATCAACAATCACCACATCACGCGGGTTCAAAGTAGTCATGTCGAGCTCCTGGATCAGCCGAAAAATTTCTGGTTGTTGGCGGCCATGGTCTTGATCAGAGCCGGTGCCTCGTAGGCCTTGCCGAGGTGCGCAAACTTCTCGCACAGCGCCAGGTAGTTCTGGATGCCCATCTGGTCGACATAACGGCAGGCGCCGCCACGGAACGGCGGGAAGCCGATGCCCATGATCAGTGCCATGTCGGCTTCAGCGGCCGAAGCCACGATCTTCTCTTCCAGACAGCGCGCGATCTCGTTGACCAGCGGCAGCATCAGACGAGCGATGATTTCGTCGGCTTCGAATTCCTTGCGCGCAGCAACCACTGGCGCAATCAGCTCGTAAGTGGTCGGATCCACAACCTTCTTCGGCTTGCCCTTCTTGTCCTGTTCGTAGACATAGAAACCCTTGCCGTTCTTCTGGCCATAGCGGGTGTTGTCGAACATGATTTCAGTGGCGGACTTGTAGTCAGGCTTCATGCGATCCGGGAAGCCTTCAGCCATCACATGCGCGGCATGCACGCCGGTGTCGATACCGACCACGTCGAGCAGGTAGGCTGGGCCCATGGGCCAGCCGAACTTTTCCATGACCTTGTCGATGGCCTGGAAGTCGGCACCATCACGCACCAGCAGGTCGAAACCGCCGAAGTACGGGAACAGCACGCGGTTGACCAGGAAGCCGGGGCAGTCGTTGACCACGATCGGGGTCTTGCCCATCTGCTGCGCCAGCTTCACGGTGGCGGCAACGGCTTCATCCGACGATTGCTCGCCACGGATGACTTCCACCAGCGGCATCATGTGTACCGGGTTGAAGAAGTGCATGCCAACAAAATTCTGCGGACGCTTCAAGGACTTGGCGAGATGCGTGATGGAAATGGTCGAGGTGTTGGAGGCGAGGATGCAATCATCCGCCACCAGACCTTCCACTTCCGACAGCACAGCGCCCTTGACCTTGGCATTCTCGACCACGGCTTCGATGACGATATCGACGGTCTTGAAATCGCCGTAGTTAAGCGTCGGGCGAATGCTGGACAGCACCTGGCCCATCTTTTCAGGCGTCAGACGGCCCTTGGCCACCTGGCCAGAGAGCAGCTTGGTGGCTTCGCCCATGCCCAGATCGAGGGCTTCGGAGCGGATGTCCTTCATGATGATCGGCGTGCCTTTGCTCGCCGACTGGTAGGCGATGCCGCCACCCATGATGCCGGCGCCGAGCACGGCGGCCTGCTTGACGGCCTTGGCCGATTTGGCGGAATGCTTCTTGGCGGCTTTCTTCACGGCCTGATCAGCCATGAACAGACCGATCAGCGCGTTGGCCTGCGGTGTTACGGCGGCCTTGGCGAAACCAGCGGCTTCGGCCTGCATGGCGTCGTCGCGGGTCATGGTGGCATGCTTCTGCATGGTCTTCACGGCCAGCACCGGCGCCGGGTAGTTGCTGCCGGCCTTACCCGCGACAACAGCCATCGAGGTATTGAAGGCCATCATCTGTTCCATCATGTTGAGCTTGACCGGAGCCAGCTTCTCGGCCTTCTTGGCCTTCCAGTCCAGCTTGCCGGCAATGGCCTGCTGCAACAGGTTGATAGCGGCATCACGCACCAGCTCGGGCGCAACCACGGCATCCACAGCACCTTCTTTCAGTGCCACATCCGGGCGCTTTTCGCTGCCACCGGCAATCCATTCCACGGCGTTATCAATGCCGATCACGCGGCTCAGACGAACCGTGCCGCCGAAGCCGGGGAACAGGCCCAGCTTCACTTCCGGCAGACCGACCTTGGCGGCGGTGGACATCACGCGGTAATCGCAGGACAGGCACATCTCGAAACCGCCACCGAGGGCGATGCCGTTGATGGCAACCACGGACGGCACGGTCAGGTCTTCAAAAGCGCTGAACACGGATGCGGCCTTGGCCGTCCACTCGATGACGCCGGCTTCGCCATTGGCGAACAGCGAGCCGAATTCGGTGATGTCGGCGCCGACGATGAACACGCCCTTGCCGGACGTGACGACAACGCCCTTGATGCTGCTGTCAGCCTTGATCGCTTGCGTGGCGGCAGCAAGTTCGTTCACCGTGACGGCGTTGAACTTGTTGACGGACTCGCCAGCGAGATCGAATTTGAGTTCCGCGATGCCATTGTCCAGCGCTTGCACGCTGATGGCCGATCCCGAATAAATCATGCAGTGATCTCCGTTTTTTCGAATGAGTTCGAATGAATGCACACGCCGCTGCGGCCAAACGACCAGGCAGCACGAAAGCGGGTTGGCCGAGTGTACGCATCCCGCGCTTTTTTGGCAGGGGTTTTGCGAAGGCGGCGCGTCATTTGCGCCGCCTTTTTGTGACTATTGAGTCAGATCATTGCCGCGCTTTGCGTCGCGATGCGCCCGCTACCGGTGCTTTCACAACGGCAGCAGTGACCGCCACAGGCGCGGCAGCCGCCGGCTTTTCGTCTTCGTCATCGTCATCCTTTTCGGCGTCATGCCAGACCGCAAAACGCTCGGCCACGGCAGCAAACACGGAGCCTTCGGCATAATTGCCCTCGGCATCCATGGCACCGGCGCTCTTGCCCAGCAGCAGCTCGATCGCCTCTTCGACACGACTGATCGCGTAGATGCGGAACTGCCCGGCCTTGATCGCCGCCAGCACATCCTCGCGCAACATCAGGTGGCGAATGTTCTGCACCGGGATGATCACAGCCTGATCGCCGGTCAGGCCTTTGAGCTGGCAGGCGGCAAAGAAACCTTCGATCTTCTCGTTGACGCCGCCGATCGGCTGCACTTCACCAAACTGGTTGACCGAGCCGGTGATACCGAACTGCTGCTTCACCGGCAGCTTGCCGATGGCCGAGAGCAGGCCGCAGAGCTCGCCGAGCGAGGCGCTGTCGCCATCCACACCCGAATACGATTGCTCGAAGGCGATGTTGGCCGCGAAGCGCAGCGGATGCTCGGCGCCAAAACGCGCCTTCAGATAGCTGGTGAGAATCAGCACGCCCTTGGAGTGAATCGCGCCACCGAGCTCGACATCGCGCTCGATGTCGATGATTTCGCCGTTGCCGTAATGCGCCGTCACCGAGATGCGCGACGGCAGGCCGAAGCTGGCATCGCCATAGCTGACCACGGTCAGGCCGTTGACCTGGCCAATGACCTCGCCAGAGCAGGTGAAAAGCTGGTTGCCCTTGCCGATGTCTTCCAGATAAAGCCGGCGAATCCGGTCGTGGCGGCGCTCGCGGCCCTGCAAAGCCTGGGCGATGTGGCCGCTGGCGATGAACTCGGCCTGCTCCTGCTCGGCCCAGTAATTCGACTCGCGCAGCAGATCGGCCACGCCACGGGCATGCAGCGACAGCAGATCCTGATCATCGGCGGCGCGCGCACTCTCCTCGATGAGGCGGGCCACACCGCTGCGATCCAACGCCCGCAGACCCTCGCGATTAGCCACGTCGCCGAGGAAGTGCGCGTAGATCAGCTCGTTTTCGGCGTTGCGCGGCATGTCCGACTCGAAATCGGCGCGCATCTTGAACACCGTCTCCAGCTCAGGATCGAACTCCTGCAATAAATAGAAGGTCTCGCGGTCGCCGAGCAGAATCAGCTTCAGGTGCAGCGGAATCGCATCCGGCTCCAGCGACACCGTGCCGGTCAGCGTCAGCATCTGCTCCAGCGACGACAGCTTCAGCGACTTCGCCCGCAGTGCCCGCTTCAGGCTCTGCCAGGCGTAGGGATGCTCCAGCACCTGCTCGGCCTCAATCAGCAGAAAGCCGCCGTTGGCACGATGCAGCGCGCCCGGCCGGATCAGCGTGAAGTCAGTGGCCACCGTGCCCATATAGGTGACCTGCTCGACATGACCGAGCAGATTGTAGTGCGTCGGCAGATCTTCAAAGATCACCGGCGCGCCCTGCTTCGGGTCGCGACTGATCAGCGCATTGACCTGATAGCGCACCGGCGGCAGCTGCTCGCCGACCTGCCCGACCGACACCGTGGCGTCCTGGTTGTCGCCGGCATTCAACACCAGCTCCAGATGATCGAGCAGATCACTGCGATACGCCTTCAGATAGCGCACCAAGCTGGCATGTGGCGCGTACTTGTCGAGCAGCTTGCCCAAGAGCGGGTCAATCACCGCCAGCGCCACTTCCTCGTTGAGCTTGTCGACCTGATCGCGATTGCGATCCTCAATCTGATCGAGCTTGCGCGCGACCTTGCGCAAGCGGTTTTCCATGTCGACCATGGCCAGCTTGGCTTTTTCCTGCTGCTGCGCCGGCAATTTGTTGAAGGCCTCGACGCTGAGCACCTCGCCGCCCTCAGACATCGGCGAAAAACCGTAGCCGCCAGGCGTGCGCAGCACCAGCTTCACACCCTGCTTCTCGCCAATAACGGCAAGCTGCGACAAGGCATCCTGCTGTACGCGGCTGAGTTCGCCCTTCAGGCTCTCGCGGCGATCCTGATAACGGTCACTCTCGAAGGCACTGAGGATACGATCCGACAGCTTGCGCCAGAGCTTGTGCACATCCTGCTTGAACACGAAGCCGACGCCGGCCGGCAGCTCGATCGCCTGCGGATAGCGCGGATCCTGGAAATTGTTGACGTAGATCCAGTCCGATGGCGCCTGACGCTTGTGCGCCACCGACTCCAGATAACGCCGGATCATGGTGCGCTTGCCCAGCCCGTTATTGCCGATGGCAAACAGGTTGTAACCGTCGTGCGGCATGGCCACGGCCATCTCGACCGACTCGCGCGCGCGTTCCTGGCCGAGAAAGTCGGTCATGGGCTTCAGGCGGCGGGTATGGCGAAACGGCAGGTTCTTCAGCGGCGTGGCACGGTAAAGCTGGTGATAGGCGAGAGGCTTTGACAAGGATAAGTCTCCGGCGATGGCGGCCCTGAGCTTCGGGCCGCGAATGCGTTGAGTGTAGCTAAGCCGCAGGGATCGCGTAAGTGCCCGTGGCCTGCGCAACCGGCTCGGGGTCATCGCCGGCATGAATCAGCACATCAATCACCGCCGCGCGTTTGCCCAGGCGCAGAAAGCGTGCCGTGGCGATCAGGTCGGCATTGCGCGGCTTGCGCAGGAAGTTGATGTTCAGGTTCTGCGTCACGGCCAGACCGATCGGGCCCAGCGACGCCAGTATCAAGGCATACATGGCGGTGTCGGCCAGCGCCATCATGGTCGGGCCGGAGATGCTGCCGCCGGCGCGCAGCGTGCCTTCGTTATAAGGCTGACGAACGCTGATGCTGCCATCCGTCACCGCTTCGACGCGACAGCCGGCATTCTTGAACATAGGGATGGTGCTGAGAATGAAGTCATTCACTTCGGCGGCGGTCATTTTCATCGGTAAGCCCTTTTTCTTTGAAAGCCAGTTTTCATTAAGGCGGAAAGCATATCCTGAAACATCAGCGTAATGTCCAGCCACAGTCTCGTATGGCCAGCCTCTTGTAGCCAGCATGGCCATCGCTCCTTACAATGCGGGCCTTGCCAATTCAGCCCATTCGGAACCCACCATGCGCGCCAGTCGCTTCCTGCTTGCCACTCTTCGTGAAACCCCGGCCGACGCCGAAGTCATTTCGCACCAGCTCATGCTGCGCGCCGGCATGATCCGCAAGGTCGCCACCGGTCTGTACAACTGGCTGCCGCTGGGCAACCGCGTGCTGAAGAAGGTCGAGCGCATCATCCGCGAAGAGATGGACCGCGCCGGTGCGCTGGAAGTGTTAATGCCGGTGACCCAGCCGGCTGAGCTCTGGGAAGAGTCCGGCCGCTATGTACAATACGGCCCCGAGCTGCTGCGCTTCAAAGACCGTCACGACCGTGCCTTTGTGCTCGGCCCGACCCACGAAGAAGTCATCACCGATCTGGCGCGACAGGAACTGCAGAGCTACAAGCAGCTGCCGGTGAATTTCTACCAGGTACAAACCAAGTTCCGTGATGAAATTCGCCCGCGCTTCGGCGTCATGCGCTCACGCGAATTCATCATGAAGGACGCCTACTCGTTCCACACCGATCAGGCCTCGCTGCAGCAGACCTACGATGTCATGTACGACGCCTACTGCCGCATCTTCACCCGCCTCGGCCTCGACTTCCGCCCGGTGCAGGCCGACACCGGCTCCATCGGTGGCGATGGCTCGCATGAATTCCATGTGCTGGCATCCAGCGGTGAAGACGACATCGCCTTCTCCAACAGCTCCGACTATGCCGCCAATACCGAGATGGCCGAAGCACTCGCCCCGAGCACGCCGCGCGCCGCTGCCACGCAATCCATGAGCCAGATTGCCACGCCGACGCAGACCGCCTGTGCCGATGTCGCCGCCCTGCTCGCTGTGCCGGTCACGCAGACCGTGAAAGCCATCGCTGTGGTCGCGCCAGTGCCGGTGGATGCAGCAACGCTGAAAGCCAATCCCAAGGCTGAGCCGGCGCAGCGCTTCTTCCTGCTGCTGGTGCGCGGCGATCACGACATGAACGAAATCAAGGCCGGCAAGCTCGCCGGTCTTAAGGACTTCCGCCTCGCCACGGAAGCTGAAATCGTCGCCGCGCTCGGCTGTGTGCCCGGCTTCATCGGGCCCGTCAGCGTATCGGCCGATGTCACCGTCATTGCCGATCGCACCGTCGCCGCCATGAGCGACTTCGTCTGCGGCGCCAACCAGGCCGGCTTCCACCTCAGCGGTGTCAACTTCGGCCGCGACCTGCCGGAACCGGCGCTGGTCGCCGACATCCGCAATGTCGTCGAAGGCGATGCCTCGCCCTGCGGTCAGGGCACGCTGGTGATCAAGCGCGGCATCGAAGTCGGCCACATCTTCCAGCTCGGCCAGAAGTACTCGCAGGCGCTGAATTGCAAGGTGCTCGGCGAAGACGGCAAGCCGCTGGTGGTGACCATGGGCTGCTACGGCATCGGCGTCACCCGCGTGGTGGCCTCGGCCATCGAGCAGAATCACGACGAGCGCGGCATCATCTGGCCGGATGCCATCGCACCGTTCCAGATCGCACTGGTGGCGATGAACTACGCCAAGTCCATCCGCATCCAGGACGAAAGCAGCAAGCTCTACGAAATGCTCACTGCCGCCGGCTACGAGGTCTTCTTCGACGACCGCAACGAACGCCCCGGCGTGAAGTTCTCTGACGCCGAACTGATCGGCATCCCGCACCGCCTCGTCGTGGGCGAGAAGGGTCTGGACGCCGGCACGCTGGAGTACAAGGGCCGCCGCAACGGTGACGAGGCTGATGTCGCAATCTCCGACCTGCTCACCTTCCTGGGCGAGCGCGTCACGCGCTAACAGAGCGGTGTTGTGGTAGATTCCGGTTACATAAAAACAACAAACCGGAATCTGCCATGCTGCTCCGCACCTTCGCCGTCACTGCCCTCGCCTGCTGTTTGAGCGCCTGCCCCGGCGGCAGCGACAACGACCCCAGTGGCGTACAGCTGCAACCCAGCGCACGCAGCACCGACGGCGAAACCGTCATGGCCACCACGGCCTTTGTGCCCGATTCGCAGCCCACCAAGCTGGTGGTGTTCTGCCACGGCTTCGGCCAAACCGTGGAAGGTGCCTGGCTGGCACACATGCGTCGTACGGCCAGCCCAGACATTGCCGTGGTCTCCACCAACTATCGCGATAATCTCGGCTTCCCCTCGCTGCGAGGCGCCAAAGACACCATCATCGCCACCCGTAATGCGCTCAAACGCTTCCCATCCGTCAAAACCGTGTATGCGCTGGGCGTGAGCCTCGGTGGCAATGTCTGCGGCAATGCCATCACAGAATCGGCGAAACAGTCGCCCATCGGCAAAAGCCTGTATGACTACTGGGTGGATGTAGAAGGCCTGAGCAATCTCACCGAGAGCTGGCTGGAAGCCAGTGCCGCGCTGCCCGCAGCCGCTGCCGGCATGGAGCGCGATGTTGGCGGTACGCCCGTAGACCAGCCCCAGGAATATGTGCGCCGCTCGCCGGCCTTGAATGCACAGACCATGAAGTCTGGCGGCTTGCAGGCGGTGGCAGTGATTCACGGCTTCAACGACGGTCTGGTGCCTTACAACCAAGGCCGCGAAATGGCCACGGCCCTGCTGTTGGCAGGCATTCCCACGCAGTTTATCAATGTGGTTTTTGACGGCCCCGAGCAGACCAGCGGCACCACACTCACCGGCGGCCTGGCGCTGTTGACCGGCGGCGAAGCCCCGGATGTCAACGACGAGCTCGGGCTCAACCTCACCGGCCACGGCTTCGAAGGCGACTACGGCCACCCGGTCATCCGCGCCGGCTTTGATCAGCTCCAGCTCATGCTCGACGGCCAGTTCCCGACCACGCCTTACGGCGAAAGCGTGATCAATCCGACACCGCCGGGCTGAGCCGGCTCAACGTCCGCGCTGCTGCAGCCAGGCGGAAGGCGGCATGCCGAACCAGCGATGGAAGGCACGCCGGAACGCAGTGACATCCTGATAGCCCAGCGTCAGAGCCACCGACTCCACGGTCTGTCGTGGCGACATCAAGTGCGCTGCTGCCTGGCGTGACAGCTCGGCATCCAGCAAGGCCTGATAATGACTGCCCTCAGCCTTCAGATAGCGCATCAGCGTACGCGCTGACAGGCCGTGATGGTCGGCCATGCTGGCCAGACTCCAGAGCTGCCCCGGATGCTGCTGCAAAAGCCGCGTGATGCGCAGGCTCCAGCTACTCTCCTCACGGCGACTCTGCTCAAGCTGTTCGCACTGGCGCAAGGCCTGTTCATAGATAGCGCGGTCGCGAAATGGGTTGGGCTGCGCCAGTAGCTGCATCGGCACCAATATCACGGTGTCTTCGGCAGCGAAGCTGTAAGGGCTGTTGAAATAGCCGGCATAAGCCCCGGCATGCGCCGGCGCCGGGTAGCCGAAACGGATCACAGCCTCGCGCAAACGACGGCCGATCACCAGCTCGATGCCCCGCTGCACCGTCACCGCCATGGCTTCCAGACAGAACAGTCCGACTTCGTCCATGGGCAGCTGCAGGTCCAGGCGAATGGCCATGTATTCGCCGCTGAAAGCGCGGCTGATCTGGACGCCGGGAACTCGCAGGGCGTGATAGCGCTCCAATGCGGCCCACGCATCCAGCAAGGTTTCCGAGGCCGACAACAAGGCGCCGAGCGGACCATGAGCCGCGACCGGCATGCGCGATGCCATGTCCAGCGCAAAATCGGCGCGACCAGCTAGCCCAATGGCATTGCGCACAATGCGAACCTGCTCCGGCTGGCTGAGCATCTGATCGAGCACGGCCAGATCCGCCGGCGTCAGCGCCGTGCCGGCGAGCAAGCGTTCTTGCCCGGCAGGATCCAGACGCAGGGCGCGTGCCAGCAGGCGGACATAGGTGGCGGGATACTTCACAGGCGAGGGCTCCAAAAGCAACAGCTCCGCAAGGGCGTCAAACAGAGTCGCACCATAGCGCGGGCGCAGAAGTCTGTCACTTTCTACATGCCGGCTGTCGTCATTCACGCTTTTCGAGCACGACGCCGGCGCGGCAAGATGCCATCACGCCATCCGTCCGGAACCCTGTCATGACCACAAGCACCTCCACGCGCATCCCCGCGACACTGCTGCGCCAGCAGTTGCCGAACATCAGCGCCATGCTCAAGGGTGCCGTGATGTCTTATCTGCCACTCAGCAACCGCCAGCGCGGCGAATGGCTGACACAGCATCTGCCAGCGCCGACGCCGGCCTTGCTGCAGGCCTACAGCCAATGGTCACGAGCCGGTGCCGAGCGCTATCAGACCAGCATTCCGCCGCATCTCGCCAGCAGCCAGCTCGGCCTCGGCCTGATTGCACGACTGACCGCGCAATCGCCCTACCCCATGCTCAGCGTGCTCAATCAGGGCGTGCGCCTGCGCATCAACCAGGCCTTGCCGCAAGGTGAGGCGCTGACACTGCGCGGCCGTCTCGTCGAGGCCAGCGATGACGGTTTCCGGGCGCGCGTGCACAGCCATGTCGACATCGGCAGCGCCAGCCAGCCAAACGCGCTGGAGATCGACTCCTATGCCGCCGTGGTGCTGCGCAAGCGCCCCGCCAGTGCTGAAGCGGAACGCGCCGAGCCCGATTTCGAAACCATCGGGCACTGGCAGGCGGGTGGCGACGAAGGCGTCAAGTTCTTTCTGCTCACCGGCGATTTCAATCCCATCCACACCCTGCCGGTGATGGCGCGCCGGAGCCGTTTCCGGGGCTGCATCATGCATGGCTACGGAGCGTTCGCGCAGGTCTTCGAGGCCATTCAGAACAACGGCCAGACGATTGCCGACATCGATGTCCGCTTCATCAAGCCATTGCCGCTGCCCAGTCCGCCACTGCTGATCCAGGTTGCCGCCACTGCCGATGCCGAGGGCAGGCATGCCCTGCGCCTGACCGATGTCACCGGCAATCTGTATCAGGTCGGCAGCTTTCTGCCGGCGGCACGGTGAGCCGCATGAAACCGACACTGACGGCTGTACCCGAGCATCGCCTCCCGGTCATCCTCGCCGGGACACGCACCCCGTTTCTCGACAGCGCCGGCCTCTATGCCGAGCTGATGAGCTACGAGCTGGGCGCACATGCCCTGCGCGGCCTGCTCGATCGGGCCGGCATCGATCCGGCGACCATCGAACTGGTCATCATGGGCACCGTACTGCATGAAGTGGAAACCACCAATGTCGCCCGCGAAGCCATGCTCGCCGCCGGCATGCCCAGCCGCATCCCGGCCTATACCGTGGCCATGGCCGGCATTTCGCCGAATGTCGGCGTGATGAACCTGTGCGACCAGATTGCACTGGGCCGGCTGGATCTGGGCATCGCCGCCGGTACCGAGAATTTCTCGGATGTGCCGGTGCGCCTGTCGCAGAACATCCGCCGCAGCCTGATGAAAATACGCCAGCGCAAAGGCACGCGTGAGCGCCTGAAAGTGCTGGGCGGCTTGCGCCCGGGCGACCTCAGCTTCGACATTCCAACCGGCAGCGACTACACCACCGGCATGACCATGGGTGTCGCCTGCGAAGCCATGGTGCGCAAGTTCGGCCTGACGCGCGAAGCCTGCGACCGCTACACCGCGCGCAGCCATGCCGGTGCGATTGCTGCCACGGAAAGCGGCCATTACGCCGAGCAGATTGTGCCGGTGACGATTGATTACCGCCGTATCGCAAGCACTGACAACACGCCCCGGGCCGATGCCAGCGAGGCCCGGCTGGCCTTGTTGCCGCCGGTGTTTGATCGCCAGCACGGCATCATCACCGCCGGCAGCGCCTCGCGCTTCACCGATGGTGCTGCCGCCCTGCTGCTGGGCAGCCTGGGTCACGCCCGCGCGGAAGGTTTGAAGCCGCTGGCCGTGGTGCGCGACTACCTGCTCACCGGTGTCGACAGCCTGGAAGAAGAGATGTTGCTGGGGCCGGCCATGTCCATCCCGCGCCTGCTGGCACGCAACGGGCTGGGCTTCGATGACATTGATGTCTGGGAAATCCACGAAGCCTTTGCCGCGCAGGTGCTGATCAATCGCGCGTGCATGGCCGATGCCGGCTTTGTCCACGACCGCCTCGGTCGCGAATGCCCGGTCGGCGAGATCCCGCTGGATCGGCTCAATCCCTGGGGCGGCTCGCTGTCGCTAGGCAATCCGTTCGCCGCCACCGGCGGGCGCCTGTTCATCACCGCCGGTCAGCGCCTGCAGGCCTCGGGCAAGCGCTATGCGGTGATCTCGACCTGCGCCGGTGGCGGCCTCGGCGCTGCCATCCTGCTCGAACATCCGGACGCGCTCTGAGGGCTCCAGCCCATCAGTCATTTCCGTTATTGCGCATACGGCATCAGCGGCGGCTCACCGGCGCTGATGCCGAAGTTGGGCAGCGGCTGCTCGAGCTCGGAAAGCAGGACCTCATTCAGAAACAGGCTGAAGGCATCTGCCGGAAACTGCAGCTCAGGCACCAGCGACACCAGTCCGCACAGCGCCGAACCGCCACTACGTTCAACATCGGCCGGCCCGTCATGGTGCAGTGCATCCAGCGTCAGCTCATAGGCCAGACGATCCGCCAGTGCGATGCTGATGTGCTCAACCAGGCGTCTGGGGCAGACATCCTGCAACAGCACATTGGTCCGCTTAGGATTGTTCTGGCCAAACTCGATGGCACCTGCCGGGAACGGTGATACCGGCTGAATCAGCTCGTCAAACTGGGTGTAAAGCACGCTGTAATCAATATCACCCGGGGTTTCGTCATCGCGATTGAGCGCGCGCAGAAATTGCGAGTTCTGCGCGAACTGGTAGAAAGCACCCGGAAACGGCGCAATCGTGACGCCGAGTACGCCCAGCAGATCGCGCGGTGCCGTCGGCAGCAGAATGCCCTGATTGGGGCCGGCCATACTGACCAGATCGCTGACACGCTCGCGCACGCCGGGCCACCATTTCACCGCCCAGCGCACCTGCATGACCCCCTGGCTGTGCCCGATCAGCGCAACCTTGCGTCCGCTGGCAGCTGCCATGGTGTAAACCGCATGCGCCACAAACTCCGTCGTACGCTGGATATCAACCAGCCCGCGATCCGGGTAGGTCATGATGCAGACATCCCAGCCACTGGCGCGCAGGATGGGCGCGAATGTGGCACCCCAGTTCTGGCGGCCGTGCGTGAACGTGCCATGCACCAGCAGCACCGGATCACGATCCGGGTGGGTGAACCCATCACAGCTCAAAGCAGCGCTCAGATCCGCCTCTGAATAACTGTAGGCCGGGTCCCGGGCATCCTGCCTGGCCGCTATCGGCTTTTCAGTCGCGGCGCCGGCAGCATCGGTACGCGTTGCATCATCACCGCAGGCAGCCAACAGCAAGGCCAGGGCGGATAAAAACAGTCTCATCAGGCATCTCCGCGAGTCGCTCCGCACGGCACTGCACGGGATCACCGATACCCTACTGCATCGCTATAACGCGCCTGAATGCCAGAAACGACAAGCAGGATGCCGAAGCCGCCAGATCAACCGGCGGCCAGCACGCGCACCGGCACATACTTATGGTACGGCGTGCGCGTCAGCGGGTCGCAATGATCGCTGCGCGTGAGCCGGTTCAGCTCCGGCCCTATCGGTGCGCTGCCGCGAAAGCGCATGCCATAGCCGTGCGGCAGCGTCACCGTGCCCCGGCGTACAGCATCATCATGCTCGATAACCACGCTGATGCGCCCGGTGTCGGACTCGCAGACCGCCGCAGCGCCCTCTGCCAGTGACAGCGCCGCGGCATCCTCCGGGTGCATGCGCATGGCACCGTGCGGATCGATCTTGCGCCAAGCCGGATCACGGTAGATCTGATTGGCGTTGTAGCTGCGGCGCTCGCCGGCCATCAGCACGAACGGGTATTCGCTGCCGGGTGCGGCCTCGGTCGCCAGCGCCTGCCACTCGGCCAGCATTTCCGGGATGGCGAGCCGGATACGCTTGTCAGCATGGCGCAGCAACGACCATACCTCGTCATACTCGTGACGGCTCAGCACCACACCTTCGCGCCTAGCCAGAATGGCCCTAAACAGCGCCGACCCCAGTAGTTTCGAGTGCCCGGTGTAGCCGGCTCGGCGCATCGCGCGTTCATGCTTCTGCGCATACTGGATGGACAGCGGCAGCAGCAAGGCCGCCGCCGCGGCATTCCCCACCACCCCATCAACGCTCAGCGTCGGCCCCAGCGTGCGATAAAGGATAGATGGCGCAAACGCCATCCAGGCCTTGCGCCGCGACAGTGCCGCGCCCAGCGCCAGCATATAAGCCCAGTGCCCGCTGATCGCCGGCTCATGTCGGGCAATGCGTGACAGCACCGGAAAGTGGCGGGGAATCGCGCCCATCTTCTCCAGCAGCCGCGTATAGATTTCCGGCTCCGGCAGCGCTTCGCCCAACGGCGTAAACAGCGGATGCCGCAGGTGAAACGCGTTCTCCGGAAACTCCAGATTGAAGCCGGTGGCCTCCCACTTCTCGAACTGCGACGCCGCCGGCAGCACATAGTGCGCCAGCCGCGCCGTCTCAGTCATGGCCACATCCACCACCACCAGCAGCTCCAGCTGGGCAAAGGCGCGTTCGTAGGCGGCCGTGTCGGTATAGCTCAGCACCGGATTGGCGCTGTCCACAAACACCGCGCGAATGCGATCTTCGCCGGGCTGCAGGATTTCATCCGGCAAAATATTGGGTGGAAACAGGCCGGCAATCGGGAACATTTTGTGATGCCGCGTTCGCGTAAATTTGCCGGCACGCTCGTCGGTATCGCCCAGAATCGGCATCAGGAATGTGTGCAGATTATTGCCGCCGCGCTTGCCGAAATTGCCGGTGATCAGATACAGCAGCTTCTCCAGATAGCCGTTCAAGGTCGTGTGCAGCGTGTGCTGCAAGCCCAGATCGATGCGTACGCAGGCCCGCTCGGCACTGGCAAAACCGCGTGCCACCCGTTCGATGTCGGCCAGCGGCACATCGCTGCGCTGCGCATACTCGGCCACGGGGATGGCCAGCAACGCCTGCTCCACTGCCTCGAAGCCCGAGCAATGCTGCGCCAGGAAGTCACGGTCATGCAGACCCTCGCGGACAATGATCGCGAGCATCGCGCTCATCAGAAACGCATCCGTGCCCGGCTTCAGCTGCAAATGAATGTCAGCCACCTTGGCGGTTTCCGAGCGCCGTGGGTCGATCACCACCATCGTGCGAGCGGGATCCTTGCGAATCTCGCGCAAGGTATCGCGGGCATTGGGAATGCCATGCGCCTGGAAGGGATTGGTGCCGATGAACAGCACATAGTCGGCATGCTCCACATCTTCCGTGGTGTGGCAGGTCTGGCTGCCGAAGAAGCGTCCGTTGAGCCAGAAATCGCCCGTCTTCTCCTGTGCCAGCGCACTGTAGATGTAGCGACTTTTCATGGCGGCCCGGAGCTGCCCGCTGTAGGCACCGGCCAGATGATTGCCCTGCCCGCCGCCGCCCACCGAGGCAAAGGCATGGCCACCGTGCTGATCGCGGATCGCCAGCAGCCGTGCCGCGATGTCATCGAGCGCCTCGTCCCAGCTCACGCGCTGAAAGCTGCCATCGGGCTGGCGCTGCAGGGGGAACTGCAGGCGGTCATCGTGGTGCTGATAATGCGTCAGCCGCGCCGCCTTCTGGCAGATATAGCCTTTTGATACCGGGTGATCGTCATCGCCGCGAATGCGTCCGAACTTGCCGTCTTCAATCTCCACGGTCAGGCCACAATTGCGCGAACACAGGATGCAGGCAGTTTTTTCGGTTTTCATCGGGGGCCGTCCGGGGTAATCTGGCAAAAATAACGATCGTTACGATAACGAACGCTATGTCACGCTACCCGGCGTGTCAAGCAATCTGAACGGAGTAAAGATGAGTCGCCTGCCCGACGCCAAAAGCGACGCCCGCCAGACCAGCCGCGAGCGCCTGATCCAGGCTGGTGGTGCCCTCGCCCGGCAATCCGGTTTTGCCGGCACCGGCCTCGATGCGCTGGCCGCCGCCGCCAACCTGACCTCCGGGGCGTTCTACGCGCAATTCCGCTCCAAGGCCGAACTGCTGGATGCCATCGTGAGTCATGACATGACGCTCATGCTGAGTGCCTTCGACGGCCACTCGCCGGTCAGGATGCGCAAGGCCATGACGCGCTACCTGAGCCTGCAACACGCCGAAAATCCGGGTCAGGGCTGCTCGATTCCGGCATTGGGGGCCGAGATTGCCCGCGCCGACATCCGCACCCGCGAGAAATTTGAGGCTCACCTGCTGCAGCTGAAGGCCGCGTTTGCCGAGCTGCTGGGCAATGACCAGCAGGCCTGGGTCATGCTCAGTCAGGCCATCGGCGCACAGGTCATCGCCCGCGCCATGGCCAGTTCGGATACACGCAAGGATTTGCTGGATACGGTGCTGCAAGATGCGCTGGCGCAGATGCCCGCCGCTGATGCCGAACCGCGCTAAGGGGCGCGCATTTTTGTCATGCACAGGCTTGTTTGGCTCGTGAAAATGCGTACCATATGCCGCCTCAGGGCGATTAGCTCAGGGGGAGAGCACTACCTTCACACGGTAGGGGTCACTGGTTCGATCCCAGTATCGCCCACCATACAAAACCTGAGACAAATCAACAGCTTAAATTTTTGTTGGCGTCTAACGAACATGGTCGAATGACCGATCTAAGCTGTTGTTTTTGTTAAGTGCCACTGTTTGTTATTAGACAAAAAAAGCCCTGCCGATGCGGGGCTTTTTGCTTTTTAGGCTCGATGAGCCCTTTGCATTTTTTCTATATGATGGGTCCAACAGCCTTTTTGAGGGCCTGCTAAAATTGAGCATGTGCAATCTAGCAAACCTCCATGCTCGTTCATTGCCGCACTCGGATCTGTATAAACATGCCGCAAGGTAAAAAGAAAGGCAACCATTCATGGCCTCCCGGTACTTTTATCCAGTGCCCAGTGAAGAGCATGCAATAGAGCCATTTAATCAATCTAAGACCAGATGACGATCTAAACGCCATCGCTTAGCCGAAACGGGCAGGAACTGACGGCTATTGGCTTGCAAGATTGGATATTTGCTCTTATAAACCCAAGTACATCATAGAAATCAGGATTCTTTGAGAAGCTTTTTCTGATCCAGATAATGATCCCTCGCTTTGCATTCAAAGGCTCGTTGAAGAGGGCAGCGTGCAATATTCAAACCACGAAATCGAGCCTAAAAAATGTGTACCTATAAAAATAGCTCGACTACAATTGACGCATTTATTGACCTATCTTATCCGGAATAATTCTTTGATTAGCGCTTAAATAACATATAGATGAGGCTATCATGAGATGGATTTTCTTCGTTTTTTCTTCACTTACTCTCAGTGGCTGCGAAACCATCCCACAGCAGCATGAGCGCGAACAGCGGCAAGCCCGGGCCGGGCTGGAAGCTGCACTAGATAGCGCTACTGCAAAGTGCCGATCAGACTGGGAAACAGACGCCAGACTGGCACCTATCAGAGACAAAATACCGCTTGTCATTAGCACCGCCTCGTTTGTACAGCTGAATGACATCGGCAAGCCAAACGAAGTTGAGAAAAATGCAATCGTGGCTCTGGATGAAGTCAAGCAGGCATGCAACCAGTCGATCTATGCTTTACGGGCCAGAATATGGCCGCCAGAGCGGTCAGCGCTGATGCAACAGTACCTCTCGGATGCCAGATCAATACTCGGCACTCTTTGGAATGGCTCGATGACATACGGGCAATATATTACCGAATCAAATAAGCAGCTTAACGCCTACATCTATTCTGACGAGAAGCTGGCACGCGGCCTGCTTGATGAGTACAAACGCGCAGAAGCTCAGGAGCAGCAAGCCCGCGCGGCTCGCATGCAGGCATGGTCACAATACATCGAGGCCACAAAAGCTCAGCCGATGCAGATACAGACTCCACAGCCGAAACAAACATACCAAACGAGTTGCAACTCATGGACTCCAGGACAGGTGGACTGCACCACTCGATAAATCAAGGTATTAACTTGGATATGGCGCGGCGTTAAAGTCATAGGGTTAATCCAAGCGGGGGGGAGCGCAACGACTGCTCACAGCAGTGTGCGGACAACCTGATCCGCCGCCACCAGGTCCGGCTCAATACCCGCCGAGATGTCGTGATAAACAAAACCTTCGATGATGCGCACAATGGCATAGGCCAGCACTTGTGGCGCCAGTCGGGGCTCATACCAACCCTGCCTGACCATGTTCTCGATGGCAGCTTGCAGCATGGCGACCGCACGCTCTTGTATGCCGCTGCCGCGACGGCGCGTGAGAATGCTCATCACCGCCTCATTATCCTGATGAATAGCCGCACGCAGCGCCTCTGACGCGGTCAGACCCCGGATGAAATGACCAATCCCTTGCGCCAGCGCCTCAGCTCCGGTGCCTGTGGGGACACGCAAAGACTCCTCGAACAGCTCTTCCGCCAGCGACCACATGACATCCGCCAGCAATCGCTCACGGTTGTTGGCCCAGCGATAAAGCGTGCCCCGCGCCACCCCCAGCTCACGTGCCAGCGCCACCATGTCCAGCGCTTTGCCGTCATCAAACATGGCCCGCGCAAGCCGGAAGGCGTCAGCCGCCGTGGCACGCTTGCGCGAGCGCTCACCCGACTTTTCTGCCTGTGCAGCAAGGTAGGCCGGAGATGCCTGATCCAGATCGGGGTAATTGGGCAGGAGGACTGACATAGTGCGGCCTTTGAGTGAATGCCAAAAACTATAGCAATGTTCCAATGGAGACGCTAATGCGTTTGTGACTTGCAAAAGAGACATTTATATCTTAGTGTCTCTTTATGCGTTGTCCAAGCCTGCACATCCGGCGCTTGACCTGCCTGCAACGCGCGACCGGGAGTCACAGAAGATGACAAGGTTTCAAACAACAAGACTGGCGTTTTACGCAGCGATACTCGTCACACTGAGCAGTTGCGGCAGTGGCAGCAGCTCATCAACCCGTGCCAGCTCGCCATCCACGAACCCCGACACCGCCCGCATCTTGAATTTCGAGCCGATCTATCACGATGTCATCGCCTTGCCCGCCGGTGTCATGCCGTGGGCACCGACCTGGTCGCCCGATGGCAAACACATCCTGTTCACCGACTACAACGACAATCGCGGCAATGAATGGCTCGTCGAGGTCAAGGCCGGCAACGCATACGGCACACCGGCCTGCCTGACCTGCGACATGACCGACCGGCCGACGCTGGTCGGCGTGTTTTCCTATGTGTTTCCCGACAACAAGCGGATGTTCATCGCCAATGAGCTCGGTGATCTGGCCTATGTGCTGGAGTGCGCGCCCAGCCTGTTTGACTGCACCACACACAAGTACCTGCCCATTGATCTGTCCGCAGACACGGCATTGACATCCCCCGGCCTCGGCCGGCGCACCTTCCATCTTGCTCCCGACGGAGTCCATCTGGCCTACTCCATGGTGCGTCTGGATGCGCTGGTCATGCTGGTGTCCAGACTGCAGAAGACAGCCACCGGCTATGCCGCCGTCGGGCACAAGGTCATCAACCCGCCAGGCCCGACCGGGCCCACCGACATGAGTGCCGACAACTGGGCCAATGCCGGCCAGCTCTACGAATTCAAGTCGTTTGCCGATGGCGGTGCCTCGGCCCTGATTGTCGGCGAACCTACTGACGGCAACGCCGACATGCTCAAGGTGGACCTGGCCAGCGGCAAGACCACGCGCCTGACCACGCACCCGGACTGGGATGAAGACGGCAGCTTTGCGCCCGACAACAGCAGTCTGCTGGTGGCCTCCTGGCGCGGCATGAATCGTCTCGACGCCTTCAGCATCATGCCGCTGGCACGCCCCTTCACGCAGTACCCCGTCGCTGCCGCCGTCGCGATCTACTATGTCTCAAGTCATCAGGGCTTCGCCTGTGATCTGCAGCCGTGGCTGATTTCCGGCAAAGGTGATCTTGGCGGCAAGACCATGGGCCAGCCCGTTGCACCCTATCGCGGCGGCAACAACATCAGCGGCAATAATCTCGCGGCACTGAGCTTCTGGAGCCCGGACAGCACGCGCATTCTGGTTCAGGAGCGCCAGCTTTCGGACATCCCGGCAGCCGCCAATACCTATGTGAAACAAAAGGGTACCGCGCCAAACCGGCTGCTGATTGCCCGTCTCGATCGCTCACCAACCACGCCGGCAGCGGTAGTGTCCTCCGAACCAGGTGCCTGGGCGAAAACACCGTCAGCGTTCATGGGGGCCTATGCCCTGCCCGGCGTGGTGCTGGTCAATGGCAACAAAGGCGGCACAGCACTGATCACCTATGTCGGCAATGTTGCCGCCGGCAACTTCACCGTGCTCTATGACCGCTTCACCGATGATGGCGAGAATTTTCTCGATGGCTTTTCGATGGTCACCGGCAGCGTCGCCCGCGCCGGCCTGCTCTACAACGTCGACCTGACATCGAGTGATGCCGAGGAGAAACCGACCGGCTTCCTGAAGGCCAACCTGATCTTTGCCAACAAGCTGCCGGCACCGGCGACCGGCGAGCCGCCATCGACCAAGAGCGGCACCATCTCCGCGTCATACAAGGGCCAGACAGCCGACAGCCTGCCCGATGTGGCGGCCTGCCCGGAAAGCTTTCCCAGGCCGTCAGCCTTGAACGTGAGCAGCCGCCGCCAGGGTTCCACGCTGAGAATTCGTGTCACAGCCGATATTTTTGGCGATATACGGCCTGTGACCAAGGCCGTCATCACGGTCGGCAGCAAGACGCAGAAAACAGATGCCAACGGTGAGGTGCTGCTGACCGGAATTGCCAGTGGCAGCAGCATCACGGCAACGGCCGGCGACACCTTCCTGCCAGCCGCCGTGCTGGCACCGTGAGCCGCCTCATGCGCGTTCGCGCCACGCTCACGATCCTGTCCGGCCTGACGCTGATCTTGCTGCTCAATGCTTGCGGCAATGACAGACCCGAGGTCGGCACCGATGCGGCCGAACATTGGGTGTCGAGCTGGGGCGCGGCAACCACCGCGGCCTATCCCATCGGCTACAACACAGATGCGATGACACGCAGCAATACGCCCGGCGTGGAGCACAGCTTCCGGCTGATGGCCCGAACGACATTGGGCGGCCGCGCAATTCGCCTGCGTTTTAGCAACAGCGCAAGCCTGACACCACTCAGCATCGGTGCCGTACGTGTCGGCCTGCGCCAGGATGGCGCCTCGATCAGGCCAGGCAGCTCACGATCAGTCACCTTCAGCGGACTCACCAGCACGGTCATTCCGGCCGGCGGACAGCTCATCAGCGACCCGATAGCTCTGACAACAAATGCCGGCTCGGAGGTATCTGTCAGCTTTTATTTGCCTGGCATTTCATTGATGCCATCCGTGCACGCGCAGGCCTTCCAGACCAACTACGCCACGGCGCAGGGTGCCGGAGATGCCACGACTGATGACAGCGGCGCAGCCTTCAGCGAGCAGATCAGCGCCGTACCGGTTCTGGAAGGCATTGATGTACTGGCTCCCAGGCATGCTGGCGCCATCGTGGTGCTCGGGGACTCGCTCAGCGATGGTGTCGGATCAACCTTCGACGGCCATGATCGCTGGCCGGACCAGCTCGCTGGCCGTCTGCAGCATGCCGGCATCGCCAGATCGGTGGTCAATGAAGGATTGACCGGCAATAGCATTGATTGCCCCATCGGCATTCCGGAGGATGGCCCGAACGCCGTCGACCGGCTCGATCGGGATGTACTGAGCAAGTCCGGGATCAGTCTGGTTTTTCTGTTTGAAGGCACCAACGATCTCGCCAATTTCTGTACAGCTGCACAGCTCAAGGCCGCAATGACGGAGATCGTGGCACGCGTCCACGCCAAAGGTATCGCAGTGGTCGGCGCAACACTGATTCCGCGCACCGACATCCATTTCAGTCCGTTGGCGGAGGCAGATCGACGAGTCATCAACGACTGGATACGCCACAGCGAGATTTTCGATCATGTCGTCGACTTTGATGCCGCCGTGCGCGCTGCCGATGGCGGCTGGGACCCGCAGTACGACAGCGGTGACCAGGTTCATCTCAATCCGGCAGGCTACCGCAAACTCGCCGATGCCATCGATCTTGAAAAACTGAGGCAATGACACCCCAGCCTCGCCAGTAACAAAACTACAACCAAACCAGAACAAGAAAGCCTTTTGTACGTTTTTAGCGCCCGCTGACTTATGGTAGATTCCGCCGAGTCAATTACAAAAAGAAACGGAAAATCACCAATGACACACAACAAATTGAAACTGCTGACGCTCTGCATCGCGCTCTCCGGTCTTGCTGCCTGCTCGAGCGATAGCGTCTCTGATGACAACAGCGGGACAACAACTCCGCCTCCAGCAGGCGACCCATCAACACCTTCGGGTCCGGCCGCCTTCCTTGACCCGACAGCACTTTGTGCTATCCCGACGCTGGGCCCCGCCATTGTTGCCGGTGCTGGCTCCAGCTGCGATACAACCGGTGGTGGTAGTGGCGGCAGCCCGACAGATCAACTTGATCCGGCCGCACTCTGCGCCATCCCGACACTCGGCCCCATGCTGGCCAGCGCAGCAGGTGCAACCTGCAGCGGCGGCGGTGACAGCCCGTTACCGGTTGGCCCTGAACAGCTTTGTGCTATCCCGACATTAGGCCCGATGCTGGCCAGTGCCCTGGGTGCTGATTGCGGCGGCACAGGTGGTGATGCTCCTGCCGTTCCGGAACAGCTCGACCCGGCTCAGCTCTGTGCCGTGCCCGGCATTGGTGCACCGTTGGCGTCTGCTCTGGGCGCCAGCTGTGATGGCAGCGGCGGCGGTACAGGTACACCAGACATTGCGGCGCTCTGTGCCATTCCGGTCATCGGCCCGGCAATTGTCAGCGGCGCCGGTGGTACATGTGGCGACGGCACAGGCGGCGGTACGCCATCATTGCCAATCCCGACCGATCCTTCGGCACTGCCGATCCCGACTGATCCGTCCGCACTGCCAATCCCGACCGATCCTTCGGCTTTGCCAGTCCCGACTGATCCGACAGCACTTTGTGCGCTGCCGGTACTCGGTCCTATCCTGGTCGGTCTGGCTGGTTCCAGCTGCTCCTGACTGGCGCTGGCTACTGACAGCCATTCACTGGTGTAATGACGGGGAGCTTTCGGGCTCCCCGTTTTTTTTGGATTCAATTTGTTCAGGAATGCTTGAATGTCTGCCGCAAACCCTGCCACAGAAACGCCAAAGACCCGCCAACGCCTGATCCTGGTCACACTGGTCCTCGCCGGGGCTGCCTATCTTGGTCATGCCGCCTGGTTTGGTGCTCATTATGTCCAGACTGACAATGCCCAGATTGGTGGCGATATCGCCCCTATTTCATCGCGGATCAGCGGCTTTGTCATGACGGTACCCATTCGCGAGAATCAAACCGTCAGAAAGGGTGATCTGCTGGCCACATTGGATGATCGCGATGCCCATGCAAGACTGGCGCAGGCCGAAGCCGAGCTGCTGTCAGCAATGTCGCTCACTGGTGATCAGGGACAAGCCGCAGCCCAGTTGCAGAGTGTTGCGGCGCAAGCACGTCAGTCGCAGGCGCTGATGGCGCAGGTACAGGCTGAGCATGAGCAGGCCGCACGCGAGCTTCAGCGGGCACGCACCCTGTTGCAACAAGGCCTGATCAGTCAGCAGTCCGTGGATCAGGCCGATGCCCTCGCCCGCACGACCGCCGCCCGCCTGCAGGCCACTCGCGCGGCGGTCGCTGCCTCCCAGGACCAGATTGGCGTCTCGCGTGCATCCTTGCGCGGAGCCGATGCCAAGTTGCTGGCCGCCCGGGCCAGTCGCCAGCTCGCCGCCAATCAGCTCGCCGATACACGTATCGTGGCACCGTTTGACGGCATCATCAGTCGCAAGACCGTCGAACCCGGTCAATTCATGCAGCCCGGTCAGCCCATGATGAATCTGGTCGGTCAGGACAGCATCTGGGTTGTCGCCAATCTCAAGGAAACCGAGCTGATGCAAGTCAAGCTCGGCAATAACGCCGAATTCACGGTCGATGCCTATCCTGATACTGTCTGGCAGGGCCGGATCGAATCACTGAGCCCAGCCACCGGTTCGAAGTTCACGCTGCTGCCACCTGACAATGCCACCGGCAACTTCACCAAAGTCGTGCAGCGCATTCCGGTACGCGTGAAAATTCCGGCCGGACAGCATCCTGATCTGACGCTGCGCGCCGGTATGAGTGCTGTCGTGACCATCACGAAATCCTGATCCCCGATGGCGATCGCCGAGCGCGAGTTCACCCCCGAGCAGATTCATCGCAACCGCTACTGGATTGCCTTCACCGTTACGCTCGCCGCCATGATGGAGCTGCTCGACACCTCGATTGTCAATGTCGCCATTTCGCAGATCATGGGCAATCTCGGCGCCACGCTGCAGGAAGTGACTTGGGTCTCCACCGGCTACATTGTCGCCAACGTCATTGTTCTGCCGCTGTCGGGCTGGCTGTCGAATTATTTCGGCCGCCGCAATTACTTCATGGGCTCGATCATTCTGTTCATTGTCGCTTCCTTTTTTTGCGGCAATGCCAGCACGCTGGAGTCGCTGGTGTTCTGGCGCATTGTGCAAGGTCTCGGCGGCGGCGGTCTGATCGCGACGGCACAAGCCAGCATCTATGAAGCCTTTCCGATCAAGGAGCTGAGCAGCGGCATGGCCATCTTCGGTCTCGGTATCATGGTCGGCCCCACGCTGGGCCCCACCGTTGGCGGCTACATCACCTATCACAGCTCATGGCCGTGGATCTTCTACATCAACCTGCCCTTCGGGCTGGTGGCATTGCTGCTGGCCAATCAATACCTGCCTGATTCGCGCTTCAAACAGGCCATTCACCGCATCGACTGGATCGGCATTCTGCTGCTGGCCGTGGGCATCGGCGCCTTGCAGATCATGCTGGAGCGCGGTGAGCATGAGCAGTGGTTTGATTCGCACGAAATTCAGGCGCTAGCCGCCATCACCGTGCTCTCGCTGGTGGCGTTTGTCTGGCATGAATTACGCACAGCACACCCGGTCGTGGATTTTTCACCGCTGCGCGACGCGCAGTTTGCTGCCAGCATCGTGTTTTCGTTCCTGCTCGGCATGGCGCTGTTCGGCACCATTTTCTACCTGCCGCTGTATCTGCAATCGCTGCTCAATTACAACGCCTGGGAAACCGGGCTGGTGATTTTGCCGGGAGCCATCTCCAGCGGGGTGACCATGGCTGTGATGGGCAAGGTGCTGACCCGGCTCAATATCGATCTGCGCTGGATCGCCATTCTCGGTGTCGTCATTTTCGGCGTATCGATGTACCAGCATCAGGCCTTTACTACCGAGTCCGGTCATGCTGATTTCTTCTGGCCACTGATCTGGCGCGGCGTTGGCCTGGGCATGCTGTTTGTCCCGCTCAATGCCTTGGCCATGGCTCGTATTGCGCCGGAGCAGATTGCCGGTGCGACCGGGCTGTACACGCTGATCCGCCAGCTTGGCGGCTCCGTCGGCATTGCAGCAGCAGCCACTCAGTTCAGCCATCTGCAGGCGACCTTCAAGGCCGATATCAGCCTGTCCGTGAGCGAACTGTCGCAAGTCACGCGCGACTACGAGTTCCTGATGCAGCAGATGCTGGCCAGCAAGGGCATCAGCCATGCCGATATCCCGGAAGCCATGTACCGCCTGCTGGATGCCCAAATGACCGCGCAGGCGTCGATGATTGCTTTTGAGCATCTGTTCTCGCAGTTCAGCCTGGCGCTGGTACTTGCCCTGCCCTTGCTGCTGCTGATGCCCACCGCCAAGAACCTGGAGCGTTTTGGCGGCGACGATCACTGAGGCAGGAAACGCTCAGACAAACGGCTCGAAAGCCGAGCGCCAGCGACGCTTGATCGCGGCATAGGTACTGCGATCTTTGCCGGCGAGCTGCTGCGCCATCGCCAGCGCGCTCGGCAACACTTCCGACTCGCCCACGGCGGCATCGACCACACCACGCTGCAAGCACTCCTCGCCGCCCCAGGCCGCTGCCGTCACCGCCATCGTCCACGCTGCTTGCGCGTTCGGCAGCAACTTCACGATCTGGTCCATGATCGGCGTGAAGGGCAGCTTGATATCCACTTCCGGGAAGCAGAAACGACCACGGTCAGCACGCATGACACGGAAGTCGCCGGTGGCAGCGAGCAAGGCGCCGCCGGCATAGGCATGGCCGTTCATGGCCATCACCACCGGCATGGGGAAGCGCGCCATGCGCAACAGGAAGGCATCCAGCCTGGGTACAAAAGTGTTGATCAGATATTCAGCGCCGTGGCTGGCAAAGATGCCCTCCAGATCGATACCATTGCTGAAGAACTTGGGATCAGCACTGGTGATGACCAAGGCCACCGGGCCAGTCGTGGACTCCACCGTGTCCAGTGCCGCATGCCATTCCGCCAGCGAGGCATCATTGAAACGATTGTCGCCCTGCGTCATGGTCAGAACCCAGACCGCACCTTCACGGCTTAATTGCACAGCACTCATGAGTAATTCTCTTTTGCCAGATGTAATGAACGTCGAAACAGAATCGACCGAGGCGATCACACCAGATGCGACCTGGCATGTCTATGTGCTGGAGTGTCAAAACGGACGGCTTTATACCGGCATCAGCACGGACCCGGCGCGCCGCTTCCGTGAGCACGCCAGCGGTAAGGGCGCACGCTTTACCCGGGCCAACCCGCCCGTGGCCATGCTCGGCAGCAGCGTCTGTCTTTCACGCAGCGATGCCTTGCAGCGTGAATATGCACTCAAGCAGTTGTCAGCGCCTGCAAAGCGGCAAGTTGTTGCGCAGTGGGTTGTGACTTCGCCAGCTCTGGCGGCAGTACCTGCTCCAGATAGCCAATCACCGCCGTCGCAGCCTGCAGCATGATGTCTGACGTGATTTCGCCCTGCCGGTAATAACCGTACTTCATCAACGAAAATGCCAGCTCGGTAACGATGGTGCCCACATCAGGCGTCGTCGTTAAGGTCACGACCGGCTCCGCCGCGCCATAAATCACACGCAACTCATCACCAATATTCTCGATGGTGACTTCTTGCGCCAGATAGGTTTCGCGACTCATGGGCCAGCCCAGAATCAGAATGCCCGCGACCGGATTCTGGTTGTAATAGCGCGATGAGGCCTCCACCAGAATGTGGGTGATCTGCCGCCAGTGAAAGCCTTTCAGCGCCGCGCCACCCAGCTTGACCTCTTGCGCCACCTTGCTCAGATGACGTTCGGCAATCGCCGCAAAAAGCTGATGCTTGTTGGCATAGAACTGATAAAGACTGGCTCGCGGAACACCCGACGCTTCGGCGATATCCGGGATTGAGACTTCTTCCGGATTTCCGGTCAGCAATAGTTGCTCAGCGGTTTGCAAGGCGCGGGCCACACGTTCCTGTGTGCGCGCTTGCGCGGGTTTGCGAAGTCGGGGGATAGCTTCCATGATGAACCTGTGCACAATTTGTGCTCAGATGGTGACGCAGCAAAAGCCGCTTGGCTAGTCCTAATGTGGCTTTGCTGCAGGCTTCTTCACCACGGCACCGGCTCATTCGCCCAATCAAAAAATCCGCCACTGTCTGCAGGACCTCTGGCAGCAATAACCGCCAGCAGGTCACGCGCTACCCGCTCTTTGGAAAACAGCTTTTCGGGTGCCACCTGAGCACTGAAGGGCTTGGACAAGTCCGTATCTGTCGTTCCCGGATGCAGGATCAACACAGCCGCCCTGGGATGCGTCCGGCTCAGTTCGATAGCCCAGGTTTTCAGCAACTGGTTTTGTGCCGCCTTGGCAGCCCGATAGCTGTACCAGCCCCCGAGCTGGTTATCACCAATCGATCCCACTCTGGCCGACAAGGACGCAAAGACAAACGATTGTTGACGCGAAACCAGTGGCATCAAGGCCTGCGCCAGCAAGATCGGCGCCCAGGCATTGACGGCGAAAATCTTTGCCAGAGACTCGGGACGAAGCTGTGACAAGGCTTTTTCCGGACGCAAGGCCGGAGCACCGGCAGAGGATGCCGCCTCATGCAGCAATCCGGCGGTATTAATGACCAGGTCAAGACGTGAGGTGATCTGCCTGATTTGCTGAGCCAAAGCGCTTATCGAGTCCGCCTCAGCAACATCGACATCCACAATCGCAAGACGGGCTGGATAAGTCTGTTGCAGTGCCAGCAACGCCTCTGCCTGAGCAGGATGACGACAGGCCGCCAGCACAATCGCCCCTGCAGGCAGCGCAGCAGACAAGTCGTCTTGCCTTAGCAAGGCCTCGACGATGGCCAGTCCGATGCCGCGTGAAGCACCGACAACCAGCACATGACTATTATCAGGATCAGGCTGGTCAGCGGAACGCATCTGGAACGCGGGCATGAGGTAAAGCATCGGGACAATCTCCGGACGGGTCATCCCGGGAAGCTTGCCTGTTTCCGATAACTTGCCCAGTCTACAAAGACTGACTCAATCCTTGTCGATGGCTGGTGCACCAGCACCGGTGCGCACAAAGGCGAGCAAACCGCCGGCGATGGCAAAATTCTTCATGAGCATGATCTGGTTCATCTGATCAGCACCGCCGTGAAAGATGAATCCGGTCATGATCGTGAACCCTGCCAGCAAGCCGGCGACCAGTCGCGTCTGCAGACCCAGCAGAAGCGCAATACCGCCACCCAACTCCAGGGCAATGACCAATGGCAACAGCGCACCCGGAACATTCATGGCTTCCATGTAGGATTGCGTTCCGGCATAGCCGGTGAGCTTGCTATAACCCGCACCAATGAAAATCAGCGCCATCAGCGCACGGGAAGACACCGCGAGCAAGGCATTGAGCTGAGGCTGAGCAACGAGGTTATTGATGGTCTGCTTGACTGAAAACATGATTTGACTCCGTGGTTGACTGTGATCACAGCGTACCCCCTATCCTGACACTTGCCGAGTAGGCCCGATGGCAATTACTGTTGCACTAATTGCAACAATAGCGGGAAATCCACATGATGAACCTGAACGATCTCACCCTGTTTACGCGCATCGTCGAAGACGGCAGCTTTACCGCCGCCGCCGAACGCCTGGATCTGCCGAAGTCTACGCTGAGCCGAACCTTGAGCCGACTCGAAGCGCATCTGGGTGTACGTTTGCTGCAGCGCACCACACGCAGCCTGCATCTGACCGATGCCGGCCGCCAGTTCTACGACCGCGTCCGCCAAAGCCTGGAAGAACTGGCCGATGCCGAGCGCGCCCTCAGTGACTTCCAGACCAGCCCGCGCGGGCATTTGCGCATCACCATGCCGGTCGAGCTGGGCATGCGCTTCATGGGTTCAGTGCTGGCCGAATTCATGCTGCGCTATCCCGACGTCAGCATTGAGGCAGACCTGTCCGGCCGGGTTGTAGACCTGGTGGAAGAAGGTGTGGATCTCGGTTTACGCATCGGCGCCTTCAATGATGCCAATCTGATCGGGCGGCGCCTGGGTCAGCTCAACGGACGCTTTTTTGCCAGCCCGGCCTATTTGCAGCAACACGGCACGCCCACCACAACCGACGAGCTAGGCCAGCATGAGTTCGTGCTGTTCCGTCAGCCACGTGAAAATCTGGTCCAGATAGCACCGGCGACTCGTCATCAGACACCTCAGGCCGTGCGCTTGCGCGGACGCTTCAGTGCCAACAATGCGCATCTGCAGATGGATGCTGTGATTGCAGGATTGGGAATGGGCTTGCTGCCGGGCTTCATTACGGATCAGGCGGTGAGCGCCGGCCAGCTGGTGCCGGTACTGCCTGAGGCGCGGGTGCGCATGGGCGACCTGTGGGCGATGACACCCAGCCGGGCACACATGTCTTCGGCACTCAGAGCCTTTCTCGACTTTCTCGCCGAGCGGGTCAGTCAGCACCCCTGGTTCAAGGATTGAGCCTCCCGCCGGAAGCAGGAGGCTCGCTGATGCCGCTTACTAATCAGCCCTTGAAGCCGATGCTGCGTGCCGAGATGGCATTGACGATGAAGCGCGGCGAGATGCGCACGCTGAAAGCCATGACCTTCATCAGCCAGCGATGCACCGAGATGCCGCGCTTGGCCTTCAGCGAGGCGTAGGCATAGTCGGCGAGCTTGTCCAGCGAGGACAGCATGGGCCAGCGAAATGCCGCCGAGGCTTCGGCGTTCGCCGCCGAGGCGAAACCGGTGTCCGTCGGACCCGGGCAGAGCGTGGTGACCTTGACATTCTTGCTGCGCAATTCGTAGTTCAGCGCGTCCGAGAAGCTCAATACATAGGCCTTGGAGGCGTAGTACACGGCAGCGCCCGGCCCCGGCATGAAGGCGGCAATCGAGGCTACATTGAGAATCTGGCCGCCACCCTGCGCCGCCATGCGACGGGCAAAGGCATGAGCCAGCGAGGTCAGCGTGGCGACATTGAGCTGCACCATCTGATTCAGACGCTTGATGTCGGCATCAATGAAAGTGCCGAACTCGCCGAAACCGGCATTGTTGATGAGCATGTCGACGCGGCGGTCACCGAGCTTGGTCACCAGTTCGACCGCAGCACCTTCGTAACCCAGATCCTGACCGATGACATCGGCCTTAATGCCATGACGCTGGCTCAGGTCATTGGCAATGGCCTGCAGCTTGTCGACGCTGCGCGCCACCAGAATCACATCGTGACCATCTGCCGCCAGGCGCTTGGCCAGCTCCAGTCCGATACCGTTTGACGCCCCTGTGATCAATGCCGTGCTCATGGCCGCAGCCTCCTCGTTATTGTTTGTTATCAACGGCTTCCCGCCACTGTGAGTAGGGTTATGCCATGAATTTTGCTTGCCTTCAAAACTGGAACCATGGTACCAATACAATTGGTCAGCCACAACGACCGTTCGTCGGAAGCGAGCTTTTTGCACTGGCTTTTTGAGCCAAACCGAAAATAAGCCTCGCTTTCCATCTCCGACATCCGTATAGTTCGCCCCGCTGCAGACGCAGCCCTTTTGTTGCCCGCCTATTATGTGCTGTCCCGGTTCTTACACCGGCTCGCAGCCTGCTCTGGTCTGGTTGGCGACGATAAATCCGTCAGCCACCGCCGTATCCCGTCGGTTTGCTGTTTACCCATACTCACCGCGGGTTACCCGCGAGGATCAGTCCTGTGTCTTTGACTTTTACAGACCTGGCGTTGCACGACGCCCTTTTGGCCGCCCTTAACGAAGCCGGCTACACCGAACCCACGCCAATTCAGGCGCAAGCAATCCCCATCGCCATGAGCGGCCGCGACCTGATGGCTTCGGCCCAGACCGGCACCGGCAAGACCGCAGCCTTCCTGCTGCCCGGTCTGCACCGCCTGACCATGACCCCAGGCGGCAAGGGCAAGGGCCCGCGCATCCTGGTGCTAACCCCGACACGTGAACTCGCTCGCCAGGTCGAATCCGCAGCCATGGTTTACGGCAAGCGCCTGAAGACCCGTACCGTCAGCATCCTCGGCGGCATGAACTACCAGCAACAGCAGAAAGCGCTGATGCGTCCGATTGATGTCATGGTCGCCACACCGGGCCGTCTGCTCGATCTGATGAACCGTGGCCAGATCACGCTGGATCGCGTTGAACTGCTGATCCTCGACGAAGCCGACCGCATGCTCGACCTCGGCTTCATTGACGACGTCGAACTGATTGCCGAAAAGGCTCCGGCCGAACGCCAGACCCTGCTCTTCTCGGCCACGCTGGAAGATCGTATTGCCACGCTGGCCGCCCGAGTCATGCGCAATCCGGAACGTCTGCAGATCAGCTCGCAGCAAGCCAAGCATGAAAACATCACGCAAGGCCTGTACTTCTGCGACGACATGGAACACAAGAAGGCCATCCTGCTCAAGCTGCTGGCTGACCCGGCGGTGAACCAGTCCGTCGTGTTCACCGCAACGCGTCGCGATGCCGAAGTGCTGTCGATTGAACTGGCCAACTTCGGTCTGTCCACCGCTGCCCTGCACGGTGACATGAAGCAGCCGGCGCGTAACCGCACCCTGCGTGACCTGAAGAGCGGCCTGGTCAAGTGCCTGGTTGCCACTGACGTTGCTGCTCGCGGCATCGACGTGGTCGGCATCAGCCACGTGTTCAACTTCGACCTGCCGATGGTGCTGGAAGATTACGTTCACCGCATCGGTCGTACCGGCCGCGCCGGCCGTACCGGCACCGCCGTGAGCCTGGTCAACCGTCGCGATCGCGGCAAGTTGCAGCGTCTCGCCGCTTACACCGGCAACGCCATTCCTGAACTGACGATTGTCGGCATGGAACCGCGTCCGGCGCCGAAGTATCGTGACAATGGTGGCGCTCCGCGTCCGGCCTATGGCGCTCGTCGCGACAGCGGCAGCAACAACGGCGGCCGTCCGGCCTATGGCGATCGCCCGGCTTATGGTGACCGTCCTGCCCGTACCGACAGCCGCCCGGCCTACGGTGATCGTCCTGCTTATGGCGACCGTCCGGCACGCACTGACAGCCGTCCGAGCTATGGCGACCGCCCGGCTTATGGCGATCGTCCGGCTCGTACCGACAGCCGCCCAAGCTACGGTGATCGTCCTGCCTATGGCGACCGTCCGGCCCGCACTGACAGCCGTCCGAGCTATGGCGACCGCCCGGCTTATGGCGATCGTCCAGCCCGTACCGACAGCCGTCCGGCCTACGCCGCACGTCCAGTGGTGGTTGATGGTGAATTGAGCGGCAACATTGCCGGCGCCGCCACGCACGAACGCTCAGCGTTTGATCGTCAGGCTCTGCGTGGCGACCGTCCGATGCACCGCAGCGCTGCTCCGCGCCCGCAAGGTGATCGTCCGTCGTATGGCGATCGTCCTGCCTACGGTGACCGTCCGGCCCGTTCGGCTGCCCCGCGTCCGCAGGGTGACCGTCCGAGCTACGGTGATCGTGGCGACCGTCCGTCCTATGGCGACCGCCCGGCGCGTCCGGCCCGTGCCGAAGGTTTCAGCGCAGACCGCCAGCGACCTCAAGCTCGTGTATTCCGTGCTCCAGATAGCCAAGCAGGCGCTGCATCGACGGCAAGGTTCGACGACAAGCAGTAAGCCCGAACTCGAGGTGATCAACATAACTCGTCAGGGTTATGTTGAGCGCGACCTGATCGACCGGTATCGATACCGGGTATTGGCCGGTCATGCGCGCGCCATTCCAGAACAACGGCTCTTTCGGGCCGGGCACATTGGAAATGATCACATTGAAGGCTCGCAGACTGGGCGCCAGCCCGGTCAGCAGATGTAATCCCGCCGGCGCCATCATCAGCGCCGTGTAGTTCAACAGCTCCGCCGAACTCATGCTCTTGTAGCGCGTCTTCGCTTCTTGCACCGAGGCCTTGACGCGCTCCAGGCGCAGCGTCGGGTCTGCCACTTCCGTTCCCAGGTTGGCCAGGATCATCGCGATCTGGTTACCCGTCTCGCTGTCATCCGTACGCAACGACACCGGCACCATGGCAATCAACGGCTTGTCCGGCAATGCCTGCTGGCTGATCAGATAATTGCGCAGTGCGCTGCCGCAAACCGCCAGCACCACATCATTGAGCGTACAGCCGAAGACTTTGGCCACCGCTTTGAAGCGTGCCATCGGGTAACTCTGTGCGGCAAAACGACGTGAGCCGGTGATGTCACTGTTGATGATGCTGGCCGGGGCGTTCATGAACGGCACAAAACTGGGATCGCGCTGCGATTTGCGCGCGACCTTGGCGATCTCCTTGAGCACGGCCGGCATCGTCGCCATCTGCTTGCTGAAGCCGGAGGTCATGCGCACCGCACCGGTGGCCACATCGATGGGATTGGGCAGGCCGGCGGGTTTGCGCCGCGGCGGCATCGCCCAGATCGGCGGCAGGTCGCGCGCATCGAGATCGGTGGACAAGGCTCGGCTACCCATGCGCATGGCGGAGATGCCATCGAACAGGCTGTGGTGAACCTTGGTGTAGAGCGCAAAACGACGGCCCTGCACACCTTCAATCAGGTGGACTTCCCACATCGGGCGCTGACGATCCATGAGATTGCTGTGTGCGGCCGACACATACGACAGCAGCTCGCGAATACGGCCCGGCTTCGGTAGGGCGCGATGGCGGAAGTGATGCTCGAGATCGAACTGCTTGTCCGTTTCCCAGAAATACTGGCCAAAACGGCGCACAAGTCGCTTGTTGAAGGGGTGCTGCGGCTCGGTAAAGGTGCGCAGATGCTCAACCAGATCGCGGATATAGCGCGGGCCGGCATCTTCCGGAAAGTTGAAGAGTTGCAGGCCGGCCACGTGCATGGGCTGCTGGCGTTTTTCCATCCACAGGAAGAGCTGATCGGCAGGTGAAAGCGGGGTCATGAGCTAGCCATCCGTCTTGTTGGGTGAAATATCAGCAGCACACTCCATGCCAGAAGCATGTGCCGACAGATTGCCCCAAGACTACCCCGCCACCCTCAATTTGTCAGCGACTTGTCCATTCACCGGCAGTCCAGACCTTGCTGAGCAGCGCATCCCCCAGTGGCAGCGACAGTTGCAGCTGCTGTGCGTCAAGCTCGCCGAGATCCACAAAAAATGGCCCCCGGGTCGCTTCAGGTGCATCGGCAATGACGGCCGCGTATACCGGTAACGGCATCAGTCCCAATGCCGTCTGAACCTGCATGACCTGATCAGTCACCCGCAGGGTAGCTGGTGTGAACGCAACCGGCCGCAGTTGCCACTGCCCTTGCTGCAGCGATATTTTCAGCCAGTGACTGCGCGCCGACGCCGTATTGGCTGACGAATCAACGCGGGCACTGCCGGCGCCACGATAGCTCAGCTCCGCCAGATAGCCGCGATCAGAGCTCCATTCCTTGGCACAGTAAGACATCAGGTCGCCAAACTGAGGCTGACCGTCATTATTCAGGCGCTGACTGGAAAAGTAGAAGTTGCGCGCACTGTCATGGCCCGCAACACCACCGAGACGACCATCCGGATACAGTCGCGAATCTCTGTCGGTCGGTCCTCCGCAGGCGGCATGATTGAGGTTCAGCAAGTGGCCATATTCATGCGCCACGGTCACCGCCCGGAAGTCCAGCCAGTGGCTGCTGTTGTAGGGGGAAATGACCGAAAACGCGTCCGTGGCGCTCACGGACTGCGCCAGCATCGAAACACCACCCACATAGGCCAGTCCGACAACGGTACCGGTGGCTGTGCGAAAAGACAGGTTATTGGGAAAAACACCCAGACATTTGGGCGATGTGCGGGCACTGCTCTGTGCACCATTGCGCCGGGCACATTCGTCATCGAACTCAGACAGCACCGCCTGCATGGTCACAAATGACTCCTGGCCGGAGCCCAGCAGACCGAGAATGGACTGATCAAGCGATGGTGGCGCAAATGCCGCCTCAGTTCTGAGATTAAATGTTGTGACGGGATGCAATCGTGTCAGCAGTGCAGACAAGTCCGGATTGCTGATGACAAAGCCATTCTGCCCCTTGTAGCTGATCGGAATCACTCGAATCACTTCGCTGAGTGCGGACTGCACAGGCATGTTGTAAACACGATAAATAGCGTCAGCTTCGCTGACTGTTCGCCCGGCAGGATCATCGAATACGACGGAGATCGAAACACCTGGCTGGATCAATGAGGCTGGAATAGCCACGGAATAAGCCGAGTTGAGTGTTTGCGGATCCCGGACAGCGGGCACGCGCGCCGGACCTGCAAGATTGATCCGTGTGCAA
Source organism: Pseudomonadota bacterium (assembly GCA_040385225.1). Lineage (GTDB taxonomy): Bacteria > Pseudomonadota > Gammaproteobacteria > Pseudomonadales > Moraxellaceae > Perlucidibaca. The sequence continues at coordinate 8,661 of JAZKHU010000002.1, read as the reverse complement.
TTCGCGGTATTGGCATTGGAAACCAGCAGATAAGCGCTGCTAGGCGTTGCTGGCGAGCCCGTAGCCAGCAAGTCAATACGCGCCAGCACCAACTTCCCGGCAATCAAACGCGTATTGCTCGCATCCGCATCAAGCTCCACCGTCTGCACCCAGCTGACACGCTCAATACGCATGTTGTCAGCACGTGCCGCTCCCAGCGCCTGGCTGAAGCTGCAGGTGGCATTGATCTGACGAGATCGGCCATCACTGGATACGGTTGTGCCCGGCTGCAAGGCTCCGTTGTTTTGTGTTGCCGAACCGCCGCCCCCGCCGCCCCCGCAAGCAGATAGCAGTAGCGCCAGCGCAACGCCAAGTGCACGAATAGTCATGCCAGACTCCAGCTTGTTATTTTTATAACAATCTGGAGTTTTGCATAAATATAAGACTCAGCCTCTGCAACAAAACAAGATTAATTTGTAAATCCGCCACTGGCCGACCAGGTTTTCACGACATTTCCAGCCTTTCTGATTTGCAACTGCGTCATCTGAGCAGAGCCCAGATTGACGTAATAAGGTCCCTGCGTGAGATCCGGCATATCAGACAGCACGGCAGAGTAAAGCGGTAAGACTGCAGGTGCTTGCTCACTGCTGACGACAACATCGAGATCACTCAGCTTCAGCGTAGCCGGCGCGAAAGAAACCGGTCTGACCTTCCAGACACCGTCAGTAAAGCTTATTTTCATCCATTGCTGTGGCGCTTCGATGACACGAGCGCTGATCTCACTGCTGGCACTGCGATAGCTCAATGCCGCCAGATAACCACGATCCGAGGCCCACTCCTTGCCGCAGTAGGACATCAGATCGGCAAACTGCGGCTCATTATTGGAGTCCAGGCGTGTACTGGAAAAATACGCATCCCGAACTTCATCCCAGCCAGCGCCGCCATTCAGACGACCATCGCTGTAAAGCCTCGGATCCAGCCCGGTCGCGCCGCCACAAGCGGCGTGATCGAGATTAAGCAGATGGCCGTACTCATGCGCCAGCGTCAAAGCCCGGTAATTCATCCAATGACGGCTTGCATAGGGGCTGGTCACCGTATTGTCGTCCGTGTTGAGCACTTGCTGGGCAAGCATGGCAATGCCGCCGACATAGGCCAGACCCACAATCTGGCCAGAGCCTGAGGAAGGACGGAATGTAATGGTATCGGGAAACAGCGCCACGCATTTTGGCGCTGTTCGCGCGCTACGCTGGCTGCCATTGAGTTGCGCACAATAGTTGTCGACTTCGTCGAGCAGCGATGTCATCGAGGCAACGGAAGCAACACCTGAGGACAGCAGATTGCTGAGCGTAATGGAGAGAATCGACAACGGCGGCGTGGTTACGATATTGACACTGCTGATGGGGTGCATACGCGTCAGTACCGCCGATAAATTTGCACTATTGATGGAGGCTGTCGTGCCAAGAATCGTCAGCGGAATGATGCGCACCGTTTCGGTCTGTGCGGGCGCCACAGAGGGCAGGAAATAACGATAGGTTGAATCGGCCTCGCCGGCAGCACGGCCGGTGCTGTCATCAAAGACGATCGATACCCCCATGCCGGGCTTGATCTTGTCGGCGGGGATGGTAGCGACAAATGCATTGCTCAAGGTATCCAGAGAAATGGATGTCGGCACTGTATTCGGACCGGCCAGCGTATAGCTGGTACAAGTGCTGGTGTTCGGGTCATAGACACGTACGGCACGAACAGCAGGAGCCGAGCGCACCGTGTCAGCGAGCAGATCAATGCGTAATTTGACCGTTTTACCACCCGCCAGACGGGTATCAGGCTGAGCAGGGTCCAAAGATACAGTTTGCAGCCAGCGCACCTGCTGGATCCGCAAGCCATCATTTCGGGCAGTCCCCAGTGTTTGCGTAAAAGGGCAGCTGGTGTTGACGGTACGGGCGCGGCCATCAGACGCCAGCGTCATGGAGACAGGCGTGGAGCCTGTGCCGCCCGGGCTGCTGGTGAACTGGTTGCTCCCTTCTGTTGTACCACCGCTGCCACCACCACCGCCGCCGCCACAAGCCGCCATCAGGCCAGACAGCAGCGCCAGCAACAGCCATTGCAGCGAATGGGTGGTGTCCCTAAGGTGTTTTTTCGCAACGGTCATAAGCTGCCCCCTGGCAAAGTCATGCTCGAACTATCGAGGCAAGACCGATCTGCTTGGGTAGGCGAAGTGCAGCAACTTGTATGATCGCTGCATGAAAAGCAGCACAACTGTAACGGGATCTCCCCGTCTGTTAATCAGACTTTTGTTTACGTAACCAATCTGCAAGCCAGGCGCAGATCAACTCGATGCTGTCATGCAGCGGATGTTCGTCTTCTGTTACCAGCAACGGGCATTGCCAGGCCGTTGCTGCGCGCTCGGAATTGGCCAGCGGCACGACACTGTCATGGCGGCCATGAACGATCCGTACGGCATCACCACGCAAGGGCTGCTCGGGGCGCTTGAGCGGATATCCGGGCAAATCAAATGCCGGGCATAGCAGGAACAAGCCTTGAACGGGCGACGAGCCCGCCGCCAACAGGGCTGCAGCATGGGCAGCCACATAGCCGCCCAGACTTGAGCCCACCAGCAGCACCGGCTCTGATGCAGGCAACAGCGAAAGCAGATGCCGGGAGCGCACCTCCGGATCACGCATCGAGCGAAAGTCCGGGGATTCCGTACGCCAGCCAAGCTGCTCGGCCAGCGCGCGCATGGCCTGAATTTTCAAGCCATCCGGCCCGCTCTCCAGGCCATGCAGAAAGAAAACTACTGACAATTGTTACACCTCGAATACAGACCACAGACTCGCTGCGGATGATGATAGTCACAGGTATTTGAGCATCATGCTGAGCAGGGAGGAATGATTATGCAGTCTGGCATCAAAGAGCGCTGGCTTTTACTGTGTATCACTTTGCTGGGCAGCAGCATCATTATCGGCTCGGAAGTGAATCGCCTGCCTGACAGCCCGAAAGCCAGCGAGCTCATGACCTCTCAGCTCGCTGACACCGCATTCAACACGCCACTGCATATCAGACCGCAGCACGATGCCTCCCAGCTTATCGCTAAAGTCGTGCCCGTGCTGGAGACGATGTAAGTTTAACCCTCCGTGTGTTGAGGCTACTCTTGGCCGGCCTGCTGACCTGCCCGGAGAAACATCATGAAAGCCGTTGTCTGCCAAAACGAGACCCTGAAGCTCATCGACATGCCCGCACTGACCCCCGGCAAAGGTCAGGTCCTGCTCAAGGTATTGCGCTGCGGCATCTGTGGCTCTGACCTGCATCTGCAACATCATTGTGATCACATGTTCGCCCTCGCCCAGCGCGTCGGCTTTCCGCACTTCCCGCAGGCTCAGGATGCCGTGGTCTTCGGCCACGAGTTTTGCGGCGAAATTCTGGATCACGGCAAAGGCACGACACGCAAGCTGAAGCCGGGCACGCGTGTTTGCGCCGTGCCCATGATCCGCAGAGGCAAAGATATCGATCTCATCGGCATCTCGGCCCATGCACCGGGTGCCTACGCCGAACAGGTGCTGGTTCAGGAGGCGCTGATGGAGCCGATCCCGAACGGCCTCAACGATGATCTGGCGGCTCTGACTGAGCCTATGGCCGTGGCGCTGCATGCCTACCGGCGCAGCGACATCAAGAAGTCCGATGTTGCCGTGGTCATCGGCTGCGGGCCGGTCGGGCTGGGCATCATTTGCATGCTCAAGGCGCATGGCGTGAGAACCGTCATCGCCAGCGACTTCTCGCCCGGACGTCGCGCGCTGGCCAAGCAGTGCGGTGCCGATGTGGTGATCAACCCCGCCGACAACTCGCCATTCAGCAACTGGAAGGAGTTCGGCCATGTCGGCACGCTCGCCGGCCTGCTGGAAATGGGTGTGTCGACGCGCGAAAAGCTGGGCAAGTTGCCCGTACCCTGGTGGCATACCTGGCGTCTGGCGGAAAAGGCCGGGCTGTCGCCAAAGCGTCCTGTCATCTTCGAATGCGTGGGCGTGCCCGGCGTCATCGCGCAGCTCATGGCGGGGGCACCGCTGATGTCGCGCATGGTCGTGGTTGGCGTCTGCATGCAGGCCGACAGCTTCGAGCCGGCCATCGGCATCAACAAGGAGATAGAGCTGCGCTTCGTGCTCGGCTATTCACCGCTGGAATATCGCGACGCCCTGCACCTGCTGGCCGATGGCAAGATCCATCCCGGCTGCATGATCACCGGCACGGTCGGGCTGGATGGCGTGGAAGGCGCATTCGCGGCGCTGGGCAATCCCGAGCTGCACGCGAAAATTCTGATCAATCCGAACCATCAGGGATAAAGCAGCTCGCCCATGCCCATCTTGATGACATGGCCGCCAATGCGGCAGCGCACTTCCCGGCCCGGGCGCTTGTCGAACTCGGCGTGCAGGATGCTCTTGCGCGTGGTCTGACTGCCACGGTCAATGGAGAACGTGTGGGTGCCCGGCGTCGTCTCGGCCTGCTCCGCCAGATAGGCAATGAACTCCGGCATGACACTGCCGATGGGCGGCAGCACACCACGGCCCAGCTCGAAATTGAGCAGGCGACCATGAAACTGCGTCTGCCCAGTGATGCTGCCCGGTGCAAACAGAAAGAGCTGCGGCGTGTAGACATGGCCGGCAAGATCGGCCCAGCGCTCGGCATTGAGGCTGGCACTGAGCACATGCTCGGGGCGCGTGAACGGAATGATCAGCACCGGATGATCAACGCTGACCACCATGGCTTTGTACTTGCTGAACGAGATATGGCGCTCGTCGGTGTTGAGCATGGCCGCCAGCTGCGGAATGCTCGGCGTGTAGTGGTCAATCGTCGGCGTCAGCGTGCGCGAAAACTGGATGGCACCGGGGCCATCGTCAGCATTGTCGATGAAGCTGTCGATGACCTGCTTCTGTTGCGTGAACGACAGCGTGCTGTACTTGCCCTCGTCCGTCACCAGACCTTTTTCATAGGCAATATAGGACGCAGCGAGGATGGTATGCGCGCCGAACAGGCAACGACCGCTGCTATTGAAGACGCTGGCCGGATCGGTCTTTGATGCGGCATCGATGAACACCGTTTCGGTCTGCTGGAACTCACCGGCCAGCGCCTGCTTCTGCGCATCGGAAAGCGTGTGGCCATTGAGCGATACCACCGGAACCTGCACGCCCTGGAATGGCGAATCAGCGAAGACGTCCAGCAGGGAGTATGCGAGAGCCATGATGTGCATCCTTTGTTATTGATTTTCTGCCGACTCATGCAGGCGGCCATGCCCGAATGTAGCAGCCCTGATCACGCCAAGGAATCGATAACCACCACAAATCATCTGCAAAATCATGAGCCGAGCATGCGCAGGCGGATCAGTGATTCAGGATGGCCTGGAATGCTCTCGCGACTTCGGCCCTTCTGGCGGGCTGGTTGCTTCGCCGGCAGGGTGCTGGCATGCTCAATGTCGGACTATTTTCGGCATTTGTAGACGCGGCTTACCGTATATTTTTCGCTAAAGCATTGAAAGCGCCAGTCTTATTTCCCATTCCTGCGTCTTGTGTGGCACGCAAAGACCATGGCACCGCAGCGCTGCGGTGTAAACAACGCTAGCCAGCAAAGGAAACGCCATGAAAGTACCGCTGATCATATTATTCTTTGCGCTTGCGACAATCCAAAATGCTCTTGCTGTAGAGCCAGCCGATTACTCTGTTCGATTCGGCGTCATTGAGGCGGACATCCAATCCGGCGCACCCAGCCTGAGGGAGACGACCACAATTCCGCTGAAGCTGCGGGACACTGGTTTCCGATGGGGATTCTCGATTTCGCCTGGTGACCGCAGTCCCTTCACCTACCAGTACACGATCCACCTTCCGTCACCGCCTGCGATGCTCTCTGGAGATCTGCAGAAGCTCAATCCGGAAAAGCCCTCCAACACCGCAATGTCCGAGAAAGTTGAGTCAAAAGGCGGGCCGACTATGCATACCATGTGGTTTGATCCTGGCGACCCCACAGGAAATTACAAAATCGAAGTCTTCGTCAACGGACGACTTCAGCAAACCGCCTCTTTTACCGTGTTCGCACGATGAATACCCTCTCGCATCCGGCAACGCCACGCCCTGCTGACGCCGCTGCGCATCGGCCGCGCTGGCTGCATCAATCAGCGCATAAGCCTTGGGCAGCAGGCGGCGCGCCAGGGCATTGACCCGTTTCTCGACGAAAGCCGGCAGCTTCACAGCGAGCGGATTGGTCTCGGCAATGGCCGGGTCGGCGATGACGCGCGTGCCCATGATGTAGTCAAACCAAGGCTTGGTCACACACCAGTTGGCATCCTGACTGGCATTCATGTGGTGGTCGCGCCCTTAGCAGGTCTGCTTGACTGATGGGAGACGTCGGCAGGACGCAAGTGCGCTGGAGAAGTTCGAGAGCCTGATCTTCAGCGGTATAACGTCCGGCAGCGAATCGCTTCCATCAACGTTCGGTGGGTTTGAGCAGATTGCCAAGGTCGTGAACAGCGTGCGTGGAAAGTGACGGCTAACCCTCATGTCAAACGTTAGGTGCTCGCTCTTGGCCGAATCCGACCCGAAGCGGACGGGCGGTATTTCTGAGCTCTCACTGGTAGTTGCCCGAATGGCTCAGCGTAGGCATGCTCACGTCATGAAGATGTTGCGGTATTTGTCGGCAGGGCGTGCTGCATCAGGCAATTCAAGCCGTTGAAACGGGTGAACTCTTTTCCCCTCCGTGGTTATGCAGCAGCCTGGAATTATTACGCAGCAGTGACTGCTATATAAACTAAGTTGAGCGAATGGTGGATTCCTAAATTTTTAAGGGCATTTTCTAATGACATCATATTTTCCAGATTTTGAGGCTATCGAACGGGAGAAGCGCAAAAAGCAAGAGCTTGGCTACCTTGATTTATTAGAAGCAGTGTCGAAGCTTTCTTTAGAAGAGGGCATCTTTAGGTCAGAAACAATCCTCGAAGAGTGTGTAGCAGCTGGCCTCGTTTGGGATTCGGAAAGCATGATAGTTTCCAAGCGAGATCGAGGTGTAACTGGCCAAGGGGACTCATTTCTAGAGTTGAGTGAAAATTTTTGCAGCGGGCCGTGGCGCACCTTTTATGTCAAGCCGAGCATGCTTCAATCACTATTGAGCTTTCTAGATAACAATCTAGAAGCAAGGGCTGTTGTTCAAAAATATTGTGAAACCCGCATAAAATTTTTGGATCGCAAAAAGACTGAGAAAACCAAGGCTACATCAGTGCTCCAAACTGAATTGCCAAAGGAATCAGAGAAAAAACCTCTGCCAGTGGCGAGGTTAGATCAACTCGAGAATAAAGTGGATAACGAGCCTGCTGGATGCATGCAACCAATCGTGGGCATCGGGAGCTGGCTCGGACTTTGTTTTTTTTTGGTATTTCTTGAGCAACAACAAAAGGGCCTGGGCGCTTCTGTGTTTGGTTACGGAGTTCTAGCGATAATCGGATTTTTCACCTTGAAATACCTGTTTGCAGCAGGTGTTCAAGAAGCAGGCGAACAGTTTGGAAAATTGGTGCATGGGATAGTTGTTACTGTTGTGCTCTTGGGTGCGGTTGCTATGCTCGGACAGTGCTCGGGTGGGGGCGGTGACCCAACTGAAATGTACTACAGAAAGTAGATTTGAGTTCGTGCAGTTGCCGCCCAACAACTCGTTGCAGGTGACGTTTGACCCTCTGGCAATTTTTGCTGCCGCAAAAGCAGGCATCGCCTCAAACGCACCTGAACGTGGGCGTTGACTTTCCACTGCTGGCCGAATCCGACCCGAAGCGGACGGATGTGACCAACATTACTTCTGAGTGGTTGCTCGACTGGCAAAGCGCTGGCATGCTCAAGTTGTAAAGATATTGCGGCATTCGTCGGCAAGGAGTGTTGTGTAAGGTCTTCAAGTCGTTGAAACGGCTAAGTTCTTTCTTCTCCCCCGATGTCATGCCGCAGTCAAAAATTATCATGCAACAGTGATTGCTGTATAAACCAAGTTGGGCTAAAAAATGAGGGGAAACGTGATGAGCTTTCGACTTTTTGGGGTGATCTTACTTAGCGCTTGCACGCTACAGGCATTCGCCAGCGAATATGATGTTGAAATCGCAATATTAAAAAAGAAATCAGGCTTATGCTTAGAGTCTATAAAAGTACAAAGCTGTGGAAGCACCGAGTTCTGTAACGACCACGGTAGATATACAGACTATCTTTTCAAGGGTTCAGCCAAGACGTGGGCTACTTATCACCTAGAAAACAATGATATAAATGACGGCAACATTAATGAATACTTAGCAGCGATGAAGGCTTCAACTGCGGCTACTACACAATCAATGCAAGCTCCAAAATGCGAGAAATAGCGTGTATGTCATGAGTCGTCTGGCCCTACAAGGTGCTTCACGCGACGGCTTTGCCGAGCGTGAACTTTGGTGCTATACGACTACAGCATCTCGGAGAAAGCACAGATGACGCACCTCACCTTAAAAGATATGCCACTGGGCAGCACTGATGCCAAAAATGAGGTACCTCAGCGTTACACCGGAAGAAGTTAGTCGATTTATTTCCTCCTATGTCACGCCTCCTGCATTGGTTATCGATAAGTTCTTAACACGTAAAAAATATTGGGTATGATACGGACCCATTTCACTAGACATCTCCTTGCCTCACACTTTGTGAGTAA
>JAZKHU010000001.1:0-2981 GCA_040385225.1 Pseudomonadota bacterium | reverse complement strand
ATGGTGCCGACGTTCACGTGCGGCTTGTTACGTTCAAACTTTGCCTTTGCCATGACTAAACTCCGCGCGTCAGCGCCAACTTACCAACAAATAAAAGCAATCGCCGCAGGACGATTGCTTCTGGAATATGGAGCTCATAACCGGATTCGAACCGGTGACCTCTTCCTTACCAAGGAAGTGCTCTACCTACTGAGCTATATGAGCCGAAAATACAGCAACCCCAGCCGATGACTGGAGCGGGTAGCGGGAATCGAACCCGCACCATTAGCTTGGAAGGCTAAGGTTCTACCACTAAACTATACCCGCGCATCCGCCGTGAGGCGGTGATGGTGGTGGGGGAAGGATTCGAACCTTCGAAACTTTCGTGGCAGATTTACAGTCTGCTCCCTTTGACCGCTCGGGAACCCCACCCACGCGAGGGTGCGCATTCTTGCTTTGCGCACTCTCCTTGTCAACCTCTTACGCACTCTTTGCACAGTTCTTGCTCAAAAATGAGCATCACTGGCCTTTGTGCATATGGTGCCGGCACCAGGAGTCGAACCCGGGACCTACTGATTACAAGTCAGTTGCTCTACCAGCTGAGCTATACCGGCATACAGACAAGGCGCGAAAGTATAGGCAGGATTAGACGACGACACAAGGCTGCGTTGGCTCTTTTAAGCTACTTATTGATCAACAAGCCTCGGGAATTGCATTTATCGAGAGCAACCTCTTCAGGCGTGCCCTCTGCATGGTCATGCGCGCCGCCAGTTCATCAATACCCCAAGCATCAAACCGCAGATAGTACGCATCCGGGCCCATCTGACTCACTCGCCAGGGGCTGACCGGGGCCTCTTCGATCATGCGCGACTCCGGCATGGCCGCAGACTCGCCAACCGGCGCTCGCGAGCCTGCATCAACCAGGATTAACGCCACATGCTCAGCCCAATCCCGCCGAGGAAATATGCCCAGCCTGGAACAACCGGCAACAGGCACGACTTCCTCTGCAGCTGAAACGATCACAACAGGCGCTTGCTGCAGCCGCAGAGGGGCTTTCGCCAAGGCAATGGCCAGCAGACTACGCTCAGGATGCGCACGGGAATTCGCAAGGAGCATTGCGTCGTCATTGATATGCAAAATACAGCCCAGCAAAGCAATTGCTGCAAACCATAACGCCAGAGCCAGCCCTTTCATTGCTCTGACGCCGGAGACAAAGGCTCGCCTGACATCGCGCGCATATACGCCTGCATGCCGATCAACAACAGATCGCTCACCACCTTAGCCTCCGGCAGGAATTGCGCCAAATCCTGCGCATTGCCACCCGTCAGGTAAATGCGCGGGGGCTGCGCCAAGTCAAGAGCATGAGCCATCTCACGTACCAGCGCGCAAATGGCGCGGATACTGCCGTGGCCAACAGCGGCAGCCGTGTTTGTACCCAAGGACTCTGCAGACCAGTCTGCTTGCGGAAATTGCACACGAACCGTCTCAGCAGCCAGCGCGGCCTGCTGCATCAGCAGGCCCGGCAAAATATAGCCGCCTGCGTGCAGGCCTTGCGCGGTCAGGACATCCAATGTAACCGCCGTACCAGCATCCACGACCAGCGCCGGACCAGTGCCCATGGCTCTGGCCGCGAGAACACCCAGCCAGCGATCAATCCCGAGCTTTGTCGCATCGTCATACGCTGTCGGCAGCATATGCGGGCAAATACTCACCTGCACAGGCGATGGCAGCGTGTCGAGCCACGGCGCCAACAATGCAGCCGAGCAATCGGCCGACCTTACTGTCGCCAGCACAATGCCTGCTACATCCCTCCCCCCCAACTCTCGCTGTAAATCAGCCGCATCTAGCACACTGCCACGACAAAGCACCTGCTCAGCCAGTAGCAGCCAGAACTTCGCCCTGGTATTGCCTTGATCCACATACAGCATCGCCCCCTGCATCAGATGCCTCCTGCCAGCGCACCGAGGCTGATCTCACCGGAGTGACATCGCAGCAAGCCGTCCGCCGTCATGACGCAGAGACAACCTTGCGCATCAATGCCCTGCGCAATTCCCGTGACTTGCCGGCCAGCCTGCTCAAATTGCACCTCACGCCCCCGCAGCAAGTCCAAACGATGCCAACGCTCTATCCACGCACCCAGACCACGACTCGCATACTCACTGAGCAAGCGAATCAAACGCTCAAGCAGCTCATGCAGGAGCTGAGCACGTGTATAGGTCGTCGCATAGGCCGACAAATCACTCACCGGACGATCCAGCCTATCTCGCTCTGCCTGCGTCAGAAGCTCATTAAGACCGACACCCACAATGATCGAACTGGGACCATCGCTTGCGGCATCAAGCTCAACCAGAATGCCGCCCAGCTTGGCGCCGTTCAGCCACAAATCATTGGGCCACTTGAGCTGCACAGGAATGCCATGAGACTGAAGCGTCTCGGCTATTTCGACACCGACAGCAAGCGCAAGGCCCTGCCATGGCCACGGCCCTTCAGCGACATCCCGGCGCAAACTGAAGGTCAGCTGGCGCCCCGGCGGTGACAGCCATTCGCGCTCATGGCGTCCGCGCCCGGCACCCTGCCAGTCCGTGATTGCCAGCTGACAAAGTGCTGCCTGCGGCCGCTCGCGCAGCCAGGTATTGGTTGACGACACACTATCCAGCAAATTGATTTGCAGCGGCAGTGACGACAGCAGATTAGCGAGCTGCTCCGCACTCCACCATTGGTAAGGATAACCGAGCTGGTAGCCAACACGGGAACGGGAGTGCAGCAACACGCCAGCACTACGCAAGACTTCCACTTGCTTGGAAATGGCGGCGCGACTACAGCCGAAATGTGCCGCGAGCGCTTCTCCGGAGACGGCCGTATCAGAAGACAACAGGGAGAGAAGACTTTTATTCATGGCAGCAAGCTTAACGCAATCAAGGCCTTGCAGAGCATGTAAAGCAATCTGTAAAAGCAAAAACCCCTGACCAGTATATCTGATCAGGGGTTCGTGCATTAGGTGC